>JADGAV010000001.1:0-254147 GCA_015231825.1 SAR324 cluster bacterium
CCATCAGGAAAATGCTGAAAAAATTGTAAAAAAATATATTTTGCTGTCTGGAGGGGCAGGGTTAATACCGATTCCTTTATTTGATCAAATCGTCATTGGCAGCCTCCTAGTCAAGATGACTTTCGATTTGGGACAACTCTATGAAGTCAAAATCACTAGGTTCAGGAGCAAAGCGATCATCACTGCAATTCTCGGCGGAGCCCATGCAGAATGGATTCCCAGATTTATTATGCGAGGTTTGATCCTATTTGCGCCCGGTATTAATGTAGTAGGAATGATGGTTTTGAGACCCGCCTTTGCTGGCGCAATTACCTATGCTGTCGGAAATATCTTCATCAAGCAATTTGAAGCAGGACATACGCTTGAAAACTTCGATCAAAAACAGGCAAAAAAAGATTTTGGTGAACAAATTAAAGCGGGACAGCGGTTTGTGAAAGAACAAGTCAATCTCTAAAACCGGTTGCCGTTTAGATGGAATGATGAATTCTAAATCGTTGAGCGATTTGGCCAGATTCCATAAACCTTGTTTTCATGCCCGAATAGTCAAACGGGCGAGATACGATATGTTCCAGTGCTTTCCTCACTAATATGAGGTGCCGGGTCAGGAGAAATTGCAACTCAAAGTGGTAAACTTTGTTTTGAAGAATAGCCCGTTTGAGATCTTTCTCCATAGAATTCACTTCGGAATGACTGCTTCGGCAGTAAAATATTGTAGCTTTCACTCCAAAAATTTTCATTCCGATTTTAGGCATTGATTTCTCTCAGCTCGTATATGATTGGTTTGCATCGAATCTGCTTCAACTGAAATGGTTTTGCCTCTACCCCATGTTGGGCGAATGCTGTGTTCGAATTTAAACTCAAAAAGCCTGACATCCTGATCCGGAAATTGCTGCAGTCGTTGTTGAAAAATACGATCATGAATTTTCTCGAAAAAGATATTTGCTTGCGAGCCTAAAGTGATGACGTTATAGTGCTTTATTAAAGATCATCCTGAGTTTCGGAGACATTCCTTGTCTTGATTAACCTCTTTGAAAAACTCACTTGATAATTGACAGGAGAATAGATGCGTTTCGTAACATTTCTTGAGGGCACAGATGCCCAGTTGGGAGTATTGGATGACGGTCAAAAGATCATCCGGGTAAAATCGGTTTTCTCAAATGCTCCGGAAGACATCATTGAATTGATTCAGTTGGGGCAAGCAGGCATGCTCTCGCTCAGAGAAGGAATGGACCAGGTTCTTGAATCTGATAAAATTCCGTTCGATGATGTGCACTTGTTAGCGCCAATTCCGCGTCCGATTCGAAACATCATGTGTGTCGGTAAAAACTATTACACCCATGCCCATGAATTTGCGCAAAGCGGGTTTGATAAAAGTGCTTCGAAGACGGATCCAGATATTCCTGTGGCTCCAATCATTTTCACAAAAGCGCCCTCTTCTGTGATTGGGACCAGAGAACAAATCGTCAAACCCCGAAAGTTGGGGCAGAAAGTTGATTACGAAGCAGAACTGGGAGTCGTGATTGGAAAGGGAGGACGAAATATTTCAAAAGAAATTGCCTATGATCACGTGTGGGGATACACCATCATCAATGATATGACTGCACGGGATATTCAGGCAAAACACAAACAGTGGTTTATCGGAAAATCCCTGGATACATTTTGTCCGATGGGACCGTGGATCGCGACGGCTGATGAGGTGGATCCGGAAAACCTGGATCTGAAATGCTGGGTCAATGGAGAATTGCGTCAAGATGCGCAAACCAAAGATTTGATATTTGATATTCCCACGCTTATTGAAACACTTTCAGAAGGAATCACCTTGATTCCCGGAGATATTATTGCCACCGGAACACCGGCAGGTGTGGGAATCGGGTTCGATCCCCCAATCTTTTTGAAAGAAGGTGACCGGATTCAAATTTCTATCACAGGCCTTGGTGAACTGGAAAATACGATTGTCGACGAAGTTTAGAAAAATTCCTGAATGAACGTAAAAATCAGGAAAATCAATTCTTTACTTCTTACCTCAGTCTCCCCCAAAAAAAACGCTCAGGTAGTGAGTCCAGTCAACAAACTGCTCCTTTCGTGTCTTCAGGGGAATACGGAAAATGCAATTGAAAATGTGCGTGTAAAAAGTAGATCCACTCTTCTTTTATACAATCCCAGGAAGGGCTTTTTCAACGCTTCATAATTCTGGAAAAAACCGATGGGCCCATGATTTTAGGAGTGGGGCAGTTTTTAAAAATTCTTTCAATTCATGCAGTTCTTTTTCAGAAATATCCTGCCATACATTTTGAGTTTCCCCGGGATCTTTTAAAATATTGTATCGTTCCAGCGATGAAAAGTCTCCCGAAGTATAAAAGAGTGTTTTAAAATCATTTTTAAGAGCTCCGAAACCTGCAAATTGGCTCGCATAATAGGCGTTTGCATTCTGCATCACAATATATCGATCAGGTCGAATTTCATCAAACAGACTGGATCCTTTCAATTGTTGGACATAGGCACTCAGCTCGGGACGGTTTTGCAGTTCCAGAATTTCGAGAATCGAAGGGACGATATCAAGGTTCTGAACGTTTCGTTTTTGATTGAGAGTGAGAACCCTGCGATAGCGATCCGCCAAAGGAGCGGGTAAATATATCCAGAACGGCACCCGAGTGCCTTCGTTGTAAAATCGTTTCAGATGCCCAAATTCACCATGATGTTCACCCATGCCGGATCCATGGTCGGACGTTGAAATCACCACCGTGTTTTCCAGGAGTTTATTCTTTTTCAGCAAATTTAGTATTTGACCGACGATGTGATCCACGTACAAAATGGAGTTGTCATAATTGTCGTCATAAGTTCCCCCGCCCGGATTCCATTTTCGAAAGCTTTCGGGAGCCGTATAGGGGTAATGTGTTCCGTTAAATTGGATCACTCCAGCAAAGTTTTCATTTTTCCAGGCTGAATTTTCCAAAAATTTTTCAAACTCAACAGCCAGATATTTGTCATCGGCACCATAGCTGTTGAATCGGGGTTTTTTTCCAATTTCACGGTTCCACAGGACGTCTAAATATTGAGACTGTAAATACAGATTGAAATTTCCGTACTCGTGGGAATGACTGGAAATTATAAAAGTTTTGAACTGAGAATACATCCTGGCGTATTCATAAAGTAAAGGGGCCGCATGCAGGGTCTGATGAGATTGGCCGGGATGAATTCCAGAAAGAATCGAAGGAAAAGAAAGGTGGGTATTCGTGGAGTTGGAAAAGGCTCTTGGAAAAATAAAGGAATTGTCTGGGAATTCCTGTTTTAAAAAAGCGGATTGTTGTGGGCTTGTCGGTCGGTGGTAGCCATCAAAGCCGGTACTGCCCGCGCGAAGGCTTTCCTGCACAATGAGCAAAATGTTCAGAGCCGGTCCCTTTCCCAGATCAGGAAGTGTCGGCAAATGTCGAGTTTGGAGAACACGAATGTTTCCTTGCCCACGCGCCATTCGTTCCAATGACTTCGTGAACGAAAAAACCGCATTGACTCCCGGCAGCACGGTCCCGGGAAGCAGCCATACATTGTTGTGGGCAACGGCAGACAACAAAATCCAGACGAGCAGAATCATTTTTGAAAAGCGAACAGGAGCTTTCCGGGAATGAAGCTTGACCAGGCGCTGCCAGAATCCGATGATGCAGACAGATAGGAAAAGAAATCCCAACCAGACCCATGCACTGCTTGGAAAAAAGGTCAGTACTTCTTGAGATTCTTCCAGTATGAAGCGGACGGTGGTGACATTCGGTATGTTCTTGAAAAAGAAATAGAATTGATAGGCACCCAGGTACACAAAGGCCCAGAATAGGCCCCAAATGCTCAAAATAATGGAAAAAATTCGGGGATGAGACCCTGCCCAGAACGACAAAATATCACGCCACAAGATGGCCCAAGTTGCGCTGAGAAAAATAGAAAATACGTAAGCCGTGCATTCTGATGTCGACCATTCCCTTACCCGTTCCCACCGAATTCCCAAATCAATCAAGATGAGAACAAACAAAAAGATCGCCAGTTCCCGATCGGATGATTTCAATCTCCACGCTCTGAATCCCGCCATTGTTTGATCAATACGGTGTGAGAAAAATTCAATGGTAAATGTGTTTCGATAATGCGTGAGATATGCCAAAAATTAAAGTGTGCCGGGTTTCGAAAAAGAGAGAATTCCATGCAATGCACCCCAATCTGCATTTATTTAAATAAAGGGGACTGTCCCCTTTAAAATTTCAAAGTTTTTATTTTTTTTTAAACTCTGCTACCGTTTAACTAAGGCATGGGGAATGTTAGAAATTCACCCCATTTAGTATTCGAGGAAATTGAATAAGGATAAAGCAATGAAAATGGACAAAGAAAAAATAAAACTCGGCATTGCTCCGATCAATTGGACCAATGACGATTTGCCGGACCTGGGAGCAGAAAACACATTTGAACAATGCATCAGTGAAATGGCGCTGGCAGGTTATGTCGGTTGTGAAGTTGGTACTAAATTTCCGCGTGACCCGGAAGTATTGAAGAAAGCCCTGGATTTGAGAAATCTGCAGGTATGTAATGCCTGGTTCAGTCCTTATTTGACGACCCAACCCTATGAAACAGTCAAAGAAGCATTTCTCAAACATGTCAAATTTTTGCAGGCCCTTGGCTCTCCGATTGTCAATGGTGCTGAGCAGGGCCACAGCTGCCAGGGTCAGCTCGATGTTCCTGTTTTTGAAGGCAAGGGGATTTTTAGCAATGAGGAATGGGACCGCTTGACCAAGGGTTTGAATGAATTGGGAAAAATCGCACAGGATCATGGCATGAGCTTCGCCTATCATCATCATATGGGAACTGGTGTGGAATCCATGGCAGAGACAGACCGTTTACTTGAAAATACGGATCCTGACCTGGTCGGGCTTTGCTACGATACCGGACATTTTTATTTTGCAGGAGAGGATTATCTCACGGCGTTGAAAAAATACATTGGACGAGTCAAACATGTCCATCTCAAAGATGTTCGCTCGGGAGAACGGGAAAAAGCGAAAGCCCAACGGATGAGTTTCCTGGACGCTGTTCGTTCTGGAGTGTTCACGGTACCTGGAGATGGAGGATTGGATTTTCAATCTGTTTTTGAAATCCTCGATGCTCATCACTATGAAGGATGGGTGGTTGTAGAAGCAGAGCAAGATCCGGCAAAAGCCAATCCTTTTGAATATGCATTGAAAGCAAGAAATTACATTCGGGAAATGACTGGTTTGTGAACAGGAGACGTTTTTGAAAAGGGTCTGGAAAAATTTGCAGAGGATGGATTAATGACGACCTTGAAGAAACTGGAAAATTCTTCTATCGTTCATCTTCGGAGTATGGTGCAGTCTTGAGTTTCTTTCCGTCATTGTGTATGGCATGGAAAAACGCCTTTTACTTCAGGTATCTGGGCATTAAAAAAGGAAGCATATTATGGCAGGTCTTTACTATGAAGAATTTGAAGTGGGAATGGAATTCAAACATGCGCTGACCCGCACGGTCACTGAAATGGATAACATACTTTTCTGCGCGATGACCCACAATCCACAACCCCTTCACCTGGACGAAGAATTTGCCAAAGGAACAGAGTTTGGTCAACGGATTGTGAACAGCTTGTTCACCCTGGGTCTGTTGATTGGAGTCACAGTCGCTGAGACGACCCTGGGCACCACCATCGGCAATCTTGGTATGAATGACGTGCGCTTCGCCAATCCTGTTTTTCACGGCGATACGATTCATGTGATATCAAGAATCAAGGAGATGCGGGAAAGCAAATCGCGACCCAATGCAGGTTTGGTGATTTTTGAACATACTGGGTTCAACCAGCGAGATGAAGAAGTCGCATACTGCACCCGGACCGCCCTCATGAAAAAAAAGCCATGATGATCATCCGCTCCTGGTTATTCGTTCCCGGGGACAGCGAACGGAAACTTGAGAAATCAAGCGGCAATTCTGCTGATGCTTTGATTCTCGATCTTGAAGATTCAGTTTCTGACGAGCGCCAGCAGATCGCCCGCGAAATGGTCTGCAACACCCTCAAGAAAAGAACCGAACGCGCTCGTCAGCAACTCTGGGTAAGGATCAATCCGCTGGAATCTGATCTTTCTCTGCCGGACCTCGCGGCAGTCATGCCCGGGGCACCTGATGGAATTTGCCTGCCTAAAGTCTATTCTGCATCAGAAATAAATCAATTGGACCACTATTTGTCGGCCTTGGAAGCACGCGAAGGGTTTCAGCCGGGAATAACTAAAATCCTTTGTGTGGCGACGGAAACAGCGGCTTCGTTATTGACATTTAACAGCTATCTGGAAGGAGTCAGCGCGCGCCTGGCAGCGATGACCTGGGGAGCGGAAGATCTGGCAGTCTCGCTTGGTGCCAGCGACAACCGCGATCCTGAAAGCGGCGAATATGAAGACCCTTTTCGGCTTGCCAAAACGTTGTGCCTTACAACCGCGCGTGCCATAGATGTGCAGCCCGTCGGTGCTGTCTATGTCAATTACCGTGATCTTGAGGGATTGAAAAAGGATTGCCTTCGCGATCGTCGGGCAGGGTATATGGGTAAAACTGCAATTCATCCAGACCAGTCTGAGGTGATCAATAGGGCTTTTACACCTTCTGAAGAAGAATTGGCATACGCGCTTCGGGTTGTTGAAATTTTCGAGCAAAACCCTGGCCTTGGTGCTGTTGGACTCGATGGAAAAATGGTGGATATGCCTCATTTGAAACAGGCCCGTCATCTGCTGAAACTGGCTGAGCAAATCAAGGAAATGGAATAGTGGAAAAAATTCTATTGTTCCATTCTGAATCAAAAATCTGCATTTTTCCAAGGGTTCGTTTCTGCAGTTTCTCTTTTAAAACACACGTTGATAAAGTCTAAATCAGGGTGACGTCCCTGCGATGCCTCTTCCTGCCTTTTTTAGATCGCCTCTGGGCACCTCATGGTGGTAACCGGTTTAAAAAAAATGAATAAAATGACCGAACCAGACTAAAGTTTCTGCAGGATTCACTGACTAAATGTTGAAATTCAGATTCAAATAGGTTATTCATTCCGACCTTCGCTTTTTTATTGTCAATTCATTTTTCATCCTGTACCCGGGATAAGGAGGAGTCATGGTAAATTTAAACAGCGAATACCCTACCCCGCTGGAATGTCTCTATTATTGGGAAAACAAATCGCCTGACTATAATTACCTGCATCAACCTTATGCCGATGGGCAGTTAGAAGTATTTTCCTGGGCGCGGACTTTGAAGGAAGTCCGCAGTATGGCCGCATTTCTCCAGGCTTTCAAACTGGCACCGGGAAGTAAGATTGCCATAATGTCCTCCAATTGTGCGCATTGGCTGATGGCCGATTATGCCATCTGGATGGCAGGACATGTCTCTGTTCCGATTTACCCGACTTTGGGAAGAAATGAGGTGAAATATATTTTGGAACACAGTGAATCCAAAATCTTTTTTGCCGGAAAAATGGAACATTGGGCAACGATCAAACCGGGTGTTCCTCTCCATATTCCTTCCATTGCCTTTCCTCACAATACGGATTCTAAAATATTGCAATGGAAAACAATTGTAAATGAGACGGACCCGTTGCAGGGAACTCCCAACCGGGAATTGGACGAATTGGCAACGATCATTTACACTTCAGGAAGTACCGGGACTCCCAAGGGAGTGATGATCAGTTTCAGGAATATTGCGATGTCTGAAAAAGCAGGAGAAAGTCTATTGAATCTTACTCCCCAGGACCGCATGATTTCCTATCTTCCCCTTTCTCATGTCGCTGAACGCCGTCTGGTGGAGGCTGGGTCACTGACCAATGGTTTTCAAATCTATTTTGCCCACAGTTTGGAAACATTCATCGAAGATTTGCAGAGAGCCCGCCCTACACTGTTTTTCAGTGTTCCCCGGCTTTGGATGAAATTTCAGATGGGCGTTTTTGAAAAGGTGCCGCAGGAGAAATTGGACAAACTTTTAAAAATTCCAATTCTTTCGTATTTTATCAAGAAAAAAATCCTGAAGGGATTGGGATTGGATGCAGCAATAAACGCCGGCAGCGGGGCCGCACCCATCTCAAAAAACCTTTTGGAGTGGTACAAAAAATTGGGATTGGAAATTATAGAAGGGTATGGCATGACGGAGAATTTTGCCTATTCTCACACCAACGAACCGGGTAATATAAAAATCGGTTCTGTGGGAATCGACAATCCGCTGGTGGAAACAAAAATTGGTGAAAACGGAGAAATTTTAATCAAAAGTCCGAGCAACATGGTGGGGTACTACAAGGATCCTCAAAAAACGAAAGAAGCCTTTACTTCTGATGGATTTCTGCGTACCGGGGATATGGGCAGCATTGATGAGCAAGGCCGTCTTTCCATTATTGGAAGAGTCAAAGAGCAATTCAAAACGACCAAGGGAGAATATATTGCGCCTGCACCAATTGAAGAAAAAATTTTAGGGCATCACCAAATAGAAATGGCCTGCGTTGTTGGAGCAGGGATGATCCAGCCCATCTGCCTTTTGAATCTGTCAGAGCATGGACAGGCCGAATTTTTTAGAGATTCGAAGACTGTTCTTGACGATCTCAGCCTTTTCCTGGAAAAGGTCAATCAGGGATTGCTCAGTCATGAAAAAATAAGTAAATTCATTGTTGTTAAAGAAAACTGGCAGCCGGAAAACGGATTTCTGACACCAACCTTGAAAATCAAACGCCATGTTGTGGAGAAATATTACGCCGGTCAGTTTGATAGCTGGTTCAAGCTAAAGGAAAAAGTTGTAGTAGCTTAAACTTTTCTCGCAATAATCTGAGCCACTCTGGCAGTCCCTGCGCTTATATTTTTTACGAGATTCCGAACCCTATCCGGGGCTGAAGGCCCGAGAATCGTGTGGAGTCCCAAAGGCGGAGCCCCCCCGGCCTTATTATTTTTTTCCCTGGCCCGTTTCATCCAGGAAAGACATTTTTGTGAATCATCCTCCATTGATTCCAATTGAAATCCGGCATTGCTCAATAAAACCCCCAATTCTTCAGGGCTTGCAAGAAAACTGGTGGAATTGTCGTCCGCCCAGGGGACTGGAAAAAGTAATTCCTCATTTTCACTCTTCAAAATATCGTAAATTCCCAGTTTTGCACCCGGTTTGAGAACACGGCAGATGCCGGAATAGAGTCCTGCTTTGTCTTCAATGTTCATGGAAACATGAAGGGAATAGCAACTGTCAAAAGTTGCCGAATCAAAAGGCAAGTCCAACGCGTTTCCTTGTATCAACCTGATTCTGTCGCTTATATTCAACCAGCGATTCAGTTCGTTGCCGACCTCTGTATAGACGTCTGAAAGATCGATTCCAGTGACGTTCGCTGCAAATTGATTGAAGGCAACCCTGGCAGGTCCTCCCAATCCGCTGCCGACGTCAAGCACCTGGTCTCCTGGTTTGATCTTCAGTGTTCGAAAAAGGTCAAGAGTCGCATCTCGACCTCTGACATGGAATTCATCAACCATTGCCAGGTCAGACGGTTCAACATTATCAGGAGTTTTTTCGCGCAATGCCAACCCTGCTTTTATTTTTTCCAAAAGCCCTTGCATGGAGTAGTGTTGTTTTATCGCATCGTGTTTTGTCATGGCTTTCTTACTTTTTCATGTGTTTTCGAGAACAAGCATGCCATCAACAGCAAGCACTCCTTCTCCTTCCGCTTTTACCAGGATCGGATTGATTTCTGCTTCAAAAACTCGGAATTGTTTGAGATCAGCTAACCGGGAGAAGTTGACAATTGCCTTCGCCAAGGCGTCGCAGTCTCCGCGAGGCAAAGAGCGGAATCCGCGTATGACTGCCAAACCTTTCACTTCCTCAATCATTTCGAAAGCCTGTTTCAAAGACAGAGGAGGAATCCGAATCGCAATGTCCTGATAAATTTCAGTGAGTACGCCTCCCGTCCCTAAAACCACTGTCGGTCCTATCACGGGGTCAATTTTGTATCCCAGCAAAACTTCCTGAAGGCTGGTCTCCATTTTTTGAATTAGAATTCCTTCCTGCTCCATCTCAGTCAGAAATTTACTGACGCTGCAGATAATTTGATCATAGGCGGATTTCAGTTCCTCCGCATTTTTGATATTCAGGACTACGGCTCCCGCTTCGGTTTTATGAAGAATCTTTTCTGAAAGAACCTTGGCGACCAGGGGGTATCCAAGAGCGTCGCCAATTTCAACAGCTTCTTTCGCAGAATGTGCGAGGCCTGACACAGGGATGGAAATTCCCAGGCTTTTGAAAACCCGTCCTGCCTCCCTTTCTAGCAAGGTACTTTTATTGAACTGCCGTATAAGATTTTCTGTTTCCTGAGAAGGAGCAATGGTACCCTGCCAGTCCGAGTGCGGTTCTTTCCACTGCAGTAAAGCACGAATGGCTTCTGCACAGGATTCTGGAGTGCGAAAGGCTGCAATGCCTGCTTGTGTCAGCATGGCGAGAGAAAATGGGGCATTGGGCACAACATACACAGCCAGTGGTTTGTCGGATCCGGCCCATCGTAGAATTGGCTCGACGGCCAGCTTGGGGTGAAATTGGCCTGACGATCCAACCACCATGATCACCGCCTGGATTTCTGGCGAATCCAATAGTATCCCGATCACTTTCTGTACGATTTCGGCTTTGGTTCCTGCCAGCGTCAAATCAATCAAAGATCCGGACACTTCAATTTTTTTGGTTTGAAGAAATTGCACTATTTCTACCGGGACTGCCGCCAATTCAATTCCTTGTGTTCCCAGAATGTCAGCAACCATCGCCCCTCCTCCCCCTGTTGTTGTGACGATGGATACCTGCTTGCCGCTCATAGGCTTTTTGCCGATCATAAGGGGCGGTAATTCAAAGAGAGTTTCAAACAAATTAACGCGAATGATTCCGTTTTCTGAAAGAAATTGGGAAAAGATTTCGTCGGCTCCAGCGATGGATCCGGTATGAGAAGATGCCAGGTCCTGACCCACTGAAGAACGGCCCAGCTTGAAAGCGATTATCGGTTTTCCTGCACGAAAGGCCCGCAGCGCCGTCGCTTTTAAAGATTGTGGAGAGCGGAGGGTCTCCAAAAATAGCAGAATGACTTTAGTTGCGGCATCGTCAATCAGAAAATCAGTGATTTCGCTCACTCCAAGATCAACTTCATTCCCGACTGAAACAAGCTTAGAATACCCTGCTTCACGGGCTTGAACGTGAGAAAGAAGAGCCCCGATCAAACTGCCGCTTTGTGAAACTACGCCGACGTTTCCAGGAATCAGTGTAGGCAGATCGAGCATGGCATTGACACTCAAAGCGACTCGGTCCACAGGATTGATCAATCCGATGCTGTTCGGCCCCAAAATCCTCACTCCGGTTTCTTGGCATACCCTCGCAAGTCTCGTCTGGAGTGCGATTCCTTTTTCACCTGCTTCGGCAAAGCCGCCCGTCAATATGTTGACACAGGGGATTGCCAAGTTCACGCACTCTTCCACAGCCGCAATCACCTTGGCTGTCGGCAGCATGATGAAAGCCTGATCAATAGGAACGGGAATGCTGCTTAGAGTCGGGAAGCAGGGAATTCCCAGAATATCTTTACGGTTGGGATTGACGGGGAAAATATCACCCTGAAAACCATGCTTCAGCAAATAGCGCTGAGCTCTGGAACTTGTCTTTTTTTCATCCGATGATGCTCCAACCAGAGCGACCGTTTTGGGTCGGAATAAAGCATCTATGATTCGGTTATTTTTCAATCTTCAACAGAATGCAGGTGGTATTGAAAGGTAAAGTTTCGACAGTGGTTTCAGCAGCAAGGATTCTCATTTTGAAGTCGGTAGTTGGTCTTCAGATGTTTCTTCATGGAGGTTAGGGATAGTATACAAATAGACTAAAATCAAGATCTCTGCACTTTTTCGGGATTCTGGATATGGCACTTCTTTGTGTCCCTTTGAATGCCGATCTGAACCGCTTAAAAAAGGTGTTGATTTTCCAGTGAATTTCTTGCTATTCCTTGATCTTGGGTAGCTGATTAAAGCAAACGCAATCTATTGCTGAAAAAATTATGGAAGACAACTCGCCGATTCTTTCGCTGGAACACTCGCTGCAGCTTGTTCCTATTCGAGAACTCATGCAAACTGAAGAAATCGTCGCTCCCCGCAAGCTGGAGGAATTGGCTAATTTCATGCTTGATCAGGGAACTTTTCCCAACCCGATTATTGCTGCAAGAAACCCGCACACTAAAAAAATTCTTCCCCTGGATGGGAATCATCGACACAGTGCAGGCATCCTTTGCGGATTGCACTATCTTCCGGTTTTGTTTGTTGATTGGGATGAATTCGGGATTGATGCCTGGAATCGTGCAGTCAACATTACAAACTCCAAACAACTGGAGGAATTGTTATCCCGTTTCAACCTGAAAGAATGCAAACTGCCGGTGAACTCCAACTGCGCGGTACTATACTATGGAGGGAAAACCTATATTTTTGATGGTGTACAAAAAAGTAAATTGAGACAACACCAAATCACGAAAGATTTTTTTGAGACACTGTCCTGGTCCGGTGTCCAGATCGTCAATATTGTGAAGGCCAAAGCGGAGACAGATGAGTTAAAAAAAGACCCTTCGATTCTCGTGGTG
Source organism: SAR324 cluster bacterium (assembly GCA_015231825.1). Taxonomy (GTDB): domain Bacteria; phylum SAR324; class SAR324; order SAR324; family NAC60-12; genus JADGAV01. The sequence continues at coordinate 12,611 of JADGAV010000001.1, forward strand.
GAGTTACCCAAATTCAGTAAAAACGAGTTGATCAAAATCATTGAAGCTGGGACGGTTTTGCCGCCGAAAGCCTACCGCACAATTCTCCCGCACGGTCCGATTCGACTTCCGGTTAGAATGAACTTTCTCCAGGAACTGAAAGCAGTCGGGCAAAAACAGCTGGAAAAAATCAATGAACGGTGGACAGAGGAATTGAGACAAGTTCATTTTGTTCAACTCCCTTGTGAAATCAACGTCAGTCAAAATCCGGAAAAATTTTATGCAGGTTTGAAAGTTGCGCCTTTTGTTGTCAATCCATACCCCCGGTTCGAAATCTTGGACGAGAAGGAACTTGAGCAGCTGAATCCCCTGAACCTGAGGCATTCTATTGTCAAAATTATTGATCTTCCAGAGAACTTTCAAAAAAGATTGGAATCTCTTAAAAAAATCCTGGGAATAACAGTCAATACCGTCAAAGAAGCCGGTAAAAGTGATCGGATTTATTTTGAAGGTCCTGCAATGATGTGTATGGAAACAGTATTTGAGCTTTGTTTTTCTGATACACCCGTTGACGAAGGGAGCTCCCGCATTCTTTCGGATCAGGAAAAAATTTCAGATGCCATTATCCATTCAAAATCATCGTTTCCCCGTGTTGAACCGGGAGAATTTGTACCCGTACCAAGCACAAAAGCCGAAATGATTCACGGGGCCTGTCTTTGCGGAAAAGTCGCATTCGAGATGGAGGGGGTTTTTGAAAGTTTTCGTTATTGTCACTGCAGTCGCTGCCAGAAAGTAACAGGCAGTGCCCACGCGTCCAATTTATTTATCAAACCGAAATATTTTCGATGGATTAGAGGAGAAGAGCATGTTCATCGCTACGATGTTCCGGAAGCAGAACGGTTTTCCGTCTGCTTCTGCAGGTTTTGCGGCTCTCCATGCCCAAGGATCACACGGACAGGAGACATGTTTGTCATTCCTGCCGGTTCTCTGGAAAAGCATCCGGAAATATTTCCAGTCTGCAGCATCTTTTGGGATAGTCGTGCCCCTTGGTATCATTCCATAGACGAATTGCCCCAATTCAAGGAATACCCCGAATGAAACCGTTGGCTAAGACGCATCTGGCGAATGGGATATTAAAAAATTGGGTCAATCCGAAAAATTCCCCTGCTTCCTAAAACTTTGCATCGATCAAATTCATCGGATTGTCTCTCACATTTGAATTGTTCAACCGTGCTCCTTTGAAACTTGTTTTTTTCACATTGGCTTTGCGAAAATTCGTGCCGCTCAAGTCCGCATTTCTGAAATTCGCCTTCCCCAGCTTCGACTTGGTAAAATCTGCCTTTTCACATTGAGCATTCCTGAAGGAAGCTTTTTCCAGGTTGCTGTGTGAAAAATCGGTGCCCTGACATTGACTCCCCTCGAACTTTGCCTTTTTCAGAGAAGATTTTTTAAAGGATATTCCTGAGACATTGGCATTTGAAAAATCGGCTCCATCCAGGTTTTTTCCAACAAAATTACAATGTCTCAGATCGGCTCCTGCTGCCGGGTTGCAGGGAGCTGTTCCTGCTGCTTGAATCGGTTGTGCTGCTGCCGGCGAGGCTTGCCCCGGGACAGGATTGGGCGAGGCCTGCGTCTGCATTCTGGGAGTCGGCGGAACCGGTTTTTGAACGAATCCTGCTTGCGGGGAAGCCTGCTGTGCTGTTCTTTGAGGGGCAGACGCAGCTCGATTGCCGGAATTGATTGCATAGATGCTGTTGGCCCAGGAACCGCCGCATATCTGATTTGAATCGCCCTTACATGGCATCGTGCAGTTGTCTGCGGGGCCTGAGTGCCCGTAGCTGTTGTCACAAAAGCAGTGCCCGCCATATTGGGTGGCAGCGTAGGCAAATCCCTTGCTCCTGCAGAGATCGAGACATTTATTGGTGGTCATATCGGCAGTATCAAGATAGTAGCCTTTCATATCTCGATTACTTTGGTCTTTAAAGCATCCCACATAACTGAATGAAACGTCCGTATTTTGCTGAGATTGCCCCCCCTGAAAAGGTGCGGGTGCTGCGGAGACCTGGGAACCGGAATTGACGGCATACACACCAATTTCCCACCATCCGCCGCATTTTTGAAGGGAATCCCCGGTACAGGCAGTCTCGCATTTTCCTGATCCATATTGACCGTATTGTTCATTGTTACCGCAAAAACATTCGCTGCCGTTTTCAACTCCAGCGTATTTATAATTTTTCTCACCGCAATAATTGATGCATTTGCTGGGAGTCATCTGGCTGTCAACCCAGGGTTTGCCTTTTAATGTCCTGGCTGATTGGTCTTTGAAGCATCCCAGGTATTGGGGAGGGGCAACTGACGTAATGGCTGCTGAGACAGGCGCCTGCTGGCCGCTTGTTTCCCGTGTTCCTGTCCAAGAGCCACCAGACAGACTATCGTTACAATATCCCCAGTGTCCTGAAAATTGGTCGGGACTTTGAAATAACAGTTCAAATTTTCCCCAGTAGAAGCGTCCATCCTGCGCGGCAGAGTTGCATCTCTTTCCCGACTCATCCTCGACCCAAACGCCGGTTAGCACATTTCCGGAAAGCGACCCGTAAATGGTCCCGTTTTCCTGGAACATATAGTTGCCGTCAACCCTGCTTTGGGATTGCCTGATCACTAATTTTTTTTGGCTCGTGTTCCAGTTGCCTGATATTTCGACGCTGGGCGGAATTAGCGAGCTTTGAGGAGGAGAAGCGGGTTGACCGCTGTAAACTTCAAATTCAAAGAGCTGGTAGTGGTTGAAATCACTCTCTGATGCTGTAGAAAACTGAATCGCAATTCCTGTTGCAAATACAGGCTTGAAGCTCAAAGAGGCCCAGCCATTTCTCGAACTGTTATGGATATCTCCGATAACTCGCCCGTCCTGAAGCACCGAATTTGCGTTCATCATCTCTTTGCCATTAAAACCGTTGCTTAGCAGCTCCACGTTTTGCCAACTACGCTGAGCAAGAGGAACTGATGAAGGACTCATGGTGTACTGGATTGTCAGATTTTTAATATTGGGTCCGCCACCCCCATTACTTTCCTTCCAAAGCCGAATCCGGGATACTCCCTGTTGTCCTCCGAGGTCCGTTGCAATAGTATTGCTGCCTCGATTGTATGATTCGGTAACCCAAGAATGCGTGTTTGTATCCCCGTCAATGGCATTCAATATTTGATAGTCACTTTTTCTTTCATTGGGAAAGACAGCGATTTGACTGATTGGAATTTTCTTTCCTGCAGAAAAGGAAATTTGAGGAGTTTGAGACGGAGAATCAGACTGAGAACCGGAATTGACTGCATAAACGCTGTTTGCCCAGGAACCTCCGCAAATCTGATTTGAATCTCCCTTGCATGGCATCGTGCAGTTGTCGGCAGGACCCGATCTTCCATAGCTGTTGTCACAAAAGCAATGCCCTCCATATTGCGTGGCAGCATAGGCAAAACCCTTACTTTTACATAGATCGAGACATTTATTGGTGGTCATATCAGCTGTATCGAGATAGTACCCCTTCATGTCACGATCGCTCTGGTCTTTAAAGCATCCCAGGAATTGAGGAGAAGCAGCTTGTAACGAGGTGGGACTTGAAGAACCTGTCTGATTTCCCGGAGCTGGAGGAGCAGCACCATATTGAGTTGAAGAATCCACTTGAATGTCATCAATATTGATATGTCCCCATCCACCGCTGGCATAGTCATAGATCCTGATTCTCGCCGATCTGCCCCTGAATTCAGAAACATCCCAGGAATAGGGCTTCATGGTTTCATAACATTGGCCGGTGGCCTGCCGTACCGAGCGATCACCAAGCAATAATTCAATTCCCACTTCATTTTTATTACAGCCTCCTCCGATAAGAAAACTGATCTTATCTCCTGTAATGGTAAATATCGGAGAAATCATTGTTCCTTTTGCCGTGTCTCCATAAGTTCTACCCGCAGGATCTCCCGGCCTGACTCGGTTTTCGTAACCTCCAATCCAGTAATTTCCCTGATGTTGTGAAGTCTCCCGATTCCTGGCAGCTGGATTGTCTCCGTAAGTCGGTTGAGTTTCAAATGCATTTCCCTCTCTCTCCCATCCATTCAAATTTCCTGTTTCAAAATCCCAGGTAACGTCCCTGGAGGAAGAAGCTGAAACTTGTTGTGTTGGAGCTGTTGCCTGTGGGGAACTGAATGCGCTGACTTCAATGAATCCGTTTCCGTTGCTCCCTGAATTTTGGCAGATCCTTCCCGTGACGGCCACCACGGTGTACGATCCAGAGTTGAGGTAAAGGTTCATGGAGTCCACCGCCTGACACCAGGTCTGCTGATAGGGGTCGCAGGATCCTCTTTTAAAAATGCCTTGATGAACGGTATTTTGATTTTGATAGAGGCGATAGGCGACGCTTGTCTGGTTCGCTTGCCAGTTATACCAGGTATTGAGCTTGCTGAGAGTTGCCGGTGTGGTCAGATTGAAACTTGCCCGATCCGTAAAAGAACAGCCTGCCTTGTTCCAATTGTTGAAAACGATTACGGAGTTGCCGGGTAGTGAAGGCGCTGGAAGGGCTTGTGTTGCAATATTCAGGATAATTTCTACTCTGTCGTTTGGAGATTTTCCTTGCAGTCTTTTCTGTAATTCAGAAATTGCATTCTCAACGGTTGTGTTGATCACAATTTTCTTATTGGGGCCCGCTTCTGAAAATCCTGCTTGCGGGTAAGGCGGTTGGAAACCGCCTTGAGATGTTTGAGCGGCAGCAGGCAGCATGTACCCTGCTAATCCAACCCATGCGCACAAAAAAACAAAAAGTAAATTTTTCATAACCCCTCCATTAGAACTCAACATTAATCAAAGCGCCGCAGGACGAGGTCTTTCTGTGCTTCTTTCAAAATCTTCCCCGATCACCCCATCTGCGTGCGGTAGGGATTTTACTGCAATAGATCCTGAATGCAAAGAGAGTGTGATTATAGCAGAGCCAGACATCTTGTCTATCCGTAAAATTACGTAAAATCGCTTGTCTAAAGTACTTATTTAATTAGGAAATTTAAAATAATTTGGCGGTACCATCGGGCCCTTTTTTTGACCTGCGGTGATTCAATCAGGTAACTTTAAAATCCATCGAATTCACGATCCTCATTTCTAAATGAATTGAATAATTAGAAAATTCGCTATAAAAAAGAACACTCTCCACAGCAGACAATCATGTTGAGCAGGATTTCTTCACATTTTTAAAAAATTTCAAAGGAGATAGGAATTATGAACAATTTAGAAATTTCCAAAGATTATAAACCGGTTTTGGAGCAGGTAAAAGCATTCATTCTAGAAAGAGTTGAACCAGTGGAAGAAGAATTTCACAGCGAAGTTGGAAAAGGAGGGGACCGCTGGCAATACACAGAACGAATGACAGAAATTCTGGAAGGATTGAAACATCAGGCGAAAGGAGCGGGACTTTGGAATTTTTTCCTGCCCAATGCTCAATTCCCCGGGGCTCCGCGGATCTCCAATCTTGACTATGCATATCTGGCGGAGCAAATGGGGATGAGCAGGCTGGCACCTGAAGTTTTCAATTGTGCAGCTCCGGACACCGGGAATATGGAAGTTTTGGAACGTTATGGCGATGCGGCCCAAAAGGAACAATGGCTGAAACCCCTGATGGAAGGAAAAATCCGATCCTGTTACGCCATGACTGAACCGGATGTTGCATCATCGGATGCAACAAATATTGCGACACGTGCCCGTTTGGAAGGAGATGAATGGGTGATCAACGGAGAAAAATATTTTGCTTCAGGCGCCGGGGATCCGCGCTGCAAAATTATTATTTGCATGGTCGTGACCAACCCGGATGCACCAAAACACTCCCGTCAATCTCAGATTTTGGTGCCCATGGACAGCCCGGGTGTGGAAAAGGTAGGAGCCATGCATGTTTTCGGGTCCGATGAAGCGCCGCATGGCCACATGCACCTCCGATTCACGAATGTTCGAGTGCCAAAAGAAAATTGTCTGCTTGGGGAAGGTCGCGGGTTTGAAATTTCTCAGGGAAGGTTGGGTCCTGGCAGAATCCATCATTGCATGCGATTGATCGGCCAGGCAGAAAAAGCGTTGGAACTGCTCTGCAAACGAGGCCTTTCCCGTGCAGCATTTGGCAAAGAACTGGTCAAACTAGGCGGCAATTTTGATGTGGTTGCCGATTCTCGCATCGAAATTGAAACCGCGAGGCTACTCACTTTGAAAGCCGCAAGAAAGATGGATTTAGTGGGCAACAAAGAAGCTCGGGGGGAAATTTCGCAAATAAAAGTTTATGTGCCGATTATTACTCTCAAAATTATAGATCGTGCTATTCAGATGTATGGAGGAACAGGAGTTTCACAGTGGACTCCTTTGTCCCGAATGTATGCGAACGCCAGAACTTTGCGGCTCGCTGACGGTCCTGATGAAGTTCATCGTATGGTCGTGGCACGGCTGGAATTGCTCAAATACCAAAATTAAACAGGTCCTCTCTATGAATCCCGGTTTATGATCAGGTCATTTCTGCCGGGATTTCCCAACGTGAGCTAGCATCCCCATCTTCAAACATTTCAAATCCCGGTCCTGTTCGGGATTCACCGTTCCCTTTTGATGATGATCTGCCACAGGATTAGGAGCAGGGTTTTCAAATTACCAGTCCCCGCCTTTATCAGCCAGTGACTTTCGGCCAAAAATTGGAGCTTCCGTCACGTTGGATTTGGGGAACGAGACCGACTTCCCATGTCAGATAGTCCTGCATTGCTTCTTCCACCCCCCAATCTTTTTCGTAGGGACGAAGCCAAATATCATCAGCATCATCAGCCATGTGTTCGGGATACTGATGAAGGGCATATCCCGATTTTTCCCAGGCTAGATTTCCTCCTTCCAGAACCTTGACCGGAACAGTAGCGATTGCTTCTAGTTCAGCAGCGGCCAGCAGGGCCAAAGTCCCATCCTCGGAGCTCAGCACCAAATTTTCCTTCTGCGGAATTTTGGAAAAGCTTTGTTCCAGCCTGGCACGAACGGCAAACCAGGCTCCCGGCAGATGTCCCGTTTTATAATTTCGGCTCAAACTCAAATCGATGATAGAGACGTTTCCTTCCGACAGGCATTGAAACAGTCGATCGGGAGAGATCATTTCAGCATGGACTTCGTCCAAACCAGGAACATCAACAGGTTCCGGACCAGTCTCTAACGGGAAACCATCCAATCCACCGGCCAGGATCACGACATGTTCCCAGCCCATTTGCTTGAGCCATGATGCTGTCATGCCGGCCCTTACCCCATTGTCATCAATGAGGATTATTCTTGCGTGAAGTGTGGGCACAAATTTGTCTGTTTCTTGAACAAGCTGTCCTCCGGGAGCAGAACGTGAACCGCGCAGATGGCCTGCTTCATATTCCTCAGGACTGCGAACGTCAAGAAGATAGAGGGACCGTTGGTCGCTTTCTCTGAGCCAGCTTTTGAGGGTGCCTTGATCAATGCTGTTGACTCTATAACGCTTGCAAACCCGTTCTGCCGCTTTTTTTGCTGCGGTTAAACCGAAATTAGAGATCTCCTTATACCGGCGTTCCATTCCGGTTTCCAGGGCATGTCCGGCGAGGTGCCAGCCCATTGTCCCATTTCGCAATGCGACGACCGGATTGGGAATGCCTGCGTTGATCAGGGACTGGGCCCCGATGATACTCCTTGTTCTCCCTGCACAATTGACCACCACAAGGGTCTCAGGTGAAGGGGCAATGTCATGAACGCGATAGACCAATTCTCCTCCGGGAACACAAATTCCTGTAGGAATATTGCGTGCTTGATATTCCGTCATCGGTCGACTATCCAGCACCACCAGATCCTCACCGGCTTCCAGCATTTCGTTAAGTTCATCAGCAGAAACGGAAGGAGTTTCATATTCTGCTTCTATAAATTCCCCAAATGCTTTGCTTGGCACATTCACCCCGCTGAATACCTCATAACCTTCTGCTTTCCAGGCATCGACTCCTCCCTGAAGGACTGATATTTTCCGGTACCCCAGGTGCAGAAGCCGTTTTGCTGCCCGTTTGGCCAGGGCCTCCTTCTGTTCGCAAAGTACAATGGGCACGTTACGACGCGGAATCATTGCAACGGCATTCAATTCAAGCCTGCTCAAAGGGAAACAACTGGCATAGAGAAGATGCTCAGCCCCGAAACTCAACTCTTCCCTGACATCCAGCAAGGCCAGTTCCTCCGAACCGCTCAGCATTTGTTTGAGTTCGCCGGGGGTGATGGTAGTAATGTTATCTGAAGATTCTGTTGACATGAAGCAGAGACCCGTTTTGAGGTTTTTTAGAGATGAGTGAGAAATCGAAAGCGGTTTTCCGATAGAATTCTCCCCATCGGTTTTGCAGGAAATCTAACACGAACAGGCACTTGAAGCCAGCAATATTGAAAAGACCTTTTTCCGGTTTTTTCGGCATAAGGAAAATTTTTTAAAATTTGTGAAATTGATTGTGCGAATAAGAATTTCTGAAACTTGAACTATTGATTAAAAAAATGGATAGAAAGCATACGGAAGCAAAGGTTTTTCGAAGAAATTGCTCGTCATCAATTTATTTTGACTGATCCACAGATTCCCTGTAAATCTGGTAGATGATGGCTCGGTTCAAACATTAGTAAAACTCCTTACACAATGGTGAAAAGACAATGAAAGATATTTGGGAAGATGTGATCAAGTGGTCTGAAGAAAAACAATCATTTGTGATCGCCAGAGTGATCAATACCTGGCGATCTGCCCCCAGAAAAGCAGGGGCGGCCATGTTGATTGACCCAGACATGAAAGTGGTGGGTTCAGTCAGCGGTGGATGTATTGAAGGCGCAGTGATTGAAGAAGCTTTGGAAATAATGGAGACCGGAGAGACAAAGTATCTCAACTATGGCATCGACGACGATACCGCCTGGTCAGTCGGTCTAGCCTGTGGAGGAAAAATTCAGCTCTTTCTGGAAAAACACTGGGCAGTTTCAAAAGATGCTGAATCCCGGAATATCTGGCATCATTTACAGCAGGCGCTGCAGGAAAAAAAATCGGTTGTAATGCTCACCTCCATCGACGGTTCAAATGCCGCCCCAATGCTGGTCTATGAGGATGGAAAAACTGAAGGGGCCTGGCAGAATTTTGACGAAACATTGAAATCGCTTTCTCTGAATGCCCTCAAGTCACAAAAAAACCACACGAAACGCTGGGAAGAAGAAAAGGTTTTTTTTCATACTTTCCCTGCTCCGGATCAATTGATCATCATTGGGGCCGGGCACATCAGCATTGCGCTTGTTCAGCTGGCCCATCAAATGAATTTTGAAACTTTTGTGATCGATCCCCGAAAAATTTTTGCCACAGAGGAAAGGTTCCCGGTTGTTCCGACTAAAATTATTTCTGAGTGGCCGCAGGATGCTTTGAACAATTGGAATTTTCATGAGAACACCTACGCGGTTTTTTTGACCCATGACCCGAAAATAGACGATCCGGGGATGCACATTGTCCTCAAAGCTGCAGTCCGTTATATTGGTGCACTGGGGAGCCGCAAAACTCATGCGAAGCGTGTACTGCGTCTTCAGGAAAGCGGTTTTAGCGATCTTGAAATCAGCCGTATAAAAGCGCCCATCGGACTGGATATTGGAGCGGAATCACCGGATGAAATCGCCTTAAGCATCATTGCAGAAATCGTTCAGGAAAAACACAGTATCACGGATGAATCTTCAGAATGATTTTGCCAGTATTTTGATTCGATTCCATATACTGATGCGCTTCGCTCGCTTTTTCCCAGGGAATGATGCGGTCGATCACAACCTTGAGCTGGCCCGTTTCAAATTTTTCCAGGCAGGCTTTTGAAAACTCCTGGGTGAGGCGGATTTTATATTCCAGATCACGACTGCGTAGGGTCGAACCGATAATTTTCACACGTTTTGTCAATACTGCTCCGAGGGAAATTTCTTTTCCTGATGCTCCGCCCAACAAACCAAGAATCACCTGGCGGCCATCGAGTGCGATGCATTTCAGGTTTTGAGTGAGGTAAGATGCGCCTACAAAGTCAATGATAATATCAGCACCTTTTCCAGAAGTCGCTTCCAGGACTTTTTCAGAAAAATCGTTTTCTTTGTAATTGATGGCCAGATCAGCACCCAAATCTCGGCAGGTCTGTAATTTTGCCTCAGAACCCGCAGTTGCCATGATCATGCACTCGCTGAGGTTCGCCAGTTGAATCGCTGCCGTTCCAACCCCGCTGGCTCCTGCATGAATTAAAACATTTTGCTTCTCAGCAAATTCTCCCAGCCATACCAATGCCTGGAAGGCGGTGAGATAGGCTTCCGCGACCCCTGCGGCTTCTTCAAAACCTAAATTGGGTGGAATAGGCATTGCCATGTCCTCATGAATCACGGCATATTCCGCGTAGCCCCCTCCTGACAAAAGAGCAAAAACCCGGTCTCCTGCTTTCCATTTTTTCACTTGTTCTCCTGCTGCTTCAACTTCCCCGGCCATCTCGAGACCGATGACAGAACTGGACCCGGCAGGAACCGGATAATGTCCCCTGCGCTGCAGAGTGTCGGCTCGATTGATTGCCGATGCATGGACTTTGACTCGGATTTCATTTTCATTCAATTCCGGCATGGGGGTCTCTCCCAGGTACAACTGCTCCGGCCCGCCGGGTTCTTTGACTAATACTGCTTTCATAGCTTCTTCACAAAAATATTGTTTGCCGAAATTGGCGTTTCGATTCTTTGCAAAATTTATTGCCATGTTTTGAACATGGGATGGTGTCAATGCTGTATCGTACCCGTTTTCAATCAAAGCATCAACTTGTCTCGGAGATGGAGTACAAATTGGCCTGGCTTATTCGATTTAGTAGCTTGAACATCTCCTGATAATCCTTTATCTAATCATGGCGAATCGGGAATGCAATGAGTCAACCCTGCTTGGAGAAATATTTTTAACGATATCAAAAAAGGAGCAATGAATTATGGATGGCCTGATGATGGACTTCCCATTGACGTTGTCAATGGTTATGCGTCGTGCAGAATTACTTTTTCCAGAAAAAGAAATAGTCACCCGGCAGCCGGATCGGTCATTTCACCGCTATACCTACAGCGAATGGATCAGACGGTCTAAAAAGTTGGCGTTGGCGTTGAAGAAACTCGGCGTGAAGGATGGGGATCGCATTGGAAGCTTCTGCTGGAATCATTATCAACACTACGAACTGTACTTTGGGATTCCCGCAATGGGGGCGGTCCTGCATACTCTCAATCTGCGGCTTGGTGCTGAAGACCTCTCCTACATTATTAACCATGCTGATGATCAAATTTTATTCATCGACGAAAGTTTACTGCCGCTGTTTGAAAAATTCAGGGAAAAGGTGAGTTTCAAAAAGGTCATTGTGATTTCCCAAAAAGGAAATATTCCTGAAGGGATGCTGGACTACGAAGAATTGTTGGCCGCGGAAGATGATAAGGATTTTGAATATACAGATTGGGATGAAAACAAAGCGATTTCCATGTGCTACACCTCTGGAACCACGGGTAAACCGAAGGGGACCGTCTATTCCCACCGTTCAACGGTGCTTCACGCCATGGTCTGTGCAATGTCTTCCGGACTGGGCTTGAATCAAAACGATATCTTGCTTCCGGTTGTACCGATGTTTCATGCGAATGCCTGGGGAATTCCATTCGCTGCTCCTCTTGTCGGTTGCGGCCTCGTTTTTCCAGGTCCTTTTCTTGACCCTCCCAGCTTACTGGAAGCTTTTGAACAGGAGAAAGTCACCATTACGGGAGGAGTTCCCACAATATGGATTGGAATGCTGAAAGTCCTCGATGAGAACCCGACTGCCTATAACCTGTCAAAGATGCGGACACTGCTGGTGGGAGGATCGGCGGTTCCTAAAAGTTTGATTGATGATTTTGAAAGCCGGCACAATCTCAACATTGTGCATGCCTGGGGGATGACAGAAATGTCTCCGCTGGGAACCATCAATTCCCTCAAACCCCGTCTAATCAATAGTGACCGTCCAACACAGCTGAATTACCGTGCAACACAGGGGCTTCCGGTCAATCTGGTCGAATTTAGAATCCGCGGGGATGAAGGCTTGTTGGAATTTGATGGACAAAGCATGGGAGAACTCGAGGTTCGCGGGCCATATATCGCCTCTGCTTATTATAATTCTCCGGAAGGGGCAGATAAATTCACAGAAGATGGGTGGTTCAAAACGGGAGATATTGCGACAATTGATCCGGATTGCTACCTAGAAATAAAAGACAGGACAAAAGATTTGGTCAAATCGGGAGGAGAATGGATCAGTTCGGTCGAGCTTGAAAACGCGCTGATGGGTCATGAGGCGGTGGCAGAAGCGGCCGTATTTGCAGTCGCGCATGAAAAGTGGCAGGAACGTCCGCTGGCAGCGGTCGTGCTGCAGGAAGGGAAATCTGCAGGTAAAGATGAATTGATCGCCCATTTAGCCAAAGAATTCCCCAAATGGTGGCTTCCCGATGATGTCGTTTTTATCGAAGAAATCCCAAAAACCAGTGTAGGAAAATTCAAAAAAATTGTTCTACGAGAAACCTTTCAAAATCATTTGATCAATCCTCATTCATAATGCCAGGTTTCCCAATTTGGAAATACTCCTGCTAAAGAAAATCCGGGCAGATCCGTGCTCGTTTTCGAAAAACTTGCGACATGATTTTGCCAACGAAAACGTCGGCAACCGTGGCACGAGGAAAATGCCTGTATGGAAAGCTCCCCATTGAAAAAAACTGAAAACTAATCCCATGGTTGAAAAAAAAGAGGCGATCGAGTTTGTTTCAGGAAAAGGAGAAATACCGGGAGATTTTTCCAACATGGATATGAATTTTAATCTCAAGCTCGGATCATACGTCAATTTGTGTTTACCGAGCAATTATCAGACCCTGGAAAAACAATTTGATCTTCCAGGACTGCGGAAACGCGGCATTGCTCCGATTGTGTATTATACCGCTATCCAAAACACCCCTCAAAAAGTGTCTTTCGGCCATCCTGTCTATGTAAAAAATAAAGTTCGTCTTTGTCGAAATGTGATGGAATATCCCGCAGTCAATGCACAGGAGCCCGGTAAGAGAGTGGAGCGCCTGATGTTTGACTTGTCGACAGAAAGCAGTGCTCATCAAAATACCGGAGGTGCCGAAAAACTAGGGCTCAGCGAAGAAATCGGCGAGATCAGGCCTGTCGGAAAAATTCATATCTATCAGATATTTACGAAACCGCTGGCATTAGCTCATGAACGGCGTGTTACCGAAGTCCCGGAAGAATTGCGGTCGCTCAAGGAACATTCGCTGCCGGGGCCTTTTCCCAGCATTGAAGGTCTAGAGAAATTTCCTGAGAATTTTCAGAAAGAACAGGAGCTTTCCCCTTTCTTTTCAGTCTGGGGAATGTCCAATACTGACATCAACCAGCATGTCAACATGGTCGAATACATTGACGGGTTTCAGGAACATTTCACAAGACTGCTTTTTCATGCAAAAAAACCGATTTCCACTCATTTCATTCACGAAGCTCAAATCATATTTCGTAAACCCTTTTTTCCAGGACAACGTTATGCCATCCAGGGAAAAATTGGCTTTGATGGCGAGCAAAGCGTTTTACTGGCGGGGTATTACCTTGCAGATGATGGAGGAAATCTGGATCCCAACCCATTCAATTTTACCAGAATGAACGGCTCTTTTTGTCTGGAGTGAAATCCAGATTATTGAGTTTTCTGAGGAACTTTGATTTAAAGAGCGCATTTCATCAGCCAGCACTTAAGGGGGCATGTCGGACAAGAAACTTGCCCTTCATGAAAAATTTTTTAGCTTTTTGTCAGCAGTCTCCCTGGGAAACAGACTGAAAAAATACATCATCAGGGAATCAGGATAAATATCCTGCGAATCATTGCCCCGAAAGCGAGTGTTCAAAATTTAAAAAAGGGAGTTCATAGATGTTTGATTTAACAGGAAAAACCGCAATTGTTACGGGTTCTACAAAGGGGATCGGGAAAGCGATTGCCGAACAGTTTGCTATTGCCGGGGCACAGGTCGTGGTTTCCAGCCGAAAAAATGATGCTTGCGAGGAGGTGGCACAGTCCATTAACGAAATGGTGATGGACAAACCCGGTGAAGCAACTGCAATCCCCTGTCATATTTCTCACAAAGAGCAGCTTTCGAATTTAGTGGAAGAAACGCACAAGCGCTTTGGGAAAATTGATGTTTTGGTGTGCAATGCCGCTGTGAACCCGTTTTTTGGATCTTCCGCCGAGATTCCCGATTCAGCATTTGAGAAGATCATGGATGCCAATATCAAATCAAATCATTGGCTGTGTCAGATGGTGATTCCGGATATGCTGGCAAAGAAGGCAGGTTCCATCATTCTAGTTTCTTCTATCGGTGGGTTCAAAGGATCTCCAGTTTTGGGAGCTTATTCGATTTCAAAAGCCGCCGATCTGGCAATTGTGCGAAATCTGGCTGTGGAATATGGTCCTCATAATATTCGTGCCAATGCAATTGCCCCGGGTCTGATAAAAACCGATTTTGCCAAAGCACTCTGGAGCAATCCGGAAATCCTGGAAAAAGCGACCCGGGGTTATCCTCTGCGACGGATAGGAGAAGCCATCGAAGTTGCCGGAGCAGCTGTTTTTCTTGCCTCGGAGGCGGCCAGCTTTATCACAGGGCAGACCATTGTTATTGACGGCGGTGGTTTGATCGCCTAACTTTCCCGTCATCCAGACTGGTGGAACCTGATTCTGCAGCCTCAATCCAGTCTTTGAAATTCTTGAAAATTCTCCCTTTTCAATCATGCTCGGGCCGAGGACCTGGGTTATTTTGATCTTTCTTTGAAAACTGAATTAGGATATTGTTTCAGGTTGTCAGAAAATCTGCTGAAACGCATTGAACAATTGAACAAGACATCATTTTTCAATGGCTCAAAATTTAATTTACAAACTGACGAAAAACAAGTTTGCCGAAATGCCGCTGGGCTCTTTGCTGGCTAATCTGACCACCATGGTCTCAGCATCGTTTAAGCTGCTGCAAATAAACGTGGATCGCTATCGTATGGTTCCCATCGTCAGCACTGCGATTCCGAACAATCAGGATTTGAGTGCGGTCTATCAGGCTGCTTGTGACATTTTTCCAACATTTCCCCTGATGGTTGCAACTCAATTAAAAAGCCAATCCAATTATGCTCAAATTGGCCACAATCTGCAGATTGCTGCCATAGCCAGCACGGCTGCCCATTATGAGAACAATACCCGAAAACCTCATATCGTTCATTTTCAACGGAGTATTGACCTCAGTGTTGATATCGTCAATTCTTCTTCAAATTCCAGCAGCACCAAGGACTTTTCTCATTTTCCAAAATTGGTGCGAGGAGATTTAATCTTGATTGCCAAAGGCGCGAAATGGCCCGCCAGTCAACATTTCCATGAGATTATTGAACACCTCTACTGCATGGATGGATTATTACTGATTTTTATTCGCTACTATTTTGATCTCATTGCTCATGCGGAAACTGATGAAATTGCCGAGTATATTGATGGAATTTTCCTTAATTTCTTTATCGGCTTACATTTTCAGGAGCTGGAATACTGGAAGCAATATCCGGATGGGTTCAGAACTCAGCTGGAAACACTGGTTCAAAAAGACTCTTCCAAAAAACGGCATCCGGTTCTGAGACATGCGAATTTTGAACAGGTCAAAGGATTTAATCCCTTGATTCATGATGGGGGAGCACGAAAAATCACAACGATGACAAAAAGTATCCTCGATGAACAGCTCCAGTCATTTTATTCATTTTCTCTCAAGAAACTCGCCTTGTTTCTGAGAATTGTGACCAACACCAAAAGTCAGGCCTATCCGCGTTACCTCCTGGTTCAGATTGCGAAAACCAATCCAAAGCAGCTTTATCTTTTGAAAGAATTCCTGAATTCGGATACGAAGGAGTCAGTTGATTCACCAGAGCTTTTAAATGTCGTCAGCTATGCGATCGAGCAGCTGACACGATCTCAACCCAGCACCCCTCAGGTAAAGAAAGCTCCTCAAATTGAGAAGGTCAGTCTCACATCTGCAGTGGTTCATCATGATGAAGAAACTCTGAGGCTCAAAAAGGCGGCTAAACATCTCCAGGAAAGAGCGAAGATCGCATCCTACTCCAGCGAACAGCTGGCGGACCATTTTCAGAATTATCTGGATCAGCTCTATGCCCGTTCACAAATCAAGGGTGCTTTGACTCAGGACAAAATCAAGGAATACCTGACCCGTTTCACCAAAGATGCAGCAAAAATGGCCCGGAAAACCCTGGTCACTCCGGAAGAAAAAAATGTCTTTGAAGAATCGGTTCATGACATGCTCAAAGAGTTTGGCAAGAAACTGACTCAAAGCGAAATCAATGAATACCAGACGGAAGTCAAAGATGTGATGAGCGACTTTGAAACGTCTGATGTGGAAAAACGTGTCTGGAAAATTGAATGTCTGGGAGGTGTCATGAATGAAGCGGCAGGAATGTCGCAGAGAAAAGAAGACGCCGAAGAACGGGCTCAAACCTACCAGGAAGCCCTTGCGGTCAAGATTCAGATTGGAGACGATCCAAAACACGTTATCTCAGTGGAAGATTTTTTAAACCAACCCATTGCGCTCTATGAGAAAATTAAATTTCTCTACAATTGCACCCCTGATCCTCTCACAGTGAAAAGGTACAGAGCGCTTGAAGACGTTCAGAATCAGCATACGCAGGGGACCACAAATCCCGTTGCAATCTATAAAGGAAATACTTTGCTGGTGAGAGCCTTGACTCGCCTGCTCTTTCCAAAAAACACATTCAAGCTTCTTCTTCAACGAGAAATTATTCCGATCCTTCCTGATAAAACGCAGCCTTCGATCACGGTTCGGGACTTTTTTTCTTTTCCCTTTGCCGAGAAAAAGAAGGGTCCTGAAGAAGATTCCTGGTTCGCTCAACATCTTTATTACCTGGGCCTGGCCCGTGATCAGGGAGTCTTAAAAGAAGAAGACTATCAAGGATTGGTAGAGAATATCGATAAATTTCCGGTTTTGGAATACCGAAAATATTACAATATTGTCCGCAAAAACCGGCTTGAAGAGACAGTCTTCATGGCGGTATACTCTCTCTGGAAAAACAATGGCCTGGAGGCGATGAGAATCAAAAAGGAAGAAGACTCGGAAGAAAGCGACTGAGCTTCCGGCCTGACAGTCCTGAATAGTGAGATTCCCACTCGATTCCATACACAATGATTTTCATTTTCAACTCGCTTTTTCCCCAATTTGAGATATACTGATCATTTGCTTCATAATTCTTTCGGAGTTCTTGATTCGAGTTCAATACGAGACAAGAAAAATTCTTTAGAACAAGATAATGAAATTTCCGGTTTAATTCGGGAAAGAAGCACCATAAAATTAATCAAAAAAGTCTTTTTAAGAAATGACCTGGGCAGAAAAGCCTGTTGCCGATTTGATTTCGATGGGAACCTGGTGCAATTGCAGTAAATGCTGACTGAGCTTGCTTTCAAGGACAAAGGCTTCCAAAGCAAAAGATATTTTTACAACCTGCGGAAATGTTAAAACCGCTAATTCCATCAATAGTTAGGGAAAATTTATGCCGATTACAGTATCAGTAAGAGACGGAAATGTAGGAAAGTCCTTGATGCAGCTCAAGCGGACTCTCATAAAAGAAGGATTGTTTAAGGAACTCAAGAAGCGAAAGTTTTATGTCAAACCATCGCTTGCACGGAAATTGAAGCGCGAGGCTGCTGAAAAGCAACGCAATAAAGACATGAAACGAGAAAGACGCGCTGCCTTGAAAGCAGATTTCTGATCACTGCAAAATCGTTGTCAATACCTTTCCAGTCAACAATTTAAAGATGAAAAGACTGGCCGTCCAGACTGTATGCCGTTCAGTCTTTCATCCCTGCGTTTTATTCCATCCATCGAAAATGCTATTCGGGTAGTTCCGTTTCGCCTCGGTCTTCACAGAGTCACTGCCCCGCACATGCGATGGGGGGCCTTCCAAATATTTAGAAAAAAACTGCGGAATTCGCTTTTCCAGCCAGGAGCATGATCTCCAAGGCCAATTCCCGGTGATAAAGCCTACGTGTCCTCCTTTCTCAAAAATTTCCATTTCGGTCTGTATTGAAATCTCTTCGGGTTCGGGAATTGCCTCAGGACTCATAAAAGGGTCATCCTGAGCGTGAATGAGCAGCGTCGGAACTGTTATGTTTTTCAAATATTGCCGGCAACTTGAGACCGAATAATAATGGTGGACATTACGAAAACCATGCAGTGGTGCTGTGATTTTGTCATCAAATTCTCGAATAGATTGCATCGCCCGGATCGAAGCAGGTGGATGAGGGGGAGGAAGGGTTTCGAACTTGCGGCGGGCCGAACGGCGTAAAAGGCGGAGAAAATGCCAATGATAGAGGCGGGAAAATCCTCTTTCCAGCCGACTCATCGCTTTTTCCAGCTCGAATGGTACCGAAACTGCGACGGCAGCCTTCACGGGTGCTTTTTTCGTTTCTCCCAGCCATTTCAGCAAAACATTTCCTCCCAAAGAATAGCCCAGCACCGCCAGCAAGGTATGCGGTTCTCTTTCCTTCAGAAGATCAACCAGATAGGCCAAATCCGACGTTGCACCAGCGTGATAGCTTTGAGGAAGCCGATTTGGAGTTTTTCCGCAATTGCGGAAATGCATTAAAACTCCTCGCCAGCCTCTATGCTCAAGTGCCGACAAAATGCCCTGGATATAGGTTGATTCGATGCAGCCTTCCAGTCCATGCAGAACAATCACAATGGGTCCTGCGCTTCCCGGCGTCCATCGCAAATCGAGAAAATCTCCATCCGGCAGCTCAAGATGCTCATGCCTTGTTGTCACACCTGGAGTTCTCCTCAGTAAAGCTGCCCACAAGGTTTGGCAGTGGCCATTAGGCAGCCACCAGGCGGGTTGATAAGCTTGCATCGCATTTCCTCTTTGTGAAAGCACTCGATAGAAAACTTGATTTATCGAAGAAAATTCAAGTATATTAACGCCGATGAATTCACTTCGTTTTAATCTTTTTCTCTTCCTAATTTTGGTCTTTGGATTTCTTCTTTCAATTCCTTTGTCACAATGTTCTCAATGAATCAAGAGCAGGCAGGACTCTATGAGATTTCATACCTTCTGGATTATGGGCAGGGTAGTGGCTTACACCCTGCGCATCACCATCGTGACTATTTATGAGGTGTATCGGGGAATTTACCGCCGCGAGGATGGTGATTCTCGTCTGCGCTGGTGGGCTGCGAAAATCATGGAAAGCGTGAAACTCACTTACACAGCGTTCAATCCATTCAAAGTTAGCTTTCAGCCGGGAAAACCTTACATCATCATGTCTAATCACAGCAGTCTTTTTGACATACCGCTCACATTTCTCGGGCTGCCTGGCAGCATTCGCATGTTGACAAAAAAAGAATTATTCAAGATCCCAATCTGGGGAAAAGGTATGCAGGTTGCAGAATTTATTCCTATCGACCGGCACAACCGACAGCAGGCGATCCAGGATCTGGAAAAAGCCCGCAAAAAGATGGAAAGCGGGATCATTCTCTGGGTTGCCCCGGAAGGGACCCGATCACGGACAGGACAGTTGCTCCCTTTCAAAAAAGGAGGCTTTCGCCTGGCTTTGCAGACTGGTGCTACGATCGTTCCAGTCGGGATCCGAGGAGCCAATCAGGTTTTGCCGCCAGGTACCTGGGACATCCGCCTGCAACAACATGTGGAAGTCCACATTGGCTCTCCCATCGATGCAACCACCTACGAACACAATGCTCATGAACAATTGATGAAGGATGTCGAAAAACAAATTCGGGAACTTTCAAATCTTCCTCAGGCAAGCCAGCAGGTGGCGCTCTCCTGAAAAAGTGCCTTCTTTTTTTATATGAAACGGCAGGATTTTCAACTCATTTAATTTTTATTTCTATGACGCGTCTCGCACAAACTGAACGTTCAACCAAGGAAACCGACATCTCGATAAGCCTGAACTTAGATGGCAGCGGAAAATTTGATATCGAAACAGGAATCGGATACCTCAACCATATGCTGGAACAACTTGCATTTCACGGCCTGTTTGATCTCACGATTAAATGTGAAGGCGATTTACATATCGACGGGCATCACAGCACCGAAGACGTCGCCCTTGCTTTAGGCGATGCGTTTCAACAGGCATTGGGGGACAGGATCGGCATTTGTCGTTTCGCCCACTCTTATGTCCCGATGGATGAAGCCTTGCTGCGAACCGCAGTGGATGTCTCAGGGAGGCCAGAATTTCATTTTCAGGGAGAATTCACCCATGCGAATATCGGACAATTGGATACTCAGCTGATTCCCCATTTTTTCAAATCGTTCGCAATGCAAAGCCGGATCACTCTTCATATGGCAATTTTATATGGAAGCAACGATCATCACAAATGCGAGGGATTGTTTAAAAGTTTGGCTCGTGCCTTAAAAGATGCGTTGCAGACAGAAGTTCAGGAAAATCGGATTTCTTCGACAAAAGGGACTCTTAAATGAACGTCATTGTGGATTATCAGGCAGGCAATCTGGCTAACTTGAAAAACGCATTGGATCATTTGGGACTGGAAAGCCAAATTGCAACGGATGCGTCGGCAGTTAAAGCCGCCAGCCACATTCTCATGCCGGGAGTTGGAGCATTTTATCCGGCCATGGAAAGTCTTCGGCAATCGGGAATGATGGAAGCGATTTTAGAGCAGATTGCTGCAGGCATTCCGTTTTTAGGGATTTGTGTGGGACTGCAGCTCCTGTTTGCTGAAGGGCAGGAAAACGGATCCCACCCCGGTTTAGGACTGATTGAAGGATCGGTAGTACGGTTTAAGCACCAATTAAAGATTCCGCAAATGGGTTGGAATCAAGTTGCTTTTTGTCGGGAAGATCCTCTTCTGAAAAATATTCCTGACCACAGCTATTTTTATTTTGTCCATTCATACCACGGTGTGCCAAGCAAACCAGAAATTACCCTGGGGACTACGGACTATGGCCTTTCCTTCACATCGGTTCTGCAGACAGGCAATATCTGGGGTGTGCAGTTTCACCCTGAAAAAAGCCAAACAGTTGGATTAGAGTTGCTGAAGAATTTCTGTAGTTTTTAAGTCAACATCGTCGGTGTTCAGAATCTGTTCGATTGGAACCACATTCTGTGAAATTGCAAAAGACAGGAATGAACATCTAAATTTTAATTTCAAACATCAGAAGAACAGGAGAATATGTCAAAAGAACGTACTTTTTCAATCATCAAACCAGACGGGGTTTCCAGAAATCTTGTCGGCAAAGTAGTAGAACGTTTTGAGAGCAATGGCCTGCGGGTTGCTGCAATGAAAATGATTCACCTTTCAAAAAAAGAAGCAGAAGGATTTTATGCAGTTCACCGAGAACGCCCGTTTTTTGGAAGTTTGACCGACTATATGTGCTCAGGACCAATCGTGGTACAGGTTCTGGAAGGAGAAAACGCCATTGCCAGAAACCGTGAAATCATGGGAGCCACCAATCCGGCGGAGGCTGCAGACGGAACGATTCGAAAGGATTTTGCTCTCAACATAGAACAAAATACTGTCCATGGATCTGATGCTCCGGAAACCGCGGCGGTCGAAATTGCCTATTTCTTTTCGGAAACTGAACTCGTCAACCCTTCCTGATTCCTCGCTGGGATAGCACCTTTTTCCGCTTGCGAGTCAGGTCTCTTGCAGGCGGTTTCCTCTTCTATTCCTCATCCGGATCAATTTTTGAAGAGAATTTTCATCATCATGCGGCATCAGAATTTGCTCCAGTCGGCTTTTTTCTGAAATCTCCAAAATAAAAAATGACCGCAGGAAGTATGATTAGATCGGCCAGCAATGCGACCAGAATGATGATTCCTCCAAATAAACCAAAATAGATATTGGGAACGAAACTGGATAACATCAGTACTGTGAAACCGCAATAAAGGATAATAGAAGTGAAGACGATGGCCCGTCCGGATTCGGTCAAAGAAAGATGCATCGCCTGTTTTCTCTCGTGACCAGTCCTTCTGTTTTTGGCATATCGGGACATCATGTGAATGGTGTCGTCCACCGCTATTCCAAAAGTCACTGCTGCAATGATCATTGTGCCGAAGTCCAGGGTATTTCCCATCACATGCATCACCCCGCCCGCAAAAAGAATCGGAAAAATGCTCGGAATCAGTGAAAGGAATCCATATTTAATGGACCGTAGCAAGGCAAAAAAGCAAAGTATAATAATTCCGATTGCCAGGGAAAAAGATCGCACCAAACCTTGCTGGATATAGGTATCCATGTTGTTGAACAGGATCATATTACCAGTTTCTTCAACTTTCAGCTTAGGGAAATTTTTTCTTTGATATTCCATTACCTGGTCAATTAATATTTTCAATTTGGCGGTTGACATGTTGTGAACCCTAATGGAGAGTCGCATGTAGCGATAGTCTCCAGTTTTGAGATCGGTGAGATCTTCTTCAGGGCTGCCGTTTTCATAAAGGAGGAGATATTGGGCCACCAGACCCCGGGTTGCCTCACCTTGATCTTCCGGGATCCGGTACTCCGAGGGATCATCATTGTGCAAAGACTGATTCATTTTTCGAATATAATTCAAAATCGAATTGGCTTTTCCCATTTCTTTCAGACTTTCGAGATATTCCTGAAAGGCAAGGGCTTCTTTAAGAAAATCAAGATCTTTTACTCCATCTTCCTTCCCGCTATCGATCATGAGTTCCAAGTTGATGCCGCCTCCATAGTTTTTGTCAAAATATACGATGTCCGTGCGCATCGGGGAGCCTTCCTTGAAATAATTCACAAAATTCGCGTCCACTTTCAATTGGGCGGCAATCAGAAAACTCATGCCCATCAGGATGAAACTGAAAAGGCTGATGGATTTTCGGTATTTGTAGGTGAAAGGTGTCAGGTTCGCCGTAATTTTGGCAACATAACCGTGTTCAGAAATACGTTTCGGGGTCCTGCTTCCTCCCTTGACAAAAGAAAGCAGGGCAGGCAGGGTTGTCACTGAAATCAGAAATGCGATAAAGACTCCGATAGCGGCAATATATCCGTATTCCTGCAACGGTTTCAAATTGCTGATGGAGATGGATAGAAAACCGGCAGCGGTTGTGAATGAAGTGTTAAAACAGGGGATCCAAAGAATTTGTATCGCTTCTTTGGCTGCTTCCTTCGGAACTCGGCCCTTGGCGCGCATTTGATAGAAATCCGTGATGATATGAACGGCGTCCCCAACTCCAACCGCCACCAGTAAAGTAATGATTCCGATATTGAGAACATTGAAGGCAAATCCAAGATAACCCAATGCCCCGACAACGCTTAAAATGGATCCAATAATGACGACAAAAGGAAGCAGCGTTCCTGCAATTGTCCGGAAAGAAATGAACATAAAGACGAGAATCAAAACCAGCATCAACGGCAATGTCGTAGAATTGTCTTTCTCTGTGTATGATAAAAACTGTTCTGTAATTAAAGGGTTGCCCATCAATCGAAATTGAAATCCTTGTGCTTCAAATTTGTTTTCCTTTATGAAATTCCGTGTTTCCTGGACGATCTTGACCAGATGATCACTGCTGTTTTTTATGTGAAGAATTCGAGCTGAAATCAAGGTGTGCTGCAAATCCCCGGTGATTAAAAACCCGTGCACCAGAGCTTCTCCTGACATGATGTTTGCCATCCTCTGATAAGTTTCTGGGCGCTCGTCCAGCTCTTCAACATCTTCAATCAAGTCGTCTGTGACCAATGCGTCATCCGCGCTATGGATGTATTGATATTTGGAAAGGGAAGCGACTTTGGTTACGAATTCATGATCTTCAAGAAACTCGGTGAGCTTGTGGATCATCTCCAAAGTTTCCTTGTTGAACAGGTCTTTATCCTGTTCTCGCGCTTCGATTCCCACTAAGAGATATTCGTTGTCCCCAAACCGTTCTTTGAGTAAATCAAAACGCAGCAATGCCGGATCATTCGCCAAAAACCACATCTCATTGGAGTTGTCAAAATACAACCAGCGCTCATCAAAATTTTCCTCTAAATTGCTGTTTCCTTCATATTGATCGTTGCTTTCCCGGGACTCTTGCTCTGCTTTGAGACCCTGATATTCAATCGTCTTGTAAATGGGGAAGACCGCAATCATAAGAGCGATCATGCTCAACACCAGAACGAGAATTCTTTTTTCAATGACAAACTCTGACCAGGCAGCAATGAAGGCTTTCATAGGGATCTCTTTTTATTGAAAATTAATTCACAGGGGAGACGTTGTCGCAGCGATTCTGTTGTCAAGTCTCAAGGCATGGCTCAATGTACTCATCTTGGGCAAGTGTTTCGGGAGGTACTCAGAAACAATATATCGAAGATTCAGTAGAAATGACGAGCGGAAAATGCTAATGATTAAGGATTAATCTACTTTATTTGTAAGAATGGAAAACATGTCTGATAAGAAAAAAATTCCCGTTGTGACTCCAAAAAGTGAATTTTCAGAGAAATTGCTTTTTCAAAATGCAGGGGATCTGTTTCAAAAACTTCTTCTGGAAACCATCACCACTCCATCTTTGTTAACCCTCATCAAAAGCAATTTGCGGAATTTTCAAGGGTTTCAAAAATCGTTGGAAAGTCAGCTTCAGAAATGTGCAGCTGTTAAGGAATTTAGAAAAATTTTTCAGCAACTGGAAGGGCGGGAACTGTTGCAGGAACTGTTCTCAGAAGACGTGACCTTGACATTTTCCCTCGTTGGAGCAATGAGAAAATCTACAGCATCCACTCAGGAAAATGTGAAATCTTATGAAGAGTCCCTCATGCTGATGCTGATCGTCATCAATCACTATTATGGGTTTAAATCCAAGGGGAAAATCAAATTCAATATTCTTGTCAATTCCTTGTTTCTCCAGGGAAAAGAGCGTTTGAGTCAATTTGAGGAAAAGCTTCTTCAAACAGTGCAGACGGAATCCGAGGTGGATTTTCCTGTAAAAATGAAACAATGTTTCGGGGATATTAAAGAGGCCTTGTTTTTTCCTCAAGGTATCGATCTCAATGATGAGCTCCTTTTGCTTCATTTGAAATGTCTTTTGGCAGTACGGAAAATTTTTTTGGAATATCTCCTCAACTTTTTTTCCGTCCTTCAGATACTGGATACCCGCACCGGCAATGAAAAGGTCGGAATCATTTGCATTGAAAAAGCAGAAGTCCTTTTTTCTCCGGTGCTCTCAGAGGTTCAGGAAGAAATTGAACAGTTTCGCAGCAAGCATCAGAAAAAATTGGAATCTTCCTATGATCCCGGGGAAACAAAAGAAGAAGACAAGCTCAAGCTGTGGTTTGATTATTTGGATATCTATTTTGAACATGATCCAGAAATTCGAAAACTGAAACTCTACGTGAGTACATTAGCCGAGTCCGAAATAGCAATCTGGGCAACACTGATGAATATTCGATTTAGGGATTTTCCCGCAATTTTGAAGGAAATTGAAGCAATTAAGCAAGCACCGAAGGACTATCGCGGGATTCATAGTTTTGCAGTTCTCGCTTATCAGAAAGTCCCTGCCATCCAGCGAAAAATCAAAGAAGGCATGAAAATAATTGAGAGCCTGCAGGGGCGCTTTCATGGCTTCGTCAAATCAATCAAGTCCAAAAAGGGGATGGATTATGTTCCCAATTATTCTGATGTTTACAATTTGTTTCACACGCTTCAGGAAGGACGAGAAGGAAGCAGTTTTTTCCGAGATGATGACACAACTTTTGTAAAACGCAGTGACAATCAATCTGCAGAAATGAGGCTTTTTGCCAAATTGTCGACGCGCAAACAGGAAACGTTTCTGGCGCTGGTACTGACGTCCGTAAAAAATCCTTCCTACGTGAGGAGCATAGCCTGGCAACTTTTTCACCATAAAGATACGAGCCTCTTTACTAAATTTGAGAATTATCTTTCTTATCAAAAATCAAAATCGGAAGATGTTGAACAGATTATTGCTGCGTTTTCTCTTGTCACCCAACAGGCGGAATCTGAGCTTGACGCGCAAATGGATGCGAAACAGAAGGAGATTCAGGAGGAAAAGAAAAATCAGGAATTTGAGAAAAAAATTGATCAGTTAAAACGCGCCAAAGGGCAATTTGCAGGAGTAATCCTGGCTTCAGAAGATCATGCTAAAACGACTGAGGCCAAAAAGAAAAGAGAAGAATTGGATAAATACTATGAAGCGCGTGGAATCAAAAGATTGACTTCTGATAAACTTGAAGACTATTTGAAAGAAAGACGGGCCAAATTTCAGAAATATTTGGAAGAGATGCGTGAAAAACGCAAGATCATGAATAAAAAACAATTGAAGGTCTCTGAATCTACGGAATCTTTTGCAAATGCAGAACTTAATATTATGGAAAAGCTTTCCCCTAAAGGTTCGGACGAATCTGGAGGTGCGATTGTCAGCCTGGATTCGGAATCTGTTGACAAGTTTGAAAAAGAAACCATAGAAGCTTTAGAAGGATACAATGAGAGCTGTCCGGCTCACGGTGAATATAAATCTGAATATTTTGAAAACCGGAAAAACGAAATCAGAGGGATGCTGCACAATCTGAGAGAACAGGTTCAAGACCAAGCGATTGAAGGAGACGTTGCGGTTCGGATCATGGATAGTGTCCACGATCTAATGAATTCAGTTGAACAAACGATGCAGAACCTGGCAAAGGATCTTCCTGAAGATGCTCATCAGAAATTAAAAGTAATTCTTGAATCGGAAGAAAAACTCTTCAACGAAATGATGGAAAAAGAATTCGAAATTGAAGTTCGTGGAAACAAAACTTTATATAAACTCAAAGCATTCATTATTTTGCCGATTTTTTCCAAACAAAAAATTTTAGCTGTTGAAGCATTGCAGTTCACCAAAGGTAATGAGTTGAGTAGTGCAGAACTGAAATCCCTTGAAAATTTTCTTTATTTCCGGTCCGCTTTGGCCGGGATGGAGCCTATGGATATTCAGGCAAAGGATGGCGGCATTCAGATGGTCAAACTTGCCAATTATTTGTGGTATGAATCTTTGCTGTACGAAACGATCTCTTTTAAATTCGGCAAAGAAATTGAAAAAATCACTCTACAGGATTTGTACAATCTTCCCCTCAAACCAGAGGGTGAAAAGAAGTTCGCCCAGCACACTGCATTGGTGGAGAAAATTTTGACTGAAACCCAGGACAGCAGTGATGAAGATTTCAAGGAAAGGATTATTCGGGATATTAAAAACAAGAATTTTGAAATCAATCTGTCCAGTCGATATCGGCAACACAATCAAACATTTGATCTTTTTCCGGGAGGAAATTTTGAAGAAAAGGTTTTTATTAAGGTGATTGAATGGTATCGTGTTCGAAAGGAAGATCAGAAGATCAATTACTATGCAAGCAAAAGCAGATAAACGAATGCTGAATTTGAAAATTCAAAAACGAAATGGATAAAAAACTTTCTACTCTGGCCATCCTTGGAGCAACCGGAGCCTTGGGCAAAGGACTGGCATTACGTTGCACCAATGCAGGATACCCTGTCATTATTGGATCGCGTTCAGCGGAAAAGGCGCAAAAGTCTGCAGATGAATTGAACGAACAGACCGGACTGAACAAAGTGAGCGGCTTGGACAATCGAAGTGCGGCAGCGGCAGCAGAGATAGTCATTCTTACTGTTCCATTTTCCAATCAACGGGACATTCTTGAGGTGACGCGCGAAGAGTTGCAAGGAAAAATTTTAGTGGATGCCACCGTCCCACTCATGCCCCCCAAAGTTCGGACCGTGCAACTACCGCCGGAAGGCTCTGCGGCAAAAGCCGCTCAAGAATTTTTGGGAGAAGGAGTCAGAGTGGTTTCCGCGTTTCAAAACGTTGCCGCTGACCATATGCGGGATACAGAGCATGAGATCGATTGTGACATCCTTGTCTGCGGAAATGACAGCGATGCTCGTGAAGTAGTGGTGCAGTTGATTCAATCCATTGGAATGCGCGCCTGGCATGCTGGCCGGATTGCTAATTCCGCTGGAACTGAAGCTTTGACTTCTCTGTTGATCTTTATCAACCAACGCTACAAAATCGATGGTGCAGGATTTCGAATTACAGGAACACCTGCCAGGACATGACGGTTTTTGGTCTGGGATATTCATATAAATTGTATGGCTCTTGATGCTCAGAAAACGGGATATTCTATTGACGAAGAAATTCCACCACGCGTCATTGCCCTGTCCGGGGGAATCGGCGGCGCCAAACTAGTACTGGGACTTTCTAACATAATTCCTGACGAATCACTGCTGGCAGTTGCAAATACCGGGGACGATTTTGAACACCTCGGACTCTCGATCTCTCCTGATATTGATACTTTGACTTACACCCTGGCGGGGATCAACAACCAGGAAATGGGTTGGGGCCGTGCTGGCGAAACCTGGACTTTTATGAAAGCTCTGGCCAGTCTCGGTGGAGAGAACTGGTTCAATCTGGGAGACGGCGATCTCGCTATTCATATTGAACGGACCCGCCGCCTGGCTGCCGGTGAGAGTTTGACTTCAGTCACCCGCACTTTTGCCAAACGCCTTGGCATTTCAGTACAGATTCTTCCAATGACCGATGATCCGGTTCGCACTATTGTGCAGACAGAAGAAGGGGAGATGGCATTTCAGCATTATTTTGTCAGAGAACGATGCCGACCAGTTGTGATCTCATTCAATTTTGAAGGTGCCGAATCAGCGCACGTCAATCCAGAAATAATTAAAGCGTTGAGCGATCCTGCCTTGAAGGCGATTGTCATTTGTCCATCCAATCCGTTTATTAGTATTGATCCGATACTATCAGTTCCAGGGATGCGTGAAGCCCTCAGGAAAAGCGCGGCTCCTGTGCTTGCGGTTTCTCCGATTGTTGGTGGTCAATCGATCAAAGGGCCGACGGCAAAAATGATGATCGAATTGGGTTTGCCCTCTGCTGCTCTTTCAGTTGCAGAACACTATAAAAATGTAATCGACGGTTTTATACTCGATCGCGTGGATGAAATGTACAGTGAAGCTGTAAAAGGAATGGGAATTGCGGTTCAAGTGAGCAATACTCTCATGAATAGTATGGAGGACCGTGTCCAGCTAGCGAAGGAAGTTCTGAAATTTGCGGACGGATTACCTGGAAAAAAGGAGTTCTGAATGTGGGCTGTCGTACCGGCCAAGGACCCTGCTGATGCAAAGCAGCGCTTATCCTTCGTCTTAAACAATGAGCAACGAAGGAAGCTCTTTCGAGCGATGCTTGAAGATGTCGTGGAGGTCTTGTTGAAGGTTCCTGCTTTGGACGGTTTGATGCTCGTTTCACGCAACACAGATGCCGAATGGCTTGCCGAACAATATGGCGTGCGTTTGCTTCATGAAAAGGAAAACAAGGGACACACTGCCGCTGTGTCCTTTGCAGCACGTGTTTTAGGGGCCGAAGGGGCGACGGGAATCTTGCAGCTGCCGGGAGATGTTCCGATGGTCTCTGTTGATGAAATCGAGCAGGTGATGGCTGCCCATGGAGCAGCACCTGCGGTGACCATTGTTCCTTCTCGTGATAAAAAAGGGTCCAATTGTGTCCTCTGTTCTCCTCCTGAAGTGATGCCGCTCACCTTTGGAGAAAACAGTTTTTACCCTCACCTCACTGTGGCTCGAAATCATGGTTTGGAACCTCGTGTGTTGGAGATGCCGGGAATAGGTCTCGATATTGACACAGCAGATGATCTTCGGAAGCTGCTGGCTCTCAATGCCGACAATCGAACCGGCCGTTTTCTTCGGGAAAACAGCTTACGTTTATAGTTGGATTTGGTATAGAAATCACCCCGTCGACATAACTGATACTCCGAAGAGATACGGATGGAGAAAAAGAAATACTCCATAAACAAGAAGTGCCATACCTGCAATCTTACCGTCTTTGCTCATAGGAAGCGACTCATTTGATTTTGACGATCCTCTTTGATTGGCAGACCACATCCCGAATAAAGAGTAGATGCCAAATCCGCCAAACAGGATAAGAGAGGCCAGATCGCCATTAGCTGACAAATGTACTGCTGCCCAAAGGGTCACTCCCCAAAGCATGGGGTGCCGGGTTATGCGTTTGATATTGCTGGGCATATGAGCGGCAGCCAGCAGGTAAAACGCAAGTGGCATGAGTGTCATGGCCAAATGGCGTCCCCAAACAGGAGGATTCCAAAGAGGAATAAAGGAAGCGTTTGATTTGCCGACGATGATCAGAATCAATCCGACAAAAGAAGCGAGCGCAAACAATGCTCTGTATTTTTTTTCTCCCCACTGCTCAATCCATTGATTTCGCAGTGAAGGTTTGGCAGGAATAAGGTGAATGGCAACAAAAACGGCAATTCCAAGAATCAGGAGCAACATAGCAAGCCTCAATTATTATATTGATGAAAAATTCGATGAATGATGAGGGATTTTATCTTTTTAACGCCATCAAATCAATATTATTGAATTTTTCATTATAAAACATCTATGTCATGGGTCCAAAAACTTTAGAGGTGCTATACTTTCCTCAGAAAGGCATTGTTTGTCAAATTGAGTGCCTCCATTGGGTAATCTCACCTTCCTTCAGAGAAAGGTCCTATCCTCTTCAAGGAATTGAACAGGCAGTGATTCCTGTGCTGATACTTAAAATATCGGGAGGAAGAGATGCTGCTTATAATTTTTTAGAAAAATTGATGAAAAATGTCTGTTTTACTGTTGTCCTGAACAGGAGAAGATTCCTATGAAAAAAGAATACTTGCCTTGTGTTGAGATCAATCCTGCTGCTGACCCGAGAGGCGTGGTGATTTGGCTTCATGGATTGGGGGCCAATGGCCATGATTTCGAAGCAGTTGTCCCGGAACTGGAGCTTCCCGCATCCTTGCCGATTCGTTTTGTATTTCCTCATGCCCCCCAACGTCCTGTAACGATCAATGGCGGGATGCTCATGCCGGCCTGGTTCGACATTTTTGAGTTGACCACGCCGGCAAAAGTTGACCATGCCGGAATTGAAGTATCTGCGGAGCAGACCCGAGCCTTGATTCAAAGAGAACGGGACGCGGGGATTCCATCAGAGCGAATAGTATTGGCCGGTTTTTCTCAGGGAGGGGTGATTGTCCTGCATACGGCCTTGCGTTATCCAGACAAACTGGCAGGCGTTATGGCTCTGTCTACCTACTTGCCGACGCTGGAATCGCTTCCAACGGAACAAAGTACAGCCAATCTTTCGATCCCGATTATGATGGCTCATGGGACTGAAGACCCCTTGATCCCTTTAGCGAGGGGAAGGTCTGTTTATGAAGCACTGTCAAAAATGAATTATCCGGTCCGTTGGAGCGAATACCGGATGCCGCATTCGGTTTGCATCGAAGAAATCAGTGACATTGCAGTCTGGTTGAGCGATTTATTCTCATAGTTTGAAAACCCACATCTCTTTTACAGGCCACGGTCAAGAGCTGATTTCTGCTAAAATTAGTCGGTGCTTCCTGACGAAACATAAAGGACACTCTATGACATCTTCATATCCGTATCTGCTGAAGCCGCTGAATCTTGGAATTATCACCTTGAAAAATCGTGTTTTGATGGGTTCGATGCATACAGGGTTGGAGGATTCCGCTGATGGATTTCCCCGTCTGGCCGCTTTTTTTCGCGAACGTGCACAGGGGCAGGTCGGATTGATGGTAACTGGGGGCATTGCTCCTAATCCGGAAGGAAGGCTTGGTTTGGGCGGTACTGGTTTGAATGCAGAATCATTTAAAACGGGACATGCACTGATTACCAATGCAGTTCATGCCGAAGGAGGGGTGATCCTGATGCAATTGCTCCACGGAGGACGCTATTCCCGGCATCAAGGATTAGTGGCTCCTTCGGCATTGAAGTCTCCAATCAATCCTTTGACGCCGAGGGCGTTGACTGCTTCAGAAGTAGAAAGTAGCATTGAAGATTTTGCGAGAACGGCGGCCCAAGCCCAGGACTTCGGTTATGCCGGTGTCGAAATCATGGGATCTGAAGGATATCTGATCCACGAGTTTTTTTCTCCGCGGACTAATTTGAGAGAGGACGACTGGGGTGGCAATTTTGACAATCGAGCCCGCTTTGCTGTCGAAATCGTTCGACGGATTAGGCAGCGCTGCGGAAAAAATTTTATCATCATGTACCGCATGTCGATGATCGAACTGGTGGAAAACAGCAACCCCTGGGAAGAAGTTGTTGCGTTGGCCAAAGCAATTGAGGGGGCAGGAGCAAATTTAATCAATAGCGGAATCGGTTGGCATGAATCACGGGTTCCGACGATTGCCGGGATGGTACCGCGCGGTGCATTCACATGGGCGACTCAGCGCATGATGGGAGAAGTGAAAATTCCGTTGATAGCCTCTAATCGCATCAACAATCCTGAGCAGGCGGAAACCATCATTGCCGGGGGTTTTGCAGACATGGTTTCAATGGCACGGCCGTTTCTTGCTGACTCAGATTTTGTTCTCAAAGCCATGGAAAACCGTGCCGATGAAATCAACACATGCATCGCCTGTAATCAGGCTTGTTTGGATCGAATTTTTGATGCTAAGATTGCAAGCTGTATGGTTAATCCTCGTGCTTGCAATGAATTGGAAATGAACGTCCATGAGGCTGCTTTTCCAAAAAGGATTGCTGTGGTTGGCGCAGGTCCGGGAGGACTTGCCTGTGCCACAACTGCTGCGCAAAGAGGTTACAAGGTCACCTTGTTCGAAGCAGCCGACCGGATCGGAGGACAGTTCAATATGGCGATGGTCGTTCCTGGAAAAGAAGACTATGCTGAAACCATCCGCTACTTCGGCCGTCAAATTGAAATCCTCGGCATTGAGGTGTTCCTCAACCGACAGGCTTCTGCAGCAGATTTGGTTGATGGACACTACGATGAAGTGATTCTGGCAACGGGAGTCAGTCCGCGTCTTCCCGGAATTCCCGGGATAGAACATCCGATGGTGCTGTCTTATGTCGATGTGCTCTGGCACCGCAAAGAAGTGGGAAAAAAAGTGGCCATCATCGGCGCGGGTGGAGTGGGTTTTGATGTGGCTGAATATTTGGCTCATTCAGCGAGTATTGGTACGTCAGCAAACGCGGAACTTGAACAATTTCTGAGAGAATGGGGCATTGATCGCTTCTATCGAATTCCGGGAGCTTTAGAACCTGAAAGACAGCCGATGAAGTCATCCCGTACGATTTTTTTACTTCAGCGAAAGGATTCAAGGCATGGAGCCTCCCTTGGAAAAACCAAGGGATGGGCAATCCGCGCCGCCCTTCTCAAACGTGGAGTCCAGATGATTGGATCGGTGGACTATCAAAGGATTGATGATGAAGGTCTTCATCTTCGTGTCGGAAATCAAGAACAGCTGCTTGAAGTCGATAATGTGATTGTCTGTGCCGGGCAAACGAGCAGCAAAGAACTTTACGAAGAATTGAAATTGGCAGGAACCACTGCTCACCTGATCGGTGGAGCCGCGAAAGCATCTGAACTGGACGCCGAACGTGCCATCGAAGAAGGAACCCGACTGGCATTGGCGATTTGAGAGAATTCATGATGTTTGGGAATCCTGTTTTTTTTCCTCTTTGAAAGCATCCGGTAATTCGGTGCTCTCAGTGGAAACTGGAGGAAGCGGATCCGAATTTGTGTCTGTTGCCGGAGCTTTTGTTTTTTTGCGGTCTGGATGATTCTGCGGCAAAGCATCACAATTTGAAAAGTCCAGTGAGTTGAGCATGTCATAGGAAAAAACAGTCTGGGAAAGATCGACGCCGTCCCACTGGACCCCTTCCAGTGAACAGGAGACAAACTTAACTTTTTTGAATTTTATTCCAGACCACCGTGCGCGGTCAAAGCGACAATAGTAGAATGCGGTAAAGGTGAAACGGCTGTCTGTGAAATTGGCAGCTGTGAAATCACA
Source organism: SAR324 cluster bacterium (assembly GCA_015231825.1). Taxonomy (GTDB): domain Bacteria; phylum SAR324; class SAR324; order SAR324; family NAC60-12; genus JADGAV01. The sequence goes on from JADGAV010000001.1 coordinate 46,536, forward strand.
GTGGTCAAATCGATGCGGTTGAAGAACCTGAAACCAGCGGGTTCCTGAAAAATCAGTTTCTCGAAATTGACAATGGTCATATTGGTGGAGCCCGGTAAAGTTGACTCCTCTGAAAATACAATTTTCAAAATCAAAAAACCTTAAAATACCGCTTTCTTCAAAATCCATATTGAACGTCGGGTCAACATATTTTCTTCGTTTTAGATTGATTCCAATTCTTGGGAAATCTTCCTGCTTCAGCTGCGGTCTGACGTTTTGAGAACTTTCTGTGCCCATATCGGCGGTCGTTTCCTCGTTCTTTGCCTCTGTTGTGCTTTTTTTTGGCGGTTCAGATGCAAGGCCGGAATTTTCTTCAGCTTCATTAGGGGAAATGTTGGGTGCATCAGGCGAAGCACTCTCTCCTGGTATTTTTTGATCGGAATCTGTTGTTTCTTCCTCAGACGCCTGTTTTTGTTTAGGGTACAGCAAATAGGAATTTTGCTGATATACGCCTCGATTGCGAAGTTCAGCCAGGAGCATTTCTCCCTGAAACTTGACGTGCTCCGCTGCGTCTTCGATGCGGTCGGAGAGATTTTTATAAAATTGAAGTCCCTGGATATAGTTGAAATTTTTATTTTTTCCAAAAAAGCGTTCCCAGGACGACATTTGATCCACCATCGCTTTTAATGATTCCCAGGCTTCTTCCCGCTCTTCACACAATTTTCGGTAATTGCTTTCTCGACTCGTGGTGCGAAATTCAATTTCCTGGACGGTTCGATCCATCAGGTCTAAATCCTGGAGCAGTTGTTTGCGGCGGGCGGGAGAGGCATGGGGAACATGTTCACGCATCTTTTTAAGCAGTTTTCTTGCTTCTTCCAGAGCAGGCGTTGGCAAATCACGAGATTCCGGAAAACTGGCTAGAATGTCCTTTTCACCAAAAATCCAGCGGAAGAGCATCACCAGCAAAAAGACGCCAACAAGGGAAATGAAAAGAAATCCGTAAAAAGATATTTCAAGTGCGAGTTTCATGGTGTTTCAAATTTCTTTGAGACCGCTTGACAGCGCAAAAAAGGATGCTTTTACTTGTCTTTCAATTCGTAACATGGCAGTTTGCGATGGTCATTTAAATAGTTCACTTACCGGAAATTCCCGGAATCTCAAGCTTTTGAATCCTCATGGAATAAAAATCACGGTACCCTGTCAAAAAAAATCATAAGAATTCTTGACTGCAGATGAAGAAATAGTAAATAGTTAATGGTGATCTACTGCATTAAACTGATTCAAAATTGGGATGCAATTCTTATTCTCAATATTCTTTTACTCTTCTTTTTTAGCAAATGGACATGAAAAAGATTTTGCATCTGATCTTCGGACTTTCGCCGACAAGAGTTTCGATTTATATCACCTTCGCCATGCTGGCTCTGTATCTCTTCAATATTGATGGCGGACTCACGCTTCTCAATTTGCCGGATAAGAAGTGGATCGACTTTATCCAAGACAGTCGGGGAAGCGCGGAACACACTGATCAGGTCGTGATTGCTGTAGTGGACACTAAAAGCGTTGATAAATATGGACGGTGGCCCTGGTCTCGTGATGTGATTGCAAAGGTGGTGGAGTCGCTGAATGATTATTATCAAGTGCGTACCATTGGATTTGATATCGTGTTTTCTGAACCCCTGGACAATCATTTGAAACTGGCCAGGTCCTATCAGGATGCCTTCGATAAGAGTGGTATTGAAAAAACTCCGGATGCCCGGGCATTCATGGATCAAATGAAGATAATGGAAAAAGAAGAGGATGGCGATGCTAAGCTTGGAAAGGTTTTTTCCAAAGCAAAAAACGTAATTCACGGATACACGTTTTTCAACCAAAAAAGTGTCCCTTATCTCTCTGACAAAGAAGTACGAAAAGCCCAGGCACGTCTCAGGACTTCTGCAATTTCCAAAGTGGAGGGTTACGGCAAGCTGAAGGAATCACTTTTTGTGACAGAGGGGTATTACCCGGAAACGACGATTCGAAAAATATCAGGACGTAAGCCGAATATGGGCTTTTTCACGGTAAGAATCGACCCGGAAGACGGAGTGGTTCGGCAGGTGGAGTCGGTGATTCGTGTTGGAAAACGTTTTTTCCCTTCTCTCGCGCTTCAGATGCTGGCCCATTATCTGGGAAGCAAAATTGAAATTTCAGGAGACGAAACAGGCATTCTGGAAGTTCGCCTCGGAGAAAAAGTGCTGTATCCTTTCAGAGATGGCGCATTCCGGATCAATTATAAAGGACCGGAAGGAACTTTCAAACACCATTCCATGTACGAAATTGTCGAACGAACCATCCCGGTTGAAGAACTGAAAGGCAAAATGGTGCTGATGGGCGTCACGGAAGTGGGCATTCTCGACTTGCGGGTTACTCCGGTTGGTGAAGCCTATGCAGGAGTTGAAGTGCATGCAAATCTTCTTGACAATTTATTGTCGGACACCTATTTCCGGCAAGATCTGAGGAATGATCTGATTACAATGGCTTTGATTCTGTTTTTCGGGCTGCTTCTTGGATTTGCCATGCCCCGCATGAAATTTATCTATATGGTGACAATGGTCACGGGTTTGCTGGTTGCCTATACTTTTGCCCATCGTTATATTGTGCTGGAATGGTATTCCTGGCCCAGTTACTTCTATGTTGCGCTCACGATTTTCCTTTCTGCAGTAGGGGTGGTCAGCTATATGTTTTTCATTGCGGATGCCGATAAACGATTTATACAAGGTGCTTTCCAGCAATATCTTTCTCCTGCCGTGATCACCCAATTGATGGACGACCCGGATATGCTCCAGCTTGGAGGTGAAGAACGGGTCATGACGGCGATGTTTTCAGATGTCAAGGGGTTCTCTTCAATTTCCGAACAATTGACTCCCAATGAACTGGTGCAGCTGCTTAACGAATACCTGACAGAAATGAGCGATATTATTTTGAAATACGAAGGCACAGTCGATAAGTTTGAAGGAGATGCCATCATCGCATTTTTTGGAGCACCAGTCGATTTTCCAGACCACGCCACGCGCGCAGCATTGGTCTGCCTGGAAATGCAAAATCGCCTGGCAGAGATGAGGCTGCAATGGAAGAAGGAGGGGAGGCAGGAGTTGTATCACCGGATTGGAATCAATACCGGTCCCATGGTTGTTGGCAATATGGGAAGCAGCAGTCGCTTTGACTACACCATGATGGGCAATGATGTCAATCTGGCAGCTCGCTTGGAAGGTGTCAATAAAATGTACAAAAATGAAATTTTGATGAGCGAGAAAACTTACCAGGCATGCCGGGAGACCATTGATGCACGTGAACTGGACATGATCCGGGTAATGGGGATCAAAGAGCCTGTCAAAATTTATGAAATCCTGGGACGGATTGGTGAAATCGATAAACATCGCCAAGATGCTTTTAAACTCTATGCCCAGGGATTGGCACAGTATCGCGCCCAAGAATGGAGTCTGGCGGAAAAATCATTTAAAGAAACATTGGGGCTGATCCCGAATGATGGCCCCTCCTCTGTCTTTCTTGAACGTTGCTTTGAATATCAAAAATCACCGCCACCTCCCAATTGGGATCAGGTCTATGTGGCGACATCCAAATAGGACGCACATTGCGTAAAAAAATTCTTTATATCAATGAAACGGAGGAGAATGCCTCCCTTGCATTAACAATCTGAGGAGAGTTTATGATTCATACAATCCGGTTCTTTCCGACCCTTTGTTTTTTTGTCCTTCTTCTTAATACTGGCAGTTTCGCGCAGGAACAGCCGGAATCGCTTCCTTCCATATTGTCTCCTGATTTATCCGGAGTGAATTATGTCCAAAAGAGTGAACAGGACTGGACTTTGATCATTGCAGACAGGGAAGGGGTTTATCGCGTTCAGATTGATGGGGAAGATCAAAAAATAGAAAAGAAAAAAACGGTGGTGATTAAAAAGCATGTCCGTTTCAAAAAAGGCCAAAATACCTACACGGTTGAGGTTGAAAACAGTCAGGGATTGCTGGCAAAGCGCACGTTTACTGTCTATTACTCCGATGATCCCGCAGATCTGGAAAAGTTCAGAATCGAAAACCTCCCGGCTGAAAAACGTCCTTTTGCTTCCTTTGTAACGATTGCTGCCGGTGCCCGAATTGATAGCAATGCGGCTCATCTTTCTGAAGATCTGTCCCCCAATCCTACCTACAATGATCGGCAGGCAAGCGCTCGGTCCGGAGCATTGACTTTGGGGTATCGGGCAAAGCCGGAGGGAAGTTCCCGTACTTTTCTGCTTCAGTATTCCTATTTTACAGAAGCCTATGATGACAAACAACTCAATGATGCGGAGCTCAGCGATTTGGGACTGCATTCTCATACCATCAGTGCCCAGTATACTCTGACTCAGACTGCGCAGGCTTGGGGACTCGTCTATGCCTGGAGTCAATTCAACGGAAATGCAAAAACCGATGAAGGAGACGAATCCACTTCAGACAACGGCAGCAAAGCATCTTTTCACTTCCTGGTACCGACCTATACCCGGGTTCACAATAAATCCCTTTCGTCAATGGTGCTGATCAAATTAATTTCGAGAAGTTTTGAAGAAGAACCGGAAGATGCTGACCAGGACCGGGACAGCGCACTTTCGGCAGGAATAGACTACAACCTTTTCTATTACCTCCCCGGCAAAATGGGGCGCTTTAAAGGACTGCTTTCATTTTACAATGATCAGGCAGAAGGAAAAGCTCAACGTTACACGCAGAAAGAAGCTGGTCTGGACTATTCAAAATCATGGGATTTTGAGCGGTCAGAATCCGAGTTACGCTGGCAACTGGCTGTCAATGGGAGATCTAGCGAATATGCGGAAAAATATGTTTCTGTTGTTGATTCGTCTGTGCCGGAAGATCGCACTACAACGAGAGAAAGCGGTCAGATGACACTCTCATGGATCTATCGATCCTCATTGACAATTCAGGCCGGTTACAGTCAAATTCGTGATTATTCCAGCATTGAAGAGTTCAATTTTCACAGTGAAGTTCGTTCGTTGAACCTCTCATGGCATTCCTTCTTCTAAGTAAGACAACAGGCTTGCCCAAGGAAGGGACTGATGGTATAATTTCAGACCTTGTTGGACGGCAGCAATGGCATGAAAAATTCGCCAAAAACTTGTCACTTTTGATTTGACTGGCGGACAATCAGGTGGACTGGGATTGGATGTTCTATACGTGTTCCGGGTTTTCCATGCACACATCCAACCAAATAAAATGAAAAGCGTATCAGCATCTCATATTTATTCAGGGAGGGAGAATGTTCCTAAATCAGCTCAAAACCATTGGAATCGCAGTTTCACTCAGTTTGGCTTTCGGCAGTGTGCTCTTGGCAGAGGAAGTCGGAACTCTGGAATCAGAGGAAGGAAAGGTCCTGATCATTCGCGGCAGTGAAACGCAGGAAGTGGAAGAATTCGACGAAGTTCCGGTTTTTGCAAAGGATATTATCCAAACGGGTGAAGAAAGCGCTGCGCTTCTTATTTTGGGTGACGGAGAAAACAGTGACCAAATATCCCTTGACGAAAAAACAACCTTCAAGATCGAAGAATATAAAGTATCCGCAGACGATAAACCGACCCGGGGGACACTCAATTTACTGGGTGGAAAAGTGCGCTCACTGGTCAATCAGGCAAAAGGAAGAAAAGAAATTCAAGTGACTACCAGCAGCGCCACGATCGGGGTCAAAGGTACCGATTTTCTGGTCGAAGTTCCCAATCCGGAAGTCACCCAGGTGACGACATTCGAAGGAAGTGTGGCATTGCAGAACAGACTCGGAGATGTTTTAAAGGAAGTCAGCATCGGCGGCGGTTTTTCTTCCATGGTGATGGCGGGAACTGCTCCATCATCCCCATTTGAGCTTTCACGCGAAAGTTTACTGGAATCTTCCAGCCTGATTGCTCGTCCTTCTTCCAGAACACAGGAACCGCTCAATGCACGGGAATTAACTCAGGAAAACACTTTACAGGGATTTCATAAAGCCCAATTCGACCGGATTGTTGAGGATGCGGCACGGGTTAAAGGGAGTTTGATTCGTGTTAAAATAGAGTTTCCGGCAGATAATTAATCCCATCATTCTCAAGCAGGAGGACCCCCATGAACATTCGAAATTTCTCGATACTTTTTCTCTTTCTTTGCGGAGCAGCGGTTTTTGTAGGATGCCAACCCGCCAATGAATCTTCCATGAAGGCCTCACTCCAGGTTTCACCTTCTGCAGAACAGCTTCGTCTGCGGGTCTCTGCCCCGGAAACGATTCAATCTATTCTGGTCGAAGTACGGGCTACTGATGTCGATACTGAAGGATTTGGCAATTTGTTCAACATCTTGACAAACAGCAAGGTGATTTACCGCGACGACTTTGCCAATGAAGAAGATGTGCTGGTTGCAATCCAGCCAGGGACTATCGAAGTCAGTGTCTATGCATTTTCCACAGTGATCCCAGTGACTGGAATCACCGATGTCAATGAGGCTCTTTATTTTGGAAAAACCGGCTCGGTGACTGTGGGAGTTGGAGAAGAAAAAGAAGTGGCAGTCAATATGCTCAACGCGGTCAATGTGAGTATCAGCAATCTGACCCTGGCAATTGTCAACAATCAATATTCGATTCAATTCGATACGGATCAGTCTTTACCGACGGGAACGTCCATCGAAATTTCATATAACGGAGAAAATCCTGATTTCCTTGAATTTGCTGAAGACTACAATCAGGTGATCAGTACAGAAATCAGCGGAAGCTCCCATTCCGTAGCCCTCACAACTTCAGGCATTACCCCATATTTTTTTAAAGTGTCCATCGATTCCAGCGATGAGCAAAACATATACCGGGGATCAGACTCGGAATTTTGTGAGGTTTGCGGCTCATTGCCCCTGGTTATTTACGATCGAAAAATTGCCTATGTGGACGAAACCGATCTAACGCAAGGAATCATCAAAACCTGGAAAACAACAAGTTACAGTGGAGGAACTGCCTATTTCAGCAAAGGTTTTTTTGACCAGATTTTTGTCACCAAGCAATTTGCTTCAGGAACCGCTGTTGAAAATTTAGAAATATATAATCTCGAACAAGCGGCATTTTATGACCCTTATGATGCTTCAGTGGCAGATTGCGCATCTTCGGCATGTCTGACCATTGGCCCTGAAACGGCGAGCAATGCACCTGCTGATTTTTATGATGAGATGAAGGTCTTGATCAGTACGCAGATTACACAGGATTTTTCCAATTATCCCAGCTCGGTTCCTTTTTTCCCCAATACGGCAGAGTGCACGGAAGATCTCAGTCGGCTCGGGCAGGATTGTACGAGGATTCCACGGGTAGATACTTTTTTTATTGAAAACGACCAGTTGTTTCTTGATGTTTTTCTGGGAGAAAACAGCCGGCTCGAATTTTATTCAAAATCTACCGGTTTGACAAGTCCCCCTGTGGCATCGGTGGATCTCAGCTTTCCAATTCCTGATACAAGCGGTGGAAAGGCCCGATCGGCGGGAATTAATTATCGCGAACTTCTGCCTGATTTGAGTGTTAATTATTTTGGAAGAGTTGTAAACGATGAATTTGAAGGGAGTCTTCTGGATTTTAATGTAGTCCACTGGGCCGAAATGAGCGGGATTGAACAAGCGCAACCCTTTGTCCAAAAAGTTCTTTCCTCGTTCGATGATCTTTCTGAAATCGCCGCCAATTCTGTGGACTATTTATCTATGGATCTCCAGGCCGGACAAAGCTACCAGATCACGGTGGAGGGGGATGCCAGTGCTGCAAATTTGTGGGAGTTTTATCTGATTGCTCAGGATCAGCAAACAATTGTCAAAAGTTTTGGCAACGCGTTGCTGGGAGCAGATCTCCCAGAAAAGACTTCCATAACGGTCACGCCCGCAGAATCGGGGACATACTATTTGAAAATTGCAAACCCTCTTGTTTTTCCTCTTTTGTATTTTGTAACGGTTGAGTGAGAGTGAAAAGAAAATTGTCTGAATTATCTTACAATTCACCTTTTGTTTCGAGAAAATTTCTGCTAAAAGCAGTTTCATTTTTTTGTTGGAGAAATTCCTTTTACGTCAATGCACGTCTTGATTCATTTTTCTAAATTCTTAATATGGCTGGAGCTGAAAAAACAATAAAAATAAAAATTCCTCAAACCCTGGCAGAACGGCTCAATTATCATGCGAAGCAGCTTCGCACCGAACCGGAAACAGCAGTGGAACGTTTGCTGGAGCTGCACTTACCAAATTTGATGGGAAATTTTGCCATTGCCCTGGAAAGCCTGAGTGAGGAGGAACAAAAAATCCTCGAGGAATCATTCTATTGTGTGATGTTTATAGTCAGCTATGCAGATGATCATGCATCGTTGAAAGAAATCATAAAAATTGAAAAACAGCTGGGTGCATTAAAAAGAGTTTTTGGAACACGCATGACTGAACTCCTGGGTTTGGATAAAAAAAGGAAGAACCGGTTATTTGAAACGGTCAAGACCATGTCTTCCCAGGATATTGAAACAAAACTGGAGCAGCTCCAAAATGTTTTTGCCAAGATGCCCAAAAATTTGATTGACGAATACAAACTCCATTTGCTGGATAGCTGTGTGGTAGTGGCCGGAGCGTCCAAGGAAGGGCTTTTGGGTGACAGTATTTCTGAAGTGGAGCGAACCATGATCCAGACTATTGTCCATGCCTTGGAGATTCCCGTTTATGGGAGGAACGCCAAGGTTCTTATTAAAAAACCGGACTTGAAAAATATTAATTCTCTGAAAAATTGACTTTCCATCTTTATTCTTTTATTTCTGATGAGGCGTCTGAGCCATTTCCTTTGGATCACTGCTGCGCTTTCAGTTTTTTTGATCGCCTGCGCGGATGAAACGGATCAATCTGAGTCTTCCCTTACATTTGGATCAAATACTTCATCATCCGCATTTGAATATCCCCCCTCCCCGGAAATTTTCATTCCGGAACTGCAGTCAAAGCAAACCTGAGAAAAATCTGCACACCCGAACTGTGAATTATTTCAGATAGGGTATGGTCATTGGGCCCTCGGGTAAAACCGCAATGGGGCAGTTCGCAGGACGAATTGACAATTCCCTTGCGATGAAAGAATTGAGATCATCTACCGGTTCCATGTGTGCTTTTTTGACTTCTTCAGGGGCCAGTTCGCTGAAAACCGCTACCCTGGCTTTCAGCTGAATCAAGGCCAGGAGTTGATTTTGCCATTGATCCTGAACATGAAATCCAGGACTGTGGAGAGCCTCAAGAAATGATTGGGGAGAGTCGTAGTCAAACAGCATTTGACGAAATTTTCCATGGTCGGGCCATCCGTCATTGCAGCGGGAAGCGATAAGGATCAGTCCGTCTTGCTCCACAATTTGGGCGGCGGCCGACATGCCTTTTACTGCCTGATAGAGATTCTGATCTAATGGAAAACCGCTGTTGCTGGTGATCACAATCGGATAAGGTCGACTGCATTGAGCCATTGCCGTGGATTTGACAAAGTGGCATCCTGCTTCGTGGGCCGTCACCACGTCTCCACAAAAAAAACGGGTGATTTGATGCTGATGATTCAAAGTGAGGTTAATGCAGAAATCCACAGGGGCGACAGAGCCGTTTTTTTGAATTTGGCTCTGAGTCGGATTATTTTCCAAAACTCCCCATGTGCTCAGGGGATCCTGGATCACAGAGGCTCTATGATAGTGCATGATGGAGTCGATATCGGCAATGCCGGGAAAAATCGCTTTATAGCCTCCTGAAAATCCCGCCATGAAGTGAGGTTCGACAAAACCCATCACGATGCGCCTGTCCGCGCGCGCAAATTCTTTGTTCATCAGGATCGGCCTGCCTCCCTCTCGTGTTCCTACTATTTCGAGCGTGTCGGGATCGAATGCATTGTGATTCAGGATCCGGTATCTCTTTGCAACCGGGCCTCCTACCATATCCTCAATCTCATCTGGTGTATTGCCTCGATGAGTTCCCGTCCCAATGATGATCGTAAAATTTTCTTCAGGAACGTGCTGAAGTTCTTCAAACAGCCATGGGAGCAGTCGGTTTGAGGGCAGTGCTCTTGTGATGTCGGGAATGACGACTGCCACCTGTTCGTCCTTCCTGATCAATTCCTTCAATGGTTCGGAGTCGATGGGATGACGGACAGCCTGACGGAAGGCTGCTGACTCGTCTTCCAGACCCGGAATGAATCGAGGGCGAATTTCATCCACCTGTTCGCTTGGAATGCTGACCTCGATGATCTCTTTTCCATACTGCAGCTTGGTTTTCATTGTGGGATTCCTGTTTCAAAGTGAGTTTTCATAGGAAAATTGAAATTGGTGGTAGCGATAATATATCCTGAATTAATCAAGAAAATCCATTGGATCTGTTCAATTTTTTATTCTTATAGTAGATTGGCAAAAAACCGGCAACTCCGACGTAGCCTGACCATCTGGAAAAAATAAATTTTAAAAGAAATTCAGGAAGATCACACAGGCGGACATCAGCAGGGTCAATGAGCTATTGCCGAATGCGGAGCAGCTAAGCTTCATTTAAGAATAGTTGTGCATTCATTGAAAAGTTAGTCGTCTGCTGAAACTTGCCATCGTGGAGAGCATCCACAGAGTTATAAGCTGCTTGTCCTGCTTGCAGGCGTGAGTCTGCACAGAATATTGCGAAAGAAATATTTATTGAAAGGAATAACTATGAAAGTAGGTTTTATCGGATTGGGAATCATGGGGAGCCGGATGGCTGCCAATTTACAGAAAAGGGGCTATGAAATCATCATTCACAACCGAACGAAGGAAAAGGGAAAAGCATTGCTGGACCAGGGAGCTGATTGGGCAAATTCTCCCGCAGAGTTAGCCGGGAAGGTTGATTGCTTGTTCACGATGCTGTCCGCTCCTGAAATTGTGATGAAAATGGCCTTTGGTCCAGATGGGTTTTTGGAAGGCCTCAAAGCCGAAACGCTGTGGATTGATTGCAGCACTGTGAACCCTTCATTTACGCTGGAAATGGCTGCTGCTGCCCAGAAACGAAAAATTCGTTTCATGGATGCGCCTGCTGCCGGAACAAAAGCTCCTGCAGAAAGCGGAGATCTTGTATTTTTTGTGGGAGGGGATGATTCCGATGTTGAAGAATGTCGGCCTTTTTTGGAAGCGATGGGTAAAAAAGTAATTCACCTGGGTCCGCAAGGGCGAGCCTCTGCCATGAAGATGGTATTCAATATGCTGCTTGCCACCTCAATGAATGCCTTTGCTGAAGCGATGAGCCTGGGGCAGTCCCTCGGATTTTCCCAGGATCAATTGTTTAATACGCTGCTCGGGTCTCAAGTCGTCTCCCCCTTTATTTCAGGAAAAAAAGAGAAGATGGAATCTGGAAATTTTCAAACCGATTTTCCATTGAAACTGATGCAGAAAGATCTTCATCTGGCAACGACCACTGCTTACGAAAACGGCGCAGTATTGCCCATGACCAATGTGGTGAAGGAATTGTATGCTCTTGCAGTAAAAAACGATCTGGGTGAAGAAGATTTTTCTGCCATTTACAAATTGTTGAATCAATAATTTGAGCGGAGGAAACCTATGCCTCCGGCCCGGTCGCTGTTGCTATTGAATTTTCTTTTTGAAATTCGTTTGCAGATCGGAAAAATGCCTATCCGATAGGCAGGCGGTTTTAATTCCTTTGGTTGACTGTCTCAGGGTTTCGAGATATTTTACTGACCTCTTCCTGCCAAAAAGAATTGACAAAATAATGTCGATTTTTTTAAATTTTGTCATCTCGACTGTAATTATTCTTTATGGAATTGACCATTGCGAAGATTGGAGACCCTGTCCTGCGACAACCCGCCCGAGAAGTACCTGAAAAGGAGATTGTTTCGGAGAAGGTCCAGAAATTTATTGATGATTTGATTGAAACCAAACGAGCTGCCAAGGGAGCCGGTTTGGCGGCACCTCAAGTGTCCGTGCTGTGGAAAATTTTTGTTGCTGAAGTGGATGGCAGCACAAGGTATTCCTACAAACCACCCATTCCCCTGACGGTCTTGATCAACCCGAAAATTACTTTTTTGACAGAAGAACGCTTTGAAAACTTTGAAGGCTGCCTCTCCGTACCTGATTTGAGAGGTGTTGTGGAGCGCTGCCCTGAAATTCGTGTTGAAGGCCTGGATCGTGAGGGGAAACCCATTGATCAGGTGATGAAAGGCATCACAGCTGGTACTTTTCAACATGAAAATGATCATTTAAACGGAACTATTTTTGTAGACCGGGTTAAAGATTCCAAAACCTTTTGTACCTGGGAGGAATTTAAGAAACATCATGAAAATGAATTTCACCGTCAAGTAAAAATAATTGTTGCAAAATATGGAAGTTGACAAATGAATAAAAAGGAATTTCGAGGATATATTTTCGATTGCGATGGGACGTTGGTGGATTCGATGCCCGCCCATTATGCCGCGTGGAACGAAATAATGCTGAACTATGGAGTTCAATTCACTGAAAAAAGATTTTATGAACTGGGAGGGGTGTCTTCTGACAAAATCGTAGCTAAGTTGGCCGAAGAAGCAGGTATTGTGTTGGATGCAGATGCAGTCTCTCAGGAAAAAGAAGCGCTTTTTTTAACGAAAGTCCATTTGGTGGAACCGATGAGCAAAGTCATTCAGATTGTGGAAGAGGTTCGTAACAACTTTCCAATTGCTGTTGCTACCGGATCAACCCGGGAAATTGCTGAGATCGAGTTAAAAAAAATTGGCGTTTATTCCTGGTTTCAGGTCATTGTCACCTCCGAAGATGTAAAACGGGGAAAACCCTTTCCGGATATATACCTGGAGGCGGCAAAACGGATTGGGGTGCCTGCAAAAGAATGCTGCGCTTTTGAAGACACAGATCTTGGCCTGGAAGCGGCTGAAGCGGCGGGAATGGCAGTGGTGGATATTCGAAAAATTTAATCATTTTCTTGGAGGGAAAAGAGACCAGCCTTTTTGCAATTCAATTTATTTGCGAAAAAATTCAACGATTTTTTCTACCACGTATTCCTGCATTGCGTCAGTCAATTCAGGATAGACAGGGAGTGCCAGTACCGTCTGTGCTGCTTTTTCAGATTCCGGGAAATCCCCTTTCTGGTATCCGAGACTCTGAAAACATGGTTGGAGGTGAAAAGGAATCGGGTAGTAGATCCTCGCTGCGATCTGATGTTTTGCCAGATGGGTCTGCAATTCGTTGCGTCGTTCGGTACGAATGACATATTGGTTAAAAATATGATAATTGCTCAATCCCTGTTTTGAGTAAATTGATTGGGGTAAAATTAGATCCGCAATATTTTCTTGCTGAAACAGAATGCTGTAATATTCCGCATTCTTTTGCCGTTCCTGATGCCATTTATTGAGATACTGAAGTTTTACCGTCAACACGGCTGCCTGGATTGGATCCATGCGGAAGTTCCCCCCAATCACTTCGTGATGATATTGCGTACTTTCACCATGGACCCGTTTTAGTTTCAAAATTTTGGCAATTTCGTCATCACTGGTCACGATCATCCCGCCATCTCCGATTCCTCCCAGGTTTTTACTGGGGAAAAAAGAGAAGCAGCCGATGCTTCCCAGGGAACCTGCGCGTTTGACTTCATTTTCAATTAAATACTCTGCTCCGATCGCCTGGGCGGCATCTTCAATAACCGGAATGCCAAATTGCCGGGTGATCGAGAGAATAGAGCTCATTTCAGCACACTGACCATAGAGATGAACCGGAATCACAGCTTTTACTTTCTTCCTTTCCTTCTCCTTCATATTGCTGAGAAGATTTCCCAGGGCCTTCGGAGAAAGATTGAAAGAAACCGGGTCTATATCAACAAAGACAGGGGTGGCGTTCAGGCGAGCGACCACACCCGCCGTTGCAAAAAACGAAAAATTGCTGGTGATGACGAGATCTCCTGGTCCGATGTCGAGAGCCATCAAGGCGAGCAGCAGCGCATCGGTTCCTGACGATACACCGACAGCATGGGAAACTCCGCTGTATTCTGCGATGGAATTTTCCAATTCTTCAACTTTTGGGCCCATAATGTATTGGGTTGAATCGATAACATCTTTCACCGCAGTCATGATTTCAGCACGCAAAGGAGTGAGCTGCGATTGGAGGTCCAGTAATGGCACTGCTTTTATTTTTTGATTTTTCATGTTCAATTTCTGTTAATTTAAAAACATCCGGACCCCCGACGATGAGGCTGAGCGTTTAATAGAGGTCCATGAATTAGATAAAAACCCATATATCATAAAAAGCGTGAGTGTATGCAGCCACTGCAAATCCTCTCAAAAAATAGATCGCTGTGAACATCAACCCTGCAATCCAACGGAATAGAAAACTGTAAAGCCCAAAAGGGTCTGATAAAGATCCGACATAATGGCTTGCCGAAAAAATAAAGGATGCGGTTAGAATGGCGATTAAGGCTGAAAGGGGTATACTTTTTAGAAAAGGTTTCAGCACGAAAAACAAAACGTTGAGGAGGACGACCCGAAACATAAATTCTTCAAACAAGCCTGCTCCGATTGAAAGAGCAATATTCTGCAATAGCCCTCCTGACATAGGATCCGCCATGAAAATCGGACTCAGGATCAAGCGAATGACCATGCCGAATAAAACGCTGTAAACTAGTGATTCAATCAGCACAAAAGCAAAAAATTTCCACTTTAAGGCGCCGTATTTGACGTGGGCAAAAGGGATCAGCACCATCAAGATGGTCATCATTACGAAGAACATCTGCTGAGAAGTGAGGTTGAACATCGTCAGAATGTTACGTAGCCAGACATCTGCTGCATTGCGTGTCTGCCAGTAACCAGACTGAGTGATGGCTAAAAGCACTTCATATATAACGAGCAGAGGGAGAGCGGCTACAATGGAATAATAGGGATTATGGGATTCCCGAAAATACCCCTTGGGAATGATCTTGTTTTCCATCGCTAAACTTTATAATAGGCTCTGTACCAGTCGATAAATCTTGGAATTCCTTCTTCGATACTTGTGCTGGGTTCAAATCCGTAGAGCTTTTGAATTCGCTCAATATCTGCATAGGTTTCAGCGACGTCGCCCGCCTGCATAGGAAGGTAACTGCGTGTTGCTTTTTTTCCCAAACAATTTTCAATGACATCGATGAAATGCTCGAGATCTTCTGAGCGATGGTTTCCAATATTGAGAACTTCGTAGGCTTGAGGATGATCAAGGCAGGCCAATACCCCTTTTACGATGTCATCAATATAAGTAAAATCCCGTTTCATTTTTCCGTGATTGAAAACTTTGATGGGTTCTCCCGCCAGAATCGCTTTTGTGAATAGAAAGAGCGCCATATCGGGGCGTCCCCATGGGCCATAGACCGTAAAAAATCTCAGGCCTGTGGTAGGGAGGTCGTAAAGATGGCTATAGGAGTGTGCAATCAATTCATTGGCTTTTTTAGTTGCCGCATACAGGGAAATAGGATGGTCAACTCGGTCCTCCACACTGAACGGCTGCTTTTTATTTTTTCCGTAAACAGAAGATGAGGAGGCATAAACGAAGTTTGAGACACGGAACTGACGTGCGAGTTCCAGAATGTTCAAAAATCCTTCGAGGTTACTTTTTTGGTAAGCAAAGGGGTTGCTGATGGAGTAGCGCACCCCGGCTTGAGCTGCGAGATTGCAGACCACTTCGATTTCATGGGATTTGAAAACAGATTCCAGGCTTTTGAAATCAACCAGATCACAGGGATAAAAAAAGAAATTGTCATTTTTCAGCTCTTCCAGCCGATCTTTCTTCAGCTGGGGGTCATAGTAGTCATTGACGTTGTCGATTCCAATGACACGGTTTCCTTTTTTCAACAGCTGGAAGGAAGTATGGAAGCCGATGAACCCTGCTGATCCTGTAACAAGATAGGTTTTCATAAGATATTTATGGGGGTGAAATTGAAGATTTATTGGGCACTGAATCTTTAAATGAAGCCAGCCGATGTCGGACATTTTGCGGCTGGTCTACTAATATTCTAGGTTTGTTGGCAATTTTCAAACTTTTTAAAGGAACACCTGTTTCGAAAGATAAGAAAATCTCGATATTCCATTGAATCCCTGCTTAGAACAAGATATATTTGATACCTTTGATTTCTGAAAAATTCTAAAAATCTGTTCTCAAATGAAGGAACAGCGACTGCGATAATGATGACGAACGATGGATTCTGACAATACGGCATTGAGCTCTGAAGAATTGGCGATTATTGAGGAAGAGACTGCAATTTTAGCAAAAACACAGGGGGCTTTGACGCTGCAGGTCCTTCCTGAAGAACAAAAAAATTATCACGACGATATTCTCGAATTACGCGATTCTTTATCGGAATCGAGGACCGAAGATTTACCTGCAGTGGTCGCCCACATGGAACGCTTGGTACAATTGGCGAGACAGCAGGCAAAATCGACTGCAGACTTGCCGACCAATCATCTCAATCCTTATTTTGCCCATATTCGTCTGGAAGAAGAAAATCGAAAGCGTGATATTTTAATCGGTAATCAGCATTGCATGCTCGACCATATGATCTTTCCCATCATTGACTGGAAACATGCGCCTTTGAGCCAAATATATTATCGTTATCAAGAAGGGGATGAATACAGCGAAGAGTTTGGAGAGAAACAGATGGAAGGGATTCTCTCGATTCGGCGAACCATTTCTATTGAGAATGGAAGACTGAACCGCATTGATACGGGATCTTACAGCCTTATTCACACCGAAGAAGGGTGGCAGCGAAAGGAACGAAACCTGTCCCAGCTCCATGGAGGGAGCGGAACAGCGACCCGTCCCGTAAACATTGCGGGGAAAAAGGAAGGTGCCGGATTCAGAGCTCAGGCTATTCGCAAAGACAAATATTTACAGGAAATCTCTGCGCTTATAGATCGGGAACAATTTGAAATTATCACCCGTCCGGAAGCAGGCATCGTCGTGATACAGGGAGGAGCGGGCTCTGGAAAAACCACAGTTGCGCTGCACAGGCTTGCCTATTTGACGGCATTGAAACCCGAATACTACGTCCCTTCCCGAGTGATGTCGGTAGTTTTCAACAAAGCCCTGGCAAAGTACATTTCCAAGGTCCTGCCTGCCTTGGGAGCCGAGGCAACTCGCTCCTGGGTTTATCAGGATTGGACAGCCTCTTTGCGCCGACGGTATTTTCCAAAACTTCCCAATCGATATTCAGAACACACACCGGTTTCAGTAATTGAAGTCAAACGGCATCCTGCCATGCTGGAATTTCTTCAAAATGAAGTCCGCGCATGTGAAGACGATATTTCACAGCGGCTTAAAAATGCTCTGACTGAAATCCCCGGTAAAGAAACTGCCCTGCTGGCATGGAAGATCCTGGCCCATAGACCTCTGGCGAGACGGATTCTTCAGTTTTCCCGCTGGAGCCTCGGTCAAGAGGAAATTCCAGAGCTTCCTTCCTGTCAGGACTACATCCTCAAGACGCGCATTCAACATCTTTTGGAAGAGATGTTTCCAGAAATACGGAGCGATCCTTCCAGCCTTGCCTGCAGTATTTGGGAAGAAGGTTTTATTCATAAGAATCAATTGGAAACGACTTTCTCCAGGTTGGCACCGGGCGCATTCACCCCGGCTCAATTCAAAGAGGTGCGAAATTGGTCTATTCAAAATTATGAAAAACGGCATTATTCTGAAACAATCGTTGATGAAGGGTATCTTAATCCACCAGAAATGGAAGTTCCAAAACTGGATGAAGAAGACGATACCTTGCTCTTGCTGTTGTACCAATTGACGATGGGACCATTTCGAGGAAAGAAAAACAAAATAATTCAGTACCCTCATATCCTTATCGACGAAGCTCAGGATTTCAGCCCTGTGGAATTGAAACTTCTTTTAAACACCGCTCCCCAAAAACGTCGGAGCATCACTTTGGCAGGAGATTTTGACCAGCAAATTATGCTGGGGTCGCAGTTGGGTGGATGGTCTGAAATGTTTAGGTACCTCAATTTGGAAGATGCCTCCATTTCTTCTTTAAAAATTGGATATCGTTCGACTCACGAAATAATAGAAGTTGCGAAAGCTGTGATTGGACCGATGAGTGTGAACCAGGAATGGAGTGCTGTGCGTCACGGTGGTCCGGTGGAACTGTTCAAATTTCAAAATCATGGGCATTTGATAAATTTTTTGGCAGAAACATTGATTGAAGTCAGTGTGAGGGAACCTGCCGCCAGTGTTGCTGTCCTGGCCCGCTACAGCGGTCAGGCGGATTTAGTTTATGAAGGTTTGATCAAAGCAGACGTGCCAAAAATTCAACGTGTCCGAGATCAGGATTTTTCATTTTCCCCCGGCATTGAAATCAGTGATATATTTCAGGTCAAGGGTCTTGAATTCGACTACGTAATCCTGCTTGATGTAGACGAACAGACCTTCCCGGAAGACGAAAAAGCAAGAAACCTCCTCTATGTAGGCGTCACCCGGGCGGCCCATCAGTTGTGGGTAATGACCTGCCGGCAACCCTCCCCGCTTCTCCCGGTAGAATTGATGAAAGAAGGAAACTGATTGAGAATCAGGAGGATTGAGTATCGACATTGATTAAATACTTTGCTAATAGATTAAAAGGTACCGTAGCGATAGTACACGGAATCCGGCGCAATTGGGCAATCAGCATTTCCTACAAAGGAATATTTCATGATTAAAGTCAGTTTTATGGGAGTCGGATCCGCCTTTTCCAGGAAAAATTCAACCAGCAGTATCCTGGTGGAATCCGGAAGTATTAAAATGCTTGTGGATTGCGGAACACCAGTGATCAAATCCATTCAGGATTTTGGCCTTTCCTTCAAAGACATCACTCATATTTTTGTCACTCACCTTCATGCCGACCATATTGGAGGGCTGGAATTTTTGGCGCTCGAATGCCGATTTCATTTGAAACACCGGCCTAAAATCGTCAGTACGGCGAGCCTTCTAAAACGGCTTTGGAATTTTTCTCTAAAAGGTGGATTGGAATATGTAGAAGCTACCTTCGGCGATGCCACCCCGCAAACTTTGAATGACTATTTTGAATGCGTGTCCATTCAAGCTGAAGAATGGTTTAGAATTAGCACTGAAGATCCGATTCAGTTGTTTGCCCATGCCAGCGACCACGTTTTGGGAATGGAATCGTATAGCCTTGAATTTTCTGAAGATCCGCATATTAAAGAAAAGACGATTTTGTTCACTGGGGACACCCGACTCGATCCAAAGCTGCTTGAGCACGCCAGGGACAATTGCCAGCATGTCCTGCACGATTGCCAATTATTTGACAGCGGTGAAAACAACAAGTTCGGAGTTCATACCTCCTATCAACAGCTTCTCAAACTTCCCCCTGAAATACGCCAGTGCCTCTGGCTGTATCACTACGGAGACACACCCTTGCCCGATGCAAAAAACGACGGCTTTCTCGGGTTCATTGAGCATCACCAATCCTTCACCACAAGCTGAAACGATCTGTTCGTCAGCACTTCTTACCGAGTTGAAAAACTGGGATTTCAGTTCCGACATCATTAAAATCTGAAAAACTTACCAATTTTTGAATATCAGCTCCTTGTCCTGCGATTCCTGCCTCTTTTTTCCTGGAATGATGAATTGACGGTCGAATTCAAGACTAAGAATTCGGGGATGCATGAGGATTGCATGGCATTCTGAGTCAAGATCATGCCGTTTTCGCTTACCGAATCACTTCAGACTGCCAATTTGTTGCATGCGACGATTTGTTGTTCCTCCCCTGTTCTGCCTGATGACACTCCTTGTTTTGTCTGCGGTCAGGTTTGATGCACAGGCCCAAATCATTTTTCAGCTCGCTCCTGATCCCCCCATCAGGCCCTGGTTGCTATTGTCTTCCGGGGAAGAGTACGTTCCGGAGTCCCCGGTGATCAGCTCAATAGACCCTTCTTTGGAAACACCTTCTCTTTCTGAAAAAAGCCAGACTTTAAACCTCAATTTAGGGATCCTGCAATTTTCAAAAAAGAAAACCAGTGTGACCTATCGAAAGAGTGAAACTTTGGCTAAGACGATTTTGAGTGATTCAAATGAAACGCTTCAGATCAGCAGAGGAGATCTGCCGGCCAGTTTGTTTCAGGAGGGGGGCACGCTCAGTCTGGGAATTCCCCTGGGAGAAAACACTTTTCATTTTCAGGGGGGAGCAAGCATGACTACTGACAAAAAAGACATCAGCAATGAAGACTATAATTCTTCCAATGCCGTTTTTTTTCGTATCGATCCGAAAGCCAAAACATCCTGGACAGTGGGCTTTTTTCAGCGCACCTTTCTTGGTGATATTAGCCCGGTATATCCGCTTGCGGAAGTTGCTTTTGATGATTCCGATTACAATATGGCCATGGGAGCGATTCATTTCCCTGAATATCCGGACCTCATCGTGGTGCCGTTTTTCCGTTTGACGATCAAAACTAAAATGGAACTGGCTCTTGATCTTGTCTTTCCTGTACGCGCATCACTCTATACAGTTTTCCTGGATGACTGGTCATTGGAACTGAGTCTGGAACAAAGAAACGAATATTTTCGTCTCAGCCGGAAAATACCCTGGGACAGCACCATTCTGCAGCGGACTCATCTTGTCACTAAAATGGAAGTTGCCTATCATCTCTTTGGGATCTTTTTGCTAAAAGCGGGCATTGGAAATTTTTCATCGAGAAAGAACGCTTTTCTCGATGAAGATTTAGATCAAATGGCAGCGTTTTCTCTTGAAACCAAACCTCAGGTGAATGGTCATATTTCGTTGGCAACCCGTTTTCAGTTTGAATAAAACCCGTTTTCATCTTTGAGCAAAGATGGGATGGTTCTGACTAAATAGTCTTTGAGAGGGTCTGATAAATCCGCAGAGTATTTGTTGCGGGCTACAATCAGAAAAAGCAAAATGAGCCCCCTCCATTGCCAGAGTTGAGGGTCAGTCAATTTATAAAAAGGGTCATTTCCTGCGTAAATAACTGCTGAATCAGAAGCCAGATGAGTGCCTTTGAGCAAGACTTTGAAATAACTGGTGGGACGGGTTTGTATCCAGCGAGGTTTAGGAAGGTTGTAGTCAAAATATGTTTTACCGAACTGGATAATAAATGGCCGCCCTTTCTCGATTCTGGAATTCTCGCTATGCGTTCTTTTTTGAGTTTTCAGAGTCATTGGGAAAGGCAGTTGGCTTTTCAGCATCACGATCCATTCCCGATCCCGCGTTTGGGATTCTTTCTGATGCCACTCACCTTCACTCCAGGAATAAACCCCAATCTCTTCTTTCTGAATGCTGAAAGGATTAGCATGGGCTGTTTTTTCCAGCAATTGCGTCGCAAATCCATTGAACTCTTCTAGAATTTCAGGATGAGGAGCAAAAAAATTTTCGAAAAAATCGTGTTTGTCAGAAATATATTCTTCCATTTTTGGAAGAAAATAGGGGGCACTGCATTCGCTCACCAGTTCCGTTTGGTTGGCCAGATACAACAATTCCTTCAGATATTTTAAACACAGCTGTTCAAACGGAGATCTTTTCAAAATTTCTGCTGGTGCTGGTGCAGAAGCAGGAGAACGATCATTCTTTGATTCCCGTGCCAAAGGAGGAGCAATGGGAACGTTTTCTATCGCTCTCAATTTTTGAATGACAATGGATCTGGAGTCCAGTGGATTTGATTCTTGAATCAGAGTCTGTTCTTCGTCGCTGATTAGGTCCTGCAGTAAAGGGGAGTGCGATTCTTCCTGAACATTCACTTTCAGAGAAAGTTGCCGGTTCATTAGCTGAATCAAATACTCCATTGTTCTAAAATTGACGTTAGTCAGACGAACCGTTAAATCTGTGCTGGAAGCAACTTCAATTTGATCCAGTATCTGATGCAGCCATTTCAGCAGATCGAAATCTTCGGCTTCCCTTAGAAGATGGCCTAGAAAATATCGATTCTTTAAAATAAGGTAGGTCCGGTATTCCGGAGAGAAGAGCAAATCCAGCCGGTTTTTTTGAAAAAGTTTTGTGACACTCAAGTCAAATTCATTTTGTTTTAAAAATTCTTTGAAGATCTGATTGAAGGTCTCGTTGTGAGGCAAAGGATCAATCGGGTAGGAAAGAACTTGTGACAGGTGGTTTCTTAAATTTGTTGCATAAGCATGAAGGGCCTCTCCTTCCATCGGCGTTGCCGTTAAATTTTCTAAACCCGGAATCACACGCAAGGAATGCAGGCCTTTTTTGAGGGCGCCCTGCACTGCTTTTTGACTCTCTTGAGAAAAATCATAGTTTGCAATTAACTTCAGGAGACTGGGGCCGTCATAGAGCTGAAGTGCATGGACTAGAGCTTTCTGCGCTGAAGTTTCTCGGAGTGAAGAGAATGGCAGGGTCGATTGTTCTTTTAAAAACTGTTCAATGCTAGCATCTAACCTTTGTCTGAATTGTTCGACAAATGGTGAAGAGGATTTTTTGAGGGTGTCTTGAAGAACCCGGATATGTTCTATCCAGGAAATTTGCCTTACCGTCACATCGTTGCCAAGCTGTAATGATCAATCAGGTCACTGTTTAAGTGAGGAGAAAGTCTCTTTTGAAATGCAGCAAACGATCTGCTGACTCCAAAAACTGGAAATTCGTTCACTTGCATGGATGAAAGTCTGCTGTGAATGAACATTCAATCTGAAAATGAAAAGGAATGTTTTTCCATTAAATTTTGTATTATGCGATCACTGTTCCAAGTTTCCGCCTCTCCAACAAAATTTATGATGATTCTATGCCTCAATACCGGCAGCAAGACGGATTGAATGTCTTCCGAAGAAACAACATTGTGTCCGGAAAGCAGGGCTTTGGCCTTGGATGCGAGGACGATGGATTGAGATGCACGCACCCCGGCCCCCCACTCAACAAAACGTTTTACATCATCATCTTCGCTTTCCTGAGGACGGGTTGCCCGGACAAATTTAACGATCCATTGGACAAGATGGCGTGGAATCGGGAGATCATGCACCAGTCTTTGAAATTGGATCAAATCATCATGACCGAGCAATGATTGAGTGGCATTTCCATTATCCAATGGAGCAAGACTGGCGATTTCAATTTCCTGTTCGAGGGAAGGATAGTCAATGAAAATGTTGAATAAAAAGCGGTCCAGCTGCGCTTCAGGTAAAAGATAGGTCCCCTCTGAATCAATCGGATTTTGTGTTGCAAAAACTATAAATGGGGCCTGCAGGGAATGTGTTGTTCCCACAACAGTAATTTCTTTTTCCTGCATTGCCTGCAAAAGCGCGGCCTGCGTCCTTGGGGATGTTCTATTGATTTCATCAGCCAGCAGCAGGTTTGTAAAGACGGGCCCTCTGACAAATCGAAATTTCCTTTCAAGCCCATGAACCGCATCATCGAGAATCTCTACTCCAATAATATCGGACGGCATCAAATCAGGTGTGCATTGAATCCGATTGAAATCGAGGTGAAACAATGAGGCGACTGTTTTGACGAGCAGCGTTTTTGCCAGGCCTGGTACTCCTGTGATGAGCACATGCCCGTTGCAAAAAAGTGAAATGATCATTAAATCAAGAATCTCTTCCTGGCCGATAATAATTTTCCCAATTTCATTTTTGAAGCGCTGAGGAAAAGCGATAATTCTTTCGTGGATTTGCTCGATGGTCTGTTTTGAAGCTCCCGACTGTGGGTCATGAGTCATTTCGAAATTCGTTGAAAAGGTCTAAACGATAAAGGAATCGGATAGAATTTGACTCCTTTTTTGTAGTCAATTATAGTTGTTTTCGGGAAAAAAATGCAGTCTTCAGGAAAGCAGGCTGTATTGAGCCTGAAAAACTATTGAACTTTTCTTTTTTTGTCAACCGAGAAAATATCGCTCCCCCATGATTACTTTTACAGTGGTTTGTAAAAAAAACGAATTGATTGAAGAAGTTAAAAATTCCTTGTTCAAAGAACTGGGAGAGGAATTGGAATTGAATACGGTTATTGAGCGGTCGTCGGTTGAGAGTCATCTTTTTTACGAAATTCCTCAATTTGTCCTCTTTGATTTGGACGATCCCGAAATCGACGCAGTTTCGATCATTCGTGAAATTGCTCCGGAACCACTACTCTTCGATGTTCGAATTCTTGCTGTTGCAAAAGATGCCGATGACAGCAACTTGAACATTCCCGGGATTTTTTCAATCATGACGCCTCTACAAGTCAAAACTTTGCTTCCTCACCTGGTTCGGATTCTGAATTCCAATCAGCAACTTCTATTGCAGACCGGATTATTCCGGGAATTAGGACATCAGGGAAGCTTAGTGATCAAGAATGATCCTCTTATGTTGGAAGCTTATGCCGAACTGGTATCAAATTTTTTATACCGTGATAATTTGATCGATATTCAGGCAAAATACGGTTTAAAATTCGCGTTGGTCGAATTGCTGATGAATGCCGTTGAACACGGTAACTGCGAAATCGGATATAGAGAAAAGACTGAATGGCTGGAGGACGGAAACGACATTGTGGACCTGATTAAAGAGAAATGCAAAAATCCGTTTGTCGATGCAAAACGGGTGATTCTAAAATACGAAATCGGAGAACGCGAGTCGTATTTTTCTGTCTGTGATGAAGGCAAAGGCTTCGACACGACCACGCTTCCAAATCCCGATGATATGCTCACAGCTATGGAACTACACGGGCGAGGTATCTTTATGAGTCGCGTCTATGTAAAAAAATTGAGCTACAATGAGCAGGGGAATGAAGCAAGATTTTCTATTGAACATCTGGAAAACTCAAAACGAACTATTCCCAAAGGTTTTTTAGACAGCCGTGTGATTGATTTTAAACCGGGCGATCTCGTTTTTCAGGAGAATGAGAAAAGCAATACTCTTTACTATATCATCGGGGGGGAATTTGAAGTCTTTACCAATAACAAAGTGCTTGCAACCCTGAACAACACCAATATTTTTCTGGGAGAAATGTCTTTCCTGCTCGGAAACCGGAGAACTGCCACAATTCGGGCGAAAAGCAACGGTCATTTGGTCGCAATCAGTGCGAGCGAATGGATGCAGGCGGTGCAGAAGTATCCCTACTATGGTATCTTTCTCTCCCGCCTGCTCGCAAAAAAACTGGCCGAACAGTCTCATTTCTGAAGGATTGCAATGCATCTCCTCTTAGCCTTTGATTCATTTAAGGAATCATTGAGCAGCCTCCAGGCTGCTCGTTGTTTTCAAACGGGATTTAAAAAGGTTCTTCCAGACGCAGAAATAGAAACCATTCTGCTCTCTGATGGCGGAGAAGGTTTTGTTTCCGCACTCACTTTTCAAAACGGGGAACTGCAAAAGCAAAAAGTTACCGGTCCCCTGGGAAATCCGGTGAATGCGCAGTATGGGCTTATGCGTGGAGATCAATCTGCAGTCATTGAAATGGCGGCAGCCTCCGGTCTCGAACTTGTCCCCCGAAATCAAAGAAATCCCTTAAAAACAACGAGCTATGGCACCGGAGAATTGATCAGACACGCCATTTCACAGGGAGCAAAACGTATTTTTATTGGCATCGGAGGCAGTGCTACGGTCGATGGAGGCCTCGGTATGGCCCAGGCTCTTGGAGTAGAATTTTTTGAACAGTCTGGAAAGAAACTTCAAGATGTTCTGTGCGGGGCGGATCTTCAAAAAATAGGCAGAGTGTCTCTTGATTCACTCGCTGACCAAATAAAGCAATTGGAGGTTATTGTCGCCTGCGATGTGAACAATCCCTGGATTGGGGAGTTGGGAGCGGCGCGTATTTTTGGTCCTCAAAAAGGGGCGACTGCTGAAATGATTGAAGAATTGGAAAGAGGAATGGAAAATCTGGCAGCTGTGATCCGGAATGATTTAGGTTCTGAAATCTCTTCTCTTCCAGGAGCCGGGGCAGCCGGAGGGCTCGGGGGAATGCTTTATGCCCTTTTGGGGGCAAAACTCAAAAGTGGAATTGAGATCGTGTTGGAAAGCGTGGGATTTATTGATGCAGCGAAGAAAGCAGATTTGATCATCACAGGCGAAGGCCGTGTTGATTCTCAAACCATCCGAGGGAAAACCATTAATGGTGTCACCAAAATTGCCAGGAACTGCAAAGTTCCGATACTTGTGATTGGAGGGAGCATTGTTGAAAAGGATTTGCCGCTTTTGTATGATTCCGGCATCGACATGACCCTCTCTCTTTTATCCACTCCCACCCCTTTGGAAGAGGCGATTCAAAATGGTGCCGAGTTGATGCGGCAAACCGGCGAAAGGGTGGGCCGGATGGTGCGTTTTTTACCCAGGAACGAATAGTAAGGAAGAGGGAGAGGAAAGGGAATGAGGGGGGAAGCAAATCCCTCCCCAAAGATAGCAGGATCACTCAGGTTCTTCTTCTGCTAGAAAGGCTTCGTATTGTTCAGGACTCAGGAGAGCCGCCTGCTCTTCCATATTGGCTGTTTCAATACGGATGATCCAACCTGCCCCATAACAATCATCATTGACCATTTCCGGTTCGTCGTCCAGGGCTTCATTGATTTCGATCACTTTTCCAGACATTGGCATGACCAATGAGGAGACGGCTTTGACTGATTCAATTGTGCCGAATTCATCGCCGGCATCTATTTCATCGTCCAATGCAGGCAGTTCGACAAAAACGATATCTCCCAGCGAGTTTTGTGCATGATCGCTGATCCCAATTACGCATTCTGTCCCGTCAATACGCACCCATTCATGATCTTTGCTGTACAACAAACCGGAGGCAATTTCCCTCATTTCTTCTCCTTTGAAATTTGATAAGAATAGGAATGTCAGATAATCTGCATCCCAAATTTATTACTCAATAAACTTTAGCTGAATCCCTCTAGGGAACAACAACTAAATATTCGTTTGAATAAAATGTCAATCCTTTGATGAAAGAATTTGTCCTTTTTTCAGTGAAAAATGAATGTTGATAAAAAAAAAGAAAAATATTCTTTAAAAATGGAATCATGGCATCAAATTTGACTCGTATTTTATCTCTGATCAAATTCCAATGGAAACCACTGCGCTTTGCCTGACGGGGATAGGAGTGCTGGCACTGGTGGGATTGCAGAACTCGCTTCTGCTGGCGTTCCGACACAATTCGCTGCGTGGAAGCAACTCCTCCTGCAGTCAAGTGCTCCGTTCGCCTCTTGCGTTAATAGGAAAAATTCCGGTCTCCTATTTTGCTGTCGTGTATTATTGCGGAGTTTTGGGACAGCTCCTGCTGATGTTACAGCAGGAACGTATTATCTGGCACTGGATTGCAATTGGAGTGATCCTGGCTGCTGTCGTTTCCTGCTACTATGCCTTTCTGCTTTTCTTCAAACTCCGCCTGGTTTGCATGGCATGCGTGCGTCTCTACCTGATCAACGCGATGATGGCATTTGTACTATTGGGCTATTATTGGTTTGTGTGACTCAGGGGCTCGATTACTCAACCTCTTCCACATGATCGTTGTAAGCTAAATATCCCAGTCCCAAGCCAGCAACCGCAAAAATCAGATTGAGCCCGCCAAAAATGTAAGCCATCAGCAGAAATACTCCAATGACTCCTCCTTTGACCATTTTGTTTGTTTTGTATTTCTGAAGAATTTCTTCTTTATTGTTGATATCAATCATTGCCATTTTCAGTTTTCCATGATTTGTTTAATAGAAATCCGATCAATATCCTGATGCCTTCCGAACAGCGATATGTACAGGATTTTGAAAGGTTATTCATGACTATTTTCCAAACTAAAAAATACCAGAGTTGATAGGAAAAAACAAACTTCTTGACATGAAGGATTTTATAAATTCTTCTGCAGGGTGACCTGATTGCCTTTTTTGTTGAATTCCACCTTGTCAAAATATATTTGCATCAACAGGATTCCCCTGCCTGTTTTTCTCATGATATTTTTCGGGTCACGGGGATCAAGGATTTTTTTAATATCGAA
Source organism: SAR324 cluster bacterium (assembly GCA_015231825.1). Classification (GTDB taxonomy): domain Bacteria; phylum SAR324; class SAR324; order SAR324; family NAC60-12; genus JADGAV01. The sequence continues at coordinate 74,399 of JADGAV010000001.1, forward strand.
ACCTTGTCCTTCGTCCTCGATATCATATTGAATATATTCTGATTCGATTGTTTGTTGAATGATCACCTTTCGTTCCTGGTACGGAGAAAGTCGCCGCCGTTTGTCAATTTCTTCCTGCATCACAACATAACCGTTTTTTTGTTCTCGCACTTCTGATGAGATTTCGTAGTTGCCATGCACAACAGCATTGGTTAACGCTTCCAAGAGTCCGACTGTTATTTGTGAGCGCATTTCCCCTTTAAAATTATTGGCAAACAAGCGGGATATGGCATCAACTTCGTCCATGTTTTTGAGGTGCATCTCCGCATAAGGCAAAGCTGCGAGCAAATTCCAATATTTATTGAAGGTTTTGTTCTCGGTCTCAAAAGCATGAGCCAGCTGAATTTGTTTGCTGACTTTGAATGCACGGTCGATCCGCTTCAGCAAATCGTCGGGATCAAAGGGCTTGGCAATATAGTCAACTGCCCCGTGATGGAGTGCCTGTAAGATGCTTTGACCGTCGTTGGCAGCAGAAAGAAAAACAACAGGAAGGTTTTGAAAGCGGGGATCTTTTTTTAAGCGTTGAATCAATTCTAAACCACCCATTACCGGCATGTTGTTGTCGACCAGCAAAATATCAGGATCAGACCCTTCGTCCAATTGCAGAATGGCATCTTGACCGTGAATTGCAGTCGTTACCTCAAAATCCTCATTTTCGAGCAAAATGGCGAGGGTTTTTCTTACCAAATCGTCGTCTTCAACGCTCAAAATTTTACGCATCAATGGCTCTTTCAGAAAATGAAATCTTTATGGTTGATGTTCAATTCAATATCATGGGCAGAAGAATTTACACAATTAAAAAAGTTTCTAGAAGAACTTTTGACGGCTGCAGCGTTTGCAGGATTCATTCAATTCTCCAGCTTTGTTTTTCTTAAAATATTTTGCAATATAGGGGTACATCACCCCACAGTATTCACAGGTCCGATAGCTCATTTTCTCCTCTTGTCTGTCTGCTTGTTAATTTCCCTTTTAGTTAATAAAAAGATATGATTGTCCTGGCAGAAGAAATGCACATTTTGTGCTATCGGAGAACCCATTGAAAGCATCTTCTTGTGAACACTCGGCTCACTCCCATCCAAATGTGGCTGGAGGTTTATGGGTAATATCGTAGAAGACGGCGTCAATCCCGGGTAATTCAAGGATTTGATGAGAGAGCGGATTTACGATTTTCCAATCAATTTTTGCAAATTGAGCCGTCATGACGTCTTCAGAGCAGACTGGGCGAAGTACAATGGAGTTTCCGGTCCCGTTTGTTGAAAGTGGTAAAATGATGACCAGCAACTGAAAAATTTCCTGCATGAGCTGGTGTTCGATTAGCGCTTGGGTGGCCAAAGCATCCACTTCCTGAAGAAGTTTCAGGCGTTCCTTCGTACAATAGGCTCTTCTGCTTTTTAATGACGGCAGCTCATTTGGCGCCAGCAAAGTCACCACCCGATTTATGGTTCTGACCTCATTGGTGATTTTTATGGAGTGCTCCTCCAGTTTTTCCCAATCTTGTGTCCCAATCAAAACGGCCGGTTGAGCATAGCTTCGCTGATCTCCCTGAACTCCTACGGAACGAACAGGAAGAAGATCAGTTTTGTACTCTGGACCGGGAATGAGCTGCCTGAGCGTGTTTTTCAAAGAAAGTGCGTTTTCAAATTCCTCGTCTCCATGAGCGCAAAGTACATTGATCGAAAGTCCTGGGCCTGGAAATGGATGCCGCCACACGATGGCATCAGGCAGTCCCAGAAGTTCTCCAACTTTGCGGACCTCATCTTTGTATAATTCCTTCAGCGGTTCCACAACCTGCCCTTTTTCCATCAGGTCTTTGACTTGCTGGACTCGGTTGTGATGGGACTTGATTACTTCAGAGTGTTCCGTCCCGCCCGATTCGATAATATCAGGATACAGCGTCCCCTGCCCCAGGATCCATTCTTCAGGATTGAGATTGAGATTCTCAAGAAATTGGTCCCTCACATCGATAAAAGCGGCTCCGACGAGATGACGTTTTTTTTGGGGATCAACTTGACCCGCTATCGCTTTGAGGAAATCTTCACTGGCATCGCGGAATTGAATATTGTTGTAGCCCAGTTGTTTGTAGCGTGTCAAAATGGTTTCGGCTTCATTTTTTCTGAGAAAACCATTGTCGATGAAAAGTCCCAAAACACGTTCTTTTCCAAGGGCATTATTCAACAATGCAAAAGCCACCGAAGAATCCACCCCGCCGCTGAGGAACATGAGCACTTTTCGGCTGCCGACTGTATCTTGAATACTTCTATTTGCTTCCTGAACAAAGCCTTCCATCGACCAGCAGGCCTCGGCTTCAGTTTGTTTGACAAAATTTGTCAAAATCTGGATGCCCGCCAGTGAATCCTTCACCTCAGGATGAAACTGCAGGGTAAACACTGGCTGCTCTCGGTGTTGCATGGCAACAATGGGGCAATGTTTACTCTGGCCGATTCGTTCAAATTCCGGGGGACATTCGGTCACGCTGTCTTGATGGCTCATCCAAACCTGGGATGGAAAGGAAACGTCTTGCCAAAGCCTGGAGTCCATCACCTTTTCTACAAATGCCTTCCCGAACTCTCCCTGTCCTGTATTCTGGATTAAACCTCCAAAATGCTGGGCAATCAGTTGGTGTCCATAGCACAGACCAAGGATTGGCATATCCAAAGATAAAATTTCAGCGTTGAAAGGGGGAATATCTTCTGCAAAGACAGAAGCGGGACCACCGGAAAGGATGATACCTTTCATTGTTTTGAGATTTTCTGTCTTTGTTTTCGGTGGAAAAATTTCGGCATAAACTCCAATATGCCTAATCCGCTTGGCAATCAAGTGGGCATATTGGCTTCCAAAATCCAAAACAGCGATCGTATCGCGCTGCATGAGCTATCCTACAAATTGAATCATTGAAAAGCATTGCTCGAGCAGAAAAAAGGAGCAACTGTGTTCTTCCAAATGCAAACTGATAAATACTGTATCCCCAATTTGTTTTGAACACAAGTTTGGCTTCAAAGCCTAACCCTGTATTTGTTCAGGACTTTCTTTGTTTGACATTAAGAATTGTAATCCATACATTATGCTGGCATCCAAAAGTGGGAAAAAATTGATGCGAATAAAGTCGATTTTAAGTCAATGCCATTGACCTAAAATGCAAACAAGAAAAATTAATATTTGGGAATCACCAAGATGATGCATGAAATCAGCGAAGGACTGGGAGTTTTGAGTTTGTGGGGATTGATCCTGTTGAATGTCCTCTATTATTACAGCATGGCCTTTAAGCTCGTTCCTAAAACGTTGAGAATTCAGGGACCTGAGCTCATAAAAAAACCACTCAAATGGAAAGCAAAATTTCGGAAATACCACTACTGGGGAAATCCTGTTATGATAGGAATTGCCTGCATTCACGGCTGGTACGCAGAAAAGACTCACTGGACGTTATGGCTTGGATGGGGGATTTTGGTGTTGCTTTCGCTCAGCGGATTTTTAATGAAACTGCAAAAAGCTGATCAACCAGGGGCAAAGGTCAATCGCTTGATCCATTCGCAACACTTCCTTTCAATATTAATGCTGCTGACACTGCTGATTGGACATGGAATTGTCGACTGAACAAAGGACCTGGAACCAATCGCAGTTGTTCAGAAAACTCAATGCATATGATAGCCGCCGTCTACATTCAGAGCCTGCCCGGTGATTGCTGCAGAAGTGTCAGCAGCGAAATAGAGAATCGCATTGGCGACTTCTTCTTCAGTGGGTATCCGCTTCAATGGAATGGGGGAAACAAAAGCATCCCTCACTTCTTCAAAGGATCGTTTTTCTGCTTCTGCACGATCAGCAATCACTTTATTGATTCGCTCGCCTTCAATTGGACCCGGAATGACAACGTTTACCCGGATGCCATCGCCGCCAAGTTCAGCTGCAAGAGAGTGACTCAAGCCGATCATTCCCCATTTTGAAGCGGCATAGGGCGTCCTGAGAGGGTAAGCTATTCTTCCTGCAACAGATGAAATATTCACAATACTTCCCCGCTTCTGTGCGACCATGATCGGGATGGCGTGTTTGGCACAGTAAAAAGCTCCTGTGAGATTGACGTTCAGGGTTTCCAGCCATTCTTCGGCTTTGATCTCCTGTGCGAGTTTGGTTGGACCTGTGATTCCCGCGTTGTTGACCAGAACGTCCAGCTTCTGATAGCGGCTCATCGTTTCTTCAAACAATTGCTTCACCTCGATTTCCGACGCAACGTCTGTTGGCACCACCAAAGGGTCAGTGCCCATCGCCCGGAGTTCTTCGGCAAGCATTTCCAGTTTTTCCCTTGATCGTGCCGCAAGAACGACGTCAGCCCCTTCACGGCCAAATGCGAGCGCGGTTGCTTTTCCTATACCATATCCGGCTCCGGTGACTATGATTGTTTTATCTTTAAAGTTAGCCATGATTCAGCACTTTCACTATAGGTAATGGTGACTCTTTTTGGGTTCCTGATTTCGATTTTGTTTGTCAAGACTACTATGACTGATTCTAAAAGGTATACAGAAAATTTAAATTTGGGCAAATTTGCAATTTAAAAAGATCTTTGATAGGTTTGGCCATTCTAGACATGATCAACTTTTGGCAGGATAGGTAAACATTGCATAGCCTACTCTCTGAACGCCAATGCCATTACGGCAATGTCCGCCTAAAACAGCAGCTCCGAAAAGCTCTTGGTCAAAGGGGTGAAAAAACAGCAATCCTGCATGCAGGTCGATTGTTTTTAGAATGTTAAGAAAAATCAATTCGGAACCAATAATTGATAATCAATGTTCTTGTGGAGGTTCTCGGGAATACACGGTCTCTAAAATTAGAGAAAATCCCTTCCTGCCAAACAAATTCCTGTCACAGAAAATTTGCTTATCTGTCAAAAAGGAGAATGAGAATGGATGAAAGAAAACTAGGAAAAGTGCATGCCGCAATCCCGGATATGCTGCAGCAAGTCAAGAAGGGTAAGTTGAGTCGCCGTGAATTTATCATAAACAGCGCCTTATTGGGTTTGTCTGCCACGGCTGCGTACTCTCTGGTGGGGCTTAAAGAATTCGGCATTCCAGCGGCTCACGCACAAACACCCAAAAAAGGAGGGACACTGCGAGTGTCAATGCAGGTGCAGGAGATGACGGATCCTGCGACCTTTGATTGGACTGAAAAATCGAACGTCGCCCGCCATATCGGTGAATATCTGACAATGTGGGGAGAGGACAATGTGACGCGCCCTTACCTGGCAGAAAGCTGGAGTACCTCGGATGATCTGACCGAATGGACCTTCAAATTGCGCAAAGGAGTTAAATGGCACAATGGAGACGAATTCAACGCAGATGACGTCATCTTCAATTTTACCCGTTGGCTGGATCCAAAAACCGGATCCTCCAATATAGGCCTCTTTTCTTCGATGGTTGAATCCTTTGACACGGGCAAGAAAGATAAGGATGGCAAAGCGGTCATGTCAAAGCGCATGATTGACGGGGCTATTACCAAAATCGATGACTATACCGTAAAATTTAAAACCAGCTCTGCAACGCTTTCCTTCCCTGAGAATCTCTTCAATTACCCGACGATGATCATGCATCGCGACTTCGAGAAAAATGGTAAAGACTTCTCGAAAAAACCGATTGGGACGGGACCTTACACCTTGGAAGAATTTAAAATTGGAGAACGTGCAGTTCTGAAAAGAACCGGAATGCCATATTGGGGAGAAAAATTAGACAATCCCTATATCGGCGGTCCTGTCTTCCTGGACAAAATTCAATATGTTGACCATGGCAAACCGGGTCCCACCGTAATTGGCGCCTATGCTTCAGGACAGGTGGATGCCATCTATGCATTTGATATTGCCCAGCAGCAGATGGTGGAAAGTTTGCCCGATACGACGATCTACACCGCCAGTTCTTCAATCACCGGGGTCATGCGCATGCGTGTTGTAGAAAAACCATTTGACAATAAAAAGCTGCGTCAGGCGGTCCAAGCCTGCTGCGATATCGATGCATTTTCAAAGCTGATTTTTGGTGGAAGAGCCAACGTTGGTGAACACCATCACGTCGCGCAAATCCATCCGGAATATTTTGAATTGCCGAAACCGAAACAAAATATAGAAAAAGCAAAAAAACTGTTGGCGGAAGCCGGCTATCCCAATGGGATCGAACTGACCATGGCAATCGGTAACACCAGTGGAGAATGGCAGACCCAGGTTGGTGAAATCCTAAAGCAGCAGGCAGCTCAGGCGGGTATAACCATCAATCTCAACGTGATGCCTTCTGCCAAGTTTTGGGAAATCTGGGACAAAGCCCCATTTGGTTTGACGGAATGGACGCATCGTCCTTTAGGAGTGATGGTGTTGGGACTTGCATATCGCAGCGGTGTGCCGTGGAACGAGACAGGATATAACAATCCGGAATTTGATAAGGCGCTGAGTGAAGCTGAAACCATTGCAGATCCAGCACAGCGAAAAGCAAAAATGGAAAAAGTCCAAAAAATTCTGCAGGAAGACGCCATTATGGTGCAGCCGGTTTGGGTCCCCAGTTTTGCTTTGGCCAATAATAAAGTGAAAGGGTACACCGCTCACCCGACCCGCTATCATCTCTACCACAAAGTCTGGATTGATGCCTGATCCAGTTCAAAATACAATGGTCTGCAACTGTTGCGGACCATTGCTCCCGTTTTGCAGTTCTTTCTTGTTTCAAGCTTTTATGCATGCGGCACAAAACATTCGCAGAAACGTAACGCCTATAGACTGATATGAATCTGCATAAAGGAAATTAACTTACAAGTTGACCCTCCGAGGTAAGCGTATGTTAGTTATGCTTTTCAAAAGAATCGTTGCAATGGCGCTGGTCATGCTGGTGGTTTCTTTAATTCTGTTTGTTATCTTTGAAACCGACAAGCTGGCAGTAGCCGGCAAGGTTCTAGGACCCTATTCCTCTGTTGAACAACGAGAATTGTGGTTGAGTCAGAATGGCTATGATGCGTCTTTCTCGACTCGGTATCTGAAATGGGTAGGTAACGCAGTTCAAGGGGATTTCGGCAGCTCCCTGCAGCTCAAAGTTCCCGTCTCGGAAGTTTTGTGGCCGCGCCTCTTTAACACCGGGATTTTGGCGCTGTGCCTGTTCTCAATCATGATACCTTTGTCTTTGACTCTTGGAATTCTGGCAGGAATGAAAGAGGGCTCCTGGCTGGATCGTTCGGTCTCGACATTGTCCGTTTTTACCACCTCCATTCCCGAATTCGCTTCGGCGACGCTGTTGACGGCGGTGTTTGTTTTCTCTTTAAAATGGCTGCCCGGGACATCAGCTATGAGTGATGGATTCGAGTGGAACCAAATGATTCTTCCTGTGCTGGTTCTCCTGATGTATGATTTTGGCTACGTCGCGCGGATGACGCGTGCTTCGATGGCTGAAGTCATGCATTCGCAGTATATCCGCACCGCCATCCTGAAAGGACTTCCCTATTGGACGATCATCCTTAAACATGCTTTACGCAATGCCCTGATCGCCCCTTTCACTATCATTGTCCTTCAGTTGAACTGGCTCCTGTCTGGAGTGATAGTAGTTGAGGTGTTTTTCGCCTACAAGGGATTTGGAAAACTATTACTGGATGCTGCTTTGTTTGGTGATATTTACGTCATTGAGGCGTGCACCTTGGTTGCTGTTTTTGTGGCCGTTTTTTCCCAGTTTATTTCTGATGTCGGTTATACCTTTTTAAATCCACGGATACGCTTTTCCTAGGAGACTCACATGGATACCACCAATGAAACGATTCAACGTCCTTCAGCACTGGGGAAAATTCTCAGAGGGATGGGTCTGCTCAGGGAATCTCCGATTGCCATGCTGGGAGCAGCATTGGTGATGTTTTGGGTTGTGATGGCCATTATCGCGCCGATCCTTCCTCTGCATAGCCCTCTGGATCCGATCATGCCTTTTCAAAAAATTGGCGCCGCTGCTCCCGATGGCAGTACCTTCTGGCTTGGGACAGATCATAAGGGACGCGATATTTTGTCCCGTGTGATCTGGGGTTCGCAAAGAGTGCTGATTTGGGCGACGCTGTCCACGGTCGTTGCTTATATCGTAGGAATGGTGATGGGGTCGATGGCGGGGTACCTGGGCGGTTGGTGGGATGAGGCGATTTCATTTGTTGCGAATGTCCTGCTTTCATTCCCTGTGATGATTCTCTACATCCTCATCATCAGTTATCTTGGTGCGTCAGGTGTTAATATTGTTATTGCAGTGACATTTGCTTCAGGTCCGGGGATTATGAGAATCGTACGCGGATTGGTTCTGGATTTGAAAAATCGTGATTATATTTCTGCCGCTCAGACCCGGGGCGAACCCGCATGGCGCATCATGTTCATCGAATTGCTGCCCAATGCCCGGGGGCCCTTGATTGTTGATTCCTGCCTTCGCCTTGGTTATACCGTTGTTGCTATTGCGACTCTGGGCTTTCTCGGCCTCGGATTGCCACCGCCCGATCCTGATTGGGGACTGATGATCAAGGAAGCGGTACCCCTGGGAAGTTTTGCAGGACATGCGATGGTGATTCCTGCCTTGGCACTTTCATCATTGATTTTGGGATTCAACTTTCTCGCAGATGGGGTGCGTGAGATTTCATTGAAGGATTAGCGCTATGGAAAATCAATCACCAATATTGGATATCAAGAATCTCTGCATTTCCTACTACACCCGTGCCGGAGAAATTCCGGCAGTAGTGGATTTTTCGCTGGAAGTGAAACAAGGGGAAACCATCGGGATTGTGGGGGAATCCGGGTGTGGAAAATCGACGGTGGCGATGGCAATCATGCAGCACATGGGAGCCAATGGAGGGATCAAAAGCGGCAGCATTAAATTTAAAGGGCGGGATATGACGCAGATGTCCGCCGAAGAATTGCGTCAGCTTCGCGGATCAGAAATCGCCATGATCTATCAGGAACCTTTTGCCTCCTTGAATCCTAGTCTGAAAATCAGCACTCAATTGATGGAAGTGCCTCTCACGCATGAAAGTATTTCAGTTGATGAGGCCCGCCAGCGGACCATTCAGATTTTGGCGGATGTCAAACTTCCGGATCCCGAGCGAATTTTGAATTCTTATCCACATCAGCTCTCAGGTGGCCAACAGCAACGTGTTGTGATTGCAATGGGATTGCTCTCGAATCCTGCACTGCTGCTGTTGGACGAACCTACCACGGCGCTCGATGTGACTGTCGAGGCGGGAATCGTCAAGCTGATTGCTGATATCAGCAAAAAATACGGGACTTCGCAAATCTACATCTCTCACAACCTTGGTTTGATCCTTGAAACCTGTGATCGGGTTTTTGTGATGTATTCCGGCGAAGTTGTTGAAGAAGGAACTATAGATTCTCTATTCACGTGGCCGAGGCACCCCTACACTCATGGTCTTTTTGGCTGTATCCCTCTGCCAACGGCTGACAAAAACGCTGCACCGCTTAAACCGATCAGAGGACAGTTACCGTTGCCGTTTGAGCGTCCTCAAGGATGTTATTTCGGCCCGCGATGCGACCATTTTGTTCAAGGGCGTTGTGATGGTGAGCATGTTGAAATGGAGCAGATCAAGGGCAGCGCTGCCGACCATCGAGCTCGCTGTCTTCGTTGGAATGAGATTGAAATCGATGCTGAAATCCCGGAAGGAGCCGCTAAAGCTGCAATCGAAGTTGGTAAAAGGGTTCTTGAAGTCAAGAAAATGAAGAAGTATTATGAGGTGGTCAACAATTCGTTCAATGCAATCATCTCCGGCAATCGAGTTCGTCAGGTAAAAGCTAATGAAGAATTGAATTTTATTGCTCACGAAGGAGAAACGGTTGCCATTGTCGGGGAATCCGGGTGTGGAAAATCTACCTTTGCCAAAGTCCTCATGGGTCTTGAAACTGGAACGGACGGGGAGATCATTCACAAAGGAAACGAGATCTCCGAAATTCCTGTCAAATCGCGGTCCAGCGGTCAGATCAGTTCACTTCAGATGGTTTTTCAAAACCCCTTTGATACCCTCAATCCCTCCCAAACAATTGGTTCCCAAATCAGCCGGGTGATCAAAATGTTTGATATCGAGAAAAATAAAGATAAAATCTACGAGATGGTGATGAAGCTGCTCGACACGGTCAAACTTCCTCGTGATTTCTATTATCGCCGTCCTCGTCAATTGTCAGGAGGGCAAAAGCAACGGATAGGGATTGCACGTGCGTTTGCAGGAAATCCTTCTATGGTGATTGCAGATGAGCCTGTCTCGGCCCTGGATGTTTCTGTCGCAGCGGCTGTTACCGAACTTCTGATGGAAATCCAGCGTGAGCACAAAACGACGCTCTTATTTATTAGCCATGATCTCAGTGTGGTCCGCTACCTGTCGGATCGAGTCGTGGTCATGTATCTGGGGCAAATCATGGAACGAGGGGATACCGACCAGATTTTTTCTCCCCCTTATCATCCTTACACGGAAGCGTTGCTGTCTGCTGTTCCAATTGCCGATCCTGAGGTGAATAAACGTGAAATTGTTTTGGAGGGAAACATACCAAGCCCTCTGAATCCTCCGAAAGGCTGTCCGTTTTCTACACGTTGTCACAGACGAATAGGAGAGATTTGTGACAGTCAGCCGCCTCCTGATCAGCTTGCTGCGGAACGCCATGTGATCAAATGCCATATTCCTCTTGAAGAATTGGAGAAAATCGAACCGGTGATCAGCATCCCCGATGCTTCGGCACGAATCCGGAAACCCGAGACCGTCAGTCAGTAAATCTCTCGGCCGGCTGTTCTCACCACCACTGCATTTGCATTCCCTGCTTTTGCATTGACTGAAATGCTGAACGTTATAGACAGGAGTTTACCTTTGATGACAGAATTCAGCAAAGCCAATTTGCGAGTAGGAATGGTGCAGATGACCTCTGCAGCGAATGTGGCAAAAAATATTGAAGCAGTTGGAACATTTTTCGATCAAGCCGAGAAAGAAAACATCGATTTAATTTGTTTTCCGGAATGCACGAACCTGATTCAGAGAGATCGAAGCAAAGCCATTCACGAAATTTCCAGCGGGGATCAAAACCCTTTTATTGATTATTGCCGAAGCAGGGCAGTGGAAGGGAACTTTTGGATTCACACTGGTTCTGTTGCCGTGCGGGACGAGGGGAATGAACTTTTTTCCAATCGTACATTCTTGATTGACAATCATGGAGAAATCGTATGTCAATATGACAAAATCCATTTGTTTGATGTAGATTTGGGAAATGGCAGAGTTCATCGTGAATCGCGGCGGTACCAGCCCGGTCACCGGGCAGTCCTCTGCAAGACGGATTGGGGCCAGTGGGGAATGTCGATCTGCTATGATCTCCGTTTTCCGCATCTTTATCGTCTCTATGCCAAAGCAGGTGCTACCATTCTTTTTATCCCATCGGCTTTCACGGTTCCCACAGGTGAGATGCATTGGGAAGTTCTTTTGCGCAGCCGGGCAATCGAAAACGGATGTTATGTCATCGCATCCGCCCAGTGTGGTCATCATGAAGACGGTCGGGTGACATACGGCCATTCGATGATCGTCAATCCCTGGGGTGAAGTTGTTGCGGATGCGGGTCCGGATCCGGGCATTTTATTCCTTAACCTGGATCTCAATACTGTCCTTGAAAACCGTCAAAGTATTCCCTCTTTGAATAACGAACGAGAGTTCCTTTCGCCCATTTAAACTAAATTAGGAGGATTGTTATGTTGAAAACTATTTATAAAACTTTGATAACCGTATTTCTGGCGGCTTTGATGATTGCCGCTCTGAATTTTTCAGTTTCTGCTGAAGATCGGCCGGAATTGGTTTTTGCTGTTGACAACCTTTGGCAAACTATGGACCCGGTTGCAGGAATTTCAACTTCAGGAGGACGTGTCCATAGCAACGTGTTTGATACCCTGGCAAGACGGAACTTTTATGAAGATGAATATGGCCGCAAGCTGGTGCCGCATCTGGCAACGGGCTGGACAAAAATATCCCCCAATATTTGGCGAATCGAAATTCGCAAAGGAGTCAAATTTCATGATGGTACGGAAATGACTGCGGAAGATGTGGCGTTTTCCATGTCAGAGGAGAGAATTTGGGCAAAAAAACCGCTGGCTCCTCGAGGCAAACGCTATGCGCGCGGGATGATTCGCGTCGAAGCAGTCGGCCCCTATACTGTGGAAATAGAAACTTCTTCTCCGGACCCCAAATTTCCCAATCGTTTGGTGACTCCACTAGGATTTGTTTTACCCAAAGCTCACTACAAGAAAGTCGGTCATGATGCTTTCGGGCAAATGCCTGTTGGAACCGGACCTTACAAGGTGACCTATTTTGATCCTTCGGAAAAACTTACTGCTGTTGCCAATGATGACTACTGGAACGGAAAACCTCCTGCATCAAAAATCACCTGGTTGATCGTCCCTGAATATGGAACTCGATATGCAGGATTAGCAGCGGGCAAATTTGATATCATCTTTGGAATTCCTGCAGATCAGGAAAAGGTTGTTTCTTCGACGAAAGGCGTAAGACTGCTCAAGCAATCCATTGAAAATTATCCGATGTTTGCCTTCAATATGCTTGCTACGAAAGATTTGCCCAACAATCCGCTACAGGATGCAAATCTGCGCAAGGCTATTGTAATGGGGGTTGATCGGGATGCCATCACCCAGGCCTTGTGGGGGGATGCCACTTTTACTCCAGCCCCTTTCAACTTTCCGGAATATGGAGACTACTATGATGAAAACCGAAAGGCACGTTATAGTTTCAATCAGGAGCGTGCTCGTGAATTTCTGGCAAAAAGCAGTTACAAGGGTGAAGAACTGGAATGGCATATCACCCGTGGTTTTTACCCGAATTATGAAACCGCTGCCGAAATAATGGTGGAACAATGGCTGGAAATAGGGATCAAAGTGAAACTCACTATTGTTGACAACTTCGGGCTCGCTTACAAGCGCCCTTTCCATTTCCTGAATATGTCGATGAGCAGCGAATTCAATGGAGATCCCTACCGTCCTTTGTGGATGGATTGGGGACCGACTTCCAGCCGCTGCTGTGCAAAACATAAAACCTGGACTCCAACCGACAAATTTCTCGAGATCGGCAAAGCATTTGAAGTCGAAACGGATTTTGCCAAACGTAAAGAGGGGTATTTGAAACTGGTGGAAGAATGGGAAAATGTCACACCGGGAATGTATCTGTGGAGAAATGTTTTGACCTATGCATATCGTGATAAGATAAATTGGGTGACAGGAGCATCTGCACGCACCTTGTTTGATCATCTGCATTTGCAATTCAAGTAAAAAAGTACTGCTGTTCGTGCTGATCCGGCAGCAGTGTCTTCCAATTGGATTCAGCGTCTTTAGCGGGCCTGACTTCGGGCTCATCTCGGATATAAGGCCGTTGCCATGGCATTGGATAAAATATTGGAGGTCGATTCCCTGAGCGTCGCCCTCCCTCCTGGATCCGATCGTGAACAAGCAATTGAAAATATAGATTTTTCAATCTATTCTGGAGAAACGCTCTGCCTGGTAGGAGAGTCCGGTTCAGGAAAATCTGTCACCGGACAGGCAATCCTCGGCATGCTGCCGGGGACATTGAAACAGAAAAGCGGAAAAGTCCTTTTCCAGGGCAGACCCCTTCCCGATGCCGATTCACTGGAAATGCAAAAGATACGTGGTTCCGAAATCGCGATGATCTTCCAGGAACCGCAGGCAGCCCTCAATCCCATCCAACGAGTTGGCAGGCAGGTAGAGGAAGTATTTAAAGTCCATGGACAGTATTCAAAAACACAATCTCGTACCCGTGTTTTGGACTTGTTCGACTCTGTGGGTTTGCCAAACCCTATCCAGATTTATCGTTCCTATCCCCATCAATTATCAGGCGGTCAGTGCCAGCGGGTTGTGATTGCAACAGCATTGGCTCTCCAACCCAAACTCCTTATTGCTGACGAACCGACCACGGCGCTTGATGTCACCACGCAGGCCGGAATTCTGGAACTGATCAATGAATTGAAGCGCAGTCAGAATGCTGCCATTTTGTTCATCACCCATGATTTCGGCGTGGTTGCTGAAGTGGCTGATCATGTGCTTGTCATGCGTGACGGAGTGAGTGTCGAAGCGGGGAGCAGGAATCAGATCTTTGAACATCCCCGAAATCATTATACCCGGACGCTATTGAGATCCGTTCCGGACATGCTGCCTCCCGAAAATTTGCATGATCGTGATTCAGAGCTTGTCTTACGTGCTGAGAGTGTCAGCCGTATCTATTCCAAGACCATCAACTGGTACCAATCTCATTCATTCAATGCGGTTGAAAATGTTTCGTTTTCCTTGAAGCGAGGTCAGACGCTGGGGATTGTTGGAGAATCCGGCTGCGGAAAATCGACTCTGCTGCGTTGTATATTACGGCTCGAAGCAGTTGATAGCGGCCGTATCTTCTTGGGAGACCGCGAGATCACTCATGCCAGTGAACAGCAGTTGCAGCCTCTGCGAAAAAAAATTCAGGTGGTTCTACAGGATCCATATACTTCTCTAAATCCAAGACAAAAAATACTGAATGCAATTGCTGAAGGACCCATCATACATGGTAAGGAAAAACGAGATGCCCACCTTCAAGCTCTGGCCCTCCTTGATTCAGTCGGACTAAACGCCTCATCGGCAGATCGTTATCCTCATGAGTTTTCGGGAGGGCAGCGTCAGCGAATCTGTATTGCCCGGGCTTTGGCTCTGGAACCAGAAATTCTGCTGGCAGACGAAGCGGTTTCCGCCCTCGATGTCTCTATCCAGGCACAAATCCTCGATTTATTGCGCGACCTGCAGCGGAAATTCGGATTTGCCATTTTGTTTGTCACCCATGATCTTCGCGTGGCAGCTTCGTTGTGTGATGAATTGATAGTGATGCGGCAGGGAAAGATGGTGGAATATGGACCCACTGCAGATCTATTTCGAACCCCTCAATCGGACTACACTCGTTCCCTGCTGCATGCTTCTCCAGGAAAAGATATTCAGTTTTCTGCCATCGCTTTAGACCGCAGTGACAATGCTTTGGAGGTTTCAAAGTGAATGCACAATTTCTTCTGGGAAAAATTATTCGTTCCGTCATCACACTTTGGATCACGGTCTCGCTTGCATTTGTTTTGCTGCGATTGGCTGGTGATCCTGCAGAGGCGCTCATTCCGCCGGATGCCGGACCTGAAGTGGTGGAATATTATCGTGTAAAGTGGGGTTTCGACAAACCAATTCATGTTCAATATTTTAAATATTTTGGCGCCCTGGTGCGAGGAGATTTCGGGTTTTCTTTGCACACCGGAAAGCCCGTGCATGACATTGTTTTTCAAAAAGTACCGAATACTCTACTGTTGGGAGGGACCGCCTTTTTAATTGCGCTTTTTGTCGGGATTCCTCTGGGAGTGCTTGCGGCCCTTAAAAGAAACAGTTTGATTGACCGCGTTGTCATGTCGTTTTCAGTTTTTGCTTTTGCGATGCCCAACTTCTTCTTCGGTCTTTTGCTGATATTGAGTGCGGCTATGATTTTTCACACCTTTGTGGGAGCCGGTGAATTGACATTTTGGAGTCTGATCCTTCCTGCCTGCACTTTAGGATTGGCAAACGTTGGCTCACTGGCTCGATTTACCCGCTCTACCGTCTTGGAAACACTAAACAAACCATTTATGGCAGCCGCGCTGGCAAAGGGAGTCGGAATGTCGAGGCGGATTGTGCATCACGCCTTGCCCAATGCTGCTATTCCTATCGTCACGCTGCTTGGATTGAGCCTGGGTGGTTTGATTGCCGGTTCCGTAGTAACAGAAACCGTATTCGGGTGGCCTGGAGTTGGTTCTCTTCTGATTCGTGCGGTTCAGACCCGGGACCTGGGAGTGGTCCAGTTTATTGTATTGATGGTCGCGAGCACGATGACTGCCGTGAATTTGATGGTGGATTTGCTCTATCTGGTTATTGACCCGCGAATTCGGGTCAAATAAATATTCTACTAGAGGTCATTGCTTTTTCAAAGAAATGAAATTTACAATCCATTCTTTTTCTGTCTATCGGCAAGACAGGTGGTTCGTTTATTCTAAACGGCATCTCCTGATTTGACGTTTTAGGCGAAATATTTTTTCTCGATCTATTCCTGTTTTAAAAAACGGATTCTGTATCTCACCGAAACATCTGCTTGGTTTTTGGATTCCGGATCTGATGTGTAATGTGAATTTTAGGCGGGACCGCATTGGTTCAGATTTATTTAAAGAATATCTTCATTTGAGCTTTAATCAGTGACATCTTCCAAACCGACATCGATGCCCTGGATTATCCGATTTTGTTTCGGATTTATCTTCCTGTTTATTTTGTTTGCACTTTTTGGTGAATTTTTGACGGATCATAGTTACCGGAACACCTTTCTCCTTAAACGATTGCTGCCTCCCTTTTTTTGGGGCGGTGATGCGGAATTTCTGCTTGGTACAGACCACAAGGGAAGAGATCTGCTGGCCCGGCTTGCAATGGGTGCCCGTATAAGTTTGATTGTCGCAATTTTGGGAACAGTGATTGGCGCTGTTTTTGGTTCATTGCTAGGAATGCTCGCAGCAGCACGGCGCGGATTGACGGAATCCGTGATAATGGCTGCTGTGGATGTCCAGGCCTCCTTACCGATTATCATCGTTGCATTGTTTGTTCTGGCGATATTTGATACCGATTTTACGCTGTTTATTTTGCTTGTCGGCCTGGTTGGATGGGAAGTTTATGCACGATTGATGAGGGGGGCTACTCTTTCCGCCAAAGAACAAGGCTACGTCCTCGCGGTTCGCGCCCTGGGAGCTTCCCAGATGCGTATCTATTTCCGCCACATTCTGCCTAATATTTTCAATGTCCTCATTGTGCAATTCACGGTGAATTTACCCCTGACCATCTTGCTTGAAACGGCCCTCAGTTTTCTCGGGCTGGGTGTACAACCTCCCTTGACCAGCCTGGGGCAAATTATGAGCGACGGCCGTGATCGCCTCCTCACTGCATGGTGGCTGACAATGTTTCCCGGAATTCTGATTTTTTGTGTGGCACTTTCAATCAGCTTGCTCGGAGACTGGCTGCGTGATCGCCTCGATCCCACCCTCTAAAAACCGGGACAGATTTATTTTATTTTCTTGGGGCGTCCGGGTCCTCTGGATTCGATTCGTTTTTTCAGTTTTTTCTCCACCTCATCAACAAATCGAGCAGGCCCAGTCAGTTGTCCACGCTGAACAGCATTTCGAATACGCTGCAGTTCTTCAGTAGGTACTGATTGCTCTACAAAGTCGGCATACTGCCTTTGCCGTTCTTTGGCAGTACTGCCCAACCTTTTGTAAATCGGATCTAAATCTAACCATTTTTCTGACCTCAACCCAATTTTGTCAGGATAGCTCGACCAAGGGTATTCGACCGGTGAAGATACCATTCCGGCACGTATCGGATTGAGCTCAATATACCGGCTGCAGGCCAGGAGATAGGATTCGGAATCAACAGGGCTGGATTTGTATCGACTTTCCCACAGTGTCCCTGTCCGCCCTGCTCCTCTATTGACATAACGGGTTTGACGGCCCGCGATTTGTTTCATCAGTTTTCCCAGCTCCTCAATATTCTCTCCGGGTTCCAAAAGCAAATGGACATGATTGCTCATCAAACAATAGGCGTAGACTTTAATGCCGAACTTCTTTTTCCCTTCCTGAAGATTGGCGAGATAGGTTTCAAAGTCAACTGACTGTTTGAAGATCACCTGCTTGTTGTGACCCCGTTGAATGACATGATGAGGAAGGTTAGGGATTACAATTCGAGCTTGTCGTGGCATTATATTTTTCCTGGATAGAGGATTAGCGTGAAGTTCAGGAATAAAAACGTAAACTTAACACAATTAAATAAATCTGTCCCCTTTAAATTTGGAACCGTAGAGGGCTTGGGCCAGAACAGCAAAAAGGACAATTGCGCCCCCTGTCAAAGCCAGTGGAGTGGGGGTTTCGTCAAATAGCATCCAAACCCATATTGGAGCCAGCACAGTTTCAGTCAGTGCAAGGAGAGGGACTTCAGCAGCGGGGACGGAGCGGGTTCCAAGGGTGATCAAAATGAATCCTACGCCAATTTGCAGGGAACCGAACAGAACTGACAAAACCAGGTCGTGTTTGGAAATCGTAAGTCCTTCAGCGAGATGTGCTGCCAGCAGCGCAGCAATCACTCCCGCGAGACAGGTTGCAGGCATCATGTCCACCGGCCCTGCTTTTCGCATCGATACGATCATGACGGCAAAGAAAGCTGCGGCAGAAAGAGCAATGAAATTACCAGTCAATTGACCCGGTGCCAAATCTCCGAGAAACATTAAACCGATTCCTGCAACCGCGACGAAAATTGCAGTCCAGGTGAATTTCGAAACTTTTTCTTTGAGAACAATCCAGCCAAGCAATGCTGAAAAAAAAGGTCCGGCACTGAGAATGAAAACGACGTTGGCGATGGTGGTCATCATGATCGCAAACAGATAGGAAGTAAAACCCAATGCGAGCGCTATGGAAACAATTGCACCGGGCCATCCGATCTTCAGGAAGGGTTTCACAATTCTACCCCGGTAGGACCAGGCAATGAAAATTAGTACCGTGAAAACGAATGAAACAGAACGATAGAACAGTATTTTCCAGCCGTCTGTGGTCTCTATTTGTCTGATTATTATTCCCGAGGAACTGAGGAAAACCCCTGCCAGCAGCAGCACCACAACACCAAATCGATAATTTCTGGATTGTAAAGTGCGTGTCTTGCGGTGCATCAGAATTGTAAAAGACCGTTGTTATGCTGACTGGAATCGAAAGGAGAGGGCATGCAGCGAAAATAAATATTTATTGTCAATGTGAACTGAAACAAATGGTGATTTTGGCAAGGTTCACAGTTTTTGCAGTTTCCATAAAATTATGTTTTTGAAACTGGATTTATTCATTACTGGTTTCTGATTCTGAAGAGGTTTTCATCCCTTCTAAAAATTGATGCAATCCCAGTAAAAGACTCTCATGCTGGTCACGAATTTCATCAGGCAGACTGTCGATAGCATAAAGCAGATTGAGGAACATTATGGGGCGTATGCGGTCAATTCTCCCAAAATTTTCTAAATCGTACTTCGTTCCTTCCATTTTTCTAGAAAAATCAATATTCTTTGTCGTTCCCTGGAAGGGTTTGGAAACATTGAGACGATAAAGCTGGAAATAGGGAACAGATTCTGAGGTCTTGCCAAATGGGCATTTTCCAAGGACTAGAAAAGAATCCGGCGCAGTCTTTAAATAGATTGATTCATCAACATATTTTTTGATCACGCTTTGCCCGTTGATATTGACACCAACTTTGAAAGTGGACTCTTTGAGGTAACCGAGACCTTTATAGAAACTCAAGATATCGTCGACACAGGTTTCGAAATCTTCGTGCAGAGAAAGATTGAGGTCTCCATCTTCAAATACTTTCATTTGCATTTCCGGAACTATGGACTCATAAATGGTACTTTTGAATTCTCTTCCAAATCCAATCCAATCTATTTCTGCAAGTTTCAGAGGCGTTTGGGGTTCCAACATACGAGGAGGTATTTTTGGTTTTGGTGGAACCGGAGGTTTATATATTTCTTTCCTTTGTCCTGGTTTGAATTTAATTTTTAGTTTGCTCAATACGTCGAAATATTTTTTTGAAGGCGGTGCTTCTTCTTTTTTAGCCTGCTCTACCTGTACGTCAATGGTTTTAATCGTATAAGCTTCTTCGGCTTTCTGTTCACAGGCGATATCACTTTGCCGGGTGTCAAGACCAGGAGGCAGGTCTCCTTTCAATTTGTTGCTTTTTTTGAGCTGCATGATTTCTTTGTGGGCCCATTCAGCAATTGTAGCGATCTGGTTGATAGAAAAAGAATCCAGTAATTCTTTCTCAGATTGCCTTGCTTCTTCGAAGTAACTTTGAAGGACTTCTTCGGCCGCCGGTGGGAATGCATCACCACGGGTCAAAATGGTCAAGTCTGTTTGCTTCAACATTAGTTTTTCGTTAAAAATCTGATCTTCTCCTTCCAAAGTAGCAAAAACAGAGGACAAACTCTGATACAACTGAAGTTTGATCATCGTGAAGCGCGGATTCTGGGATTTATCGGCACTCAAATATTGAAGGTCCTGCTGGTACAATTCGGAAAACAGCCAGTGCTTCAGGTATTTGTCTTTCCACTGCAGAAACAGAAGCAGACGGGGATTGGTATGCAGGTCAAAAATCAGTTCCCGATATTGTTTGGCTCCTTTCTGATAATTGTAATCTTTGTGAAAGAGCAGTTGCTGCGTCAAAAGTTTTTGAATATTTGGAATAAGGTTTTTTCGATTCCACTTAATTTTAACCTGGACTGCGAACGGAATTATTTTTTTAACTTTCAAAAAGGTTTCCTCGGAGTATTTTAATAGATTTTCCTTCAATTCTGAATTTGCTTCCGATTCTAGCCCTTCAAACAGTTCTGTGGCTCCAAAAATATTTCTTGTGATTTTATATGTGCCGAAACTCCGTGTGACATAAATCCGAAGAATTCTTTCTTTTACTTTCAAATCTCCCATGAAAAACAATTTCATTTTGTCCAGGAGACGGTCCGGGGATTTAAAAAATAACTGAATTGATTGGAGCGTTTTTATTTGCTCCTCATTTTGCTGCATCAGGAAGGTTTGCAGCTGCTCGCACATCAGCAACGCTTCATTTATGCTGGTCTCATCGAACCGGCAGCCGTCTTCTGCCTCTGCAAAATTACTTTTTCCGGAGTCTTTTGATTCATGACTGTTTTTGATTTGCTCTTGAAGATTTTTAAAATAGGCAAAACTCGGCTGGAGAAGGGGATGGTCCTCTTTGCTTTGAGTTTGATTAGCGGAGGGATCAGGGTTGGTCAATTTTGCGAGGGCCTCTTGTTCTGAGGCATAGATGCCGATAATCTTTTCAAGGTGGAATAATTTCAATGATTCAGTGCCTGCGTCATTGAGGTTGAAAATTCCCAATGAGATATTTTTCTCCAACAAGGTTTTGTATACCGCACTGATTAAGCCAATTCCTCTCAGTTCAAATTCTTCGACATTTTTACAGTTCAGAAGAAAACCTTTGACCTCCTTTTCCACCAAGCGGGCGAACAGATAGTCCCGGATGCCATCAATTTTGTCCCAGTCGAGTTTTCCCTCCAGGGAAATGACGCAAATATCGTTTTCAAAAATATGATTTTGATTCATAAGTACTATTCTTCACTTCGACAGTGATATATTGCTCGACGAATTGGCGAATTGAGACTTTTTTTAAGATTGCAGGCGTCGTTTAAAGAGATCGGAGGTGATTTTCCAGACTTTTTCGGCCGCATCTTCGACATAGGCAGGGCGTTGAGGAAAACAGAAGCCGTGCTCGGTTCCCGGCCAAACATCCATTCGATACGTCACTTTTTCCCGGTCGAGTGCAGTTTTTAGATCAGTGATCACATGATCCGGCACATATTGATCATGTTCTGCAAATCCGATATAAAGCTCTCCTTTAATTTGACTGGCGAGAAGATGCGGGGAATCTTTTTTTTCGGTGACAATTTGTACCCCGTAGAGAGAGGCGGCGGCTGCAAAATCGTCGGGGTATGTCCCAGCGGCCGTGACCACGAATTGTCCACTCATGCAATACCCTATGCAGCCTTTGGGACCCGGTTTTGCTGCGGTTTCGGTTTTAAGAAATTCCAGCATCCCTGCTGTATCCTCCATGACAAGTTTGTTGCTCAGACTGGCCATTTTTGCAAACATGTCCTTGCGTTTTTCATCCGTTAAATCCGAATGACTGGTGTGAATGTAACGGATTTTCCCATGCCGGTAATACATGTCAGGGAGGAGTACATAGTAACCATCCCTGGCGATTCTTCTGCAGAAATCAAATAATTCTTCGCGAATGGCAGGAGCGTCCATATAGAGGATCACTGCCGGAAAAGAACCGTTATTTTTCGGATGGAAGATGTACGTCAGCATCATTCCGCCTTCAGTGGGAATACTGACACTTTTTTCATTCATAAAAAACTCCTTTTTATACTGCAGAAAGCAGTAATGGAAGAGGAATCCTCTTGATTTTTTTAGGCAGCCAGAGCGGCCAGAAGCGGTTTGACGGCATTTTCTGCAATCTCGCGGATTTCCTCATCAGTCCTGTCCTGAATTGGATGGGGAACAAAGACTACGGCGGGATCGTATCCCAATGCCGCGGACTGACTGGTTACAGCACTCTCAAATTCACTGGACGCAATAAAAACTCCAGGGATTCCCCGATTTTCCAAATCAACAATATCATGCACACTGCATGATGTACAGGAACCTCAATCTGCAAGGGCTTCGATGACCACATCACATTCGGTGCTGATCGCTTGTTTTGTTTCTATCGGCGCAACCCGTGCGAAGGTGGGTTTCCGGTATCTTTTTACCTGCATTCCTTTCCGGATCAGGATGGATTCAAGATGGTCCAAAAGGACACTCCCCCGGGCTTTGGAAATATCCAGCAGGCCAACCGTCAAATTTTTCAGACTTTTAGGACGAGGAAGACGGTCGCGCTTTTGCGGAGTTCGCTCCGAAGTGGGATCCAGTAAAATTTGTTTTTCGTTCATAGTTTTATCTCCTTACTTACAGGAATACTGCCAACAGGGCCAGAGGCGACCCATGCACCGATAATTGCGGAAAACATCCCCGCATTTCCTCCAACGCGGACAATCTCAAGACCGTCACCCTGCCTGAATTTGGGAACCGTCTGAATACCTTCTTCTGGATTTCCAGCGGTGCTGCCTTTCTTCTCTTGAAAGACCCCGTGAGGATTGAGAGAGGGAATTCCTTCCGCATTCCCGTCGACGCCTCGAAGCATTTCGTGGAGTGGAATCTCCAACATTCGATTGAGTTCTTCCTTGAGCCTGGCTTTGGACCAACCTGCGTTTTCAAATACTCGGCTGTGTTCTGGAGAAACCAACAGCAGGGCTCCCATTTGAGGAATTTTGTAGTGGGCAACAGTCCTGAGGGAGTGTGCAAAAGTGCTTGCCAGGGATTCGGGGTTACGGGATTGCTGGTCCATCATTCCCTGGAGTCCTTCACCTGCGAAGAGTGTTACTGTAGAAGTCCCTTTCTTGAAACCCCGGGATTCGGAAAGAGATTCCCATGAAGAAGCTTCCAAATTTTCGGCAAAACAATAGGTGTACTTGCCAGGATTTCCCATCGTTGCCCGGTCGATTTCTCCAGGACGGCCTCCACCGACATTGCGGATAATCAACTGCAAAGCCCGTCCGATGGTGGCATTGGCTCGGTTTCCCTGACCGAGTGCATTCATACCGGAATTCATCCCAATCGCTTTGGCTGCGGGACCGCTCACAATGACGACCGGACCGGAAAAATAGGTGGTGCAGAGCAAGCCGTGCATGCAGAATTCTTCGATCAGTGCAGCTTCCACTGTGCTCAAAATCACGGGCATGTATTCGGGTTTGCAGCCAGCCATCACGGCATTGATTGCAATTTTTTCAACAGTACAGGGCACTCCATCAGGAGGCATTGTACCAACAATTTCATCCGGAGCACGATGGGTACCCTGCAGCATCCGAAGCACCCTGATCTCGGTCGGAGGAACGACAGGCAGTCCATCGGTCCAGCCTCGCTCGAAACATGCCTCGATTTCATCTTCCATAGCTGCCACTTCAATTTTCCGGGCAGTCATGGCAGTATTGCCAAAAAGCAGGGTCAGTTTCTCAGCAATTCCCGGTTCGACACTCAATGAACCGCATCCCGGGCGAAAATCCGGCAGATCTGCCCCCAAAGTCCTGATTCCGGTGAAGGCTTGCCACTCCTCTTTATGCCACCCCACCAATCGTCCAACTTCGCGCCCGTCATCAAAGCGAATCAGCGTCGGAACTGTTTCAATGTTCAGTCGAAATGAATTTTCCAAACCAGTGTCTTCAATCACACGGTCAATTCCGGGAGGAAATGCTGGATCATCCTGAGTGTAAATTGTCAGCGGGATGTCGCTGGCTTCCAGTTCATGATAGACAGGCTCAATCAGCGTGCAGGTCGGACAGTCGTGTTTACTGACGATAATCAGGCCGTTAGGGAATGGAGTCATAAATATCTCTTAAAGAGTATGAAGAACTGCCGATATATTTCAATGAAAAATGAAATTCCAGTCGCGAGCAGAAGCTCACTTGAAATAGCAATATTTGAGGAACTTATCAACTGATTTCACGGGCTTTGCCTTTAAAGTCCCGAGAAAAATCTAACTCCGGACCGGTCGTTTAAGCGCAAACAGCGAAGCTGACAAAAGAACTTTTAGACCTGTTTCACTTTTAACTCAACAGGAATCAATCTGGTATCCCAGCATCTCGTCTCCATCGAAAAGAAAACGACCACTGAAAGATTTCCCTTCAAGCATCATAGGCATCCAGAGATGATCATCGGCCCACATTTTTTCGTATGGAATTTCATGAACAGAGACCCAGAAAGGATCAGCCTCTTCAGTTTCTTGAGGGACACCTTCACAGTCGGATGCCAAAAATGCATAACCATGGAGGGAGTATCCATCGACAAATTGAAAACGCAGCTCTCCCAACTGCTGGATTCCTTTTGGAGTGACGCAAATTTCTTCCTGGACTTCCCTTACCGCACACTCAATAGGAGTTTCCCCTTTTTCAATTCGTCCTCCAGGACCGCTGATCTTTCCAACGCCCATACCCATTTTTCGGTGAATCATCAGGATCTTTGCATTCCGGACAATGAAAACCTGGGTCGCTCGGTCTTTTGCTGTCCAGTTTTTCCAATCGATATCCTCAAATTTCATGGCTGGTCCGGGGGATTCGGTATTACGCTGCCTCGTGAATAAAAATGCTTATTCGGCGATCTGGAATGGTTTTTGTTCAATTTACCAAAAAAGTGTCAGGCGCTGATCGTACCTTCCCGTATGATGACTTTCAAGAACAAATTATTACTGCGTTTTTTCAGTATCATACAGCAGGTACTGTCTCCGTTCAATTTCAGTCTGGGTTCATTAAACCTTTGTGATTTTTTGGTTGTTATGACACCATTGACCCTGCAGAGGACGGCAGAAAAAGGACTTTATGAAACTTGATGAAGGAATCATCTGAAAGGTTAAAAAAGCGGGGCGGGGATGGCACGAGAGAAGTGCTTTTGCCCGGATGACTATTCTTGAAACAATGACCAATCAGTAAACGGTTTGAGGAGGAATTTGGCAATGAAGGTGTATGACAAGATTTTCATTAATGGCAGTTGGGTTCCCAGTGTGGGCAGTGAAAGCATCGAAGTGCTCAACCCGTCAACAGAAGAAGTTGCCGGAAAAGTACCGCTGTGTGTGGTTGAGGATGTGAACCGTGCAGTCAGAGCCGCCAATGATGCTTTTGAAGGATGGTCCGGCACTTCAGTCGCTCAACGCGCTGAAATGATCCAGGCCATTGCAGATTGCATGGGAAAGCGGATGGATGAATTGGCGAAACTCATTGCCACTGAAATGGGAATGCCTCTAGCCATGGCGAAAATGATTCAGGCGGGACTGCCTTTCACGATCATGGGATCCTTCGCAAAAATTGCCTCTGAGTTTGAATTTGAACAAACAATCGGCAACTCTCTGGTGATCAAAGAAGCCGTTGGGGTCTGCGGATTTATAACTCCCTGGAACTATCCCCTGCACCAGATTGTCGGGAAGGTTGCCCCAGCTTTGGCTGCCGGTTGTACCATGGTGCTCAAACCCAGTGAAATTGCTCCACTGAATGCCTTTTTCCTGGCTGAAGTGATGGATGAAATTGGCTTACCTGCTGGCGTCTTCAATTTGGTCAACGGTTTTGGCACGGAGATCGGGGAAGCCATTGCGGCACATCCGGACATTGACATGGTTTCATTTACCGGTTCCACACGAGCGGGGATTCGAGTGGCTGAATTGGCCTCCAATTCGGTCAAAAGAATTACCCAGGAATTGGGAGGGAAGTCAGCCAACATTATTCTGGAAGATGTTCCTGATTTTGCGAAAGCGGTTTCCAAAGGAGTACAGGATTGCTACCTCAATTCGGGGCAAACCTGCTCTGCATTGACGCGAATGCTGGTCCCCCAAAATCGGCAGAAAGAGGCCATGGAAGCGGCCAAAGCAGCAGCCGAAAAGTTTTCTGTGGGAAATGCCCTGGCAGAAGGCTCCAAGCTCGGACCTCTGGTCTCTGCCGCGCAGCGAGAAAGGGTGATTGGATATATCAAAAAAGGGATTGAAGAGGGGGCCACGCTTGTTACAGGTGGTCCGGAACGACCGGAGGGCCTGGAAAAGGGGTTTTTTGTAAAACCTACTGTTTTTGCCGATGTTCGGCGAGATATGACCATTGCGCAGGAAGAAATATTTGGACCAGTACTTGCGATTATTCCTTATAAGGATCTTGATGAAGCGGTTTCAATCGCCAATGACAGCCGGTATGGATTATCGGGAGGGGTTTGGGCCGCCGATCCGGAAAAGGCAAAACAGATTGCTCGGAGACTAAGAACCGGTCAAGTCGCAATCAATGGAGGACGCTTCAATCCCCTTGCCCCATTTGGCGGGTTTAAAAAGTCCGGTAATGGGCGGGAATTTGGTCCCATTGGGCTTGAAGAGTATTTAGAAGTAAAGTCCCTACAGCTATGAGATTGAATTAAAAGGATGGGTGATGAACGGTGCTGAAATCCTGATGACCACTGCACTTGAGTCGGGGATCAAAGTTTGCTTTTCCAATCCAGGAACCACAGAAATGCCTCTGCTTGCCGCATTGGATTCAACTCCGGGAATGCGTGGGGTGCTGGGAATGTTCGAGGGAGTTTGTACCGGTGCTGCCGATGGGTACGGGAGGATGAAAGATAGTCCTGCTATGACCCTGCTTCATTTAGGACCCGGACTGGGGAATGGACTCGCAAATCTGCACAATGCAAGGCGAGCTGACACTCCAATTGTCAACCTGATCGGGGACCATGCTACCTGGCATCTCGCAGCAGATGCCCCGTTGACAATGGATATTGAAAGTATCGCCAAAACGGTGGGAGTCACCCAAAGGCTTGATTGTCTTGAAACCCTCTCCCAGTCCACAGCCGATGCGGTTCATTCAGCTATGAGTGGACAAGTTGTCAGTCTGATTGTTCCTCACGACGTCCAGTGGTCTGAAGCGCAAGGATTGGAAATTGCCTCTCCAACTGCTTCCCGGGCAAACATCAATGCTGATTCAGTCGCTGAAGCAGCAAAAATTTTAAATGACTCCTCCAATGCACTGCTGCTGTTAGGAGGTGCGGCATTGAGGAAAGAAGGTCTGAAATTTGTAGAAAAAATTCAGGAAAAAACAGGTTGTGCCTTACTCGCAGAAACATTTCCTTCGCATTTTGAAAGAGGTGCTGGGTCACAGCAAATCGATAGACTTCCCTACTTTCCTGAAAAAGCGATCGACGTTTTGTCTCGTTATGAGTGTATTGTTTCTGCTGGAGCTCCGCTTCCTGTTTCCTTTTTTGCTTATCAGGGAATGCCGAGTTTTCTGATAAACGAACAACAAAAGTTTGCTTCTTTAGAAAGCTCCCCGCGTGCGATCCCGCTCGCCCTGGAACATTTGGAGGATGCTTTACTGAAAAAAGGTCATGACCGGCGGATCGCCCAAAATCAGTTTAAGAACCCTGAATTGCCACAAGGGGAACTGAGCGGGAAAAAAGTCTCTTATATTCTGGCGGCCATGCAGCCTGACAATGCCATTATCGTTGATGAAAGCGTGACATCCGGAGGTGCCTATTATCAAAGCAGTGCGACAGCAATGCCCCACAGTTTGATCACCCTGACCGGAGGTGCGATTGGCTACGGAATGCCTTGTGCCACGGGAGCGGCAATTGCGTGCCCGGACCGTCCTGTTTTTGATTTCCAGGCAGACGGCAGCGCAATGTATACTATTCAGGCACTCTGGACGCAGGCTCGAGAGGGTCTGGATGTCACCACCTTACTGTGTTCCAACAGAAACTACAATATTCTGCAAATGGAATATAAAAGGGCCGGCTACCGGCACATGGGAGAAAAGGCCCGTGCGCTCACAGAGTTGGATAATCCTTTCCTGGACTGGGTCGGTATCAGCAAAGGGATGGGAGTTCCGGCTGTTTCTGTTGATAGTGCCGAAAGCCTGGTCACGGCTCTCAAAATTGCGATTGAGGAACCGGGACCCCATTTGATTGAAATCCCACTGCCTGTCCGCTGATGGCAGGTTTGCGCAGCCGACATTCAACTAGAAATTTTGCGGCAGCAAAATGATGCAGGTGCCTGTCAAAAGCTCAGCAAGGCCCTTATCTGGCAAGCAATAAGCATTCTGAAATTCTGAAATACAATTCGAGCGCAAACAAAATGGTCAAAGCGATTTTCTGGGATTTTGGCGGGGTATTGACTACCAGTCCTTTTGATGCCTTCAATCGATATGAACGAGCACATCAGATTCCTGAAAATACCATCCGGAAGATCAATTCAAAAAACCCTGAAAACAATGCATGGGCCCGTTTTGAAAACAGTCAGATCAGTCTCGACGAATTTGACGCTGCCTTTGCCGATGAATCGTCACAGGAGGGATTTAGTATAAGGGGTCGGACGGTGATTGAATTATTATCAGGCAAGCTTGTCCCGGAAATGGTAGACGTCTTGCGACGCTGCAAAATGCATTATAAAAATGCCTGTCTGACCAATAACGTGAAGGCGGGTGCAGGAGCTGCGATGCAATCTTCTGAGTCTCGTGCTGCAGAGGTCAGGCGAGTGATGGAATTGTTTGATGTTGTGATTGAATCCAGCAAAATCGGCATCCGTAAACCGGATCCGAAGTTTTATCAAATTGCATGTGAAAAATTGTCACTGGATCCGAAAGATGTGATCTATCTTGACGATCTTGGAATTAACCTCAAACCCGCAAAAAAGATGGGAATGATTACCATCAAGGTTTTGAATCC
Organism: SAR324 cluster bacterium; assembly: GCA_015231825.1. Taxonomy (GTDB): domain Bacteria; phylum SAR324; class SAR324; order SAR324; family NAC60-12; genus JADGAV01. The sequence goes on from JADGAV010000001.1 coordinate 103,362, forward strand.
CCGACAGGCGATTGCAGCATTGCAAACACATCTGCCCATCCCTATAAGCGGCTTCCAAAACTAATTTCATGAACATTTTTATTGCCTGTTTTGAGAAATCATGTTTGTTGAACAAACCGGTATACCGCTATAAAAAGAATTGGGATGCCCGATGAGGGGTTTGATCTGTCCATTGCTTTTGTCCGAATGGTGGCCGGACGGTAAAACAATTGAAAGGGAGCAAGATGGGTGCAGTCTTGGATGGAATACGAGTCCTGGATTTTGGACGTTACATTGCCGGACCTTTTTGTGCAGCATTGCTGGGTGATTTTGGTGCGGAAGTAATCCGAATTGAAAAAGTCAAAGGAAGTGAAGACCGTTATGTGGCTCCGATCAATGAGGCGGGTGAAGGGGCGTTGTATATGCAAATGGGTCGCAACAAACTGGGGATGACATTGAATCCGATGAAACCGGAAGGGAGAGAAATTGTTAAAAAACTGGTCAAAACTGCTGATGTGGTAGTGGCCAATTTGCCCCCCGATACTTTGACCGAAATGGGATTGGACTATGAAAGTCTTCGGGCACTTAAATCGGACATTATTCTGACGACAGCTTCTGCATTCGGGTCAGGAGGCCCTTACAGCAACAGGGTAGGGTTTGATGGGCTCGGTCAGGCGATGTCTGGGCAAATGCACATGACCGGACCGGAAGATCATCCTATGAAATCTTATGTACCTTACGTCGACTTTGGAACTGCTTCTTTGAGCGCTTTCGGAACGCTGGCCGCTTTGATGGAACGTCAAAAAACTGGAAAGGGTCAAATGGTGGAAGGTTCCCTTTTGAACACAGCTTTGACTTTTGCCAATACATTGCTGATTGAGCAAAGTGTAATACAGGCCAATCGGGTGGCTTCGATGAACCGTTCCCAAGGCTCGGCACCGGCAGATACCTTTCAAACGAAAGATGGCTGGGTTTTGGTGCATACCGTTGGGCAACCGCTCTTTGAACGCTGGGTCAAATTGATGGGAGAGGATCATTGGCTGGAAGATTCCCGGATGCAGCATGATCAGTTGCGGGGAGATCATGGTGAGATTATCAGTGAAAGATTAGCCGCATGGTGTTTGGAACGAAGCAGCGCCGAAGTGCTTGCTGCCTTTGAGGAAGCGCGCCTTCCCGCTGGCCCGGTGCTGACGCAGCAGGAAGTTTTGGATGACCCTCATGTCCGTGCAAAAGGGCTGCTTAAACCGGTGGACTATCCCGGACTAGTCAGCCCGGCACCGGTAATGGACACTCCGGTTTCACTCTCAGAAAGCCCTGGCGGGATCCGGAGGCGTGCCCCAACCCTTGGAGAACACACCCGGCAAATTCTCGATGAACTGGGTTACAGCTCAGAAGAAATCAATGAATTGCACCAAAAAAGAGTGGTTTGATCCGAGTTTACAAGGGGTAAATTCTTGACAAGCTGATCTCCCTTGGGATAAATTGCAGGTTTGCTAATTACGAGCATATTCACGGTAGGGATCTAATATTTTCGATTACTAATTTTCAATCCAACACGAAAGACGGTTCATAACGTTCGAGGAGTTAAATATGGAGTTCAAGGGCTCAGAGAAATACTATCTCAACCCAGATTTAGGAATGATTGTCGACATGGCTGTGAAGATGGAAAAACCGCTTCTGCTCACAGGGGAGCCTGGAACCGGCAAAACTCAGCTAGCCTTTGAAATCAGTAAATCCCTCAATATGGGCATTGAAGTGCTGAGGGCAAAATCCACTATCAAAGGAGAAGAAGTCTGCTATACCCAGGACACGGTTTTGCGTCTGAACGACGCACGCTTCGGAGCCGGAGAATCGAAAAGAAACATCAATGAGTTTTATGACTATGTAATGTGGGGTCCGATTGGGCGTGCTTTCAACAGCGAGTCCCGAGTGGTCCTGCTGCTTGATGAAATCGATAAAACCGAATCAGACATCCAGGACAACCTGCTGGATGTACTGGAAGAATGCGAGTTCACGATCCGTGAGGTCAATGATATAATCAAAGCTAAAATCAGGCCCGTGATTGTTATCACGTCGAACGCCAAAAGAGAACTTTCGGATCCTTTCCTCAGACGTTGTTTTTGCCATCACATTGCTTTTCCGAAACCGGATGAGATGGAAAAAATTGTAAAACTCCATTTCCCGGATGTTGATGCCGGGCTCTTGGAGGCGGCCATGAAAATATTTTATGATTTACGTGAACGAGGCTATGAAAAGCCCCCGGCAACCGGGGAACTTTTGAACTGGCTTGAAGCCCTGCAGATTTCAGGAAAATTTCCTGATGATGCGAACAATATTTCCTATTTGGGAACACTGCTGAAGCGGACCAACGATATTCTTGCCTACCGGAGAGCAGAAAGAAGCCCTCATAAACGTTGGTAGTTCCTACTTGCACCTTGATAAAATAAGATACAATGCTGACGGGATTTTGTAATCTGCTGAGAGAATATGGTGTTCCTATCTCCTTGCATGAAATCATGGACCTTCATCGTGGATTGAAAAAAGGACTCGTCAATGATTTGGATGAACTTTTTGTTTTTGGACGTTTAGCAATGGTCAAACGTGTGGAGCATATGGATCTTTATCAGCGCGCGTTTGCCTTTTATTTCTATGGAATTGATCTTCCAGCGGTTGATGAAGGAGATCCAGAATTGTTCAAAACTGCTCAATTTCAGGAGTGGCTGCGAAAAGCAATCCAAAAGGGCGACATCCCCCGGAATGCGTATTGGAATATGCCTGCCGAAGAATTGATGAAAAAGTTTTGGGAGACGATGAAAGCGCAAATGAAGGAGCATCATGGCGGTAACAAATGGATTGGCACCGGAGGGACATCTCCTTTCGGTCATTCCGGGCAATCAGAACGAGGAATTCGGGTGATGGGCTCCTCGGGCGGCCGATCAGCCATCAAAGTGATCGGCGACCGAAACTATATCAACTATTCTGCCGACCAGACCCTGACAGCAGATAATATCCGACAGGCACTTGAAAGCTTGAAGCATTTGAAGAAAACCGGACCTGAAGATGAACTTGATTTAGAAGAAACAATTCGCAAAACAGCTCGAAATGGGGGAGAGATTGATCTGGTGTTTCGACGGGAACTGAAGGATAAAATTAAAATTGTGCTTCTGATAGACAACGGGGGATACTCCATGACACCCTATGTTGATATCACTCGTTTATTGTTCTCAAAAATGCATGCTCGTTTCAAGGAATTCACCACCTACTATTTTCACAATACCATTTACAACCGTGTCTACAAAGATCCCGCACGCACTCAACCAATTTTCACTGAAGATCTTCTTAAAAAATCAAGAGACACTCGTTTTTTGATTTTAGGAGACGCCAGTATGGCACCGGAAGAACTGGTCCACCCTCATGGTTCGATCTACATGGACGATTTTCAACCGGATTCCAGTCTGGAGTGGCTAAAAAAATTAAAAAAGCGATTTCCCTATATTGTCTGGATGAATCCAATTCCGCAGCATGAGTGGGATATTGGTGTCTGGACGCTGGACAAGATTCGTGAAATCTTTCATATGGAAGAGCTCACTCTTCGCGGGATTAAACAAACCGTCGATCACCTCAATTCGCGTTCCGAAGTTGATCACTGATTTTCCTTACGAGTCTGGAATTCCTTTTATTGCTTTCTAAAATGGTTAAACTTGCTGTGTCGGAAAGTGATTCGTTGCTATTTTCCTCCAAAAATCGTTTCTAATTTGAAGGTGATAGAGGGCGTGTTGCGAAAATCTTCCGATCGGGGAAAGGCAATTACGGGGGTAATTTGAAGATACAACCAGTTTTGATATAGCTTTCTGCGATATGCTGCCCCAAAATTGTAACTGGTCAAATGGATTTTCGGTTTGTCAATGGCTTTGATGCCGGTGAAATAATTGAGTGAATCTTTTTCGGAAACATGATGGTAGAGGATCAAGGCATGGCCAAAATGAATTAGATCTTCTTTGACATACCATGACGCATCATTGGAAAACCGAAACCTGACGGTCTTTGAGAGCCTGCGATCAAAGAGGATTGTACTCGATTCTCCCCATCCCTTGGAAGTATTCCATTTAAAATTCTGAATTAATTTCAGAACCCACTTTTCGATGCGTATGTTGCGTCTGATTTTCAGTTTTGCAAAGGGTTCAAGGGGAATTTTCAAATGGATCCCGGAGTCCGCCTGAACTTTCCAGGCATCTGTGTCAATGAAAACGTATCGCAGCGCGGCAGCCAAGATGCTTTCTTCATTGGTTTCCTGAAGTTTGTCATCTCCCTGAACTTCTTTTTCATTTTCTTCCTCGGAACTGACCTCTTTTTGAATATCCTGAATCACCAATTGAAACTTCTCCTGTGTTTTGGGGAGAAGCAGGATTGTGGCGATTCCAGCATCGGAAACCTGTTCGCCTTTTCCGCCGAATTTGGTACTCAGACTGATGCGAATACGGCTGCCGTTGCCTTCTTCAATGTTATCGTCTCCAAAAAAAGAATCCAGAGAGTCGGAAAAATCATAAATCTGCTCAGAAATTATAGTGCGTGTTTCTACAAATGAGTCGAAGGATTGTTCGAGAATTCCTTTGCCTGAAGGAAGGCTTTCCGGGCTGGACGGGTCCCCGTTATTTTGAGGTTCTGCAAAAATCTGAACTGAAAAAAAAAAGAAGATTGTGGCGAAAATATAAGATTTGCGAATCATCATTTTTCAATCCAATCCCCAGAATGTGACTTGTGATCAACCTGCAAAAACCGGAAAGATACGGAGTCTTGAAATGATGAATCATAATTCCTGCTTGTTTCATCGCTAAAACTGTTTCCATATCAGGAGAAAACCTATCCGAAAATCAACTGATCTGTCAAGAATCATGGCAGGGAGTGCGAATTTTCATAAAAGTCATTTTTTGACATTTTATTTGATCCCCAGTTTTGTTTTGTTTGTGCGGAGCGTATCGATTATAAATTGAATGTGCTCCTCCGGGCTCCGTCCAATCAGCTCCATGCCCTGATGAACTTCATTGCGGTCCACGGAAGCGGCAAAACTCTTATCTTTCAACTTTTTCTTAATGGATTTCACCTTGAGGCCCTCAATGCCGTCGGGGCGAACCAGAGTTGCAGCGATAATAAACCCGGTCAATTCATCACAAGCCACCAAAGCTTTTTCCAACAGTGATTTGTACTCGACTCCCCACTGGGTGTAGTGGGCAGAAATAGCATAGGCGATTTTTTCTTCACCACGTTCCCGAAGAAGTTTAACAATACGGTGAGGATGTTCTTCAGGCCATGCTTCATAGTCCGCATCATGGAGCAACCCGGTGATTCTCCAGGTTTCTTCGTCTTCTTCATAAAATCCGGCGTAGGCCGCCATCACTTCCGAAACGGCATAGGCATGTTTGGTCAAGCTCTCTCCTTTGGTCATTTCGCGAAGAATGGCTTCAGCATCAGAAAAATTCATAATACCTCGTAGTTAGAATAATAAAAATTCAAGTCCCCCGGGGACGGGGCTTTATGGTAGAATTTTGTTCGGGTTGCTTTGGATCTCAGGCCCGTTTTAAACAGAAAAATCTCTATTGTTACGCAATTGCGCCATCCTCTGATCGAGTTCCGGATTGCTCAGGTCATCATGAATCCCTACCTCCAAAGATTCTAACCAGTCCAGGAGCTTTTCAGCATTGTCTCCCTGAAAGATTGCTCCATGTTGGGGACAGATCATGACAGGCCGAAGATTTCGCACACGTTGAACCCATTCCCTGAGAGCGGCGGACGAAGGCATCCAACGCAAATGGAATGTTTCCATATATTGGATATGGGATTCAAAATCTTCAACAAATAAATCCGTATCTGATGTTGGGAGGAGAGCGGCTCCGATGTCTCCGGAAAAAAGAATTTCCGCAATAGGATCGTAAAATGAAAAATTGCCTGAAGAATGGCAAAAGTGAGCCGGAATCGCAAAAATTGAATTTCCGCTGTTTCCAATTGGGATTTCCATCCCCTTGTCAGGAATGCCAATGAGTTCCATTGCAGTTCCCATCCCAAAATGGTGGATAAATCCTGTCCAAAGTCGAGAACAAAAAACCTTTACTCCCGGGCACAAATCAAGCCACATTGCCAGAGACGAAACAATATCAGGATCTTGATGACTGGCTACAATGACCTTGATTGCTTCAATATCAACATGCCTGCACAGGGCAGCCAGGACTTGAGAAAAAATTTCACTGCCGCCGGGATCCAAAAGCATAACGTTTTCATCACTAAGGATGACATACTCATTGGTGTCGACAACTTCTTTCTGCTTTTCTGAATCTCTGCCGAGAACCAGCCATTGATGCTTCTGAGATTCAAAAAGTATCTTACTTTTCATAAACCTTTTCGGGTAAGCAGTTTTTTCAGCAAAACTTTTCCCATTTGGGCTTGTTTGACCAGTTCATCCTGCTCCTTTTCAATCTGGTGAACCAGGTCCAGGGTGTTCTCGACCAGATCCATGAATCGGTCTGCGGAACTTTTTAGATTGGGGGTATTGATCGAAATGCTGGAGGCAATATAGCTCATTGTTAATCGGCTTCTTTCAATCATCGTCAACCTTTTTGTTGCATTTTCGATAATTTGAATTGAATCTCCGGCGAGGGTCTCGATTTGCTGTCGATTAAAACGGCTTTTCAAGGCAAGGTGTTCCATGTTGCGTTTTTGGTGATTATCAAGCTGATCCGGAGAAAGGGAATCGAACCATTTTGAAAGTGACTCAACGAAATCGTATGTCATTTCTGAATTCAAACTGTCATCAGCATCGGAATTCAGGGGATATCCTGACACCCTAGACCCTTCAGTGCCTTGTGAAGTACTGGCAATGCAGATTGCCAAACATCGGGTATAAAGGTAATATCTTTTGATTGCAATCGAGCAAATTGAAATTTTTCTAGAAAGCAAAATACAGTCGGATTTCAAAGTTTCTATTTCAATACCGATATCTCGAGAAATCTCTGCAAGCCCATCTACGAGAGGCACCATGGATTGACCTTCGTTTCGATTGACTCGCGCAGCATGAACCGATCCGTTTTTGGCAAGCATACTGATCTCAAACGACAAAGAACTGAAAGATCGAGCGACACTCAGAATATTCATGCAGTTTTTTAAAATTGAGCCGACGCTGTTGTCACTTTGAAAATGCCTGTTTTTCATAAAATGAACATCGATTAACCGTTTGCAATGCTCTGCCTGGAAAATGAGTGGATTTGATGATTGAGGTTTGTCGGTTGAAGTGTTAAGACCAAGCAGGGAAAATCAGCAGGAAAACCATAACAGAATTCCATCTCGTATTCAAACTATCGATGAATCCACTCTGTCTTTGGGGGACGCAATCACTCATGTATCAATCAGATTTTTAATTTTCTCAATTGTGCCTCGTGTCGATGCAGATAACTCATGGCGGTCAGGAATGAGTTGTATTTGCCGGAATTCGTCATCGAATTTTTGAAAAATTCCTGTTTATACCGGTTTTGATGATTAGCCGAATGTACTTCTTACAAAAGTCATTCAATTTAGCGGGTCATTCGGACAAATCGGTTTTTTTATATCCACTCAATTCACAAATTGGTATTTGAATGTCGACCTATCAAATCGCATTTCTATCCGGCGATGGTATCGGAAAAGAAGTTGCCGAAGAAACCAGGCGCGTGCTGGAATATCTCCAAATTCTTCTTCCTGAAATTAAATTGAATTTCGTCCCCTATCCTATGGGTGCGGGGGAGTATCTCAAAAATGGGAATCCTTTACCGGATTCGACCCTGGAAGGAATTAAAAAGGCCGATGCTATTTTGCTGGGAGCAATGGGCTTGCCTGAAGTACGCTGGTCAGACGGGACCGAAATGGTCCCTCAAATAGAAATAAGGGAAAAGCTCGATCTGTATGCAGGAGAACGTCCTCTTCGACTGTATCACGAAAGTTTTACTCCTTTGAAGGGCTTTCAAAATGGTGAAATCGACCTCCTGATTATTCGTGAAAATACGGAAGGCCTCTTTTGGGGGCGAACTGCAGGAAGATCTGAAGATCCCGATTCAGAAGAAGACATTATGCACATCAGCAGGAAGGGAGCGGAACGGATTAGCCGGTATGCGTTCAAGAAGGCAATCCTGCGTCCTGCAAAAAAAGTCTGTCTGGTAGACAAAGCCAATGTGCTCAAATCCAGTGCATTTTTCAGAGAAATATTCTTAGAGGTAGGCAAGCAATTTCCCGAAATTGAAACAGAATGTGTGTATGTTGATGCCTTTGCACTTTTTTTGGTACAGCGTCCGCAAACATTTGATGTCATCGTGACCGAAAATATGTTTGGCGATATACTTTCCGATCTGGGAGCAGGTCTTATTGGCGGAATGGGAATGGCTCCTTCTGCTGATATTGGCGAACAGCACGCAGTTTTTCAACCCTCCCATGGAACTGCACCAGATATTGCTGGTCAGGGAATAGCCAATCCCGTTGCTACGATTTTATCTGCCGCGATGATGATGGATTATTTAAAGGAACCGCGGGCCGCATCGTTGCTGATTTCATCAGTAGAAGAAATTTTTAAAGAGGGAAAAAACACGACACGGGATCTAGGAGGAGCTCTATCGACAAGGGCTTTTGGTGATAAGCTGATGCAGGTGATGAAAAATCAGTTTGAATAAAAATCTGAGAGTTCCGATCCTCCTTGCTCAGCATTCAATAGCGGAAGCAGACATTCCTTTGTTTCCTTTCACTGAAAGCAAAAAAGTTATTGAATCATGATTTTTAAATTTTTCATTTCCGTGCGACAGTTGAAGAGGGCTTTTTTTGAATTTAGCTAACCTAATGAAATCATTAAGAAAATAGGAGATCGTAATGTTAAAATTTGCAGCAAATATTTCAACAATGTTTGTGGAATTTGATTTTTTGGAAAGATATGCTGCTGCGTCGAAGGCGGGATTCAGGATGATCGAATGCCAATACCCTTATGAATTCCCTCCTGATCTTCATCAAGAATACCTCGAGGTTCATCAGCTGGAATTGCTCTTGCTCAATTCTCCTCCAGGGACTTTCAAAGGCGGAAAACGCGGAATGGCCTGTCTGCCAGGAAGAGAAATTGAATTTCGTGAAAGCATTCATCATGCACTTCACTACGCTTCGGTTTTGCATTGCAGTAAAGTGCATGTGATAGCAGGTATCTGCAGCAGTGAATTCCCCTTGGAAAAACAAGAGGAGGTTTTCATCGAAAACATTCAATATGCTGCAAAGGAGGCCGCCAAACAAAACTGCTTAATCCTGATAGAACCGATCAACAATATTGATACTCCCGGCTATTTTTTAAACACCCCGTTACAAGCCGGTACATTTTTAGAAAAAATTAACGAACCCAATTGCAGGATGCAGTTTGATGTCTATCACTGCCAAAAAATGGTAGGTCAGTTGGAATACCACATTCGTCGATATTTTCCTGTTATTGACCATATACAGATTTCGGCACTTCCAAATCGGAGTGAACCGGATCAAGGGGAAATTAATTTTCCCTACATTTTTTCACTCCTTGAGGAACTGGACTATCAGGGATGGATTGGATGTGAATACACACCCAGAGGAGATACTTTTGCAGGACTTGGATGGCTCAAAAACCTTTGAATTGCCTTCTCTTTCATTTTGTTTATTCAGTAAGCAATTTGTCCAATTTGAGATGGAAAGAATGAGGGCTTTATGCAGGGGGGTGTTTGAAAGAGGACTGTTCGATGAATTCTTATCGTAGAAATCGGCAGGAATTGCTGTTTGACACCCTTTTAATTGTGCAGGAAAAGTTGGCGGGTCTTGCCAGCAATTCATTGAGTTTTAAAGAACACCATGAGGAATTGAAACAGCGCTGATATTGAACCGAATCAAGGAATCGTAGACCAATGTGAGGACCGAAGGGGCCGACGTCCCTATCAGGAATTTTGAGATCTGATGGCTATTGATGCTGATCAACAACTTTTTGAATAGGATAAAAGTGTTTTGCTCAGCTTGGACTAATACGCTCGTTGACTTTTGTTTTCTTGGAAAATCAGATATGTTTTTCCGAAGGCAAAATGCGAACATTTCAAGCGATCACGTCGGGCTCTGCCAGCATTTCGCATTTAAACATTGATGTTGTAATAAATCGATTTGATACTATACATTTCTTAGACAGGAGAAAAAATGCCAGGCTTACTTCCTAATGTAGACCCGGATGGGTTGCTCGAATATTCAGTTGTTTTCACGGATCGTTCACTGAACCACATGTCCCAGTCATTTCAGGCGGTTATGAATGATATTTCGGGTACTCTCAAAAAAGTTTATAATGCCCATTCAGTCGTTGTTGTACCCGGAGGCGGAACTTATGGAATGGAAGCCGTAGCACGCCAATTTGCCACTGATCAGAAATGCCTTGTGATTCGCAATGGCTGGTTCAGTTTTCGCTGGACACAAATTTTTGAAATGGGAAAAATCCCGGCTGAGTCCTCAGTGTTGAAAGCTCATCGAATAGACAACAGCAAACAGGCATCATTTGCACCAGCACGGGTCGAAGAAGTAGTTGCAACAATCAAAAGCAAACGTCCGGATCTTGTTTTTGCTCCTCATGTAGAAACATCGTCGGGAATGATCCTCCCTGATTCCTACATTCGTGCCGTGGCTGATGCGGTGCACGCAGTTGGAGGACTTTTTGTTTTGGACTGCATAGCATCAGGAGCGATCTGGGTGGATATGGAAGCGTCCGGTGTCGATATTTTGATCAGTGCTCCTCAAAAAGGGTGGAGTGGTTCTCCCTGCAGCGGATTGGTCATGCTGAATGCTAAAGCTCGAGAAAAAATTGAATCCACGAGCAGTTCCAGCTTTGCCTGCGATTTGCTGAAATGGCTTCAGATCATGGAAGCTTATGAAAAGGGGGGACACGCTTATCATGCAACGATGCCGACTGATGCGTTAAGCACGTTTCGAAATGTGATGAAAGAAACTGAAACTTATGGTTTTGAAAAAATTAAATCAGAGCAGCAGGAGCTGGGGGATAAAGTAAGAGCATTGTTGACTGCCAAAGGGTTCAAGAGTGTAGCCGCAGAAGGTTTTCAAGCACCGGGAGTGGTTGTCTGTTATACGGATGATAAAGGGATTCAAACCGGCAAAAAATTTGCAGAGCTGGGTTTGCAGATTGCCGCAGGTGTGCCTTTGCAATGTGATGAACCGGACGATTTTCAAACTTTTCGCCTCGGTCTTTTTGGATTGGACAAACTTCAAAATATTGATCGGACTGTAAAAAATCTTGACGAAGCACTCAGTAAAATTCTTTGAATCGTCACTCTGGTTCCGATATATTTTCATTTTTGATTTTCAGAAAATCATTGTGATTTTCTCTTTCCAAAGACATTTCTCGGAGGCAGATATCTGGTCGTCCAAAAATCAAGAAAGGGCGTTGAACCCCGTGATGTGCTCTCCAAGAACCAGCTGATGGAAATTGTTGGCCCCTTCCGAAGTCAGGGTTGATTCCAAATTGATCATGTGACGAATGACAGGATATTCGAGACTGATTCCGTTTGCTCCAAGAAGATTCCTGGACAATCTTGCAATCGCCAATGCCTCCTTACAAGCATTCATTTTTGCCATGGATGTCATGTCCGGCGTGTCTTTTCCTTCATCTTTCAATTGTCCCAATCGAACATTCATCAACTGAGCCTTGGTGATCTCAGTCAGCATCTTGCTCAAATCTTTCTGGATCAGCTGAAAAGAAGCGATTGGCTTGCCGAATTGTTTTCTTTCGGTCGTGTATTGCACTGCCATTTCATAGCAGTCGATTGCAGCTCCAATCACACCCCATGCCACTGCATACTGTGCCTGATTGAGGCAACTGCGGGGACCTTCCGTCCCTTTTACATGAGGGAGACAGTTTTCTTCAGGCACAAAGCAATTTTCCATCACCAGAACTCCGGTTCCAGAAGCTCTCAGAGACATTTTCTTTTTTAAGTCAATTCTTTGGAACCCATTAAATTCTTTTTCTATGAGAAATCCTCTTATTCCTTCCTCTGTCTGTGCCCACACCACTGCCAGATCTGCAAAGAGGGCATTGCCACTCCAGGATTTGGTTCCATTGACGATCCATCCATCTGTTGTTTTTTCTGCCCGGGTATCCATAGCAGTCAAATCGCTACCGCCATCAGGTTCTGTCAACCCAAAACATGCGATCAATTCTGCAGATGCCAGTTTCGGCAGATATTTCTTTTTTTGTTCTTCTGAACCAAAACTGAAAATTGGGAACATACAGAGAGAACTTTGCGTTGAAACAAAACTCCGGATACCAGAATCGCCGCGCTCCAGTTCCTGATTGATGATTCCGTAACTCATATAATTGCTGTCCAAACCCCCATATTTTTCAGGCAAGGTGCAGCCTAGCAGGCCCATTTCACCGATTTTCTGGATCAATTCCATCGGAAATTGAGCTTTTTCGAAAGCATCACCGATGATGGGTTTGACTTCACGATTGATAAATTCGCGAGTGCTTTCACGCATCAGTTTTGATTCGTCTGACAACAACTCATCTAATAGTAAAAAATCTTCCATAGTTCCTTTCACTTCTTGAATTTTAGAATCAGAATTTGATTTGCAAATCAATATACCGGGGTTGAAACAGCTCTGGCCCTGCCACATAGTCAGAATCTTGGGAGACCCGCATGTTTTTGACAGATAATTGATCGGTTTCCACTTATTTTTCTGAACTTTCTTTGCTTATCCTACTGGGTGTAGTCGCGATTCGCAATAATATTAAAAGCTTACTTCTCTCGGTTTTGATTATTCCTAAAAACCTGGTCGAGCAAAGCAGGTAGTTGTCCCATGCTGGTCAATTCATGATATTGCATTTTCGCTTTCTCAAAGTCGGAGATTTGTTCATGCTGCCAGGTGGTATCTGCGGGAATATGAACCGCGTGGGCCCCAATATTGACTACGGGTAGAATGTCAGATTTCAAAGAATTTCCAACCATCATGAAACGATTGGAGTCAATTTCATTCTTTTTGAGAATATTCAAATATACCTCTTCATTTTTTTCACTGACAATCTCGATGAATCGAAAGTGATCAGCGATTCCGGAACGCGCAATTTTGCTTTCCTGATCGAACAGGTCTCCTTTGGTGATGATCATCAGATCATATTCGTTCTCTAAATGGAGAATGGTTTCCTGCACTTCCAATAAAAGTTTGATTGGCTGGGTCAACATGTCTTTGCCAACATCAATGATCTGCTGGATTTCGCTTCCCTTAATTTGTTCGGACGTGATCTCAATTGCTGTTTCGATCATGGACAGGATAAACCCCTTTACGCCATATCCAAAAATTGAGAGATTTCGGGTTTCCATTTCGTATAATTGTTCCTTGAGCAAAGAAGTTTTCAGGTACGGACCCACCAGGGATTCCAGTTTCTGCTCCGCTTCATTGTAGAAGGCTTCATTTACCCAAAGGGTATCATCTGCATCAAATGCAATAAGAAATTTTTTTGAATTCATAATCAAATCATCTCTTTGGAAAGGTAACGCATTAAACGTTCTTTCACTTCAAAAGGCTTAATCGTGGGACGACCCAAATCATGAGGAGATCCTTTTTTTATTCTCATGTGAATAAAAACAGGTCCTGCCACCTTTTCATTGCAAAGCAGTTCATCCAACACATTGAGCTCATCGGTAGAGTACATCTGCTGGTATCCGCAGGCTTGTGCAATGAGGGCAAAAGAAATATGAGCACTGATGGTCTCTTGACCTCCAGTGGAGTCGTGGGCTTCATTGTCCAAAAGTAAATGGATAAAGTTTTTTGGTTTCAGGGATCCTACCGAGGCTAAATTTCCCATTCTCATCAACAACGCCCCGTCTCCATCGATTGTAATCACGCGATTTTGAGGACAATTCAAGGCGATTCCCAGAGAAAGCGCTGGTGCGCAGCCCATGGACCCAATCAAATAGAAGTGATTTTGGGAATCCTGCAGGGAGTGAAGCTCTCTTCCGGTTTTGCCGGTAGTAGCGACCAGAACATCTCCGGGGAGTTTGTGCTTGAGCAGAACCTTGAGGGCTTCAGCTCTGGTTGCTCTCTCAAAATATGGTTTTGCCAGATTCTCTCTAAACGAGTAGTGCCTTTGACCGATTGGTTTCGTCAAGTTCTGTTTCCGTAAGCCCTGATCTTCGATGGCTCCATCGTGCATCAAAAGGGCATATGGGAGCTGGTACTCTGAAAAATATCTGTTGATTCGGGCGAAAACTCCGGCGATTTTGTGAGTATCCTCAGGGAAATATTCCCACTGGATCTGCAGTATATCCAGCAATTTTTCGTTGATCTGTCCCATCAGTTCATGTTGGGGTTCATCCGGAGGGCCTCCGGGTTGTCCACGATGAGTAACGATCAGAAGACATGGAATTCGAAATGGATACGACAGGGAGGTCAAAGCATTGACAGCATTGCCCAAACCGGAATTTTGAAACATCACTACCCCTTTTTTCCCGGCCAAATAAGCTCCTGAGACGACCGCGACTGCATCCCCTTCATTGGTGGCATCAAAAAAACGGATTTCCGAATCATCAATTGCGGCATTGATCAAAGGTTTGAGATAGGAGCATGGAGTTCCGGAAAAAAATTCAAAATGATTTGCTTTACAATGTTCAAAAAATTGACTGGCTTTTATCATATTATTCGAAAGGGACTGAACGGAATTTCTTTAAAAGATTGGAGTTGCTTTATTTTGTAAAAAATATATACAAATCAGGACTTCAATTCTCAAATAAATAAATAGAAAATCATACATCAGATTCAAAGAACTTAAAACAGATCAAATGGTTTTCTCCTGAAACTCCCGCCAATCGAGGTATCATGAGTGTACGAGAACAGAACTTATACGATAGAATCGTTGAAAATGCACGGCTCTTCCGCGACAAACCTGCCTTTACGTTCAGAGATCGAAGCTTGTCTTTTGGGGAATATTTGGAACAGGTCAATCAAATTTCGCATGGTCTGCTTTTATCCGGTTTAAAGAAAGGAGAACGGATTGCTATCCTGATGGATAACAATTTAGAATATATGCTGATATATGGTGCCTGTGCGCAAACCGGTTTGATCGCGGTGGGAATCAATACGCGCACATCAGCAGACGAGATGAAACTTTTTCTGGAAAAGATAGAGCCAGAGATGATCATTTTTGAGCAAAAATACGAGGATGCAGCAAAAGAATTGAAGAAGTCTTTTTCATCCATGCGTTTGATCTCAAACGGTGAATCATCTCTTCACGCGAAACCGTTTGCAGAACTGATTGATCCGAATCAATCGCCGTTGGATCATCTTCCTTCTCCCGGAGCGGATGAGGGGTTGATCATTATTGCGACTGCAGCAACTGATGGTGTGGCCAAAGGGGCATTGCTTAGCCATCGCAATATACTCACTTCGAATCTCCTCAGCATTGCGGAGTATGGAAAATCCAATATTCAGGGTTATTTGGCAGTCCTTCCTTTATTTCATGTTTCCTCGGTTGGAGGCAGTATGGCTACATTCCACCTCGGGGGTCACACTGTGATCATGTCGAAATTTGAGCCTGCAGAAGTTGTAAAAAACATTGACCATTATCGTCTCACATATTTTAGCTCGTTTCCTCCGATACTGGAAAATGTTCTGAATGCAGCCAGTGAGAAAAAAAGTAGTCTTGAGAGTTTAAAAATGGTATCCGGCATTGAATTCGGTCCTGCAAATATTGAACGTCTGCACCAGGAGTCCAAAGCAGAATATTGGTTGGGATTTGGTCAAACCGAAACCATGGGATTTGTCACCTATTGTCCTTCAAAAGAACGTCCAGGATCTGCTGGCAGACCCAGCCTTTTGAATTCAGTTGCAGTGGTAGACGAATATGATCGGCCGCTTGCTCCGGGTGAAGAGGGAGAAATTGTGGTACGCGGAGAAAATGTTTTTCTTCAATACTGGGGCATGGAGGATACAACTGAACATACGCTGCGCAACGGTTGGCATCATTGCGGTGACATTGGAAAATTTGATGAAGAAGGCTACCTTTGGTATGTGAAACCAAAAGAAGATAAGGAGCTGATCAAAACCGGTGGAGAAAATGTCTATCCGGGAGAAGTCGAAACGGTGCTTTTGAAACACCCGGAGATCGAAAAATGCGTGGTGATCGGAGTAGCCAGTGAAAAGTGGGGTCGGACAGTCAAAGCCATTTGTCAATTGAAAGCCGGCGCGACTCTCACTTTCGACGAAGTTGCAGGCTTTGTTGGTGAACACATTGCCGGTTATAAAAAACCGAAAATAATTGAATTTGTGAAAAACCTGCCAGAAAAAGATGGAAAAGTCGATCGAAGCAAAGTAAAAGAACTGTACGAATAAACCTGTTTTTTAACGGCTTTCCCTGATTGTCCTATCAGTCAGTTTTTCAGGCATCTCAAAATCTCCACTTATGGTGAAGCAAACATTGGAATCCAAATTTTCGGTTCCACCCGTCCAAAAAAGAGAGATCTTCGGTTGGGCGATGTATGACTTCGCCAATTCCAGTTATACCACGGTAGTCATTACCGTGATCTATTCTGCTTTTTTTGTCGAACAAATTGTTCCTGCTTCTTCTACAGCAAAAGATTCTTACTGGTCAATTGCCATCATTTTGGCCACTATCGTCTCTTTGATATTTTCTCCTTTTGTTGGCGTTTTGTGTGACTTCAGCGGGCACAAAAAAAAATATTTGATGGCATCCACACTCCTATGCTCCCTCGGGACTGCGGCGCTTTTCTGGGTCGAACCCGGATCAGTCACCCTTGGTATTTTTCTACTGGTCATCAGCAATGTCGGCTTTATGCTGGGAGAAAATTTTTGTGCCAGTTTCCTCCCCGATCTGGCAAGTAAAGAAAAGATGGCATTGATTTCCGGAATTGGATGGGGAATTGGATATATGGGAGGATTGGCCAGTTTGTTATTGGTGCTGGCAGTCGTTCCGGAAAAGGGAACTGCGGGTTTTATAAAGAGCAATCAATGGGCGATGGTCGCCATCGGCTGCTTTTTTTTTATTGCTGCTCTTCCGACCTTTTTGCTTGTGAAAGAACGTTCCCGACCGGCTCCGGGATTTGAGTCTTTCAATTGGAATAAATTGATTGGAGCAGGGTTCAGTAGTTTGCAGTCTTCGCTTTCCATCGTGCGCCAATATCCCGTGCTTTTCCAATTTTTACTGGCATTTATGGTATATATGGCAGGACTTGAAGTGGTGATCAAGTTCGTCGGAATCTATGCCACCGCAGAACTCCAGTTTGGCACAGGTGAATTGACGATCATGTTTCTTATTATCCAATTCAGTGCGATGGCAGGTGCTCTTGGATTTGGTTTCGTCGAATCTAAAATCGGACCCAAAACTACCGTTTTGCTGACATTAATTTTATGGGTTATCTGCATAGTCGGAATTATTGTGGTTGATCAAATTGCAGCGTTCATGGGCAGTGATCCCAAAAACGTCTTTTTTGCAATTTCTTTGTTGGCTGGTGCCGGGATCGGATCCACCCAGAGTTCCAGCCGTGCTGTCGTGGGAATGCTCACCCCCGCCAGGCATTCTGGTCAGATGTTTGGATTCTGGGGGCTTTTTGCGAAACTTTCCATTGTCCTCGGGATGACTTTCGGGTTTATTTCAGATGCGTTGGATTCGAGACGTATGGCTTTGGTGCTGGTGATAGGATTTTTTGTTGTCGGAGGGATACTTCTCTTGAGAATCCCTCTGACTCAGGGAATTGAAGCAGCCAAGAAGGAAAGTTGACGTCTTTTTTTGGTTGAAGGTAAAAGCTATGATGGATACACCGGAAATCACACCAGTTCGGAAGGCCCACCAATTTGATGAATCTGCACTGGAGGCATATCTACATTCTCAGAATAAGGTGTTTTACGGACCTCTCCAGGTTCGGCAGTTTGAGGGAGGACAATCCAATCCCACTTACCGATTGTCCATTGGAGGAAGAAAGTATGTTTTGCGTAAAAAGCCGCCAGGTAAAATTCTACCTTCTGCCCATCAGGTCCACCGGGAATTTCGAGTGATGAAGGCACTCTCCGAGACCAATGTGCTGGTGCCGGAGATGATTTTGTTCTGTGAGGACACATCTATTATTGGCACTGAATTTTTTCTTATGGAAATGGTTGATGGGCGGGTTATTACCGATGTGACTCTTCCCAATCTAACTGCAAAGGAAAGGGCTGCTCTTTACCATCACTTCATCGAACTCCTGGCAAATCTCCATCAGGTAGACTACGAATCGATTGGTCTCGGTGAGGGATTCGGGCGTCCAGGAAATTATTATGAACGTCAAATTTCCCGATGGTCCAAACAATACAACGCATCGAAAACAGAAGAATTGAAAACAATGGAAAAATTGATGCAATGGCTTCCTCAAAACATTCCTTCCAGCTCTGAAACCGTGATAGTTCATGGAGATTTTAGAATTGGAAATATGATCATTCACGAGACAGAACCTCGGATCGTCGCGGTGCTTGACTGGGAATTGTCGACGCTTGGCCATCCTCTTGGAGACTTGGCATATTGCTGCCAGGACTATTATTGGGATTTGAAAGACCAGAATAAAAATTCTGAATTGGGAATCCCTTCTGAAGAAGAGATTCTTGGACGCTACTGCGAATTGACCGGACGTGGAATCATTGAAAATTGGGCTTTTTATATTGCCTACAATTTGTTTCGATCGGCTGCCATCATTCAAGGGGTATACAAGCGGGGACTGGAAGGTAATGCCAGTTCGGAGCTTGCAGTGAGCATGGGAGAACTCTGTAGAAAACGTGCCGACAAAGCATGGGAACTTGTAGAAAATGCCGGGTGATGGTTAATGATTTTTTAAAGAAATTATTTGTGGCCATTTGCCTCATTCTTCTTCAGAGCCTTTCGGGTTGGTGCTTGTTTACTCCAAGTTATGCCTTGTGATTGATTGCCGTTTGATATGGCTCGATTTTCAACCTTTAATTTATGAATACCGCATCAAGCGATTGGTTGGGGTCGCTTTTTTTACCGATGTTTCCAGTTATTCAATTCTGACAGGAACCAAAATGTTTTTTGTATGATTCCTGCATCTACCGATCAGGTTAGGGAAAATCGGCAGGAATTGCCGGTCATGACAGGATGTTGTGTTCCTTTCCATGATGGAATATCGACATTTCAAGGAGGAACATGAAAGACAAAGCGGTCATCTACATAAGACCGAGCAACGAGAATACCAAGAAGATCAATCCCCACAGTTATCGGAAAAAAGAAATTGAAATGCTGAGGAAAACCCCACCCAATA
Source organism: SAR324 cluster bacterium (assembly GCA_015231825.1). GTDB lineage: Bacteria > SAR324 > SAR324 > SAR324 > NAC60-12 > JADGAV01. The sequence goes on from JADGAV010000001.1 coordinate 122,657, forward strand.
CAGAAGTGGTAGCAACCTTTTTTGATACGAAAGCGCTCAATCCTCACGATTTTGAAGACAGTCCCACCTTTATGGCAATGATTGATTTTTGTGATAAATTTGGAATCAAAAACACTCTTCATGGTGTTTTGCTTCCAGAAGATGACTAGCGGAAATCCTGAAAATCGTTGCTATTCATTGCTTGACAGCCATTTCTATCCCATTTACCCTGAAATACAAAGCAATTCAGAACACGAAAAACAGGAACAAAAGATTAGGTGAATGGAGAACGAATTAAACCTCAAAATCCTGGCAATTGATGATGATCAGGCTATCCGAAAAGCGATTTCTGCCTTTTTGGATGACCGGGGCTGTACTGTTGTGCAGGCGGAAAATGGTCGAATCGGCCTGGATCTGTTTCGGAAAGAACATCCTGATTTGGTGTTAATCGATTTGCGGATGCCTGAAATGAATGGTTTTGAGGTGCTTTCTATCATGGCCGATGAATCCCCTGAAACTCCCATTATCGTAGTTTCGGGAGTTGGGGTGATTCAGGAAGCCATCGAAGCCATTCGAGCCGGTGCCTGGGACTTTGTAACCAAACCGATCCAGGATATGTCAATTCTGTTGCACATTGTCGAAAAAACCTGGAGCCATGCTCTGCTCCAGCGGCAGAATCGAGAGTACCGGGAAAACCTCGAGAAGAAATCCGCTGAATTGGAACAATCGCTGCACAGGCTCCAAAAAACTCAGGACAAACTGATTGCTCAGGAAAAGCTGGCATCACTGGGAACCTTGACAGCCGGCATTGCCCACGAGATTAAAAATCCATTGAATTTTGTTATCAATTTCGCGGAAGAAAGCATCAAGCAGGTGAACAATCTCCGTTACAAAACACAGAATCCGAAAGGAAAAGAAATCGGCCATTTTCTGAAAGAGACGATCGATGGACTGGAAAGCTCCATGTTTAAAATCAGGGAACATGGTTTGCGGGCGGACAATATCGTGGAGTCAATGCTTCTCCATTCCAGAAGCAGAGGAGGAGACTGGCGAGCAACTGATATCAACAAGCTTCTGGAAGAGTATTTTAAACTAGCCTATCTCAGTCTCCGGGCAAAGGATCCCAGTTTCAATGTAGATGTTCACATGGATTTTGATTCCTCACTACAGGCATTTCCTGTGGACCCTCAAGAACTTTCACGTGTTTTTCTTAATGTTCTGAACAACGCCTTTTATGCAGTGTGTGAGAAACAAGGAAATATTGAGAGGTTTTTACCTGTTATTAAAATCGTGACGAGAGATCTTGGATACCAGGCAGAAATCAGGATTTGGGACAATGGAAGCGGTATTGCTCAATCACATATTTCTCATTTGTTTGAACCTTTCTTCACAACCAAACCGGCAGGATTCGGGACAGGTTTAGGGCTTTCTCTCTGCTACGAGATTGTCGTTAAAGTACACCAGGGTTCTATTGAGGTGGAAAGCGAAGAAGGAAATTTCACAGAATTCGTCATTAAAATTCCAAAAAAGCCTTAGAGTTTTTCCAGTGTCCACCAAAAGATTTTTCTCTAATCGATTGCGTTCTCGAAATATTGCTCTTTATTGTGCTGCTTCCGGGCTTTGGCTGCTCCTGTTTTTTACGGTTCTGGAATTAGCAGGATTCCTTTATTTCCGGCTACCCTTTAGTAAACCCATCGGTGGATATGGTTATCCCCGGGAACTCTTTATTGCCAGAAGGGATCTCGATTTTGCTTTCAAACCCGGTTTTGATGGGCACTTTATAGGAGGCCCTTATAAAAAAATCCCAATTCGGATCAATTCAGACGGCTTTCGAGACAGGAACTTTCCTCCAAAGTCTCCACTTAAAAGCCGCATCCTTGTATTGGGAGATTCTGTCGTATTTGGATCGGGGGTGCACCAGGAAGATCGCTTTACAGAAGTTCTATCAGAATTGAAAAAACGTGAAGGCAAGGCCGTGGAGATCTTGAATCTGGGAGTGAATTCTTATTCATATTGGCACTATGTCAAGCTTCTGGAGTCTGAGCAAATTAAAAAACTCCAGGCAGATTTTCTTCTCATTGCATTCACTTTGAATGACATCCAACCACGAGAATCGGCATGGCCGAAAAGAATGCTGGAAATGCAGTCAAAGCAGCATGCGGTTAAGCGTTGGCAGGAAAAATTTCAGTTCTGGTTGGATGATCTCTATTCTGTGCACCTCTTCAAGCAGCTCAGGGATCGGTTGGTAATGTATATGATGACGCATGATGAACGCGAACATTACCATACAAAATGGATGAGGAAACAACGTTCAAACTGGGAAAACGGAGTCATTTATCAAGAATTAAAAACAAATGTTAAACGCTCATTGGAACTCGCTAATGACTGGAGCATCCCTCTGGCTATGATAATTTTACCGGAGTTGAATGAAGTGAAACAACCGCAATCCTTTGGATGGGCGCGGGAGAAAATTTATTTGATTTTGGAGGAGCTGAATATCCGTTACTGCGGACTATCTGAAATTTTTGCCAAGAAACAGGATTTGGAATCCTATTTTCTTATTGAAGACAGCCTCCATTTCTCTCCACAGGGACATCAGCTCGCTGCTCAAATCCTGTTTGATTGCCTAAAGCAAGCGAGTTGGAAAAAAGCGGGATGGCCATGAGTTAAAAATTGTTTCTGTTTTTAAAAAATATGGATTCCTGTGTCCTTTCACGATTGATATGAGCGGCAGGTGTCATGAGCTAGAAGGATATGTTTTCGGGTGCTCTGAAAAAAATCAGAATGTTGCGAAATTTGAGCGGAAAGGCCTTCAATTTGAACAGGAAGAGCTTCGGGAGACGGAGCCCCCTGGTGCTTTCGTTGTTTGAGGAGAAATTGCGGATCATTGAGAGACACTACTATCTCACCAGCCACTTCTTCGTTGCAGTCAGACTCTTTCATCGCCCGATGCAATGCTTTTGGGGTAATCATGCCGGCGTCTTTTGAATATTTAACCGTCAGTGCCATAATATTGTAGCACTCGCGAAAAGACAAATGAAAGGTCCTTGCTAAATAGTCTGCCACATCCACGGCATTCATGAACCCCTCCCTGGAATGCTGATACATCACCTCTGCATTCACCTTCAAGCCGTCGAAAACTCCCTTGAGAATCAGAGGTGCCATTTCGCATTCACGGACAATGTCCATCACTAAATATTTGCTCAACTGCATATCACGATTGTAACCACTTAATCCGCCTTTTTGAAGTCCAAGAAGACTGATCAAAACACCGTGGGCCAAAGAAGCTTTTGATTTGATTACTTCAGCAAAATCAGGATTTTTCTTCTGAGGCATGATTGAAGAACCGGTGACCATGCTTTCGTCAATCTCGACCATCCGCACATAAGGTAAACTAAGAAAAATCAAATCCTGAGCAACGGTGCTCAAATGATTCATAACAAAAGTATAAGTTTGAGCCAATTCGGCTTCATTTTCCCAACGGGATGCGATGCAGTCCAGCGTATTGGATTCAATTTGTCCGAAAGCCAACAAGTCGGTGGTTTTTTGACGGTCAATGTTCCAGGATGTGCCAAAGGAAGCGGCGGCTCCCAAAGGATTTCGATTGATCAATTTGAAGGCAAATTCGCTGCGCTCCAGATCTCTGCAAAGTCCCTGCACATAGGAACAAACCCAATGCCCCCAACTGGTGATCATTCCTGGCTGGTAGTGGGTGAAACCCGGCATGGCGGTCTCCCGATGTTTTCCCGCATGCACGAGCAGCGAAGAAGCCAGACCGATCAGGTTTTCCCCCAGAGTCAGACAGGATTCTCTGAGGTAAAGACGCATGTCGCAGGCAATCTGATCGTTGCGGCTTCGTCCTGTGTGCATTGTACCTCCGACTGCGATTCCATACTTTTCTGTGATGAATGCCTCGACATTGATGTGCACATCTTCTTTTCTGGGATCCAAGGTAAATTTTTTGGCCTGAATCAGAGATTCCAATTCTCTTAATCCTTCGAGAATTGATGCGAGAATTTCTGCTGAAATAATTTCCTGCTCATATAGCATGATGGCATGGGCACGGTTCGTCCAAATGTCATAAGGCAGGAGGATTTCATCTGCCATAGGCAGGGACTGGACATCCCTCCCGGCACAAAACAAGACATTTTGTTCTGCAGGAGTCTGTTCAAGATGACTTCCCCAAACTTGCTGTTTTTTATTTGACATAGAGTTCTCCTAGTCCTGGTTTGCAACGATTATTGAGTCGCAATTGAGCAAAAATTTTTCTTGATCGCACGTTGATGATAGAGACAGTCCCCCAACCGGCATGCTGCTTCCCAGTCGAGACATGCCTCTTCTTCATTTCCTGAAATATAGTAAAGATAGGCTCGTTTGTTGTAGGCATCGGTGTACTGCGGGTTGAGTCGCAGTGCCTGGTCGAAACTACGAATAGCCTGGTCAAATTGTTGGACTTCGATGAGAGCTAATCCTTTATTGTAATGGGATTCGAGCATTTCCGGAGCCAGCTGGATTGCACGGTTAAAATCTTGCAGTGCCTTTACGTATTGCTGCAATTCGGCATGAACTGTTCCCCGGTTATGATACGCTTTTGCATAGCCGGGGTCGAGTTTTAATGTTTGATTGTAATCAGAAAATGCTCGTTCAGCCTGGCCGAGTTTTGCATAGGCTTTTCCTCGATTATAGTAAGCCTCCAGCAATTTGGGGTTGAGTTTCAGGGCGTTGTTGAAATCTTCAATTGCCTTCTGATACTGCTGGAGCTGAAAAAAAGTGTTTCCTCGGTTGTTGTATGCATCGGTTCGGAAGGGATTCAATTCAATGGCGCGATTCAAGTGAAAAAGGGCCTTCTCCGGTTTATTCTCTTCAGAATATTCGCGTCCTAATTCCTGATGAGCCAACCAGGCTTCTCCGTTATGCGCCAGAGTTGTCTGCCAAAGGGTCTTGCTGCTGAGGTAGGATTGAGATTGCTGCCAGGTTTTTATTGCCATTATAAAAAATAATAGTCCGCCAAGTCCTGTCATCATAGAAGAGACGAGTTTCATTTTCCCTAACCTGGATTTTTCAATGCCTGTAAGGGTTCCCTGGACGATCAGAATGAGCAGTGGAAGACTCGGCAGATGCATCCAATGGTCTGCGACAAAAGAAAACTGAGTCCACGAATTGTTGAAAAATGAAAGGACAGGAAACAACGAAACCAAAAAGGCGCCCAAAGCCAAAAATAGTGAGCGGCTCCAGATTTGATATTTACGTATTGAAAGAACAGCGACAATTAGAATACTGATGAGCGGCAAATACATTGAGAGATGAGACGATTCGATTTTCCATTTGGGGTAAGTAAAAAGTAGAGGATCGGGCCAGAGTAGTTTTCTGATATAAAAAAAAGGAATCTGTCCTGCCGTCAAAAGACGTTCCAGGAAATTCAAAGGAAAGAGGTCTTCACTGGCATTGAATGAGTGGATTTCGAACCAGATGCGCAGATATGCCAGCCCCAATGCAATTAAAAAAAACGGAAGCAGTTTTAAGAAATCCGAAATCTTCCAGGACGCCCGTATCCATAATCGGCCGAAGATAAACAGGACAGGGAGCATGAGTGTTGAAGATTTGCTCAGTGCAGCGCAAAGGAACAAGGCAAGCACAATGGCGTATTTTTTCCAGGACGGGTTCTTTTCATACAAAAGAAAACAAAAGAAGGTCAACAGAAAAAAGACACCCGCCACTCCGTTTTTACGTTCTGCAATCCATGCGACCGATTGAACGTAAATTGGATGCAAGCCGAACAGGAGTCCGACCCAGAATGCGCCTCGAAAATGGAAATGTCGCAGTCCAAACCAGAGGATTAGGGCACTGAGGAGATGCAGGAAGATATTGATCGAATGTGATAGTCGAAGATTCATTCCCCCCCACTGTCTTTCCAGCCAGAAGGTACTCCGTGTGATGGGAATATACGGCCAGATGTCGTTATTGCTTTGAGGGTGAAGCCAGATTTTCAAAAGACCATCAGGGTCTTCCATGATAGGATCTGCAATATAAAACGGCTTGTCATCTAATATAAAACCGGCCTGAGAGAGGGGGGAATACGCAGCTAGAATTGTTAAGGAGAGCAGTAAAAGCCCAGCAATGAGAAAAGGTTGGTCTCTGTTTTGCATTTTGCTTCTGTAAATTGATTCAATAAGTCGTAACCTTACTATAAAAACAGGAAAAATGGCAGGCCTTATCAATACTAAATTAACAACGCTGCTGGAAAAAACTTTGGATTTCAGAAGTCAAAGGCACGACCTTCTGGCATCGAATGTTGCCAACAAAGACACCCCGGGATACCACGCTCAGGACCTGGTGTTCGAAAAAAATCTGGAAAAAGCGCTGCATGCGGATAAACCTGGTGAGTTACGGACCACCAACCCTCTGCATATGGATGGCAATGATACTCCACCGATGGAATTGGTTCAGGCCAAACGAATCACCAGTTCTGCCCCTTTTGTGGGATTTGATGGCAATACGGTTGATTTGGACAGAGAGATGGCAAAAATTGCCGAGAATCAATTGATGTATAGTGCCGCAACACGGATGATTTCCAGCCAGTTCAGCAAGCTTAAAACTGTAATTTCAGAAAGTTGATAATTAGTCATCTGAGTTGACTGAAGAAGGACGCCTTTTAAATTCATTGGAAAGGCGTGAGCTGGATTTCAGGCAGTTCGCTTCATTGTAAACTATCTCAGTTACCAGGGAAGGATGTGATATATGGGTTTTCTTTCATCTTCAAGCGTCAGTGTTTCGGGAATGACAGCACAGCGACATCGTGTGACGACCATTTCTGAAAATATTGCAAATGCCGAAACTACCCGCACCCCTCAAGGCGGTCCCTATCGCCGTCGCGAAGTAATCTTTGCTGCAGTTTCCAATGATCGAACATTTGAGCAGGAATTGCTGGAACAAGATCGGTCGCTGTCCGATGCAACAGAAGTAAAAGTTGTGGGAATTGTACAGGATAATCGCTCCCCGGTTTTAAAATACGATCCGGGACATCCCGATGCAAACGAAGAAGGGTACGTGGAAATGCCCAACATCAATACAATGGAAGAAATGGCTAATTTGATGGTCGCGTCTCGTTCCTATGAAGCGAACGTGGCTGCATTCAATGCCTCAAAGGGAATGGCACAAGCCGCATTGGACATTGGTCGGTCCTCATAAATTTTCATGGAATGAATGACAGGGGAGAAAAATGAAAAATATTTCGATAGAAAACCAGCTGAATGCGCTCTACGATAAAGCAAAGGTAAAAAAAACTCAGAACGAAAGTCCTGCAGATTCAAGTGCCTTTGATGCCACACTTAAATCAAGCATTGAACGAATGAATGAAATCTCTAACAAAGCAGATTCTGCCTTAAAATCGCTTTCCAGTACCAATAAGGAAGAATTTAAAGAAGTCATAGACCAGGCCGGTTCTATTCATCGCAAATTGATGGAAGAACAGCACAATTTAGCGGCCCTCTACCAAAAGATTAAAATTGATACAAAATCCTGATTTAAACCCACATCCTGAGGAAGGTATATGACTGTTCGATTCAATAATAATGTCGCGCCCAATCTCACACTGCAGCGCCAACTGCAGGAAACGGCCAAAACAGAAGCAAAAACCGGAAACATTGCCTCAACTTTTGAAAAAATCCTGAGTGAGACCAATCGTCTTCAAAAAGAGTCGGAAGCGAAAAAAGTCGAATTCCTGACCACAGATAAAAAGGATCTGCATGGTACCCTCATTGCGGGAGAAAAAGCAGATGTCTCTCTGCGCCTGTTGCTTAAAGTGCGCAACAAATTGACATCAGCCTATGAAGAAATAATTCGAATGCAGGTTTGAATTATTCAAAAAAGAGTGATTTTTTTATTCCCTTTAATTCAAATGCAGGCCCGTCTCCAGCGATTTGATTTCTATCGAGATCAAATCGCTTTTTTTTTGTTTTTTGGAATTGTTCTTGCTTTTCTTTGTGGCAACAGCGGAGTGATGTCATCGGGATCCTCATACAACCCATTTGGTGCCCAATTCTTTCGCTATTCGGATTTTTAATCTTGGGAACAATTTTCTCCTCAACGATTTTTGTCACTTTACATTGAGTTAGGTGGACTATGGCAGAAGCCAGTGCAATTCAGGACATTCGACTACAATTTCAAAATTTTTTCGGCAATCTCAGTGTTGGAAAACGGATTACTCTTCTGGCAGTATTGGGGGTCATTCTGGCAGGAATGACCACGTTGATTGTTCTGACGAGTCGGGATACCTGGGCTCCTGTATATACAAATCTTGAACCTGAAGATGCCGCTGTCATTGTAGAAAAACTGCAGGAAAATCAGATCCCTTATTTGCTTGCTCCCGGAGGAAGAACGGTAATGGTTCCCCCCAATATGAGAGATCAGGCCCGATTAATCCTGGCAAAAGAAAAGGTATTGCCCGGCAGTGGGGTCGGGTTTCTCGATCTTTTTGGAAAACCAGAACTGGGTGAGACAGAATTTCAGCAAAATGTGAAGTTTAGAGCAGCGCAGGAAGGAGAGTTGGCCCGTTTGATCACCCGTATCGGTGACATCCGTTCCGCAAAAGTGTCCCTCGCTCTTCCCAAAAAGTCTGTTTTTAGCGATACTCAGGAAAAAGCAACAGCCGCTGTTTCTTTGGAGACTTCAGAAAGTTTGAGTAAGGGTCAGATCGATACAGTAATTCATTTGGTCGCCAGTGCTGTTGAGGGACTCGATACCCGATTTGTGAGGGTCACTGATCAAAATGGAAGTCTGCTCAGCAAAGGATTTTCGGAGGATTCACTTTCAGGAGCCATGAATGAAAATTATAGCTACAAACGGCGTTTTGAAGGCGAGTTGGAAACAAAGATCCTCAGCCAGCTGGAACCGGTTGTGGGCAATGAACGGGTTGAGGTCAGGGTTTTTGCGGACATCGAATTCGATCGGAAAACGATAAGGGAAGAATTGGTAGACCCTGATCAGGTGGTGGTCATAAGTGAGCAGAGTATCAATGAAAATTCTACCGGTTCGCGTTCTATTCCGGTTGGTCCCGCAGGAGTTTCTTCCAACCTGCCGGAGGCTACGGGACGTGAAGCAGCCACAGTCTCAGATTTCGGCAAACAGCATACGACCCGGAACAGTGAAGTAAGCCGTCAGAGCATTGTAAAAGAACCTGCTGCAGGCCGCATTAATCGAATCTCAGTTTCGGTGCTATTGGATGACAAACACCCCGCTATTTTTGATGCTGATGGTAATTTTCAGGGTCGAGATAATGTGCCATGGAGCACAGAACAAAAAGACCAGATTTCTGATCTGGTAAAAGCAGCAATTGGTTATCAGAACAATGAGACTCGCCAGGATATTGTAACCGTGGTCAACCTGGGATTTGGAAAACCGGTTGAAGAAGATCTCCAGTCTCAAATTGAAGAAAATGAACGTCTTCGAGATTTTATCCTAAACGTAGTCCGGTATGTTGCCCTTGGGGTTGCAATTCTTGCTTTGATCCTCCTGGTCATCCGGCCGATGGTCCAGCGCCTGAGTGCCAAACCTGCCGATCTTGATCTGCTGATGGGCCTTCCGGCAACCATTGGTGAACTTGAAGGGGAAGAACTGGAAATTCCGACTGAACGTGAGGCTGGAATTCCTCCGCGAGACAAGATTGTTGATATTGCCCGTCAAGATCCACTTAAAACTGCTTCCATGGTACGCGCCTGGTTGAAAGAAAAGAAATAATAAGGATGATGAATGAATTTCAACCCTGATGATATTCAACCTTTTACGCTGAAGGAATTCCCTCCTATATTAGAAGATCAGGAGGATGAGGATTCTCCTTCTGCGGAAAAAGCAGATGAAGGAGGAGAAGAAAATGTAGACGAAGGAAAAGGTTTCACTGCTCTTGCGTTCCGATCTGGAACTTCGTTCGATGATCCGGGGGAAATGGTACTGGGTGCGGAAATTACTCCTGATCTGGAAGATGAAAAAATTGCGTTGGCAGAAAACTTCCGCAACACGGAATTCACAGAGGAGAAGTCTCAGCTGACCAATGCGGAAGAGTATGCAAAAAAAATAAGGGAAGGGGCAGAAATCTATTCCCAGCGGATGCATGACGAAGTTGATGCCAAACATAAAGAAGTGCAGCAAATTCTTGAATCTGCAGAGGCTGTCAAGGAGGAAGCCAAGGCGGAAAGTAAACGGCTGATTGAAGACGCCAAGGCTCAGGTTCAGGCCATCAAAGATGAAGCATACAAAGATGGTTTTAGTGCGGGAGAAGAAAGTGGAACTCAACAACGCTATGATGAATTGGCTCCTCAGGTTCAGCAAATTGACGAGATTCTGGAGCAGCTTTCACGGCTCAGACAAATTGTTCGTTTTCAAGGCGAACAGGATCTGCTGCAATTAGCCATTCTGATTGCAAAAAAAGTCGTCTACGAAGAACTGGCAGTCAATCCGGATGTGATTTATAACATCGCGCGCACTTCGCTGCAGGAAATAGAAGCACTTGGAAAAATCCGAATTCTTGTTCACCCGGATGACTACGATTTTCTTGTGAATTCAAAGGCAAAACTGGAAAAATATATCAAGGATGAACAAACCCTGGTGATAGTGACCAACATTGACGCAGAACCGGGAGAATTGCTGATTGAAACTGATGAAAGCATTGTCGATTTTCATTTTAAAAAACAATTTGAGGCAATTGAAGAAGTTTTAAACCGCACTCTGCATGAACGGCAAACCCATCTGCACGATGTAGATATGGATGCTCACGATTTCACTCCTCCTTCCAGTTCCAATGGCAGCAATCCCCCAACAGAAGCCTAGATATTCCCATCTGGATGAATACAATCGAGATATGCAGCGATTCGCTGAAGTCCAGGTTGAAGGTAGAGTCACTGACATGATTGGACAAATGATCGAAGCCTACAACCCTGGTTGTGCGATAGGGAGTTTGTGTCATATATTCAACCCTGATACCCAGTCCGAGGTGCTCGCCGAGGTTGTTGGCTTCCGCAAAGACAAAATCTTGCTGATGCCGCTGAAAAATTTATTGGGAGTCAATCCCAAATGCCGTGTGATTCCGGAACGCCGTCCTCCGGTGGTTCCGGTAGGGGATGATTTGCTGGGACGGGTGATTGATCCGTTATTTGTTCCACTGGATGATCTTGATCCGATAAATTTCAGCGATGAAGTTCCTTTATACAATGATCCACCCAATCCGCTCGTTCGCCGTCGTATTGAGCAGTCACTGGATGTTGGAATCAAAGCAATCAATGGTTGTCTTTCATGTGGAAGAGGACAGCGAGTCGGGATTTTAGCAGGTTCTGGAGTCGGTAAATCGGTACTGCTTGGAATGATGGCACAAAATACGGATGCAGATGTCAATGTGATCGCTCTAATCGGGGAAAGAGGGCGAGAAGTTCAGGATTTTATTCATCGTGATTTGGGAGAGGAAGGGATGCGGCGTTCAGTGATGGTGGTTGCAACTTCCGATCAACCTCCCCTATTGCGGATGCGCGGAGCTTTTGTCGCTACTGCGATTGCAGAATATTTCTGCTCTAAAGGAAAGAGTGTATTGCTGATGATGGATTCTGTAACACGCTTTGCGATGGCACAACGGGAAGTTGGATTGGCGGCAGGGGAACCTCCGACAACCAAGGGCTATCCTCCTTCAGTATTTGCTATGCTGCCCAAATTGCTGGAACGTGCAGGAACCAGCAGTACGGAAGGGACCATTACAGGGTTTTATACGGTTCTGGTTGAAGGGGATGACGCGAACGATCCAATCGCGGACTCGATTCGTGCCATTGTTGACGGACATATTGTTTTGAGCAGGGAACTGGCCACAAGGGGACACTATCCTGCCATTGATATCGCGGCTTCTGCCAGTCGGGTGATGGTCGACGTTGCCTCTATCACTCACCAAAGTCTTGCACTCACATTACGGAGAACCCTCGCTACTTATCGTGAGGCCGAGGATTTGATCAATATCGGAGCCTATGTCCAGGGAAGTAATACGGAAATCGACTATGCGCTTTCCAAATACCAGGATATTCAGTCCTTTTTGCGGCAAGATATAAACGAACGTTCCACCCTCCTGGAAGCAGAAGCGGCTCTGCAGCAAATTTTCAGTGATAGCATTCCGGAATAGATTCACGATCTTTTCAACCACAAAATCCCTGATCGTGTAAAGAAGTCCCTTTGCCTCTCAAAAATCTTATCCCTCCCCCCAAAGTCCGGTTCTTACAAATCATTTCAATTCATGTGAATTTCATGTTAAAAAAGATACTGCTTTAGAGGAATATTTATATTCCTGTGTTTTCTATGAATTAAGGGCACTTATGGCGAATGCTTCCACAGATATACTTTGGCAAGTTGAAAATAGTGATCAGGCTGCAGAGAAGGCATTGAAACTCTATGAAAAACTGGAAGAGCAATGGGCGAGTATTGGGATAAATATTCTTGGCAAAGAAAACAAATTGGTCAAATCGGAAGATCCGAAAACTTTAAATTTCGATTTGTTCAACCGACTCAATGAAATCCGTAAAAAACACTACAACCGGTTAAACCAGAAGAAAGATGGATCCAGTCCCAGCTATGCCCAGACTTTTTCTTGGTTGGCGCAGGCATTTGAACACAATGAAGGCCGACCTCCAAAACAGGATCAGGAATTTCAAAAATGTCTGGATCAAAAAGAACCATTTTCGTTCGATGTTTTGAAACGTTCTATCAAAGACCGCATAGATCAGTCAACAGATCAGCATATTGCAAAAGGACTGAATTTGTTTTTAAAAAAACTGGAAGATGGAGAATTTCAGCATTTTTCTGAATTGCTGGAAAGCATAGAGCAGTTCAACCAGAAGCAGGCTCTTTTCAGTTTTCCACATATGCCGACTGTGCTGCTCTCCATGATGGAAAAAATTCTGCTTGGTTCTGAACAGCATCTCAAAGAAATCTATTTTGCATTGCTGCGAAAAATTGTTGATTCCGCTCAGGTGATGCAAACCCTGCAAAACTCCAGGCTCTCGCATACGGGAGTTTACCGCGACCCGGACTCCATCAAAGATTCGGGATTAAGAGAAAAACGCCAAAAACCTGACGAGGACGAATGTATTGATTATACGGATTTCGAAAACACGCGAGTTTATCTCAACAGCATCAGTATCGTATTGGCGGAATGTTTGACGAAAGAGTTTCGCGAAAAGACTTTCAAAGCCTGCAGCGAAAAAGGCCAGGTCCCTTCAATGATCAACGTCCTGGATCACTTGATGATGGGGACTGCTGCAAGAAATGAACTGCTGGAGAATGAAATTAAAATGCTGGTTTCCAAAGAAGGTAAGGACGAAGCAACTGCAAAAAAATGGGCGAAACGACGACTCAAACTTTTAGTCCAGAAAAAATTGGATGCCAATAAAAAGGAAATTTTTGAAAATATTAAAAGTGAAAAGGATCTTCGCAGAGCACTGAAGAATTTTAATGAGGAATATTATTCGTCTTTGAAACTATATCTCTACATGCTGCGGCGATATCAGTTTTTAAAGAGCTTTATTGTCGGCCTTTACGCGCATCCCCCTGAGATTGATCCGGAGATTACCGATTTGATTTTTATTACGGCTTTTCTGGCCAATAAACAGAAAAAGCCAGGATGGGACTTGATTTCAATGCTTCTCAATGCCCAGGTTGATTCACAGAAAAAAAAGACGTCTCAAGAGCAGGATGTCCAATTTGAATCCGAGTTGACGCAGATAAGTGAGCAGCATAATTCCAAGCAAAAAATAATGTCTCTGATGGTCCCTTTTCTGAACGAATTGGTGCCCCTTGAAATTGACGACATGGTCAAATTTCTTTCGAAGATGTTTATTTTGGCTGCTCCAGCTGAAAAAACCAAAGAAGTCGAAAGCCGTTTCAGTGCCACAGCCGTTAATTCCATTGACGATCCTCTTATTCAGACCATCATGTCTTTGTCCGAAACAACGGAGGAAATGATTTCAAATCCGGACCGTGAACCGCAGAAATTTGAGGTGCGGGTAGAAGAAGAAACGATAGATGAAGAAAACGGAAATATTGTGATGGCTGTTTCCCAGTTCGTTCGCGAACAATGCGTAAAAATTATTGGGAATTCCAATGTCGTCGAAACAGATGAAGACCAGCAGGAGACGGTATTTAAAAGAGTTCAAAAAAACTGCCATGCTGAGGCCAAAGCATTGAGAAGGCATTTGCATCCGATGAAATTGGATGAGAATTTTGCTTATTCGAAAATGATGACTTCCTCTCAACCCGCTTTGACTCCGGCAGATCAGTATAAAGGGCACATCATCCCCTTGAAATATCAAAATGATTTAAGAGCCTGTCTCAGAATTTATTTTGATGAACTCGGTGCTGATCTGGTGAAGCGAGTCTATTTAGAAAACCCGAGGGGAGATACGGTTTGTGATGAAGTAGTCGCACTGCAGATTCCAAATGAGTACTCAATCAAGTTTGGATTTCAAAAACATGTGCGCTACAGTCTGATTTTAGGGTTGATAAATTTTGATGATGACGAAAAACATGCGGTTTTGCGACTGTACATGGTATTGAGCGGGCACAGGCCTCATGACAAAAAGCCCATCGAAGGCTACTGGATTGAAAAAAATGGCGAAAGTAAAAAAGTGATTATGATCAGTATCACCGAGAAATTTAAGCAGCAGGCATTGGTTCTTCAGGTCCTCGGTGATGAATTGGCCCGGACTTGTTCTCAGACTGCATGGAATACTGATTCTGTTCAGAAGATTCTGAAATCAGCTCAGGCGCGACAAAGGAATATCAGTAAAACACTAAAAGAGAGGGGCGGATGATTTTGATTTTCAGGGAAATAAAAATTTAAAATTGGATTCACTGATGCCCTTCATGCTCAGAGTTGCCAGCAAAGGAGATGCCCGGAACATTCTCAAGATCTATTCATCGTATGTGACGAAGACATGCATCTCGTTTGAAGAAACACCTCCTTCCATTTTTGAAATGGAACGTAGAATCGAGCAGTCGCTGCCCACCTTTCCGTGGATTGTTGCGGTGAGCGAAAACAAGCTGCTTGGCTACGCCTATGCGACCGCTTTTCGATCCAGAGCCGCTTATCAGTGGTCGGTTGAAACCTCGGTCTATTTGGATCCCGAGTATTTTCAAAAAGGATTCGGGATGAAGCTTTACCGCACACTCATACAAATTTTAAAAAATCAGGGTTTTTTTTCTGCCTATGCCGGGATTGCTCTTCCTAATCCATCCAGTATCAGACTGCACGAGAAATTGGGATTCCTGCCTAAAGGAATATATACCCGTGCGGGGTTTAAATTAAATCAATGGGTGGACATCAGCTGGTGGCAGCTTGAACTGCAGGACGGGAAGAAATTCAAAAAACCATTGCCGACAAAACCTTTGATGGAGTTGAAAAACCTATCTCATATTCTGAATCAATTTGTCCCATAAGAAGGTGTGATGCTTCAGATAAAAGCAGGTCAGGTTTTGCTCGGCAGGATTGAGCACGCTGCATTTAGAAAATGACAACTGAGCGAATACTTGCCCCTTCGTGCATCAGATCGAACGCTTTATTGATTTCATGCAATCCCATCGTGTGAGTGACCATCTCATCAACTTTAATTTCTCCTTTCAGATATTGTTCCACATACCCGGGTAGTTGAGAACGACCTTTGACTCCACCAAAAGCAGTGCCTCGCCATACACGGCCGGTTACCAGCTGAAAGGGGCGTGTACTGATCTCTTGTCCTGCACCTGCGACTCCAATGATGGTGGATTCTCCCCAGCCTTTGTGGCAGCATTCCAATGCAGAACGCATCAATTCGACATTTCCTACGCATTCGAATGAATAATCAACTCCTCCATCAGTCAAATCTACTATCACGTCCTGAATTGGAGCGTCGTGGTCTCTGGGATTGACACAATCGGTGGCTCCCAGTTGTTTTGCCATTTCAAATTTTGCGGGATTGGTATCGATAGCAATAATGCGAGATGCTTTGGCCAGGGTTGCTCCTTGAATGACGCTCAATCCGATGCCTCCCAATCCAAAAGCCGCCACTGTGCTTCCTGCTTCCACTTTTGCGGTGTTTAATACGGCACCGATTCCGGTCGTTATTCCGCAACCGAGCAGGCAGACTTTGTCCAGGGGAGCAGATTTGTTGACTTTCGCAACAGCGATTTCTGGCAGGACGGTGTATTCTGAAAAGGTAGAGGTTCCCATGTAGTGGAAAATCTGCTTGCCGTTTTTTGAAAATCGGGATGAATTGTCCGGCATCAATCCCTGTCCCTGGGTTGTTCGAATTGCCTGGCAGAGGTTGGTTTTTCCTGACAGGCAAAAATTGCATTGACCGCATTCAGGGGTGTAGAGGGGAATCACATGATCGCCGATTTTGACAGAATCTACCCCTTCTCCCACTTCTTCGACAATCCCGCCGCCTTCGTGCCCGAGGATTGCGGGAAATATCCCTTCAGGGTCACTTCCGGAAAGTGTGAAGGCATCGGTATGGCAAACACCAGATGCAACAATCTTTAAAAGGACTTCTCCTTTTTTTGGGCCTTCAACTTCAATTTCTTCGATTTCTAAAGGTTTGCCTGCTTCCCAGGCGACTGCTGCTCGCGTTTTCAAAGCACACCTCCTTCATTAGAAAATTTATCATTTTAAAAATTACGAATAAAATTGAGAAACTTTAATCATATTAAAAGGTGCAGTGACCAGCTGGATTGTTTGATAAAGTCCTCAAATCCGTTTCAACTCAAATTTGAAAGAATACTTTTATTCGTTGAGGATCTCAAGTTAGATATGGTTTGTAATTATCTCATTTCGGTGTATCTTCTTGATTTTCAAGTTCATTGGTAAAAACTAAAATAAAAAGGAGATACTCCATGCTTAAAACTACGACTGCAGGCAGCTTACCAAAACCTTCCTGGCTTGCAGAACCAGAAAAGCTCTGGGCACCCTGGAATCTTTCAGGTGAGGATTTGATATCCGGTAAACAGGACGCGGCCCTGGTTTGGCTCAAGGAACAAGAAAATGCGGGAATTGATATTGTCAGCGACGGAGAGCAATTCCGATCGCATTTTGTTCATGGATTTTTGGAGAAGATTGAAGGGATTGATTGGGAAAAAATGACAGAAATGGGAATAAGAAACAACCGCTATTTAGCAAAAGTTCCCACAGTTACTGCCCCGGTGAGAAGGATTGAATCGGTGCATGGAGATGAAGCGCGTTTCTGCCGAAGATTTACAAAGCATCAATTGAAGTTCACTTTGCCGGGCCCGATGACCATTTGCGACACGATTGCCGATGCCCACTATGGACGGAGATCTGATATGGCAATGGCTTTTGCCGAGCTGCTAAACGAAGAAGCCAAAGAATTGGAAGCCATTGGCGTGGACGTCATTCAGTTTGATGAACCTGCATTCAATGTGTTCATGGAGGATGTAAAGGAATGGGGAATTGCCGCATTGCACCGGGCGACTGAAGGATTGAACTGCAAATCGGCGGTACACATTTGTTATGGGTACGGAATTCAGGCCAATATTGACTGGAAACACAGCCTGGGCTCTGAGTGGAGGCAATATGAAGAGATTTTTCCAGCCCTCAATGAGAGCCGAATCAATCAGATTTCTTTGGAATGTGCACACTCGAAAGTACCTCTTTCTTTGATGAAACTTCTTCGAGACAAGGAGGTGATGGTCGGAGTAATTGATGTTGCCAACAGCATAGTCGAAACTCCGGAAGAAGTGGCTGCAATTATTAAAAAGGCCATGGAATATGTTGAGCCTGAACGACTGCTACCCTGCACCAATTGCGGAATGACTCCTTTAGCGAGAGAAATTGCCTCTGGAAAACTGGTGGCTCTGGGAGCAGGAACTTCCCTGGTGCGAAAAGAACTTGGTTAAAATTGAAATCGGTCTTCTTTTTTGGGCATTGATTCTGCATTTATCAAAAAAAACTTCAATCAGAACAATGGTTTGACGTAGAAAGGTCCCAAGTGATGCTGTCAGATGAATATTTAACAAGCAGTAATGTTATAAAAATGCTCAGAGTTCTTGAAAAAAGCATTGATGACAAAATTATTGAAAATCGAAAACTTCGGAAGGAATTGCGCATTCAGGAAGAACAATGTCTCATGCAGGCAAGGCGCATGATTGAAATGAAGTTAAAAATTCAGTCAATGGAAGAATTTGAAGTCATTGATGCAGGGGATGTGATCAATCTGGAATGGGATGAAGTGGAGACCGTCTGATGTC
Source organism: SAR324 cluster bacterium (assembly GCA_015231825.1). Lineage (GTDB taxonomy): Bacteria > SAR324 > SAR324 > SAR324 > NAC60-12 > JADGAV01. The sequence goes on from JADGAV010000001.1 coordinate 140,894, forward strand.
GCAGATAGGCAATGGAGAGACAAGAAAATCAAATGGGTTAAAAACGAGCTAAACCTTCCAGTGTTGAGCTAGAATCGAGCGCACTTTTTTTTCAGATAGTTCTTTCAGCCAGAATAACAGCTTTTCCTTGAGAACAGTGTTGGAAGCCAGCTTTTCATCAAAAACATCCTTCATTGACAGGAATTTTTCCAGGCGGGTCTCCGCGTCCCCTTTTGCTGCCCCATTGATGGTTTGAAATTCCGCGGCCATCGGGTCATCGACTGAATAAACCTCTCCATTTTCCCCGACACCTTCGCAATATCGAATCCAACAGGCTATGCCGAATGTGAGGCAGTCAATACTGCCTCCTTGCATTAACTGGTGTCGCAAAGCTGGAAGCATGCGTTGCGGAATTTTCTGGCTGCCATCCATCGCAATCTGCCTTGTCTTATGAGGTAATCCGCGATTTGTAAATCGTCTGAGCAGACTTTCAATGTAAGCTTTGGTATCAAAACCCTCTGGCATACTGAGGGTCGGGGCCAGTTCATCGGCCATCATGTGATCAATCAGACTCCGCAGATTTTTATCGGCAATTGCATCGGCAACCGTCGTGTAACCAGCCAAAGAACCCACATAGGCAATCGTACTGTGAGTGGCGTTGAGCAGACGCAGCTTCATTTCTTCAAAGGGGCCAACATCCGCGACAAGATTTGCACCAACTTTTTCCCAGTGAGGAACAGGTCCGGCAAACTTATTTTCTATTACCCATTGAGAAAAAGGTTCCGTCATCACACATGCTTGATCTTCGAAACCGATTACTGATTGAACATCGGCCATATCCTCCGGTGTACTTGCGGGAACAATACGGTCTACCATGGTTGATGGAAAAGTGACATTGCTTTGCAGCCAGTTCTTCAATTTCGGATCCACTAAATCGGCAAACATCGTTATTGCAGTTTTCAACTTTGCTCCATTTCCTGCCAGATTGTCGCAGCTTATGACGGTGAAACCCCGCATATTTGCCTGCATCCTGCGCTGGCAGGCCGCAACCAGAAATCCCAGCGCCGATTTTGGGCAATCCAAATTTTTAAGATCGTGTACGATTGACTGATGATCTTCATCGAGCTCGCCGGTGTTTCCTTTCAGGCAATAGCCCTTCTCTGTGATGGTGAGGGTGACCACGTGAACACTTTTTTGACATAAAGCAGTAATTACGGCCTGAGGGTTTTCGGGAGCGACAAGCACATTGTCCACTGATCCCAGGATATGATAGATTTTGCCTTCACTGGAACTGACAACAACAGTGTAGAGCCCGTCCTGAGGATTCAAAGTATCCCGCACCTGGGCTGAACGTAAACTGATTCCTTGAATTCGCCAGTCACCCCCTTGCAGTTCAAGAAGCTTATGAGTGTACCATGCCTGATGAGAACGGTGAAAAGCTCCGATTCCGAGATGAACAATTCCGATTTTGTGATCCTTTGGAATAAAACTTGGAACCAGACTTCCCGCTGAGAGGGATCCCAGATTTTTAAAAGACAAACGTGTCATATCGTGTAATCCCTTTCATAATCCAATTTACTGGAGAAGAGTTCTTTCAATTCCCATTTCTAATCCTCTCAATTCTGCAAGCCCTTTTAGACGGCCAATTAAGGAATATCCAGGATAGTGTTCTTTTTTCAGGTCATCCAGCATTCGATGCCCGTGGTCCGGTCTCATTGGAATTTGATGATCTTTGCGTCCCTGCGCTATTCGCTTTTTCTGTTCTTCTATTAAAGCACGGACAATCCCGTACATGTCTGCATCTCCCCCGAGGTGATCGGCTTCGTAGAAGCAGCCGGGCCGGTCACCCAAAAATTTGGTACTTCGTAAATGAGTGAAATGAATTTTACTGCCGTAACGTTTGATCATTCCTACTAAATCATTTTCAGGATTTGCTCCATAGGAGCCGGTACACATGGTGAAACCATTGTTTGGAGAATCAACCATTTTCAGCAATTCAGAAAGATCCTTTTCCGTACTGAGTATGCGTGGCAGTCCCAACAAAGGCCGGGGGGGATCATCAGGATGGATCGCCATGTATACTCCTGCTTCTTCTGCAACTGGAATAATTTCTTTTAAAAATTCTGCCAGATTGTTCTTCAACTGTTGCGGACTGATGTCCCGATAGGTATCAATGACGGTTTGGATTTCTTCCAAAGAATATCCTTTTTCGGACCCAGGCAAGCCCATCAAAATCGTTTCTGCCAACTGGTGGGCTTCTGTTTCAGTCAAATCTGCATAGAATTTTTTTGCTGCAGAGATTTCTGCTTCTGAATATGAACGTTCGGCATTCGGACGTTTGAGAATATAACAGTCGAAAGCGGCCAGAACATTGATGTCAAAAAATAAGGCGGTGGAGCCATCTTCCATTTCATATTCAAAATTGGTCCGAGTCCAGTCGAGGACCGGCATGAAGTTGTAGCAAATTGTGGAAATTCCGCATTTGCCGAGGTTTTGAATCGTTTCCTTGTAGGCTTCAATATATTGTTGAAATTCACCTTGCCGTGTTTTTATATTTTCGTGTACAGGAACACTTTCCACCACAGACCACCTCAATCCCGTTTGTTTGGCGGGAAATTTGGTGTCGTCCCACTCGATCATCCGTTTTCGGTCTAGAATATTTTTAACAGACCATACTTCTCCTATGCCAACATGATGGAGCGCATGAACAATTCCCGTTGCACCCGCCTGTCTTATTTCGCTGATCAAAATGGGGTCCTCGGGACCATACCAGCGCCAAGTTTGTTCTAAACTCATATTTTCATCTCAAATAATATTGAAACCGATTGCTGAAGATAAAAAGTCTTCTCCCATTTACCCCTTTGGTGGCTTTCGCGGGAAAAAGAATCTTGAAGACCTGAATTAAAAATTCTTCTGATGCTCAAAAGAAAACTCTCATTTTCTACCTGTTGAAGGTGAAACGGTTGTCGATTTCTGATACTTTTCTACTTCAACAAAGATGTCCAGTTTTTTCATGTTCCTGCTCGTGTTTATTTATCCTGCTTGTTTTGCATAACTTGACAAAATCACTGAGAAGTCTTAAAAATAAAAGTCCAAGAATATTAAATCTGAAATAAACCGCCTGTGGAGAAACTGATGTCTGCGACTGCTTTTGTAGTTGTCATAATATTGATGCCTTTGGTATTCTACATCTTCTAAACAAGAACTTTCTGTTGATGCGGATGGCACCATTTTAGTTTGAGTCAGTCTTTCAAATCAAAATAGTCTCCGAAAAAATGTCGATTGTGTTCTTTGGTAAAAATTTCAAACGATCTCGTTTGAAATCAGATTCCTCTCTTTGGAACCTCTTAAACTCCGCAAACTTTCCCTTTCCGAGTCTGATCATGAATTTTCCTGTTTATTAAAAGATGTTAGGAAAGATCCATTTAACTTTTTCACAATTCTAAAATTAACGGCTTTATGAGAACTCTACTTTCATTCTTATTGATTAGTTTCTTTTTTTCTGCTCAGGGACCGGTACTGTGGGCAAAGGATAAAACGGATCCTCGGTATCAAGAACGTCAATATCGTCGTTTCACGTTGCCTAATCAGCTCAAGGTGATGCTCATATCCGACGCGGAGGTAAATGACGGTGCAGCCTCGCTGGCTGTTGGAGTCGGTTCTTTGAGCGATCCTCCTGAACGACAGGGAATGGCACACTTTTTAGAACATATGCTTTTTTTAGGAACTGAAAAATACCCTGAACCAGACAGTGAAAAAAAGTTTTTAGCGAGCCACGGGGGACATAGCAATGCTTTTACCGCTGAAGAAATGACCAACTACTATTTCCAGGTGAGCAGCGATCATCTCGAAGAAGGTCTGGATCGATTTGCTCAGTTTTTCACTGCACCGCTTTTCAATCCGGAATATGTTGCTCGTGAAATGAATGCTGTTCATTCAGAATATTCTAAAAACCTTGCAAATGATTTCTGGCGGATAAGAGAAGTAGAGGAATCTTTATATGAAGCGGGGCATCCTGTTAAAAAGCTGAGTATAGGAACCTTGGAAACTTTAAAAGGTACAACTCGGGAAGAATTGCTGCAATTTCATAAAAAATATTACTCGGCAAATCTAATGACCTTGGCTGTACTTGGTAAACAGGATCTTGATACCTTACAAAAATGGGTTGAAGATTACTTTTCTGCAATTCCGAATCACAATGTGCCTCCAATAACTTTTCCTGCGACCTATCTAAAAAAGAAGAACCTGCTGAGAGTTGCGCGAATCGAACCTAATAAAGACCGACGAACTCTTAAACTCTCCTTTGCGCTGCCCAGCATGAGGCACCTCTACGAGAGCAAACCATCCAGTGTATTGGGACACTTAATCGGGCACGAAGGGCAGGGGAGTTTATTGTCTTTGTTAAAAAATGAGAATTTGGCAACAGGACTTTCAGCGGGTGGAAGCTCTGACTCTTCATACGGCAGTTTTGAAATTACGATTCAATTGACTCCCAGAGGACTCGATCGATACAAAACAGTGATCATTCGTGTCTTCCAATTTTTAAGGCTTTTGAGATATTCCGGTTATCAGGAGGAGACTTTCAGTGAAATTCAGCGAATGGCAGATATAAATTATCGATTTCAAGAAAAATCTCAAGGATCGAATCTGGTCACCGGTTTTTCTTCCCTGCTCAGGTATATGCCAATGCCGTTGGTCGAATCTGCACCCTACCTCTATACAAAGTACGACCCGCATCATTTTGACAGTGTCTTGTATCGTCTAACACCGGACAATATGTTTGTCACCTTAGTTGCAAAAGGGCTAAAGACAGATAAGGTTGAACCTTTTTTTGGCGCCAAATATTCATACATGGAAGAGGATCAGGCATTTATCAGAAAACTGAAACAGGTGGAACTCCATCCTGAATTGAAGCTTCCAGTGAAAAATATTTTTATTCCGGACCGACTTTCACTTTTGCCTGTTTCCACTCCATTTGCACTGACCTACCAATCCATTCTGGGTTTAAAACAAGAATCCATTCCGGAGGAGTTGCTTGAAGTTATGAGAATGCATCAAGGCGAATATTGGAATTCCTGGGATCAACTCCTTCAGAAAGCATTTCCCACTTCTTTTCAAAAAATTGAACCGTTCCGAAATGTGGTTTTTAAACACGCGATTGCCCTGCCCGAAAAAATACTTGATGATCAGAGGGGAGAGGTCTGGTTCAGGCAGGATTTGAGATTTGGCCTTCCAAAGGCAGAAATCAACCTTTTGATCCACACACCTGAGGTCTATCAATCGGCAAGATCTTCAGTATTGGCACAATTGTATTCCAGTGCTGTCAATGAGGGGTTGAATGAGTTTGGCTACAGCGTCCATATTGCAGGGCTGGGTTTTGGAATCAGTAATAGTAAAAAAGGCATCAGTCTGAGTGTCAGCGGGTATTCAGACAGAATTTTGGAATTGACAAAAATTTTATCTAGCAAACTCCGAAAGATCACTATTGATGACGCTACTTTTGCTTCCTTAAAAGAGCAGCGATTGAGGCGCTATCAAAATTTTCAGTTCAACCAGCCCTACCATCAGGCTCTTTACATTCGTTCGCTTTTGATGGAAGAAAAGAAATTTTCAATAGATCAATACCAAAAGGAGATAAAGACGGTCACACTGGATGAATTGAGGAGTTTCGCAAAAACCCTTTATCAACGCATCTATGTCCAGGGTGTCGTCCACGGCAATCTGGAAAAAGACGAAGCACAACAAACGATTCAAACTGTATTAGAAAATTTGTCCGGCCAGGTACTTGCCCAATCAGAGCTGTTTGAAGAAAAAATCGTGCAAATCAAAAATAATGGAAGCTATATTTACAGGAAAAAAGGTAGCGTCAACAATTCTGCAACTGTTGTGGGTATTCAGGTCGGAAAAAGTGACCCCAAGTTGAGAGGGGCCATGCTGATAATTGCCAATGCTCTGCGGTCACAAGCCTACTCAGAGTTGCGCACGCAACAACAGTTGGGTTACACCGTCTTCGCTGATTTTTCACAAATGGAAGAAACCTTGGGATGGATGGTGTTGGTCCAATCCGGTGAGTATCCTGCGGGAGTTTTACAGGAACGTATTGAGGCTTTTTTACCAAAATTTATAGAAAGCTTCAAAAATACTTCAAAATCAGAATTTGAAAATTATAAACAATCTGTGATTAATGCAAAACTGGAAAAAGCTTCCAGTATTTCAGGAGAAGCGGACGAACTGTTTTATTCCGCCTTTAAGAAAGATGCGGATTTTGATTTTGTCAGTAACGACATCAAGGCCGTTGAGTCCTTGACACAGAATGATGTGATCGAAATTCTTGAAGCGACACTTTCTCCGGATCGAAAACCGAAACTGGTGATTCAGGTGCTCGGTAATTCCCACCAGGAGACACCAATTACGGGAAACATTATTGAAAACATTCCCCGATTCAAGGATCAACAAAAGCAGTAATCTATTAAATTGTTGCAATTTATCCGAACTCGGAAGATACTGGGATTCATCGCAAAGTAAGAAAAATCATACCTAACAAAATGTAAAAAATGAGCAGAAATCATAAGATTTTGATTGTTGACGACAGCAAGTTTATCAGACTGACCTTGCGGCAGTGCTTAGAGTCATATCAAATCACTCCGATCAACGTGACAGAGGCCTATGACGGCGTACACGCATTGGAAATTCTTGCCAGTCAGGAATTTGATCTTATACTGACAGATTTGGAAATGCCGAGGATGAACGGGTTGGGTCTGATTTCTGAGTTGCGGAAACAAAATAAATTTGATGATGTGCCGATCATTTTCCTCACCAGTGTGGACTCGGCCGATGTGAAGGTATCGGCATTTCAGTCAGGTGCAACCGATTATGTGGTCAAACCTTTTACAGCAGAAGAATTGATTGCGCGTATCATTGCACATCTGGAACGAAAGTTTATGACGGAGGCGATTCAAAAAAAAGCTGTCGTTTCAGAAAGTCTGACATATTTTTATCGCCGGCTCAGATCTATCAATCTGGAAGAATTGTACAATATCATCGTGGTGTTGTTCACTCAGCATTTCAAGGTCGGTTCAGTTGCGCTTTGGGAATACGAAAATGAAAGTCAGATTCTCCATTTAAAAGTCGCCAGCGATAGTTTGCCTGCCGTCCCTGCTCCGCAAACTCGAGAAAACAAGATATTATGGGGATCATTTCAAGCAAGCCAGCCAGTCGTTTCGGAATGTCCTTCTGCATCTCTGCTTAACAATTTGGGATTCAGTTCTGATATCGACGTGAATTCCCCATTAACGTTTCTTCCTTTATTTATGGGAGAAACCCGATTGGGAGTTTTAAATCTTGCCAATTTTCCGAGCGATTTTTTCTCTAATTATGAATTGACCCATTTGGAATCCATTCAACATTATTTGTCAAATGCCCTGCAAAACGCCTTTTCTTTTAGAGTAATTCAGGAGAAACAACGCCAAACCAATGAAGAACTGGAGCAGGCTAAATCAACCCAGCTTGCAATTTTGCCCCAAACCACCCCGGTCATCCCTTTCATGAAGATTGCGACAAAATATGTTTCTATGGAACAGATAGGAGGGGATTTGTATGATATTTTCGAATTCGATGAAGAAAATGTGGGTGTTTTGGTGGCCGATGTAACAGGGCATGGCATTCCTGCAGCTCTTATTTCATGTATGAGTTCCAGTCTGTTTAACGCATTTGCTTCGAAAGAGAGTTCGCCGGAGAAAGTTTTGACTCAAGTCAATGATGAGTTAACAGTCAGGATGCCTGAAGCAAAATTTGTGACAGCTTTTTATGCAACGTACGATTCGAATTCCCAGATATTTTCCTATGCGGTGGCCGGGCACCCTGAAGCCTATGTGATTCGCGAATCGGGAGAAGTCATTGGTCTGGCAGATCAACTGGGTTTACCTTTGGGAATTTTTTCCAGTGACATTTCAGGATTTGGTTCGGCTTCCATCAAATTGCAAAAAAATGATCGAATTTTTCTTTACACTGATGGTATTGTGGAAATCGCCAATCCCGAAAAAGAAATGTTTGGTGCAAACAGGCTCCAGAAATTTCTTTTGGAAAGTAAATCAATTCCTTTGAATGAAATGCTTGACAAACTATACTCGCACGCACTTTCCTTCTCAAGAAGGTCATCTTTTGACGACGATATCACCCTTCTTGCATTCGATATACACTGATTTTCGCGCAGCTCCCGCCTTCATGTAGCCAGGGGAAAATTTTTTGGCAGGGTGATTTGAAATAGAGTCCCACTCCCCGTGGAGCAATGCTGAATTTCTCCTCGATGGTCTTCCATCACTTTCTTCACAATTGCTAGTCCTAAACCGGTCCCTCCCGATTTTCCGGCGGAAACAAATGCGTCAAAGAAAGTTTCCTGGATTTCAGGTGGAATGCCTGGTCCATTGTCTTGAATCACAAATTTCAAATGATCATTGGTTTCATAGGCTTCAATTTGCACCAGCGGTGATGGTGTTCTGGCAGATTTGAGAGCTTCCCACGAATTTTTGCATAAATTCAGGAACGCACGATGAAGGCGATTGGAATCCAATGCGCACGATGAAGCAACAGACGATTTCATCTTCCATTCGACAGGCCAGCTCTGAGCGATCTGCTGAAGTTCTTCTTTTAGTTTGTCAAAGAAGTGAGAAAGATCGGTCGGAATCAAATGCAATGCGCTCTGATCTTTGGCAAACAAAAGAATTTCTTCGGTCATTTCTTTCAATCGGTTGATTTCAGAATTCAGCATGGATCCATAGCTTCCGCGTTGTTCCACAGAAAGATTCTGGTGAGTCAAAACATATCCCATTGTTGAAATGCTGGTCAGTGGGTTTCTTAAATCATGAACAATCATTGAAGCCATTCGACCCAGTGTACTCAGCCTTTCTTTTGCCAACAATTGATTTTGAGTTTTTTTCAAAAGCGTCAACGTCGATTCCAATTTGCTGTTTTCCTTCTGCAGCATGTCAATCAGCAAAGTGTCTGTTTCTCTAAGTCGACGACTGAGCGATCTCATCAAATTTATGGAAAATTGAGAATGACCGACCTTCAGAATTTTTTTAAAATTCGATTGATTGATGATCAGAAAGTGTGTCGGTGCTGTTGTTTTCAAACTGGCGCTTCGGGGCTGGTTGTCTATGACAGCCATTTCTCCAAAGCAGTCTCCCCGAGTTCCTGTTGTCAAAAACGTCGTTTTTTCGGCGTTTCCCAAAAACAATGAGGACTCTCCATCCAATTGAACAAATATTTTTTCTCCCACTTCACCTTCAGTAAAAACAAGTTGCTCGGCTTCTAAAAATTGTATTTCCATATATTGAGCAATTTCGACCAATTGGTCTTCCGGAATATCCTGGAACAGTCGGGTGTCTTTAACCTGTAGGACCCATTCTGCAGCGCTTTGCGATGGTTTAAAAAGATCAGCCATTTCAGTCTAAATAGTTGTTAGGGGGAACGGGATTCTACTTCGGTTTCAACGCAGATTTGGCCATTTTCCTCATAACGGTCAATTTCTCGAAAACTGGTCAGATAGCGTCTGTTTCCGAGAATTGAGCGAAGGTTATAATCTGCTGTACTGCGAGATTTTTGGACCGCTCTCTGCGAATCCAATGCACATCCAATACCGGTAACTTTTAACTTTACAGGGCTTTTGTATTTGATTGAATGATCGGTCAAAGAACGCGTACGAAAACGTTCTGAAGTGGATGCACAGGACTGAATGATGACGATTCCCACTGCCAGACTCGCCAAAAAGAATCCTTTTTTAAATGTATTCATAAAAGCACTTTATCCGTTGTTTCAATGAAGAGTGTTTTCATTTTAGCATGTTATTATTTAATTTTCATTTCAGAAGTCTTCCTCGATACGTCTGGTACGCGATTTGTATATTATGAAATCAAAAACCTCAGGAGGACTAAGTGTGGCCATGGAAACTTAGCACTCCTTAGCTCTGCAACAAAAGGCCACTCATTCGCGAAGGGATCATGGGAGCAACAAAAGATATTAAAAATACGACGGAAGCGCTTTCTCATAGCCGATATATCCATCCTCACTTAATTCAAGACCGGAGTTTTCCCAACAATGTTCTTGTTGACGAAGAAACTTCTCTGTTTATATCTGCGACCCCGCCAGTTGAGGAATCGATTTCAGGAGATTCCAAACCTAAAGCACCTTCAATATCGGATGGGAAAGAAGGAAATAGTTTGGCAAACTCCTCTTTTCAAATGAACCCATCAGAAGATCGAAAAAACGAAAGCTCGTCTATTGACGATCCTGTTGACCTGTACTTGCGGGAAATAAGAAAAATTCAATCGCTCAGTCGAGAGGAAGCGACTGAAATGGCAAAAAAATTGGAAGAATATCGAAATCAACTCGTTCGCCTCTTCAGTAACTCGATGGTGATTGTCAAGTATTTGCTTGACTGGATTCCAAAATTTGATCAGGCGGATATAGACGTGGGTCAATATGTTTCGACCATTGATTACGAAACTAATGAGCTTCAGGATGAAGAAAAAGTTCGAGAAAACGTTCTTATTGATCTTTTAAAATTAAAAAAGCTATATGAACAATGGGTTTTTGATCAGGAGGAAACTGGAGAAAACCGATTGGATATAAATCCGAGATCTAATGATCTTTTTTTGAATATTTCACGATGCATCTGTAAGTTCAGGTTTACGGCACGTCAAATTCAAACGCTTAGCAATCTAATGAGGCGGCATCATCAGCTGATTGTTGAAACCACAGACAACTTCAATAAATACTCCAGGGCTCTCGAGCTTTCTTCCAGGGTACGCAAACTTTTCGAAAAATGGAAACTCGCACCCCTTGATAAGAAAGAAGAGATTAAATGCAAGATGCTTCGTGAACATAACATTGATCCGAAACATATTGTACGTTATCAGGAATGTCATATTCTGTCTAAAAAGCGACTTTTGCGTTTGAAAAATCAAACAGGAATTCCGCTTTCCCAATTCTGTATAGGATTTCAAGAATTTGAAAAAATTCAAAAACAGATAAAAATGCTGAGCAATGACTTTGTTGAAGCTCACATGCATTTGGTAGTAACGATTGCTAGACGTTATTGCAATCGCGGGCTTCAGTTTCTTGATCTGATTCAGGAAGGCAATATCGGTTTAATAAGGGCAGTTGAATCATTTGAATATCGACGTGGTTACAAATTTTCAACCTATGCAACCTGGTGGATTCGACAATCGATTGTCCGAGCGATTGCGGACAAGGGAAGAACAATTCGGATTCCCATTCACATGGTTGAAACCATTGCAAAACTCCAGCGAACCCGCCGGCGTCTTGTTTCCTACCTGGGCTGCGAACCCAGTGGCGAAGAATTGGCAAGACAAACAGGGATGCCGTGGGAAAAGGCGTGTGAGGCTCTGAGCATAGTCCGAGAACCCTCCTCGCTTGACAGTCAGTTGGAAGAAGAAGAAGGAATGAGCCTTTTTGATATCATTGAAAATCCCAGTTGCCAAAATCCTGGTGATTGGACCACAGTGCGCAACAACCATGAACAGATCGGTAACGTGCTTTCTTCTTTGACTCCTCGTGAAGAAAAAGTGATCAAAATGCGTTTTGGAATTGACTACGAATACAACCACACTCTGGAAGAAATTGGTCAAACATTCAATTTGACCCGAGAACGAATTCGTCAAATCGAGGCAAAAGCGTTGAGTAAATTGAGTCACTCTTCTCGGAGCGAGCTTTTGTCCAATTGCCTTGAAATGTGAATCTGTTTGCAATACTTTTTAGCTTTGCAGACAAGACGCATCCTCCTGGGTGAAGCCGGCAGTGCCACCAGATTATTCGCTTGACCATCATTGTAACGGGGAGTTTTTGGCAAAATGGGACGGATTATTCTGATTTTAACGTATCTTTATTGGTGCAGCTGGGCTGTGATCGTAGGAGGAGTCCTTTTGATCACACTGCTGGCACCAATAGCTTTCTTCACCCTCCCTCCCCTCACCAGTGATAGTACCCAGGCTGTCCTGATTTCAGGAAAACTGGTAACGCTGCTCATCGGGCGGTTTGTTCCGATCTGCACAATGGCGTTCTGGTTCTTAACTGTTTTAGAGCTTCGTCACATTAAGCGGGAATGGCTTTTCCATTCAAGAGTTCGATTTTTTCTACAAGCGTTTTTGTTCCTGATCACTAATTTGATTTGGGCCTATCTCGCTTTCTTCCTGATTCCGGAGATGCAGGAAACCGTGCTGAACCAAACCGGTACGACGGGTTTGAGCGGCTCTACAAAAGCCGTATTTCGTCAACAGCACGAATGGGGCAGCCGTTTAATATTCCTGTGTTTTGCTGTTACCTTGTTCGTGCCTTATTTTCAATTAACCCGGATTCGGGGAACAGATCCGTCCGCGGACTAGATTTTAAAGATATCACCCATTTGTAGAAGGAAAAAACATGCAATTCAATCGCTCTCTCCAACTATTTGAACGCGCCCAAAAATCAATTCCAGGCGGAGTAAACAGCCCGGTTCGTGCTTTTAAGTCGGTAGATACGCACCCTTTGTTTATAGAGAAAGGGAAAGGATCAAAAATTTATGATATCGATGGCAATGAATTTATCGACTATGTCGGTTCCTGGGGTCCTCTGATTTTGGGCCATTGTCATGAAAAAATTATTTCTGCCGTGGAAAATGCACTCCACTCCGGCACCTCGTTTGGTGCTCCAACCGAAGGAGAAATCCAGTTGGCCGAAATGGTCAAGGAAGCCGTTCCCAGTATCGAAATGCTGCGATTAGTCAATTCAGGAGGTGAGGCCACAATGGGAGCCATTCGGGTGGCCCGGGGATTTACGGGGAGAGATAAAATCATAAAATTTGAAGGATGTTATCATGGCAGCATTGACTCATTACTGGTACAGGCAGGTTCTGGTGCCACTACACTCGGTAAACCGGATTCTGAAGGCGTACCGCAGGCCTTCGTCGATCTCACCTTACTGGCCCGGTTCAATGATTTTGATTCTGTATCGGAACTGGTTGATCTTCATCCTCAGGAAATTGCGGCCATCATTGTGGAACCGGTCCCGGGCAATATGGGAATGATTCTTCCAGAACATGGCTTTCTGCAAAATTTGAGAAGTCTGTGTGATCGTGAAGGAATCGTTCTGATATTTGATGAAGTTATGAGTGGCTTTCGTGTTGATTATGGCGGGGTTCAAGCACTATTGAACGTCCAGCCGGATATGACTACCTTCGGAAAAGTCATTGGAGGAGGTTTTCCCGTTGGTGGATATGGAGGGCGCCAGGATATTATGCTGCAGGTCGCCCCGGTCGGTCCGGTTTATCAGGCAGGCACTTTATCAGGAAATCCAATTGCAGTGACCGCTGGAATTGCAACCCTTGAACTTCTTAAAGAAAAAGGGGTCTATGACGAAATCAGCCAAAAAAGCTCTTGGCTGGTGAATGAGACGAAGTCATTGTGCGAAAAAGCAGGAATACCGATTCAGGGAAACCAAATGGGAGGAATGTTCGGGTTTTTCTTTTCAGAAACGCCGGTTCGTGACTATCAGGACGCGCTAAAAACGGATGTCAACCGTTTCAAGAAATTTTTTAATCAGATGCTCCGGCAGGGGATATATATCGCACCTTCTGCTTTTGAAACCTTTTTTGTATCAACCGCCCATACGGACGAAGATTTAGAAAAAACAGCAGCTGCTATCAAGCAGGCCTTGGCGCATCTCTAATTTCAAAAAGAATAACCCTCTCCGTTGTTGAAAGGAGAGGGCTTGTAGTAAGCGGCTAATTATGGGAGTAGCTGGGCAGTTCCGGTTCAGTAAATGAATCTTCTGCAATCACATTCGTGTTTTCAGATTCTTTTTCCTCTTCCGGAGGATCTTCAACAGCGATTGGAAGACGTTCCAGAGAAATTTTTAGCGCTTCTTCTGCAAATTCTACGGGAACGATGTTCAGTTCTTTTGTAATTTCAGAAGGAATTTCTGCCAAGTCCTTTTGGTTTTTTTCTGGAATCAGAATTGTTTGGACTCCTCCCTGTTTGGCTGCGAGCAATTTTTCTTTTAAACCACCGATCGGTAAGACTCTCCCACGCAATGTAATTTCGCCTGTCATCGCCACTTCTTTTTGCACTGGAATACTGGTGAATGCGCTGATCAACGAAGTAGTGATTGTGATTCCTGCAGAAGGACCATCCTTGGGTACTGCTCCTTCTGGAACATGAATGTGAATATCGGTCTCTTTAAAGGCGGAAGAATAAATTCCAAACAAATTGGCATTGCTGCGGACATAACTCAATGCTGCTTTTGCCGACTCTTTCATCACGTCTCCAAGCTGTCCAGTCAGCTTCAGGTTACCTTTTCCTTTCATCAGGGAAACTTCCGTAGTCATTAATTTTCCTCCCACAGAAGTCCAGGCTAATCCAGTCGTGACACCGATTTCGTTTTTCTCGCCAATCTCCTTGTGTTTAAAGCGAGGCACTCCTAAAAAATCGTGAACACGTTTTGTTGTGACGGTGATCGCCTTTTTGGGATTTTTTTGCACAATCTGTCGGGCAACTTTTCGACAGACTTTCGAGATTGATCGTTCAAGATTGCGAACACCGGCTTCCCTGGTGTAGCGGTGAATAATCTCAACCAGACTTTTTTGCTGAAATTTTATCTGTTCCTCCTTCAATCCATTTTCTTCAATTTGCTTGGGGATTAAATGCTGTATGGCAATGTGCTCTTTTTCCAATTCTGTATATCCGGAGAGAGTGATTATTTCCATGCGGTCTTTCAATGCAGAAGGTATGTTTTGAGCCACATTGGCAGTGCAAAAGAAAAGGACATCGGATAAATCGAATTCGACTTCAAGGTAGTGATCCATAAAAGTGCTGTTTTGCTCCCGGTCCAGCACCTCCAGTAAAGCAGCAGAGGGGTCGCCCATCACCCCATGGGTCATTTTGTCCAACTCATCCAAAAGCATCAATGGATTGCTGCTTTTTGCCTTTTTAAGAGACTGAATAATTTTTCCAGGCATCGCACCTATATAAGTTCTGCGATGCCCTCTAATTTCTGCTTCATCTCGGACGCCTCCCAGGCTCATGCGCACAAAATTTCTACCCAATGCCTTGGCAACGGAACGGGCTAATGAGGTTTTTCCGACACCGGGAGGACCCACAAGACAGATAATGGGACCATTCATCTGACCGACCTTTTGAGCCACTGCGAGGTATTCAATAATTCGCTCTTTTACTTTTTCAAGGCCATAGTGTTCTATGTTCAGGACCTTTTCTGCTTCATCCAGATCAAAATGGTCTTCTGTTTTGTCGCCCCAGGGCATTGAAAGTAACCAATCCAGATAATTTCGCACAACATTGGCTTCTGCAGACATGGGCTGCATCATTTTTAATTTTTTTATTTCTTTTTCTGCCACTTCCTTGGCTTCTTTCGACAATTTGACTTCTTTTATTTTATTCGAATATTCTTCAATTTCCGCTTTCCCGTCCTCCCCTTGACCAAGCTCTTTCTGGATCGCTTTGATTTGTTCATTGAGGTAGTATTCTTTCTGTGTTTTTCCAATTTGCCCCTGAACACGTTCTTTGAGTTTTCGTTCAACTTTCTTCAATTCGCTTTCTTCCAACATGCGCTCATACACAATTTCGAGGCGTTTTTGAGGGTCGGAAACTTCGAGCAGTTCCTGTTTTTTGATCAAATCCATATTGAGGAGCGGTGCAATTCGATCGGCCAGGTAATAGGGTTCTTCCATGTCGAGAGCCAATTTTTCGACACCTTCCGTATGCTTTTTTACTTCTTTAAGATACCGTTTTAATTCATTCCTGACGTTTTTACTCAGAGCAACCAATTCCGGACTTCGATTTTTTTCTTCATAAATTGGCTCAACAAGGGCGGTGTATAATGTATCGGTGAGACTGGCTTCAATAAGTTTTCCGCGACTTTTCGCCTCAAATAACGCTTTGATGGTTCCATTGTGGAGACGCATAATCTGAAGAATTTGTCCGATCGTTCCGACTTTGAATAAATCTTCTTCCTTGGGAGATTCCACCATCGGGTCCTGCTGGGCAACCACAAAAACGCGACGATCTGTTGCCAGGGCTTTTTCCAATGACGCCATAGAGGGAGCTCTTCCGATAAAAAAAGGAGCAGTCATCCTGGGAAATACTACGATGTCTCTCATGGGTAACATTGGGATAGTGATGGCTTTCTCTGATCCGGAATGTTGGTCTTCTAATGACATATACGTCCTTTCAATAATTCGCAAAAAAGAGCTTCGGCCTGGATACTGGAGTGAAGGGCCTCGGAGTAAAAAGGGATGCGGGTTTGCATGTTGATTCACGTGTCACAAAGAATGGCTGACTGCAGGCGATTCGACCGTTTAATAATAGCGCATGTGATGTTCAAAATCCAGTGGTCATCTTTCGATTAGGAGGAATCACAGTTTTAGATAAAAATTGATCTGTCTCCAAGTTCAAAAAATAAAGGCTCACAAAAAAGGGCCCGAGAGCTTTCGGGATCACTGAAATGTGTCTCAATTCAGCGTTTGTAAGTTGCTGAGAAATTTAGAATCCATTAATTATTTCAAAAGACTAAATTTGGAATGACCATATTTATTAACAAAGCGCATATACGATTTTGACACTTTGCTGATGTATCCGTCCCTTTCCTTTACTTTCCATTTTTCCATCGGTTTTGTTCCTTCGCCGAGCCGAGGCAGTCTTCCTGTTTTATTAATAAAATTTCGATATCCTGCATTATAAATTGCCACAATCATACGGAATCGGTCAGTGCCTTTGAATCTCTTGTTTAGATGCTTGTCAATCCATGCCAAATGCAAGAGTGCAATCTTGATGTTTTCTGCGGGATTTAAGAGCCGTTTGTGAAGAGCCGCGTCTTTACTCCGATCCTTGTGCGAATATCCCAAACGGTCCTTGGCTACTGGTATCGTAATTTGACACAACCCGACGGCTCCTCTGAAGCTGACGACTTTCGGCCTGAAATTGCTTTCTGCATGGGCAATGGCCAGCAATAGATTGAAATCCATTGCTCTTGAATTCGATTGCTCGATAATCATTTTCTCATATTCAATTTTTCCCCAAACAGGAAAGTGAATCAATACAAGAACGAAAAAAATTGCAGACTTTTTAAAGGGTTTCATAGCTCTATAGATTCCTCATGAAGCAATGCAAAATAATATCCGCAGACTGACGGCCAATGATTTGTCCCTTAATTATTTTTGAGAAAATCCTTAAATGAAAGTTTTTTACTCGATGCTCAAACAGGATCTTATATTGACTACTAAAAATGCCAGGAGGGAAAAATTCCCCACCGCAGTATTGACGACGGGGAATATCAATGTTTAGAAGGGGATGTCGTCTTCAATATAGGATTCGACTGGTGCCTCTTCATGTGGATTTGATTGATTTTGAGAAGGGTTCTGCTGAACTGAAGGTCGAGCTGTTGAATCCGAAACTGAATGGTTGTCGGAAGGAGGTCCAGCATTGGGCTGGTTTTGAGGACGACTGTTATATGCTCCGGCTCCAGCACTGCTTTCGGAGGGCCGACTGTCCAGAAATTGGATCACTCTTGCGTTGATTTCAGTTTTATAGCGCTTTTGTCCTGACTGCGCGTCATCCCAGCTTCTTGTCTGGAGATTGCCTTCCAGATAAATCTGGCTTCCCTGTTTCAGATAGGATTGTGTCAGATCAGCTAATTTGTTCCAGGCGACAATGTTGTGCCATTCAGTTTTTTCCTGACGTTGTCCCTGTTGATCTGTCCAATATTCGCTAGTAGCGATTGTAAAATTTGCCACAGCGCTTCCTGACTGGGTATAGCGAATCTCCGGATCCTTGCCTAATCGCCCAATGAGCATCACTTTATTTAAACTTCCCATAAAAGCCCCTTTTGTTTGGAATATCAATTAAATGAGGTCAGTAAAGCCAACGCTTTCTTGATTTGTTCCTCGAAGGATTGTCCATCAGCGTGAATTTGCCCTAAAATAGATAGCACATCTTTTTCGGAAAATCCCATGTTTGTTAGTGCCGAAAGCAATTCATCCGTTTCGGAAGCAGAAGATTGATTTGGAATTTTCGGATCTTTCTCCCATTCCTGTCCCGCGATTGGATGTTTCTTGAGTTGGTCTGTCATATCCAAAAATAATTTTGATGCAGTCTTTTTACCAATTCCCGGAATTGAATTCAACTGTGGAATATTTTGCTGATGAATGGCCTGGATCAGTTGGGGAGGGCGCAGGATTGAAAGAATCATAATTCCCAATTTTGGGCCTACCCCGGAAGTTTTGATCAACATCTCAAATAGCTTTTTTTCTTCTAAAGAAGCAAAACCGTAGAGAGTGCCTTCTCCATCACGGACATAAGTTTGGATATGGTAGTGAACAGATTCATTTACAACTGCCTGCAACAAAAGTGGCTTGGGCAAAAAGACTTGGTATCCTACTCCTGTAGCAGTTTTTATGACGAGATAATCCGCTTCGGTTAAAAACACGGTTCCTTCAAGATAAGCGATCATGATGCTTCAAATGTGGAATAAAATGAGCGTGGGTAATGGCGTTGGCCAGGGCATCAGCTTCATCTTCGCCCATCATAATTTGTTTTTGGTTGAGTAATACCCGTACCATGTGCTGAACCTGATCTTTCGAAGCCCGACCGGCCCCGACAAGGGATTGTTTGACTTCCAATGGGGTGTATTCGAAAACGGGGATCTGGTGGACAGCCAGTTTGAGCAGTGCTACTCCGCGTGCATGTCCCAATATCAAAGCAGATTTGGCGTTTTTTGAGAAGAAAATAGCTTCAATAGAGCTGCAATCCGGCTTGAATTTCTCCAGTATTTCATTGAGTTGCTCGTCCAAAATGACCAAACGGTCTGCCAGAGAGAGGTTTTCTTGAAGATTGATGGTTCCGCTGTTGATATATAGATTCCGGTTACCATCTTTCTCGATTATTCCATACCCGGTTTTACGGCTGCCAGGATCGATGCCGATGATGATCATGACCCGGAATCTATGACATTTCTGCTAAGACACCGTCACTGATGTCGAAATTGGAGTACACATTTTGGACGTCATCATTATCTTCCAATGTTTCGATCAGGCGCATTACCTGTTCCGCCTTTTTGAGATCATCAATTTCTATCCTGTTTTGAGGAACCCAGGCGATACTCGCTTCAGACATTTCAATTTCTTTGTCTTCTAAAGCTTCCCGCACTTGAGCGAAGTCGGTGATTGCAGTGATCACTTCGTAACTTTCCGGATCATTGGTGTTCATGTCTTCTGCTCCCACTTCGATGATCAATTCCATCAGGCTGTCTTCGTCAATGGCATTTTTGTCGATGTAAATCTGTCCAATTCGATCAAACATGTACTGCACCGAATTGGTGGCACCTAAATTTCCACCGAGTTTCCCAAAAGTGCTGCGGACAAAGGAGACGCTGCGGTTGCGGTTGTCAGTCAAAACTTCGACAATCACGGCCACGTTATTGGGTCCGTATCCTTCAAAAACAATTTCTTCATACTGAACTCCATCCAGTCCGCCTACCCCTTTTTTGACAGCGCGTTCAATATTGTCCTTGGGCATGCTCTGGGCTTTGGCGTTTGAAATTGCGGTGCGTAGTCGGGGATTGGCATCCGGGTCCCCTCCGCCGTCCCGTGCGGCAATAGTGATCTCTTTGATCAGTTTCGTGAAAATTTTACCACGCTTGGCGTCCTGTGCCCCCTTGCGGTGTTTAATCGAACTCCATTTACTATGTCCTGACATAAGATTCCTTAAAATTTGGCAGATGGTAGGGAATATTCTGATTTTTCCATTTCTCTCGGACTTACAAGACGTCCCACCAGATCATAGGGATGAGCATCTGTAATCTCCACTTCATTGAATTGCTGTGGAACAGCATTTCCTTCATTGATATAGACCAAACCGTCGACATTTGGTCCCTGGTACTGTGAACGCCCCTGGAGCAGCAAATCGCTTTCCTCAGAAACACCGTCCACCAGCACCTTCAGGGTCTTTCCCAAATATGTTTCATTTTTACTCAGACTGATTTTCTGCTGAAGTTCCAGGAGCCTGCTTTTTCGTTCCCGCTTGAGTGTATTGGGAATTGGATCCCCCCATTTTGCCGAGCGGATATTGTCTTCGTCTGAATAGGTAAAAACACCGAGGTGGTCAAAATGACCTTCCGCAACAAATTGATGCAGTTCTTCGAAATTTTCTTCAGATTCTGTAGGAAACCCCACAATAAATGTGGACCGCCAGGCCAGATCCGGCATGTATTTCCTTACCTGGGTCATTTTTTCTCGAATCTTTTTTTGTGTGATTTTGCGATTCATTTTTTGCAGCACAGAATCATTGATGTGTTGGAAGGGCATATCCAAGTATCGGCAAAAACGAGGATCGTCAGACATTATTTCAAGAGCCTCTTCCGGAAAAGTATTGGGATACGCATAAAACAGTCGGATCCAAAAATCCCCTTCAACTTCAGAGATTGCGCGCAGCAGGGTAGCTAAATGGACGTTTCCTGCCAAATCTTTTCCGTAAGATGACGTGTCCTGAGAAAGCAGATTGATTTCTTTAACGCCGTTTTCCACCATCACCTGCATTTCCTCAATAATCATCGAGACGGAACGGCTGCTGAATCCGCCGCGAAGTGAAGGGATGTTGCAGAAAGAGCACATATTGGAACATCCTTCAGCGATTTTTAAATAAGCAAAATGTTTTGCCGTGCTTTGTAGTTTTTCCTGCTTTTCATATTGAGAGTAGTGAGGTTTTTTATTGATGAGAATTTGCGGATGCTGAGGATTCTCATAAAGCTGTGTGATCAGAAAAGGGATACGAAAAAAATCACTGGAACCGAGAAGCCCATCCAGCTCTGGAATTTCATCCAACAGCCCCCCCTGATATCGTTGACTGAGGCAACCGGTGGCAACCAGTTTCTCGCATTGTCCTTCTGCTTTGTGATCGCTTAAAGCAAGAATGCGGTCAATCGATTCCTGACTGGCAGACGTCAGAAACGCACAGGTATTGATCACGATGACTTCTGCTTCTTCAGGTTTCATCACCAATTGGAAACCGTGTTTTTTTAATGCAGCCAACATGATTTCCGAATCAACTCGATTTTTTTCACAACCCAGTGTTTCCAGATAGATGTGCTTTTCATCATTATTGAAATTAGATTTCACAGGAAACTCGAAAGTTCGGAAAGGAATATGCGAGATCAGTTGTTGCGCATGAAGCTTTTTTCACTGATTTCGAATGTATGAGATGAACTGCAAATTCTACAGGAAATCAAAAAAAAATCTACTCTTCTGAAAATCTTTTTTCTTTAATTTTCGGAATTTCATGCTGCATGATTTTTCAAGATAAGAATCTGTAATGTTATTGGAATGAACCTGAAGAGGGAAGAGCCTTTCTTGAAATTTTCCTTTTTTTCTGATTCATTGTAAGTTATAAAGAGTGACCGCAAACAAGCGGAATTGGTAAAAGCCATTTGAAATCGCCACCATGCTGCTTTAGGAAAAACAATGGCCATCGATATGGAAGCCTCTCCCATTGAGCAGGAAGCTCAGAAAAATGAGGAAAAAAAGGGAGATCTTAAGAAAAAGAAAAAGAATGGTAAAAAGGTCTTTATCAATGAGGATCTTTTTGGTGCCAGCAAGACACTGGATGATTCTCCTGCAGAAGAAGGAATTTCTCATTTAAAAATCAAAGCCCAGGAACTCGGAAATATACCTGGTTTGATTGAGCATTGGCAGGCGGAGATCAATTCAAGGAAGAAAGATATTCTGGATTATTCAAAAACGACCTTTATGCAGCGGGCCGCCAATCGTATTAAGGGGACCGATTATGCTGCCCCTGAGGTGACAGGAGAAGAACTCTCTAAATTCCATCCAACCAAATCTGCACTTGAAAAGGTCAAGCTTCTCAAACGCAATCCCACCGACATGATGAACCGCCTGGAACTGGTATCGATAGTGGCAAAAAGCGGGCGTGATTTTCCTGTAGAACTCTATCGTACGTTGCTCCTCCAGGCGACCGTAGCCTGTTCTTTTGGGGAATTAAGTAATGTGGGTCTGCAAATGGTGATTTGGACGCAGGATATTTATTTTTCAAAACTATTTTATAAATGCCAGGGGGAAGCCCTTGCCCTGGAGTCCAAACTCAAATCTGAAGAAGGAAAAGAAAATGCTTTCACCCGTCAATCCCAGGGGTTGAGGAGCCACATTGCCCTGGTTTCCCGCAACATGGAAATAATTAAAATCTATCAAAAACAATCCGAGAAAGCGCTGAAAGAAAACAAAGCAGTTTACAATACTTCCCTGAGTCTGGATGAAGTGACGACCTTTCTGCTTGAATCCGGAGGGAAAGAGATGGGCGAGGATAAAAAGCGGGATGGCAAATGGATGAGTATCATTAAAAGGTCCGCTGAACTGCTGCTGCTGCTGCGCGTTTTACCGCTCCTTGACAGCGAGGCAAAGAAGCTTTCATCTCAGTTGAAAAAAATGGATAAAAATGATCCGATTCCATATTTTTTAGAAGCCAAAGTCCAGATGAGTGACTTAATTTTTAAAGTAGGACAGTATCAAGGAGGAGAACGGACTGTCGAACAGCGTGAAAAAGTGCAGGAGTCATTTAAAACGACTCACCATTGTTATGGACTCGCGGTAAAAAGAGTTGGAAAAATGCCGAAAACCAAAATGGAATTCGCGATCTTTATCGAATATGCCAGCTTAATTCATTACTTTTATAAAATTTCAAAAACGACGTTGGGCATCAAACTGCCCTCAGAGTGGTTGGCGGCTGTTTTTGATAAAACCATGAAGCTTTTGACCATGATTCAGGAGAAAGGGCAAGTAGATGGCCTGATGATGGACATTCAGCGAGACATTCTCGAAGAAGGTTTAGATAAATCAGGAAACCGAATGAGTAATGAAGTTTCGGTTCCCGCATGAAAGAGAAGATACTTCAATGACCGACCCGAGTTTGCGCAGCACTGTTCATCAATTTGATCTTAAATACGGATGTAACCCCCATCAGAAACCGGCATCAATTTCGAGGCTTAATGATCTCCCCCTTCCTTTTGAGATTATAAATGGCAACCCTGGCTATATAAATTTACTGGATGCGATGAATGCCTGGCAGCTGGTCAATGAGTTGGATTCGGCAATGGAGATGCCGGCCGCGGCCTCATTCAAACACGTCAGCCCTGCAGGTGCAGCCTTCGCTGTGCCGCTCAGTGAAACCCTCAAACAAGTCTACGATTGTTCTCAGCAGGAGTTAAGCCCCTTGGCCATCGCCTACACCCGAGCGAGAGGTGCTGATCCCATGTCCTCTTTTGGCGACTTTATCGCTTTGAGTCGCAAAGTTGACGTCTCCACCGCCCAAATCATAAAATCTTCTGTTTCAGATGGTATGATTGCTCCTGGTTATGAGCCGGAGGCTTTGGAAATTCTTAAAGGCAAGAAAAAAGGCGCTTATCTCATTTTAAAATCTGATCCTGCCTATAAAGCACCTGATACTGAATACCGCGAAGTTTTTGGAGTTGGATTTTCCCAAAAAAGAAACTCACTGGCTTTGAATGAAAAAAATTTATTTCAGCAGATTCCTACAGAAAAGAAAGAACTGTCTCCCGATGCAAAACGGGATTTGATTCTTGCTGCAATTACCTTGAAATATACTCAGTCCAATTCAGTAGCTTTCGCTACGGACGGGCAGATGATAGGGATTGGGGCAGGACAGCAGAGCCGAATAGACTGCACGAAACTGGCAGGACGGAAATCTGAGATCTGGTTTTTACGTCAGCATCCGAAAGTTTTGGGATTGCGTTTCAAAACGGAAATAAATCGTGTCAATCGGATCAATGCCAGGGTCAGTTACATAGAGGGAGATTTGACTGCAAAAGAGCATGAAGTTTGGGAGCAAAATTTTGAAATTTCCCCGTCACCCCTGACAGCGGATGAAAAGTCCTCCTGGCTGAAAAACCTGAAGGGCGTCAGTCTTGCTTCTGACGCATTTTTTCCGTTCAGAGACAATATCGATCAGGCATCAAAAAGAGGGGTCTCCTATATCGTGCAGGCGGGAGGAAGCATACGAGACGACGAGGTTGTTGAGGCTGCCAACGAATATGGGATGCTGATGGCATTTTCAGGAGTTCGTTTGTTCCATCATTGAGTCACAATCTGCCTTTTTTCTTCTTGTGCAAAGGCTTCCGCATCCCGGCTTGCAAAATCTTCAATTAAGCGGTCTTTTGCTTTCCATTTCTGGTTGATCCACGCCTGAAAATTTTCTCTGAACTGCTGATCTGTCCGATAGTCTCTCTGAATAAACTCCCCGGGAATCGGAATCAGTTCTACCCGCACAGTGATCCTTTTAATCTGTCCTGAAATAAATTGCCAGCATGTGGCGTGTTCGGTGGAATAAGCGATAGTCACATTGAGAGCTGCGGTGAAGTATTCGCCCATTGAATATAATGCCAAAGCAGCGCCTCCTGCGCGCGGCAGCAGAAGATGATGATAAGGAGAGTTCTGTGCCTTTGCTTTTGCTGGTCGATAGCGTGTCCCTTCTGGAAAATTGATTACTGTCGTGGGGATATATTTGAATTTCTCACAAGAACGCCGCGTGGTTTCCAAATCTTTGCCTCGCTGTTCCGGGTGCTTTTCCAGATATGATTTTGAATATCGCTTCATGATTGGAAAATCCATTGCCCAAAATACAGGGCCTAAAACGGGAAGCCACAGGAGCTTGTCTTTGACAAAATATTTAGGAAAGGGAATTTTACGATTGAGGACTTTGAACAAAATGAATATATCAGCCCATGACTGATGATTAGAAATCAGAAGGTACCAATGTTTTTCTGCCAGGTCCTCGGGAATCTGCAAATCCCATTCGGTTTGTAGAAGTTTCTCAAGCACCCGGCTATTGCCATCTGCCCAATAGCTAACACAAACAGTAAGAAACAAACCAAGGTAGGGAGCAAGAGGGGTGCGGTCAGTGAGAGGTTTCAGACAGATTGCTGGAAGTAAAATACTAAAACAAAGGACTGTATTGAGCGAACAAAACAATACAAATAAACTTCCTTTCAAAAATGCAGGAAGGGCAAGTATCATGAACAACGTCTCCCGAGATTTGTTTTTTCCTTTCCAGAATGATTTTCCCCAGAGTGTTTGTGAGGAAAGCTTTCAAGAATCTTCCCCTCACCTATACGGAAAATAATCAGATTTGTAAATATCGCATCATCGAAAACACTATTCTTTCGGTTTTAAACGAACTCTTTTTCCGTTGCTTCCTCCCAAAATCAAGAAAATATAACTTGATTTTGCATTTGAGGAAATGAAAAGCTCTCCTACAGTTCGCTGTTCAAGAGAATAGTTTTTTTGAGAGCGATCTTTTTTTGAATTGGAGAGCTGCACAGAACCCCTAGGCATTGAAACTCGCTTTTCGATACATGCTTACAGTCATGTATCCGGCAGACAAAGTAGACGGATGCAAATTGTTCATCAGATAAAAAACGATGTTTGCGTGATCTTTCTTAAAGATGACCTGTTAAAAGAGTCGGTGCCGCGAAATGAAGCCAACGAAATGAAAGAAAGGTTGTATCCCCTTTTTAAAAAATCGTTGTTGAATGGCGCTGTGCTTAATTTTAAAGGTCTCGAACATATCAGTTCGGGAGAAATTGGAAATATTGTTTCATTTTTTCAGTTTCTGGAAAGTCTCCAAAAAAAAATGGTGCTCTGCCAATTGAACGATAAACTTTTGATGCTCTTTCGCATGACAGATTTGGATAAAATCATTGATATTTATGAAACAGAAAAAGATGCGATCGCAAGTTTCAGTCCTCGAGCAGAGCAATCGAAACTATAGAAAAATAAGGAAATAGCTGGATGTTAGGAATGATTCTCGCGGGAGGAGGGGGGACCAGGCTGTGGCCCTTCAGTCGGTATATGAGTCCCAAACAGTTTTTGAATTTGGGGTCTACCCACGAATCCCTCTTGCAGGAAACCTATCAGCGTCTTTCCAGTTTGGTTCTCAAGGAAGATATTTTCATTGTTGGTTCCACCCATCATGAATTTGAACTGATCCATCAAATTGATCAAATCGCGCCTGACTTTCCCAGAAGAAACCTCCTGTTTGAACCACAGGGCCGCAATACCGCACCTGCGATCCTATGGGCGGTGTTTTGTGTTTCAAAATCAAACCTTGATGAACCGATGATCATTTTACCCGCAGATCATCTCATTCCGGACCGAGAAGGTTTTCACAAATATCTGCAGCAGGGGGCTGTTCTAGCCCGGGAAAAATGGATTGTTACTTTTGGTATCAAGCCCGAACATCCGGAGACGGGGTATGGTTATATCAAATCAGGAAACCCTCTGTCACAAGGATTTCGTGTAGAAAAATTTGTGGAAAAGCCAGACCAGGCGACTGCGGAAAAATATTTGGATTCTGGAAAGTATACTTGGAACTCCGGGATTTTCATGTGCACACCTCGAGTGCTGATGGAAGAATATCAAAAGCAGGTTCCAGAGATGTTTGAGGTGTTTTCAAAATATCGGGACACGGGAAAAAGCTTCCTGGATGAAGACGTGATCAATGCAATTTACGGTGAGGTGCAAGCAGATTCAATAGATTACGCCATATTGGAAAAATCGGATCGGGTCTCTGTTCTTCCTCTTGATATTGCCTGGAGTGATTTGGGCAGTTGGGAAAGCATTCATCAGGTTTCAAAAAAAGATGATGAAAACAATGCTATACAAGGAAATGTGGTATTGCATGATACCCGCAACTGCCTGATTTTCACCACCAAGAAGTTAGTCACCAGTATTGGGATTGAGAATTTAATTATTGTAGAAACAGATGATGCACTTTTGGTATGTGATCTATCCAGAAGCCAGGATGTCAAAAAACTAGTGGATACCCTGAAAGAAGAAGATCGATATGAATACAAATTTCATCGAACAATTTTAAGAAGGTGGGGGCGTTCGACAATCTTATATGAAACTCCGGGGTATCAAATAAAAAATGTGGAAATATTACCCGGAATGTACTTGTCACGGCAGAGACATCAGCATCGCAGTGAGCACTGGATTGTAGTGAAAGGGACTGCCGATGTTCTCAGAGACGATGAACAATTTTTATTGAATGAAAGTGAATCGACCCATATTCCCCGCACAATTGTTCACCGTTTGGGAAACCCGGGAACAACTCCGCTTGAAATTATTGAGATTCAGTTGGGGGAGCATCTCGATGATGACATAGAACGTCTTGAGCAATAATTAACTTCTTTTGGAAAGGACTAAAGAATGTCTAATTTAGTGGAAACTTTACCGCCTCAAGTAAAAATTTGGTTTGCATTTGCTGTTGCCGGTGTGATTACTGCTGATGGAGTGGTGACAGAAACGGAACTGGAATTTTTACGGGAGACGATTAATTTTTTGGAAAGTGTTGAAGACATCAACGAAGTGGTTGGTGTGGTTAAAGCAAAAGAACGACCTGTTTTGAAGAAACTCAGCACCGATCCTCAAACCGCGGCTTTGATTCTAATCCATCTTGCTCAAATTGCCATTACTGATGGAAAACTGGATAATTCCGAAGTGGATTTCTTCAAATATGTCGGGAAAAAACTTGGTTTTGATGGCGCTTATTCAGAGGAAGTGATGGAATGGGGAAAAGAAAACCTCAAGGTCGAAAAACGAAAAAAAACTCTGATAAAAAAGTCCAGGCAGTATAAAATCTATTAATTGTAACTGCTTTTTCCCTTTGGAAGTGGTGACTATCCTCGATCAATTAATTGGAAATCCCTGTCTCATACCCTATAAATAGCAGAATTCTTTTATCAATCCGCTCTTTCGAGGCGGATGCCCGAAAAGGAAAGGAATTCAATTGTCGGTGTAGAGGATCAGATCGGGAATTCGCTCTTGCCAATGCTCCTCCAAACTCACCTCCCTCTGTTTAGCATCTCTATTTTATTTTCTGAAAAGTGAAATCGAACAATTTTTTTTAAATGGGATTCTTCGTGACTCCTGCGAAAATTCATTATTACATTCAGATGTTGACTGCATTTTAATGGTTCGTTGATTTGGATGAACTTTTTCCGAAAATGCGTTTAAAATTAAGAGCTGTTTTGGACGTTTTGAGAATAAAATATAATAAAGGAGCAAAAGCGAAGAAGGAACAAAACATGGAAAGATTGTTATGAAACGATATTCAATCATGTGTGTGGATCATAATCCAGAGATTAGAGCACGTGTCCAGGAGGAATTGACTCTATTCAGTTCCCACTTCAATGTTGTTACCGTTTCCAATGCTCAGGAGGCTCGACTGGAAATTGAAATCCTTAAAGAACGGGACGAACCACTCTCTTCAATTTTGTATGAGCCGGAATCGTCCGAGAACCAGGGGATTGAATTCCTGATTGAACTCAATCAGGACGATTTTACCAGAAACACCCGCAAAATTCTCTTCAGTGGAAAGATGATGCTGAGCGATATGGTTGACGCGGTCAACCAGGCGCGATTGGACTACTATATCCAGAAACCATGGAACAGGGAAGGCCTTCTTAAAGTTTTGATAGACCAGATGACGACTTATATTCTTTCTCATGATGATAATTTTCTCTCTTTTGCTAAAGTGCTGGACCAGGATCGGATTGTGAAAGCTCATGTGGACAAGCAGATTGAAAAGTACCAGATCGGTTTTTTGGACTATTCGAAAGTCTCAGATGAAGAATTGTCTAAAGAATTGATTGATGCTCTGTACCATTTTTTTAAAGGAAACGATCAAAACAACGCCTGTCGGGAGTATGGTCCAAATCATTTCCTGACGCGAGAAGGAGAAGTCAACAACCTGCTTTGGTTCCTTGCTGAGGGAGAAGTGGTGCTCAAAAGAAAGAATACAAAGGGCATCGATCAGGAGGTGATGCGGGAACGAAAGGGCGCTTTAATCGGTGTCATGTCATTTATTTCGGGAGAGAAAGCATTTGTGAGCACCCATACACTGACGGATGTCGAAGTAATAGAACTTGACCACGCAATGCTCGCAGAAGTCATGAAAAGTAAAAGCAAACTGCTCCCTCTGTTTACGAATCTCCTGATCAGGGGATTCAATCATCGGCTTCAATATTCGATCCTGACTGAGACGAAATTGCAGGAAACGCTCAAGTCCCTGGAGACGGCTCACGCACGGTTGATAGAATCTGAAAAAATGGCCATTTTGGGACAATTGGTTGCAGGGGTTGCTCACGAATTGAATAATCCGGTGGCCGCAATTCTCCACAGCACCGAAAACTTGGAGAAGAATATTTCAGTGATTACCGGTTCTGATTCTTTTCCCAATATAAAAAACCTGGGAAGAAAAATTCTTGATCAAGCACGAAGTGCTGCTCCTCAATCGACTGCGGAAACCCGAATCCGCACGGAAAAGGCAATCAAACTGTATCACTCAAGAAACACAGCCAGAAAAGCAGTTCAACTGAACCTGGACGATGAGGCTCATTTCAAAAAGCATTTTCAAAAATTTGGAAAAAAAGTTGAATCAGCGGTTGAATATCTATACTTGTTTTATCAAGGGGGAGTATTTTTAAGAAATATCGATGTTTGCGCGAGACGCATTGCCGATATTGTCAAAGGGCTTAAAAATTATACTCGGCCTGATACAAGGAAAATGGAGACCATTGATTTGCATACTGGAATTGAAGACACACTGGTCATTTTTGAGAACAAATTGAAATCCTATGAAGTCATAAAAGAATATGCAGAATTGCCGTTAGTTGAGTGTTTTCCTCAAGAATTGCAGCAGGTATGGACCAATCTGATCGGAAATGCGATTGATGCGACGGGAGGAAGAGGACAGCTGAAAATCGTAACTCGTGCTGTTACGAAACGAAACAGCATTGATTGTGTCGAGGTGCTGATCGAGGATGATGGAATCGGTATTCCACCGGATTTGAAAGAAAAAATTTTTGAACTGAATTTCACCACCAAGCGTGAAGGTGATTTCGGATTAGGAATAGGATTGGCGATTTGCGTTCAAATCATAAACCGCCACAATGGAAGTATCAAGGTCGAATCGGAACAGGGAAAATATACCCGATTCCTTGTAACTATTCCGCAGGTCCTGCCAAAATAGATGGATAACTAAAGCGGAGAAAGCCATGAATGAATATACAATAATCTGTGTTGATGATGAAAGAGAAATTCTGGATGCCGTGCAATATGATCTAGAACCTCTGGCTTCTCATTTTGATCTTGAAGCTGCTGAAAGTGTCGATGAAGCGGAAAGTGTGATTGATCAGATGCAATCAGAAAATCGTTCCCTCGCCCTCGTCTTGTGTGATCATATAATGCCGGGAAGGTTGGGTGTTGATTTTTTGATTCAGCTCAATCAGGAGCTGGAAACAAAAAAAGCACGAAAACTTTTGCTCACTGGTCAGGCAGATTTGGAGGCGACCATTGAAGCCGTGAATCAGGCGGGGTTGCACTATTTTCTTGCAAAGCCCTGGGATTCAGGGGCGTTGTTGAAGGTCGTCATCGATCAGTTGACAACATTTGTCATAGAAAATGTGGAGGAACCGCTTTCCTTTGTTAAAGTATTGGATGGGGCTCGAATATTTAATTCAATCCATGAAAACGAAATTTGAATCGTTCAATGAAAAAATTATGAATAAGCTGTTTTTTGCATTTGCTGTTCCGATTGTCCTGGCGGCCATTCCTCGTGAATTGATACCCATTGTGAATATGACCGTCATTGAACACCGAATGTTGGCAATTTTTGTAATGGCGGTTTTGTTTTGGGTTTTAGAACCCATTCCTATATTTGCAACTTCGGTAATGGTTGTTGCGTTGCAGCTGGTGACAATTTCGAATAGAGGAATGATCTGGCTGAGAGACAATGGAAACGAATCAGAGTTTGGTGAATTGCTGGACTACAAAGATCTGCTGCAAACATTTGCCTCCCCGATCATAATGCTTTTCCTGGGAGGTTTTTTTCTCGCAATCGCTGCTACAAAATACCGGCTGGATGTAAACTTGGCCAGAGTTTTCCTCAGGCCTTTCGGAAGCAATCCTCAGCGGGTTATGTTAGGCTTGATGCTGATTACGGCAGTTTTTTCGATGTTTATGAGCAATACTGCGACCACAGCCCTGATGTTGGCAGTTCTGGCACCCGTGTTAAAATTATTCAGACCCGATGATCCAGGCCGAATTGCCTTCGTGCTCTGCATTCCTTTTGCTGCCAATATCGGTGGGATCGGAACTCCAATTGGGACTCCTCCCAATGCGGTTGCTATGAAATATTTAACCGGTGAAATCTCGATCGGATTTGGTGAATGGATGGTTTTCGGCGTTCCTTTTAGCCTTTTACTCTTGTTTTTTGCCTGGCGCCTCCTGCTCTGGTTTTCCCCTCCTCAAGAGGACAAAATTGGGCTATTGATCCAGGGAAGTTTTTTAAAATCTCGCCAGGCCATTATTGTTTATTTCATCTTTGGAAGCACCATATTGCTTTGGTTGACTGAGCACATTCACGGAATGAGTTCGCATGTTGTTGCTATGCTTCCTGTGACTGTTTTTGTCGCGACCAGGATCGTGACCAGCAAAGATTTGAAAAAAATCAGTTGGGATGTTTTGTGGCTGATTTCGGGCGGTATCGCCTTAGGATTGGGTTTGGAAAAGACAGGTTTGAGCAAACACATGATTGAAAGCGTCCCTTTGGATAGATTCCCTCCGATTCTGATTATTCTGATCGCGACTTTTCTCGCGATCATGATGTCGACTTTTATTTCCAATACGGCCACCGCAAATTTGCTGCTCCCTCTGGTTGCAGCGTTGGGAAGCAGTTTGTCTTCGTTAGAAGCATTGGGAGGAGATAAATTGCTCATTTTGCTTGTCGCCTTTTCATGCTCCCTGGCCATGGGCCTGCCGATCAGTACTCCTCCCAATGCAATGGCCTACGCAACCGATATGATCGGAACAAAAGAACTTCTGAAATCCGGGTGCATCGTGGGAGGAATCGGCTTACTGCTGCTCTATTTGATGGCCTATATATTGAGGCAGATTGGTTTTGTATAAAATCTTTTTCCCGAAAGTTTTCAATTTTTCAAAAGTTTCGGTTTCTAGGGCATTGAATCGCTTTTCGATTGATTTGAAGTTTAGGCAGTAAGGGGTCCCTTTTTCAGTCGTACAATCAGGGAAGTGAAATTTTCCCAAGTGCTGTCGCCTCTTGAGTGCCGGTAATTCCAGGCAGCGTGACCGGATTTCCTGAAAGAAGTTCATAGGCCAGCACGGCAAAACTGATCGCTTCCCGTGCATCTGCATTGATGCCTAATTCTGAGGAAAACCGTATGTCCAGGTGAGGGAGGAGTGATTGGATTAGCTGCATAAGGAAGTTGTTGTGGATACCTCCCCCGCTGAAATAAACTTCGGTTCGTGGATCATTCGGGAGAAAGTTTTCATACGCATGCCGGATCGAATGGGCAGTAAAGGAAGTTAAAGTGGCGACAACATCTTCAGCACACATTTGTCGATTTTGAGCGGTTTCCCATATTTCCTGAAAATAGTGTTTTCCGAAAACTTCCCGGCCGGTTGACTTTGGGGGTGATTCTGTGAAAAACGGATGCTTTAGCAATTCCTCCAGCAACTGCGGGTCTGTCCTCCCCTTTGCTGCGATCTCCCCCCCGGCATCAAATTGCAGCTGCGGATCAATCAATTGTTCAACGGCCAAATTGATCAATACATTGGCAGGCCCGGTGTCAAAGGCAATGACCTTCTGCGGATCATTGCTGTCTGGTAAAAAAGTTAAATTGCTGATTCCTCCCAGGTTGTGCAGCACCCGTGGTTTTCCTGACTGACGAAACAGCAAATAGTCGACGTAGGGAATCAGTGGAGCCCCGGCTCCTCCCGCGGCAATATCTTTCATTCGAAAATCAGCAATTGTAATAATTCCAGTCTGAACAGCAATTTGATCAGCGTCTCCGATTTGAAAAGTGGAGTGCTGTCTGTTCCCCTCCCAATCGCGGCCATGTGGAAAATGATACAAAGTCTGGCCATGACTGGCAATGCAGTCTATCGCTCGTGGGTCTTCATCCCACTCCTTCAAAATCGCTGCAATCGACCGTCCCAAAAATTTTCCCAACTCGACATGGAGGGCACAAATCTGATCTACACTGGAGAGATCAGGCTGCATTTGTTCCTGAATTCGCTCTTTGAGTGCTTTGGGAAAAGGGAAGGTGGTGAAGCGTTCAAGTTCGGGAACAAGACATTGATTGACGGAAGAGATTGATGTCAGCGCGAGATCTACTCCATCCAGAGACGTTCCGGACATTAAACCCAAAATTCTTCGCTTTGTGCGGCGGGTGATGTTGAATAACCGTGAAATGCTGTTTTGAGAAGCTGTCATGCACCGTCATTTGCAAGGTTCATTTGGGCGAATGCTGCTTGAATTTTCCAGGGGATTTTCTAGATCTCAATCTCTGGATTGCGTGTGCCGTCATTCTTTTTGATTGAGATCATATAAGAAGTGCTGAGAATTCAGAGCACGAACTAAAAATCGTCTTTCATTTTTCGAATGACCGCCAAAATCGAGCTAGGAGAAAGATCGTTCCCAGGGTCGCGATTTTGCACTGTTTTCTGGATTTCAGGACTGTCGCATCGCATAAATGGATTGGTTTGAAATTCAGATTCCAGGGTGGAGGGGGTAGTAAATTTTCCTGATTTGCGCAATTTTATAGTTTCCGCCAGTTTTTCCTGAACCCATTTGTTTTCCGGTTCAACTGATAGAGCAAATTTTAAATTGTTTTCCGTGTACTCATGTCCAAAATAAACCTTTGTGGCGGGGGAATGGTGTCCTATTTTTTCATTGAGAGATTGGTACATGTCTTGAGGGGTCCCTTCAAACAATCGTCCGCAGCCGCCGGCAAACATCGTGTCACCTGTGAATACCGAGTCTTCAAAATAAAATGAAATGGCTCCGCTTGTGTGACCCGGGTTGTGAGTGAGGTGACCTTCAAGATTTCCAATTTTTATTTTATCGGTATCCTGCAGCATCACATTTTGCCCTGGAACCCGCCCTTTATCAGAATGGTGTCCATAGACTTTCAGGCCGGGAATTTTTTTCTGCAATTCTTCATTTCCACCGACATGGTCCCAGTGATGGTGGGTATTTAATATCGCAACCAAATTGACTCCTTCACGTTGTATTACCTCCCATACCGGTGCAAATTCGGAAGGATCCACTATCCCTGCCTGGTTGGATTCTTCACAGACAATTAAATAGGAATAGTTGTCACTCAAACATGGAATTGGAATCACATTCATAAAATACCTCGTTTCTCAAAAGGTGAAAAAATTTGAAATCAGCTATCGGAGTCTCGTATGATAGCGATTTTTTAAAATATTACAAGAATTTGACCGCGGTCAAAAATTTGAAGCGATACCCTCTCCCCATTGAAACTGTCAAACAGGTTTCAGCAGGTCGTAAATTCGATCAAAGTCATCGAGTGAGTAGTATTCAATCTTGATGCTTCCTCTGCCATTGGATTGATACTGAATTGAGACCTTGGAGCCGAAATGCTTTTCCATTTCGTTTTCTAAAGTCTTTAACTGCAAGTTCAATTCGTTGCTACGTTTTGATTTTACCTGTTCGGGACTGAGATTTTTTTCATCAGTCAGAGTGCTGATCAAGGCCTTCACTTCCTTTTCTGTCTGACGAACCGACCAATTGTTTTTTAGGATTTTTTCTCGAATATACATTTGCTCATCCGCGCCTGGCAATGAAAGCAGCGAACGGCTGTGGCCAACCGTCAATCGGGATTCTTCGACGTCATTTTGAATGGCATCCGGCAATTGCAGCAGTCGCATCAAATTGGCGATTGTCGAGCGATCTTTGCCAATACGGCGTGCCAGTACTTCTTGGGTATAGCCATGCTCTTCAAGCAGATCACGATAGCATGCTGCTTCTTCAATGGGTGTGAGGTTTTCGCGTTGAATATTTTCAAGCAGTGCCACTTCCCGCAAATCATTGTCATCGATTTCCTTAACAACGACTTCGATTTCACGGAGTCCTGTGAATTGGATTGCCCGCCAACGACGTTCACCTGCAACCAATTCATAAAGGCCATCTCCTAAAGGAGATTTACGGACAATTAAAGGTTGAATCATCCCTTGAGAACGAATGGATTGCGCCAATCCTCTTAGAGATTCTTCATCAAAGCGACGTCGGGGTTGCAAGGGGTTGGGGAGAATTTGGTCAAGAGACAAGCGCAGTATCGTTTCCTGTGACTCTGTCGGCATCATTTCCTTTCTTCGCTGCTGTTCTGCAAAAATACAAAAAACTCCTTGTTGCCGCTTTTTTTTCCCTCAATAGCCGAATCAATCCATTCCAGCACTTGGAAACCCTCAGATTTTGCTGCATCTGTTATTTCATTCTGCACACGCAAATGGACCTCTTTGTTCCGCACCAGTCCACGTTTCTCGACATCCGATTTTCCTGCTTCAAATTGAGGTTTGACGAGAGCAATAACATGCCCGTTTGGTTTCAAAAATTGATGGACTTTTGGAAATATCAACTTGAGAGAGATGAAGGAAGCGTCTATCACAACCAAATCGACAAGGCGTCCGATTTTTTCGTATTCGAGATCGCGAATATTGCTTCTTTCCAGAGAGGTAACGCATGGATTCCGCCTCAATTCCCACGCCAGCTGCCCGTATCCGACATCCACCGCGAATACATGCTGGGCTCCATGATTCACCAGGCAGTGGGTGAATCCCCCGGTCGAAGCGCCGATGTCCATGGCGAGCAAATCACGAGGGGAAAAGTTAAATTTTTTAAGTGCTGCTTCGAGCTTCACTCCTCCTCGACTGACGTATGGATGATCTTTTTCTGTAACACGCAAATCAGAAGAACTGCAGACCAGTTTTCCAGCTTTATCTGCTCGGCTGTCATCGACAAAAACTTTGCCCGCCAGGATCAAAGCCTGCGCCTTTTCCCGAGACGGAACCAACTCACGTTCAACCAGGAGAAGGTCCACTCTTTTTTTTTTAATGTTTTTGTTTCCCACATCCTGTTCGGCAGAAATTCACGAATTGGAATGAATCATCCCCATTGCAGCAAGATATCATTGTAGGTTACGACAATCATAAAAAACATCAGCAAGGCAAATCCGATCATTTGAGTCCGCTCTCGAATAGCGGCACTCAAAGGCCCTCCTTTCAGCTTTTCAATACCGAGGAAAAAAATGTGCCCTCCATCTAAAACTGGAATGGGCAGGAGGTTAAAAACGCCTAACTGCAAACTGATGACCGCCATAAGAAAAAAAACATCGGCCAAACCGGTCCGCACTGCATCACCGATTACCATTCCGATCCGGAGTGGACCGCCGAGATCGTCGAGCGAACCCTGACCCGCAAACATTTTTCCAATAAATTGAAAAGTCATGACAGTGATAAAAACCAGGCGTTCAGTTCCCATCTTTGCGGATTCGATCAGTCCATAGGATCGATTGCTTTGTTCGATCTTCATCCCCAACAGATAAGTTTGTGTCGAAGCATTAAAAGTCGGCGTGATTGTAACACGGCTCAGTTCTCCTTGATGTTCTGCTTCTATTTCGACCGGAATTCCAGGATGGCTGCCAGGGTCTGCATTGTCATCGGAGATTTGAGTCGTACCGGAAGCGTCTGCTGAATTCTTATTTATGACCGGGGTCTGGGATTTCTGAATGATTTGGGAGATGTCGCGCCATTCCTTGACTGCAATGCCATTGATGCTGAGAATCCGATCACCGATTTTTAAACCCGCCTCCTGAACCGAAGAATTCTCTGTGAATCCTCCAATCACAGGAGCAATTTTGGGAGTCCATCCGGGTCCGTTTTCTCTAAGTTCGTCCAGTCGACTCGTTAGGGTTTGTGAATATCCGTCTCGAACAATTTCCAAATTGATTTCGGAGCTTTTTACTGCGGTTAAATGAGAGTTTACCTCTTCCCAGTTTCTGCTTGATTTTCCATTGACTGAAACAATTTCATCCCCTTTCTGCAGCCCGGACTTCTCGGCAAATCCATTTTGTTCTACATGGCTGATCACCGCAGGTTCCAAAAAATACTTGGGAATGCTGATACCCGCCATATAGACCATCGGCATGAACAAAAAAGCGAAAATGAGATTGACACCGGGTCCTGCGATTAAAATATAAAATCGCTGAAAAATTGTTTTTGCTGCATAATTTGTAGGGTCCTGAGGATCTTCATCATCCATGTTCTGCCCGAAAAGACGCACGTAACCTCCCAATGGGATCCACGAAAGAATGTATTCAGTGTCGCCCACTTTTTTCCCCCACATCTTTGGTGGAAATCCGATGGAAAAGGTTTCAACTCGCACCCCCACATGTCGGGCTGCCAGATAGTGTCCCATCTCGTGTATAAACACGAGAAAGCCTAAGACAATGATAAAAGAAAGGATTGTCGTCATCATAGTTATTCCCCCGTTAATGATGATTGGGCGATTTGCCGTCCCCATTGATCTGCATCCAACGCATCTTCAATGGTCTCTATTTTATTAAGAAACGGAAACTGTTCGTCATGTTGCATTTTCTTCAATTCGAATTGCTCCATTATTTCACTTATGATCCGGGCGATATCCATGAAATGGATCTTGCCGTCGAGATATGCTGCCACAGCGGCTTCGTTTGCCCCATTGAGAACGGCGGGTGCAGCTCCTTCTAGATTTGCCGCCGTGATTGCCAAAGACAGGCAAGGAAATTTTTCAAATGGAACAGGAGCAAAATGGAGCTTCCCCAGTTCGGACATTTTCATTTTTGGTCCTTCCAGAGGCAGGCGATCCGGATACGCGAGGCAAAAGGCAATGGGTGTACGCATGTCGGGAAGTCCCATCTGTGCAATGAAGGAACCATCTGTGTACTCAACCAGTGAGTGAACAATACTTTCCCTATGAATCACCGGTTCTATTTGCGAGACTGGAATATCGAACAGCCACCGGGCTTCTATGATCTCCAATCCCTTGTTCATCATTGTGGCAGAATCGATGGTGATTTTGCTTCCCATTTCCCAGTTCGGATGATTCAGTGCTTCATCCAGTGTAATATCCTGAAAGGCTTCCAGCGGAGTGTCCCGAAATGGTCCTCCTGATGCCGTGAGGATGATTTTTTCAATATCAGATCGCTGGTGGCCGATCAGTGATTGATAAATCGCATTGTGTTCGCTGTCTGCGGGAAAGATCAAACTTCCTGTCTGTTTGGCTTTGGCCATAATCAGTTCTCCCGCGAGCACCATCGTTTCCTTGTTCGCCAACGCAATATTTCTGCCGTTTTCGATGGCAGCATAGGTTGAGCGTAAACCCGCAGCTCCAACGATGCCGGCGACCACCAGATCGGCATTTCTATTTGACGCTAATTGAATCAAACCCTCTGTGCCAGACAAAATTTCAGGGCGCGGAGAGGGCAGCCGCGCTTTCAGCCATTGGGCGTTTTCCTCTGAACCTACACATACAGACTGTGGTTGAAATTCTTCTATTTGTTCATGAATTTTCTGAATTCGGTTGTGGCACGACAAGGCAGTGACTTGAAATTTGTCTGGAAACTGCCGGACAATATCCAAAGTGTTCGTGCCGATGGAACCGGTTGATCCCAAAACTGTCAGTCTTTTTGCCGTCATGAATGCCTCCTTAGGATCGGCTGAACCAAAGCATGAAATAATAAAATACTGGAGCAGCCGTAAGAAATCCATCCACACGGTCGAGAACGCCGCCATGCCCCGGAAAGATGCTTCCTGAATCCTTAACTTCACATAGCCGTTTAATTTTTGACTCTATCAGATCCCCCAATTGTCCGACTGCAGCAGAAATTATTCCAACAAAGCCTCCCAGGATCCATCCCATTGTATCCAAGAATATCATCGAAAATACTGCTGCAACAATTCCGCTTCCCAATAAGCCGCAGATGCTGCCTTCAATTGTCTTTTTGGGGCTGATTGTCGGTGCAAGAAGTTTTTGACCAAATGCTTTTCCGCCAAAATAAGCGGCGATGTCGCTGACCCAGATACTCAATACCAGCAGAAACAGTAATGAAGTTCCATGCGGAAGATCTTTGATCAAAGTTAAATGATTAAAACCCCAGCTAATCCAAATGACACCCAGAAGGCTGATCCCCAAAAGGTTCAATTTTTCGGTATTTTGGGGGGAAAGGAGCAGTAGATAATAAAAAAACAGGCCGAGAATACTGAGCAGAAAAGCCGCCGTTAAACCAAATGCTCCTCCAGCAACAGTTGCTCCTCCTATTACAAAGCTGCTCCCCATCATTGCCAGCAGACTGAGGCGGATCTTCTGTTCCAAAAACATTTTGTCAAATTCGTAGGTCCCCACCATGGCAAAAATCATTACGACGAAGCCTAAAACAAAAAGGGGGGCATAGCCCATGATCGCAATGACCACAATTGCGGCGGGAATGGCGGTTTTTACACGCGCGATCAGTTCACTTTTTTTATCCAAGA
Organism: SAR324 cluster bacterium; assembly: GCA_015231825.1. Taxonomy (GTDB): domain Bacteria; phylum SAR324; class SAR324; order SAR324; family NAC60-12; genus JADGAV01. The sequence goes on from JADGAV010000001.1 coordinate 180,354, forward strand.
CAGGTGTTTCAGTAGACGACATCGGGAGTTTTACTGGGAGTGAGAAGATTCAGACTCCGCCAAGCCGGCGCTGGCGTTGTTGAAAATCAAGAAGTGCTTTGAAAAAATCATCTTTGGAAAAATCTGGCCATAGAATTTCGGTAAAATAAAATTCGGAGTATGCGGATTGCCAGATGAGAAAATTTGAAAGACGCTGCTCTCCGCTGGTACGGATGATCAAGTCCGGATCAGGAATACCAGAGGTGTACATATATTGTGAAACAAATGCTTCATCAATCTGCTCGATAGGGAGTGAGCTTTCCCTGCAGCGTTTGACAATCAATTGGATCGCGCGGGTAATTTCAGCTCTTCCTCCATAGTTGAGTGCCAGATTCAAGATCATTCCCTTGTTTTCAGCAGTGGTGTCAAGGGTGCGTGTCAAATGGTTTTGAAGAAACCCGGGCAGGCCACTGCGATCTCCTATGACACGAAAACAGATGTTGTTGCGGTGGAGATTGTCCAACTCTTTTTGCAGGTACTCTGAAAACAGATTCATCAAAACATCTATTTCCTGCGAGGGACGCTTCCAGTTTTCAGTTGAAAATGCATATAAGGTCAATGAATGCAGCTTCAATTCTGCAGCAGTTTCGACGGTTGTTCTTACTGCTTTGACCGCATTGCGATGACCCTGAAACCGCTGCATGAAACGCCTTTTCGCCCATCGCCCATTACCGTCCATGATCACTGCAACGTGGCGGGGCAAATGCTCTAAATCCAGTTGTTCCAACATCTTGTCTTGTGCTGAGGAAAATCGAGGTGAAATCAATTCTTATTCAGTCCTGCGAAAGAAAAAGTCGAATCAAAGATTTTATCATACTCCGTTAAAATTTGTTAACATTTTACTAAAAAATCGAGTTTTGTCTTTCCAAAGACTTTCGATTTGATTCGCTCTAAATTGTTTTCTGTTGAATATTGAAGTGAGCATGGCGATTCGACAACCAATACGGATTGTTTCGGGATCGTTTCCAGTTGGCTGATCAACAAGAGGATTTTTTCATATTCGTCTGCCTGATAGGGGGGGTCGATCAAAAGTAGACACGCTACGTCATCGTTTTTGAGCAAGGGCAAAGTTTTTACTGCAGTGCCGTGAAAACTCGTTACCTGTGATTCATCCAATTCGAGGCGTTTGATATTTTTCTGCAAAACTTTAAAGTTCACGATAGATTTTTCGACGAAAAATATATGTTTCGCGCCACGACTCAAGGCTTCTAGACCCAATGCTCCGGAACCTGCATAGAGGTCCAGCACCGTCATTCCCCGGATTCTAATCCAATGCTGCAGCACATTAAAAATGGCTTCTCTGGATTTGTTCAGTGTCGGACGAACTTCATTTCCCGACGGTACGTCTATTTTCCTTCCACGAAATTTTCCGCCCGTGATCGAAATCAATGATTCTCCTTTTGGTGTGACTCGTTCACTGGCTTAATTTCCGTAGTCAAGAATGCACTCAGCAGATGTGATCGAAAAATGAACATGTTTGTGGAAATGTGATTAACAGATAGGCAGGGGTGAATTTTAACGTGTGTTTGGATCTGCTGGATCGACTTTTTCATATTTTTTTAAAGTTCATAAAATCAAAAAGTTAGCAGGAATCATTGTAAAAATAAATCGTAAAAATTTTAGATGGCGAGAAAATTGAAGATGTAAACATAAATGGCATTCAACTGGGTCTTCATTTTCTCGCACGTGTTAAAGATTCTTCTTCGTTCCCCGGGTTCATTACTCCTCAACTCCTCCTTCGATGGGCCCGGGGAAATTAATTCTTTCCTGACATTCCCTGTTCTCCACTCTCTTTCTCAGAAAAATATTTTTTCATTTGTCTCGAAAACGAGAGGATTGAAGATAAATTCGAAGAAACGGGAATTAAATTCAAAAAAAAATGGAAGTGGTCTATTCTGGCTTGATTCCCTCGCCAAGCTTAGTCAAGATCCGGGGAATGCAAAAGCCCAGAAATCAAAGCGTTTTTGCAGTCTTTGAGACTCAATCCACAAAGCAAAGACTTGCTTTGGAGATTTCCCCCCGAAAATACCCATGTTTGGACAAATTTTCGCAATATTTATTGATGTTGTCGCCCCGGTATTTGCGCTCGTCCTGATCGGTTATCTTGTTGGCCCCCGACTGAACCTGGATGCGCGAACCTTGTCCAGAACAGCATATTTTATTTTTGTCCCTGCTTTTATATTCAATTCCATCAGCACCGCAAAAATAGAGCTGTCGGCGACTTTACAAATCGTCTTTTATATTGTGATTGTGCATCTGATTGTCGCAATTCTGGGATTTGGACTGGCAAAAATTTTGAGGCGCCCCAAAGAGCTGGTTGCCGCCTATGTGATGATTGCAGTTTTCGGCAATACCGGGAATTTTGGTCTTTCTTTAATCGATTTTCGTTTGGGACCGTCTTCCCAGATTCCAGCTACTGTATATTTTCTGACGACATTGACCTTCGGTTTTGTAGTGAGTGTGGGGATCGCCCGGTGGACTCGTGGAGGAAAAATGGCCGCGGTGTTGTCGGTGTTGAAGACTCCCGCATTGCTAGCGCTGATCCCGGCATTGTTTTTTCCGATCATGGACCTTGAAGTCCCGCTGATGATCACACGTTTAACGGGTTTGATGGGGAGGGTAATGATTCCTCTGATGCTGTTCACATTGGGAGTACAAATGGCATTTGTGAGCAAGCCGGAATTTTCTATTGATATGATTCTCGCCTCTGGTATCCGTTTGCTTGCTGCACCTCTGGTTGCAGCGGTAGTTGCTTTTTTTCTCGGGATTTCCGGTGTGGAAAGAGCTGCCGGGATAATCCAGTCCGGAATGCCTGTTGCGGTGCTGATCTCCATTATTGCTATCGAGTACAATATCCTGCCCGAATTCGTGACAACCTCTGTTCTGTTTTCAACTCTGGTCAGCCTCTTGACTGCAACCGTCGTGCTCTATCTGGTATGAACGGCAATATCCAAGCATAAAGCAATTGCTCAGTGAAGAAGCGATTCAAGTTTTTCTGCCAGATGCCGATTTAAGAAGAAAATGATTTATAAAAGAAGACTCTCGTGTCTTCTCAATCAGCAAATTTTCTTCAAAAGAGGTCTCAATGAAATCCTTAGTTTCTGTATGTGCCTGGTGTGATTCAGTAAAAACCCCGGTCGGTTGGATGGCCGCAAAGAGTGCCTTTCAAATCATGGGAATACAGAGTGATGTTTCCCTCCAGGAAATGACCCATGGAATATGCCCTTCCTGCGTGGTGGAGTGGACAAAAATAGATGAGAAATCTTTCGAAACAGCCTGCCAGCAGGAATCTCAAATGAGCAGTCTGGTTGCCTGAGAGGTTTGCAGAACAATTGATAATTCGAGTCCATGCGCTTACTTTATAAGCGCATTTCCCTTCCCCGCATTTTCCTGCAGCGAGTGAGATCCATCAGTCTGAGTGTTTCTCTCAGAATCCCATCCAGGCTCTATCCTCAAAGATTCTCAAAAAGGCAATTCTATGTTTATTCTATGAGTCAACTCAAGTATTTTAAGTTCTTCCAACGGTGTGAATTAAAAATTGTTGGCTAAAGTGTTGTTGTGAATGAATCGGAAACTGTGATAAATTCGAAATTTATGTCCGTCAATCAATCGGATTGTTGAGCGAAACAGGTTTTCGGAGATAAAAAAATCTAAGAAATTTTCTCAATTGGCTGATGATGCAGACCGTGCTTTACAAACTTTGTCGATCTCTTTAAGGCGGCATTGCTTCGAAATAAAAAGCTCTCCTCACGGGTGATCACCTTTTAAATGACGCTCTCAAACCCGGACTTGTGCATGCTTTCGGAAAAACGGTCTGAGAAGCATGAAATGCTGGTTTTTAATAAATAGGACAATGTTTTTGACTGAATACGGATTTTATTTCACGGTTTTGGTTGTCTTCGTTGGAACCTATTTTGCCTGGAAAAATGGCGCCAGCAGTTTGCTCTCAAGCTTGGGAATTTCTCTCTGGGTTTCTCCGGGTTCAAGGTCAAACGTTATAAAAATTCTTGTCCTTGCCGCAATTTTTGAGTTTCTTGGCGCCTTTCTGGCTGGTGGTCATGTTCTCACAACTTTCCGCGAAAGTATCATTGAACCCACTCCAATCATAGACAATCCCGAAATTTTAGTTTTGGGAATGGTTTCTGCTTTGTTGGCAGCCGGAATATGGCAAACTCTCGGCCGCTTGATAGACTGGCCGGTTTCCACTACACAAAGCATTGTTGGTGCTATCCTTGGGTTCGGAATGGGTGGAGTTGGAATCGATGCTGTTCAATGGCCGTTCGTCGCTGTCATTGCCTTGATCTGGTTGGTAACACCAGCAATTGGAGGAATCTTTGCCTTTTTTCTGATGAAAAGCATTCAGCATCTAATCCTTAATTCCTCCTCGCCTTTCAGAAGTGCTCAAAAATATGTATTGAGTTATCTTTTTGCGTTCGGATTTTTATTGGCTTTACTCACTTTGTTTCAAGGGATTGATTATCTGAATTTTGAATTGAGCATTCTTGAAAGTATTGAAGTCGCCGTACTGATGGGAGTTGTCCTTGCCTCACTGGGGAAAATATTTATTGCTAAAATTACTTTTGATGCCGAATTAGGACCAGCTGCTGAGCATGCAGCAGTAGACAATATATTTGCGGTTATTCTGGTTTTCGCTGCCTCAGCAATGGCTTTTGCCCACGGTTCCAATGATTTTGCCAACAGTATGGGGCCAGTCCTTGTGGTATTCAGTATTGTTCAGGAAGGAGCCGGCGTTCTGCAAAAATCTCATTTGCCTATTTGGATTTTTCTTTTGGGCGGAGGTGGATTGACTATCGGCCTGGTGACGATGGGGATTCGTCAAATTCAGGTGTTTCGTTCAGCTATCCCGGATTTGACAGCAAGCCGGGTATTTTCTGTTTTGTTTTCTGCGGCTGTCACGGTTATCTTTGCCTCAAAAGCGGGAATGCCTGTTTCTACGGCCCAAATTGCAATCGGGGCTATTGTGGGAGTAAGCTGTGTACGGGGAAATTTCAGTTTGAATTTGATCACCGTCAGCAAGGTAGCCATATCCTGGATTCTTACCCTGCTGATTTGCGGAATGCTTTCCTTCCTGCTTTATTTTTCTCTTCAAACACTTTTTTTGTAAGTCAAAATTTATCGGGCAAATGCTTTGCTTTGCCCATGCGTTTTTTCGAAGCGCGGCTGCGTATTCTGTCGTTACCCACATAAAAGTTTGTTCCTGAAACGCTTGCTGAAACAGTTTGAGTTCCTGTGAATAGTGATTTTCCCATGAAGATTTTAAATTCCCGACATCTACTGCTTTTATTTGCAGCAGTATTGTTGGGATATTCCTCCTTCAGAGCAGTTTCCCTTTCATTCACCCACGATGAAAGTCTTTCTTATCTAGCCCATGCTGCATCAGATTTGATTGAAGTTCTCAGCTTTAAAAAAGTAGACGCGAACCACCATTATTTGAATACAATCTTAATGTATGCGGCCTGGCAGGTATTCAGTCCTGATGAACTGGTTTTGCGCTTGCCGAATCTAATAGCACATTGTTTTTATCTTTTTTTTACCTATGGGATTTCCAGAAAGACTATACATTTTCCATTCGTCGTCTGCAGTTTTTTGATCTTAAATCTGAACCCATTTGTACTGGACTTTTTTTCACTCGCTCGCGGATATGGACTGGGTTTGAGCTTGATGATGGGCAGTCTTTATTATCTCTTTGAGGCAAATGAAAGCCCTCAAAAAGAGAAAACCTATCAAATTGCCAGCGTTGTTCTTGCGCTTCTCTCTGTGCTGTCCAATCTCATTTTCTTGAATTTTTACTGTGCGCTTATTGTTTTTTTACTTTTAACCGGAACATTAGATAGCTTTTATGAAAGCAACGGCTTGCGTTCATTTTGGCTGAGATTCATTGATCGTTGTCTGTATTTAATGATCAACATACTGATTGCGGCATTCATCCTTACTCCAATTCTAAAAAAACTATTGGCAAAAGGAGCTTTTTACCATGGAGGAGAGACTGGTTTTTGGCATGACACGGTGGGGTCTTTGATTCGGGTTTCTATCTATGGACAAGACTATCCTTTCAATGCCGTTTTTTTCCTTCAATTGTTTATTGCGGCAGTCGTACTCGGCGGATTGCTGGTCTCCGCAATTTTTTTTTACCAGAAAAAGTGGCCGGAGCAAAACTGGATTCTTTTCGTGGTGCTTGCGCTGACTGGTTTGTCTGTCATGAGCACGATTGCACAGCACTGCTTGTTTCAGACAAAATTTCTCGTTGATCGAACAGGCATTTTTTTTATCCCAATGTTTGCTTTGATCGCCTCCTTCACTTTCTCAGGGGTGATTTCAATCAGTCAGCGATTCAGAAATTTTTCTTATACCGTTTTAATTTTCTTCACTCTGATGACAATTCTTCATTTTTTTAATGCAAGCAATTTCACCCATGTTTTACTCTGGAAAAATGATGCAGATACGAAAGCAATGATGAGTGTTCTTGTTGATGATTACCAAAAAAGCGGAGGGGAAAACGCTCCAATCAAATTTTATGCAACAGAATATTATCAGCCAGCCATTGATTTTTATCGCCAGACCCTGCAGCTGGATTGGTTAAAAAGCGGCCTGCATTTGGCAAAACTTTCGGAAAGGGAAGCCCCTGTTCATTTTGACTATGCCTATGGTGCTTCAAATACAAAAAAACGATTTATGGAAAATGATAATTTTTTTGTAAAACAAAATTTTGCAGTGAGTCAAAATTTGTTACTAAGGAAAAAGAACACCGCACAAGTCATTGCATTGTATGAAAATGCACATTTAATGATGCAAAAGGGAGAGTTGTCTCAGGCAGTGAACCAGTACCAGGGAATTCTCAAAAATGCACCCGAACATGCTCCAAGTCATCACGATCTTGCCCTGATTTATGAAAAACTTGGCAATGTGCAAAAAGCAGAACTGCATTGGAAACTGGCGATAGAAAGAGATTATACCTATGCTTCCGCCTATCTGCACTTGGCTTCGCTTGCTTTGAGCCAGAAAAATCCGGAAACAGCCTTCACCCTGTTAAAAAATGTTTCTCGCTTTTCAGAATCTCCAGCTGTTTACAATGGTTTAGGAGATCTTTATTACTATTCCGCAAACGCACTTTCATCTCCAAATGCCGCCAGAAAAGATTTTCTCGAAGCTTTGAAATTTTATCGAAAATCTGCAGAGGCGGGAAATGGGGAGGGACAGCAAAAGCTCGCAAGGATGTATGAACTGGGCTACGGGGTGGAAAACGATGATGAATAAGCACAGAAACGTTATCGGAATGCGGAGCAGCATAATAAATTTAAGGATTCCAGGCAGGAAAATAGCTGAGCAAATTTGTCAGAAAATTCCTGTCAGGAAGCTCCATTTTTAATGCTGAATGTCGAAATCCTGATCCAGACGGCTTGGAGTGGCACGGTCCTGATTGTTGTATTTTCCATGATATGGACTTTCTGCCGAGGTCGTCATATTGAAATAAACAATCTGACAGATTCGAATCCCTGCCCGCAGTTCAATTGGATATCCGGATTGGTTTTCAAGTTCAAGGGTTATTTTTCCATGAAATCCGCCATCAATAAAACTGGCGTTCTGAACTTGCAGTCCCAGTCGACCAACGCTCGAACGGCCCTCAACATAGGCGGCCATGTCATCTGGTACCCGAATAAATTCTTCTGTAGAAGCTAAAATGAACTGATTCGCCTGGATAGTGAATGTATCAGATTCGATACTCTGGTAGGAAACCTCATTTCCCAGAATAATTTTTTCTTCTTTCGGCATCAACCAGCTAAAGGAGTTGGATAATGTGAGATCAACACTGGACGGTCCTATGTTCAATCCGGGAGGTAAATATCCTTGTTCAACCAGTTTTTTCAAATCAACATCAGAAAGAATCATAATTTTTTATTCCTAAAGTAGAAAATCATTTTAAGATGGCGCATCTTGAGTTACATTAAGCCGATGCTCCTGATTCAGAAGGCGGAAAATTCATTTATTTTCAAGTACTCAATTCATTTTTAAAAAGTCAAACTATGAAGCAAATATTCGATAGACGCCGTTTAAGTATCAAACCTTTGGCTTCACGGCAATCCAAATCCGACACCCGTCATATGATTGATGCCGAGACCCCGCTTCCTTTGATATCATCAGAATCTGCAGAAAGCATTGAACGTGTGGCCGAAAAGATCAAGAAGGCCAAAGAAGTTGGTGCTCCGGTGATGATGACCTATGGGGCGCATTTATTTAAAAATGGATTGTCTCCTTTAATCATCAAATTGATGGAATCGGGACATCTTGATCATTTGTCAACCAATGGGGCGGGAACGATCCATGATTGGGAAACTGCATTTCAAGGAAAAACCGAGGAAGATGTGAAGCGCTACATCAAAGAAGGGCAATTTGGGATTTGGGAAGAAACTGGATTTTATATCAATCTTGCCGTGATCTTAGGATCTTACTATGGTTTGGGCTATGGTGCCTCTTTAGGAAAAATGATTCAGGAAGATCGTCTGGTCCTGCCTGCCAAAGAATCATTGAGAGAAGAACTTGCAGAAGAATTACGGCAAACCATCATTTCAGACCGATTTCAGACCATCGCAAGTTTGGCTCATACCATTGAAGCCTTTCAGCTTCCAGCAGGAACGATGGTAGTCAAGCACCCGTACAAACAATTCAGCATTCAGGCGGCGGCATACCGTTTGGGAGTTCCATTCAACGTTTTCCCGGGAATTGGTTCCGACATCATTTACAGTCATCCAGTCAATAACGGCGCAGCAATTGGACAGTCGGCCCTGCATGATTTTTTAAATTTCACGCAGGGAATTTCTCAGTTGGAGGGAGGAGTCTTTCTTTCGGTAGGAACTTCAGTGATGGGTCCGATGACCTTTGAAAAATCGATTTCAATGTCGCGAAACATTGCATTGAAGGAAAACCGCAAACTGGAGAATTACCAAATTGTGGTCAATGATATTCAACCGGGCACCTGGGACTGGAGTCAAGGAGAACCTCCAAAGGAGCACCCTGCCTATTATCTGCGTTTTTGTAAATCTTTTTCGCGGATGGGGGGGGAGTTCCTGTATCTAGAGTTGGATAACAAGGCTTTTGTTCAGCATCTTTTTCATCTCTTGTGTCGGTAAAATTTTCAATCAAAAGGGCCTCATGGTGATTGCAGATTTAAAAACTCCCTGTTCTTCGTGTGCAGGAAGCGGATTTCGAGCAGGTTTCAATCAATATGGCAGTTTATTGAGCAATGATTCTGGAAAATGTACGGTCTGCCAGGGAAGGGGGTTTTCATTGACAAAACTTGGCGAAGATGTTTGGGAACTGTATCAACCAATGATTCTGAAAATGATTCAATCCATGCCGACCGGGAAAGAAATTTCGCACAAAAATGAGGAGCAATGAAGCTATTTAAAAAAATCATGCGGAGTCTTGCTATCTGGACGAGTCTGGGTGTTGGAACCTGGGTTTTTTTGACTGCGAATGTTTCGGGAATCGAACGTCGCTATATGGAAATGCTGGCCGGCCGCCCGACTGGAATTTTACCCTGGGAGCTTCGCGAAATCAGCGGATTGGCGCATTGTCGAAGCACTCCTGAACATCTTTGGGCGATCAATGACAGAGGAAGCAAGGCCACCATCCATGCACTTTCATTGAAAGCAGAATTAAAAGCGAGTTTTCGTTTGTACAAAGATTCCAACAAGGATTGGGAAGATCTTGCCTGCGGACGTTGTGCGAACAGTGTGGGAGAATGCCTCTACATCGGTGATATAGGAAGCAACAGTGAATCCAGAAAAAATATTAAGATTTATATGATTCCCTTGCCTTTGAAGTTCGAAGAACTTTCCAAAGGAAAATCGGTGTTTCGAGAAAAATTTTCATTGAAATATCCCAAAGGAAAGCACAATGCAGAGGCGTTGCTGGTTCATCCTGAAAAACCGATTATTCTGATCGTTACCAAGAAAAAATCGGATCCCAGGCATCGAGTTGATCCGAAGGTGTTCACAACCGATCTTTCTCATGCTTCCTCGGCGAAGAAAACAATAATGACTTATTCGGGGACGATTCCCCTGACAAAATATCTAACCAAACGAGACCCTCCGGCCAGTGCGTGGATTACCGGCGGCGATTTTTATCCCACAGGAAAATGGTTCCTGCTGATGACATACACTCATCTATATCGTGTTCCCTGGCCGATTCCAGATGAGGAATCTGATCGAATCATCATACCGATTTGGGGAAACGTCAACCGGACAAAAATTGAAAGTGTCGCACTTCATCCCAATGGAAAACAATTTTGGATCGGTTCTGAAATAAGTCGATCTCGGGAACCATTGTTGCTCATGGAACTTCCCTTGCACTGACCAGAGTAAAGATTTTTCTGTTTAACCTTTAGAAAAAGCACCATGGACTTTTCAACCATACTCAACAACGAGGTATTGACTTTCCAGGCCCCCGATTTTTCCCCGTTCGGCTTGCTCCAAAAACTGGGTTTGGCCGCGATTTTGGGGATACTCCTTTCTTATGTAGCTCGCATGACTTTTACGGGGAAACAAAAGCTTAAAAAAGTTCCCAGAAATCTCTTGGCGATGCAGCATACTCACATTTTGGTTTGTTTGTCCGGTGCTTTTATAATGATCATCATCGGAAACAGTCTGGCCAATGCCTTTGCTCTGACCGGGGCTCTCAGTATGGTCCGTTTTCGTACCAATTTGATTGATCCCAAAGAAGCATCGATCATCATACTTTTCATTGCAATTGGAATGGCCTGCGGGCTTGAGCTGTCGTCTACGGCGATTATCATGAGCGTCCTGACCGCAATCATGTTAGTGGGAATGCATTGGCAGCATCGAAGATTGAAAAAGAAAGACGCTCACTATCAGGAACATTTGGAATCTTCTGATGAAGAGGATATGGAAAAGGTCGGTTAGCCTTCAATTTAGACTTTTCCGAATTCTGTCAATTTCAAAACTTGTTTGCAGTGGCTTCGCCTTTGTCGCCATCTGTAGTGTTCCAATTTGGGTAACAGCACATGGAAAACGGGACATCCGTTCGGGGAGACGATCAAGAAATTTCAAATGTACTGAAACCTTATGGCTATAGCTGGTCTTCTTTTCTAAAAGTGCAGGAATTGTTGAAAAAAAGCAGCCATTGGCATTATACTCGTCATGAAACCGGAAAATTGCATCAGGCACTGCAGAGTTTTCGCAGCGTGGGTGGTTTGGAACTGTTCCAGCGCAGCTTGAAAAGCAAACTTCTGGGGGAGGAGATGTCCCGGGAAGAGCAGGGCTATGAAACAATTGATGCCGCGAAAGGAGATCGGGTCTACCTCAATGAACTCCTTTTAAAATATGCTCGGCAAAGTGATGAATCCCTCTATGTTCGCCTTGTTGAACCGCAACTGAATGCGACTAAAAAAAGCAAAAAGAAACGGCCTTTTTCTTTCAGCATTCCTCTGGAAACCGACAGTATTATTTTGATCGGCAAGCCCCTTTCATGTTTTGAAATGCTGGTGGAAGTGAAAGAATATCAGCAGGGCATTCAGGATAAAACCCGCTGGCTTTATGTTGAAGATTTTATGAATCGTTGGTTTTTTAAATTCAATCGATTCGCCCTGGCTTCTCAAAAAAACCTGGCTCCGTCTCTGTACCGGATTTTTTTCAGAGCACCGGACTCAGTCGAAGGTTTTAAAAATCTGCATCTTTTTGTTGCTCAAATCACCGCTGAGCATTTTGGGGATCAATCGCCTCCCTTTGCCAAAGAGAGCCGAAATAATCTGCGCACGATCTATCTCATCCTCCTGAATCTTCTTCTATTGCTGTTACAAAAAAAGCAGATGCTTCCTGCAGACGTTTTGAAAATTTTTACTGAACTGAATCATTTGAAAATATTTTCCAGAAAGCATTACCTGGTGGATGGGATGAGAGCCGATTATGAAAAATTTCACCTCCTGCCGAACTTGTCCAGAAAGGTTTCTTCTTCACAGCAGCAGGCAGCGCTTCAAAATCTGAGCAAGAAACGATTTATTAACTTTTGGGAACAATTCAGAAAGCTGCCGTCATACCAGGAAAAAGTGTACTTATGCAGTAATTTTGCGGAAGCTGACCAGCTTTTTCTTTTGGAGCAACTGGTTCATTTCAAGCAGATTCTGGAGCTTGCAAAACTGCATGAGCATACCGAAAAAGTCCTCAATCACCCGGAAGAAATTCCCGGTGATCTCCGACGTCAAATCGGGGCCCAGGGGAGCAAATTTTTGCGGAACCTTTGGCAGATCGTGGAAAAGTACAATCTCGCTGAAGATCAGAGTTTTACAAATAAAGCAGAGGTGATTCAATATGTTCGTACAAGGTTTGGTGCACAGAACACTGAAGTGCTGGCAGAAGATGAATTCTCAATTTCTGAAGATGAACGGAAAAAGGGGAGAAAAAAAGACTGGAGACAACTGACCATCCATGAGGTGCCTCCTTATACAAAGGTAAAAAAATGGTCCCAAATTGCCCGACTGCCCTATGATGTTCCCCGAACGGAGGAAATCCTGTTCTCGTTCATGCCCTATGTTCGTATCAATACCAACCGACTGGAAGATCGACTGACCATTGCGCACTGTATTGAATTTTGCCGATTGCCATTTCGATACCTGGCAGCCAGCGTAGAAACCCGTTTTAAATTTCATTTCATTACTATTGGTGATCTACTGCTGATGAAGGTGCTGGGAGCAACGGAACACAGTTCACACAGTCTTTTTCGATTCCTTCATAATTCAAAACAAATCTCAGAAGCCAAGATGGTGGATCTGCTGATAAAGGTATATCCGGTGATAGAGATTCATTTTGGCGAGATCCTTCGCAAAGAAATTCCCTTTGTGATCAACCACCGATACGCATATAAAGGGGGAGGGTTGAATGGAATCAATGCGGGGATTGCCATAGAAAGGATCAATGAAATGGAGGACAAATCTTCAATTTTTTTGAGTGCGGGTAAAATGTTTTACCGATGTGCTGAAGAAATATTGATGCACACACTTTTTCAACTTGAACCCCAGTTTATCGAAGAAGGTCTCACGGTTGAAAAAAAGATGCTTGATGCGTATTTTGCAAAAAAACAGTTCGAAGATCTACTGGAGATCTGTCTGGAAAAAAGCAGTGTTGACTTTTCTCCCTTCCGAAAATGGTGGAAAAAGCTGTCCAGTCCAGAAAAAGTTGTAAGGTCGGAGCAAATCAAAGAAGAAATTTCCCTTCAACATCAGATGTTTTTTCACGAGTATCCCAATCCCTATGTTTTACCGACAAGCTAGACCGTCTGTTACCTCTTGCCTTCTTCCATTTCAACGCCTTTTGGATGATTCCGAAGGAACTTTGCTTCCTGTTTTCGATAATTTGAGCTGAAACTTCTTGCGGGTTCTGAACCTGAAGAAGAGCTATCCAAAGTCGCGCGTTGTATCAGTGAGTATGATTTTGAAGAGGCGTTGGAACATTTGAAGATTGTTATAAACCAGCTTACTCCATAAAGCATTCGATAGATAGAAGAGTTTTGTTTAGGCTTTTCAAAGGGAAGCACCGGGAATAATTGAACAAAATGATAGAACAGGTTTTTGAGTCTCTGTTTTGTCTGTTGCAAATGATTGCGCAAGGGTTTTTGTCCCTCTTTTCCTAAAACATAGCATAATGTCAAAAAACAGGTATTTGCTTGTTCATTTGTAATATATTGATCAGGGAACCGTTTTTGAAGGAGTCCAATTTGACTTTCTGGAGCAGAATGGTAAATTGTTTTCCAGACTATTTCTGCACATACTGATCTTTAAAAAAATCTTTCAGAAGGGTTTCTGGACAATGGAAACAAGGACATCACATCGAAGAAATCGCGATCGTCGCCTGTTTAAACGATATGATAATTTTTTTACTCACCATCAGAAAACGTGGATTCTCAAAAAATTAACATGGGGACAGCCGGTTGGGGTTGGTGATACAGATAGAAGAGTTTTGGAAACAGAACGAAGAAGTCATGAACAGAACGAAGAACGTTATGAATAGCAGGAAACTGCCGGTTGCCTCTAAAGAATGAAACAACCGGCACTTGTTTTTAGCCAATCATGCTGTATCCTCCGCTTACGCTCGTCACTTGTCCGGTGATATGACCGGCCACTGCCCTGGACGACATAAACAATACCGCATTTGCAATATCTTTGGGCTTCCCCAGTTTTTTTAGTGGCAGATTTGCTGCAATTTTAGCAAATTGCTCTTCCGTGAACATATCTTCCTTGTTGGCCCACATGCTGTTGGCACTGACGGTTTCATCGTCATCAGGAATGGTAATGCCCGGGCAAATAACATTGCAGCGAACCCCAAAACGGCCGTTTTCTCTGGCAATCGACTTCATCAATCCGTTGACACCGGCTTTTACCGCACCGTAAACTGCTTCGCGGGCTTCTCCCTGCCGGCTGGCATCAGAACTGAGGCAGACAATGGAACCGCCGCCATTTTTGATCATCAGGTCCAGTACGCTGTGTGTGCAGTTCAGTACACCAACAAAGTTGATTTGTATGATACGCTGCCAAAATTCGGGAGTAGTCTGCGCGAAGAACATCAATTGGTCCCAACCCACGTTGTTGACAAGTGCATCCACTCCTCCAAATTGGCTGACAGCAGCAGCAATCATGTTTTTGACCTGCTGCAAATCCGTAACATCAGTTTCGATCACCTGCACTCCGGACGCTCCCAGTTGACGTGCTTCTTCAGCCACCTTTTCTCCAAGGGGCATGTCGATTTCCGCGATGGTGAGATTCGCTCCTTCTGCGGCAAAACCCAGCGTGATAGCGCGTCCGATGTTCGATGCCCCACCGGTAACAATCACTGATTTTCCTTTCAATTCCAGGTCCATTTTTTACTCCGTCTAAAGGTTAAAAAGTTGATTTCATCTTTGCTCTGCAAATCATAGTTTCCCGGCGCACAAGAATTGAGAATTGAACCCTCAGGGACAAGCTTTTTTTGACTTCAGAGGACATTGACCTCCGATCGCAGAGGTGAGCGTTTTGGAGAGTCGGGCTTTATCTTCAATGATGATTTGATGCTGATCGTAATCCAGAATTTTTTGTTTCTTGAAAAGGCTCATGGATCGTATTGCCGTTTCAATGCTGGTTCCAACGAGATCTGCCAGTTCCTGACGGGTAATTGCGATATTCAGTCGGGCCCGGTTACCTTGAGTAGTGCCGTACTGGTCGATAAAATCAAGCAAGACCTTTGCAATTCGCTGATGCACCGTCATGGCAGCCATTTGAGTCAGCTTTTCTGCAAAATATATGACGCGCTGGCCAAGAAATTCGAGGAGATGCAATCCTAGTTCTGGATGTCTTTTGATCATGGAAATCAGGGTATTTCGTTCCAGTTTGAACAAGGTTGACGAGGTCATGGTAACCGCTGAGGCCGGATAGAGGAAACCTCCAATCGCGGGGGCTTCTGCAACAATTTGCCCGGGATCATGAACAGCAAACAACAATTCTTTGCCATACTCTGTGCTGTGTACCATTTTGATCCGACCCTGCACGACGCCGTAAAGATAGTTCGGCATGTCCCCTTGATGGAAGACGGTATCTCGACGTTCGAATGTCTGAAGTTCAACGTGTTCATTGAGTTCGTCAAGTATATGGTTGGGAAATTTTTTCAAACTCTTGAAATCCAACAAAACATTGACCATTTTTTATCTCAATTCTGAGTTCATTTTTGAGTTAGTAAAGAAAATTGCTGTTCTTCTGACCGCAAATGACCCTATTCATATCCTGAATGAAAAAATGTATCTATCCGTAAATTTACGTAGATAGGTTTTTTGCTTATACATATGAAAAAGTTATCCAGGGATTGGCGGGAGAATGCTCCCTTCTTCATTTCCATAGTAACTTTATTTAAAAATATGACATTCATCATATTCACCGGGAAAATAAAACCATATAAAGGATTCGCAATCTGTCAGCTCATTTAATTTGAAAGAGGAAATCTATTAACGGCAGGTCTTATCAATGCCTGGGTAAATGGAATATCATCTTGGGAACAGGGAATCAATACAATGAGTGAAAAAAAAATAGTGATGAATGACCATCAGGCGACTCTCGGAAAAACGGGTTTAACGATGGCTCTTTCAACTATCATATTTGCAGATTTATATGCTCTTTTTGCGGCGGCTGCAAGAATGCCCGGGATTTACGAATGGCTGCCTTCCATGGATTTTTTTCACATTGCACTGGTTACCCATGTGAATTTGGCAATTGTAATCTGGTTCTCAGCTTTTTGTGGTTTACTTTGCCTCCTCTCACGCATTATCCCTCAAGAGCCCTCCAGGACCTGGAGAATGATCGCTTGGACAGGGACATTCTGTTCCACACTTGGGATGGTATTGATTGTAATAGCTCCATTTGTTGGAGCAGAAAACCCGGTGATGGCCAATTACATTCCTGTCCTGGACCATCCTCTCTTTTTTACCGCTTTGTTCCTGGTGTTCCTTGGCGTGATGTTGACCATGAGTCTGCCATTTATTGCTGCCAACAAAGAAGATTCCCTTCCCCTGCACCCTGATTTTTCATTTGGAATGAAATTGACAGGAATGACCTTCCTCATTGCAATGGTCTGTTTGATATTGGCTCTGGTGCAGATCCCACCCTCACACTCCCTTCCTTATTTTGAAACGGTCTTTTGGGGAAGCGGACATATTCTTCAATTTGTGAATACCTTAGCCCTGCTTTCATGCTGGATTTTATTATATTACAAGATTTTAGGCGAAATCCCTCTGCCCTCCTGGTGTCTTCGAGGACTATTAGCATTAATTACTCTGTTTGCCCTGCCAGCCCCTTTATTTTATTTTATTTTCGATGTACAGGGGCCTAAGTTTATTGCCGCCTTTACTTTCTTGATGCGGTGGGGGTTGGGTGTGAGCACTATATTAATTGGCGGCTCGATTGTCCTGCATTGTATCCGGCATCGTTCCCTGCTTTCCTGGAAAGATCCGTTATTATTGTCTTTGCTGGTTTCAATCGGACTCTTTGGGTATGGGGGAGTGATTGGTGCTCTACTTAATAACAGTGATGTAAAAATTCCTGCTCATTATCACGGGGTGATTGGAGCGGTTACTCTGGCGTTCATGGGAACCAGTTATGTGATCATTCCTGTGATGGGAAAGGTGCTCCATCAAACCCGATTGATCATTTGGCAGCCGATTCTATGTGGGGGAGGGGGCGTTTTTTTCGTGACGGGCCTGTTTTGGGCTGGAAGTCATGGTGTAGCGAGAAAAGTCGCAGGAGCAGGACAGGGACTGGACAACATCGGTAAAATCCTAGGTATGAGTTTGATGGGAATTGGAGGACTCGTGACATTTTTCGGACTATTGGTGTTTCTCTATGTCGTTTTTAAATCACTTTATCCTAAAAGGGTTTTTTCTCCGGTCAAAACAATGGAAAAGTTGTCCAGTCCTTCTTTTTTAAACTGAATGTGCCACCTTTGAAAAATGCTTCGTATGGTTCTTTGATGAGTTTTTTTTTAAAAGCAATTTTAGGAATCATGTTCTCTATAATTATTGTGCTGATGGTTCGCTCGGGGGAAGAAAAAGAGCAAGTGAGGACAAAAATACTAGAGAACATTGATAAAGCGCCTGTCGATTCATTCAATTTTGAAGATTTAAGTCATTCTTTCAACCCAAAGAACACCGTTTCAAATGCTGGAGGAAAGCCAACAGCCACTTTGGCAAGAGGGAAAATCATTCAATGGGTACTGGATGTTTATGAGATGAAGGGAAATCCGGATTATTACCAGATTGATATTGCACCCAAAGAAGAAATTGCTGGAATCAACCTGTTTGTCTACCCACGAACCGGACAAGAAGAACAATATGTGCAAATGTTGAAAGAGGGATCATCAATCAACATTAAAGGCATGGTTCAAAAAGTTACAAAAGAAAAAATTACAATTAATCCGGCAATAATCTTAATGCCATGAATTAATCTCTGATGGGAATCGATTTTGATGTTTATAATTTTGAAGTAATTTGGCGCTCATTTATCTGAGCTCATTGTGCTGTTGGCAGAACTGCCATTGAAGATGGATGAAAATTCATCAATTCCAATCTGAAAAAGGAGTAAGACCATGACTGAAGAGAATGACCGGGAGGTGCATCCAATGCAAAAACTCCTGGATAATGATTTTCTGCTATTAGCAATTCATGTGGGCATTTCGATGCTTTCATATACTGTGTGGGGGCTGATCGATTTAATGAGCCTTCCTATCTTTGGTTCATAAGGAAGGAGGATGAAATGAGTGTTTTTGTACCGGAAAAGTATTGGTGGAAACCATTGGGGCCGGATGAAAGGCTTTGGCTGTGGGTATGTGTCGCAACCGCGGTTGTCTTATCATTAATGATGCCGCTTTACAATTTGCTGGGGCACCAAAACCCAAGTCATGAATCTTATCAGATCACACCAGAGAAATTCAATGAACTGACAGAAAAATTTGTCTCGGAAAACACGGTTCGTGAGGAAATAGTCAAACAAAAATTTGGAGCGACCGAAATAGAGAAAAAAATTCCGGTGGTTCGTCCAGCGCTTGGAGTCAAAGATGTTTATCTACGAGCGAGAGCTTGGGAATTTTATCCTATTCTTGAATTGGAAGAAGGACGCGAGTATCGGGTTCATATGTCGTCGATGGACTATCAGCATGGTTTTTCCCTGCAACCACAAAACATCAACTTCCAAATCCTTGCGGGGTATGATTTGGTAGTGACTTTGGTTCCACGCGAATCCGGTGAATTCTATGTCATTTGCAATGAGTATTGCGCCATTGGACACCACACGATGATTGGAAAAATCATTGTCAAAAATAAAGAGGAGTAACCATTATGGCATCAAATTATGCTTCTGAATTCAGAACCTGTGGCACAACAGGACTGAAGGTACACTTACCAGCAGAACGGTTATTTTACGTCAATGCCGTCACTGCTGTTGTTGCATTACTTGTCGGTGGGATTATGGCCATTCTCATCGCGCTTACCCGTTGGCCGGCAGTGCATCTTTTGCCTGCTGATTTGTTTTATCGTTTTCTGACTGCTCATGGCTTGAATATGCTTGTCTTCTGGATTGTATTCTTTGAAATGGCGGGATTATTGTTTGCGTCTACAGCAGTTTTGGGAAGTCGTTTACCTGCCCCCTGGTTCGGGTGGTTGAATTTCTGTCTGATGCTGGTAGGCGCTCTCATCACGAATTATATGGTTTTTATGGGACAGGCGGATGTTTTGTTTACCTCTTATCCTCCTCTCAAAGCACATCCTCACTATTATTTAGGAATCATTTTATTTGCGGTGGGAACTCTACTGGCGTGTTTTCATTTCATGGCAACTCTAGTCATTGCCAAGAAAGAAGGCTATCACAAAGGAAGTTATCCGTTGTTCACCTTCGGGATCCTGATCGCGGTGATATTGGCGATCTTTACTCTGTTGATGGGGGCAGCAACCTATCTTCCTACCTGGCTTTGGGCAATGGGTCTGATTGACGGAATCAATCCCGCCATGTACCGGCTCGGGTTTTGGGGATTTGGTCATTCTGCCCAGCAAATTAACTTAGCCGCAATGGTTTCGATCTGGTATCTGATTGGAACTTTAAGCGTGGGTGCAGTCCCCATCAATGAAAAATTTAGCCGGGGAGCCTTTCTCTTGTATTTGTTAGGGATCAATGTGGCTTCGGTTCATCACCTTCTCGTCGATCCAGGATTAAGTGCAACTTACCGCATTTTCAACACAAGCTACATTCTTTATGCCGCGACAATTGGCAGTATGATTCACGCTTTCTCTATTCCGGCTGCGATTGAAGTAGCACAACGTGCCAAGGGGTTTACAAATGGTATGTTCGAGTGGTTGACAAAGGCACCTTGGGGCAATCCTGCTTTTGCGGGAATGGCCTTATCCATCGTTATTTTTGGTTTTGGTGGTGGTGTGACTGGAGTTACGCAGGGGGTTGAACAAATCAACATTATGTCGCACAACACTTTGCGAATTCCTGGACATTTTCATGTGACTGTCGTGGGAGGGACAACACTGGCGTTTATGGCCCTGACTTTCTATGTTTTACCTTTGGTCATGCGTCGTGAATTGATTGGAAAATCCTTTGCAAAATACCAACCCTGGATTTTTGCCATTGGGATCTGCATTATGTCTACTGGAATGTCTTTTGCCGGAATTCTTGGAGTTCCTCGACGACACTATGATGTCACTTTTTCTTCTGCCATTTTTCAAGTCCCCTTTAGCGCGACAGCAACAACGATGCTTGGTCTTTTAGGATTGGGGGCCATCATCGCGTTTACCGGTTTGCTGATTTTTTGTTTGATTGCCGCATTGACGGCGTTTTTTGGGAAACGCATTCCCCCCAACATGGAATTGCATCACCCTCCACATATTGGAGAAGACTCCGCATCGGTGGCACCCGCTCAAGCCTGATGATGTCATTCATTGTCCCTTCAGGTTGCCATCATCCTGCAGGGAACATTTCAATTGAGGAAATTCTATGAAAAAAGAAAAAGAAAAATTTCATGCACCAGGGACAGTCGTGCTCGTTTTTATTTGGTTTATCTGGTTTATCATCCTCTATACCACAAACTGGTTGGCACTAAGTGAAAACTGGTTCTTGAGATAAGGTGACGGTCTAAGCCTAAATTTTGGAGGGAATATGTCAAAATATTTGATAACTGCCAACGTTAAAGTGGTTGGGGAGACGGAAGAAGGTTCCTTGTGGAATGTAGTCAAACTATGTTGCAGCATGACCAAGCCCAGAATTGTCATCTCCATCTCTTTGTCAGCGTTAATTGGATTCGTCTTACACCCAAATTTTTTGTCATTTCCTTTCTGGATGTCTTCGGTTTTGGTTCTCTCAGTTGCACTAACAACTGCAGGGGGAGCTGTCCTGAACCATTATTTGGAGCGCGAATCGGATAAGTTTATGGAACGTACTAAAAATCGTCCATTGCCTTCCGGTAAGCTTCGGGATCCACAACAATCATTTTGGTTTGGAATTTCTCTTGCTGGAATCGGGATTTTTTTGTCTTACCAGTTTTTAGGAACCGCATCCGCGGTATATTTGTTTCTGGGAGCTTTTTCTTATGTTGTGATTTACACCGCCTGGTTGAAACATCGCAGCATTTGGAATGTTCCTGTTGGCGGAATATGCGGTACATTTGCAGTTTTTGTTGGCAGCAGTGTGGGAGGTGGAGCATTGACCCTTGAAAGTTGTCTTTTTGGGATGATGCTCCATTTTTGGAGCCCGGCTCATTTTTGGAACTTCGCAGTTTATCAACGAAATGATTACCGCAAAGCCGGAATACCCCAGCTTCCGGAAGTTGTTGGGATTGTGCCGACAAATTGCTGGATTGCTGCCCATACCATTGCAGTTATTTTCTGTTCCGCTGGATTGGCATTCTGGGGAAGTCCCGGTTGGCTCTTTGGGGGAATTGCTTTGATAAGCGGCTTCCTGTTTCTATTTTTTAATCTTTTGAATATCGTTGATCCTTCCGATGCGCTTTCACGAAAAAATTTCATCTTTTCTCTGATCTATTTAACTGCTTTGTTCCTGGGGATTGTCGTCGATTTTTATTTCCAATTCTTTTTGGGATTAAACTAAAAAAGAAATGGAATGCCGCTCACGGATCACCTGCCAGTAGGCAGGAACCGCTAAAAAATTGGACCAGAATCGATCATACCAGAAGAAAATAATGAAACGCCCAAACCGACTAACCGCTATCGCTCTTTTTGTCTTTGGCATCATGGTTTTGCTGGGTGGAAGAAGTTATGGCCTCCTCTATGATGAAATCGTAACGCGTCTGACTGGTGAAGGAGTGATTGACTGGGAACGACTAGCCGCTTTATGTGGAGGGGCCAGTGTACCCTATCCAGGAGAAAGCGTCTGGGATTATCGTTTGCGAAGTACCTGGGAAATGATATCCGCCAGGATGGCTATGACGGCGGTTTCGATTGCTTTCTTTTTTTCCTTTTACAAACTAGCCTGCTTCATTTTTTGGTTCACCGAAAAAAAATAATCGTCTTCCCGATTGATCACTAAATTTTGAATATGATTCGTCAACAATTACTTGTTCCAAGTCTTTACCAACGATGGCATCTTCTTTGGCACCGGGTTTTTTTGGCGATTGAATCCCATTTCAACCGTTTGTTTCCTGAAAAACACAATCCATTCTATTTTCTTGGCACTCTCAGCATATTCAATTTACTGATTCTGGTGGTGACAGGGATTTACATGTTTATATACTATTCCCCCTCTGTAGAAACGGTTTACGAATCAGTTAAATATGTCAATGATGAAGCATTTTTAGGAGGTTTGGTCAGGAGTGTTCATCAATATTCTTCTGACTTGATGATCCTGCTTGTTGTTTTGCATATGATTCGAGTGTTTGCGCAGGAAAAATACCGGAAATATCGTTGGATTGCCTGGGTTTCCGGAGTCGTGATGCTGTTTTTTACCATTCTGGAAGGAGTGATCGGACATATCATGGCATGGAATGAACGTTCCCAGTTCATTGTCGTGGAAACTTCCAAATTGATTGCCGCATTAAAAGTATTCGGTCAGGATTTACCACGGGCCTTTTCTGCGGAGTCCTTGCTCAGCACCTGGATAATGTGGATCCTGTTGGCACTCCATATTTTGATTCCCATTGCCTTTATTTTTTTGATTTATATTCATCTCTCCAGGATTTCTCGTTCCCGTCTTCTTCCGACGCGATTGCTGATGCTCTCCACAGTTGGGTTTTTGATTGTTTTCAGCCTCTTGTTTCCTGTCCGCATCCTGGAAAAAGCGGATCTGATGAAGATTCCTCAAATCGAAGAATTGGACTGGTTTTATTTATTCATGACACCTTACATGGAAAACTCCAATCCTTATTTAGTTTGGCTGGGAACATTAGCCCTTTTCCTCTTTTTTACCGGAGCACCATGGTATCGAAAACCTTTGGAAGTAGATTCTGCAGTCCGTGATTTACCTAACTGCACTGGTTGTGCAGCTTGTGCAAAAGATTGTCCTTATGAAGCGATTTACATGCGATCTCGAAGCGATGAAAAAAAATTCAAAATGGAATCGGTGGTGATTGAAAGCCGATGTGCGGGGTGTGGCATTTGTGTTGGTGCCTGTGCTTTTGGAGCAATGGATCTGACGAAATTGCGGACAGACACTTATGAAAAGGAATTGGAGTTGCTTTTTGTCTCCTCAGAGGCCAAACAAAAAGCCCCCTACCTGGGGATATTCTGCCAAAAAAGTCTCACGGATCCGAAAATTTTTGATTTTGAAAACTCATCCCTGCTTGAGGAACCTCGCCTCAAAATCCTTTCTGTCCCCTGTGCAGGGATGGTGGGACCCAGCTTTATCAAGTCTGCCTTGATAAAAGGAGTCGAAGGAATACTGATAGCGGCGTGTCGCACCCATGATTGTCATTATCGTGAAGGCAATTTATGGCTGCAGCAGCGTTTGAACGGAAAACGGGTCCCCAAACTTCATTTAAAAGAGGACGTGAAACCGGTTGTCGCTTTGTCGTTCAGCAGGGTCGAAAGTCAAGGCTTCATTACCCGTGCGAAAACGTTGCTGGATTCCTGGCAAGGAGATTCTTTTTTGCCCAATAAACGAGGGCAATATGAAACGATCCGTTTCAGCAATCCGTTGAAATCTGCTCTTGTGTTGACCTGTGTTTTCGGATTATTCCTTTGTTTTTATATTTGGGGCACACTGGATCCCTGGAAACAGGTGCCTGAAGCTTTGAGGGATACAGGGATGCTCAAGATAAATTTTTTCCACCTGAGTGATATGGTTTCCTGCGACATGACAAATCTCAGGGAAAGTACGGATGAAGTCCGTTCGCGGGTGAATCAAATGACGCGCAAAGACAATGTTTCCGCAAAAGGCCAGGAACAAGAACTTTCTTCCAATTTAGTTTCGGCGATTCTCTGTCCGCGGGAACGTGTCCCGATCCGGTTGCAAATCATGGTGGATGGAAAAATGGCTCTCCAAAAATCATTTGCTCCAGCGGGTCTCAGTAATGATGGTTTGACCTATGTTGCGCATGAAATGAAAATATCAAGCGGAACCCACAAGATTCAGGTCCAAATGCTGGATTCCAACGATCCCACTCGAAAACAGGGAATCGACTTTATAACAGATATTGACGTACAGGATAATCAAATTGTGTTCATCGATTTCAATGAGGAACAGGACAAATTTTATATTCGACAACGTTCAAGGGAGGACTTATGAAAGTTCTTTTCAGTTATTTGAAATGGGGCTTGTTCTTTAGTTCCGCAGTTCTTTTTGTTTTGGCAGTACAATGGGTGCGGCAGCAACCACCGATGCCCACGCAGGAGGGATGGCCCTACCAAGTGGTAGAAAGTTTGGATCAAGCCGGTGATTTGTTTCATGCTTTGAAAGCCTTACCGCGCGCCCTCAATGATCCGCAGAGCCGACAAGCCGCCCTCAAATTTCAAAATGCGATTGTTCAACGCAAAGCAAAAGCACCATCGGCCCTCCATCAGTTGGATCAGGAAATTATGGGAACCGAACGTCGCTATAAAGTCCCGAGACTGATTTTCTCAAAGGGAGTGATTGCCGATTTGGAGCAAAACGATCAAGAGGCATTGCACTGGTACCAAAAAGCGATTGAAATGAAACCGGGCATGTCAATCGGATATGTCCATCAAGCTCTTGTGTATGAACGTTTGGGAGCATTGGCAAAGGCTGCTGAATCTTTTCAGAAAGCGTTGGTTTTGGATAAAAACGCCCCGCTTTCTCATTTCCATCACGGTCTTTTCTGGGCTCGTTCTACTGATCAACAGGAAAAGGCTCTGGCAGAGGCTGATTTTTTGGAAGAAATTCGTCCTGTCTATGCCAAAATTATTAGAGACACTTTGGAGCAAAAAGAACTTTTTGCTAATTTTTAATCAAGGTCTTCGTATGAATTTTTCTTCCAAATATATGATTTTTTGGATTGCTATTGTGACAATCGCCTTTGTCGTTGATTATATTGGGCTGCTGCAACGTGCAGAGCTGGATGGGAAATCTTTTTTCATTGGCCTCATTGTTGGATTTTTGGTGATGAAATTTGCTCCAAATGTTCAGAACTCTGAAACTGAAGGGAAGGAGAAGGAATGATGCGAGCTGCTTTTATTCGAATCATTGCTATTGGAATAGTGGTTGCCGCCCCTTTTATTTTGTGGTGGCAATGGAAAAATCAACAATCATCCGGTTCCTTCGATATCCGGGCCGCGTTTGAGGGAACTCCAGTTGTGGCTCCTCGGCTAAAACCAGTCAATATTTACGAATTTGATCAAACCTGGATCACACAGAATAATCAACGCGTACAACTGCAATCTTTTCGTGGAAAACCGGCTTTGGTTGGGTTTATTTATACCCAATGCCCCACTGCTTGTTCTGTGATGACTTTGAAAATGAAAGAAGTGGAAAACTGGTTGCCGGCGACGGTTAGAGAGCGGATGCACTTTTTAAGTTTCAGCATAGACCCGGAGCGGGATACTCCTGAACACTTAAAAGAATACGCATTCCGCTTCCAAAGCACCGGATCTCAATGGCAATTTATGGCCAGTGAGATTCGCCAGGTCAAAGAATTGGCGAAAGCATTTTCCTTCTACTTTAAAAAAGAAGGGGAGTTTTTTGTGCACTCGGATATGATGGCTGTGGTTGATCAAAATGGGACGATTCGTCAACAGTTTTGGGGCAGTCCGGCACCTGATGAAATTGCAGCGGCATTCAAAAAACTGGATGAGGCTGAAAGATGATGAGCTTGTTAAAAACAATCAAAGGGAAGTTTATCCTCCTCTTGTGGATCCTGGTCTTGAGCATGGCCCTGGCAATCAAATTTTACTTTATTCCGCAAACCGATCGATTTTTAGAAAAATCTGTAGAACATGATATGAAACGGAACATGGAGGCATTCACCAAAATCATTGTCACCGTGGTCAAGGCTGCCGATGGGAATCATCAGGTTGTGCGGCGAGCACTGGGCAATATCAACGCTGACCCTGATATTCCTGTAACGCTTCTGAGAAGTCAGGCCATTGCTAATCAATTTGGAGAAGTTTCAAAAAAAAACACGCAAACTCTTCGGGATGAACGTGTCTTCCGAGAAGGTCTGCCGATTTTTCAAAAAAAGCAAACAAAATTTGAATACGCCTTTCCTTTAAAAGCCGAAAAAGTATGTCAAACCTGTCATCTGAGCGAAGACAAAACTAAAGTTGTTCCAATTGGTTATGTCCTTGGGGTAGCAGTGGCCTCAGTTCCCTTTGATGCACTGAGAGAAAATAACCTGTTTTTCTTTGTTAAAGATTTGTTTGTCGTCAATATGATTCTGTTCACCCTGGCGTTGCTTGCAATTTACCTGGTGTTTTATTTCCTGGTCAATCGTCCCCTGGAAAACCTTCAAACTTCTCTTTCAGATCTTACTGCTGATGAGGACGAATATCATCAATTTGAAATGGAAGATAATGTTCATGATGAAATTGCAATTCTTGAACTCCATATTAAAGAGCTTGTGAAACGTCTTCCATCAAAAGAATAAAATTATTACCAAAAAATTGATCAACCATAAGTTCCGTCTATTCTTGGATGGATGAGAATGGGAAAGAAAATGAACAAAAAAGCGCCAAATGCAGAGAGCCAAAATAGTTGAGAGAGGATGATCCATAGCCGATAGAGGGTCGGGTCCAGCATCGGAAAAATAATTCGAATCAAGGCAGCAAAGAGGAGCAGGGCAAAAATCGGGAACAGCGAACGAGGAGGATCAAAGACATTACGACCGGTGTGACCCAGTGATACCCGTGCCATCATCCCGAAGCTTATCATCCCGATTCCTCCGAAGCCGAAGGCGTGGACTGCCAGAAATGGGGAAAATCCGTAGAGAACAGAGAGGGTTTTCAGGGCAAATCCGAGTGTTATCATTGCGTAGCCAAGGAAAAGTATCCAGAGCAGTGGTTTTTTCCAGATTCCTAAAGTGTGCCAACCGGCAAGCCGGATTCCATGAAGTAAAAACAGTGATCCTGCCAGGCCAGCACTGAAATTCGAAAAAGGAGCTGTCAGCTCGGTCAGCCAGTATATTAGAAAAAGGGGGAGAATTGAAATATCAAGCCATTTCCAATTAAGCAATTCGACCGGACTGTCTACTCCTCGGGCGATAAAAAGGGGGATCACTCTTCTTCCCATGATGAACACCAGGGCCAGAATCAAATAAAAACCGGAATACAATCCATCGTGCGTTCCGGTTTGAAGAATCCCGAGGATCCCCAGATAAAATACGATGTTGCTGCCGAGCAGTAAAAGCAATATTCCCACAATCCCGAGATTTCTCCAATTTCCGGATTTGCAGATGGGAAAAGCAAGAGAAAGAATTAGTAGAAAAAGAAACATGATATCAAAGAATGCCACGCTCTCGAGTGGAACCAATGATCCGAAAAACGGAAGCACACGAGCCGCGAGCCAGCATAAAAAAAGCCCCAGCAGGGGGTAGCCATGGAGGGTTTGTACTTCGGTCCAGTTTTTCACTGCCGTTAAAAGAAACCCTGCAATAACAGCAATACAATATCCAAAAATCATCTCGTGTGCATGCCATGTGACGGGGGCAAAATGTGAAAATTGCAGATCACAGAATCCAATGTAGATACCCATCCATAAAAGGATTGATAAAAATGCGAAACTTGCAGCCCCAAGAAAAAAAGGGCGAAATCCTAAATTTAAAAAAGCATATTTACGAGGGCTTGTTTTTTGATCAGTTCCGGTCATATTGTTCCTGACAAAAGTGAGTGTTCTCTTGGAAGACTTTGCTTTTTATGTCGGGAGTGTTTGATTTTGCTTATCCCCGCGCAGGGTAAAGATCCAAGTCTTCCAGAGCAGCAAATATTTTTTTTGTTTCT
Organism: SAR324 cluster bacterium; assembly: GCA_015231825.1. Lineage (GTDB taxonomy): Bacteria > SAR324 > SAR324 > SAR324 > NAC60-12 > JADGAV01. The sequence goes on from JADGAV010000001.1 coordinate 208,332, forward strand.
TCATTGCAGATAATTTCAGTTGGAATAATCGGAACTTTTGGACACAAAGAAGATCCTTCATGAAAGCGTCTGCGAGACGAAAAGAATTACAATATTAGGATTTTATTTTATTAACAATGTTAATTGAAAAATCTCCAAAATCTGGATTGAAAACGAATCAATGAGAATCAAAATGAAAATGATTCATTATCCCAACATTAGAAATTCTATCCGCTACAAGTAATTCTTCAAAAAAATTTTGTTAGGATAACGAAATGCCTGGAACTGGTTTTAAAAAAAGTACAACCCTGCATAAAAAACTTAGCAGCAGGAAAAATCTAAAAATATTGTTTACACGTTGTTGAGGCACCCTTTAAAAGGTGAATGAGCACATAATCTTTATCACAAGGAGTACAAATGACCTTAAATAGCCAAAGCATCACGGAAGTCATGAGTCATGAACATTCAGTTTGTGATCAGCTTTTTGAAGATGCTGAAATAGCGCTGGCAGATGGGCGAAACGAGGCAGGAGCAAAGCTCGTTCGTTCTTTTGCTGCACACTTGAATCACCATTTTGAAATGGAGGAAATTATCTTGTTTCCTGCTTTTGAAGCAGTGACTGGAATGGCGGGAGGACCAACAGCGGTGATGAGAGCGGAGCATCAGCAAATCAGGGGACTGCTGGATCAATTGTCTCAAGAATTGGATGCAGAAAATTTTGAAGAGGTCATTGCAATTGGAGAGACCTTGAACATTTTAATTCAGCAGCACAATATGAAAGAAGAAAACATGCTCTACCCGATGAGCGATACCCAACTTGCTGAAAATAGGAATGATATCCTTGGAAAATTGAAATCCTTTGAGGGCAGGCAGCATGGAGCATGAAATTTTAAAAACCCGACAGATTGCATTGATTGACTGTCGTGAAATGCTGGCACCAGAGCCTATGATTGCGGTATTGGCGGCAGTTGAAAAAATGAATATTAATGAGGCCTTGTTGATGCAGCATCGTCAGAAACCGGTCAATCTCTTTCCAAAACTGGAAGACAGAGGACTCCAATATTACCTTGAAGAAGAAAGTGATGGTTCGATTCAATTGCTGATCTGGCAGGAAGCGGCATGAAAACGGTCGGTCTCAGTCTTGATCAAGCACCTCCTGAAGACATTCCGATAAGGTTCTTTCTAACTGCCCCTCTATTTGGTTCTCTCGCGGGTTGTTTGATGCTTTATCAGGGACAGCAGCTATTTCTCTCCGAATGGCTTTTAGAAACAGTTGCTTTCACTCATTTGCTCACCCTGGGATGGCTTGCCATGATTATGATCGGGGCCAGCTATCAGATGATTTTGGTGCTGGTGGGAGGAAAAGTTCCATTTCTCAGCCTTTCCCGTTTTGTGCATTTGGGGCTCGCTGGAGGAATCCTGGGATTTGCAGGAGGGTTGATCAATAATCATTCTACCAGTTTCTTTGCCAGCGCTATTGTCCTGTTGGGGGCTTTAAGCATTTTCGTGATTCAGATCAGCTGGTCGCTCTTTCGGGTGGAAGCCAACCGTCCCACCGTACTGGCCATGCGTATTTCTATTCTTTCATTGGCACTGACGATAATCCTGGGAGGAATGCTTATCGGGCAAATTGCAGGCTGGTGGAGGGTTCCTTTTGATCGGAGTCTTTTGAAAGGAATCCATCTGACTTTGGGGTTGCTCGGATGGGTCACTTGTTTGGTGGTTGGTGTCGGATTTCATGTCATTCCGATGTTTTATCTAGCCCGCCCGTTTCCGGTGCGAACTGCCTGGTGGATTATTTATTTCTTATTGTTGAGCCTGCTGCTCTACCCGGTTGTCAGCTTTTTAGCACTCGATACGAAATGGAAGATGCTGGCTTTTTTGCCCGCAGGGGTCGGACTTGGGATGTTTCTGATAACCCTGATCGATTTGTTTCGAAAAAGAAGGAGGAAATCAGTCGACACAACGTTGCGGTTCTGGCAGTTTGGATTGCTCAATCTGTTTTTCTCTCTTCCGATTTGCCTGGTATTTATTTGGAATTCCAAGCCTGCACTCGGCTTTCTGGGTGTTCTTCTAGTGATCGGATTTGCGTTGTCTGTCACGAATGGAATGCTTTACAAAATCGTTCCTTTTTTGATTTGGCTTCATCGTTTCAGCCCGCTGCTGGGAAAAGTAAGAGTCCCCTTGATGAAAGATATTGTCGCAGACGCTTCCGCTCGTCGTCAGTGGCGGGTTTTTGTTCCTGCGATCCTTCTTTTGGCAGCGGGCATTGTCGGGCAGCTGGACTTCCTTGTTCGCTTTGCAGGGGGGATGTGGACTGCTGCTTCATGGATGCTGTTCATTATTCTTTATAAGGCCAGCCGAATGCGCCCTCCAGAAATTCGCTGATAATAAATGCTTGAGTTTTCGAATCAAATTTTCCTAAAATATCCTTAACAATTCTTTTTGACCAAAAGCCGTTCCATATCCGATGGAATTCCGAAATATACAATGCTTGGGAGCAACATGAACCAGGAGTTATTCAAATGCGACCTCTCGCTGGAAACTTTTTTTACTCCGGGGCCTGGCGCCAATATTGTTACCCGACCGGTTATCCCACGAGGGGATGGACAGCCGGTTTATATGAGGGGCGAAATGGGAATGAAGGAGGATGGGAAGCCTCGTGCGATGGTGGCACACAACACGACCCATATCGATGTCCCGCTGCATTTTATTGAAGGAGGAGCCGATCTCGACGATGTGCTCAACAATCCTGAATATGGAATCAATCGGCCGATGTTGACCCGTGTGCTGGATTTGTCAAAATGGCCCGATGCACGGCAATGCCGGGAATGGAACGGAATTCGCTACTGCGAAAAAGTGCTTGAAGAAATGCTTCCCCCGGCGGAACTGCTTCGGCAGTACGATGCCCTGCTTGTGCTCACCGGCTTTGGGGCGATCATGCGTCAGGATTCGGAAAGTTTTCTTCCTGACAGTGAGGGTTTTTTTCATATGCCATCGCTCACAGTAGAAGTCGCCCAAAGGGTCGCAGAGGCAGAACTGTCGCTACTTGCCATTGATGGGCCGACTTTGGAATACCAAACCCAGGGAATTCCCTATCGCATGAGCAGCAGCGTCCATCCCATTCTTCTTGGGAATGATCCGCCGGTGCTGATTTTGGAAGGGGTCGCAGGGGACCGCGTTGAACCCCAGATTGGCTATATTCCCGAAGAAGGGATGCTGGAAGTGATTCCCAGACGAGCTAATGCCAAAGGGGCGGATGCAGCGCAGGCGAGGGTCTTTCTGAGTTTTTATAAAGGGGCCGACCAGCGTCAGCAGCTTGAAGAGCTGATCCGGATTGTTTCACCGCAGCAGCTCTTCGGCTAGCTTAAAAACGGCTTTCTGTACGGTATTCAAATTCAATGAGGGATCACCGCTGTTGCCTCTATCTCAACTTTCGCTCCGTCTTCAATCAGTCCGGCAACGACAATCACGGACATAGCTGGAAAATGCCGTCCGATGATTTCCTTGTAATACGTTCCGATCGTTTTGAGGGAAGAACCGTACTCTTCCTTGCTGGTGATGAACCAGGTCATCCTGGTGATGTGCTCCGGTTTGGCTCCCGCTTCAGCCAGTACTGCAGCAATATTGCGCAGGGACTGTCCCACCTGCTCTGCAAAATTTTCAGAGCAAATCGTTTCGGTTTCATCCCAGCCTACCTGCCCGGCCACAAAAACTAGTTTTCCTTGCGCAAGCATCCCATTGGAATATCCTTTGGGACGCGGCCACCCTTTGGGGTTTAAAATTTCCATAGCGTTCAAATTATCGTTTTTTTCTTGTGTAAACCATGCGGAAGTTTGTAAAAAAATCGACGCAACCACTGCAATCTGCAGTCATTTTTTTTGTATTGACAGGTTCCAAACGGACTTCGAAATTGAGATCGCGGTAAGTATCCATCGATTCCTGGGCCATTCTCAGGTCGCCATAAAATCTCAAGTTCCAGCCTTCTGCAGTTAAAGCAGGGTCAGCGGAAACAGGGCAGTCAGAGGTGGGGACAAAGGTCCCCTGAAATGGATTGCTCTTTGCCGGATTATTCTTGTTTTCAGTCATAAAGCGTTTTCTCACCTCATGCCGCTTCGTTTTGCGCAAGTTTTGCCAGACGATCTTTACCTAAAATCGCGCAGCCCAATGCTCCCACAAATTGCGCCAGATCACCTTGCGGGACATTGACTTCGGCGTCTAAACTTTCTTTGACGACATTTGCCATTTTTTCCCAGCGCAAGATTCCGCCAATCAGGGTATATTCCGGTTCCGCACGGGTTCGTCTCATCAATTGCACGGAACGTTGTGTGAGCGATAAAATCGAACCGTACATAATATCTTCAGGCGGCACTCCTTCTGAAAGGTGACTGATCACTTCTGATTCCGCAAAAACAGCGCATACTCCCGAGATGGGCACTTCATTCTTGGAAAGGGATAGCAGAGAATCGATATCTTCTGTGGTATAGCCCATATAGCGGACAGTTTTTTCTAAAAAAGCTCCTGTGCCGGCAGCACACTTGTCATTCAGCCGAAAAGTCACGACCTTGGCTTTTTCATCCAGTTTACTGACCTTCATCGTTTGACCCCCGATGTCGAGCACCGTGCGGGTATTGGGAAAGAGGAACTTTGACCCGCGCGCTGATGCAGTGAGGTCGGTCACCTGAAGATCACGAAAAGAAACCTGGTGACGCCCGTATCCTGTGGTGATCGTGTAGGCCATATCGCTCATTTTAAGTCCGGCCGCTGAAGTCGTTTTTTCGGCAACTTTTTGTGCCGATTCCTGCAGTTTGGACCCGGTTTGTCCCATCTGATGATTGACAATATTTAATTCCTCATCCAGAATAACGGCCTTGGTGTAAGTTGAACCCACATCGAGTCCAAGGGTGTACTGTTTCATGCGACCTCCTTCTTGGCAGGTTTACGGCTTGCGAAAATGTGATCCAACGCAAATAAAGCTGCTCCGAGAGCACCCATAAAATGAGATTCTTCACTCACGTTCACTTTTTTCCCCATTCCTTCTTCCAGTGATTTGATCATCCCGGTATTTCTGGCGACGCCTCCGGTGAATGTGATTTGGTCCTCAATCCCGACTCTCCGCAATAAACCGATGGACCGGGAAGCAATGGAAAGATGCACGCCCCACAAAATATCTTCGACTTTTTTGCCTTTTCCCAACCATGCGAGGATTTCTGATTCGGCAAAAACGGTACAGGTGGTGCTGATCCTTACCGGTTTGTCGGAATCAAGGGCGGTGGGGCCGAGCTCATCCAGGGGGATATCCAGTGCACTGGATGCAGCACCGAGAAAGCGTCCGGTCCCCGCAGCACATTTATCGTTCATGCAGAAATCAACAATTTCTCCATCCGGACTGACGCGGATCGCTTTGCTGTCCTGTCCTCCCATATCGATGACGGTTCGCGTATCCGGAAACATATGAACGGCTCCGCGTCCATGGCAGCTGATCTCTGTGATTTGAGTATTCCCAAAAGTCACTTTGTAGCGGCCGTAGCCTGTTCCGACAACATATTCCACATCTTCATCAGGAATTTTGCCCATATCCAGGGCCTTGTTGAATGAATTTTGGGCAGCAGCCATCACATTGGCACCCGTATCAATTAATGATCGCCCAACAATTTCTCCTTTTTCGTTGATGACAACGGCTTTCGTCTGGGTAGAACCCACATCTACTCCTGCTGCATATGCCATAGTTTCTCCTATTTTAGTCTATAATTGAAGGAAATGATTGCTTATGATGCTTTAGCTGTCTGTCTTCTGGAAATTAACCCTTCAAAGAAGGCATCGACTCTATTTTTCATTTGCGCTTCGGTGACCACACGCTGATCCATCATATCCGACTCCAGAAACAGGGTGGCCAGGTTCTTGTTGTGTTTCATCAGATGTCTCCTTCCGTCGGCCAATCCGGTAGAAACTGTACGGCAGCTTTTGATCGGATGATATACGACACCGTCAATATGAAAGGAATCTGCCAATTCGACGGTTGCCGTTTGATGATGAAACATACTGTCCATCGCGTCACGGACGCTGATCAGCAAGCCTTCTGCCAGGCTGTCGATAGGATCTTCCAAATTGTATTCAAAACCAAGATTACTGCCTCCGGAAGCAAACCAAAGGTAGGTTGAGTGGACGAAGACGCCTCCCCAATCGGTGAAAAATTCATTAAAACGTCGAAAAATCGGATAACAGGGAACCCCGACAAAGAACAAGCGGAACTGTTCTTCAGTGAGCGTGCCGATTCCATTGGCGGATTTGAATTCCATCTCTTCGGCCAGTCGCGTGAAATAGTCACTTCCAACTTTGGTTCCACGGAATCCGTTGGCCATACCGAGAAAGATGGTCCCGTCGGTCAATGCATTGAAGAGCGCGGGGCGGCTTTTGTTGAGTTCCAAAACGGTTTTCCAGCCTCGGGCCATTCCGTTCGAAAATTCAAGGACTTCGCGGAGTTTATCAATATCAAACTTCTGCCCGGAGACTTTTTCACAGAGGGTGATCAATTCCTTGAGCTGTTCGACCACATATTTTTTGTCCAGTTCAAACCCTGGATCTCCCTGCCATGTTTGAGTTCCTTCTGCGCGGGTCCCTGGAATATCAACAGTAAAAATAGGAATATCGTACATCCTTTCCCAGATTTCAGCCCATTTGATATAGGTGTTGCAGGCATTGGTTAAAACTGCGATTTTCGGTTTGGGAATCGTTCCCATCGGGTGTTTCCCTCCCTGCAGCTGCATGGCGACATCAGCTTTGACGTAGCCGCAAATATCAGGAGAATAGCCATAATCTTCTGCGATATTCAAAAATCCCGGGGCCACCCTTCGAACTGCAGTTTGAAGAGAATTTATCTCGGGAAATACAACCGGAAAGTCAAAGGACTTCAGTATTTCATTGAGGCTTCCCATGACAAAGACATAGGCCCCTCCGCTTTCCTGGACTGCAGGACTGGATAAGTCTTGAAACCACTGCCTGAATAAATTGGCGCCTTCTTTATTGCCACGACCCACAAGCTCTTCTGGCGTGGTCTGAATCGTTTCACTCATAGTTCCTCCTAACCAAAAAGAATGTTTTCTACAAATGTTTCAAGCTGGGTTTCCAGATTGTCGAAGCTTGTCTGGTTCTCCTCAAATTCGTTGATAAAATAGGGAATATCTTCCTTCTCCAGCATTTTGCTGTAGGTAACTTGTTCCTCCAATCCCGGTTCGCACATTTTTGCCGCGGTGATGATGACTGCTGCCGCTCTTGAATCCTTAATGCGCTCGAGCAGCATCTTTTCTTTGGGTTTTCTCAAATCATGCTGGACCGGACTGTAGGTTGACTTTTCAATATAGGCATCAGCAAGCTTGCTCAGGGGATTTCCTTCAGTGGACACATCTTCAAGAAACCAGCGCAGTCCAATCATGAGGTCATCGTCCACCAGGTAACAGGAACGTTCAATGGTCTGGATCAGATCGGCCGGAGGAAGTTCACAGAAACCTCCTTCAAAAACCACGCGCATTTTATCGAGTTCCTTGCCCGTACCATTTTTGATTCTGGGTAACATCGCTTTCATGAACTCGTTGTATTCTTCTCTGGGGATAAATCCTGCTAAAAGCGTCAAACAGTAAGCTTGATCTGCAGAAATCAGCCAGGGGGTGTCCCGTTTGATTGCGTAAAGTTCACGCATCAGCGCCCGCCCTTCATTGTATACTGAAATTGAATTGCGCAGTGCTTCATCAGTGATCGGAGTTCCTGTAATGGATTCCAGGTCGAGCTTCAATCGTTCGTATTCATTCTGCAGATAAGTCGCGGAATACTTGGAATTTGGATTTTGCGGCAAGTAAAGAATCTGGCATTTATAAGGAAAATTACGACCCCATATCGCGCCGAGATTTCTTGCTGAATCGCAAATTGGATGAGTAACAAACATTTCCATCTCCACCTTCTTGGTGAGAGCGAGTTCCAAAGAGGTTTTGATAATTGAACAGAGGTATGAACCAAAGTGGGATTCTGCTTCCATTCCCGGCACTTGCGCCCCACAGATTTTAACCGGGAGCATTCCGGCAGCATGAACAATTTCTTCTGGAAAGTAGACTTGAAAATGTCCTACGACTTTTCCTCCGGCTTTTCGCCACTGATTCACTGTAGGGTAATCCGGATCTTCGATCAATTCACGGCAGAGACTGAAAATTTCGTCCATCGGTTTGTCTCGCCAAGATTCCAGTAAATTTGATGATTCCATTACCTTCTCTCCTTCAGGTGGGTTTGCAAGTATCAATGAAAAACGTTAAAGCTCCAACTCCAGTTCAATAAAAGGGCCTGCACGGAATCCGGATGCACGGAAAAAACTTAAAATGTCAACATTATCCCGGCGTACCATTGTGCGGACATGCCGAATTCCCGAGGCTTTAAATTCCCTGCAAACTTCTCGACATAAGGTCAGGGCAACACCGTATCTCCGGTATTGAGGATCGACGCCCACTGCAAAAATCCATCCGCAGGGAGGAGACCCAAATTCCCAGGCACGGCTTTCCGCGATAATGTAGCCAACTACTTTCCGGTCTGCAACAACGGCAAAACCCCGGGTAGGGCTCTTGGGGTCAGAGGCATCTTTAAAAATATTGAGCCGCTCTTCCCAGTATTCCGGTTTTGCCTCGTCTGAATAAAAGGCATCAATTTCTACAATCCTTTGGCTGTCGTCTGCCGTGATTCCCCGGATTGTAAATTGCAACTTCACCTCCACTGCCTTTTCAAAAATTAAACATCTAAATTAAAACAGGTAAATAAGTACTTGTTTACCTGATTTAAGAATTAAGCTTAAAATATTGCAAAGTCAAGCAATATTTACGGCTTATGAAATTTTTTTAGGAGAGACCAGCGTTGCAAATGATACAGATTTGAGAGTAAAATATACTAATTCATTGATTTCACTAAATAAATTTTCAATTTCACAGGATTCTGTATCGAAGCAATTTTCTCCTGTTTCGAGCAAGTTGGGTGCATTGGAAGAAGAAGATTCGAACATTTCTACAACGTCCAGAACCGTGATTTCTTTAGGTGCCTTCGCAATTTGAAACCCGCCATTAATTCCTCGAATACTTCGAATCAATCCGATTCGTTTAAGCTGCTGCAGTACTTTTGCAACATGGTGTTCGGAGATTTTGTATTTTCCGGCAATTTGTCCGGCGGAGATAACTTTTTGCGGATCCCGACTGAGTTCCATGATTGCGTATAGAGCAAAGACGGTACTTTTATTAAATTTCAGCAATTTTTTATAGAGACTCGAGGTTGAAAAGGGATGTCGGAGTATAGGAAGAGCAGATTAAATCTCAAGCAAAATAAAAAAACACCTGTTTTATGTTCAGTCTAAGACAGCATCTGGAATGCAAAAATGGTGACGTCATCGTCCGGCTCTTTTCCTTCTGAAAATTTGCGGAGTTCACTCAAAAGGTCCGCTAAGATTGTCTCCAGTTCAGATTCTTTGTTTTGTTCCAAAAACCGAGCCAGTCTTTTTTCGCCGAAGAGCTCACCACTCCGACTAATGAATTCAGTAACACCGTCTGTGTAGGCAAAAATTTTGTCCCCCGCTTTCAAAGTGCAGGACCTTTTGTCATAGGGAGCTGGTACTTCAGCAAACATCCCGAGAGGAATGCCTGCTTCTTCAATGACGATCGCTTCCCTGCCATCTTCAGGAATGACGATTACGGGAGGATGCCCGGCGCTCGTCAGGGTCATTGAACCACTCTCAGTAATTCTCAAAAAAATTCCCGTCATGAACTTGTCTGGTGGACTGCAGGACGCTAAAAGACCATTCAGTTTTTTCATGACTTCATCCGTGGGAGTTTCCGAGTCGATGGCGATCAATCCCATTGTGCACATCATGGTGATAAAGGCGGCAGAAATGCCGTGCCCGGTTGCATCACCCAGAAAAAAAGTAAACACTCCTTCTTTGTCCAAAGCATGGTAGTACATATCGCCCGAAACTTTTCCCCATGGGATATAGCATTTGGCTGATGCGAGAAAAGGAACCGTTACTGCCCCTGCGGAGAGGATCGTTTGTTGAGTTTCGGCGGCCACCTTCAAATCGTCCTCCAAGATCTGATTGGTTGAGGCTAGCTCATTATTAACCTGTGCCAGTTCCTGGTTCATTTTTTCGTATTTTTTTGCTTTTTGAGAAGTGAGAAAAAGTTTATTGGCCAGGATTTGAGCAAACCATTTGTAGAATATATGATGGAGTTCATGAGAGCTGTTGTCCTGAATATCCTTGATAGAATCGGGAGAGAGAACCAGGGTTTCCAGATTTTCGACAACACGGATTGTAGCACTGCTTTTCTCTCCCGAGATGAAACTCATTTCTCCGAATATATCCCCTTTTCGACCGAGGGTATAAATGAATTGATCGTCTACTTCTACGGAAACGGAGCCGTTGATGATGCAAAACACTTCCTGGTTTTTCAGGCCTTGCTGAAGAACAATGTCCCCTGCTTTAAAGCGTTTTAGGACAGTCAAACTCAAAAATTTTTTCCAGTTTTCGTTGGAAAGCGTCTTAAAGTATCGAGAGTCTTTTATCAGTTCATAGATTTTACGCTGCCGGGCATGCATCTGGTTCTCGTTTTAAAAACCAATTGTACAGGAACAATTCATTTTCCAATTCCGGGAAAAACCCAGGATTATATAAAATCACAATACGGTCGGTTCGCTGTTGCGTTGACTCAAATATGGAAAAATTAATATCGTGAGATGAAGTGCATGGAGGAGTGTCGAAGTATATAAGTCATATAAAAAGAGATTGCAATTCATATACCGTTGATTTTTGGTGGGGAAGAAACGATTTACAATCAGATCTGAAAGGAGTTCAGGGCTGGAAGCGCGGGCATTTTCCGGTATTTTGCCGGCTTTGGGGAATGGATTTAAAAAAAAATTGGTCTTTCTCAAGTTTCGACTGAGGATCCGCCTTCTGAAATGACAGGCAACTTCGACCCCTGGAGAGGGGCGGTCATCGGCTTATTCATTATCCTATCAAAGTGAAGTATGCCAATGCTGCCAGTACAATAATCCAGATCGCGATCACGAAATAGACGACAATCTCAATTTTTTTGTTGGTCCCCAAATGGTCTTGATCCTGTGAGTTTTGCTCATCTTGATTTTGAGTGGCCATATTGTCTCTTAACGTCGCTATTTGGAAACCAGGGAATTTTTCTGCAGAAGCAGATTGATAAGTTTTTCAAGTGTATCTTCTTTAGAAATCGATTTCTATCCGTAATTATACGTACAATTACGGATGGACAAATTGAATTTGATGTTGCAAGATGACTTCAAATTCATTTTATTTGAGTTGCTGAGAACTGCTTTCGTGCTGTTACAACAGTATTTGATTCCAATTTACAGGGGAGGTATTGACTGATGAGTTATCAAGACATTATTTTTGAAAAACAGGAAGGAATTGCCAGGATCACTATAAATCGTCCCAAGGTCTACAATGCCTTTCGCCCTAAAACCTGTGTTGAATTAATTCAGGCCTTTCTTGATGCCGGGTGGGATCCGGAAATCGGAGTGATCGTCTTGTCGGGCAGTGGAGAAAAAGCATTCTGTACCGGAGGTGATCAATCGGATAAAGATGGGAAATATGGTGACAGTGAAACCCGGGGAACCGTCGGAATGCCCGTTGAAGAACTGCACTCTGTCATACGGGATGTCCCCAAACCAGTGATTGCCAAAGTCCGTGGTTATGCCATCGGGGGAGGGAATGTCCTCGCGACACTCTGCGATTTGACCCTCGCTGCGGAGAGTGCGATTTTTGGCCAGGTTGGGCCAAAGATGGGCTCTGTTGATCCAGGTTTCGGAACCGCATACCTTTCCCGGCTGGTTGGTGAGAAAAAAGCGCGCGAAATTTGGTTTTTATGCCGTCGCTACAGCGCTCAGGAAGCTCTGGAAATGGGGTTGATCAATGCTGTTTTTCCCGATGAGCAGCTGGATGCGGAAGTGGATGCCTGGTGTTCAGAGCTCGTACAGCGAAGTCCTACTGCGATAGCAATTGCCAAACGGTCTTTCAATGCAGACAGCGAAAACATTCGCGGGATTGGAGGCTTGGGGATGCAGGCGCTTTCCCTTTACTATCAAACTGAAGAATCGAAAGAAGGCGTCAATGCATTCAACGAAAAACGAAGCCCTGAATTTCGTAAATTTATAAAGCCCTGATTCTGTCTTTTCAAGGCAGTGAAAAATCGCTCTTGAGACTTTAAATTTTGGAAACTGACAATGAAGCAAAACACATTTACAGACCCTCAAAATCAATCTGCAGAGGTTTCTCGCAAAGTTCAACAATTTGTCGAGGAACTTGCCCAGGGAAATCTGACGGCTCAGCTCAACATTAAGGGAGACACAGACCTTCCCCTTCCTCATGTTTTGGAGCAGCTGCAAATGTTTCTGAGCGAAAAAATCCAGGAACTTTCAGAAAATAATGAGGATCTTAAATCCTCTTCTGATGATTTGAGCAGCAATTCAGGCGAAATGCTGAAACATGCCATCCGAACGAATCAAGATGCCATCCGTGTTGCTGAAGCCTCCGGCCAAATGGCTTCGAATATAGAGGAAATAGCCGGCAGCATCAAAACTTTAGACAAGACGATGAGTTCTGTCTCGGACACCTCGCAGTCCTCTTCAGAAAATGTTCAATCGCTTGCTGTTGCAACTGAAGAAATGGCGGTAACGATAAACGATATTGCTCAAAATGCAGAAAAAGCAAGGGATGTGGCGAATGAAGCAGTCTCCAGTGTTTCCAACGCCTCTCAGCAAGTGGAGCAGCTCAATCAATCTGCCGGGGAAATCACTCAGGTTGTTGAGGTCATTAAGGAAATTTCTGAACAAACTAAACTGCTAGCCTTGAATGCCACAATTGAAGCTGCCCATGCCGGCGATGCTGGAAAAGGATTTGCCGTGGTGGCCAATGAAGTGAAGGAGCTCGCCAACCAGGCACATTCTTCGGTCAATGATATCCGGGAAAAGATTGAAGCGATTCAATCTGCTTCAAAGAATATGGTGGCAGAAATTGGAACAATAGGGACCGTGATCAATCGAGTCAATTCAATAATTGGCACCATTGCAACCTCGGTTGAGGAACAGTCGGTCACTGCACAGGACATGGCACAAAACATCCAGCAGGCGGCTGGAGGGATCAAGGAAATGAGTTTGATGGTCAGCAGTACCTCCGGCGAAGTGAGTGAGGTCAATGTCAATGTTGCTCAAGTCACTCAATTGGCAACAGATATTTCAATGTATACGGCAGAAATGGAAAATCAAAGTGATCAAATTAAGAAAACGTCTGTGCTGGTCAATGCCATTGCTTTTGAACTTTCCTCCATGCGAACCGATTTGGGAAGGATTGTGCAAACATTTCAGCTGCCTGCACAACGAAGAGATGTTTCAAAGGGACCGCGGTTGTTAATCCGCTATTCCGATGTTTATGACGTCCGCGTGAAAAGGTTCAATGAAGATCACAAAGTTATTTTTGCCTATATCAATGAAATTCATACCGCTATTAAAGCGCAAAAAAGTCAACAGGAATTGATCCCGGTCTTCACAAAATTGGCCGAGTTTACAACACAGCATTTCTCTCGGGAAGAGGAGTCTTTTGTTCAAACCTCTTATCCTGATTATAATTCCCACAAAAAGATTCATGAAAAATTGTTAAAGGAAGTTGGAGCGATTTTAACCCAGTTGAAGGGAGGAGAAGAAGTGAATCTGGTGGAAGTGATGGTGTTTTTGAAGGACTGGCTGCAGGTCCATATCATGAAAGTGGACAAACAATATGCACCCCACCTGAACCAAAGCGGAATTTCTTAAAAAACAAATGGAAAACCTGCCGGGAACTTATTTGCTGATCCTGAAATCAGTCCGAAACAATGTTCTGCAAATAGGTAAACTCGGCCAGTTGGATCTTGTGCCGGGATACTACCTTTATGTCGGAAGTGCTTTTGGGCCGGGGGGTGTCGAGTCAAGAGTGTCACACCACCGAAAAGCTTCTGCAAATCTTCACTGGCATATCGATTATCTTCGCAGCGAATTGCCTTTAAAAGAAATCTGGTATTCCTGTGACCCGGTTCGGCGTGAACATCAATGGGCCGGGGAGATTAAAAAAATGGAGGGAGCAGTTCTGCCTCTTAAAAAGTTCGGAGCCTCGGATTGTCATTGCGAAACTCACCTTTTCTTTTTCCGGAAACGCCCTTCGAAATTTATATTTTCCTCAACTATTCATTCACAATACAGAGAACATCGATCAATTCATAGGGAAAGAGTAAAATAAACGATTCTCTTATTGATCACGTTCCTCAAAATAGACCTCCCGATACCCAAAGCAGTTGCCCCGGGACAGTCTTCCTTCATTCAGTTGATCCTGAGAAGCAGAAAAACAAAATTAATAAGGCTTGCGAAACTGAGATGCAACGGGTTGCTTACCTGTTCGGTCAACGAGCAATGATCAGTTTCTTCCTACCGTGTCTCCCACTTTGATTTTCTGGGAAAAATCGATCTGATTCAATATGTCGGGGTGAATCTCCTCCTGGGCGATTTTCAATTATTTCAAGAATTTTTGAACATTACGTAGAATTGCGGATTGACGAAATGAATGAGTCCATGTAACGTAAAATCAAATGAAACTTTTGGTAACTTTTTAAATATTTTTTTGGTAACTTTTATAAAAACTTTTGCTTAACTTTTAAAAGTAATTCCTTCACTCTACCCGAATGAGGACAGCATGTCAGCAAATCGTAAGGAAGAAATTTGTGCGGTGCAGGAATGTGGGCAGAATTGCAGCGATGAATTCAAACAGATTTTTGAGAAGCCAATCGATCTGGAAAGCTTGGATGCGGTTCCGACAAGCAGCCTGGGAAACCAGGAAAATCCAATCTATCAGGAAATCAATAGAGTTTATGAATGCATCTATCGGCACAAGATTTCTCTGCTCGAAAGAGCAGAAGAAATGGCAAACGGTCAGATCTTTGACCACACGAAGAGGTATGCGATTTCAATGCTACGCTGCGAAGATATTATTTCTGAAAAAGACAAATTCACAAGCGGTCTGAACAAACAGTACGTCAGTTTAAAGCAGGCGGTGGATGACAGCGTCAAACGTGCAGAACTCGTTAAAAAACTGCAGTTGGATGGAGATGAACTCGTTACGGTCAATGAAAACACCTGGAAAAATATGTCGAATGCACAGAAACTGGATTTGAACGGACAGTTGAATGGACAATTTATTTATGCAAGGAAGGTTTTTCGACAGGCTTCTGTCGTAATTTTTCAAGAATTTTTTGGAAGTCTGGCCATCATGAATGTCTTTGTTGCCTATCTGAATTTTCAGAAGACTTTGCTTGAATGCTTTAAGGAAATAATTTTACAGCGGCAGGAAGAAGATTCTTCAAACTCAAATGATACCGCTTCGAAAAATGTTGGGTCAGATCTGAAAAAAATAAATATTGTCAGAGCCAACAAGATTGTACTGGAATCTGCAATTGAGGAAACCGAGCGAAAATTGAATGAGTTTAAACTCGAATTTTCAGAAACCCATTCTCCCATTTTCAATGTTACAGGAGACTATATCAGGAATGCAATTCACAATATGAAAGTAAACCGGGACAACAAAGAAAAAGCAAAAGTCGCTTCAGAACAGCTGAAAATAAATATTGGCAGGCTGGGCTGGTGTATTCATACGCTTTCCTGCATCACAATTCTTCATCAACCTCTGCTCAATCTGATCGAAAATATTCGTAAAACTGTCGGAGGACTGGACATGGAATTGTATCAATTGGACCTGGCACGAGGAAAAATTTACTTTTATGCCGCTAAAGAATGTCAAACCAGACAGAAATCCCTGCATTCCACCAAACCTCTCAATGAAACGTCGGATCAGGCAAGGCTTGGCCAGGGAATCTCTGAGGAGATCATTCAAAAAAGCAAAATTTCTGCAAAATCCTGGTTGCAAAAAGCAGAAAAGGCGTTTTTGTCCGGCATGAAAAAGGTCAAAGTAATGTCTCAGGAACATATCAGTCTGTTTTGTGATTATACCGAAACCGCTCAGCAGATGTGCCTCTTGAGTGAAGAGTTGGGAATTGACAAAATGCACTCAAAAAATGCGCTCTCGAGGGGGGTGTCCAATTTGAGGAAACTGATAACGAGCCCTCAAATTCACCCCTCTTTTGCCAAACGGAAAGGGGATCGGAAATCATTGGCCAGTTATCACGTGCTTCACAATATCAGGCTGGAGTGCGTCATTCTCTCGCACCCGCTTGAAGGCGAAGAAAAGGATATTCTGGCCGAGTATGAAAAGGTTTTTTAGCGTCTTTCCTGTTTGCCGGACAGTATTTGAAGCGAATGAACGCTTATTCCAAAAATGTAGCCGGGAACGGGCAAACGCTTGGAGCAAATGGGTTCGCCTGCTCCAAGTGTGCATGAGTTAGAAAACGTATGTCTCCTTGTTTCTGGCCGTCATACGAAAATAATTTATCCACTAATCATAAATAGAAAAATGAACAAGATTCGAAAAAAGCGAGAAAATTTAGGGTGGACGATCCGGGAACTGGCGCAAAAAATGAGAGTCACTCACACGACCATCAATTTTTGGGAAAACGGAGTGAAGCAGCCTCGTCCTGCAAATCGAATCAAATTAGCGAAGGTTCTTCGCACTTCCCAGGGAAATTTGTTCCCTGAAAAGAAAGACAATAGATCTGGAATTTTGGAGATACTGCTGATTGAAGACAATCCGGGAGATGCCCGCCTGATTAAAGAACTGCTGTTGGAATTCAAAAGGCTGGAAAAGGTTAATTTTCATTGGGTGGAAAGTTTAGCGGAAGGGATCTCGTTTCTCAAAAAAGATCCGATCGATATTATCTTACTCGATCTCTCTCTTCCAGACAGTCAGGGATTGATCACTTTTCAGAAAATTTACAGCTATGAACCGGAAATTCCCATCATTGTTCTCACCGGCCTGGACGATGACGAAGTGGCTCTGGATGCTTTGCGCCGGGGCAGTCAGGACTATTTAGTCAAAGGGCGATTTGACAGTTACCTGCTGGGGCATTCGATTCGATACGCGTTGGAAAGACAACAGTTTATTGTTGACCACAATAAGGCAGAAAAGGCGCTGAAAGAAAAAAACGATAATTTCCAAATCGTTTTCAACCTCATGTCAGACGGGGTCGGCATCATCCAGGATGAGATTCTGGTCAGCGTGAATCCGTCATTTCTTGCCATTTGGGGCTATAGAGATGAATCCGAACTGATCGGAAAACCGGTGGCAGACTTATTTGTCAATGAAAAAGAAGCACGCCTGTTTCGGCATATTGGTGATGAAAACTCAGAATTTCGTGAATTTTATGGAGTGGGCAAAATTGGTAAAAAGGTACTCGCCAATATTTGTTCCAAAGGAAT
Organism: SAR324 cluster bacterium; assembly: GCA_015231825.1. Classification (GTDB taxonomy): domain Bacteria; phylum SAR324; class SAR324; order SAR324; family NAC60-12; genus JADGAV01. The sequence goes on from JADGAV010000001.1 coordinate 225,744, forward strand.
CGTATATAACGGAAACCCGGCAAAAATGTTGATAATGAAACAATTGTTCTAGCTCCTGACCAAGAGTGCACCATGGAAAAAATTTCAGTTTTCAGAAGCATTTTAATTTTAATCGTTGTTGCCGTTGGAATCGGATTCTGGGTGGTTTTTGAAAAATCTCTGAATTCTGCGGAAACACTGGAAAAGGTCACGATTGCAGAGGCAAATCAAATGATTGGCAGTCTCGTCTATGTTGCCTCTGTCAAGGGATATTTCGAAAAAGAAGGATTGGAAGTAATTCTTCAGAAGTATACAACGGGGAAAGCCAGTCTCAATGCTGTTCTGCAAGGAAGAGCCGATCTGGCGACGACGGCGGAAACTCCAATCATGCATGCGGTGATGAGCAAACAGAAAATTTATACCCTGGCAACCATTGGTACGACAACGAAAAATCTGGCTCTTATCGGAAGAAAAGATCATGGCATCAAGGGTATCCATGACCTCAGAGGGAAAAAAATCGGCATAACATTGGGTACCAATGGGGAGTTTTTTCTCGATACTTTTCTGTTGAATCATCTCATTGCCAAAAATGAAATTGTGGCTGTTTCTCTGAAACCTGAAGAGATGTTTGATGCTGTCATGAAGGGAGAAGTGGATGCGGTTACTACCTGGAACCCTCACCTGAGAAAAATTAAATATGAACTGGGGGAAAAAGGAATCCTCTTTGGGGATGAGAGTATTTACAATTGGACCTGGAACATTGTTGGAATGCAGGAATTTGTTAAAAATAACCCTGAGACCATCAAAAAAGTAATTCGGGCATTGGCTGCTGCTGAAGAATTGATTAGAAAAGACCCGAAGGAGGCGATGCGTGCCACCGCGAAATATTTCAAAAATAATTCTCCTGATTTAGCCGAAGAATGGGAGTTACTCGACCTCAGTCTTTCCCTGGGTCAATATTTTCTCACGGGAATAGAAGCGCAGGCACGATGGGCCATTAAAAACAAATTGACGGATCAAAGTTCTGTTCCCAGCTTTCTTGACTACATCTATGCCGATGCTTTAAAGGATGTTAAACCTCAGGCGGTCACACTGATCCAGTAGAAGTATCCAATGAAAATTAAAACAACCCTGCATCTCAACATTCTGATCGTTATTGTTTTGCTGTGTTTGATGATTTTGGTTCTTTTTTGGGGAATTCGTCAAATTGAAACAGCAAATCAGAAAGAAAATATTATGGATCAGATTGTGAGCGATGTTTTTCACCTCAATCTTCTCACCAATGAATTTTTGCTGTATCGAGAAAAACGTGCCAAAGAGCAATGGCAACTTGTATTGGAGTCGCTTTCGAAACGGGTACAGACAAATATGTTCCGAAAAAACGAGGATCTGAATGCGCTGAAAAAGATGAAAGAAAATATTGAGAGTCTGCAAAAAAGCTTTTCCGTATTGGTTTATAACTATGGGGATCGGAACAACCCTTACAAATCACCAATGTCTGCCCTGCTGGAAGAGCAGCTGATCAGCCAGTTACTGATCAAATCGCAATCTCTCGTAAACTTTGCGGAGCAGTTGAGAGGGAGAAAAAAGTTGGAAATCTCTGCTGTTCTTGAAAACCTCACTCTGGGAATAATCATCCTGATGCTTGCGATCACACTTGCCATTCTTGCCAGTTTGATCATGACGTCAAGGAAGATTCTCCATCCCCTCGATGCTTTCCAATCAGGTATCCTGAAGATCGGCAGTGGGGATCTTGCCCATAAAATGGGGATCATTTCAAAAAACGAGATTGGCGAGCTTTCCGCGGCCTTCGATCAAATGACGGAAAAACTGAAAGCGTCTTATGATCTGCTGAAGCGGGAAATCAATCTGCGCAAACAGGGGCAGGAATTGGTTTACGAGCTCAATCGGGAACTGGAAAAACGAGCGGAGGCGTTGGAACGGTCCAATCGGGAATTGCAGCAATTCGCCTATGTGGCTTCCCATGACCTTCAGGAACCATTGCGGATGGTTGTGAGCTATATGGGCCTTTTGGAACGGCGCTATCAGGACAAGCTGGATCAGGATGCCAGCGAATTTATCGGCTTTGCGGTGGATGGTGCAAAACGGATGCAGCAATTGATAGAAGACCTTTTAGAATATGCCAGGGTAGAATCAAGAGGAAAACCTTTTGTTCCATGCGATTGTACCGAAATTTTTAATCAGGTGATGATTGATTTACAGAACAGAATCGAAGAGAGCAATGCAAAGGTTATCCAGCACGGTCTTCCTGTTGTGAAGGCAGATGGCTCTCAGTTGGAACGTTTGTTTCAGAATTTGATCGGAAATGCCGTCAAGTATAACAGCAATCCGGTTCCTGAAGTGAAAGTGGCAGCAGAAAAGCGAAACAATGAATGGCTGTTTTCCGTGCAGGACAACGGCATCGGAATCGCTGAGGAACATTTCGATCGAATTTTTATCATTTTTCAGCGTCTGCATACAAGAAATGAATATTCCGGGACCGGCATTGGTCTGACCATCTGCCAAAGGATCGTAGAACGGCATGGAGGGCGGATATGGGTGGAATCGGAATTAGGAAAAGGATCAACTTTTTTATTTACCATCCCGATACAAGGAGAGGGAGATGAGCAAATCGAACAGGAAGCCGATTGATATTTTACTGGTTGAGGACAACCCCGGAGATATCCGTCTCACTGAAGAAGCACTGAAGGAAAGCAAGATCGTGAACACCCTGCATGTTGTCATGGATGGAGTGCAGGCATTGAACTATCTTTTCAGGAAGGGAATTTATGCCGATGCAAGGCTTCCGAATCTGATTCTTCTGGATTTAAATCTGCCAAAAAAAAACGGTCGTGAAGTTCTCAAGGAAATAAAGAAGGATTCTCTGCTGAGGCTGATTCCAGTTGTGATACTGACGACCTCTAAAGCCGATGAGGATGTACTCAAATCCTATAGCCTTCACGCGAACTGCTATATTACCAAGCCGGTAGATCTGGAACGGTTTATTGAGATTGTCCGTTCCATTGAAAATTTTTGGTTCAGGGTTGTGGAATTGCCATCGCATTGATTCTGCAGGAGAATCTCAGATAGGACAGGGGACGAAGAAAAATGATCTCAAACTTTGAATTTCAGCAAATCAATTTTGAAAACATAAAAATTCTTCTGGTGGAAGACAATCCGGGAGATGCCCGCCTGATTGAGGAATTCCTCTCCGAAATTGGCAAGGTTCCTTCTCAATTGGCCCATGTGGAGTGCCTGGATGACGCCATTTCCCTATTAGACAATGAGGAATTTCAATTGATTTTACTGGACCTTAATTTACCGGACAGCCGGGGAATAGAGACGTTCACCACGATAAAAAACCAGGGTGTTGAGATTCCCATTGTTGCATTGAGCGGACTGGATGATGAAACCATCGCCCTCGAAGCAGTTCATCAGGGGGCTCAAGACTATCTTGTCAAAGGGGAAATCAATCCGCACCTGCTGTGGCGATCTATTCAATATGCCATAGAACGGCAGAAGATCCTGAAGGATCATAAACAGATTCTGGAGGTTCTTCATGAGAGTGAAAAAGAATTAAAGAAGCACCGTGATCATCTCGAAGAGCTTGTTCTTCTCCGCACGAAAGAGTTGAAAAATACTCAGGCACAATTGGTTCAATCCGCGAAATTGGCATCTGCCGGTGAGATGGCGACAGGAATCGCCCATGAATTGAACCAACCTTTGAATATTATTCAGGTCTTTGCGGACAACCTGATGGATTCCTGGAGTAAAGGGAACAAAAAAGATCCACGCCCCTGTCTCGAAACGATTTTGGGACAAGTGGAAAGAGCAGCAAAAATTACTAACCATTTAAGGACTTTTGGTAGAGAAACTCAAAGCAACAGCTTCAAATTAGCCGATATAAATCTGATTGTTGAAGATTCGCTGCTCCTCGTCAGCGAACTATTCCGGCTCAATGAAATCAAGCTTATCAAAGAATTTTCGGGTGTTTTACCCCGGGTAAACTGTCAACCTGTTCAAATCGAACAAATCTTGGCAAACCTGCTGAGCAATGCAAAAGATGCGATGGAAAACTCTCTTAAAAAAGAACTGACACTCCGGACCTATAAACGAGAGAAATCAGTGGTAATTGAGATTGAAGATACGGGTGCAGGGATTGCTGAAAATATTCAAAGTAAAATCTTTGACCCGTTCTTTACAACGAAGGAAGTCGGCAAAGGTTCCGGTCTGGGTCTTTCCGTATCTCATGGCATCATTGAGGAGCACGGCGGAAAAATTGAAGTGGAAAGCGGGAATGATCCGCAAAAAGGAACTTCAAGGACAATCTTTCGAATATTGCTTCCAGGTTCATCATGAGAGAGGGGACTCCAATGAGAAATGTAAACAAATTGGAAAGGCTGCAAATACTGATTGTTGATGATGATCCTGCGGTTTTGAGTTTTATTTCAAAAATGCTTGCAAGCCATTACCACGTAACCACTGCCGGGTCGGCAGAAGAAGCACTTTCCATGCTCAGATCAGGAGAGTACCAATTTCAGATCATTGTCTCAGATGATAAAATGCCGGAAATTCAGGGGCATCAGCTCGCACAAATTGCACACAAAGAAAAATTGAATATTAAATTCATATTGATCACCGGGTACAATGACATTTCGATCGTAGAAAAAGCGGTCAATCAGGGGCACATTTTCGGTTATCTCTTGAAACCCCTAAACGCTCAGGCACTGACCAATTTGATCGCATCAGCTGTGCGATCCATTCAACTGGCCAAAAAAAACACCGAAAACGAAATCACAGAGCGGGAGCGAGTAGAAAAAGCATTGTCCGAAGCCTATAATATTATCAACCGCAGTACTTCGGTCGCTTTTCTCTGGAAAAATGAAGCCGATTGGCCCGTGGAGTTTGTCTCTGAAAATGTCAGAAAGCTGTTTGCCTATTCGGCGCAGGAATTTTCTGAGAGAAAAATTCTCTACAGTGAAGTTGTGCACAAGGACGATCTGGAAAGGGTGACAGAAGAAGTCAACGACGCCAGCAGGAGTGAAAGTTTGGAGCGGTTTGCTCATAAACCCTACCGGATTGTCACAAAAGATGGAGAAATCAAATGGGTTGATGATAAAACATACATCCGCCGGAACTCCGAGGGAATTATTACCCACTATGAAGGCATTGTATATGACATTACCCAGCGTATGGAAATTGAAAAAAAATTGAAAGAGACCAATGTTGAACTCTTTAAAAAAAACCTTGAGCTTCATGAAAGCCTGACGGTGCAGAAATCGTTGAATGACAGTCTGCTCAAAACTTCAAAAAAGCTGAAAGAAACCCAGGCTCAACTGATCCAGTCGGCCAAACTCGCATCCCTGGGAGAGTTGGCCACGGGCATTGCTCATGAACTGAATCAGCCCTTGAATATCATCAACGTCTACGCAGAAAACCTGAGCAATTCCTGGAAGAGCGGTAATTGCAAGGACCCAAGCTCTTCGTTGGAAGTGGTAACCGGTCAGGTTGAACGGGCAACTGGCATCATCAATCATCTGAGAATGTTTGGCCGGGAAACAAGGGATGAAGAATACAAAGCGGAAGATATCAATAAAATTGTTGAAGACTCCTTTGTTTTGATCAATGAACAGCTTCGTTTGAGAGACATAGAAGTGATCAGAAATCTTGGAGAAAACTTGCCGAAAATAAATTGCAGTGCGATTCAGATTGAGCAAGTGCTGACCAACATTATCAGCAATGCAAGAGATGCTATGAAAAAAACCAAAATAAAACAGTTGTCTGTTCGTACCTTCTGTGAAGAAGAGCAGGTCAAAATAGAAATTGAAGACACTGGTACCGGCATCCCCCGGCAGGTACGAGAGAGAATATTTGATCCTTTTTTTACCACGAAGGAGGTGGGAAAAGGAACAGGCCTGGGATTATCGATTTCCCATGGAATCATTGAAAATCATCAGGGAACCCTTGAATGCGAAAGTGAGGAAGAAAGAGAGGGAATTCCAGGAAAAACACTTTTTCGCATAAGTTTTCCAATTATAGGAGACAGTCATGAGAATAATGCTGGTGGATGATGAATTTCTTCTGGTGCAGGGGATTTCGGAAGGCTTGACTGACAATGGCCATCAGGTAACCCAGGCGGAAAACGGTAAGCAGGCCTATCAAATCTTTGCGGAAGCGCCTGAATCGTTTGATCTGATCATTACGGATATCAAAATGCCGGTAATGGATGGGTTGGAGCTTCTTAAAAAAGTCCACCGTCTGGACGTCGATATGCCGGTGATTATCATTACCGGTCATGGAGACCTGGAAATCTCGATTGAAGCATTGAGACTGGGGGCGCTGGATTTCATGCTCAAACCTGTAAAAATGAAACATTTGTATTTGGCAATTGCAAAACTGGAAAGGATTCGCAGGTTTCAGGAGAATTTTCTTAATGTGCTGCCTTTTGTGGATCCTGTTCGAATTTCCATTCCCAGTCAGATGATCCTCGTCGATGGAGTGACTTCCTGGATTCGAAATTATCTGCACCCCTTGTATCGGAAACATGGCATCAGTGTCAACGAAATCAGCATTGTGGTCACAGAAGCGCTCACGAATGCGATTGTTCATGGAAATTTAGAGATCCCGTCCTCTCTCAAAGAAGAATCATTGTCGGATTTTCAAGATTTAGTGTCACGGCGAGAAACGGAATTTCCTTATACCGAAAAAAAGGTGTCGCTTAGTTTCCAGATCAGTCCTGAAAAACTTGAAATGAAATTTGAAGATGAAGGGAAGGGATTTGATTATTCAAAACTACCCAATTATGATGACTCAGCGGCCATGATGCTCAGTGGGAGAGGCCTTTTGCTGATCCATTCTTTTGTGGATCAAATGATTTGGAATGAAAAAGGAAATAGCCTGAAAATTGTAAAAAATCTGCCGAAAAAAGAACTGCATCACGCAACGAATGAGGAGATCTGACAATGAGCGTAGAAATGCTTGATGAAAACCAGGTCGCTGTGATTTATCCCCCCGCCCTGGAAGATATTCATCAATGGGAGAAAGAGTTGAACAGGATTGAAAAACTGGGCTGCCGATTTTATCTGATCGATTTGTCCCTCATCGACTGGCTTCCTTCCTCCGAGTTTGGAGTGATCATGTGGACATTCAAACACCTGGAGGAAAGTGGCAGAAAACTGTACCTGCTTGTCGATTCCCCTGTTTTATTCAAAACTTTTGAGACCACCAGCCTCGATCAGATGATTCCGATTTTTTCCTCCCGTGAGGAAGTGCTTGCTATCATTCGTCAGCAGTAACAAGTCGGCAATACTTTACAGAACCTTCCATGGGAAAACATCAATGGACGAGCTGTTGCAGACAGTTGAGAAGTCAGAGTTGTTTTGGGACTTTGATCTGATTTCCCCTGATGTCAAAGAAAAAGTTTTTCATGTTTTTGAAGAGAAAATGAAAGTGTTGACCGGCAATAACACGGATTGGCCTGCAGTTGAAGAAACCGCTCTCGTTTCATTTTTAAAAGAAAGAAAAATCGAACTCTATTATGAAGTCAAGGTGTCCATTCAGTTGATTCAGCATTTGTCTTCCCTTTTACCGGAAGATCAGAATTCACTTTTGAGTGAACTCCTGCAGCTCAAGAGTTCTGCCCTGAATAAAGAGGCTTTTGACAAGTTCAAGAATTTCGTGATTGAGTGCGCCAGGCAGGATGAAATCCTTCAGGAAAAACTTTTCATCGAATTTGACCGTAATCTATTGAGAGTCATCCATATTTTGGGACAAAAGAATTTGATCAGTTCCGGTATTGAAAAACTGGAGTTACTCGATGAACTTTTTAAATCGGAAACTGAGGAAATTTACCAAATTTATAGTAAATACCGGGGAAAATTTATTGGTTTGTTCTGTCTGACTTTTTCGTGCCCCCTGATCACCAGACCGACGCTGATCGACTATTTTATGAAAATTGTCCGAAAACCGGAACTGATTGAGTCTCATTTTGAAAAGAAGAATGACCGCCAGCTCAGAAAAACAGTCAATCGCAGTCTGAGCAGGACCGTTTTGGCAAAAAATGGGAAAAGACAAGAGAGTGCCAGTCAGGAAACAGCTCAGTCTCATCAGGCAAAAATCAAACTGCCTGATTCTCTGGAAAAAAAGAACAGGGAAGCTTCTGAAAGGCTGCAGTTTCAAATTGATACAGAAGGATTTACAAATCGATATCTCCTGTCAAACTCCTGGATTTCCGGTATTTTGAAAGATGCAGTGCACGGGTACAAAGAGCTCTATCCCATCACGGCAGAGATTTATGGAATATTTCTCCGCTTCGAAAAGAACAATGAGATCTTTCAGAACTTCAACGAAAAACAGCAGGATACCCTCAGGGAACTCCACAATCGTAAAGGAGAAAAGTTCAAAAGTCTTCTGGAATTTTTTCAATTCATTGCAGAAAAAGAACCGGAACTGTTTCTCCCAGAAAATAAAGCAGAAGGGCATCAAATCAGAAACGGTCTGACGATTTTAGGACTGCAGAAGAAACCAGTGCGCGACAAAGAAGGCATTCATGTGAAGTTGGCGCGATTGACTTGATCAACAAGATGAGAGAGAAACAATGCAACCGGAACTGCCTTTAACACCCAAATTGGAAAAAGCGATTGAGGAAAGGTTTGAGTCTTCCTGGAATAGAGGAGAGGAGCATCTGGACTTCTATTTGACCTATCTGTCAGTGGAAGTCGAGGTCTTTGAACATGAAGAATCCTATTTCGGTAATCTTCTCAATGAAGGAGAGATTGCCGATCGGATTGAAAAAATCGCCGGTTCAAATTCAAAACAAATACAAAACGTTTTAAGAATGTCTGCCTATTTCTGGGCAGAAATGAATATTCAGCCTCGTCTGCTGAATGCCAGGGAAATCTCCTCCGTCAACCTGATTTTTGGTGACCTCATCTTTGTACATTTAAAGTTACCGGAGACGGTGGCCTCCTCCCAACGTTACAAGGCGGTGCGCTCACTTTGCGGTATTTTAAGAAACTACCGCAAAAACAATCCCGATGCGATCATTGTTTCTGTCAGCGATCAGTCTGGATTTGTTTTAGCGAAGGATGATTTATCCTTGAGATGGCCTTACAATCTTAAAAAATTACCCCCTGGAAGTTTTGCCGAACTCGTCAGAAAGCAATTGGAATCTCCCAAGGTTTTTGAGAATTACTTCTTCAACCGCCATACCGGAGATAAACTGGACCGCCTGGTTTATGTCCAGGATATGCAGGACCGGGCAAACCGACTCCAGTCTCTTCAGACCGATATCAAATTGCTGATCCTGATCCATCCTGAATTGTATGATGAATACGCAGAAAAGATCCGTTACCAATTGATGCGCTATCATTTCAAGACGGTATTGGTCAAACGGACCAACGAATTTTCCAGATTCATGCTCAAAAAATTTGATTACTTCATCTTGTTTCAATGTGATTTCCCCCTGGAAGTGACTGATGAGGAATTCGAAGCAGTTTCAGGAAAGATTTTCAAACTGGAAAGCGATTTGAATTCACTGGAAATAGAACCCACCGATCGTTCCTATCACATCAAGAATAAACTGGAAGAACGATTTCTTAAACTTCAGGAAAACATTGCAATCACCAACGAGGATTCTCAATTAATTTTTTTACAAAATAAATACCAGGAGTATTTTCGTTTAATACAGGCGAGAAAAGAAGCCGAAGATCAGATTAAACGTTTGAACCAAAAACTCATTTCTTTTGAGAAGGGCTATTTTGCGCTGATAGAAGCATTGTTGATGGATGTGACCAAGCAGACTGCAGGGGTGAAAAATTTCGAACAGATAATGAAAAATTTCATGTATTACCTGATTGTTGATGACTTCAGTCCTTCCGTCATCGATTATTTAGTGAGCCAAAAGTTTCCCCGCTACCGGCTGAATTACTTGAACAATTTTGAACTGTTTGATCTTTTTCAATCTTTTCGGCAGGGCATTCCAGAAACCGGCGCAAGCGCCTATCGCCGGTTTTTTCTGGAATATGAAGGGTTTACCAGATTTGATGTCATTTTGATCAATTCATGGAATCTGGATAGAGAAGGAAATTTACTGATCAAGTTCCGTTTAAGAATGCCGCGAAAAAACGATATAAAAGCAATATCAAAATTTCGTGACCGATTGCTCTACAGCAATCAGTCAAAAGGTAGTGACTCCGGTCGGTCTATTACAATTTCCGCGAAAAATATCAATGAATTCCTGGATATGGGAAACTCCGATTTGATTTCTGCCCAAGTCCTTGAAATGGCCGGGCAGGGGGCAAAAATGAAAAGGGAGGTCGAAGAAAATCTGCGCCTCAAAGATCTGTACCGCGTCATGATCAGTTCTGAAGATCTCAGAGCAATCAGCAAAATTGTCGGTCTCAAAAAAAGGCGGCTTTCTCATGCCAAACAGCTTGAGCTTCAAATTGAGACAATTCGTGCAGAAATCAAGGAGCAGGCTCCTTTAATGCGAGGAGAAGAGTATCATGAAAGCGACAAATCTGGGAAAGCAACTGAAAAGGATTTATTTGCTCCTCTCGAAGCGTACAACTTAAAAAAACTGGAACTGCTGGCACTCGGTTGTGGAATCACTCAGTTGAAAAGCATGGAACATCTGCAATCGGGAAATTTCATTGTTGAGGAGGCAAAGCGCAGCGGACAGTCAGCCCTGCAGATATTGAACAAAATTAAGGTTCGCATAGCCACAAAAAACAAGGAACTTCCCGAAACAGGAATCCGCAATGCATTTCCTCAGGCCAATATTGAAAGATTGCATTACCGCGAACCTCTGCCGGAAAAAGAAGAATTTGAGTCAGGGGAATTTTTGATCTTGCTGATTGATTACGAGATATACGGCTTTGACGCCGTGGTACGTTGCCTTCAACAAAGGGTCAGTTCTTCAATGGGTCATATTCCCGTTATTCTTTTGATTTCTCCGTCCGTCAAACTGGACCGATATCAGGAAAGCATTATCGAGACTTTGATCGGATTCAATGTAGAGGAAAGCGGAACCGTGGACATCTTTCCGATGCCTTATCGACTGGAGTCTCTGGAAAATCCGCAAAAAGTCAAATATTTCATTCATGAAGTTCTCGGAGTGAATCAGCTGCTGAAAGAAAAAAAGCCGGAGGATGGGGATAATGAAGGGGGAGAGCATGACTGAGAAAAAACAGGTAAAGGATTTTTTGGCGTCTCTCGAAAATGTCATAGAATCTGAAGTCCCTCAAGAAGAAGAGCCGCAGAACAGGCAAAAGATTAAGAAAGGTTTCTATCATGAAAATATTTTCGGTCAGGGAGATACCGGTTTTCTCAGCCAGCGGAAAATACTGCCTGAAGACATCGGCAATATTCCGGGCTTGATCCGATTGTGGACATCGGATCTTGAAAGACGACAGCAGGGAATTCAGGATTGGAAAGAAAGAGGTTTGGTGGAAAGGATGTCTTCTCTGGTTGCTTCGCGTTCCAGCGATCATCACATAATGGAAGTCACCGGGGAAGAACTGATGATTCACCATCCGTCCAAACCCGTCTATGCATTGGTCAGGATTCTCAAGAAAAACCCGAGAGATTCCGCCTCTCGTTTGAGACTGGTATATGAAGTCAAAAAAAGCAATCGCGAACTGTCACTCAACGTTTATCGCAGTTTTGTGATGCAGGCAGCAACAGCACTCTCATTTTGCGAATTCACACCTGCCGGACTGCAAATCACCATCTGGGCTTATGGTGCCTATCTCAGCAAATTATTGCGTGTGATCCATGAAAAGCAAATGGAGCTTGAGAAAAAAATGTCTCCTTTCATATCCGGGACCAGTGCTCACAAGGAATCGCTGCAGACTTTGAGTCAGGCATTGAATGTCAATAAGAAAATTGTACAGAACTATAAAGAATATCTGGAGCAAAATGCAGATCCCAAACAGATTATCCGAACGACATTTGTTTTGGATGACACCGCTGATTTAGGCCCCAATGCCAGAAAAAACACAGAAAATCTGTTGCTCTTTAAGGCACTGAAAGTGGTCAACATACTGAGAGCAATCCCTATTCTGCACCCAACCGCCCACAAGGTGGCTCAGAAAATGATTCAGCACTATAAATACAATTCTCTCGCTTACCTGATGGAAGCCCGGATCTTTTCTTCGGAAATGCGGTTTGCTGTAAAACGCTATGAATCGGGAGATTACAGCAAGGCAAATCGGGAACAGATCAAAGAGGCGTTCAAACAGGCGCATCATTTTTATGGATGGGGAACCAAGAAGCTTGGCACATTGCCGCAGAAAAAGGACATTCCAATTTTATTTGAGTACGCCAACAACATCTACCAGTTCTACCTGATCTGTCGAGACATCATCTTCTTTTTCGCAGGCAATGAGTGGTTTGCAGCATTATTGGGGAAGGCCTATCGGACGGTTTCTCTGCTGCTCACCATCGATGAACTCAGCAAGAATGAGCGGAAGGATGCTGAACAGCTTCAAAGAAAACTTTTGAACCATTTAGAATCTTTGGGTGAAGGGGAAGAAGACAAATCAACGCTTTCTTTGCAGGATAAATCGTGGGAGGGTTTGGATCAAGCACTCCAGAATAAAATCAAACCCCAATAGTAATGAAAGGAATTGCTGTGGATGCTGAATTAATGGAAGTGGAAAAAATTTCGGATCATGCCATCCTGATCCTGCCAAAAACGTTAGAAGATGTTAGACCCTGGATGGAGGAAATTATACAGTTAAAATCCGAAGGATATCGTAATTTTATCCTCAATTTGAGTGATAAAGACTGGTTGGCCAGCAAAGAGATTGCCACGATCATGTGGACTTTTAAAGATCTGTCTGCCTCAGGACAGAGGCTTTCCCTGATTGTTGATTCTCCAACTCTTTTAAAAACTTTTCAAACCACGATGCTGGACAAGATGGTCTCGATTGTTGAGTCTAAAGATGAAGCCCTGGCAGAGTTGGAATAAGCATCGTCTGAAAACTCGATGACCTGGTTTTAAAACCGGAGAACAGCTTGATCGCCATTGTATTTGATTGGTCTGACTTATATATTGATATTTACTTTCATTTTGCTGCACAATTCCTTTCACTGTAATATCGGATAGACGCAAAGTCTTCTTGATAAAGAAAACAGGAAATGAGGCCCTGCTGACTGGACAAGAGATCGACTAACGCCTGGAGAGAAAAAAGTTCCTATGAACCTTAAAACCAGATTTTCAGGAAATTTCTATTTTTTGATTGGAGTGGCCATCATTTCTCTGGGTTTGGCCCTTGTTCCTTTAGCTTATACACTTTTTTTTTCCTACCCTGCATTTACTCAAATTCTTATTGAAAATACTGAAAAAGAAGCGGTTCGGACCGGAAGTCATCTGAAATTTTTCTTAAATATCGAAGAAAATGAGATGAAGACCATCACAGTTCCTGAAGAACTTGATCGAAAAATTCGAGAAGAAATCAATAAATTTCAGTTGGTAAAAGTGAAAGTATTTCTGAATTCGGGGAAAACAATCTATTCCACTGATTCGGATGATGTTGGAAAAATCAATGAAGAAAATTATTTTCACGAGATCGTTGCAAAAGGAAACGTTTATACCAAGGTTGTTGAAAAAGATACGCTGTCACTTGAAGGGGAAAAAGTCACCGTTGATGTTGTTGAAACCTATGTGCCGATTTTAGATCAAGGCCGCTTCAAAGGAGCTTTTGAAATTTACTATGAAATCACGGAGGCCAAGGAGAAGCTCGAGGATCTCGTTTTCAATTCCACGGTTGTATTGTTCACGATCGCCTTTAGTTTTTTATTTGTTATTACTGTGGTGGTGGTGCTCTTGACAAAAAATATTGCGAAACGGGCAGAGATGGCGCGCCTGCTTCATGAATCAGAAATGAAGTTTCGGTCTGTTGCACAGTCCGCGGTCGATGCGGTGATTTCTGCCAATAGTCATGGTTTGATCACTCATTGGAACAAAAGTGCCCGTGTAATTTTTAATTATTCAGAAAATGAAGTGCTCGGTAAACCCATTACAATTCTGATGCCTGAGCAGCAAAGGGAAATCTACCACAACGGGATAAAACGCTATCTGGAAACAGGAGATTCTCATGTGATCGGAAGAACCGTGGAGCTGCAGGGACTAAAAAAGGGAAATATTATATTTCCCATCGAAATTTCCATTTCTTCCTGGAAAATTGCAGACGAGGTGTTTTTTAGCGCCATCGTCCGGGATATTAGTGAGCGAAAGGAAGTGGAGGAGAAATTGGAAAAGTCTTATCTGATGATCAAAGATCAGCAAAGACAACTGGATTTGGAACTGGAACACGCAAGGGAAACCCAAAGGTTTCTTTTTCCTAAAACCATCCCGTCACGTCCAAAGATTACTATCGCTCACAAGTATATTCCCATGGAAAAAGTGGGAGGAGATTTCTATGATGTCTTCAATTTGAAAAAAGAAAAATTGGGCCTGATGATCGGTGATGTGACCGGACATGGAATTTCGGCGGCCCTCATTTCATTTATGGTTGCCAACAGCTTCAAACAATACGCCTATGCCCTTGATTCCACCGAAATGGTAATCAACTTTACCAATGGAAATTTGGAAAACAAATTGCCCCTGGGGACATTTGCAACGATGTTTTACGCAATCTTTGATCCTGCCACGCAAAGTTTGCTTTATACCAACGCCGGCCAACCCCCTGGATTGGTCATTCGACCGCAAACTCAAGAAATTTTGAATTTTAATTCCGATGGCCCACCCATTGGAGTTTTTTCCAATCAAGTGACCAATTACAAAGAAACTCTATTTCAGCTGATGCCCGGGGATAAATTTTTACTTTATACGGATGCGTTATTTGAAGTGGTAAATTCGAAGAAGGAACGATTGGGAATCGGTAATTTTGAGAGCTTTTTGCAGAAGCACTATTCAACTCCTATTGATGAATTGCTCGAAAATATCTATGATTTCGGGATGGAATTTTCAGAACAAGAGGGATTTGATGACGATGTCACGATGCTTGGATTTGAAATATTGCGCAAATAAAAATTTTTCGAGTCTATTTCAACAACTTTTCACAATCCTTGCTGCCATTCTTAAAGATGGAATGGACCGGGTTCCAGAAGCCTCCATTGAGCAGATGGAACTCAGTGACGTGGGCATACTTTATTAATTGAGAGATCGGCTCTTAAAAGTTCAACGATACTGGGGACTAAAAGTCTTTTTTAGAAGTGAATAAAAAAAGTAAAATTGTTGTTGACAATATTTGAATATTCAAATATATTAGATCCAACGTTGATTGTTCACTACAAATGACAGGGGAAAAATGGTAGCAGAAGGGATTGATCTCTCGATCAAAGATGAGTTGGATGATTTGTTCACCAACCAGGGCAAAAATATCGAAAAAGCGGTCCGCACATTAAAACTGTTTGCCCATCGCGACCGACTAAAAATTTTATGCCTGCTCAGTCCAGGCAGAGAGTTTACTGTGCAGAGTCTGGAAAAATACACAGGGATCCGTCAAACCACCTTGTCTCAACATTTGTCGCTTTTGAAAGATCGTGGTCTGGTGACCTCGCGCAGGGAAGGAAATTTTTCGATCTATAAAGTTGCCAGCGACGATATAGTTGAATTTTTTGAATTGATCAAACGCGTTTATTGCCGTTAAATTTTTTTGACTAATAATATTTGAAAATTTGAATATTCTGATATTATATAATTTAACCATTGAGGAGATAAGATGAAAGTTTTAGATATTGTCCATGCATTTGCAGGATCCCTGGTTGTGATTGGTGTGCTGCTGACTGTCTTCGTCAACACAATGTGGATGGTTTTACCGATTTTTGTTGGATTGAATTTGTTTCAATTTGGTTTTTCCGGGTTTTGCCCGCTGTCATTAATTTTGAAACGGTTGGGATTTAGAGAAAAATAAGAAAAATATTTGCTCCCGAACGTTTTAAAAAAACATATTTAAAGAAAAAGGAAGACAACATGATTCAGAAGATATTGATCGACTTTGCCATCAAGCACTCGAAAAAAGTTATGCTACTTTCCGGATTGATCACCCTGTTTTTTCTCGCTGCATTTCCAAATCTGACGACCGACACGGATCCGATTAAAATGCTTCCTCAGGACAACCCTGCCATTGTTCTTTATAAGCAGATGAAGCAGGAGTTTGATGTCAATGACATGGTCGTACTGGGCATCAATAATCCGGATGGCCGTTCATTGTTTACGAAAGACGGTTTGAGTAAAATTCATCAGATCACCAGGGAGGTGGTGGAAATTAAAGTTCAGCCGTCTGAGTCTTCATGGGGGAAGGAACTGCTCCAAATTCTGCAGTTTTTAAAAGAAAAGGATCCCCGTGCAGACCAGGTGCAGGATATCATGGTCACCGAAGATGTCATGTCAATCAGTACAGTGGATGACATTGTCCGCAATGAAGCAGGAGAATTGAAGGTGGCTCCTTTAATGAGCAAACCTCCCGAAACAGATGAAGAAGCTGCAAAGATTCTTTCCGCGATCAATGACAATCCGATTTTGAAAGGAAAACTGGCTTCTGAAGATGGGTCTCTGGTCGGAATTTTTATTCCGCTTAAAGAAGGAATGAAGGACCGCAGCTATTTTCTGGGTGAAGAGATGAAGCGAATTGCTTCCCGTTATCTGAACGATGGAGAAGAGTTCTACCTGGCCGGATTACCGATTGCAGAAAACACATTTGGCAATGAAATGTTTGTTCAGATGGGGGTCTATGCACCAGCTGCCGGATTGGTCATTTTTGGACTGCTCTATTTCTTTTTTCGCAGTCTTCAATTGATAGTTGCCCCCATGCTGCTGGCCATGATGGCAGTCATCTGGGCGATGGGAGCGCTGATTTATTCAGGCAACAGCATCCATATCATGAGTTCCATGATTCCGATTTTTTTAATGCCGATAGCCGTGCTGAACAGCATCCACATCATGAGCAAACTCCATCACAATTATAACAAATATGGAAATAGAGAACAGGCTGTGCGTGCGGTCATGAAGGAGCTTTTCAATCCGATGCTTTATACTTCGATCACCACCATCGTCGGCTTTGTATCGTTGGCCTCGACAGGTATTCCTCCGGTGATTGTCTTTGGTATTACAGTGGGATTCGGGGTTTTCCTTTCCTGGGCGCTTTCGATGCTGTTCATCCCGGCCTATACGATGCTTTTGTCAGAAGAGACCATGAAGAAGTTCGGTCAGTTGTCGACCGATCAAAAATCGATCGTGATGGAAATTACGGTTGGATTTAAAAAAGTTGCAGCAAAGGCGCCGATGCCTATTATCGGAACTGCGCTTGTTTTGATGATCGTTTCAGTACTTGGCATACAGAAAATCATTGTCAACGACAATCCGGTTCGCTGGTTCAAGGAAGGCCATGTTCTGCGCCAGGCAGATCAAGTCATGAATGAGAAATTGGCGGGGACTTATATGAGCAATCTTGTTTTTGAACTCCCGCTTCCTGCTTCTTTAAATGGTGCTCAAACAGAAGCGTCTGCGGAGCAAATTGAAGAAAATGTGTTTTCAGATGAAGAAAATGCATTTGCCAGTGACGCTGCTGATGAGGAAGCAGCATTGGCGGATATGAAAAATGCGGAAATGGTTCGTTATATGGAAAAAGTCCAGAACTATCTGCTCAGCGTGCGAAATTCGGATGGAGAAGCGATTGTAGGCGGAGTGACCTCCATCGTGGATATTCTTAAAAAGGTTGGGAAAACCGCTCTCAATGACCCGGCATTGCCTGATTCACGAGATAAAGTTGCCCAATATATGTTTCTCTTTGAAAGCGGAGATTTAAAAAAGGGCAAAGATATGTGGAAGTTCATCACCCGAGATGGACGGAAGACACAGATGTGGATTCAATTGAAAAATGGTGACAATAATCAGATTGCCTTCCTCAAGGCAAAACTCAGCGAATTTATGGCTCGACCGGGAAATGAAGCACCTGCTGCCCTGTATCCGGAAAACGAGAAAGTGGATCTAAAAATTGAATGGTCAGGGCTGACCTATATCAACAGTGTCTGGCAGGATGAAATGGTCAATGGGATGCGTTCGGCATTGATCGGTTCTTTCGGGATCGTTTTTCTGATGATGGTTTTCCTGTTCCGATCATTGGTATGGGGAGTCATTTCGATGCTGCCTTTGTCGCTGACAATTTTGGCAATTTATGGATTCATTGGATATGTCGGCAAATACTACGATATGCCGATCGCGGTTTTGTCCAGCCTGACTCTGGGACTTTCCGTTGATTTTGCCATCCATTATATTGAAAGCTTGCGGGAGTCCTTCAAAAAATTTCAAAGTTTTGCCAAGGCATACGAAGAAATTTCAGATGGAACCGCAAGAGCGATCTGGCGAAATGTGCTCGTGATTTCCATCGGGTTCATGCCGCTCTTTTTTGCCGGCCTGGTACCTTATATCACGGTGGGATCTTTTTTCTTTGCAATCATGCTGGTAAGCGGTGTGAGCACATTGATTCTGCTGCCTGCCATTGTAAATGCAGGCGAACAGTGGTTGCTGAAAAAAAATGGCCGAAACACTTCAGAACAGACGAACAGTAAAATGGCTCAGGGTCTGGCTGGAAACTGAACGACTGGCATCCTGCGGGTGCCGGTAAATTCTTATGCTTCATTGCTTTTCTGGTTCAGGAATTTCTCTTCAGAGCGGATGAACAGGAAGTCCTGAGCCCTACTAAAAAAAGATTTAAATTTTGAAGGAGATGATTATGAAAACCACATTTTCTATTTTGATTGCATTCTTGTTATTGATACCCTCTTTCGCCGCTGCGGAAGAATCTGCCGATGAGATCATGAAAAAAGCTCATTTGAGTTCCTACTATTCAGGGGATGACGGACGCTCCAATATGGCGATGCTGGTCTATGCCAAAGGAGCGAAAAAGCCTCTCAAGAAGATTTTTTCGATGCTGAAAATAGATCTGGAAGAAGGGGGACAGCAAAAGTTTTTTATTTATTTTCAAAGTCCTGCAGATATTAAAAAAACCACTTTTTTAGTGCACAAAAAAGTTGATGAAGATGATTATCGCCGGCTCTATCTACCAGCCAGCGATAAAGTGATTCCTATTGCCGGTTCCCGGAAGCAGGATCCTTTTATGGGGTCCGATTATTCCTACGAAGATATATCCGGACGGCATTTCAACAAAGATCATCATAAAAAAATAGGGGAAGAAGCCCTAACCGTCAAAGAAAAAAATAAAAGCATCACATATCAAACCTTTGCGATGGAGAGTGTCCCAAAAATAAAAGAAGAGAAAATCGCTAAAATCAGGTCCTGGATCGACAAGAAAACCTACACACCGATTCGCGTTGAATTTATCAACCATGACGGCAAGGTTTATAAACGATATCAATCTTATCAAATTCAAAAAATTGACGGATTTCCAACAATCATGAGGCGTGTAATGGAATCTCCACTGGATGATACCCGGACCATCATTCTCCTCAATCCGAAAAAAACAGGTTACAATTTAGGGGTTCCTGAAGATTTGTTTTCTGACCGCTCCCTGAAAAACCCACCGATGAAATATTTGAACTAAAGGAAAATCATGCAATTTGAAAGAAACAGAAGGATTTTTTTTCTACCGAGCCACATCTTGATGATCCTTTTTTTAATCGTCTTCCTCCTGGCAGGGCAAGGGCAGGGAAGGACCGTGTTGGCCGCTTCTGAAATGGCAGACAGCAGTTCGCCAGAAACCTCTGCTGCGGATGCCGAAGAAAATTCGGAGGAGAATGTTTTTGACGACGAAAATGTTTTTGATGCAGAAGATGAGGAAATTTCAGTTTCAGGAAATGACAGCAATGCGATCGTATTCAACGGCTTTCTCGAAACGGAACGGGGAGCAAGAGTAGGAGAATCTGAAAATCATAAAGAGACATGGCTTCTGGCCAATCAGCGCGTGCGATTAAAAACCTCCGGCAATACAGAAAAAGGCGGATTTGATTTGAAACTGGACTTCGTCAAAGATGATATTACCCGTCAAATGGAAGTTGACATTCGTGAGGCACGTTTGAGATACTCACCGGCAGATTGGATGGATCTGAGTATCGGCAGGCAAGTTTCGACCTGGGGAGTTGGGGATTTGATTTTTATCAATGACTTGTTTCCTAAAAATTGGATCAATTTGCTGACGGGGCGAGATATAGAATCTTTGAAAGATGCCTCCGACGTGCTGCGAATGACGTCCTACTTCGGCTCCTGGAGCTGGGATCTAGTCTGGACTCCGGAATTTGATCCGGACACGACGCCAACTGGTTGCCGCTTTTCGGTTTTTGATCCCAACCTGGGACGAACACGGTCCAACTCAGATTCATGTGGAAAAAATTCCCCCGCAGAAGAGCAGAACAATAAAGACGAGAATGGTGAAATCGCCATGCGTCTGAAAACTCGTTGGGGTTCTCAAGAACTTGCAATTTACGGATACAACGGATTTTGGAAAAACCCGAAGGGCTTAAGATTTTTACCGGAACAAGGACTTTTTAAACCGTTCTATCCCCGACTGGGAGTTTATGGTTTTTCCAGCGAAGGGCAACTGGGGGATGGAATTGTATTCTTCGAAACAGGGCTTTATCGGTCTTTTGAAGATGAGGACGGCAAGGATCCCCTGATCGAAAACTCAAGCCTCCGGATGATGTTTGGTTATCGGTATATGCTCAATGCGAATTTGACGCTCAGCGGACAGGGGATGTCAGAAAAAATGATGAACTATACAAATTATAAAGACAATCTTCACCCAGATCAATCAGCGAAAGATGAAGTTCGCAATACAGTGACTTTGCGTCTTGTGAAGACTGCGCAGCAGGATACCCTCCGTATCTCATTTTTTGTATATCACCGTCCCCAGCATCGGGATGATTATCTGCGGTACTGGGTGAACAAAAGACTGGATGATCATTTCGACATCACTGCCGGAGGAAATCTGTTCAGCGGGCATTCAGACTATGCAGACAGCGAATTCGGAATGTTGCGGGAAGACGACAACGTATTTATTCGCATGAAATATATTTTCTAATTCCACAGGTCCGATCGTCTCAATCCGGAAACGGACCAATATGATCATGCAAGAAGCTGGTCAACTAATCTTCAAGAAAGGAAAAGAATGACTATCAAAAACACGAAGTATGGAATGGAGAGAACGGTGACGCTTTCTTACCAGGAGGCCATTGAAAAAGTGACAGAAACTCTGAAAGCGGAAGGCTTTGGAATTTTGACTGAAATTGATGTGAAAGCGACTTTCAAGAAAAAAATGGACAAGGATTTTATTCCTTACATTATCTTGGGAGCCTGCAATCCCCCTCTGGCCTTCAAGGCCTTGAGCGAGGAAACTGATATCGGTCTGCTGCTTCCCTGCAATGTGGTGGTCCGCCAGGGATCTCACGAGGGAGAAACAGTGATCAGTGCCATCGATCCCATGACTTTGGTCGCGGTAACAGAACGGGATGATCTTAAAGGTTTTGCGGAAGAAGTTCAGGGAAAATTGAACAGGGCGCTGGAGGCCATTTGAGCTCATTCAGACAATAAACTTCCCCAGTCCCAGCTGATTTTTGTTTTTCCGTGCTGGGACACACTCTTCCTTGTTTTCCTGATATTCTTCTCCATATTTTTCCGTTTTTTATTGCTGCAATGGTTTGATTACGATGCTTTTTTTGCGATGCAATGAATTGAACCTGTTCGGCAAAATGCTGTTTTTTCTGTTGAATTTAGACCTGTCTGCGCGGCGAAATGTCAAAGAGCTGCAAAAAAGAGGACCTGACATCCTAAATATGTGTTGATTACTTCTTTAGAGGTAAATAGAATAAGTTCTTGAGTGACGAAATATAAAACCTGTTATCCTTGTGACATGCAGGGACGGCAAGCACAATTGATCTCCAGGATCAGGTCTGTCAAACAAGAAAATTAATAGAAGGACAACATGCGAACATTAATTGTCGATGATGAAGCGAAGCTTCGCAAGATGCTTGATAATTTTCTCACCAAGCAAGGACACCAGGTCGAGATGGCGGAAAACGGCCAGCAAGGATGGGAAATATTCTCGGAAGCTCCCGAGACTTTTGATATGGTATTGAGCGATATCAAAATGCCGGTGATGGACGGATTGGAACTGCTGGAAAAAATTCGGCGGAAGGATTACGACGTTCCTGTTGTGATGATGACTGGTTATGCTGAATTGGGGGTGACGGTTAAAGCGTTAAAATTTGGGGCGTTCGACTTTTTGCTCAAGCCTTTTGATCTGAATAATCTGCTGAGAATCTATGAAAAACTTGAATCCACGTCTGCCACCAAACAGGAAAAAATTGAAGTTTTGCCGTTTCTTCAGACGCAGACCACTCTATTGATGCCCAGTGAAATAAAACATCTCCGAGGTGTGGTTTCCCAGCTGCTCCAGGCCTGCCGACCGTTTTGTGATCTGCAAAAACAATATTTCCAGAATATTCGTCTTTGTTTAGTGGAAGCCATCACGAACGCAATCATTCACGGAAACCTGGAAGTGGATTCAAGCCTGAAAGAGGACTCCTGGGAAGAGTTCAACAGAACGGTCACTGAGCGGGAAAGTACAGCCCCTTTTTCAGAGCGAAAAGTAAAGATTGTCTCTCACTTCAACTCAGAACGGATTCTGTTTGAAATTGAAGATGAAGGGAAGGGATTTGACCATCACCATCTTCCGGGATTGGATGATATTGGCGTATTGGCTCTCAGCGGGAGAGGTCTCATTCTGATCCGTTCTTTCATGGATGAAGTGATCTGGAATGATCCGGGCAACTGCATTACTTTGATAAAACACCTCAGTCCGGCTAATCCCTTGTAGGTCATTGACAGGTCACTATGGAAAAAATTCTGGTCATTGATGATGATGATTCGATTCGAAAAATGCTTTTGCGGGCACTTTCGAAAGAAGGCTACAATGTTTTTTTAGCGGAAAATGGAAA
Organism: SAR324 cluster bacterium; assembly: GCA_015231825.1. Classification (GTDB taxonomy): domain Bacteria; phylum SAR324; class SAR324; order SAR324; family NAC60-12; genus JADGAV01. The sequence goes on from JADGAV010000001.1 coordinate 248,682, forward strand.
AGAGGGTCTGGAGCGCTTTGAAGAGATTCAGCCGCAGGTGGTCCTTTTGGATTTGAGAATGCCGGTGATGGGCGGACTTGAATGTTTACGAGGCATGAATATCGGTATTGAAAGCCCTTCTGCCGTCATTGTTCTCACGGGAGACGGCACCGATGAGGATGCCGAACAATGCTACCAGCTCGGAGTGAAATCATTTTTGCGAAAGCCTGTCAATCTTTTCGAACTGAAAGGACTGGTGAAAAATAACTTCGAACTGATCAGCTATTCCTCCGAACTCAGAGGATTGAACAGCACCCTGGAACAAAAAGTAGAGAAACGGACTCAAGAACTCCAGGAAAGCAACCTTCAATTACAGATTTCCTACTCGGAACTGGAACGAGTCTCTCAAACCTTTCAGCTCTTTGTGCCAAAGCAATTCATCAATCGTATTGAGGGAATAAAAGCAGGACTCGTTGAAGAAGAAGAACTGAGTATTTTATTTACCGATATTCGTTCTTTCACCCAGATGTCAGAACAAATGTCATCTTCGGAAACTTTTAATTTCTTGAGCAACTACCTTCAACAAATGGAACCCTGCATCACACAAAACGGAGGGTTTATAGATAAGTTTATCGGTGACGGCATCATGGCTTTGTTTGATCGGGAAAACTCGGCAGACAAGGCGCTTCAGAGTGCAATCGATATGCAGCACTCAGTTGATCAGTTCAATCAGGAAAGAGTAAAAAATGGTCTCCCTCCTATTCGAGTTGGAATGGGAATCAACACAGGTCCAGTCCGCATTGGAGCCCTGGGGTCAGAACGCCGCCTGGACTCGACGGTGGTCGGCGACCATGTCAACCTCACTGCACGATTGGAAGGTTTGACCAAGAAGTATCGATCGCGCATTTTAATTTCTGAATATACCTATCAGGGCATTTCGAAGGAAAAGCATTTTATCCGTGAAATTGATACTGTCAAAGTACGGGGAAAATCAGAACCCATCACGGTTTATGAAGTATTTGATGCCTCATCTCCCGAAATCAAGGAAAAAAAGCTGAAAACCCGCGATTTGCTTGCTCAGGGCATTCAACTCTACAAAAATCGTAATTTTATTGAAGCATGGGAAACATTCCGTCAATGTTTGATTTTGTTTCCAGAAGATGTGATTGCTTTGGAGTATGTCAAACGCTGCCGCTATTTTCAGAAATATCCTCCCATTGAAACTACCTGGAGCGGGGTGATATTGGAAACAGACAATCTTGTCGATCACAAAATTCGCAGAAATTATGAACGATATCAACTATCCGCTGCAGCAACGGTTTTTCACCATGCCGAAGACCGCCGATTGCTCGGAACTTTAGACGATATCAACATCGGGGGCGTGAAACTGGGATTGGGCAACCCTGTTAACGTAGGTGATATTGTAACCATTGGATTCGAATTGGATCAAGGGAGCTATTCAAAAAAGCTGGAGCAGATCTTTCAAGAAATAATCTGTCAGGTAGTTTGGCTGGTTCCCGGTTCTTCTGAGGAACCGTCTTCCTGGCAGACAGGATTAAAATTTCTCGTGATGTCCCTGGTCCAGGAAAAAACCCTGCAGGAAGTGCTTGACCGCTGGCGGATGAAAGCTTGAGATTTAATTGCCCCAAGACTCGTCTTCGAATCCAAATATTCTCTTCCCGGTCTCTGCAGTACCCTTCTCGGAATTTCACGGATTGCTCCCTGTAAATTAAGAAATAGATTGACCCTGCAAAAGAATTAGTCGTAAGTTACTGTTTGTTCTGAATTCAAGAATTCTGCGGCTCCAAATTCCAAAAAAGAAACAGAAATGGCTTTTAAAGTTTTGTTTGTTGATGATGAAAAAGACATGGAATTGCTGGTTCGCGCTAGGCACCCCAAGCTCCTTGAAGAAGAGTTGGTGTTTATATTTGCGAGAGATGGGGTTGAGGCATTGGAAAAACTGAAGGAAGATGACGATATCGAACTGGTGCTTTCTGATCTCAACATGCCCCGCATGGATGGCCTGACGCTTCTTGAAAAAATCAATGAACTGCCGCGTCCACTCCAAACCATTATAATCACGGCTTACAGTGATATGGAGAATATTCGTGCAGCAATGAACCTCAACGCTTTTGACTTCCTGGTCAAACCGCTCGATTTTGAAGATTTGACCATCACTTTAAAAAAGGCTCTGAGTCATATCCGCAAAACAAAAGAGAATAATCGTGCACGTCAAAAAGCAGAGTCTGCGCTAAAGGAAAAAGATCTATACTATCGCCTGATCATGAAAAACGCGCTGGATGGCATCCTTACCATTGATGCAGAATGCACGATATTGTATGTCAACCATGAGATTGAAAAAATCTTCGGCTATTCAAAAAGCGAGTTGGTGGGACAGAATTTGTCGATTCTGATTCCAGAAGATTTCCGGGAAGCGCATCAAAACGGATTCAAACGTTACCTCGAGTCGGGAAAAGCCAACATTTCCTGGAATGGAGTGGAACAATCGGGTCTTCACAAAAGCGGGAAAATTATCTACCTGGAAATAACTTTTGACGAATTTATTGAAAACAAGCAAAAAATTTTTGTAGGCCATATCCGGGACAATTCGGAACGCAAGCAAAAGGATGCCGAACGGGTGCGGCTGATGACTGCGATTGAACAAACCGCAGAAGCGGTCGTCATTACTGATACGTCGGGCACAATAGAATATGCCAATCCTGCCTTTGAAAAAACATCAGGTTATTCACGGAGTGAAGTGCTTGGAAAAAATCCTCGTATTCTGAGCAGCGGGATACAGGATAGAGCGTTTTATAACGAAATGTGGGAGACGATCAGAAAAGGAAAAGTCTGGAGCGGACAGCTAACGAATAAAACAAAAAGCGGAGATCTGATCGAAGAAGTATTGACGATCTCACCCATCCGCGATGAATCAGGAAAGATTGTCAACTTTGTTGGAGTCAAGAAAAATGTAACGCATGAATTGGAATTGGAGAAGCAGTTGCGGCAATCCCAAAAGATGGAGGCCATCGGCACCCTGGCAGGGGGGATCGCTCATGATTTCAATAATATCCTTTTTACCATGCTCGGTTATATGTCAATGGCAAAAGATGAATTGCCGAAAGAAGACCCCATCGTTGAAGATTTGGAAGAAGCCATTCAGGCAGGGAACCGTGCCAAAAAACTGATTCGGCAAATCCTCTCTTTCAGTCGACAGGAAGAAAGTGAATTTCAACAAATCGAATTGGCGCCTATTGTCAAGGAAGCATTGAAATTATTAAGATCTTCCATTCCGACAACGATCGAAATCAAACATCACATTGTTGATGAAGAAATGCCTTTGCTGGCCGATCCAACTCAAATTCACCAGGTCTTTGTCAATCTTTGTACCAATGCTGCTCATGCGATGGAAACAGCAGGAGGACTCCTGGAAATAGTGCTGGAAAAAGAAACCATACATTCCACCTTTGCATTGCAGCATTCTCTTAAAAAAGGGGATTATGTCAAGTTGACGGTTCGTGATTCAGGAGATGGAATTGCTGCGGAAAATCAATCAAAAATCTTTGATCCGTTTTTCACCACCAAATCGGTAGACAAAGGCACTGGCCTGGGACTTTCGGTCGTTCACGGGATTGTAAAAAACCATGGGGGAAGCATCACATTTTTCAGTGAAGCGGGCAAAGGAACCACCTTTGAAGTCTATTTGCCGATCATTGATCTTAAAGCTGAAACAGAGGAGACGGAGGAAGAATTAGATATCACCGGAGAGGGACGGATCCTGATTGTTGACGATGAAATCGCCCTGGTCAAATTGGAAAAACGAATTCTGGAGCACTGCGGGTATGAGGTTGTCACTGCTTTTGGCAGTTTGGAAGCACTGGATCTCTTCCAAAATCAATCCGAATCCTTTGACCTTGTCATTACAGACCAGACCATGCCCCAAATGAACGGCCTGGAACTGGCCAAAGCAATCCATCAGATCAGGGCAGATCTTCCCATCATCCTGATCACCGGATATCAGGTCGAACAAAGTGAGCAAAAAGACAAAGAGCACGGTATACATAAACGCCTCTCAAAACCTCTTGAAATCAAGCATTTCAGCCAATCCGTTAAGCGGGTTTTGCAGAATAGTCAGCAGAAAAATAAAGTTGGCTGAGAACGCAAGAGACTTTGAGATATTCACCTGCCATTCGGGCAAATTTCTTGTTGCCTGACTCTCAACAAAGTACCATTTGCCTACGTATAATTGCGGATAGACATAACACCCCGATAGCATGCTAGAATGTCGTGTTGGAGAATCACCGCAGTTTCTACGGTTCAAAAAGGACTTCGAAATGAGCAAAACAGCAGTACTTGATGAAAATCCTACTGAAAAAGATGCCTTTCGGCAAACGCTCTTCAAAGAAGGGTATGAGGTATTTGTCGTTGAAACGGAAGGGAATGGGGAAGATTCAATCCAAAAATATCAACCCCAGCTCATTGTTCTGAGTTCCTCCATCAGCAAAATGGGAGAGATGGAGGGATTCCGGTATATTCAGCCAAACTCGAAAACGCCCTATTCGATGATCACGTTGACGGGAGATGACGGTCACGAGGAAATCCAGGAATCGGCAGAAGTTGCCCAAAATGTTGCGGAACTGCTTTCTCTGATTGAAGAAAAATCCAAACTCTTTGGAGTACCTCTGTTGATCAGTGATGCTGAGATAAACCAAAACTTCCAGGACAATTTTTCCTGTATTCGTTTTGTAGATCGGGTTTGCCTGAAAACAAGGTCCCGGAATGCTTCGGTATACGAAGTTTTTACTGCCGACCCGATGGAACTGCGGGAGAGTAAATTTAACAATCTGATTCTCTTTGAAGATGCTGTCTCCTATTTCCACTTCCACCAGATACCGGAGTCGAAAACCCTGTTTCAAATGTATTCACGAATGCATCCTTCGGATCAGGTTGCGAGAATCTATTTAGACCGCTGTGAATCAGTGCTGAAGGACGGTTCCTATTCCGGCTTCGAAGAGATGCTGCAAAAGGTGAAATGGAATGATGATCTCACAACAGAAGTGGATCTCATTGACCAGCAACATCGGGAATTGTTCAATCGCCTCAATCAGCTTCTGGATGCAATTCGGCAGGATTTAGGGAAACGTATTATTGTGGAAGTGATTCGGTTTCTTGAAGCCTATACTACCACTCATTTTCATGCAGAAGAAGAATTGATGCAGGAATCAGATTATCCCTTTTATAAGCAACACAAAGCCTGTCATACGCAATTCGTCAATGAATTGAATCTGCTCAAAGAAAAAAAGTACGACCATAAAGTGGAAAGCCTCCACCTGGTACTGCGCATTCGTGACGGACTTGTCAACTGGTTTACCCATCATATCCTGCAGGAAGACCAGAAATTAGCCTCCTTCCTGAAGAATAAATAAAATCGATTCAAAGCAAGTTTCCACATTTCACATTTAGGGGTCAAGTATTGAATTGACTTCA
>JADGAV010000001.1:254247-489404 GCA_015231825.1 SAR324 cluster bacterium
TAGGGGTCAAGTATTGAATTGACTTCAAATTTTCTGGAAACAATTTTTTTAAACGCCACCAAGAAAGAAATCGCGAATTTTTTTCAATTGCACATACCAGTTTTAGACCTGTGTCCCGGCGGCAATTTGCTGAAAGAAGACCGACTTGTAAGATTTCCAATTCTCTGTAAACTGGATCATTGGTGACTTTTTCAATGAATTGAATGAGCAGGAAACAGGATGCCTGTAAAAATTTCTTCAGTGTTGCTGTTGGTGTTTGCTCTGCTTCTTAGTATATCCTCTCCAGAAGAGGCCCAGGGTCACTGTCCGATGGAAAAGCTGTTTGACCTGCTCCCTTATGGGGCACTATGGTATTTTTCCAGCAGTTCTTCAACAACAGACTATTCTTCCGATATAAGCGGGACTCCGGATTGCCGGCACGTTGATTTGGCGCTTCTGCAAAAGGAACTTTTTTTTGTGAAGAATTTTCAAAAGATTGCGGAAGAAATTTCTCAAGGGTCGGGAGGCTATTTGAACGCCTTAGCCACTTTGAACGGATGTCCGGAAAGCTATTTTTCAGAGTTTAACTCGGTTTTACAAGTCCAGTACGCTCAACTATTTGGGTCGGGATCCAGCGGGAATTCTTTACATGTCCTGAAAAAATTGGAAAAAACCATCACTTTCCATCCTATCCTGTCTCAGGTCTGCGACAGCATCGATCTCAGGTGAGGGCTCCGGGGCCGTGAAAAGCACTGAACATTCAATTGTCCTGCAAGCCGAAAAGCGCATCAATATTTTCAGGAGCCAACTGTTCTCCCGCGTAAAGCTCACCGTTTACCTGAAGAGCCGGAGCAGAGTGAATGTTTTTGCTCTCCAGCAATTCTGCAGCTTCTTCATCCATCAGCAAATCTTTGACCATGAAGGAAATTCCCATCGCCTTCAGATAGCGTTTTAATTGTTCGCAGGGGGCACAAAGCGGGGTGGAATAAACAATCACTTCGCTGGGTATGCTCATATCTTTCCTTCCGCTCTGAGTTTTTTGTACAGCTCTTTCTTTTTAATCCATTTGTCGTAGCCTTCTCCCGAAAGCCAAGGTTGTTCTTCAGTAAAAACGGTTTCCTTCCATGCTTCTCCCATACTCCAAGTCAATCCTGCTTCCACAGTAGTTTGAGGAGCCGAAGCGGTTTCCAGCAAAGTTAAACTCATCTCCAGAATCTGCTGCTGCATTTCGGTATCGTAAGGTTCTCCGCAGGGATTACCCAGCGGAAAATCAACGAACAGCATTCTTGATACACCGCAGTGTTCGACGATATCGCGTGCAGCCCCTATTACAACGGTTGAAATTCCATTTTCTTCAAGATGGCGGGCAACCAGACTCACGGTCTGGTGACAGACAGGTCAGACAGGGACCAAAACGGCAACATCCACCCCGTCTTCGAGGCAACGCTTCAAAAGTTCCGGGGCATCCGTTTCTCGCGTTTTACGTTGGCTGTAAGCATTGAAGACGCCGTGTAAACGAGGAGCGATTGCGCCAAGCCTGCCGGCATTTGACGCTTCCAAAAGCCGCGTTACTGGAAAATAAGTATTGACGTCGTCAAGGTGAGTTGCAAATTTGTCATAGCTATGAGTTCTCGCATAAAGCTGATCGCTTGGAGTATCCCTTGGAATCGAATAGACGCTGCCGATTTGTCCTTCATCTGCGGAGTTTTTTCCAGTTTCCGGATCATTTCTGATTCCGATTTCACTGGTTGAAATCAAAGTGACACACGATTCTGACAATGGCTTTTTTAATGGAGTGAAGGGGACATCATCAAAATGGGCCCATTGGTAGGGCTTTTCATATCCTTGGGAAATATAGTAATCTCTGGTTTTTTCAATATATCTGACATGAGCCATAGGATTTCTCCTTGTTTTGCGGGTTTTGCTGCTCTTCCTTTGTGCATTGCCGAAAAGTTGAGCAAAGACGTACCCCTCCCGGGAATTTACTTTTTTGAGGAAGGCCTTTCAGCAGGAGTTGGAATTTCATGAAGAATACTAAGTTCCCGATACTTTTTCAATGCCTGATTTCGGGCACTTGGGGTGTCGAGTTTGGCAATGACCGACTCTCTCGGCCTGATTCAGAATGGGATGAGCTGCCAGGCATTGTGGAAAATTCTGAGGTCTGTGACAGGGTGAGGAAAATGGGCGCAGACGGCCATCCGGCAATGCGGATGAACGCATTAACAGCTAGAGAAACCGTTTTTGAAGCCAACTGATCATAATCCGGTTGAAAACTTCCGGTTTTTCCTGTTGAGTCCAGTGCCCACATTCCTTAAGCATTTCAGTTTTCAAGTCTGAACAAAGCAGGGGCATTTTTTTCGCCAGTGCCGGCGGCAAAGCAAAATCCCATTCCGCGGTGATCATCAGACAAGGCAAATTCAATTGCTTTTTTCCAATTTCAGGAAAAAGCTCATTGTTTCTATCAATGTTGCGATACCAATTGATCCCTCCTCGAAAACCCGAATTTTGAAAGATTTTTACAAAATGTCTCTTTTCTTCTTCTGTCAAAAATATGGGTCCACTGGCCTTCCTTGTTGCCAAATCAATAAAGGGATTTGCTTTTCGAGGACCTTTGGGGTCCAGCATTCCAGATCCCTTGTATTTGATGCCGCCCCGCATGATTTTTTCAAATACCAAATCTGCCTGTTGATCCAGGACTTTTTCTGCAACGCCTTCTTTTTGAAACCACAAAATATAAAGGTCGTCATCATTGTTGAAGACGCTCCGCAGCATCGCTGTTGTTGGAAAAGAAATGTATGGAGTGTTCACGCCAATCACCCCTGCTGTGCGCTCAGGATAGGCGACAGGCATGCACCAGACGACAAATCCACCCCAATCATGACCGGCAAATACCGCCTTTTTAATCCCATATTGATCGAGAATCGCAACAAGATCTGCAGTGAGGTGCTCCAATGAATATTCGTTTGCAGCTTCTGGGGCATCACTGTCTCCAAAGCCACGCAAGTCTGGAACAATGACTTGAAACCCTGCATCCACCAGTGCCGAAATTTGGTGACGCCAGGAAAAGGCAATTTCTGGAAACCCGTGACACAAAACCACTGCCGGGCCCGATCCTGCTGCATAAACTGCCAATTCAACAGGATTGATCGTGCTGCCTCGAGTACCCTTCCGCTCTGGTAAAAAAATAATTTCCGGTGAGGAAAAATCTATCATAATTGAAGCCGGTTTGTTTTGCTGCAATTCAGGGCCAGAAGACTTCTTTGCTCGAGTCTTAAATATCTTCGTCGGTCTCTGAATACTGTTCAAGTGGAGTTGTGAGGATATATTTGTTGTTGTCAGCCAATTCCATGAGCAGCCACTGTGCATTTTGCGGGTTGGCCAATGATTCAAATTCTTCGACGCTCCAGTGGTACCAGCGCATGAAAAAAAGACGAATAGCCAAACCATGTGAAACGATGATCACATTTTCCGGGTAATAAGGTTTTTCAAAGCCCCGATAAAGCGTCTCCAAAAACGTAGAGACTCGGTCGAATACATCTGCTCCTGACTCTCCGTTGGGGAAACGATAAAAAAAAGGGCTGTATTCATAACGTTCTTTCTGGATTGGTTCGAGCGCTTCCACACTGCGGAAATTTCCCCAGTCCTGTTCTCTGAGTCTGGGATCCTCGTAGCGAATATACTGATTTTCCTTGAGTTCCATGCCTCGTATTAAAAACTCGCTGGTTTCTCTGGTGCGGCGGTAAGGAGAGACATAAAACTGAACGGTTTCGTGCCCGACAATTTTTTTTAACTCCTCTCCAGTTGCCAAAGCCTGTTGTTCTCCGACTGTGGTCAGCGGGATTTTAGGGTCGGACAGGGTTTCATAAAGATGAAAATTGACGTTTCCCTCAGATTGAGCGTGCCGGACAAGAAAAATTCGTTTGGGTCTCATAGTTCTCCTGATGAGATTCGAAATCGAGAAATTTAGGGAACTTCAATTTAGGCATTTGCCCAGCTCATGTCAATTGGAATAGAAGCATTGTTGGACGAATACACTCAGAACGGCCTTGATCAAAAGTGCAGACAAAGGCCCGGGAATAAAACCAGGACCATTGCCGGTTATGCTGGAGAAATGGTGTTTCTGTGAGCTTGCTGAAGTGCGAGTTGGCAGATTTGATCGCACAATTCGGGAAAAGCGATTCCCTCTGCTTTGGCTGACTGGGGAAGAAGGCTGCTGCTGGTCATGCCCGGTAAGGTATTGGCTTCCAGACACCAAAATTCTCCGTCAGGATCCATTCTGAAATCAACTCGGCTGTATCCCTTAAGTTTTAAGGCCCGGTGGGCATTCAATGCCAGTTCCTGTATTCTTTTTTTCTCATCCTCCCCCAGATTCGCAGGAAAAATTTCTTCTGCGCCACCTTTTTGATACTTGCTTTCGTAATCAAAATGATCGCCTTTCGGGAAAATCTCACCAACAGCAAGAGGACGGTCATTCAAGATGCCGACGGTCAGTTCACGTCCGGGAATGTACTGTTCAATCATGACTTCATCACTGAAGTGGTATGCTGTTTCAATCGCAGTCTCCAGTCCCTGGGGATGTTTGACGATGGTCAGCCCAATAGTGGAGCCTTGATTATTGGGTTTGACCACTACCGGATATTTCATTACATTTTCCACCTCTTCATGGGAAACCGGAGCCATCAGCCATTTGGCAGTGGGAATCTCATTCCGAATGAAGAGACGTTTGGCAATATCTTTATCCATGGCAATGGAACTTGCCATATGGCCGGTTCCTGTATAAGGAACACCAAGCAGATCCAGGGCGGCCTGAATGGTTCCATCTTCCCCGGTTCCACCATGAAGAGCGAAGAAGATGACATCGAATTCCTGGAGTTTTGCCAAATTTTTGACAAAGTAGTTGTCTGCCTGACATGCGGCCAATTCTTCGTCGCTCGGTGGGTCTGCAGAAACGTCGGTTCGGAGGATCTGTTCTTCTTCCGCGAGAGAAAGTATCCCCTTTGCGGTGTCCACTGCTGTTACGAGATGATCTGATTTTCTTAAAGCGGCAACAATCTGAGCAGCACTGGCAATCGAAACATCCCGTTCGGTGCTGGTTCCGCCGAATAATACTGCAATTTTCATATTTTTCCTCAATGGAAGGGGTGATGGTAGACGGACATGGTCCCATCATTCATGCGAAAATTGATCCAAATATCCATTTGGAAATGATTCTATTTTATCTTTTGCAAGAGGTCAAAAACAAATTCCCTTTGATGCGTGGAACTCTCCTTTTCAATGACTGTTTGTTGTGCTACTTTTAGCCCTTTTTATATATTTGCACTTTGAAATGAGCGGAGAAAGGAATGATTTTAGAAGTTGCTGTATTGGATGTGAAGGGAGGGCAGTCGGAACAATTCGAACAGGCCTTTCAAAAAGCTCAAACGATTATTGCCTCAATGAAAGGATACGAGTCTCATCAATTGCAGAAGTGTGTGGAAAAAGAAAACCGATATATTCTTCTGGTCAATTGGGAATCACTGGAGGATCATACAGAAGGATTCCGGGGATCATCGGAATATCAGGAATGGAAGGCATTGCTCCATCATTTTTACGATCCATTTCCAACGGTGGAGCACTACCGGCTGGTTCAAACCTAGAGTCGGCGTTTGCTCAGGTTCGGGCAGTCTGGCTTCTTTAAAAAACGGTTGCCCTTTTTGTCCTGAAGATTTTTGTTTCTTTGAAAAAACTGTACCCTAGTTTTGATCCGCCAGTTTGACGATCATTTTGCCAAAATTGTCGCCGCTGAAAAGCCCGATGAACGCAGCGGGTGCATTTTCAATCCCTTCGACAATGGTTTCTTTTGATTTGATTTTTCCTTCTTTGACCCATGAACCGACCTCTTTGAGAAATTGAGGGGCCATGTCAGCATGATTGGAGACGATGAATCCTTGAATTATAAGGCATTTTCCGATGACCAGGGCCAAATTCGTCGGGCCTGGAATCTTGTCGTTGTAGCCGGCAATCATTCCGCAGAAAGGAATACGTCCAAAGCGGTTCATTAAATTCAAAGCAGCCTCCAGGTGGGCTCCTCCAACATTTTCAAAATATACATCAATTCCCTGGGGACATGCCTCTGCCATAGCGTCTTCCAGGTTTCCGACTTTTTTATAATTGAAAGCCGCATCCACTCCTGCCACTTCTTTGAGCCATGCTACTTTTTCGTCTGAACCAGCACTGCCGATGACACGGCATCCCATGATTTTCCCGATCTGGGAGGCGACGGCACCGACTGCTCCCGAGGCTGCCGAAACAAAAAGAGTTTCTCCTGCCTGGGGCTTCCCGATATTATTTAAACCGACATAAGCAGTCATTCCCGGCATTCCCAGAGTTCCCAAAAAAGCGGAAAGGGGAGCCAAATCAGGATTGACTTTGTTCATACCTTTGGTGGGGCTGACTGAATATTCCCGCCATCCATGCATGGTCGTGACATAATCTCCTTCTTTGAAATCATCGGATTTTGATTTGATGATTTGTCCTACGCAGCCACCGTACAGAGTCTCCCCGATTTCGAATGGGGCAGCATAACTCCTGGCAGATCTCATCCTGCCCCGCATATAGGGATCCACTGACATGTAAATATTTTTAACTAGAACCTCTCCTGCTTTTGGCTCTGCAACGGTGACTTCAACAAATTCAAAATTTTCTACAGAAGGCAATGCCTGCGGGCGGCTTTTAAGCTGGATTTCACGACTGGTCAAATTGGACATGGGATTCCTCCACTATTGATGGATGAGAAAAAAATGATGCCAGGAGTTTGACGGTTCCTTTTTGAATAGTACAGACGTCCGGGATTGTACAGTGTTTCTTTCTTCACATCCTCAATTTTTAAAAGCGGGAAGAAAGCAAATTTAACGATCTTGAAACTGATCCTGCAAAACCATTGCAGCGCATTGGTCACCTAAATTTTTTTTTCAGAATCTGAAAAGCATAAGGTCCTTTTTTTAGCAAAAACTTCAGATTTTGTATTCAGATTTTGTATCTGGAATTTTGAAACAATGATTTTTAGCAGATTGAGAAAGCAACTTGGAAAACAGCATTTTTCTCGACTTTGACGGCGGCATTTGATAGGGCTTGAGCTAGTGCATTAATAAATAATTCAGCGTCATTGGGCGTCTTTGAATTTAAAAGTTTTATAAAATCAAAAATGGAGAATGAAATGAAAAAAAATGACTTCAGTTCACTATCCCGTTTTCTGGCAGTTTTTGTTTCCCTTGCTTTTTTTGGATTCAGCCTGGCAATCGCTGCATCGCCTCCTCCGGAAATGGATAGCTGGTTAAAGCAAGCTAAACTCGGTCCTTATGACACGACTCAGGAAAATTGGGAGGAGATTGTCAAAAAGGCCACAGAAGAAGGAGAGGTTGTGGTTTATTCTTCTTCTGGACGCATCCAAAGTTTAGTGAAACAGTTTTCAAAGGTTTATCCGGGAATTAAATTAACGGTTCATGATCTGGGATCTACCAAGTCAGTTGAAAAAACAAAGCGTGAACAGGCAGCAGGAATATATAATGCAGATGTTGTAACAACTGGTAATTCCGGGCAAGTCATTCATGAGATGCTCAATAAAAATCTTCTGGTAAACTATGTCCCGCATCATTTTAAAGACCGCATCCCGGAAGCCTATCGGGAACCTCTTTTAGTGCGAGTCAATGAAGCCGTAGTATTTTTCTACAATAGCGAGAAATATCCAGGCAGTGCTCCTGTCACCAATATTTGGGAATTTACTGAACCGAAATTTAAAGGGGTCGTCGGCATGAAAGATCCAATGTCATCAGGATCGACTTTGATGGCGGTGATGACCTTGATCCAGTATCCCGATGAAATGGCTGCTGCCTATAAACGCTACAAGGGAGAGGATATAAAGCTTTCGGCGGGAGTTCCGGATGCCGGTTATGAATTTTGGGCAAGAATGTTGAAAAACGATTTGGTCATCTTTAAATCTGGATCCAAATTGGCTGCTGCTTCTGGAAAAAAAGGTCAGAACAAGCCTTTGATTGGTTTTACCAATATGACTTATATCGCACGAAACGAAAGCAAAGGATTTGTCAATGCCATAGTTAAAGATCTCGATCCCGTGTCGAAGCTGCTCTATCCCACCTTCACCGCTATCGCACGGCAGGCTCCTCATCCGAATGCAGCGAAGGTATTTACCGCATTTTCCCTCGGAAGTCCCGGATTGAATAAGAACTCTAAACTTAGCAAACCATATACGAAAGGTGAAAGCCTGGATCTGCTTCTGGGCTTGGCACCTTATTTTGATGAGGGTACGCGCAGCCCGAGGAATGATGTCCCTTCCCCGATGGGAGGTGAAATATGGGATGAAATGAAAGCATGGGATGTCGACGCAGATTTTATGTGGAAGGAAGGCGCAAAAATCCGTGACTTCTGGATTCAGCATTCAAGCATGTAACCTGGTTTTCAAGCCATGGAACAAATAGAATTGACAGGTATCAGGAAGTCCTATGGAAAAGAAAGGGCTGTTCAAAATTTGGATTTGACAGTCAACCCTGGTGACTTCCTGACGATACTCGGTCCGTCCGGTTGCGGAAAGACGACAACGCTTCGCGCCATTGCCGGTTTAGAAGAACCTGATGAAGGAGAAATCCGCTTTGGCGAAAAAGTCGTTTTTTCGCGCAGGCAGGGGGTTATCATTCCCCCGGAGAGTCGGAATGTGGGCTTTATCTTTCAAAGCTATGCACTTTGGCCCCACATGACTGTTGAGCAAAATATTACTTTGGCTCTCAAAGAAAAAAGGCTAAGCCGCAACGAGGTCGAATCCCGTCTCTTAAAATCGTTGGAGATGGTTCAAATGGAGGCTTATCGCAAGCGTTACCCATCAGAACTTTCAGGAGGGCAACAGCAGCGTGTCGCCGTTTCCCGCTTGATTGCTCTCCAGTCTGAAATTCTATTGATGGATGAACCCTTATCCAACCTGGATGCCAAATTACGAACCGAGATGCGCGCAGAATTGAAGCGGCTGCACCGCGAACTGGAGGCGACGACCGTCTATGTCACGCACGACCAAACGGAGGCGCTCACTTTGTCGGACATTGTTGTGGTCATGAACAAAGGCCTGATGATACAAAGAGGGACTCCTTATGACATTTATCATCATCCTCAAAGTTTGTTTGTTGCAGAATTCATCGGAGATCCAAGGATTAACTTCTTCAAAGGGATGTTAGTCAGTAAAGGGGAGCGCAGGTATTTGGATTGTAAAGAATTTTTACTTCCATTCAATAAAGAACTCCCTTCAAATTCTGGAGTTGTGATCGCTGCTGTCCGTCCCGAAAGTATCCTTTTATCCTATGAAGACAGGAAAGACTGGATAAAGGTGGAATTGAAATCGATTCAGCCAACAGGGGCAAATACAATCTTGCAGGTGCAGATCGGAAAGGTTGAGATCACGCTGATGCAGCCTGGATTCATCAGAATGAATCTTGAGGAATCTCTCTGGATCAAATTTGATTCTGAAAGTTTGAATTTTTTTAGTGAAGAAACAGAAAGAAATCTTAACATCTGAATGCAATTGAAAGATGACTTCAAACTCTTTTCTTTCTGAAGAAAGATCTCCTATTTTTTCCAGGTCAAACCTGACTTATTTCCTCTACAAACTCGTCAACCGGCCCCATTTAATCCTGGGAGCCATTTGCTTGTTTGTTCTCAGCTTTCTTGTTTTAACTCCTCTTTTAGAAATCATAAGAGATTCTCTGAGCATTCAGAGTTATGACATCGCCTATCTGCCTGATGCAAAGATTGGAGAATTCAGCCTTTTCCATTTTGAACGTGTGTTCACAGGTCCGCTTTCCAAAGCACTTTTAATAAATCCACTTCTCAATAGTATTGCCATTGGTATTTGCGTGACATTGATTGGTGTTTCCATTGGAACTGTTTTTGCCTGGCTGATTGTCAGAACAAATATCCGGTTCAAAGGGTTTTTTGGAGCCCTGGCAGTGGTCCCTTACATGATGCCTTCCTGGGTTTTGGCGCTTGCCTGGTTGAGTCTATTCAAAAACGATCGTATCGGAGGAGCTGAAGGAATGTTCACTTATTTCTTTGGCATTCAGCCGCCGAACTGGATTTCCTATGGGTTTTTTCCGATAGTGATCTGCCTTTCGCTTCACTATTATGCCTATGGATATCTGCTCATGTCCGGGGCCTTGGCCAGTGTCGATTCAGAATTGGAAGATGCCGGCGCTATTTGCGGAATGAATCGTCGGCAAAGAATGTGGCGGATCACTGTTCCTCTGCTGCTGCCGGCACTGGGCTCGGCTATTGTCCTGACTTTCATCCGAATTCTTGGGACTTTTGGTACCCCCGCACTATTGGGCCTGCCAGTCCGTTTTTACACGTTTTCGACACAAATTTATGCTTCTCTCAATGCGAGCAACAATGGGGATGCCTATGTGCTTGCCCTGGTTTTGATAGTAACAGCAATCACCTGCATCTGGATCAACAACAGGGTGCTCGGAGTCCGCAAGAGCTTTGTCACACTCACAGGAAAAGGTTTTCGATCGAGGGAAATCGATTTGGGTACCTGGCGCTGGATCGCTACAATTGGTGTAGGACTGTTCTTGTCGGCAACAGTTTTTTTACCGTTGGTAATTCTTTTGTGGGAATCGCTTATCATTGTTCCAGGAGAGTATAGCCTGTCAAATATCACGTTAGAATACTGGATCGGTGACGGGAGTATTGACGTTGTCTATGGAGAACCCGGTGTATTTCAGAGTGACAATATTCTGAGTTCCCTTTGGAACAGCATAAGACTCGGGCTTTCTGCGGCTGTTTTTAACGGAATCATTGGGCTTTTGGTGGGATATGCGGTGGTACGCGGCAGGGGAACCCATTTATCAAAATGGCTGGAAGGAATCGCCTTTGCACCCTATATTTTCCCTTCAATTGCTTTTGGTGCTATTTATATTGGAATGTTTTCCACGTCGTGGGGTCCTGTTCCCGCATTGTACGGAACCTTCACCATCCTGGTACTGATTACTATAGTTAAAAACCTGCCGTTCACCTCCCGTACCGGCATAGCGGCGATGCTGCAGATTGATAATTCGATAGAAGAAACAGCAAGAGTGCAGGGCATTGGATGGTTCAAACGGATGGTACGAATCGTCATTCCTTTGTCATTCAGTGGATTAGTTTCAGGAATGCTTTTGACTTTTATCACCGCGATGCGAGAGCTTTCGCTTATTATTCTGCTCATTTCGCCATCCAATATGGTTTTGACGGGTTTGCTGTTCAACTACAACGAACAGGACATGGCACAACATGCAGGGGCAGTCACACTTCTTCTTACGTTTATTATTATCAGCGGCAGCATCATCGCACGCATGATTTCAGGGGGATTTGGTTTGAGTGCGCTAAAAAACAGCTGATCAAATACTCCTTAGAATATCTGCGAAACCGTATCGTCTGAATTTCGTTGTTTCTCAGCATTACTTTTCATTGTTTGAGTGGCAGGCCGCTTCCTGTTCTAATCCTTTTTTGAGAACAAAATTTGGAACTATTTCTAATTCGTCATGCAGAGTCTAAAAACAACATAAGAAAAAGTGGTGATGAACGCTTTGCTGATCCTGAAATCACGAATAATGGTCATTCACAAAGCGAACATCTGGCCAAATACCTTCAGGAAGGTCTGCATCTTTCGAGAGAGGAACGTGACCTTAGAACAAGACCGTTTGATCAACTCTACACCAGCGCCATGACACGAGCTCTTCAGACGGTCCAACCCATTGCTGCAGCTGGAGAAATTGAAGCTGAAGTGTGGATTGATATTCATGAAATTGGCGGCCTTTATACTTTGAATTCAGACCAAACGAAAAAGGTCGCCTATCCTGGAATGAACCGTAATGAGATCAACAATCGTTTTCCAGGCCATATTCTGCCCAATGAACTGGATGACCACGGCTGGTGGAACAAAGAAGCAGAAAGTATAGAAGATACCTTTGAGCGAGTAGAAAAAGTTCTGCAGAATCTTCTGGGGCGGGCCGATGAGAGTTCCCTCATAGGTATGGTGACTCATGGCGGATTCATGAGCATTTTAATGTGTAAGCTTTGCAATTTGACTGCTGGTGAAGGGACAGCCTTTCAAAGTCACAACTGCAGTGTTTCCCGAATCTCCTTTGAAAAGGAAAGCAAAATTACGATTCAGTACTGGAATTCCTTTTATTTTTTGCCGGAAAACTTAAAGGTCCCGCGACCGGAATGTGATTATTAGGAAGACATTCGGGATTAGACAAATTACTACAATTTGAAATAGAAATAACATTTTAGCTGCAGCATGATCCTCAGGAAGATATTTTTGACCGTCCTTTTGATAATCAGGGATCCATCTGAAAGTAGAGATTATTGTTGATTATCGCCGCAGAGAGGCTTTGGAGAATCGAGAAGGAGGGATGTCCACGTCAAATTCGATAGTATGGATGAGCACTTCAGTCCCTTCTCCTTTTTTTAAGATATCTTTAAACAAAAGCCGTTTGGGATACCAGCGATCCTTTACCAGAAAGACTTCCCGCATCTCAACACGCTTCAATAATTTCCCGCTTTTTGCAAACAATTCCTGCTTGAGGGTGATAAAACGCTCCTGATCAACCCACACTTTTCGAGTTGAGTATGCTTGATCGGGTTGTTTCGCCTGAAGGCTCATTACCCAGCAGGGGCGATCCAGAAAAGTGTCTGTTTTCTGAATGGTCGCTTGATAGGCCTCATGAAGCTTGTTGTTCTCCATCATGTCTTCATAGGAAAGATCAGATCCCATCACCGACTGACGCAGCATGTGTCCGGCAATTTTTATAACGCGGTCCGCATTGGGATAATAAATCCACAGGTTGTCGTCCAGCTTGAGCATTTTATTTCCTTTTTCCCGAGGTGGAGACAGGTATTCAGTGAAGGAACGATGGGCACCCTGAATCCAGCTTTTTGCTTTTATTGTCCGGGTGCTGCGGGAGCCGTGTATGGTGAAGGAACTGACCGAGAGCAAATTTGCTGACGTAAGGTTTTGGTCAATTTTGAACAAAATTTCAGGTGCGGAAAGAAGAGGAGCAGTCCAGGCCATGCTGTGTAGTGCAATTCCAATCATGCTAAGAAAAAAAAATTTCATGTTTCGAGCTCCTTAAACAATTCTGCAGTCTGGCGTTTATAAATCCCAAATCCTGAGATCAATGCTCCTAAAAATGTTGCGAACACACCCGGAATAAAACCGATGAAGAAACTTAACGGCGTCACCTGCGCTCTCATCACATTGGAAAGCAAAACTCCCTGATTGCTTTGTATCATTTGGCTGACGTCAATTCCATAAACTTGAAGATAATAGGCAGGGATCAGTGCAAGCAGGGTCCCCAGAAAAGAGCCGGCAACGCCGATGATCAACGATTCTGCCAGGAGACTGCGGTAGATCCTACCCTGAGATTCACCCAATGCCATCCGTACTCCCAGTTCTCCATATCGGCGCATTCCGCTCATCAATCCGGTATTCCATAGAACAATTGCCATGATGAAAACAAAGGCCGCGATGACAAGGAAGGTCATGCTTTCGTAAAGATCATACATTTTCCCGAGCTCATCTTGTTCCCGCATTGTTTTCATTACCGGAGAAAACAGATCTTCAAAATTCTGGAATTGCAGGTTGAAGGTTTTTGCAATGTGCAGGGCATCATCTTTTTGATAAAACCCTCCTTTGAAATATCCTAAAATTTCTGAACTGGCGTCGATCATGTTCAGTGCCTGCTGTACGTCCGTTAAATCAGTAAGAATTGCCCCGCGGTCCAATGCTTGAATCCCGAAATTGATCGAACCAACCACGGTGAAATTATGAACAGCCATGCCGCCTTCCATATCGGTGCTGATCAATGTCGCGGACTGGCCGAGGCGGAGATTCAATTTTTTGAAAAAAAGGTCACTGACTAAAATTTCACCAGGATTCCTAGGCAACCTTCCATCTATGAGGGCATTCTTCAAGTTGAGGTTGTTTCGTTCCATGCCATCTGAAGACAACAGGTCAACAGCCAGTCCCACCACCGGACCCTGAGCCGAGGTCTCTCCTTTTTCATCGGGAAAGTCCAGTATACCGCCAAATCGAGTACGTGCTTTCCAGTAAAGAGACGAATGCCGATCTCGCAAGATGCTCAGCCAATGCTCTACTTCAGTCAGGGAGAGGTCAATTGGGATATGTCGGGACTGCTTCGCAGAGGCTTGAGTAGTGACCCTGACATGTCCTGTCTTAAAGCGGGCCGTGTTTTCGATCATATTTCCCGTAGCCCCATCAATCCACGCCTGAAGAAGAACAATCAATGCGACACCAGCCGTCACAACAATCAGCGGAAAAAGGCTGCGATATTTGTCTCTCAGCAAACCTTTGGTTAAAAAGAAAATCAATACGACCTCCCGCGCAACGCGTCACTGGGCTGCAATTTTGCAATTTTTCTGGCAGGCCAGTAGCTGATTACGGCCAGAAAGAGCATTACCGTTCCAAACGTTCCTGCGAAGAGGCCCACGCTGAATACGGGAACCATGCGTTCGCCCAATGCCAATCCGAACTGCTCGGTGTCGACGGGGATCGGATATCCTTCTGCCCCGAGGTACCAAAAGACAGGACCTCCATAGACCGTTGCCAGGATTGCTGCCAAAATGCCGTGCAAACAGCCTTCCAGTGTGATCAATTGCACTACTTTGGAAGGCGTCAATCCCAATGCCATCAAGGTTCCCAGTTCTTTATGACGACGAAAGACTGACAAGGCCTGTGTGTCAAAAATAGCGAGCATGGCCAACAGCATCAGTATGGCATAGAGCCAGACTGCCGAAGCACGTTTCGATTCGACCAAAAGACGGGTGTCTGCCAGTAAGTCTTCCAAAGAATGAAATTGCCAGGAAGCTTCTTGTGGCAGAATCTGAAGTTCATCTCTAAGCACGATAAAAGTCGCATGGTTCGGAGTCTGTACCATGCGCTGCAAATTTTCCAGGGGGATCCATAATTGACCTTGATCGACTGCCTGAACATCTGATTTGAAAACAGAGACGATGGCAAAATCCATGGCATCGAAGGCTCCATCATGAGTCCGCCATCGTGCCGCCACCGTGTCTCCCTCAGAGAGCTGGAAATCTCTCGCCATTCGCATGCCAATCATTACGGGGATTGTCCCGGCTGGCGCTGAACGTTTGAGCGAAGAAGTGGGCAATTGCAGGATCGATTGTTCAGGCGAGATGCCTTTTAAAACGACCGATTGCATTTGTCCATGAGGATAAATTGTTGCAGGAACGACGAGTATGGGTACGGTTTTTTCAGAATTTTGCAAAGACAGAGGAAGAGGAGCATGGCTTTCTTCCAACGAGAAAGGATCAAATGGATCGTAGTCAGCATGCCAGTATTGACCACCTCCCAGTTCGTCGGCAATGCGAGCACGAACTATCTGAAGGTACATCCCGGTGTGTATCCCGTTGATGAGGATGATGAACACAAAAGTCAGAGAAAGTATAAATGTGTTCAGCCAGGTTCTCACTCCTGCAGCCATGGTATTTTTGAACGCCAGTCGCACAAGCAGCATGCCAACACCTTTTCATTCATTTATTCTGAATTTCATCTTCGATAATTTTTCCATCTTCCAGAGTGATTTTACGGTCCAAATAGCGGATTACTTTTTCATCATGCGTGGAGAATAGAAATGTAGTTTTAAGTTCCTGATTGAGCCGTTTCATGGTCTGCAGGACGCTGTGAGAGTTCTCGGCATCCAAATTGGCAGTCGGTTCATCTGCCAATACGATACCTGGACCTTTAACCATTACTCTTGCAATGGCTGCTCGCTGGCATTGTCCACCGGAAAGCTGAGGAGGCCTGCTTTTAACTTTATCAGTCAAACCTACCCAGTCCAGGGTTTTCATCACCGCTTTGTGGCGATCGGAAGCTTGCCATTTCAGTAAAAGTAACGGCAATTCCACGTTTTCGTACACCGTATAGATTGGAAGCAAATTATGGGTTTGAAAAATAAATCCCAAAACTTTCATTCTCATTTCCGCAGCTTCTTTTGTGCTGAGTTGACCGAGTTCTTTCCCAAGGATTTTAATCTCTCCTTCGCTTGCTCGGTCCAAGGTTCCGATGAGGTTGAGTAATGTTGTCTTTCCTGATCCACTTGGGCCGACCAAACCGGCGAACTCGGCTGTCTGAAAGCTTAGATTAATTTGAGAGAGGGCATAAAAATTTCCTCCTGCCATCGGAAATTTTTTGTTGAGATGATGAATCGAGATGATGGGTTCGCCAGACATAGAACCTCTAGTGATTGTACTGGATGACAAATTGGATTCCTCGTTCCTCAATACGGGCCGGCTGGCTTTGACCGGTCTTTCTTTTTGGAGAAGCTTTGTAAAAAAGAGACATATTGATCATAGTATCGTCATAAATCCGCTTCCAGCTGCCATAAAAGCTTTCCCCTTCCTGTTCTGAATTCCACAGTGTGATCAAACTGAGCTGATCCAGTAAATCGAGGGGGTATTGCTGAGTCCAGGCCATGATCCGCTCGGATTTGTTTGTATATTCCTGCGAATCAGAACTTACTTCATTCTGCATCACTTCCAATGAACAGTACAACCCGTTTCCAACGTCAAAAGTGTAATCCCCTCCCAATGCAATTGAAAGATGCTGCCGAGGCAGGTCCTTTGATTTTTCAATTTGAATCAAGGTCCACTCAGTCCAAAGTCCGAAACCAAGATCCCATTGTCCATCAAAACCGATTCGATTTTCAGTTTTTTCTTCACGCTTCAAATCGGAGTGGGATTGGCTGGAATGCAGATTGGCCTCTATGGATCGTTGATGGAAAGAAAAAGCCAATTCACTGTCTCTGACCGGAAACTGAATCCGCCCTCCAAATTCGGGTTGTTCCCTGGCTGTGGAAAATGGGGAGATACCGATGGCATCCCGGTTTCCGTATAAAATCCATCCCCAGAGATTGGTGTTGTTTTCGAGATAGCCGCGCATCAGTGCAGCTTGAACCCCTTTTGTGAATGCCGTTGGATCATGAGGATCGATATGATCAAACCACTGCAGAGCTCGTAGGGTTTTTCCGGGACCGAAACTAATTTTTTGCAGCCCCAGCCTTGCTTCGATGTCGTCGCTGAAGATTCGTCCCCAAAATCGATGAGGTGTGACTTCTTTTTTTAAATTCAACCGGGGCTGTCCTTCTTCTCTTCCTGAAGCTGCATGGATATTGACCGTTGCTTCCCCGTCAATTTTGAATCTTTCTCCGAAATACAATGGTTTCCGCAAGGAGGGCAGGTAACTGATGCCGTTACTTCCCAGGGATGGTGTCTCATTCAAAAAAGTCATTTTCAGATTCAATTGCCCCTGCAACCCATCAAAATTTTCAGCCCTTGCAAGGGTTGCAAATCCTGCAGTGAAGAAAATCGTCAGGATTCCTGCTGCTGCCTTTATTTTACTTTTCATGCCATGAATCAAAACGATACTCTTACTCTAAATCCTACTCCTACTCCTACTCTTAATCCGAACCCCGCTCTCTATCTCTCTCTGATGGGCAAATATTGTTATGAAAAGCGTGAACCACCCTGCAAACAAATGTCAGGGTGAGAAAGGATTTTCGAATTCAAGGATTAAGATCGGGTAACGAGTGAGACTTGGCTAAAAGATCGAGCGGTATTGATTACAGTTTAAAAAATGATTGAGAGTATGACCGTTCAGGTTCAGGATTCAGAGTTAAGCATGGGAAACGCAGAGCAAAACTGAAGAGCCGGTCTTTAAGAATGTTGGTGATCCATGCATTGATTCCAGTGTTTCCGAATGATTTACAATACTCGATGCGGCAAACTCTCTGTCCTTCCGGCTGGTGTGATGCGGACATAATCCAATTTGCGCTGCAGCTCCTTGATGGTGGAAGCTCCGGCATAAGTCAAACCGGAACGCAGTCCACCAATGACATCGGCAATGATGGCCTCTTCTGTTTCCTGAAAAGGCACTTCCGTAGAAATGCCTTCCGCTGTTTTCCATTCTGCCATACCGCCGCGGTGGTCATCCTGCACTTCGCTGCTGGCCATTCCTCTGAAAATTTTGACCTTGACGTCATTTCCCTTATCATCTTTTTTTACAACGACGGCTCCAGGCGTTGGTGTGGTGCCTGCCAGCATACTGCCGACCATCACAAAATCTGCACCAAAGGCCAACGCCTTAACGATATCTCCCGGGTTACGAATCCCACCATCGGCAATAACAGACCGGTCGACCCGTGCACATTCATTAATTGCTGTCAAATTAGGAACGCCGAATCCTGTTTTGATTCTTGTGGTACAGACTGAACCTCCTCCGATGCCGACTTTGATCAAATCCGCCTTGCAGGAAGCCAGATAATCTGCACCGGCATAGGTGGCTACATTGCCTGCCATCAGGCATGTTTCTTTTCCCAAAAGGGATCTCATTTCTTTCAGCGTCCAACCGACATACTTGGCATGGGCGTGGGCGACATCGATGCAAAAATAGTCGGCTCCAGCACTCCGGAGAGCTTCGGCTCTTTCTAATTCTTCAGGACTGCAGCCGATTGAAACAAATGCGGGGAATTGACAAGCCTTAAACATTTCCACATTCTTTTCGATGGACATGAATCGATGCAGCACACCCATTCCTCCTTTTGCCCCGATAAAATTTGCCATTTCTGATTCGGTAATCGTGTCCATATTGGAAGTAAACAAGGGAACATCTAAAGAAACCTTTTCAGTTTTATCAGTGATGGTAATATCGACCGTTTTGCGAGATTCCCAGTGGTTGTAGGAAGGGACCAATAAAACATCGTCATAGGTTATGGCGTCATTCATATTTTTTCTCAGGAGTGGATGAAAGAATGGGATTTTGTTTTTTGCAGTATGAAAACCACGAATTGTTCGTTGCTAACTTTTAACGTATCATTTGCACAAGAAAGGAACGAATTCAAGTTTCTTGATCATGTCACCCGTCTTCGCTAAGATAGATTCCAGAATTTTAAACCCAATTAAATCTCTCAGCAAGGATTTACAGCCTTCCATTGAAACGAATTGAGAATCATGCAAGCATTTTGGGACAAGGTTTTGAGCTTTTCAAAGTCTCTGAGCAGTGAAGTGGCAATGGATCTGCTTTCGGATTTTGGAAAAGTCACTGGAGTGGAAAAAGAGGACGGAAGCCTCGTCACTGTGGCAGATAAACGTGCGGATTCGCAAATCCGTGAGGCAATACAAAATGGATTTCCAGATCACGGACTTTTGACAGAGGAAGCGGATTCAGCCCTGTTTCCCGGCAACGATTGGTGCTGGGTGGTCGATCCTCTTGATGGAACCAATAATTTTGCCCGCGGAATTCCTGTATGGGGGATTTCTCTGGCATTGCTGTATCAGGGGACTCCTGTTTTTGGTTACGCTGATTTTCCTCCCCTGCAGCAGTCCTGCTATGGATTTTTTCCCGGTCATCCGGATTTGAAAGGGTCGCCCGGAGCATTTATTAACGGGAAAGCCATTCATCCCAGAAATGATGAGGTGGAACCCAATCAATTTTTCACTTTTTGCACCCGGAGTATCCGGTTGGTCAAGGAACGATTCCCCTGCAAAATACGAATGCTGGGCAGCGGAGTCTATGAATTTGTTGCTGTAGCCGGAGGTGTGACTCTGGGAGCCGTTTCATCAACTCCAAAAATCTGGGATATTGCGGGTGCATATCCAATTGTCCTTGCTGCAGGGGCTCATTGGAAGTCATTTGGAAAGCATCCGTTCCCCCTTGAAGTTGGCAGGGACTATCTGCAAGCCCCCTTTCCCCTGATGATCACGGCACGTGCAGAATTGGTAAATCAGTTTCAAAATTATTTTGAAGCTCCGGCATATTCTGGATGAAATCAAGTGCTTTGAGGAGCAAAAATGACTTGGATAAAATATGACAATATCAGTCCCTTTGAGACATGCCTGGTTTGTATGAAGTCCAATGAAAACGTCAATATTTTTGAACAAATCAAAGGAGGAGATCGATACCCTCGGCACTATATTCAAAAGTGCACCGGGTGCGGGGCGGTGGCAGAGTTTTTTGAAGATGAGGAGCCAAGAACCTATTTTTGTGAAATTTTTCAAATGATGGACCCTATCGAAGAGGAAGAATCAGGATCCCTGGAAAATCTCAATTGAACATTCAGGAATTGTTTCAATTCACAGGGAAGTCAAAGCATTCTGCACGGATCCCTTTTTTTAAAAAAATTTAAATATAGAAATTTCCTCTCGATTTCTACGAACATGGTTTTCTAATCTTTGCAAAGTCCTGTTTCCAGGTTTTTCTGACCCAATTCCTTACCACGCTGTAAAGTATGTTGAACAAAATATTCCTGCATGCAGGGCTCAGAAATATGAAGGTTTTTCTGCACCCCTAAAAAAAAATTGAGGACAATGGAACGGTAGACTTTGCAGAAATGGGCGTGACATTCAAAAGTGGAGTTGCTACCATAACCGTAGACAATAAAACCTAAAAAATTCTTTCACGAAGGGAAACAAATATGGCAGTCAGCTTAGTGGTTCATCTCGAAATTGCCTCAGAAAAGTTTGATGAATTTATTGAAATCGCCCGTGGACACGGCAAGCGTTCGTTAGAAACCGAAGACGGGTGTCTCAGTTTTCAGGTCATGATCTCCGAAGAGGAAGCAAATAAAGTGATCCTGGTAGAAGTCTATCAGGATAATGAAGCCCTTGAATCCCATTGGAAGTCCGCTCACATGGCTGCTTATTTGGAAAAAACTGGAGGAATGATCAGCAATCGGCAGCGTTTCAAATGTACTGTCTGAGAATGTAATTCACTGATCATTTGAACCCCATATATTGAAAAAGTGACCCCTGAATCTTCAAAAATAAAATGGATGAAAAAACAATCGAGAAGATCAGACTGGGTTGGCAGGTAGGAATCTGGAGCACTTTGCTGCTTGGTGTTCTATTGAGCTTGGTTTTATTCATCTTTGAATTTGGACATAGAGAAAAGGCTTACCACTATGTTATGGTTGGCGTTTTTATGTTTGTTGCAGCGTTTGTTGTTGAAATGATTGTTGAAGCGATTCTGTTTTTCAGGCGGCATAAAGGAAATTCACTTATACCTGGAGAATAGAAGGACTGCTTGAGTTCACTTGGTTTTCTTTGAGCAAAGAAATCCACTCCTTCTCCAAAACTAACTGATTTTAAGACGGAGCATCAACTTTCAACACGATTGCTGCCGCGGTATCTCCAGCTGCACATCCGGTGAACAAACCGTTCCCTCCACCTCTCATTACCAGTTCTTCAATCAATTCAATGATGGAACGCATGCCTGTTGGTCCTTGTGGGTGACCCCAGATCAGGGAAGATCCATAATTGTTGACATCTGCCAGTGGAATATTCAATTCACGACTCAGGAAACAGTCATTAACCGCAAAAGGATTGTGGGTTTTGATGGCTTTAATATTTCCCAGACTCAATCCGGCACGTTCCAAAACGCGGTGAACTGCCGGTAAATTGGCCTTGGGCATGAAACCTTTTTCTGCACGCCCCTGGGCAAAGGCCAGCAGTTGAATTTCAATTCCGCTGTCTCGGCTCCATTCCGCGGCCTTTTTCTGACTGCTTATTATGATGCCCGAATTTCCATCTGCCGGGAAGGTCTGAGCTCCGAAAGTGACTGTTCCATCCGGCATCACAGGCCTGAGTCCGGAAAGAGTCTCTTTCGTGGTCGGGAAAATTCCTTCATCTTCAACGACCGTACCCACTACTTTTTTCCCAGGTTTGATTTCGACCGGGGTCAGCATGTATTTTTTGTGAAATGAGGCATCATTTTCCAGAGCCTGCTTGTACTGATGGTGTCTCAACAAAACAGCCTCATGCTGTTCTTCTGTGGAAATCCTGGATTCACGGGCGACATTTTCAGCGGTTTGAAGCATTCCATTGCGGGCAAAAGGGTCAAATTGGAAATTATCCCAGACCCAATCTTCCGAATCACCCCGTCCGCCGGGCCCCAGGGGATTGGGATAATTGAGGTGCGGACCATTAGATGTTCTGTCTGCCGTAATACAGAGAATTGCTCTGTCCTCTTCTTCATTCGTTTCCATTTCAAAAGCAGCACTGCCCATCAGTCGAGCGGAGGTTGCACAAGCCTGGGCGAAGGTGGGACCGGTGATTCCTTCTGCCCCGATTAATCCTGCAAGCCAGGGGGCTCCATAAAAACAGTTTATCGAGGGAACTGTCATGCCGAAAAACAAATCGGAAAAGCAATTTGGAGCAATATTTCTTTCGGCCAGTGCACGCTGGGTCATTTCTGCAGCAAACTTGACGGGGTGCAGATTGGCAAAACTTCCCTGCCATTTAACAAAAGGGGTGGACCAGTATCCTCCATAGGGGATAAATGCCTTTTCGAGAGCCATGATTTTCTCCAAAAATGAGGTTATTTGGCAAAACAGATTTTTAGTACCTGTTCAAAAGAATTGACAAAATTCGTCGTGATTCCTTCTTTGAGGTAGTCTTCCAGATCATCAAAATCGTCCTTATTTTCTAGAGGAAAGATAATTTCGGTCACACCGGCGCGTTTGGCAGCGATCAATTTTTCTTTCAATCCACCGATGGGCATCACCAAGCCCGTCAAAGACAGTTCACCCGTCATGGCAAGATTGGCTTTGATCGGGCGATTGATGGCAAGGGAATAAAGAGCACAGGCCATCGTGATTCCGGCAGAAGGCCCATCCTTGGGTGTTGCTCCGGCAGGAACATGCAGATGGACAAAATGCTTGTCAAAAAATTCCTTGTGCTTTTTATTTTCTGAGAGCAGAGAGCGAATATGGGTGTATGCGATTTCCGAAGATTCGAGCATCACGTCTCCCAACTGGCCGGTTCTCTTAAAACCCGGACTTTTTGAAGCAATTTTAGTGGCTTCTATGAAAAGTGTTGCTCCTCCCATGCTGGTGTAAGCCAATCCCATCACCACTCCAACTCTTGGTTTTTTGTAGAGCTGTTCTTCATGAAAAACCCGACGCCCCAAAAGCTTTTGAAGATCACTGCTTTTGAGTTTTACCTGCGGGACATCCTCTTCAACAATTTGCTTGGTGACTTTTCGATAAATCTTTTTGATTTGATTTTCGAGGCCCCGTACGCCGGCCTCACGGGCATATCCGTCAATCAGATCACGAATGACTGTGTCAGGAAGGCTCACCTGTCGTTTTGTCAACCCGTGCGCTTTGAGCTGTTTTGGGATCAAATGACGTTTGGCAATCTGAACTTTTTCTTCAAGAATATATCCTGACAGGGGGATGATTTCCATACGGTCCAAAAGAGGACGTGGTATGGTTTCGAGCTGATTGGCCGTGCAAATGAAAAGTACTTTCGAAAGATCAAAGCGAATGTCCAGGTAGTGATCGAGAAAGTCTTTATTTTGCTCAGGATCAAGAACTTCCAATAGAGCCGAAGCGGGGTCCCCTTGAAAACTGGCTCCGATTTTGTCAATTTCATCCAGCATGATCAAGGGGTTCGAGGTTTTGCATGTTTTGATTGCATTGATGAATTTTCCTGGCAGGGCTCCGATATAGGTCCTTCGATGTCCTTTAATTTCTGCTTCATCCCGCATTCCTCCTAATGAAAAACGGAAAAATTCTCGGCCAATGCTTTTCGCAATAGATTGTCCAATCGAAGTTTTGCCGGTTCCGGGAGGTCCGATCAGCAAAATCATCGATCCCGACAAATTTCCTTTTACTTTTCCAACGGAAATGAATTCCAGGATGCGTTCCTTGACATCCTTCAATCCAAAATGATCTCGATTGAGAATTTTTTCTGCCCTTTTCAGGTCATATTTATCCTGACTGTATCGTCCCCAGGGAAGAATCGTCAACCAGTCCAGGTAGGACCGGGTTACGTTAAATTCCGGAGAAGAAGGCTCCAGCAGTTGAAGTTTTTCGAGTTCTTCGTCGATTCGTTCCTGTGCTTCCTCTGTCAACGTCAGTCGGCTCAGTCGTTTTTTAAATTTGTCTGCTTCAGATTCTTTGTCATCTTTAGTGATCCCCAACTCTTTTTTAATTTCTTTGAGTTGTTCCCGCAGGAAAAATTCCCTCTGCTGGGTGGTCAACCGTTCTTCAATCCGTTTGTTGATCTGCCCCTGAAGTTTAGAAATTTCCAATTCCTTTTTCAATAATATTAGAGATTTTTCAATCCGCGGCCTTATTTTTCTTGTTTCCAGAATTTCCTGCAATTCTTCTGCAGAAGAAGAAGTCATTGCCGCAGAAAAATCAGCCAAAGTCCCGGGTTCGTTTACATTGAGACGACTCAGCAACAGATTCAATTCTTCTCTGAACATCGGCTTTTTTTGAATCAGTTCTTTCATGGCATCAATGATTGAGACTGAATAGGCTTTCAACTCTTCATTTTTTTCCATCTCTACGGAGTGCCAGTATTCCACTTTCGCCTGAAAGGCAGGAGCTTCTTTGAGCATTTGAATGATTTTGAATCGTTCAAGGACCTGCACCATGACATGAATGGGCTGGTTTTGATCAGCCTGCTGGACTTCCAAAACCTTTCCTACGGTTCCAACCTGATAAAGATCTTTGGCAGTTTCTGCTTTTTTAATGATTCCTTCTAAGGTCGGTTTCATCAGCAGCAAGCCGATATACGTCGCTTTTTCTGAGCTTTTCAGGATATCCAGCATCACCCTTTTTGAAACCGGTTCCATGATCACCAACGGTGCCATCATTTTAGGAAACATTGGGCGGTCCGGAATCGGGAAAATTGGAAGGATATCCGGAAGAACCTCGGACGCTAAAACAATGGAACGAGTCGGAATCTCTTCTTCTTCGCTGAGTTCCTCGGAAACTGTACCGTCGATTACTTCTTTTGGCTTTTCTGACATTGTTTGCCCTCCAGAGCTAACATTCATAGATTCTAATTTGATACGTTTGACGATTGATGATTCAATTTATCAAATTCCTCGAATATCATCAAATTTAAAGGAACAAGACACCTCAATTGAAATCCGAATGCTAGGATTCAATAAACCAGGATGCCTGCAGGTCTTAGGATCTGGAAAAGACATCCGGGGCCATTAAACCTGAAGGTATTCCAAGGAATATTATGCTATACAATAGAAAAGAAAAACAGAAGGAAGATAAATGAAACGTTGATTTTGGCAGGCTGTTGGAAGCTTGATCCCTGAATGCTATTGGGATTATGGCTAAATAATTGCGTGGCGAATTTTTGCTGAAACCCACTCGCTGACGACTACTGTTCCTAAAATCACGATTAAGATTAGAGAGACCTGAGTCCAGGCAAGAGTTGAAATGGAAGAATCGAGCTGCAGTCCGATGCCTCCTGCCCCGACGAGACCGAGCACAGTGGATTCCCGAATATTGATGTCCCAGCGGAAGACGCTGATCCCTGCAAAGGCAGGCATGATCTGAGGGACAATCCCGTAAGACAGCTTTTGCGCTTTGCTGGCTCCCGTTGCTTCAATTGCTTCGACCTGGTTCGGGTCAATTTCTTCGATAGCTTCATACAGGAGTTTGGCACAAAATCCGATTGAACGAAGGCCAATGGCTATAACCCCTGCAAAGACACCAGGCCCAATCAGGGTAACCAGCATCAGAGCCCAGATTAAGGAATTGATCGACCGGGACGAAACGATAATAAATAACGCAATGGGCCGGACAAAAGTCAGGCTTGGGGAGGTATTGCGGGCAGCACAAAAAGCAATTGGAATCGCAATCAGAATTGCCAGCATTGTCCCCAATGTTGCAATATTGATGGTGTCCCAAACCGGGATCCAAAGTTTACCCATGTATTCCCATTTTGGAGGAACCATGCGCTCTGCCATATCAATGGCCTGGCGGGGGGAGTCCTCAACAAACATCCAGATTGTTTTCTCGGAAATCAGACGCCAGCAAAATAGAAAAATTGCAATCCCGATCAACCAGAAAAACCAGCGGAGGAGCTGCTCCGGTCGAGTGCGCAATTGCCATGATTTGATTCCGTTTTGTTCAGAAGACGGCATTATTGAACTTTTTTGCGTATGTAACCGGATGAGTATTCCACCAACATGACGATGCCGATGATGACTAACAAAATAGCTGCTGCAGAATCAAATTCATAGCGGTCGAATGAAGTCAGAAGTGTGGCCCCGATTCCCCCTCCACCAACAATGCCGACCACTGCCGATTCTCTGAAATTGATGTCCAACCGGTACATTCCGAGTCCAATCATCCGCGGCATCACCTGAGGTTGCACCGAATAATTCAACCACTGCAGCCAGCTGGCCCCGGTAGCGCGAATCGCTTCGGCCTGGACCGGATCCATATCCTCGATATCCTCGGCAAGCAGTTTCCCGTAAAATCCAATGGTCCCAATGCTCAGCGCCATAAAACCTGCAAAGGGTCCGAACCCGAAAAGTTTTACAAAAAATATTGCCAGGATTACCTCTGGAAAAGTTCGCGACACCGCGAGTATCCCGCGACAAAAAAGATAGATTGGGCGAAAAGAAAGGTTCCGGGCAGCCCCCAATCCGACGGGAATCGAAAGCAGGATCCCCACCACCGTTGAAGTGACTGCCATCCAGAGACTTTCATAGATCCCCTCGACGATGGAATCCCAGCGTGAAATGAAATCGGGAGGAAAAAAAGCAGCCAGAAAGCGCTGGCTTCGAGTTACCCCTTCTGCCACTCGGTCCCAGTTGATTTCCATTGTGCCGAACGCCAAAACGAGATAGATGGCGGTCAAAACCCATAATGTCCAGCGGAGGGTCGGATTTTTAATAAACGGCTGAAGTTTCCAGCTTCGCTGGGTTGGAGTCGTCATGAGGAAGCACCTGCAGTTTCCATTGCTATTTCAATTTCTTCTTCATCCTCGACTTCTTCAATAGTTGCCTCCCAGTCTTCTTCTCCATAAATTTGGGTAAGTACATCCGGCGTAAGGCTGTCAGGAGGGCCATCATAGACAATTTTTCCTTCTTGCAGGCCGACAATCCTTTTGGCAAACATTTGTGCCAGGTGGACATCGTGAATGTTGATAATAGCGGCCAACTGCCGCTCTTGACAAAGATCACAAATCAGACGCATGATCTGTCGCGAAGTTTTTGGATCCAGACTGGCAGTTGGTTCATCAACCAGCAGCAAATCCGGATTTTGGATCAGCGCACGGCAGATGCCTATTCGCTGTCGCTGCCCTCCTGAAAGTTCGTCAGCGCGCTTATCCGCCATGTGATCGAGTTCTACACGTTCCAGCAGACGATACGCTTCATTGATGTCATTTTGGGGATATTTTCGAAAAAAACTGCGCCAGAAACCGACGTATCCCAAGCGTCCTGAAAGGACATTTTCCATCACCGACAAACGTTCGACGAGGGCGTATTCCTGAAAAATCATTCCCATTCGGCGACGGGCCCGACGCAATGCGGCAGAACTGAGAGAGACAAGTTCTAAATCATTGAGCCAAATTTTTCCTTCTGTCGGTTCAACCAGACGATTAACGCATCGGATCACCGTACTTTTTCCAGCCCCCGACGGTCCAATCAGCGCCAAAACCTGACCTTTCGGGATCTCCAGGGAAACCCCCTTCAGTGCAATATCTCCGGTCTTATATTGTTTTACCAGCTTGTCAATGCGAAGCATGACTAGGCTCCTGAGATCTGTGGATCATCAATCGTTAGAAAACAGGGCTGCAGATTTGTTGCAGCCCTGATAATTGTAGAGGAATCTATTTGCAGTCGTAACTTACACCGTTGGCAGAGTCAATTTTTCGAATGACGTTCCAATCAGATTTGTGGTGGATGGAGACAAACTTGCCTTCTTTTTTGAATTCCTTTTGCAGGTCAGAACCTTCCCAGTTGAAGGTAAAAAAGGCCTGTTTGATCTTTGAAGCAACAACCGGATGCAGGTTGTGAGCATGCCCGTAACCGGTGGTCGGGAAAGTAGCAGATTTGTAAATGCTTGTAATTTGGTCCTTTTTGACAACACCCCGGTCAAACATTCGATTCATCACCGAGTTTGCCACTGTCGCTACTTCGTAGTCCTTGTTGGCAATTCCAAGGACGGAGTTGTCATGTTTGCCGGAGAAATTTGTTTTAAAGTCAACATCTTTGACCAGCCCAAAATCTGATTTCAGCAATGCGGAAGGGGCCTTGCTGCCGGAGTTGGAAGTCGGTGAGGTGAAAGTTAAGGTCCTTCCTTTGATATCGGATGGCGATTTAATGTCGCTGCCGGCAGGAACAATAATTTCCATCTCATAACCAAACGATCCGTCCTTTGATGCCATCATTGCAAAGGGAACGAATCCGGCACAGGAAACTGCTACAGGGTTTCCTCCCGTGTTGACACCAGCAATGTGCAGACGACCGGAACGCATCGCCTCATATTGGGCAGCGTAGGACTGTACAGGGAAAAATACGACCTTCTTCCCTGTGACCTCAGACATGTGCTTGATAAACCCATCCCAAACTTTGGCATAGACCGCTGGATCTTCAACAGGCGTATAGGAAAAAATAATTGTATCAGGATCTACCCAATCTTTCGGATCGAGCGGCAGATCTGCAACCTGATCTCCGTCACGGTCGCAATATTGTTCGTCCAATGTACCGCGAGGACAGTCTTCAGCGTTTGCTGATAAAGCAAAAATGGTGAACATTAAAAATGCGATCAATGTCATTGACCTAGAAAAAAAACGAAACATGTTCTTTCCTCCCAATATTGTTTTAAAAAAGCCGTTTTTGTTTTGCAGGCAGGAGCATCCAGCCTCAATCGGCGGGTTTGTTAAAAAATTAAACAAATTTCCAAGTTGGCATATTTTTTAACGATTTTAAAAATTGAGTGCTTGAAGGGTGGTCATCCTTTTTTTTTGCAACAGCTGAAGGTTGCGCGAAAAATTAGGCGGAACGCTTTGAAGATGAACATATCAAGAGTCTCAGAACTACCTGATTCAAAAACAACTGTCAATCGATTTGCAAAGCTTGGTTGCCGATCAGGTTTTTCCAAGAATTTTAACTTTTCAAAGTAAGGATCCACGACTTTACCGCCTTGGAATATCAATAATTTTTTTGGCAAGCAATTCTGAAATCGAAACAATAAGCAAACCGTCCAATTCCGGTAAAATGAATAGTAAAATCCTTTCACTAAAATAATAAATTTATCATGAAAAATGATTTTTTTGAAATGCTGGCGGTTGAGCAATTTTAATGCAACAAAAGTGGGGACGAGGTCAGCTTTATTGTTGATGCTGCTCGACAGAATAAATGCCGAATATTTTTATCGACGGTCATCAGGAGACTGGAAGTTCCCGGGGTACATTGGCTTGAATCTGACGGATGACCCAGTTTTCCATACCTTCCAATTTTCCCAGAGAAGGCAAGAGTCTTATGTCACACTCCGGATAATTCTGCATCAACTGGTAAACGATTTCAGGAATGTCACGGGCCACATGATTGCCCGAGTTTAAAAAAAATGGAAAAACATAAATTTGATCGGCTCCCTGACTGACCATCCTGCCCGCAGCGGAGAACAAGGAAGGCTCGCATAGCTCGAGAAAAGCGTGTTCTACAAAATCATATTCTTCTTTTGATTTTTTTCTTATTTTTTTGACTAGCGCGACAAACTCGTTATTGGCTTCTTTTCTTCGACTGCCGTGAGCAACAATCAATAGCGCTTTCATCAGTATCCTCCCTTATTCGTGTGTTTAAACGAGCCAGAATTCCAGTTTATCTGGAAATTTTGCAACATTTTTTAATTCAATCTGCTTCTATCGTATTTAAAAAGATTCGTAATGGTTGGAAAAAAGTCCTGCTGCCCCTTTTCTTCAATTTACAGGCCAGATGTGAAGTTTTTCTTAAAAAGTGACCTATATGCGCCTGAATTGAAGGTCCCAACCCGAAAGAGAGCTAATTTGGCAATTGACTTTCTTTTTGCAGCGTTAATTGAAAAGGCGGGAAAAATGATAGAATTATAATAAAAATTTAAAATAACAATTTTATCATTTTTAATTGAAATTTTTACATGGAATTCTACGGCACGCTTTAATATTCGCTTTCACGTTCAAGATCAAACCTTTTTTAATGCAAATTACAGAGAACCTGTGGAGGCACGATTTTGAGATGCATTTTCATTGTGTTTTGATCATTTCTTGTCGGTTTTTGAAACTTGTTGAGTGTTACCGCGGGAATGAATGATCTCTATGAATGAACTGCAGCTAGAACGCTATTTCGACTGAGGACTTTCCTCCAGCCTGTTCTCCCGATTCTGCCAAATTATTTGCATAAACCCGGAATCCTCCATAATAGGTAAATTCGCCTAGATTCCCGCTAATTCCTGCTTTTTCTTGTGATTGACCAGTGCATAGGCGGAAACGACAGAAAGTATCCCAAAGACGACATTACCAAGGGCCTGTCCAAGAATGACTCCGGCCGCTTCATACCAAAGGGCACCAAAATAGACGAACGGAATTGTTCCTATTGTCGCCTTGCCCCAATTCACCACGGTCGAATAATTTGCTTTTCCTAGATTATTGAAAGCCGCATTTCCAACAAAAGTTGTCCCTGCAAATATGTAGGTAAATCCAACATAGAGGCAAAAGATCCTGACGATTGCGGCGGCTTCGGGGTCAGCATTGAATAGACTGCTGATCCAATCGGGGCTGAAAATAAGGACGATCGATATGAGGGTGACATATCCGGTCAGAAAGAGCAGGGCATCTGTGATCGTTTTTTGGACACGGGTCATATTGTTTGCTCCGTAATTTTGCCCAATGATGGGACCAACCGCTCCTGAAACAGCAAAAACGATCCCAAATGCAACGGGTAGCAGACGGCCAACGATCGACATACCTGCCACGACACTGTTGCCAAATTCTGCAATAGATGCTGTGACATAGGCGTTTCCAAACGGGGTGGCAATGTTGGTCAAGATTGCAGGGATACCAATCGCGAGAATCGGCTTGAGGTCAGAAAGAAAATAACTGCTCTGAAATCGGGTTATCAAGCGATGGTGTTTGTAAAGTGGATAAAACGCGACTGCAAGGATTGCAAAACGCGCAAATACAGAAGCGATGGCAGCACCTTCCACGCCTAAATTAAAACCAAAGATAAAAATGGGGTCGAGTACTGCATTGACAGCACCTCCCGACAATGTGGAATACATGGAACGTTTGGCGTCTCCCACAGCGCGCAAGGCTGCTCCAGAGGTGATGGCCAATCCCAGGACGGGCATCGAGGGAATCATGATGCGAAGATAAGCAATAGACAAGTCGGCTGCACGACCTCTGGCCCCGAGGAGTTCAACAAGGAATGGAATAAGAATCCAAACGGCTGTTGCCAGCGCAGCCGTCGACAAGATGACGACTGCAAATACATTGACCACATAACATTTGGCTCTTTCACGATCACCTGCCCCTATTGCTTTTGATACCAAAGCCCCCATTGCAATGGCCAACCCAATACAGACGGAGGTTGTGAAGAACAAAATAGAGCCGGCATATCCAATGGCAGACGCGAGTTCGATTTCACCCAAAAGGCTTAAAAAATACATATCGATCAAATCCACGAGAAATAGTGCCATTAACCCGATCGAGGAGGAAAGAGACATCACGACCACATGGCGCATGGTTGAACCGGTTACAAATTTTGCTTTGCTTTGCTGAGTTTCGCTGCGAGCGACAAGAGGATCATTATTGTCGGATTCCGCCTTCCATTTCCACATTGGTATTTTAAAAATTTGAGTTTTTTATGGCTGAGGAGTCAAAAAATGCAGTTCGAGGAGTTTTTGCCGGTTACATTCCGTTGGCAGCTAGTGCACATACCCATACCTAAATTTTGTTTCAATTGTCAACCTTTGATGAAAGTGATCTATCTGCAGTCGGATTTCCATCAGTCGTAAAAGAATAGTCACGGCCCGGAGGATAATCCAATTTTCTTGCGTTTGAATGGGCTGCATGCTAGTTAGGCGTTTTTCTCCTATTTGATGAAAAACAGTCGCAAACCATCCTCTTGATTGAGTTGCCTGTGCTTCCTGTAATTTTTCTGCTGACTCTGCCTGCAAGCTTTGTCTGAAAATAAGAAAGCTCTCAAAAGGCCGTCTGCTTTGCTGGATGCAGTCTGATTCTTTCAAAAATATTTTGTATGCGACAGAAACGGCCTCATTGAATGAAAGTGATTCATGGAAACATTTCTTCCCTCTTACACTTCCCTTGAAGAACTGAGAGAGATTCAACTTAAAGGGCTTCAATGGTCAGTTCAGCATGCCTACCACGGATCTGAGGTTTACCGCCAAAAATTTGATAAGGCAGGAATTGCACCGGCGGACATCAAAGACCTTGACGATTTGAGAAAACTCCCGTTGAGCAGCTCCCAGGACCTTGCCGAAGGATATCCATTTCCGTTTTTATCCGTGCCGATTGATGAAGTGGTGCGGCTCCATACCTCTTCAGGGACAACGGGAAAACGTAAGGTTCTGTGTTATACAAAAAAAGATATTGAGGACTGGACGCACTTTTTTGCGCGTTGTTTCGAAGTGGGTGGATTGAGCACAGAAGATCGAATCCAGATTTGTGTTGGATATGGCCTCTGGACGGCAGGAATCGGATTTCAGTTGGCGTGTGAAAAATTCGGAGCGATGGCGGTTCCAGTAGGGCCCGGTAATCTCGAAATGCAGATGGAATTTCTGATGGATTTTGAAAGCACCGTGATATGCTGCACAGCTTCGATGGGTCTGCTGCTGGCAGAGGAGGTAGAACGAAAGGGGTTAAGGGATCGGGTCAGTCTCAAAAAGATGATTTATGGTTCTGAACGGAGTTCGGATGCAATGCGCCAAAGAATTAAGTCGATTCTGGGATTGTCGGACATGTATGATATTCCCGGCATGACTGAACTTTATGGTCCGGGCACCGGTATGGAATGCTCAATGCACGAAGGAATGCACTATTGGGCTGACTATTATATTCTCGAAATTATTGACCCGGAAACGCTGCTGCCTGTTCCAAACGGGGAAATTGGTGAAATGGTAGTGAGCACCCTGCAAAAAGAAGCGGTTCCTTTAATTCGATACCGAACTCGGGATATTTCCTACATTATCAAAGAACCTTGTCCATGCGGTCTTTTGATCCCTCGACATGGACGTTTGCTCGGCAGAACCGATGATATGTTTATCATTCGAGGTGTCAATATTTTTCCCAGTCAGATTGACAGTGTTTTGAGAGAACAGGATGGAATCGGCAGCGAATACCAGGTCTATTTGGATCGAAGTAAAGAAGGAAAAGATTCGATCACCTTGCGAATTGAAAGTGCCAGCGGATCCGATGCATCTGCAGATTATGAAACGATTGAATCCCTCCGGCATATGTTCAAAAACAAACTTTTTGTAACGCCTCAAATTGAGATGGTGGAATACGGGACGCTTCCACGGAGTGAACGAAAAACTCAGCGTGTTTTCGATCGGAGATCGGGTGAATGAGGGAAGACCCTGGAGCCGGCAGAGAAGGTCTTGAAGCTGATTTTCAGGGCCGGGTTTCGATTCACTTCATCAGGAAGATCAGCCACAGATTCTCTAACTTCGAAGGTTGATTGCCTCTCACGATGTCGAACGGTGCTTTGTGTTATCCGGAACTATGGGGACTTTAAGCTGATAAACCATCCGAATTGCAGTTTCACGGTTTCGGTAGTAGCGAGGAAGGAGATTGATTTGACGATATCCGTGGGATCGGTAAAAAATAAGGGCTCCTTTGTTGATTTCACGAACTTCAAGAAAAATTGATGCTAAGCCGGCCGCATTTGCAGATTGTTCTACGAATCGGACCAGATCACTGCCGATTCCCTTTCTCTGAAAAGAGGGATCAACGGCGAGCAGACTCATGTTGGCTGTTTTTTCTGTGAACTGCAAGATGACAAAACCGCAAACTGTTTTTTTAGAACGTGCGACCACCACCAGGGAATTAGGATTGAATATGTGTTTGGCAACCCGAAGAGGAGTCCATGTCCAGCCCAGTCCATTTTCAATCAAATCTCGAGACATGAGACCAATGGTTTTTGCATCCTTGGGTTTCCCCAGTTCCAGTCGAATCCCTTCGGAGTTAGTGAAATGAAGTAAAAGCATTGTCTTTCCTCTGTTTATCAGGCAAAAGCCAATCTTGCTGATTTATTTGTGATTGAGCAGTGAACTGCCCTGAAGAGTCATTCTACCTTTAAATGAGATTTAAAATCCCCGGAATGGCATTTCCTGTGGCCTTTGCAGCCAATTGTTTTCTGGATAGCTGCAAACTCCGTCGATCACGTGAATTGTATAAGCATGTCTGGATTGACTTGAAAAATTCGCTTTGCTGTAATGCGGCAATGATCCATGAAGAAGCACTAAAGTTCCCTGGCTTGCCTCCAAAGGGACTAATTCGTCAGAGGACCATTCACTCTTATCGTAAATTTCAAAATTGGTTTTTTCTCCAGTGATTCTTAAAAAACGGGATTTGAGTCCCGATTGATGAGCACCTGGAATTGCCCACAAACAGCCATTCTCAACAGTGGCATCTTCAAGAGCAAACCACAATCCAATCACACTCAAAGGATCTGTGTAAAGAAATGTGCTGTCTTGGTGGCAACTCACCTCTCCTCCAATACCAGGCTGCTTGAAAATATACATTGATTGAGCAAGTAGAGGACTTTGAACACCCAATGCGGTGAGGATCTCTGCAAATTGAGGGTGATAGGAAAACTCTCTGAACAACGGGTTCAGGTCATGAAGAGCATGACCAATTTTATTGATAGATTTGGCTTTGGATTGTTTGAGTTTCCCGTCAGGGCTGAACGCATCTTCCTCAAAGAAAAACCGTATTTTGTCTCCGGATTGCAAAAAATAGCTATCAGACGTGTCCGTTTGATTTTTGGTGGAAAAAATCGAAATTGCAGAGTCTGGTTCAAATTCAGCAATCAAGCGATTGGCCTGATCCCTCAATTCACGACAAATATTCGGAGTGAGGTAGTTTTTGAGTAGTAAATATCCGTTGTCCTCAAAAAAACCAATCTGCCCCGGTGTGAGAGGATTGTCTGTATTAAAAAATTCTGATGGCTTCATTCCATTTCCCTGTCAGGATCATAGCGGCGCGCTTTTTTAATTTGTGCTCTTTGATGTTTTTGCTCCAGTCGTCTTTTACGAGCTGCCGGACCCGGACTGGATTTTTTCCGTTTCTTAGGAGGAATCAGTGCTTTACGTATAAGTGCTTCTAAACGATCCAACGCATCTTGACGATTTTTCCCCTGACTGCGAAATCGTTTTGCTTCAATAATAAGTACCCCTTCCTCGGTCACCCGGTATCCACTGAGTTTGATCAAGCGATGTTTAATCTCTTCACTTAGGGTCTCATTCTGTCCAATATCGAATCTCAACTGAACTGCGGTATTGACTTTGTTGACGTTTTGTCCCCCAGGTCCAGAAGACCGGATGAAATCCATCTGGATTTCCGTATCCGGGATTGACAGGGAATTGTCAATAAAAATCGCCATAGACGCTCTTTTTCAGTAAATTTTTAAAGGATCTACGAGTTTTGCTATCTTCAAACTGATGCTTTAAATCACGGCCTTGTTCAAATTCTGCCGGTTCAACAAAATGAAATTCAAAACCTTGAAAGCCCAAAGGTAGCTGTTTTAAAATTAGCACTGATCCTCGGGCTTGACAAAGAGTTTTGAGCGTGAAGAGGAAGATTTAGACTATTGCAAAATAAATTTTCAATATGAAAAAACTGCCATTTGAGCTATATTCCTTGGGAACAAAACGAAGTGAACCAGGAAAAGCAATTGATCAAATATGATCAAAATAGGGGAAACAGGATGGTTTCTTTTAACAAAGCAGGGGGATGCCAATGAGTAAGTTCAGTTTGAAAGTGATTTCAAGGAATGATGAATCCTGGCCGTTTATGCGAGGAATGATGACACATTCTCTGGTCCAGCATGGGATGGAATTCAAAAAGGCTTATAAAGTGGCACAGCAGGTAAAGAACAAGCTGATTAAAAAAGAGTCGATTCCCATTGAAGAACTGAGAACGGTTGTTGAAAATGAAATCGAAAAAAATTTTGGTCATAAAGACTTGCAAAAATACAAACGTCCGGCGGAAGTCTCATTGTCCATGATCAAGGTCCGTTCCCGAGGATCAGAAACTCCATTTTCGAAAGGCTTGCTGGCTCGTTCGATCTCCGCAGCAGGCATTCCGCCCAATCATGCTCATCAAATGGCGCAGGAGTTACAATATAAACTCTACCGTGACGGGATTAAGGAGATCACCACCCAAAATTTGTACAAGCGGGTTCATCGTCAGATTTTGAACGAATCCGGAGAAGAGACTGCAGAATTTTACCGATTGGCGATCAGCATCAACCGGATGGATCGCCCTGTCATTATCTACATTGGTGGAGGAATCGGAACTGGAAAATCTTCTTTGGCAACCGAATTGGCGGCCCGTTTGAATATTTCCAAGGTCACAGGCACTGATATGGTTCGGCAAATAGTACGGATGATGTTTACCGAAAAAATGCTCCCGGAACTGCATCGGTCCACTTTTTCTGTCGGTGATGATGATTCATCAGACGGAGTGTTAGAGAAATCTGATGTTCTGGCAGGATTTCTTCAACAGTCGATCAAGGTTAATGTGGGTGTTCAAGCGGTTGTTGAACGTGCCATCAATGAAAATATCAATATGATTTTTGAAGGAGTGCATTTGCTCCCTTCATTACTCCAATTTGAGAATCTTAGCAAAAAAGCTTACCATATCCCGGTCTTGATTTCGCTGAGCAATCCTGAAAGCCACAGATCTCGTTTTGGTTTGCGTCAAAAGGCCGCAGCCAGCCGCAAAGCAGAGCGCTACCAGGCTCATTTTGATGAAATTCGACAAATTCACGATCACAGTGTCGAGATTGCAGGACAACACAAGGTCGATGTGATCAACAATGAAGATTTTGATCGTTCTATCAATCAGCTCTTACTGATGGTTTTGACCAATCTTCAAAAACAGGTGGCTTCCAGACCAACACGGACGGCAAAGAAATAAGAATGAACTACCCTACTTTGATTTTAATTTTGGATGGGGTTGGCGACGAATCTCATCAAATTCTGAATGCTCAAACTCCGCTGCAAGCGGCCTCCCTGCCCAATTTAGACTGGCTGGCCAAAACGGGTCAATGCGGTCAGGTTGATCCGGTCAAACCTGGTGCAATACCCAGTACGACGGAAGGCACTTTAGGAATTTTAGGTTATGATCCTCTGGTATACTCGATCGGCAGAGGAGTGATGGAAGCATTCGGAGCAGGAATCTCGCTGGAGAGTGGGGATGTTGCTCTCCGCGGTAATTTTGCATGTTTAGCGGAAGACAATCGGATTCAGGATCGTCGTGCAGGCCGGATTCGAGATGGAACCTCTCAATTGATTGATTCCCTTGAAAAAATTCCTTCTTCATCTGACGTTGAAGTAATTTTGGGAAACGGGACCGAACATCGCATTGCTCTAGTTTTGAGGGGAAAAAAACTTTCGGACCAGATCATAGGCAGTGATCCCAAAGAAACCAATGCAAACAGCTACAGGATCACTCCTTATGCAACGAATAATGACGATACAAATGCTCAGAGAACTGCTTTCATACTGGATCAATTCGAACGAGCATCTCAAAATGTCTTGAGCAAACACCCCCTCAACCGCGATCGGATTCAGAACGGATTTGTACCGGCCAACGCAATCCTTACCCGTGATCCTGGGAAATCTGCTTCTCTTCCTCCTATAAGCGTGAGAGAGCGAGCCATCCGAGGCATCTTCATATCAGGAGATAAAACTGTTCTGGGTTTGGCAAAAATGGCTGATCTTGAATCTGTTTCAAGTCCTCTAATGACAGGAAATCTTGATACCAACCTTTCTGCAAAATTTGAGGCAGCACTGGGAAATCTGGATCAAACTGACCTGGTGGTGATTCACATTAAAGGGTGCGACATTGCCGCACATGACCGAAGACCTCGGGCAAAAAGGGATTTTCTGATGAAAATTGATCGCGAGCTTGGGCAGTTCCTGGAAAAATGGGGAGAAGACCGTCTGTTGCGGATCGGAATTATTGGAGACCACGGGACGTCCAGCAAAAAAGGGTGCCATATAAGCGATCCTGTTCCTGTGATTATTCACCACCCTGAACTTCCTGCTGATTCTGTTGATGGATACGATGAAGTCAAAGTCGCTCAAGGCGGGCTGGGACGCTTTCCGGGACACCAATTTTTAGAAAAACTGTGGTATGGAAATACTTTCAGGAATGAAAGATGGGGTGAGCATACCGCACCTTTGCAAACTTCTTGATTAACAACTCATTATGTCAATTGAAGGAAAAACTAAACGACTTGTACCAGGCTCCGAGGCTGGCACTCTAATTATGGAAACCAAGGATGAACTGACTGGAGGAGATGCTGCAAAAAAGGCGACGATTGAGGGCATTGCTGCCCACAAAACTCAGCAGACGGCAAATGTATTCGAATTGATGAAACAGGCTGGTATTCCTGTTGCCTATATTGAAAAGAAAGATGACACCTCACTGCTCTGTTATGAATGCGAAATGCTTCCTCTGGAACTGGTGATCAGGCGTTATGCCTGGGGAAGTTTTCTCAAAAGAGAACCGTCTTACAAACAGGAAGATGGAACGCCTTTTCGCTTTGAAGATCTTCGCTGTGA
Organism: SAR324 cluster bacterium; assembly: GCA_015231825.1. Classification (GTDB taxonomy): domain Bacteria; phylum SAR324; class SAR324; order SAR324; family NAC60-12; genus JADGAV01. The sequence goes on from JADGAV010000001.1 coordinate 292,899, forward strand.
ATTTTATCATAAATGGAGCGTGGTTGTTCCTCCTCTGGTTGAAAGCCCCCGGCAAATGGATGAAAACGAGGCCAGAACGCTCTATTTGAAGGACGGTGTCTGGCAGGAAGGGGTTTTTACGGATCCGTATCTTCATATGGAAAACAAGCGCTGGCAGGCGCATTCAGCAAAAGTCCCTTTCGATGCATCTCAGCCTTTAATGACCATGGAACCCCTGATTGATGAGTCAGAAAGAGAAAATATCATCAATCAACTGATGCTTCCTACCTTTCAATGCCTCGAAAAAGCCTGGCAGAAAGTAGAAACACAATTTGGTCCAGTTGCTCTGGTTGACATGAAAATTGAAGTGGGGCGTCGTAAATCAGATGGAAAAATTGTGGTTGCGGATGTCATTGATAACGACAGCTGGAGAATCTGGCCTGGTGCGGATCCGACAAAGCAGCTCGACAAACAAAATTTCCGGGATGGTCACCCGCTGAGCATGATTGCCGACAACTACGCTTTGGTGGCAAAATTGACAGGACAGTTTCTGATTTAGCGGCTCGCTCCTGGTTCGAAAGGTGAGATTGAAGTTTATTTTTGACGCGTCAGATGGATTCGGATACGAAAACTTTAGGGCGGTCGTGCTGAGGGTGAAGCAGAAAAGAAAGAGCGATCGCAATCACAAGCAGTGAAATCACCAGGTCCAAAGCGTTGACAATGCCCCAATAATCCGCAAGTATTCCAATGGGGCTGAGCATCAGGGCCCCAATTCCCCAACCAAAGCCCATCGTAATTGCTGATGCAGTTCCTCCATGGTCAGGAAGTTTTTCTTGAGCGTAGGCTACCACTACCGGATTGTTCATAATTAGGCAAAAGCCGCCAATAATCAGGCAGACAAAGGAAATTACTCCTTCCGTATGCAAAAACACCAAGAGGTTCGGCAGGGCGATCAACAGCGATAACACAACAACGGGTCGCCGGCCAAAACGATCGGAGAGCGGACCCCCAGCCATGATTCCCAGGACTCCTGACAAAAGGAAGATCGACAAACCTAAACTCGATGAAAGATAGGAAATTCCGCGCTCTTTTAAAAGTATGATCGTGTAGGTCATAAAGCTCAAATAAACTGCATGCCGGAAGACCACGACCAGCCATGGGATCATCAGCACCTTCAGTGCTGAGAACCAGCTCATGTGTTTGCTGATTGCCAAGTTTTGCTTTCCTGAAGGGATGGTACGTACCAGAAACACCAGCACAAGCAAGATCGCGGCGAGCATCAGGAAGGACCCTCCTTCCAATCCCAGAGTATCGTAGATCAAAGCTGCAGCAACAGGTCCGAGAGAAAAACCGGCCGTGCCGCAGGCAATGAACAAAGCAATCGTCAAGCCTCTTTGATTGGGAGTAAGTGCCCCTGTTTCTGCTGTGGCTTTGGGGTGAAACATTGCGCTTCCGACTCCAGCAATTCCCACTGCAATGATGAGCATCCAATACGAAGGAGCAAGCCCGGCCAAACTGAAGGAAATTCCCGTGATTCCCATTCCGATCAGGGTGAAATTAAATCGGGAAAAGCGATCGCTGATCATTCCAAAAAGGAGCTGTGCAAAAGAACCAATGGTGAGAAAACTTGAAGCCAGCAGTCCTACCATTCCCAGTGACAGATCAAATTTTATAAGAACGATTGGAATCAGGGCAGGCAGGGAATTAGCGTAATAATCATTGGTGAAATGCCCTAGCAGCAGAGGCCAGATCTTCTTTACGATCTGTAAATACTGATACATTGCATGGAACGGACTTCCTGTGGCAACCGAGATGGGCTTGACTGACATGGGCTCCTGAAATTGACTGAGAATTCGGGCAGTGGTCGCAAAGATGGGATCGTATCCGAAACTTGTGGAGGATTACTCAATTTTTGCAATGCACAGCAAATTTGAGTAACTGTATAAAATTTATCGGGTTTTGCAGAATTTATCAAATGATAAATTGTTTTATGAAAATTAGTCGGCTTGACCCTCATTGATCAAGTGCAGCAGGACGAAAGACGTCTAAATTGAGAAACGAGTCATTTTTATTACTACGACTTAAATGCTTTTATACAGTAAAAAATCGAAATTTTGATTTGAACACATCGGTCAGCCGTCCGCCTTGTTGCCTGTTCCTTTGCTTCTCAGAAAGTCACCTTTTGCATTTCGGCTGCAATTCTCGCGTAAGTCGGGGGCCATCCACTGAGCTGTTCTCTGTTTTTCTTTAGTATCGGCTGTCTAGGCACTGCGATTTAGCTCTTGCCAGTCGCTAAGATTTAGTGATAAACCATGTTTGTAGAAACCGGGAAGGCACCTAGGAATGGAGTTAGAAAATTCTGGTCTAAAAAACAGTGATAGACCTTTTTTGTGTCATCCCTGAAATAAAACGGGATCTGAGTTTTGTATCTGCAGGTTCCTCGATTCCATAAACCGCATATAGTAAAGCGGGCGCTCGGCGATGGAATTTTCTATAAACATGAAATTAATTGCAAATTAGGGGAAATAAAATGAAAAAAATGTATTTTTTATTAATGGTCGCTTTGTCGAGTCTGTTTTTATTAACGCCGATTCATGCAGCAGAACCAGTAAAAGTTGGAATGATTCTCCCATATTCTGGGGTTTACGCAGGCCTTGGTAAGGAAATTACACGCGCTTTTGAATTGGGTTTGGAAGTTTTCGGTGATGAAGTCAATGGCCGAAAAATAGTTTTGGTTCAGGAAGATACAGAAGGCAAGCCCAACTCTGGTTTGTCAAAAACCAAAAAACTGATTTTTTCAGATAAGGTTGATGTGCTGGTGGGTCCAGTTTCTTCAGGCGTCCTTGCCGCCATGAGAGACACTGTGCACAATTCCAAAACTCCTTTTGTTATTGCCAATGCTGGTCATGACGGCATTAGCGGGGCCAAATGCAGTCCCTGGATTGTGCGGACGTCCTTTTCTAACCGTCAGGTTGTGCGACCGATGGGGAAATGGATGTACGACAACGGATATAGAAAAGTCTACTTAATGGCTCCTGATTATGCTGCCGGGCATCAGATGATGGATCATTTCAAAGCCGGATTCAAAGAAGCCGGGGGAACGATTATCGGTGAAGAATATCCTCCACTGCAGGGAACCAAGGATTTTGGCCCTTATCTCGCTAAGGTAAAAGAGGCTAAGCCTGACGCATTATTCGTGTTTTTTGCCGGGGGTCCTGCGATTCAATTTGTAAAATCTTTTGGTGCTTTCGGTTTGGGGAACACTATTCCTCTAGCCGGAGCCGGCTGGTTGACATCGCCTTTGTATATCAAGGCCCAGGGTGAAGGTGCAAACAATATCATCGGTTCGGCCAATTACATTCCTTCAATAGACAACGCCGCGAATAAAGCATATCAGGACGCGTTTAAAGCGAAACACAAGCGTGAAGGATCTGAGTTTGCTGTTCAAGGGTATGATAGTGCTCGTGTGATTGTTGAAGCACTGAAAGCAGTCAATGGTGATACTTCAGACAAAAAAGCCTTCATGGACGCTATTCGTGCAGTCACATTTGATGGCCCGCGGGGGAAAATGCGTTTTGACAGTAAGAACGGCAACATCATTCAAAATATTTATGTCTATAAGAACAGCAAGACAAATGGAGTGATTGCACCTTCTGTATTTGATGTAATCAAAGATGTTCAAGATCCTTCTGACAGCTGCACAATGTAGTTCTATTTTTCTTGATTCCTGATCCATTTTTCATTTAAAAGGAGGGGAGGTGTTCGTCTTCCCTCTTTCTGCCATCCTTTGCTATGTATAGTGACCCAACATTTCTTGTAATACAGACTTTGAATGGGTTGCAACTGGCTATGCTCCTTTTTTTATTATCCGTCGGCTTGTCGGTTGTTTTCGGGTTGATGAACATTGTCAATCTGGCTCATGGTACGCTCTACATGTTTGGAGCTTATTTTGGCATCTGGGTTTATAACCTCACCGAGTCTTTCTGGGCTGCCCTGGCATTGGCCCCTTTGGGTGTAATGCTGTTGGGAATGTTTTTTTATGAAATCCTGATCAAGAAACTTCGAAATGCCCCTCCCTTGCAGCAAGTTCTGGTGACTTTCGGACTGATATTCGTGGGTTTGGATGCAGTCAGAATGTCATGGGGAAATCTGGCTACTTCCATTCCGAAACCTGAGATATTTTCAGGCAGCGTCCTGATTTTTGGTGAAATTTACCCTTCATACCGTCTGTTTATCATCGGCCTCGGAATTCTGGTCATGCTGGTTCTTTATTTTTGTCTGGAACGAACAAGGGTCGGTTCCATTATCCGGGCGGGTGTTGATGATCGCGAAATGGTATCTTGCTTGGGAATAAACGTTGATTTGGCCTTTTTTGGAGTTTTTTGTATAGGATGTTATTTAGCAGGTTTGTCAGGTGTTGTGGCAGGGGCTGTGTTCCCCGTTGAACCAGGAATGGATATGTCGGTTTTGATTTTAACTTTAATTGTCGTGGTGGTGGGTGGTTTGGGAAGCCTCAAAGGTGCCGTGGTCGGGTCATTGATGATTGGTTTGGCAGAAACTTATGGACAGGTATTCATCCCGGAATATGCCAGTGTCACAATTTATGCTCTGATGGCCATCATTTTGCTGAAAAGGCCCGGCGGGCTATTTCCGGCCAGGGCGGTCCAATGAAAAAATTATTCACTTTAGACCGATTTGTAGCCCTTTTTCTGATAGCCCTTTCATTGCTACTTTCTGAATCAGTCGAGTACTACGGCCAGGAACTAATCGCTGAAATTACGATTCTGGCAATCTTTGCCATGAGTCTGGATCTGTTGGTAGGTTATGCAGGTTTGGTTTCGCTAGGGCACGCTGCTTTTCTGGGAATAGGCTCTTATGCGACAGGTATCCTGACGGTCCAATATGGATGGGAAATGTTTCCCACAATGTTGATTTCCATTGCCCTTGCCGGACTCGTTTCTGCTCTTGTTGGAATTTTTGTTGTTCGACTTGAGGGGATATTTTTTATTATGATCACTCTCGCCGTCTCCCAGATGTTTCATGCGTATTTTCTGAAAAATAGAGAATTCGGAGGTGATGATGGAATGCCCGGGATTCAACGTCTTGATCTTGAGGCTTTCGGATTGACTGTTTTTGATCCGGCAGACTTCGCCAAATTTACTCTTATTGTCGCAGTTCTTGTATACATTGGCTTGGACCTGCTGATGAGTTCTCCTTTTGGGAGATACCTTATCGGGATTCATCAAAACGAAAACCGGATGCGCTCTCTCGGTGTTCCTGTCGAACAATATAAACTGGCAATCTTCATTATTGCAGGAATGGTTGCAGGATTGTCTGGTTCTCTTCAGGCACAACATACCGGATTTGTCTCACCGGATGCAATGTTCTGGACTGTTTCCGGGGTTGTACTGATCATGGTCATCGCCGGGGGTACCGGCTCTTTGGTTGGTGCCGTTGTTGGTGCCGTCATCGTGCGTCTACTGTCTCATCAAATTTCATCACTGACTGAGCATTGGATGCTCTTCATGGGATTGTTTTTCATTGCGATCGTTTTGTTTGCCAGCGACGGCATTTACGGTACATTCGCGAAATATTGCCGCAGAAGCAGGTGGTGGAAATCTGCCGGTAATTCATCAGATTGACAGAAAGTTTTATGTTAAAAGCAGAAGTTCTGCGCAAGTCATACGGTTCTCTCCTTGTTGCCAACGACGTCAGTTTGCAGTTGGAAAAAGGTGAACGGCGTGCTGTCATTGGACCCAACGGCGCTGGTAAAACGACTTTTTTCAACCTGCTGACAGGCGAAATCAAAGCAGATTCTGGACGTGTTATTATTGATGGAATGGATGTCAGCGGCCAATCTTCCGATGCAAGGGCCAGAGCTGGTTTAGGAAGGAGTTTTCAAAAAAACAACCTTTTTACGGATTTGAGCGTGATCGATAACCTTAGCACAGCAAGCGCAGTTGCAGCGAGATTGGGTAAGGTTTTTTGGAAACCTTTTTCCGCATTTCGAGAAATTCGTGAAGACGCAGAGAACCTTGCTGAAATGGTTAACTTGACAGAGGTTCTCGATACTCCGGTCCGAAATCTTTCTTATGGGCATCAAAGGCAGTTGGAAGTTGGGTTAGCCCTGGCGACGAAACCCAAAGTACTGATGCTGGATGAACCGACCTCCGGAATGAGCCCGGAAGAGACAAAAGTGATGCTTGATTTGATCATATCACTGCCTCAATCCCTGACGATTCTTATTATTGAACATGACATGGATGTGGTCTTTGGAGTGACTGAAAAAATTACGGTTTTAGACTATGGATCTGTGCTGATTGAAGGTTCCGTCGAGGAGGTGCGTAATTCTCAGGTAGTCCGAAAACGTTATCTTGGAGATGCCAAAGCATGAGTCGGAAATTACTGGAAGTGGAAAACCTCCAGGCCTTTTATGATCTAAGTCATGTTCTGCAGGGGGTTTCGATTTCTGTAATGGAGGGAACCGTTTTAAGTGTGCTTGGCCGTAACGGGGCCGGAAAAACAACCTTGCTCAATTCAATCATGGCTGTTTTGAAGAAACGGGAAGGTCGCATTCTCTATGCCGGCAAGGAAATCCAGTCTTTGCCGGCTTATAAGATTGCCAGTCTCGGAATTGCCTATGTACCTGAAACAAGAGGAATTTTTCCTTCTCTGACGGTGAAGGAAAATCTTGAAATTGCTGCACGGAAATCGGTTGGAACGACAAATCGTGAGACCTGGAATTTAGACAGAGTCTACCAGTTGTTTCCCCAGTTGAAAGATCGTGCTCAAAATGGAGGTGCTCAGCTTTCAGGCGGGGAACAGCAGATGCTGTCAATCGCAAGGGCTCTAATGACCAATCCTGATCTGTTGATCCTTGATGAACCCACTGAGGGGCTGGCCCCACGGATAGTCCAGGAAATCGAAAGCTTTTTAACAGAACTCAAAAAGGAAGGCTTAACAATGTTGCTGGTCGAGCAAAATCTCAGCTTTGCTACGAGTCTGGCAGACCAGATCGCCGTTTTGGGAAAAGGTCAGATAAAGTGGGTCGGCAGTCCGCAGCAATTTATGAAAGAAATGGAAATTCAGCATACCTGGCTCGGTGTGTAAAAAGGTTAAAACAATCACGAACAGCGGAGTATTATTGATGAACAAAAAAAAGAAGATTCCTGCACTTTGCGCAGATCTTGGGGCGATAATTGAGGAGCTCGACGCCAGAGGAGAACTCATTCGTGTCAAATCTCCAGTTAATTCAAAATACGATTTAGCAGGTTTGGCAGCAAAATTTGAAGGAGAAAACCGGGCAGTCTTGTTTGAAAAAGTAAAGGGGTATGATGCCCCGGTATTTATCGGACTTTATTGGTCAAGAACTTTGCTTGCCGATGTCTTCTCCAGAAAAGAAGCTGAACTTCCACAATATGTTGCTGATTGTATTGCACAGTGGCAGTCAATGCCGGTGCCTCCCAAAGTAGTAAAAAAGGGACCTGTCCTCGAAGTGGTTGAAAGCGCTGTTGACTTGAGAAAACTTCCGATCCCCGTGCATGCCGTCAACGATGCGGGACCCTACCTGGACGCTTCTGTTGTGATCAGCAAAGATCCTGAGAATGGAGTGCGTAATGCTTCGATCCAGCGGTTTTTGATTGTGGACAAAGACACCCTGGCTGTCAATATTGATGAAGGACGTCATCTGGGACTTTATTTGGAAAAAGCGAAACAACGGGGAGAATCGCTTCCATTGACCATCAATATTGGAGTAGGACCGGGCTTACACTTTGCAGCAGCAACTCCTTCAGAAGCTGCCCCTCCTGATACTGATGAGCTGGGAATTGCCAGTGCATTTCATGGTGAACCTTTAAAATTGGTAAAAGGAACTAAAAGCAAGGTTGAGATGATTGCTGATGCCATGTATGCCCTGGAATGTGAAATTACGCCGGGAGAATTGCTTGAGGAGGGACCTTTTGCTGAAGTAACCGGATATTATGCAACTCGCGCTCCAAGACCCAAAGTCAAAGTACTTCGAATATGTCATCGGAAAAAACCTGTATTTCACACGATTCTCTCTGGAAAAGAGGTTTACAATTCCGTCGGCTTGCTGGGAGAAGCCAATGTCCTCAATTTATTGAAAAAGCAGATTCCTGGCGTAAAAGATGTCTTTTTCAGTCATGGCGGCTGCGGCTTTTATCATGCAATCGTCCAGATTTCTCAAGTCCGAGCGGGTTGGGGAAAACAGGCAATCATGGCTACTTTTGCGGCATTTGCGCCTCTCAAAATGGTAACAGTTGTTGATGACGATGTGGATATCAGGAACCCTTCCGATGTCGAATGGGCGATGACGACACGATTGGACGGACAAACCGGAATATTGAAAATCGACAATGTTTTTGGACACGGTCTCAATCCGACTTTTTCTGACTATATTGGTACCAAAATCGGTTTTGACGCCACCCGACCTTTTCCTTTCGGTCCCGAATATGACCGGGCTACGGTAAAAAAAGTGGATCTTTCAGAATATAATTTTGAAGTTCAATCGAAAAAATATGTCCACCCCTGAAATTGGATAGAGGATCATCAATGAATGAATACAATCAGGAAGAGTTGGCTCACCTGGAAGGTGACTATCATGAGCTGCTTGCTTCGGAACAGACACTCCTGTTGTCAACTGTCTCCGAGGAAGGCTTTCCTCAGATCAGTTACGCTCCCTGTGTACGGGGGCAAGACGGAACATTTTACATTTATATCAGCGAATTGGCAGGTCATACAGCGAATTTGATGAAAAACCCGCAAGCATCCATCATGTTTATTCGTGCTGAATCGGAATCGAACAATCTATTTGCACGTGAGCGTGCGGTTTTTGAATGCAGCGTGAGTGAAATAATGCGTGGAGAAGAGAATTATCAAAAACAGCTTCAGCACTTAGAAGAAAAATTTGGTGGAGTGATTAAGGTACTGCGTGGTTTGGCTGATTTTCATTTGTTCGCATTGAAACCAGAAAATGGGCGATTTGTTGCAGGTTTTGGCAAAGCTTTTTCCATTGAAACCAAGAGTGGAAGGCTGGAACCGATCACGGCGGACCAGCTTCGGGGCAGTTAGGGCAATTTCTCAAGATCCTTTTTTCCGGTTGAATCAAATTGCTTGTCTTCGCTTGAGCTGAATTGCAAGTTCTTCTGCAATCCGTTCAGAGGCATGGCCGTCCCATAGAGGAGGAACCGAACCTTTGACATTCTTTCCGGAAAGAATCTCGGATGCCCTTCGATTCACATTTTCCGCTTCCATCGGCATCAATTCATTGGTTCCAATTTCCACGGTTACCGGGCGTTCCGTGTTTTCTCTCAAAGTCAGGCATGGCACCTGAAGAAAAGTGGTTTCTTCTTGAATTCCCCCCGAATCGGTGATCAGAAGAGATGCGTTTTCCATTAGACTCAGAAACTCAAGATAACCTAAAGGGTCCAGAAGCTTCAAATTGGGCAGATTCTCCAGTTGTTCCAATAATCCAAAAGCTTTCAGCTGTTTGCGGGTGCGTGGATGGATTGGAAAAACCACCTCCTGAATGGAACTAAGGAATTGAATAATCTGCACGATACTGTGTAAACCCGATTCTCCGTCTACATTTGAAGGCCGATGCATCGTCATCAGGACAAATGATCTGGGAGTGAGTCTCAGATCCTGTAAAATGGTCGTTTTCGCTGCTTTTTCTCGAAATTTTACCAGTGAATCGATCATCACATTGCCGGTAAAAAATATTTTGTCTTCGGAAATTCCTTCTGCAACGAGATTATCAATTCCGCTTTGCTCGGTAACAAGGAGATAATCTGCCAGACTGTCTGTAACGATCCTGTTGATTTCTTCAGGCATTCGACGATCCCAACTGCGAAGGCCTGCCTCTACATGAGCGAGAGGGATATGACATTTTGCCGCTACGATGCTGCAGGCCATCGTCGAATTGACATCCCCAACCACGATTACGAGATCCGGTTTTTCCTTCAATACAATTTCCTCAAAACCGATCATTACTTTTCCGGTTTGTTCTGCATGAGAACCACTGCCGATCCCCAAATAAACGTCGGGGTGAGGCATTTCAAGCTGGCGGAAAAAGACATCGCTCATTTTTTCATCATAATGCTGACCAGTGTGGACAATCATTGAATTAAACCGGCCATGGGCCTGGAGAGCAGCGTGTAAAGGAGCGACCTTCATAAAATTGGGTCTGGCACCGACGACGTTCAATACCTTAAAAGGACTTTCTGACACATTCCTCCTGAATAAAAAAATCAATCCTTGATGGGAGCAGATTCGAGAAATTTCTCGAGGCTGTTCCAGTAATTTTTAGCAATTTTTTTCCGGTCATAGTGTTGGGCAACATGAGTGAATCCATTGTTTCCCAAGGCCTGATAGAGAGTTTTGTCCTTACTCAATTTTGCCACTGCATCGGCAAGCGCCTGGGCATTTTCAGGTTCCACTGCAATTCCGGCCTGCGCTTCTTCCAGAATTTGACGAGCTTCGCCTTTAACGCCTAAAACGATCGGTTTTCTCATTACCATCGATTCAAACATTTTAGAAGGGATAACCTTTTGAAAAAGCGGGGTGTCTTTTAAATGAACAACGCTGACATCAGTGATTTGGAGAAAATAGGGAATCATTTCTTTCGGTTGTTTATCAATGAGTCGAAAGTTAGGAACTTGCAGTTGAGCCTGTTTTTGCGCCAGACTTTCTCTTTCTGCACCGGTTCCAACGACGATGAATACGAGATTGGGATCAGAGCAGCATTTTGCTGCTTCCAGCAAAATATCAGCGCGGTGGGCCATACCTATCGTTCCTATGTAGGCAGCAACAAATTTTTCTTCCAAACCATATTTTTTTCTGAGATCCGACAGCTTTTTTGAGTCGAGCTCCTGAGAAAAAAATTCAGGGTTCACACCGTTTTTGAGAATCGTGATTTTTTCAGGATTGATTCCTTTAGCAATCAAATCCTGTTTGAAAGAATCAGTCACAACTATAATTTCGTTCGCATTTTTGTATAAAAATTGAGCAATCCTTTCAAAAAATTTAATAATACCAACAAATTTGATGGCACCGACTGCAGTGATTGATTCAGGCCAGAGATCACGGATTTCAAGAACAAACGGGACTCTTCTCAAACGACTGACAACATATCCCCCAATGGCTCCAAACAGTTGAGGGGATGTTGCAACGATCAAATCAGGACGTTTTTGAAGACGGCCGCTGTATAGAATTGTCGCGAGCATGAATGAAATATAGCTCAGTGTTCTTCGAATGGTTCCCTTGTTCTCTGCAATATACATTGGGACCCTGGTCACTGGAATTCCATCTACCAGTTCACGGGAAAATCGATTTCGAAAATTGGGGTAGAGGACTCCTTCAGGGTAGTTCGGCACGCTGGTCAGGACTTCAACGCTTCCTCCTTCTTTGATCCATTCTTTCGCGTGTTCGTAGATCCGTGTCGCCGGAGCATTGACCTCGGGAGGGAAATAGTTACTGACGAATAATACATGCATTTTGAAAATGTTAATAAGTGAGGGTGTATGAGAGGTTTGCTGGAAGTGAATGAGCAGCGACAATCAATACCTTGTTTTTTTGTTTGAGTCCGAATTCGGGGCAATACCATCCGTCTTCGAAGGAAAGAAGACCTTGATGAGCAGTGAAAACAGCCTCCACTGAATTTCGGCGCAAATAGGCTTTATTGTTTTTGATTTCCATGGAGACTTCAGGATGAAGATGAATTAGACTTTCGCTAAGATGGAGTCCTTTTCCTGAAATGAGATCTTCAACCTGAATGCTTTTCCGTTCAGCCTCAATGCGGATGCTGCGTTGATGTAAGATATCATCTCCAAGCATTTTTGCATAGCCATTAAAAAACCCCTCAAACCTTGAAGAAGTTCCTTCAGCCAGGAATGAGATGTCATAAGGACGGAATCGTCGGGCGACACGAAAGCTTTTCCAGCACTCGGCCTGATCTGTCCCGTCCACACAAACTGTGTTGTGGGCACGAGTACTTCTGACATAGTCACGCATTTTACCAGACGGATATTCATAGACCCCGCTATCGACTACAAAAAGAAGTTTATGAATGGACAATTCATAGCTGAAGATATCCGCATGAGAGTGAGCAGGCAAAAAATCAGGACCAATGACCCCTCCATCGATGACACAGAAAAGCGCTGGTGTCGAATGAATATAATAACCGGAATCTGGAAAAACAGTTTTCTGTTGAGGTTCTTGATTCAGCAGCTTTTTCGCGTACGCCAGCAGAACCTGGGGATGGGCAGCGATTTCACGGGTCGAATCATTAAAAAGCACTATACTTTCATCTGGATGGGTCATTGATCTCAAAAAATCACTCATCTTCTGCGCGGCGTCCATCAGAATCGTTCTGGTATTGAAACTGTCCGGTAAAATATTAAGAATATCCAAATATCCCTCAAGCATCAATGAGTGGTACATGGGACTTCGTTCAAAGTGCCCACCATCTTTGAGAATCTGTAAAGGTGTTTCTTTCATGTAAATCGAAACTCCCTTTTCGATCCAACGATGAGCTTCTCCGTAATCCTTAAAAAAACATCCCGCAAAAATTAAGGCCCGTGCATTTTCGAGCAAATGATTTCCTGGATGATAGGTTTCCATATTTCTGAAAAGATAGGCCGTTTGCTGATAGAGACTCTTTTGTATTTCTCCATCATTGACGCCTGCTTTGCACCATTGAATGATTCTCAGCGACAAAGGAAAAGGGTGCCAACTGACCGGATCTGCGGGGGGATTATCCGCAATCCATGCTTTGCAGATGCAAGTTTGCTCATCCGGTTTGAGAAGGAATAGGTACTGAAAGTAATGCAGATTGAATTGCCAAAGGAGAGGCTTTTGCCGCGGGTGCCAATCAATACTTTTACCCAACGACTCAATCTGATGCAGGAAACAGAATTTTCCTTTTAAAATATCTGCTCGTGTATTCCAGGGATCATGCTCACAAAACGCGATTTTTGCATGAAGCTTTCCCTGCAGCGAGATGGGGGGGGAAGGAAGCGCGGGAGTTCCCATTCTTAACTTGACCATTGCCCACAATCGTCCCGCGGTTTGTCCTGGTTTTAAGTGACGGAGCGTATGAAAATATCTGAGCACCTGGGAAGTGAATTGTTTGATCATCTTAGACACTGTTTTATAAAAAAATTGTGGGAATCCGCAAATGTATAGATTAATTTTTCTTATCGATAATATTAGAATTCATCGTTTGTCAGATGCCGGTTTTGTCGATAATATCAGTTATTAAAACAATTTCACTAAGACATCAGGAAATCACAATGAAAAACAAAATGATTCAGGAAGTCGCGGTTCTTTCCACCTCTGGAGGAACTACGGCAGTTATCGAGAAAGTTTCTACTGGGTATACCCAGCACAACGGATCTTTTCATCTCATTTCTTCATTATTTAAAACGGTTTCAGAGACTTTTAAATTTTGGGCAAAACGATCGCGGGAACGTGCTGAACTTGCAATGATGAGTGATTATCATCTGGATGATATTGGTATCACACGGATAGAAGCGCAGAGAGAAGCCAATAAATGGTTCTGGCAAGCATAATTGAATTCCTCCCTTCCCCCGGAAGAGTCGTTTGTTTTTCATTGAAACGGCTCTTTCAGGGGAATTCCAGTTTTTTCTTTATTCCTTCCAAATTCTTCACATTTCATTCAGGCTTTGCAGAAACTGTTCAAGCCGAAGAATTCAGGATATGCCAAACGAGGCACATCCCGATATAATTTCTGGTGCTACGAGTTTTTTGAAGGCCGAATTTTATCGGCTTCGGCATCGACTAATGTATATTTGAGCAACAGTATCCTGCGGGCAAAGCTGAAGTACTTCTTGAAAAAGTTTTTCTGCCTCTCTAAAATTGCTTTCCTGGTAGAGAGCGATGGCCTCTCCAAACAGTTGAACTGATTTTTTCTTTTGATCTCGAATTTCAGGGGATTCACCATCGATGACTTCCCATATTGCTACTTTTTCCTGCTTCCCTTTGACCTGTACTTTATCGATCCAACGCAGTGTAAATTTTTTCGGATCCTTAAGTTTTTGATAAGTATTTTCGCCAATCAAGATTGTTGTACCGTATATTTTGCTGAGACTTTCAATACGGGACGCGAGGTTGACGGCATCTGAAATGACAGTCCCCTCCATTCGATCTTCTCCACCAATCGTACCAAGCATTAAGGCGCCAGAGTTGATGCCAATCCGAATATTGACGGGAGGATAACCTGCAGATTCTCGTCCGTGGTTGTAGTCATCCAGTTTTTGAAGCATACTGACAGCTGCTTCCAAAGCATCATCAGCATTGCCGCCAAAAAGTGCCATAATGGCATCTCCTATATATTTATCAATGAAACCATTGTGTTTTTGAATGACAGGATCCATCTGTTGAAGATAAGAGTTGAGGAATTTGAAGTTTTCCTCAGGCGTCATATTTTCTGAAATGGAAGTGAATGAACGCATATCCGAAAATAAGATCGTCATCTCCTGTTGAATGTGGTCTCCCAAATTTACATCAATAATGCTGGGTTTATTGAGGTAGTTGAGAAAGTTTTCCGGGACAAAGCGGCGGAAAGCTGCATTGGTCTTTTGTAAAATAATATTGGTGTTTTTCAGTTCTTTCAAAACTAAGGCAAGAATAGCCAGACTGAGACCGGTGATGGACAGCATTATGATTAAAATGTTCAGTAAACCCTGGTTGAAAGTATTTTTTACAAGATCCAGTGGAATGATAATTTCCTGTCCTCCCCTGACATCCCCTACTTTCCAGTCGTTTTTTGGAGTCTGGGGATGAGTATTGTGACAGGCAATGCAGCTGGGACCCATCACAACTGCTTTCGTATATCTGAGAGACCAGCGATTTTCGTATTCTTCCAAGCGGATAAATGGTTTTTCCTTTTCATTTTCTAAGAATGCTAGGGCTGCTTTTTCATACGAATCCCGGCTTCCTCCGGAACTGCGCCAGGGAAAGGGGAAATTGCTGTAAAGGCGAACAACCGTGCCATTTAAAGATTTTGAAAGTTCGTTCCCGAGTTCAATACTCAGGGTCGCAGGAAATGGAATTGCCATCTCCTGATTGATGTAATCATGAGTGATTGTAACTCCATGATTCCTCACTTTTCCCACAACATTCTGGGAATAATAGCTTCGGATTTTACCAATAGAATCAGCAAACTGAGAAGCATATTGCGTTGCCATTGCCTCTGATACCTGATTCTGTAGAAAATATAAACTGGTAGTAATTACAATAATTCCCAGGGCAAGAAGGATTCCGAGCGCGAGTACGGTATGTTCCCGCAGCATTTTGAGAATGACAATCCACATTAGTTGGTGCTCCGTGATTGAACAGAATTGTTTGGAATAGAATTCAACAGCAGTTTGTTGATGCAGGGTGAGTTAATAGCGATATATTTTTATTTGTTCAGTCGTTTTGAAGTGCGATTAATATTGTACATTAAATTCCATCAGTGATCCTGACAACCCTCATTGGTCCAGGGACTCCAACTCTTCCCAGCGAATGTAGAGTTCTTCAGTTTTTTCTTCGGCTTCTTTGAGCTGAGTGCATAATTTTTCTAAACGGACCGAATCGCTGATCAATTCAGGACTTCGAAGCTGCTGTTGCAGAGCTTCTGCCATTTCTTCAGCCTTTTGAATCTTTTTTTCGATTCGATTCAACTCTTTTTTTTCTTCGTAGGTGATTTTTTTTACTTTCTTTTCTTGATGTTCAATCGCGATAGGAGCAGGAGAATCGTCTGGGTCCGAAGAATTTCTGAATTGGAGCCATTGCTCATAGTCGGCGAAAAATTCTGTGTTGCCTTTGCCGTCAAGAAACAGAAGCCTGTCACTGAGCCGATCCAGTAAAAAACGGTCATGGGTGATGAGTACGACGGCTCCAGGGAATTCCTCCAAGCTTTCTTCCAAGACCTCGAGCGTCGGAATATCCAAATTGTTGGTGGGTTCGTCAAGCAAAAGAATATCAGCAGGTTTCAGCATCAGATTAGCAATAAGAACTCGTGCCTGTTCTCCTCCTGAAAGTTGTGATACTGGCAAACCCAACTGTTCTCTGGGAAAAAGAAAACGCTTGGCCCAAGTCACTATATGGAGGGAACGTCCCCGGTAAATGACTTGATCGCCAGCAGGAGACAGCGTTTGCTTCAAACTTAGTTTGGGGTCCAACCTTTCTCTATTTTGATCAAATGTGACAATTTTAAGATCGTCCGCTACTTTGATAACGCCTTCATTCGGGGCCAAATCTCCATTCAGGAGATTCAACAGAGTCGTTTTTCCACTTCCGTTTTGCCCAAGCAGTCCCAGACACATTCCGGGAGAGAGCGTTAAATTGAGTCGGTTTATGACATTTTTTTCAGGCCAGCCGAATGCCAGGTCTTTCACTTCAAGAAGCTTTTTCGATTTACGATGAGTCGCTTCAAAATCGATCTGTGCTTTTTTATTTTGCTCGTTTCGCAACTTTACCTGACTCAGCTCCTGCTGCAGTCTCTGGGCATCATCAATTCTAAACTGTGCTTTTGTTGTTCGTGCCCGAGGTCCTCTTTGAAGCCATTCCAGTTCTCTTCGTACTTTGTTGGAGAGAACATTCTGCTGTTCCATCTGTTCACTGAGTACGGTTTCCCTTCTCCGAAGAAAGGCACTGTAGCTGCCTTCCACCTTCAAAAATCCATCAGGGTATTGGCGGTTCAATTCAACAATACGATTCGTAATGTTTTCCAGAAAATCGCGATCATGACTGATGAGCACAAAGGCGAAGGGTGCTTGCTTCAGGATCGATTCAAGCCACAATATCCCTTCTAGATCCAAATGATTGGTTGGCTCGTCCAGCAGCACCATGTCTGGTTTTTGGATCAATACACTAGTGATCGCCAATCGTTTTCTCCATCCCCCGGAAAGCGTTCCGGCCTTTTGGTGCATGTCTATAAATTGTTTTTGTGATGCAATCTCCCTCACTCGTTGATATCGTTCTGAATCTTCCAATTCTTCAGAAAGGGAATCGAACAGGGTTTCCTCAATGGTTTTATTGGGGGCCAGGTGGTCTTCCTGAGGGAGGTAGACCAAGTCAATTCCCCGTTTTAAAGATACCTGACCACAATCTGGAATTTCCAAATCTGCAATAATTTTTAACAAGGTGGTTTTTCCTGAACCATTCGGGCCAATTAATCCGAGGCGCTCATTAGCGAAGAACCCTATAGAGATGTTGGAAAACAAAGCATGAGCACCATAAGATTTACTAATGGAGTGGGTGCTGACAAATAAAGTCATTTTTTTAAAACCGAAAATGGAAGATTTCTTTTTCTGATATGATAAAATGTCGGAAAATTCGTAGTTTTTATTAATTCTGTAATTGTTGGAAACAATTTGGAGCAGTTTTTTAAAATGCTATCGTGTTTCCTCTGTATCTCCTTCGGGAATTCGTTCAATTCCTGTCATTTTGTCAATGATCATGTTTTGAAAGCGATGCAAAGGCTCCTCGAAGTGAAAGCACATGCGTCCCCCTCGATAAGGTTTCATCGAAACTCCGGCCTGAACTTTTTCCACAATCGAGATATCCTGATTGTTGACTAAAGACCAAAATTCAGTCAGCTGATCCAATTCCGCTTCAGCCTGTTCTGAGTTGAGGGATTCGGGGTGGCATAATAGCCAGGTTTGTTCGATCGTATAGGAAGGGCTTTTCGGCTGTGTCAGCATCACAAAGCAATGATTCGGTAAAACGCTGATTGCTATATTGGGAAATATCCACACAAAACGTCCGCTGTTCTGATTGCTGCCCTGAAGTCCGTGAACCGGAGGGAGCCCCATCCAGCCACCGGTTTTTGTGTTTGAGGAAATTGGCTTAGTGGTCATGCCGGTATACATCCCCGTTCCCTGCCACCGGTAATGGTCTTCTACCCGGGAAACCTTAATCAATTCCGGGTGAATCCATGGCAGATGATAGCACTCCATGAAATTTTCTCCAACCAACTTGTAATTCGCATTGAATACGAATTCTTTTTCACGGACTATTTTCCACTCTTCCAGACAATAATTGGCAAATCGATGAGGCAGGTCGCCCAATTGCTTTTCCAACGGTTCAGCGTTTTCATTTAAATTAATGAAGATTAAAAAACCCCATGAAGCAACTTTCACTGGAAAGAGACCGTAGTTTTTCCGATCAAAGGGTTCTGCATCAATTTGTTCAAAAATATTTTTCGGATGCTTTGACTGGTCTTTGTTCTCAAACATTGGGGTATTGGTGCAGGCTCCATCGAGATCATAGGTCCAGCTGTGATAGGGGCAGCGAATAAGAGAAGAGTTGAGTTTCCTGCAATCTTCCTCGAGCATTTTTGTACCCCGATGGCGGCAAACGTTGTAGAATGCCTTGAGCTCCCCATTCTTGTTGCGCGAGACAATGATCGATTGGCCTCCCACCGAGACAACCAGGACATCCCTCGGTTTTTGGACTTGGCTCGTACATCCGACTGCAATCCAGCTGTTTCCGAAAACACGCTCCTGCTCGATAGTGAAAAACTCGGCAGAGGTGTAGGCTTCCGGTATTAGTGTGACAGCCGCTTCCACCGGAAAACGGGAAGTCCGGTAAGTTGCTTCACTTGTGTAGTCAGTTGCTCCGAAGGGCTGAGATGCTGGCTGAATACAGGGTCCATCATTTGTTCTATTCTTCATCAAGATTTTCCTATTCAGTTGTTTTCTCAAAAAACATTATTTCCAGTGATGGAAACTGAAGTGTCAATATTATTTGTAGGAATCTTCATCGGGCTTTGGACCAATGTATTTTCCATTTTCAAACAGACCTTCACGCCACTTTTTGCCATCACTGCGGTATAATATTCCTTCTCCATGTGGTTTGCCTTCTTTATATTCCCCTTCATACTTTACTTTTTCATTCAAATAAAACTCGGTCCCCTTGCCGTCTGGCTTTCCATTTCTGTATTCTCCTTCATAAAACTTCTTTCCAAAATAATAAAGAGTTCCTTTGCCATGATACTTTCCCTCTTTGGTTTCGCCTTCGAATTTTTTTGTGCCGTCCTTGTTGAATAAAGTCCCTTTACCGTTGAAGCAGTCTCCCTCACAATTCTGGGCAGAGACTGGAATGGACAATCCACAAAGTATCCCAATTAAACAGACGATAACAGCTTTCATGCTTCTTTCAGGGGGTTGAATTCATTGATTTTTAAAACAGCAAAAAATTTCCTTACTCTACCATGAAAATGAGGTGTTCCGCAAAATTGAATTGATGCTATCAAATACAGTCCGGTCTATTTTCTAAAAACAAAGGAAATTGAACGAGATGAGGAATTTTATCTAACGGAATTATTGTTTTTCATAATCAAAAACGACTTCTCCCTGATCGTTTAAGGATAAGGCCGCATTGAATTTTCCGTATCGTCCCCTGAAGCCTTTGATGATAGGCGTCTTTCCGTGTTTCAACAACGCTTTAACATCTTTATCCTTAATATTTTTTGAAGCGAGGGTTTTCCAGATTTTGAATTCGCAGCCGTCCTTTTGATCGCATTCGTAGAAAGCAGGTCGTTTGACAACGCTTCCCTGCTCACATTGTGGGCACAATCCCAAGATTGCAGGATCTTCTTCAAAAATAAACTCTATTTGATGCTCATCAGTGAGTTGAAGCCTAGCATCAAAAAGACCGTTTTTTCCCTGAAAATTTTTAATCAGTCGAGTTTTTCCTTTTTTCAATAATTGTTTGATGTGCGAGGGGCTTAAATTTTTTTTGGCAATTACCGGCTTTATTTTAAAGTCGCACCCTTCTTTCCAGCGATGGCAGTTCCATGCAAAGTTCCCTTGAATGATGAAACCGACCTTGCATTGCGGACAAGAACCTAGCGGCAAAAAATTCATATATTCGCAATTGGAAAAGGGTGTTCTACAAAACCGATAAATAAGCACATTCAAAACAAACTGGATCATGCCCTCAATATTTCAATCCTTCACCACTGAACATAATTTTCACAGTTCGCAAGAGAATGTCCAGGTCGTATAACCACATTTTCCATGCAGATTTGCTGCGGCAGTCTTCAAGATACTGGATATCCACTCGGTCCCCTCCTTTTTTAAGGGATTCACCTTTGACCTGCACCTGTGTGGGACCGGTCCATCCTGCAAGAATTAGGTTTCGGTATGCTATTCCTTGTCTTAACTGCTCATTCACTTCGGCAACACTCCAGGGTCGTGGACCAACGAGACTCATATCGCCTTTGAATATATTGAACAGTTGAGGGAGCTCATCAAAATACCATTTCTTGAGTAAATTCCTTCCAGACCAGGTCAGATTGGATTCATCTGATTCGTATTTTCTGGCTGATTTCCTTTCTTTCTTTGCCAAGAGGACGACGTCCTGTCGGAGCACACGAAATTTTAAAACTTCAAATTCTCTTCCTTGGGTAATTCGAGTCTCTCTGTAAAAAAATTCGCCGCGATCTTCCGGGCGTAGGAGCATATTGCATGACATTCCCAAAAAACAAAGCAGAAAAATTGGAGAAAACACGACAATCAGAGTGAATGAAATCAACTTGTCTGTGATTTGTTTGAGCAGGGGATATGGAACAGTTTGCTGGTTTTCCATCTCATTTCACTGGGAAAGTTGATAGGCATGGTGTTGACGCCGACGTTTGTTGACAAAATACTCGCCGGTGCTTTTGGAAACCAATTCATACAGATATGCTTGCTTTCCTGGACGTCCGCGCAAGATTCGTCCGAGCCGTTGGACATGTTCACGGACAGTGCCGCTCCCTGAAACAACAATTGCCACGTTGGCCTCGGGCACATCGACTCCTTCATTGAGAACTTTGGAAGTAATCAAGACTGTATAGCTGCCGTTTCGGAAAGAATCCAAAAAGAACTCCCGTTCTTTGAGTTTGGTGTGATGAGTGAGTACCGGCATATAAAAAAGCCTGCCGATCCGGTAGGCCATTTCGTTGTCCTGGGTAAAAATGATGATGCGATCTCCCCGATGCTGTTGAACCAGATCCCAAATCTCCGCAATTTTTGCTGTGGATGCCTGGCTCAACTGTTTTTGTATATGATAGGCTTTGAAAGCCTGCCTCCCTCCTAGAGAACGACTGGCTTTCCATAAAAACGTATTCCACCCTCGAGGATGGCTGAAATCAATTTGTTCTTTTTTCAAAAAATCCGTGTAGCATTTTCGTGCTGCTTCATATTCTTCGCGTTCCTCAAAACTCATATCGACTTCACGGGTGATGACCGTATAGGGAGCCAGGGCCTGTCCTTTCAGTTCATGGATGTGTGCCTGAAAACTCAAATTGCCTGAAAGAGTGTATAATAAAGATTCCCGACCGTCGGTTCTTTCCGGAGTTGCAGTCAGTCCCAGGCGAAAAGGTGCAATCGAACTGATTGCCACGTATTGAAACTGTTCCCCAGGCAAATGATGGCATTCATCATAGACTGCAAAACCGAACTGATTTCCCCTGTAGGCGACCTGGAGTAGCGCGGAATCGTAGGTAGCAACCGTCAGAGGTTTGATTTCATGATAACCGCCGCCGAGCAAACCGATTTCAATCTTGAAGTATTTTTTGAGCACCGAATACCACTGGTGCATCAAATCTATGGTCGGAACATGAATTAATGTCGGTCGTTTTATTTTTTCGATCAGTAATACTGCCAAAATGGTTTTACCTGATCCTGTCGGAAGAGCAACAATACCATAGGAACCCTTATCCAACCAGGATTTCATCGCCTGAACCTGATAAGGGCGAGGTTCTATTTTTTCTTTCAGTGAAAATGATAAGGGCTCAAATTGCCTTGCATGGTCTTTGTAGTTTGCCTTGTTGTTTCTGAGGGTGAGGACGATTTCACGGTAGCAATAAGCTGGTGCTCTGAAGCTTTGGGTCCGATCGTCCCATTTGATTCCGGGGATGAGGGGAAACGTCGTTTCTGGAATATCAGTAAGGACGAGCGTACCCTTATCAAAATGCACTTGAATCTGCTCTCCTTCCTTCAAGGAATTTTTCATGAAACGGTCAATCGACAAAATTATTTGCGTCCCGAACCAGGTTCTGCTCCATTGTCGCCATTCCTGTGCTGATATCGAGTTCTACTCCTTCCTGTTTGAAACTCATGCCCATCGCGTAAAGCGTTTTAAACAAGTTGTGAGAACGGCATTGTTCACCCATTTGCCCGATCCTTACTATGTTGAGTCCAAATGCTCCGGAAATTTCGACATGAAACACATCTGCCATATATTTTCGCAACCGCTTGCTGTTCACTTTATCGGAGAGAGAAATCGCCACGACTGAATTTAAACGGTAGTCCGGAGGGACGAATAATTTGAGTCCCATTGCTTCAATTCCTGCTTGTAAAGCAGTTGAACTCAGCATATGCCGGTCAAAACGTTTTTCCAGTGTTTCTTCACAAATTAAACGCAAAGCCTCATGGAGAGCCAATACTCCAGGAACTGGAGCCGTATAATGATATTCCTGATTTCCCCAGAATCTTTGGGATTTGACAGCATCCAGGCACCAATGAGGCCGCAATGCTTTACGTTTTTCAATCACCTCCCACGCTTCTGAAGAAAACGCGAGAATGGAAATACCGGGAATTGACGAAAGCCCTTTTTGCCCTCCTGTAATCAACACATCGACCTGCCATAAGTCCATCAGCATCGGCATGGTGGACAAGGTACAGACGGCATCCACAACAACCAGTGCATCGTATTTTTTGGCAAGCCTGACAATCTCGGGCAATTCCTTGTTCAATACCCCGCATGACGTTTCTCCCTGAACCAGGGTCACCACGTCATAGTGGTCTTTTTCAAGTGCCTCCTTAACCATTTCTGCGCTGACAGGCTGTGCTTTCGGAGGTTCGAGCAAGGTGACTTCCGCTCCCACGCCAAGGGCCATTTCCCCAAAACGGCCGCTGAAAGTGCCGATTTTTAGCACCAATGCCTTTCTTCCCGGCCAGAGTAAGTTGGCGATGGCCATTTCCATAGACGCAGAAGAAGGGCCCGAGACACCGAGAATTTTGTCGGATTGGGTTTGAAAGGCATATTGAGCCATTTTTTTAACACCCTTTACCACTTCGTCCATGGTTTCCCCCAGATGGTTTATCACTAAACTATTGGCCTGTGCGACGGTATGCGGGAGGGGAACCGGGCCTGCTCCCATCAACAGCAAGGGTTCTGAGGGCAGAATTTCTGCTAAAGGAATCAGTGGTGGGGGAGGAAATATATTGTTCATGAAACACCAAGTTCAATAAGTTTTTTTAAAAAGGTTTCCTAGAAATTATTATGTTTTCCCAATCTTTGCAAGACAGTGATCTGAAAACACAAACTATCAGAAAATAATTTCATATTTTTTGATTATTTACGTTTCAATTGTTAAGGACTTTGAAGGAATAGTACATTTTGCCGAAAAACAGGAAGGGAAATTATGGATAAGAAAATAAAACATTTTGACATTGCAGTGATTGGTTCCGGGCCTGCAGGAGAAAAGGCGGCAATGCAAGCCAGTAAACTGAGAAAAAGTGTGATTCTGATTGAAAAAGATCCTGTCCATATTGGAGGCAGTTCTCTTCATACAGGCACAATCCCTTCCAAATCTCTTAGAGAAACTGTCGTATATCTGGAGCTTTTAAGGAAAAGGGCCCATGGGGTAACAATCTCCTTTAAAGAAAATCTGACTGCCAATGAACTGATGAAACACAAGGATTGGGTGATAGAAGACCAAGAAGGATCTTTTCGCAGAAATTTAAAAAAGACCGGAGTCGAGCTGCTTCATGGTACTCCTCAATTTCAACCGGATTCGGAGCAGGTAGGTTTGGAAGAGGAAATTACTCCTGGAAAACCTGCTGAAAAATCCAGTAAATCTCCCGTGAACAAAATCAAGGGAAGCGCTGTTTTTAAAAGTCCGAAATTGATCGAAATAGATACGGGTGGAGAAGAACCGATACACATTACCGCTGACTACACCGTGATCGCGACCGGGTCTCGTCCGCACAGGCCGAGCTGGGCAAAATTTGACGGTGTCAATGTTTTCGATTCCGATACGATTCTGCAGATCAAAAATCTTCCAAAAAAATTAACGATTGTCGGTGCAGGAGTAATTGGCTGCGAATATGCCTGCATTTTTGCGAAATTAGGCATCCGGGTCAATCTGGTGTCAAAGGACTATAATATTTTACCATTTATTGACCATGAAATAGCCGATATGCTTAAGGAACGGATGCGAGAGTCGCGCATTACGCTCCGTTTTGGGGAAGAAATGGAAGCAATTAGAGTGACGAGCAAAGACTGTGTAGAGGTCCAATTGAAAAGCGGTAAAATTCTCCCCTGTTCCAGTGTAATGGTCGCCGCGGGTCGGTCTTCAAATACGGTAGGATTAGGGCTTGAAGCTATAGGTGTGAAACTGGGAAATCGTGGTTTGGTTGAAGTCAATCGTGAAACCTATCAGACATCCGTAGAAAACATTTATGCCGTTGGTGACGTGATTGGTTTTCCTGGTTTGGCATCCACCGCGATGCTGCAGGCACGGATTGCAATCCTGCATGCCTTCGGCGGATTAGAAAACGAGCGGCTGCCTGAAAATTTGGCTTTTGGCATTTGGACTATCCCTGCCATTGGGATGGTAGGAAAAACAGAACAGCAGTTGACAGATGCAAAAATTCCGTATGAAGTTGGCATCGGTCACTTCTCGGAAGTGTCCCGAGCACGGATTATGGGGGAACACAATGGTATTTTAAAGCTCTTGTTTGATCCCAAAACTTTAAAATTACTGGGGGTTCACGCAATTGGTCCAAGTGCGATGGAGATGATTCACCTTGGACAATCGGTGCTCTTTTTTGGAGGTACGATCAAATATTTTATGAATTCTGTTTTTAACTATCCAACGCTAGACCAGGTCTATCAGGTGGCGGCCTTTAATGGCATAAACAGATTGACCTTTGATCTCTAGCTTATTCCGCATAATTTAAACTGGCATAGAACGCGTCAAAATTGCGCAGATGCATATCAGGGGGTAGTTTGGGCATTGGACGGTTTGAGAGGAATGGGACTTTCTGTTCAGTAGTTCCCCCGTGAGAGCGAAGCGGGAGTTTGAGCGCAGAGAGGTCATGACGCTCTTGCATTGTGCCCAGTGTTGTCTTGAGACCGGAGACAATAATTATATCACCCAATCGATCTTCAGAAAGTTCAAAGTACCTGCAACCGGCTGCTCCGGACAATGCCATTGTGATTCCATCGAGCGATCTTAGGCGATGAATTGCATCATTGGCATCGACTTTCTTGCTCAGATAAACCGTTGCAAATGAGCCCAAAGCCCCATGGTGGACTACATAAGGATCTGTGATGGGTAAAATCACACGTGCATTTTCTTTACCATACCACTGATCGAAAAGCTCCTGAAGGAAGACAATTTCGGGATTTCCTTCATCGTCATGTTTGGCATTCATTCCATGATCTGCAGTGAGCGTGATCACAGTTTCCATCTCATCCAGTTGAGCCCAGTATGCATCCATCATTTGATAAAAAGCGTTGGCCTCATCGGTTCCTGGTGCGTACTTATGCTGAATGAAATCTGTCGTGGAAAGGTACATTAATTCAGGACGCTCCCTTTCCATAATCTTCACTCCTGCTGCAAAGACGAACTCGCTGAGCTCCGCACTGTAAACCGAAGCAACTGGCATCCCGACCATTTCAAGAACATTCTCAATTCCGTTTTCATGCAATGAAGTCTGATCGGCTTTTTCTGCAGAAAAACAAATGGCGGAACCCTCGGTAAATTTCAATTCATAGCCAAGCAGTTTTCGCAGTTTGTCCTTGGCAGTGATAGCGACGACTTTAGCCTGAGCATCCTGGAATGCCTTGAAGATTGTACCAGCCCTAAGGAATTGAGTATCGTCCATCATCACTTCTTCATCAGTATCCCGATTGTAGAAAAAGTTTCCGCAAATTCCATGCATTGAAGGTGGTACACCGGTAACGATTGATATGTTGTTGGGATTGGTGAAACTGGGGACGACAGAGTCGGCGATCCGATCTGTGCCGTGGTTTTCCAAAGTCCTTTTCAGCCAGGGCATGGACCCTTTGGCCATAGCTTGAGTCATGTATTCCGGTTGACTGCCATCGATGCAGACCACCACAACAGGTCGCTCCGATCGAGAATAAAGTCGTCCATTTACGGAAATTTTTGAATTTTGCATTCATCCTCCATCAATTATTTGCACTTCACTGTCAGGAACCCCTGCTCCCTTTAAAACCAGAATTCTATTTTCAAAATCCGGGTATGAACATTTTGATCCCTCTTGAAGACATCTTTGTCCCAGCTTCCATCAACTACTATGACGTGATGAGTTTGTCGAGGGTTTGTTGAGAAGGTTATTCCTCATGACTTGGCCAATAAAAAATATTTGTTGAAAATTTTATTAAACAAGGTAATGTCAGCCAAAATCAAACGGCAAATGCTTTTCATCTTTTGTGGAGGAGGAAAGATTTTGGATAGCTTGCTCGAAATTGATAACCTGCGCACCCAGTTTTTTACTTCCGGTGGAACCGTTATGGCGGTGGATGGCGTTTCTTACGATGTCCAGGAAGGAGAAACTGTAGCAGTCGTCGGTGAATCAGGCTGCGGTAAATCGGTAACCGCTCTTTCGATAATGAGATTGATTCCTGATCCTCCTGGAAAAACCGTTGGAGGCCGCATTCGATTCATGGGAAAAGATCTGCTTTCCCTGGATGATGAAAGCATGCGGCAGATTCGAGGACGAAACATTGCAATGGTTTTCCAGGAACCGATGACTTCCCTCAATCCTGTCCTCACCATCGGGCGTCAAATTTCCGAAACTTTAGAGACTCATCTTGGAATTTCTGAAGAGGAGCAGCAAAAACGAGCAGAAGAACTGCTCGATATGGTAGGTATCGCTGATGGAAAAAGGCGTTTGAAGCAATATCCGCATCATCTCAGTGGAGGGATGAGGCAACGGGTGATGATTGCTCTCGCCCTGGCCTGTGAACCCAAACTGATCATTGCCGATGAACCTACCACCGCGCTGGATGTAACCATTCAAGCGCAAATCCTGGAATTGATGAAAGATCTGACACATCGACTGGGTGTGGCGTTGATTGTTATCACTCACAACCTGGGAGTGGTAGCCCGATATGCCAACAAAGTCAACGTGATGTATGCCGGCAAGATCGTCGAAAAAGGAACTGCCCATCAAGTCTATTACAACCCCCGCCACCCCTACACTTTGGGCTTGCTCAGTTCTGTACCCCGTATGGATCAGGCGCGTGGGCAAAAGCTAGTGCCGATTTTTGGACAGCCTCCTGATTTGACCCGCCTGGGCGTCGAATGTGCCTTCAGACCGCGATGCCGCTTTGCTATTGATCGGTGTTCTCGAGAAATTCCGCCATTGGAAAATTTTGCTGATGGTCAGCAAGCTGCTTGTTGGCGAATGCATGAGATTGATGATCTCAAGAAGGAAACCCTATGAGTACTGCAAGCCGCAAAGCAAGCAGCAGTCCGGCAGGCTCTTCACCTCCCGGAGGGCAGGATGCCTTGCTGGAGGTGCGCCATTTAAAGAAATACTTTCCTGTAACTGAGGGAATTTTCATTCAAACTGAAATTGCCCAGGTCAAAGCGGTAGATGATGTCAGCTTCAAGATTTACCGCGGAGAAACTCTAGGGATGGTTGGAGAATCGGGATGTGGAAAAACCACCACCGGCCGCTGCATTCTCCATCTAGAAACTCCAACTGAAGGTGAAATTTTCTATAACGGTATAAATCTTACGAAACTGGACCGTAAATCATTGAATCGGATGCGAGAGCAGATTCAGGTTATATTCCAGGATCCCTACAGCTCCCTCAATCCACGCATGAAAATAGGAGAAATAATCTCGGAACCGATGCGTGTCCACCAGATTGAAACAGACAAAAAAAAACGCAATCGTCGAGTCCATGAGTTGTTGGAAACTTGTGGATTATCTGCAAAAATGGCAGATCGATATCCTCATGAAATGAGCGGAGGACAACGTCAGAGGGTAGGAATAGCAAGAGCCTTGTCGATGCGGCCGGAATTTATTGTCTGTGATGAAGCTGTGTCTGCGCTAGATGTTTCTATCCAGGCTCAGGTGATCAATTTACTTGAAGATCTGCGGGATGAATTCAATCTAACCTATTTGTTCATTGCCCATGACTTGAGCGTTGTGCGTCATCTCTGCCATCGGGTGGCAGTGATGTATCTCGGGAAAATGGTGGAACTCTCAGAATGTGACGATTTATATGAAAACCCGACGCATCCGTATACGCAAGCATTGTTATCGGCGATCCCGGTACCGGATCCCAAGGTCGAGGATGCTCGGGAACATCAGGTACTAAAAGGAGAAATACCCAGTCCCATCAATCCGCCAAGTGGTTGTGTATTTCATCCACGCTGCCCAAAAGCAGTGCAAAACTGCAGTCGCCAGATCCCGGAATTGAGAGAAATCAAGCCAGGACACTGGGTCGCCTGTGATGAAGTGTCTGCACCATCAATTAGATAATCTGTCTGCTGATGGTCTATGAAAAGAAGCGGTAACGCTTTTTAAATCAAGAAAAAGGAGATAGGTATGAAGAAAAAATATTGCAAACTGGCAGTAATTTTGCTCCTGGGCTGTGTTATGTGCCTGGGAAGTATCGGTCAGGTCTGGGCTCAAAAAAAGGGGGGGATCATGAATTTTGTGGTTCCAGCAGAACCGCCCAGTTTTGATGGTCATCGAGAAACAACGTTCGCTCTGATTCATCCCATTGCCCCTTTCTACAGCGTGCTTTCAAGAGTCAATCCGGACAATCCCTCTTCTCCAACTGACTTCGTGTGTGATTTGTGTACTGAAATGCCGACACCAACGAATGGTTCAAAAAGGTATACTTTTAAAATTCGAAAAGGGGTCAAATTTCATGACGGAAGCTCGTTGACAGCACAAGATGTTTTGGCAACTTTTCAACGACTCGTTTTTCCCCAAGAAGGTGTCAACAGTGCCCGCAAAGCCTATTTTACCATGGTTGAAAAAATCTCTGCTCCAGATGATGAAACAGTTGTTTTTGATTTAAAATATCCATCAGGAGCATTTATCCCTGCAGTTTCAATGCCTTACAATTTTGTTTATGCAAAAGCAAAACTGGACCAGGATCAGCATTGGTTCGAAAAAAACATTATGGGTTCCGGTCCATTCATCTTTGAAGAACGTCAAGCCGGTGCCTTTATTTCTGGAAAAGCAAACCCGAATTACTATCATGCGGGTAAACCGTATCTGGATGGATTCAAGTCCGTTTTTGCAAACAAGCAGTCCCTTCGGGTTCAAGCCATTCGCGGCAACCGCGCAATGATTGAATTTCGGGGCTTCCCACCTAAAAGCAGAGACGATTTAGTGAAGGCATTAGGAGACAAGATCACAGTTCAGGAAAGCGACTGGAACTGTGTCTTGATTGTGACACCAAATCACAAGAAAAAGCCCTTCGATGATCCCAGAGTTCGACGTGCCCTCAGTTTAGGCATCGATCGTTGGGGTGGTGCTAACGCGCTTTCTAAAATTGCAATTGTAAAAACTGTTGGTGGTGTCGTTTTCCCCGGGCATCCGCTTGCAGCCAGCAAAGAAGAACTTCAAAAAATTGCTGGTTACTGGCCGGATATTGAGAAGTCTCGGAAAGAGGCCAAACGCCTGCTCAAAGAAGCCGGTCACGAAAACCTTTCTTTCACGCTTCATAATCGGGCGGTTGATCAGCCCTACAAAATTGTGGGTACCTGGTTGATTGACCAGTGGAGTCGGATCGGTCTCAATGTCAAGCAATGGACCCAGCCTACAGGACCGTTTTATGCGACTCTGCGTAAAAAAGGAGATTATGATGTGTCTTTGGATTTCAATTGTCAGTCGGTTGTGAATCCATTGCTGGATGTGGGTAAATTTATTTCGAATGATCGTTCCGGAAACCAATATGGGAACTACATCGATCGAAATATGGATCAAATGTATGATGAAATGAATCAGACTGCAGATCCTGCTGAACAGCGCAAAATCATGAGGAAGTTTGAAAAACGTGCCATAGAAGAGCAAGCCAACGCTTTTGTTACCTTGTGGTGGTATCGAATTATTCCTCATCGTTCTGCTTTGAAGGGTTGGAAAATTAGCCCAAGTCACTACTTGAACCAGGATCTTTCTGGTGTTTGGATTGAAGAATAGGTCTTCAATTATAAGTGATTTCACTCGGCCTGGATTTCGGCGAGTTTCAAAAAACTATTAGATTGACAGGTTTGGTGCCGGAAAATCCGGCACGGCCTCAATTTGTTTTTGAAATTCTTTTTGTTCAGGAATCAGGCCGGTTTTCCATCGTGAGTTAAATCGTGTTTCGATATATCGTCAAACGGATTCTCCTCGTTATCCCGACATTGTTGGGTGCAGCAGTCCTGGTATTTTTGCTGCTGCGCATGATTCCGGGAGATATCTGTGAATTAAAACTGGCGGGTACAGGCGGCTATTTTGACAAGGAAGCGCTTGCAATCTGTCAGAAGGAACTAGGTTTAGGTCGTCCTCTGCTGGTCCAGTTTTTTGAATGGATTTGGGGAGTGATGCGTTTTGATTTTGGTGTCTCAATGTGGACGAATCGACCGATCATTGAGGAAATTGGACTGCGATTTCAATTGTCGTTGGAAATTGCCCTTTTAGCAACCTTTTCGGCAACTTTAATAGCAATCTCACTGGGAGTGACTTCTGCGATTAAGCAGGATACCTGGATTGACTATTTAGTGCGTCTCTTCAGTATCGCGGGAATTGCGATGCCGTCCTTCTGGCTCGGCATTCTGATTATTCTCGGACTGCTCATATCAACTCAAGCATGGTTTGGTGAACCCTGGATGATGCCGATTGAATACACCCCCATTTGGGTCGATCCAATTGCCAATCTTTCGCAGGTGATATGGCCTGCTTTGGCGACTGGATATCGGTATTCAGCTGTCGCAACGCGGATGACCCGTTCTGCCATGCTGGAAGTGTTACGGGAAGACTACATTCGGACAGCTCGTGCCAAAGGCTTGTTGGAAAAAGTCATCATCAACCGGCATGCTCTCAAAAATGCACTCTTGCCTGTCATCACGGTTATCGGCATTGAGTTTGCGTTTTTAATGGGGGGCTTGGTCGTGACAGAGCAGGTTTTCAATCTTAATGGATTAGGAAAGCTGTTTGTAGGTTCCGTGAGCAATAACGATTATACAATGACTCAGGCTTTAGTGATGCTGGTCGCTTTGATCTTCGTGGCAACCAATCTTGTTGTCGATATTCTATATGCCTGGTTGGATCCCCGTATTCGCTACAATTGACAGGTTCCTTGGAGGAAAGATCAACAATGGGAGAATTGCGAACAACAGTTGAGGTGAGAAAGGCTGCAGAACTTGCAGAAGCCGAGGACATTGAATCCACCAGCCGATTCACTTTGAAAAAAGCATTTGCACTAATGCATCGACAGCCTTTAGGGACGGCAGGTCTTTTCATTGTGCTTTTTATGATATTGATGGCGATTTTTGCCAACTACATTTCCCCGTACAATCCAGTGGAAAATGATTTTATGTCAATGGGGGCAGCCCCGAACGGTGAACATTGGTTTGGGACGGACCAATTCGGTCGTGATTTGCTGACGAGGATCATCTACGGCGCCAGAACAGCACTTTTTGTTGGATTCAGTTCAGCTTTTATCGGGGCAACAATTGGTCTGGTGCTCGGTGTGACAAGTGCTTATTTTGGAGGCTATTTCGACCTCCTGTTTCAACGAGTGATGGATATTTTCATGGCATTCCCTTTAATTATTATGGCCTTGGCTGTTGTAACTGCACTGGGACCTGGAACAGTCAATGTGATCATAGCCATTACAATTCCATTTGTTTCGAGGTGTGCAAGGGTGGTGCGTTCCAGTGCATTGGCAATTCGGGAAATCCCCTATGTCGATGCAGCTCGAGCCTTAGGTTTTGGTCACAACCGTATTGTACTGCGTCATATGGTACCCAACGTGATGGCGCCTTACCTGATCATGATCACTTCTTTTCTTGGACAAGCAATTCTGCTTGAAGCCTCTCTTTCATACCTCGGTTTGGGAGTCCAGGAACCGACTCCTGCTTGGGGACTGATGCTGCAGGGAGGGGCCGAGGAATATGCAGAGAGCGCTCCCTGGATTGCTATTTTCCCGGGCTTGGCGATCTCATTGGCAGTGTTCGGGTTCAATTTGTTCGGGGATGCTTTAAGAGACGTGCTCGATCCTAAATTGCGGTCACGCTGAGGGATTGACCTGATAGATCCAGGGAAATACTTGCTGATCATTCGCCTGATAAGCAGAAATTTCATGGTCATATTGGAGAGTCATAGCAAGATCATCCAAGCCTTCCAAAAGACAATTTTTCCGGAATTCATTGATCACGAAATAAACAGTGTTCCCTGAAGGAGTAATTATTTTATTGGTCTTCAAATCGATCGTGAATTCACCTGATTCCGCTTCTTCTGCAAAAGTTGATACTTGCTCACTCGGCAAGTTTATGGGAAGCAATCCCTGTTGAAGACAATTATTGTAAAATATTTCACCAAAACTTGACCCAAGCAGACAGCGGATTCCCAAGCCAGCCAATGCGGAAACTGCTGCTTCACGGGAACTTCCGCAGGCAAAATTCTCTCCGGTCAATAGAATTTTTACCTTCCTGAAAATTTGTTTGTTCAATACGAAATCAAGATTTCGGTTTCTCTGGTCTGCGTCCCCGAGGTAGCGAAGAGGCTCAAATGCATAGTGACATATCGGATATTTTTGTTTTGCTGTATACCGGTTCATCGGAATAATGATATCAGTGTCAATATTTGGCAGCAGAATAGGGGCCGCTATTGATTTTATTGTTGTAAATTGCTTCATGAAAGCTCTTTAAATTTTCGAATATCGGTGATTTTTCCTGTGATGGCGGCGCAGGCTGCCATGGCTGGACTTGCCAGGTGAGTTCTTGATTGGGGGCCCTGGCGTCCAATGAAATTTCTATTTGATGTAGATACGCAGTGTTTTCCTGATTCTACATATTCTTCATTGGTAGCCACACATTGTGAACATCCCGGTTCGCGCCATTTAAATCCAGCCTTGATAAAAATTTGGTCCAGACCTGAAATTTCTGCTTCCCTTTTGACTTGCTGTGAACCGGGTACCACCCAGGCCTCGACCTGATTGGAAACCTTTTTTCCCTTGACAAGATCCGCAGCCGATTGAAGATCGCTCAGTCGGCTATTTGCACAGGAACCAATGAATACCCTTTGGATAGGGAGACCTTCGATAGCCTGACCAGGCTTCAAATCCATGTATTGAAGCGCATTTTCCCATCCTAGTCGAGTGTTTTCGTCTGGTGCAGCATCCGGATTCGGGATGTGTTCGGAGATCGAAATGGTGTGGGCCGGACTGATACCCCAACTGATTTGGGGGGCAATTTTAGAAACTTGAACCTCTATTTCCTGCTCGAAGCGTGCATCTTTATCCGTGTGAAGACTTTGCCAGTGCTGCAGTGCTTTTTTCCAACTGCTCTTTGTGGGAGAATAGGGACGATTCGCAAGATACTGAAAAGTAACTTCATCCGGAGCAATCAGTCCAATTCGTGCTCCAAGTTCGATAGAGAGGTTACAGATAGTCATACGTTCTTCCATTGATAGATTACGAATCGTACTTCCTGCATATTCTACAGCATGTCCAGACCCGAAATCAGCACCAAATTTACTGATCAGATACAGCATTATATCTTTAGGATAAACGTTGGTATTCAGACTTCCCTGAAATTTGATTCTCATTTTCCTGGGCTTTTTTCCAATTACCGTTTGGGTGGCAAGGACGTGTTCGAGTTCACTGCGGCCAATGCCCCATGCAAGTGCTCCCAATGCCCCGTGAGTGCATGTATGGCTGTCTCCGCAGACCAGAGTCAATCCGGGTAAAGTCAGTCCTAATTCTGGACCGATGACATGCACAATCCCCTGTTTTTCATCATAGATATCAAATAATGTGATTCCCTGATCCATGCAATGTTTTCGGAGAAGAGGGATCAATCTTGCACCGCTTGCAGAAGAATTTTCATTTCTTCCAGGTGCGCTTGATACACAATGATCAGTGGTTGCGAAACAAAGCTCGGGATTGCGCACCTTGAGATCCTTTTTTCCGAGTTCTACCAATGCCTGACCACCGCTTAAATCATGAATAAAGGTGCGGTCGATGTGCATGAGCTCCAGTCCACTCCCCAATTGACGGACGACATGCTGATCCCAAATCTTGTCAAGTAATGTTGCTCCCTTTTTGAGAATTCTATCTTTTTCAGACATCGCAGAAATCCATTGGTGTTGGCTAAATTGATCGATTGTGGAAGCTTATGAAATTAAGCATTCACAATCAAATCATATTTCCTATCCGATTTTCAGAGCAAAGAAAAATTGGTTATTTTCAATTTATCTTGTTGGGAAAGCTATAGAATTTTACCGTGAGAAATGGTAAAAAACGTCTTTTTATTCTATCCATTTGACTTGCCCAATACATTTCAGATGAACGGATTAAACGGGATCCATTGAAATTCATTTATGAATCATAAACCTTTGTCTCTTTAAAAGTTTGCAAGTCAAAAACCAGAAAGTATTCCAGGAAAACTGATGCTGGTGTTTGAAATATCGGAGGGTGGAATCCTTTCATGTTTTTAGAACAAATTTTCTAAGTCTTCGCCACTGTCCGTTTGATCAAAAAACCTGGATAGATTTCTCAAATCTTTCCAATGTGAAGAAAGTGAGCTATGAAAAACTTAACGGCAGACAACATGACGGAAGCGGTACTGAAATCGGCAGAGGGAACAGAAAATCCACGAGCAAAAGAAATCATGAGCAGCCTTATCAGGCATTTGCATGAATTTGTCAGGGAGGTCAGATTGACCCAGGAAGAATGGCAAATCGGGCTGGATTATCTCTATGAAGCAGGACAGATTTCAAATCCGGAAAGGCAGGAGTTTATCTTGACGTCAGATACTCTTGGAATTTCCTCACTGGTGGATATCATAAACAATGTCCGTGATGGAGCAACTCCATCCAGCGTACTCGGTCCTTTCTACATTGAAAATTCGAGAAAAGTGGAAATTGGTGCGAGTTTGATCGGGCAAAGCGAGGGAACCCCAACCATTGTTTCCGGAAAAGTATGGAATATTGCGGGAGAACCTGTTCAAGGTGCTTTGGTTGATGTTTGGCACAACGCCGACAATCGCCTCTATGAAGGACAGGACCCTGAGCAACCAGAAAATAATCTACGATGTCAAATGCTGACAAATAGGGATGGATATTACAAGTTCATTACAACACGGCCACAATCCTATCAGATTCCTGAAGATGGACCAGTCGGGGACATGCTGCGAATGCAGAAAAGGCATGCTTGGCGACCGGCTCATATTCATTACAAGGTCACTGCTGAAGGATTTGAACCGTTGATCACTGCAATTTATGCCGATGATGATCCCTATTTGGAAGAAGATGCAGTATTTGGAGTGCGCGAATCGTTGATAGTACCTTTTCGTATGATAGATTCCAAGGAAGAAGCGGAAAAAAACAAAATCCCCTCCCCTTTTTGCAGCGTCGAGTTTGATTTCACATTGAAGTCAATTCAATGACAGATTAATTCCAATTTTTTCGGCCGTTTTGGGCGGTTGAAAATCGACAACGGGAACGTTGGATCAAGATCTGGGGACTGTTCTCAAAGAGGGAACATCTTGCAAAGATTTGAACTCTCCCTATAATACGTTCCTGATTCTTTTGGTAATTTGAAAAACGAGAATAGACTTGGTGCATTCTTGATTTATCATGTTTTTCGGGTTCGACTGATTATTCCTTATCAATCATTTTAAAAAACGTTATTGTTGAATGAATTTATGACCGTAATTTTGCCAGAAAACTATCACATCCACTCTATTCTTGAAGCAAATCGGGTGACCTGTATTCGTCGGGAAGATGCAGTCCGACAGGATATTCGTCCGATGCGTATAGGAGTGATGCATGCCCTTCCAGTCGACGAAAATTTTGAAGCGAATATACTTCACCCATTTGGTTTATCCATTATCCAGGTCGAGCCGGTTTGGATAAAGCTCCGATCTTACCCGGACAAGCTGGAAGGGGATCATTTGCAGGAATTGTATGTGTCTTATGAAGAGGCCATCAAAGATGAGCCGCTTGATGGATTGATTGTTAATGGTGCTTCCATTGAACAAATTCCTTTCGAATCAGTTAATGACTGGGATGAAATCTGTGAAATCCTTTTGGATTCAAAAATGAAATGCCCCAGTACTCTTGGAATCGGATGGGGAGCCCTGGCTCTTGCATACCTTGAAGGAATTGAGAAGTCAGAATATTCTCAAAGGCATTTTGGGGTTTATCCTGTCGAAAATATTTATCCCTTTCATGAAATCACTGGAGAACTGGATAATTCATTCTGGTGTCCGCAAAATCGACTCGCAGGAATAGAAGATCAAATTCTGGAACGGGCAGCAGAAGAAAAACGAATTAATCTGTTGGCTCATGGTCAAGAAAGCGGATATGTCATTTTTGAAACACAGGATCACCGATTCGTGATGCACACCGGGCATCCTGAATACAATGTCTTAAAACTGATTGAAGAAGCAAAACGTTCGCAAACAAGTGAAAAAATTCATTCCCGTTCCAATTTCGATCCGGAGAAGCCGGTCAATCGCTGGCAAGGTCACCGGAATTCCTTTTTTACTCAATGGTTGAAATACTGCTATACCAATGTGAGTCTCAGCCCCTAATCCAGCCCAAATTGGAGAAACGATTATGAAGAATGTCATTTTTCAGTGTCGATTTCAATTCGTCTCCATCTTCTTATTACTTTGCTCCTGTCTATCGGCTCCTTTCCTGACATTCGGGTTCAATCCGGAACACCTTGATCAGTTGTTGGAAACGAAAAAATGTGCCCAATGTGATCTGAGCGGGGTGACTCTTGAAAATATAGATTTAAAAGAAGCTGATCTGCCCGGGGCTAACTTGAAAGGATCCACCTTAATAAATGTGAACCTGGACCGAGCGAACCTGAAGGGTGCAAACCTGCAGAACTCTGAATTGGACCACGTTGATTTGAGAGAAGCAATTTTGGTTGAAGCCAATCTTCAGCATGCTTCGGTAAACAAAAGTTCTATGGATCAAAGTAATTTTGCACGTGCAAATCTTGATTTTGTAATGCTTCGAAAAGCGACTTTAAAGCGAGCTAATTTCAGAGGAGTGACAATGAGAGAATCGGAACTCCTGGGAGTTAGTGCCGATGAAATTGATCTTCGCAAGGCAGACCTAACTCGCTCCCGTTTGATTGGACTCGATGTCAATCGTGGGAGTTTGCAATCAATAAAACTCAATGAAAGCAAGCTTCTTGGAGTTTCCTTTGATCGGGTCAATCTCACAAAATCCAGTTTGCTTTCGATCAATATCGATGGAGGGACTTTTGATCAGGCTAAATTGAATTTTGCGAATATGCAGTATGCTTCGCTGAGAATCGCAAATTTTGAACAGGCACAATTTGTTTCTACCGATTTAAGAAACGCTAAAATCCTTTCAGCAGACTTCAACAGGGCCAATTTGAAAGGTTCATTGATTGAGAATACGTTTTTCGATTCGGTAAATTTTACAGGTGCCACCTGGGTTGATGGCAGTCTCAATATCCCGGGAAATTTCCTTGGCGAACACAGCCACCCTGATGTGGAAAACCTGATCCGGTATTGGATCGAAAAAAATTCCAGGGAGGTCCTGGCTTTACTGACTCTTGCTCTACCTGAAGACAACGCGGTAATCATGCCGGCAATTCTGTGTATTTTCCTTGGATTAGCACCAGTTATATACTTTTTTAGAAAACGTAAAAACCTCCTTTATCATGTGGGATTGATGCTGGTCAGCATTGGAGTTTCTTTTTTCCTTTTTACCAATATCATGATCGACCTTTTAACCCTCGGGTTTTTATGGGAAGTATTTTTAGTGTCTTCTCTTTGCTTTATTGGCGGAACTTTTTGCGGATTTTTAGATAGTTTATTTGGAGGAGGAACCCGGAAAGTGGTTCAGTTGATTTGGAAAATTCACGGACTTGTAACGATTGGGATAGTAGTCATGACGATTGTCCTTCAGTTTCAATCTGAAGAAGTGATCCTTCCCTGGTTTAAGATCGGAGGGGCTGGCATTATGCTGCTTCTATTTATTATTTATCTTATTTTGCCTTTAATTACAGTGATCAAGGGGGTATTTCAAGGAAATCCGGATTCACGAATTGTCGGAATTACGTTTCTCATTATGGGACTCTGTTCGGCTACAGTTCCAATTTTTGGAACGACCTGGGCATTTCAGTTGAGTGTGCTGGGAGGGTTTCTTTTTATGGCATCACCTTTGATGATTATTTTTCGGAACACCATCAAGGTTCAAAATCGCCTCGAATCTTATGCACATGAGTTGGAGGAGCAATCCCAACATTTAGAGAGCAAGAATCAGGAACTTTCCCGCCTGGATAAATTAAAAGATGAATTTCTTGCAAATACCACCCATGAATTAAAAACTCCGCTCAATGGAATGATCGGCATCACAGACTCGATGCTCAATGGCGTTACCGGAGATTTGACTGATGCTCAAAAACGGCATTTGGGGATGATCTCAACAAGCAGTCGACGATTGTCAAATCTGGTCAACGATCTTCTGGATTTTTCACGTTTGAGACACAAACATCTTGATTTGCGGTCCCAGGTGGTGGATTTGCGTGCGATGGGACAATTGGTTCTGACGCTTTCCAGCCCCTTGGTTAAAGATAAAGCGGTTGAGTTGAGCAATGATATCCCTGTAGATTTTCCAAATGTACAGGCAGATGAAGACCGTCTGCAGCAGATTTTTCACAACCTGGTGGGCAATGCTATCAAATTTACACCAGAGGGGAAAATCACACTTTCAGCAAAAGATAAAGGAGAAATGATTGAGGTGTCAGTTTCTGATACCGGCATTGGGGTTGCTCCAGACAAAATTGAACGCATTTTTGAATCATTTGAACAGGCAGATGGTTCCACAGCCCGTGAATATGGCGGTACAGGGTTAGGGTTAGCTATCACCCGCAAGTTAGTGGAATTGCATGGAGGTACCATAAGGGTAGAATCAAAAGAAGGGCAGGGTAGCCGCTTTTTGTTCACACTGCCGGTTGCTTCAAGAGGAAGTTCCAGCGAAGCTTCGCAACTTGTTTCTGCAACTGTGAGGGATTTTGAAAAAGAAGTTCCCGGAGCAATTTTTCAAATGACTCCTCAAAAAGAATCAGTCAGCGGTGCGATCGGGCCATCTGAAAACAAAAATCATGAATTTCACATTTTGGCGGTAGACGATGACCCGATCAACCTGCAGGTGCTGGTTGATATGCTTTCTCTGCAGCGATACAAAGTGAGCTTGGCTTCAAACGGAGAAAAAGCGCTTGCTCTTCTTGAAAACAGCCATCAGTTTGATTTGGTGCTCCTGGATGTGATGATGCCAAAAATGACGGGCTATGATGTCTGCCAAAGGATTCGAGAAAAAATACCGGCCCACCATCTCCCTATTCTTCTGCTTACAGCAAAAAACCAGGTATCTGAACTGGTCACTGGATTCAATGTCGGCGCCAACGATTTTTTGACGAAACCTATTTCCAAGAACGAACTGCTTCCTCGAATTCGTACCCATATTCAACTCTCAAAGATTAATTTGGCCTACAGTCGTTTTGTCCCTTCCGAATTCCTGGACTTGCTGAAGAAAGACACTATTGTGGATGTCGAGTTGGGAGACCATGTGAAGCAGGAAATGAGTATTTTATTTTCTGATATCCGTTCTTTTACATCCCTTTCAGAGACGATGAGTCCAGAGGAAACATTTCGTTTCATCAATTCTTATTTGAGCCTGGTGGAACCGATCATTCTGAGCCATGGAGGGGTTATTGATAAATATATTGGTGACGCGGTGATGGCTCTTTTTGCGCATCCCCACCAAGCAGTAGATGCGGGGATTGCCATGCTTAAAAACTTGGATGAATACAACGAAAATCGCCGTCAGGCAGGCTATCCTCCGATCAAAATTGGTGTTGGAATCAATACCGGTGATTTAATGCTGGGGACCATTGGGGGAAAAAACAGGATGGATGGCACGGTGATCAGTGACGCGGTCAATTTGGCCTCACGTATGGAGGGTTTAACCAAAATCTATAAAACTCCGCTTTTGATCAGTGAAAATACCCAAACTCGTTTGGCTCAGGCTTCAGCATACAAATGCCGTTATATCGACCATGTTCGAGTCAAAGGAAAACAGGAAATTGTTCCTGTATATGAAATTTTTAACAGTGATCCGGCTCCACAGTGTGACGCAAAATTTCGAATTCAGGAAATCTATCTTGATGCAATTGAAGCCTTTCAAAAAAAAGACTGGCAATCTGCTGCCGAACATTTTGAAACCTGTCTTGCAGATCTCCCGGATGATCGTGTTTTGGAAATATATCTTCAACGATGTCGGGAAATGCCGGCTTCATAGTGGACGAAGAATCCTATTGCATCCATCAAAAAAGCGGGTGAAAAACAGTGGAGGGAAATTTTTTTCTTTCCAGTTAATTTTTAAATACAGGAGGTCGGATTGCCTCTAGCGGTAACCTGCTGCCTGGGCGAGGAAGAGGCGGGCGTACTGACCTTTGGAAGTCATCAATTCTTTGTGAGTGCCCTGTTCTAAAATTTTTCCTTCATGAAAAACTAAAATTTTGCTGGCCATCCTCACGGTGGAAAAACGGTGAGAAATAAGAATGGTCATCCGATCCTGAGTCAGCTTGCGAAAGTGTTCAAATATTTGTGCTTCAGCGCCTGCATCCATCGCCGCTGTCGGTTCATCCAGAACCAGAATATCAGCTTCTTGTCTCATGAATGCTCGCGAGAGGGCAATTTTCTGCCATTGTCCTCCTGAGAGTTCCCGTCCTCCGAGAAACCAGCCTCCCAATTGGGTTTGGTATCCTTCGGGCAGTGTTTGAATAAATGATTCTGCCAAGCCTTTTGCACTCGCTTCTTTCCAGCGGGCCTCATCGTTAAAATGAGAGACATCCCCTACTCCAACATTTTCACCGACTGGAAATTGATAGCGATTGAAATCCTGAAAAATGACACCAATTCGGCGATGCAATGCATCAGAATTCCAGTTTTTCAAGTCCATTCCATCCAGGGCAATGGATCCAGAAGAAGGTTCATACAAGCGGGCCAGCAATTTGACGAGGGTTGTTTTTCCGGAGCCGTTTTCTCCTACCAGGGCCAGGCTTTCACCGGGAAGTAGTTGAAAAGAAACGTTTAGTAGTGCAGGGGTTTCAGATCCTGGATACGTAAAGGTTACGTTTTCAAAACAAATCCCCTTTTCCGGTTGGGGACCCGTTGAACAATTTCCCAGGACTGCCGGAATTTCCTGCTCCAGATATTCATAAAGATTGGAGAGGTAGAGATTGTCTTCATACATCCCTCCAATGGCAGTCAGGAGTGCCGAGACCGCTGACTGACCCTGCTTGAAAAGCAAGAGGTACATGGTCATTTCTCCCAGCGAAATTTGTCTGCTGATGGTTACATAAACGATCCAGGCATAAGCACCATAGAAGGCAGCCGTTCCAATCAACCCGAGGACATATCCCCAGGCGTCACGGCGGATTGCCAAATTGCGATCTTCTGTATAAAGTTTGTTGAAGATGTCCCGGTATCGCTGCAGAAGGAGAGGGCCGATCTGGAACAGTTTAACTTCTTTGACGCTGTCTTCACGAGCCAGAACTGTCTCCAGGTACATTTGCATTCTGGAATCCGGAGAACGCCAGCGAAAAAGGCGAAAGGCATCCCCGGAAAATTTTGTTTCTCCAATAAAAGAAGGAAGTCCGCAAAGGGCTAATATGAGGACAGCCAAGGGGGAGAACTGAAACAAAAGTGTCCCATAACTGGCGAGGGAAATGAGGTTTTGCAGAAGACCAAAGGTTCGGGTAACCAGGCTGAGTGGGCGTGTGGATGCTTCTCTTCGTGCACGTGACAGTTTGTCGTAAAATTCCGGATCTTCAAAATTTTTTAATTGGAGGGTGATCGCTTTTTCCAGAATCAATACATTGACACGGTGACCCAGTTGGACTCGAAATAAGGATTGGATGAGAGAAATTCCTCGTTGTGCCCCTGTCACTCCTGCTACCAGCAGTGCTTCCATTCCGACAAATAACCAGACTGATTGCGGATCCAAAGCTCCGGTCCGCTCAGTCTCGCGGATGGCCTCGACAACGCCATCGACGATTAACTGTCCGACGTAGGCAACTGCAGCAGGAAGGACACCTGCGAGCAAGGTGAGTGCTGCCAAAGCAACAGTCAGTGGACTATTTGTGGTCCAGACAAGTTGGATGGCGCGGCGGCTGTATCGAAATACACTGAAAAATCGCTGCCATGAATAAGTAGTTTCGTGGGAAGAAGGCGATTCTGACAAGGTTCAGTCTGATTCAGGGGCTACTGGAGGGATTGGCGTTGGGAATGCCGGCGGTTTCCGGCTGCAGCTTTTTAATGAGGACTCTGAGGACTCGGGTCGGTTCTGCTTCCAGAACTGTGATTTCATAAGGTCCCAAGACGAGCATTTCCTCCTTCGTAGGAATATGCCCCAATTCTTCAATGACAACACCACCAATCGAGTCAGCGTTTGTCTCCGGCAAAATCATTTCCAATTGTCTTTCAATTTCATCGATGGAACATGATGCATCAACTTCAAAAATGTCATTTCCTTTTTTGATGATCGGTGATGTTTCGTTGTCAAACTCGTCCTGTATCGGACCTACCAACTCTTCAAGTACGTTTTCCAGGGTAATCATGCCGGAAATCACTCCATATTCATCAACGAGCATGCTGAGAACAGAACGGCTTTTTTGAAATTCTCGAAGCAGGATATCCAAGGTTACTGTTTCTGGATAAAAAATGGGTTTTCGGGAAACATCGGCGAGTGCCGTCAATTTCTCTTCTTTCACCAATGCACGAAAAATATCTTTAACGTGGATCACTCCGATTATTTGATCCAGATCTCCGTCACAAAGCGGAAGTCTTGTGTGACCGGAATCGGAGACTTTGCGAAGTTTTTCGTCAATGGAATCATTTTTATCAAGAAAGACAATTTGATTACGTGGCAGCATGTAGCGACGAGCAATTTTATCTTCGAGATCAAGGACGTTTTCCATTATCAATCGCTCTTTCCGAGAGAGCTGACCTCCGGCTACAGAATCGAGAAGAATTTCACGCAATTCATCTTCTGTGTGGGTACTTCCATGCTCGGAAGCCACTTGGATTCCTATGGATTTCAGAATCAGGTTGCTTATTGTGTTGAGCACCCAGATAAACGGCTGAAATACCCTGTAAAAAATTGCCAATGGGAGTCCAATCGCCAATGCAGTTGGCTGGTATTTCTGGATTGCAAGGATTTTTGGTACTTGCTCTCCGAGAGTGATATGCAGCAATGTGATCAGGACAAAAGCAAGAGGGAGAGCCACAAAATGAATTTTGTCATCAGGTATATTCAGCAGGTGAAAAATAGGCTCAATCATTGTGGCTACCAATGGTTCTCCTACCCATCCCAAACCGAGGCTGGCAAGAGTAATCCCCAATTGACAGGCGGAAAGATAGGCATCCAAGCGAGTCATGATGTGCTCGACTGTTTTCGCCATTTTACTACCTTGGCGGGCCAGGGATTTAATCTCGCTTAATCGCAGTTTAACCAGGGCAAATTCAGCAGCCACGAAAAAACCATTTGCAGCGACAAGAGATAAAACCAGCAATATTTTCCAAAGCATTTTTTCTTTACTCTTTAAATACTATGCACAATGGCTTTGTGTATTGAAATTCTCAAGGAGAGGATACTTCATTTTCCAGGTCGTGAAGAATAAAGATCTAAAAGGGGGAGGAAGCTAAATTTTCCTCTGGACCATATCAATGAGCAACGGAATACAATCGAGTGGAGTTTCTCCAAAAACAAACTCCAAATCACAACTCAGCAAGAAATCATAAATTCTCTAATTTTGACAAGACTAGAATCTTTGCAAAACTCACTCCTCGTTTGTCGAATGCCTAAAGGAAATTCAAAAATTCTTTGAAACTATATCCTTTCATTCGTAAGGAAACAAGAATAACCTGCAATGCATGTGCTTTTGCCCAGGGAATATGAAGTTTTTCAATTTTCCCATTGCTGAAAAATTCCTGGCCAAATGCTGAAAAGCACAATTTATTGCTTTGCGGATTGATCATTTGAGTCTGATTTTCCCATTTCTAGAACAGATTGGAGTAGCCTGTAAAAAGTCCTCAATTTCTCATCCCCGTGATGTAGCTGAACTGAAGGAGAAATCGTATGAAAGGAAAAATTTTCGCACCAACTTCTGTACTGCAGCGGGTCTATGCCTGAGAATCAAGAAATTCACCATTCTCAATCGTGCGGGAAAGAAGGGTACGATTTTGGTCGAATTCCATGCGAACCTGTATTCGAACAGGACATCTACCCCCAAGAATTTCTTTATTTAGATAATAGGACACTTTGCCAGATTCACTGAATTCCTGCGCCAATGATGTT
This sequence comes from SAR324 cluster bacterium, assembly GCA_015231825.1. Taxonomy (GTDB): domain Bacteria; phylum SAR324; class SAR324; order SAR324; family NAC60-12; genus JADGAV01. The sequence goes on from JADGAV010000001.1 coordinate 337,516, forward strand.
GTTTTATCAATGTATAGATTGAATTCTTCTCCGCATTTTTGGCAGCGTACCTCTAAAAAAAAGCTGTTTCCAGAATCGGACGTTCCATGCGAAGTAAATAACTGTTTTAGTTTTTTAAGCAAAATGATCACCTCTTTTTTCTGAAAAAAAAGAAAATTTTATTTTTGGGTGAGGAAGATTGCCCATGATAACTCAGAAAAACGTTGAATTTCCGTTTCAAATCCAATCTTTTCCAATTCGAAAACAGAACCCTCAATATCCCAAAAAAACTCATCCTTTATGTTTTCAATCAGATTTTCGTTTCCTTTAGAAAGAAAGTTTTCTAAGAGTGCGGCAGCGGCAGTTTGATTTTCAAACATCAAATCTCCTAAAATAGCAATTCCACCGGGGTTCAATGAATGATAAAGCTTGCGGAAGAGCAATAATTTTTCGGCTTCTGTCAGATGATGAATGGCGTAACTGCTCACAATGGAATCAAAAGGGTTTCCTGAAATATCAAAATATCCCAACAAATCCTCATTGATGAACTTTATTTTTTCCAAAGATGACAATTTGTTTTCTGAAATTTCAAGCATTTTAGCAGAGATATCCACACAAACCAACTCTTCATACCCGTCAAGCAGCAAAGAGAGATTACCAGTGCCTGCCCCCAAGTCCAAAACTCGTTTTGCGCAACTTAGATTAGATTTGTTTGCAATCCATGATAACATTTGCGGGTATCCTGCTCGAATAGGATCAGATTCGTTTTTGACATCTTCGTCGTAGAAATCGGCTTCTGCATCATGATTGAATTTTTCGAAGAATTGACTTTTCATTCAAAGACCTTTTTTCCGCAATACAGCATTGTATGCAAGTTTTTATCTATACTCATGAAACTGTGGTTCATACTGAAATACTGAACTTTTCATTGAGAGAACGATAGTAATCAGGTGTGGACCAAATCAGATCATCAGGCTCTGGAATATGTTCAACGGCAGTCTCTTCTTTAAAAATTGTAAATCCCCTGCTCAAATAATTCTTTAGTGCAAATTCATGATCTAATGTACAGGTATGAAGCCACACCCGTTTCGTATTAAAGCTCCAGGCTTTTTGAATTGCTTCTGACAATAGCCAGCCCCCCAAACCCTTTCCGATATACTGGGGCAGAATTCCGAAAAACGCAATTTCCGTATCGTTTCCCTGCCTGTCAAATTCAACATAGCCAAAAGGGGAATTTTGTACATAGCCGATCCAGGTACTTACATTTTTTTTCGTGACCCAATTTTCCCAATCTTCATATTTCCAGTGTAATCTGCTATACCATTTCCATGGGCGTCCGATGTTGGTGAAAAAAAAATGATTGATCGCTGGTGTGGGGATTTCTGCCTTTTGGAGAACAGCATCGTTGATACTTTTCCCGTGTACTTGACGCTGATCCGGGGAGGTCATTTCAAGAAAGGTTGTTACTACTTCCAGGTCCATGTTTCAGCTCGTTTTAGGTGCGGTCAATAAGAAGTTTCAGAAAGAGGCTGGTGAAATATTTTTTTTATTGTTTTAAAAATGGACTATCTAAATGTGTCAGAATTGATCTTGCTCATGGATAGATATGGGAAATGCCAGCATCAAAAGTACAATGCAAACACTCAGTCCGCCTGCTGCCCCCAAGGGCCAGCTCAATCCGTAAAACCCTGAAAGCCAACCCAAACAGAGCGCACCAATAGCAGGCCCTCCTCGAAAAATCATCCCCCACAAACTCAAAATCCGTCCTCGCATTTGTTCCTCCACAGCGCTTTGAATCATGGTTTGAGTGGCAACCCCGCAGGTGACCATCGAAACTCCGGCAACTGCCATTGACGCTGCTGCGAGCCAGAAATGGGTGGTGTATGAAAATAATGAGACCATTAATCCTGAAATAATTACGCTGCTCATTGCTATTTTTGGGAGCCCTTTGTTGCTTCCACGCTGTGCAATCCAAATTCCTCCTGCAATGGCGCCAAATCCGATCGCTGAAGTAAAGATCGCAAGCCCCTCTGCCCCTTTCGAAAAAACCGCGTCGGCGAATCCGGGCAAAAGGTCAGAAACCGGGCGTGTCAGCAGTGCCATTACGAGCATTAAAAAAATAATTCGGCCTACTGCCCGATGGGAAGCAGCATAGCGGATTCCAGCAGATGCCTCGAAGAGGATGTTTTTCTTCTGAGTCTGCTTCCTTTGCGGAGGCAGCCGAATAATGATGAGAGCGATAATCATCGAAATAAAGCTGATTGCATTCACTGCAAAAGCAGTAGCTACTCCAAATCGGGTGATCACCAAACCCGCAATTGCAGGCCCAATGAAACGGGCTAAATTAAAACTGACAGAATTGATGGCCACAGCGGTGGTGATTTCTTCTGCTGGGACCAGATCGCGGACAAGAGACAGTCGGGTTGGCTGGTGAAATGAAACAATAATCCCCTGGAATAAACTCAGTGTGAACAATAACCCTATATTGATTATACCGTTAGCTGTCAGAAAGAAAAGTGTGCTCGCTTGGCACAGTGACAAGGATTGACAGATTAAGGAGACTTTACGGCGATCAAACCAGTCAGCGATCACTCCGCCAAATGGACCAACAATGAAAATGGGAAATAGATCAGCGAACGCGACCGCTCCGAGCCAAAACCCGGATTTTGTCAAATCCCAGGCCAGCCAGCCGACTGCCAGACGCTGCACCCAAAGTCCGATGAGTGAAAATGAATTTCCTGAGGTGTAAACCGCATAGTTACGGTTTGAAAAAACTTTGCGGATTGCCGGCCATCCAGATGCCTGGACGCTCATACTAGTTCATATCTCATAATAATTGACACCCGGAGAGGGGCAATGAAAAAAGATTGTAGAAAGTTAATATTTTTTGCTGAATCAACCATTCTTTTTGCTGCTACTTCGTGCGATAGATACGATCCCCAGCATCGCCTAATCCAGGTAAGATATAGCTGTGTTCATTTAGCTTCTCATCAATTGCTGCGGTATAGATGGAAACATCAGGATGCCTTTCCTGCAATTCCCTGATCCCCTCAGGAGCGGCCAGCAGGCAGACGAATTTTACAGATTTGGGTTGAACTTTTTTGAGACGATGAAGTGCGGCGGATGATGAATGCCCAGTTGCCAGCATCGGGTCCACAACAATGAAATCTTTTCCTTTCACCTCAGGAGGCATTTTAAAATAGTATTCGATTGCTGCTAATGTTTCTGGATCTCGATAAAGCCCGATGTGTCCCACTCGAGCAGAGGGAATGAGCTGCAGCATACCGTCCAGGATCCCATTTCCTGCCCTCAGGATAGAAATCAAAACAATATCTTTGCCTTTGATAAAGGGCGCCTTCATTCCTTGAAGTGGAGTTTCTATCTCTTCATAGTGCAGGGGGAAATCCCTGGTGACTTCATAGGCCAGGAGCGTGCTGACTTCTTTGAGAAGATCGCGGAATTGATTGCAGCTTGTTTCCTTTTTCCGCATCAAACTTAGTTTATGCTGAACCAGGGGGTGATCAATTATGGTCACTTCCGACATGATGATTCTCCTTTCGGGTTATGGAAAAATAGATCTGAAAATTGCAGCAAATGCCATCGACACATGAGCAGTTAGCGCCTATGACTAAAATACGGTTCCGTCACTTATCAGGGTAATGGGCGGACTTCCGTCATCACGAAGTTCGCGAGCGATTTTCCTTCCGGCACTCCATGTCCCGCCCTCGAGAATTTTGACCAGGGGAAATCTTTTTTGGTCCAGGTCAAGTGCTTTACGGATTTCATGGGCGATAAGATCGAGCAATGCTATGGTTAGGGCTCTCCACTCTACAATCAAGGGTGAACCTGCCTCGTGACTTTGCTCGGCTTCATCCGGATTTTTGAGCTGAAGTAACTGGCAATCCAGAAATAAACCGCCGTTGCGGTATTCAGCAAGCCCTGTCAGTTGATCGATGTCTTCAATGGTCAAACCATAGTTTTCCAGGGGCTCAACCAAAGAATAGGAAAGCCACTGAGATAATTTGTGAAATGGTATCAATTCGCTGCCTTTTTCTCCAGATCGAAGCAAAGGATGCGGCCAGCAATCTCCCAGATTTGTGTTTCCCAAATTGACGCGTCCGGGCCATATTGAAGCGAATGAATTAAGGACCGTGTCAAAAATGAACAGGGCGGAAATCTTTTTTTTGTTGGCATGGCGAATCATAAAATCGAATAAACCTCCCAATCGTGATCCAGTAAAAATTTCAGGATTGCTCAACACTGCCCTTCCCAGCTTTTTGATCAATCCGGCCCTGCCAGCCAATCCTTCTAAGGGATTACCTGGGCTTGCCTGCAGCCCTTCCGCCAGTTTTTCAGAAGACAGATCCTGCATGGCGCCCCCATCCGCTCTCATGTGATTTTTAGTGTCGGCGGAAAACAATCCCGAAAAATACATGTGGAAGCTGGCTACTGCCAACCCTTCAGAACGAGCAAATGGTTGCTGTGTCTTGCTCTCGTGGTAGGTCCATTCTCTTCCGGCCCCTGCGTCCAGAAGGACGCTTGAAATGACCAATTCAAAAAGGATTCTGCCCCGTTCCAACTTATCGGCATTTTTAAGATCGTTTTCAATCCAAGACATGCGAGGAAAGTTTCCTGCGTCAAAATGCCGCCAGCGGCTATGGTATGGAATTTCAAGATCAGGATAGTTCTCGAGTATTGTTGAAACAATATAATCAACTGTGGATTTGAGGTGTTCCGGGTGATAGTCGAAGTGCAGCAGTTTCCCGTTTTGTGCAATTTTCAGGATTTGGCCGCATCGTTCTCGAATTGCACTGGGAGATTGCAAGTATGATTTTAATGAATTCTTTTCCAAAAAAATGGCTCCCTATAGAAAAATTCGTCCTTTGGCCTGTTTTAATTCATAATCTGTTGGAACCATCTCATCTGTGTAATATCCGGCAGCTTTTTTTGCGGCCATTTCTACTTGAGCATCATCAGGGATCAGTTCTGCCGGTAAGCTGATTCTTTTTCCTACTTCAATTCCAGAGGCGACTAGTGAGTCGTATTTGAGATTGCTCATAGAAACAAAGGAATCTATTTTGGTGATTCCCAGCCAATGCAACAGGTCCGGCATCAGCTCTTGAAATCGCATGTCCTGAACCCCTGCCACACATTCGGTTCTTTCAAAATAAGCATCCGCGGTATCACCTCCCTGCTGCCGTTTCCGGGCATTATATACCAAAAATTTGGTCACTTCACCCAGTGCTCGTCCTTCTTTTCGATTATAAACAACGACTCCTGCACCTCCTTTTTGTGCGCATTCAATACACACCTCGATGCCGTGGGTCAAGTAAGGGCGGCATGTGCAGATATCAGAACCAAAAACATCGGAACCGTTGCATTCGTCATGTACCCGACAAGCAAGTGGTTTTTCAGGATCTGAAATTGAATCTACTTCTCCAAAAAAATAGGCGGTTTGACCGCCGATCGGTGGAAGAAAGACATTTAAATCCCTCCGGGTAACGAGTTCTGTATACATTCCTCCAGTGCGTTCAAAGAGATGCTGGCGCAGTTCATTTTCTTTGACACCAAAACGTTCCGCAATTCCGGGAAGGTACCAGACGGGCTCAACGGCAGCTTTTGTCACGACACAGTTTCCATTTTCCAACAATATTTTCCCATCCGGTTTGAGCCGCCCTTGTTTGATGGCATTTTGCAGTTCTGGAAGAGTGATGTGCGCACGTGTGATGGCAATTGTTGGACGAATGTCATAACCTTCTTCAAGTTGCTCTCTGAAACACTCTCCTACCATGCCTCCATAGGGGTCAAGAGAAACAATTTTACCTGGATCCTGCCAGGAAGGAAACGGACCAATCGTGTTGGTCGGAGCAGTATTTGTTAAATCGGGCCTGTGCTCCGGATCCAGTTTTCCGGCAGCGACTGCCAGGGCACGATAAATAGTATAAGAACCAGAATGTGCACCAATCACATTCCTATGACTTACATTTGTCACACTTCCGATGATCGGACCTCTTTCCTCTGGAGTTGAAGCTCCCCAATGGATTTGAAAGTGTTTCTCATCATAAACAGAAGGATGAGAGGTCAGCACAATGTGTTTCTGAGACTTTTGTCCGGATGATTTCAATTCTCCTGGCATATTTGCTCTGATTTATTTTGTGATGGGGACAGGCCCGGTCCCAGGCCTTGTTTCAATAATGGCCGATTTAAATAACCTGTCATGATATCTTATCTGAAAAGGGAACTCAAGCTGGGATTGATTTGCGGGACGATGTCGTCATTTGTGATTTTAGGATTTGGTCAATCAGTTCTGCAAATGGTACTTCCTTCATCGGCATGCGGTACTGGGGGTTGCTTCGGTCGTTGATCATATAAGGACACCACCCTCGGGTAGTGGAGACAAATTCTTCAGCAAATGCTTCGTTGATTTCGAGACAGCCGCTCATCGCCACATCAATATAGGACTGGGCAATCGGACACTGTTGAGAAGGAGCTCGCTGTTTATTCAGAAGATAGGTCCAAAATTTCCCGGGACCGAAATTCGCAGAATCCCAGGGAAAAATTTGCTTTGACTCCAGCATAACCCGTTCATAATGTGATTCACGCAGATCAAATTTAGGCAATTCTTTTTCAGATACTGGAAAGAGAACACCGTTGCAGGTGGCATCATTTTGAAGAGTCACACCGACAGAGCAAATGCGGGATTTGGCGGAAACCTGATTCCAGGATCGGGCAACTCCTTGAACTCTTACCGGAATTGAGGAACCTGAATACCCTGTTTTCGCTCTGCTTTCATGATTGATTAAACTTCCATAACCAAAAATATAATGTTCTTCCATTTCGTCTTTCTTCGTATTGTTATTGTTTTGCAGTTTCTGTTTTGATTTTTGTTAAGATGGGGATCGTGACCCTTTGAAAAACATGGTCGAACCGGAAACAAGGTCCTGCCCTCAAGTTTTTCAGGTCAAAAGGGCGTCAGACATAATTTCGACAATGAACGGCATAGTTGATTTCATTCCGATCTCGAATGCAGATCTCAAATCAGCAGGCCTGGAAACTGTGATGCCATCACCGCCACACAATTTGGCAAATTTTGCGAAATTTGGGTTGCTGAGTGAAGTTTGCCAGACATCCCATTCCCCGTCCCGCTGCTCTTTGGAGATTTTTCCCAGTTCCCTGTTATGGAGCAGAATCACTGTGATTGCCATTTTATATTTAACGGCAGTGGTAAATTCTGCCAGATACTGCCCAAATCCTCCGTCTCCGGCAACAACGACCACTTTTCTCAAGCCTTCAACTGCAGCCCAAGCTCCCATGCCCGCAGGAAATCCAAAACCGATTGAGCCAAGATAACCGGACATGATGACTTCTTGCCGCTCCTTGCATTCGAAGTATCGTCCAAAGGAATAGGCGTTGTTTCCCACGTCAACACTGATCACGGCATTTTCCGGAATTTCATCAGAAAGTTCCTGAAAAATAAGGGCAGAGCTTATCCCTTGTTGGTGCTCTTCAGCGCTTCGTTTCTTTTTCTCTGTTCTCCAGGATTTCCACAATTTTTTAAGATAGTCCCGTTGATCATGACAGTTGATTTTTTCGGGAATCTGATCCTTCATCAGTTGCGCCGTAATGCCCACATCACCCCATACCATCTCATCGACTGGGTGAAATTTTCCCAGTGCCATCCGATCATAATCCACTTGGATTATCGGCTTCCGGGTGGCGATTCCCGTATGTTTAGAAAAGGATGAGCCAAACACAATTAACAGGTCTGCTTCACTCATGAGGGTACTTGCTACAGGAGTGCCGCTTTTTCCCAACACACCACCCCCAAGTTCATGGTGATCAGAAATGAAACCCTTCGCTTTAAAAGTCGTGATGATGGGACTGTTCAACTTTTCTGCTAGTGCCACCACTTCCTTAATGGATTGACGGGCACCGTAACCTGCAATGATCAGGGGTTTCTTTGCTGCAGCAAGTCGGTAAACAGAAGAATTCAAAGCCTGGGTTGGAGGAGTTATTTCAGTGCCGCTGACTCGTCCGTCCGGGCGACCCGGCCCAAGATCTCCTGCCTCCTGCACTTGAATCTCATCTGGAAAAATAAGGTGGCTTACGTCTCGTGAGACTATAGCGTTTTTGCAGGCGAGTGAGGCTAATTCTGTGTGATTGCTGTCAGCCATTACCGTTTGACTGAATTGGGCAACAGCCTGAAAAGCTGAAGATGTGTCGATTTCCTGGAATGCTCCCGGGCCCAGCACTTGGGAATTTACTTGACCCGTCAATGCCAATACCGGAGCACGGTCCATCTTGGCATCCCAGAGCCCTGTCAATAAATTCGTCGCTCCTGGTCCTGCAATGGCAAGGCAAGCAGCCGGATTTCCCTTGATTTTGGCATAGCCCGAACAGGCAAATGCGGCCGCCCCTTCGTGCCTGACCCCGAAGTATTTCATCTTTCCCTTTTTCTCTTGAATACGAATCGCTTCCGCCAGCCCAAGATTAGAGTGTCCTACCATTCCAAAAACCGTATCAACCCCCCATTCGACCAATGTTTCCGCCATCAGGTGGCTGACGGTCCATGAGGAACGTTTAGCCTTTGGCACAAGTATTTCGAGAATTCCATCTTGTTCACGCAGTTCAAATGTTTTCACTGCATCGTCATTCCCCACACCTCTTCCCGATTTTAAAGCGAACAGATAACCATGCCAGGGGCAGCGAATTTTATTGCCTTCACAGATTTCGCCTTCTCCCAGCGGTCCCCCTTGATGAGGGCATTGGGCATCCAAGGCAAAAAATCCTGAATCAGTTCGTGCGAGAACAATCTGTTTGGGACCGATTTGTATTTGTTTAACGCATCCGATCTCGAGATCTTCTGTTTTTCCTACAGTACGCCAATTTTCTTCTTCGGAAAGCTCTTCGCGGTTCGAAGCCGAAATAGTCAGGTCTTCATTGTCTTTGAATCCTGCATACCAGTGACTGCCATCACAGAAGGGTTTGTTTTTTGATTGCCCGCAGCGACAGAGAGCATAGTGATCTTGACTGGCTCCTTTTCCCTGCCTGATGTTTTCGAGTTCGATGCCGCCCTGCACCTCCAGTTGCCCATTTCGGGATACCCGAATTCCTGGTTCTCCTTGATTTTCAGAATTATTTTTCCCATTGATCCTGAAAGACAGCGCACCAGACGGGCATTTGTTTATTATTGATATTATTTTTTCCTTCCCGGCCCCGTCTGGATTGATCCAATTGACTCCTCCCCAGACTTCGGGAAGCTGTGAGGTGCAAACGCCTGCGTGTGAACAAATGCCTCGGTTGTCTAAAATTGTGATCGATTCACCTTGATATTCATCCAATTGATCAGACACTCGTTCTTCAGATTTTTCGTCCTCAAATCCCAAAGATATATGTTTCCCGTCACAAAAAGGTTTCTTTTTTGATGCCCCGCATCGACAGAGGATCATGGATTGTTTGGTTTTAATCTTTTCTCCACGGGAATTCGAAAAATTTTTTAAGCCGGTCACTTTGATGGGACCGTTTTTAACGATTGAAATCTTTGCTTTTGATAGCTTCGTTTCTGACATCACATCTCCTATTTAGTGTGCCGAATATCCGTAATCTTTGCTTGTCGAAATTTTCGATTCGTATGAATCAAAACTATGCAAAAAATTTGAGGAAATATCAACGACCGCATTATGATCAAATAGTTGTTTAAGAACTTGGGAACAGAGAAGCACGTTGATGTTTGCCGAATCGTGGTTATTTTTAATCACAAATTCAATCACTTCTCATTGAATTGAAACACATGCTCCCATCCGCTAGCAGGAGGATTTTTTTTGAAATTCTGACACCGTTCCAGATACAGTTGAGAAACGTGCTCTTGAGGAAAAATTTTCAGGCATTCATTGAAAAAGTGAATCGCTTCATCCCAATCTTGAATCTGATAGTGAATCAAGGCGCGGTTATAGATTGGTAATAATTCACACTTTTTATCAAACTCTTCTGTAAAACCGGAAAATACTTCATAGATAACAACTTTTTCACTTTTACCTTTTACTTTAACCGTATCCAATTCACGAGCATGATAATGTGAAAGATCTAACAAACGGTGGGTTTGATAACTGATAATAAGAGGAACCTGATAGTATTTGGTCAGGCTTTCCAGGCGAGATGCGACATTGACAGTATCACCTATTACAGTAAAGTCCATCCGGGATTCAGAACCCACCGTTCCCATCATGACAGGGCCGCTGTGGATTCCGATTCCAATATCTAGGGGAGGATAATTGCAGTTTTTTCGGTGCTGATTGTAAATTTGGAGAGTTTCGTAGAGGCCGATTGCTGCTTGAATTGCACCTTGGGCTTCATCAGAATCAGGACTGCCGGGCCTGTTGAAAATGGCCATGATGGCATCGCCGATAAATTTGTCTATAAAACCTCCGTGCTTGTGAATGGGTTCACTCATGCGACTCAAATAAGCGCTCAGAAACTTAAATATTTCCTGAGGCGTCAAACTTTCACTAAGAGTTGTAAAGTTCCGTATATCAGAAAATAAAACGGTAACGAAATCACTTTCGGCATCCCCCACGGTAATGTTCTCCAGTCCCTCTTTGGCAACACGGTTGAGAAATTGCTCGGGAACAAATTTTTGGAAAGTTTCAATGAGGGCAGTCACTTTTTTTGATTCTTCGAGTTCAATGCGTGCAGATTGGAGTTTTTCATATGCACTTTTCAATTCTTCCAATCGCTTTTCCAGTTCTTCATTTTTTAAAGATATGGTTTTTTGAGCATCTTCGTGAAGTTTGGCTTTCTGACTGGTTAGGAAAAGTTTGTCAGAAAGAATATGAGAAAACCATTTGTAAAAAATGTAATGCAGCTCATGGGAAGAATCTTTGTGAATATTGGTCAGGAAACGAGTTGAGATACCGATCACATCAAGATGATCGACGGCCTCAATGGTGGCACTGGAAACTTTACCGGTGACGACGCTCATTTCTCCAATCACATCTCCTTTCCGCTGGAGAGTATAAATATATTTTCCGTCAACTTTGACTATTGCTTTTCCACTGACGAGGATATAGACGATCTGATTGGGTTCTCCCTGCTTAAGGATCACTTGCTGATCCTTAAATTGTTCATATTCCGTCAGTGCAAGAAATCGATTGAGGGCTTCATCCGAGATATCTTCAAAGTGGCGAGATTTTCTCAAATTTTGATAGATGATGATTTTTGCGTCTTCCATGCCCTGATATTATTGGGATTTTAAAGCTGATTTTCTGGATTTACGAGTCGATCGTCGTTTTTTCCATCCTCTGGGTATTCCTGCTAACTCTTTTTGAAAGCATTGTAAAGGCACAATTTGTCATCAATCGGTCCCAGAACTCTTGCATGCTCTTTCTGAATTCTATAAGATCTATCACCACTTGAAAGACAAATACAGTAAACAATTCAGGGAGAATTCATGCAACCTTTGATTTTTATCAGCAATGACGACGGCATTCATTCACCAGGATTGAAGGCTGCTGCAGAATCAGTTCACATGCTTGGAGAACTTATTGTCGCGGCTCCAAGCAACCAGCAATCGGCCATGGGAGGAAGTTTGTGCGGCGATCGATCAGATTGTTTTCACCCTCTGGAGTATGAAGCAGGCGGCAAACGCATTCCGGCCTTTCACACAGACTATTCTCCTGCACAGGTACTCATCCACGGTTTGGAGGTATTGTGTCCGCAGCGAAAACCGGACCTTGTGATTTCTGGATTCAACTATGGAGAAAATTTGGGGGCAAGTGTCCTGGCTTCTGGAACCGTGGGAGTGGCACTGCGAGCTGCTAGTAAAGGGATTCCGGCCATTGCGGTCTCTATGGAAGTTGAGCAGCAGTATCACTTTGAATATGGGGCGATTGACTGGAGCGCGGCAATACACTTTGCTCATTTTTTTGCAGGGGCAGTCCTGTCGCAAAAAATGCCATTTGATGTAGACGTGCTCAAAATTGATGTTCCTTTGACCGCTACAAGCGAAACTCCGTGGAAAATTACTCGAGTTTCCAGAACGAATCATTTTTCTTCGTTCATTGAATCTCCTACTCTGGACACTGCCAGAGATGCTGCGCAGGTCAGAGTCTGTGACCCCGAAAATACTGAAAAAGATTCAGACATCTACGCACTGATGGTTGAGCGCGTTGTTTCTGTTACTCCACTCAGCCTCAATATGACCTCGCGTGTTGATTCTCAAGTGCTGCATGAGACGCTCTCTTCCTGAGTGTGTCCGAACAGAAATATTATGAGCTCGCCTGGCGGCCAACCATTTTGATGAATAAAAGTAGATTATATTCACAAAACCAATCTTGATTTTCCATAAAGCAATTTGTTTAACACTGCTGTGGCAAAATCAGGATTTGTTTTGCCGTTAAGCCTTCTTTTTGCTTCGATGTAGGGAGGAAGGTAGCGGAGATGAGGAGGCAGGCAATGAAAAATTTTTTTGATTCTTCGGACATGTTTTTCATATTGCAATCGATTTTTTGCGGTGTCGGGTGGCAGTCCATATGCTTTTCTGAGTCTTGGCGGCATCATCAGCGAGGTCATGACTTGGTATTCCCACCACAACTTCCTCAACACAGGATGAGGTTTTAAATGGACGAGAAAGTCTGCAACGTTCAGAGCCTCTTCCCCAACACTCAAAAACTTTGAGTTCCACATTTCCTGATTGTACTCCATGAATGTCCGCCAATTTGAAGGGAGAGCAGATTCTGGAATTCCAAATAATGAAGCAAATTGTTTGCTCTCATCTAAATATTGATTTTTTTCTCTAACATTGAGAGGGCGGACAAACAGTTCATACATAGCCACAGATGATTCCAGGAGAGTGGAATAGACCCAGATCAGCGCGTTCAGATCATTGGCCTGGTAGGAACTCCCGCGTCTGTAATACTCATAGTCTTCCGATAATTTCCCTGTGATGGCAGAGTGAATTTGACGAACATGCCGTGCGGATTGAAATGCCTGGTCCATGCTTCCGTATAGCATCGTTAAAACGTGAAGTGCAGTCCTGCGAAGACGTCCGTAAGGGTCTGTTTTTACCTGGGAATGCTGATTAATAGCTTCGGCGACCCAAGGATGGGCCAACTGCAGAAGAACAGAGCGCCCGGCTCCCAAATAAATTGTCATGTAACGATTGACTTCCCATGAAATGGAATCAGGACCAAAAATTCCAGCCAGGGGGTTATTGACATGGGCCCGAATCTTCTCAATCTGCTGATACCAATCAGTATCAGAGACAAATTTTTGCATTACAGAAATTGAGTATAAATGTGTTGGGATTAAACTATATTTGGCAGTTGAAATACGATGCCACGAATAGATCAGCCTGCTTGAATATTCAAGCGATAGCGAAATGAAATGCTGTCAGGAAGCAGATCACCCATACATAAAGGATCCATTGATCATATCGACGAAATTGCTGACTGGCAGGCATGAGAAGTGCGGGGTCAATGCCTTGAACTCCCTGCTCCCAAAGCAATGCTTTTTCACAGAGGAGTTTGATGAATTGAGGATGTGTTTCCAAGGCGTTCAGGCGATAAGGAGTCAGATTGACGGAGCGGGCCAAATTAAAATAAGTATCGTCAATTTCAAAAAGAGTTTCCAAATGATCATTGACAAAACTGAGAGGGACAAAGAAAATTGATTGCACTCCCTGCTCCGGCAGTTCCTTGATTAGGACATCGGTATACGGCTGCAGCCATTTTGCCGGCCCAACCCTGCTTTGAAAGCAAAGGTCAAACTGCCATTGGGGAAAATTTTTTCGTAATTCCTCTACTGTACTGATCATTTCCATCAGATAGGGATCTCCCTGATCGACGTAAGATTGAGGAAGACCGTGAGCAGAGCACAAAATTCTCGTCTTCTCAGGATCAAGCTTTAGTTCAGAAAGTGCTTTTTGGATAAGGTCCGACAATCCTTCAATATAGTCAGGATGGTTGGGGTAAGAACGTAGAGCCTGAACTTTTCCAGTATAATCGGACTGAGCTAAAAGTTGGCAAAACTGCTCGATGGAGGATCCAGTGGTTGCCCCTGAAAAATGAGGATACATGGGAATCAAATAAATATCATCAATTCCATCTCGAATCATCTGCTGAATTGTTTCCCTTGTGTTTCCCGGTATGTATCGATGTGCAACATAAACTTTAGCAAGAGACCCCGCTTTTCTTAAATCGGCTTCCAGATTTTGACGCTGTTTTTCAGTAGCCTCAACAATGGGAGACCTGCCGCCAATTTGCTCATATTGTTCTGCCACCTCCACTGAACGTTTATTTGCGATTCGCCGGGCTAACCGGTCCTGGAAACTTAGAGGAAAAGGGAGCTGGATCGTGTTGGGATCCCGCAGAATTTCAAAGAGAAAATCAGCCACTTCTGCCAAATTTCCGGGACCACCGAAATTCAGCAAAACAACGGCTTTTTGAGTCTTTGTGGGAATAGGGTTTGACATGCTCTGACAATGGTAAATTAAGTTATTTTAATGACATCTGCCAATTTCTTAAATAGAATGCCTTGTTACTCTGTAAAGCTCAAACCTGTTTTTTGACTAAACATATAATCCATCACCAAAGTTAGGATTAAAATCAAACTTGATCTTATCAGAAATCAGGAATTATTTTTAAAAAATCTAAAAATTTGGATTGCTGGTACAAATATTGATGGTAACTTTTCCGATAGTCTGCCGTGATAAAATTTTCCTCAACGGAGTATTGACTTAATATTATGAAAAGCCATCATCTTTTTTGAGAATCCCAATGGCCAAAGTGCTCTATGTTGACCATGAGTTAACACGTGTTATCCAGTTAAAAAACATTCTCGCTTTTGATTACAATATCGAAATTGCCTTCACCGGCTGGGAAGGTTTGGGAGCCGCAATGCTGTATCATCCCGATATCATGCTGCTCAATTTGAATGTCGACGTGATGGATGGGCTGGAATTGTTACGATTAATGAGGACCGAAGAGGATTTAATCAATCTCCCTGTTTTCTGTTTTTCCGCTCCTCGGGACAGACAAATGGAACAAGTGGCTGTTAAAAGGACATGCAGTGCAGTCTTTGAGTATCCTTTTGACAGATCCGCATTAGTCGAAATGATTGAGTCGGCACTGCCAATTTCCCAGTTACCGGAAACAAAAACCCTTCCCTCGAAATCTTAGATTTTCTTCATACAAATCTTAAACTTTTTGCACTTCAATTTTGCAAAGCTCTCCGTTAATATCCCATTGCAGGGCTTGTTCTCCCGTTGAATCAGATTCCAGAAAATTTGCCAAAGTTTCAGTTTTTATAAAATCATTAAACTGATCGACAGCCTTTTGCACAGGTTCTGTTGTTTGATAACGTACCTGTATCCGGTCCATCACGTCAAACATCTGTTCTTTTCTCATATTCTGAACCTTGTTTATGAACTCTCTGGCAAAACCCTCCTGAACAAGTTCTTCGGTCAAATCCGTATCAAGAGCTACCGTCAGGTTGTTTTCGGTTAAAACCAACAAACCTTCTTTTTCATGACGCTGGATTAACACGTCGCCCGATTCCAAAGTCAGCATTTCCCCGTCGATCTGTAAAGTCACGCTTTGACCGTCCCGCAAGCGAAGGATTTCATCGAACCCTAATTTGGAAATTTCCTGGGCAGTTTGCTTCATTTTCTTACCCAGTTTGGATCCGAGAACTTTGAAATTTGCCTTGGCGCTGTAAGAAACCAATTCTTCCTCGTTATCGGCAATCATCACTTCCTTAATATTCAACTCTTCAGTGATCAATTCCTCCATATTGTTCAAAATATCTTTAGCTTCCGGATCCCTTGTAATCAAAAATATTTTTGCCAATGGCTGTCGGATTTTTAATTGATGCCTGTTGCGCAGAGAACGCCCCATACTGACGGCTGAAAGAATCAGGTCCATCTTTCTTTCCAGAGGAATATCGCGATATTTATTCTGAACTTCTGGAAAGTAATCCAAATGGACACTTTCAGGATGGCTGTCATCCCGAAGTGCCAAATAGATTCCATCCGCTATAAAAGGAATAAATGGAGCAACCACTTTAGACAGTTCAAGCAGGACATGATACAAGACAGCATAGGCCTCCTGCTTGTCACGACCCTGCTCGGATTTCCAGAATCGGCGACGACTCCGACGTATATACCAATTGGTAAGCAGTTCAATAAAACCGACGAATGGAGCAACCGATTTGTTCAAATCATAAAGATCCATGCTGCTGCCGACTTTTTCTATCAATTCCTGCAATTTAGAGAGAATCCAGCGATCCAGCGGATTCGAGGGATTCAGATCCAGATTGTCAATGTCGGGTTCCCATTGATCAATTTTTGCGTAGGTTGTTAAAAACGCGAGTGCATTCCAGAGAGGGAGGAGTAAAGAACGCGTTGTTTCCACCAAGCCTTTTTCTGAAAAACGCAGATCATCCCCTCGAACGGCAGGAGAATTGAGCATGTACAGGCGGATTGCATCGGCTCCGTAGTCATCGAGCATCTGGGTCGGGTCCGGGTAATTTTTTAAACGTTTACTCATTTTTTTACCATCTTCCGCGAGCACCATACCGTTGACAATTACGTTTTGAAAGGGCGGTTTGCCGAAGAGAGCATTTCCGAGAATTGCTAAAGTGTAAAACCAGCCACGTGTTTGATCCAAACCTTCACAAATAAAATCTGCAGGAAAATTTGAGTCAAATTTTTCTTTGTTTTCAAATGGATAGTGCTCCTGGGCATAGGGCATCGAACCGGATTCAAACCAACAGTCGAGAACTTCCGGAATTCGCTTGTATACTTTCCCATCGCGTTCAATGACAAGTTCATCAACAATATGCTTGTGCAGATCATCCAGTTTTGTCCCGGTGGCTTCTTCCAGTTCAGCAACACTGCCAAAACAGAGAAATTCTCCTTCTTCGTTTTTCCATACCGGCAAGGGAGTCCCCCAGAAACGGTTGCGGCTTATTGCCCAGTCTCTTGCATTTTCCAACCAATTTCCAAAGCGTCCATCTTTGATATGAGAGGGCATCCAGAGAACTTCCTGATTCCGCTGGACCATGGTCTCCTTGAAAGATTCCACTTTAACAAACCAGGTGGAAATTCCTTTATAGATCAATGGTGAATCGGTTCGCCAGCAAAAGGGATAACTGTGCTGGATAGTTTCATGCCGAAATATTCTATTTTCATCTTTCAATTGGCGGATGATCAATTTGTCCGCCTCTTTAATATTGAGCCCGGCGATAAATCCCATGTAGGATTTGAAATTACCGTTTTCATCAACAGGATCGAAGACAGGAAGGCCTTCCCGCAATCCGATGCGAAGGTCATCTTCACCAAAGGCAGGCGCCTGGTGTACGATGCCGGTTCCGCTTTCGTCACTGACATAATCATCGCATACAATCTTCCAGCAGTTTTTTGTTTCTACAAGGCCATCAGCAAAATCGAACAGCGGAATGTAGGTTCGGCCTTTGAGTTCCTTTCCCTTCCACTCATTCAAAATTCGAAATGTTCCCGTTTCAAAATGTGCTTCCAAACGAGTTTTGGACAAGTAGTAGCACTCACCGCTGTCTTGGACCTGGATTTTGACGTAGTCCATCTCAGCACCGACGCAGAGTGCTAAATTCGAAGGAAGCGTCCATGGCGTTGTTGTCCAGGCCAGGAAAAAGCTGTTTGCTTCCCCGGATACAGCACATTTGAAGGTAACGGAAGGATCCTGGGTATCCTGATAATTGAGATTGGCTTCAAAATTCGAAAGCGGAGTCGAGAGGCGCCAGGAATATGGAACCACTTTTCTGCCTTCATAAATCAATCCTTTCTCCCAAAGCTGTTTAAAGACCCACCAGACTGATTCCATAAATGGCAGGTCCATGGTCTTGTAATCGTTATCAAAATCAATCCATCGACCCATGCGTTCGACTGTTTCCCTCCACTCTTTGGTGTATCGCAACACAATACTTCGGCATTCATCGATAAAATTGCCAATCCCGAATGCCTCAATCTCTGGCCTTCCTGATAATTTCAAGGATTGTTCAACCTCGAATTCCACAGGCAATCCGTGAGTATCCCAGCCGAATCGTCGTTCGACTCGGAATCCGCGCATTGTCTTGTAGCGGGGAACTACATCTTTGATGGTTCCAGCCAGAATGTGTCCGTAGTGCGGTAAGCCCGTCGCAAAAGGAGGACCATCATAGAAGCCAAATTCGCGATCAGTGGGACGTTGTTCAATCGATTTTTCAAAGATGCGCTGGCTTCTCCAAATAGCGAGGACCTCTTTTTCGAGATCAGGAAAATTTATTTTGTTGGAAACATCTTTCATGAACACTCCTTTAGTGATCCAAAAATGAAGGAAGAGACATGCTCCATTCTATGCGGGTCGTAAATTGGATTGAAATCGGATAAGCGGGTCAAAGTAAAATGGATTCGAAACAGATCAATTGAAAGGACTAATAAATAACCTCAGACTCCTGAAATTTTTGGAAATAACACCACATCATGCTCATTCTATGAGGCGAGATTGTTATCCAAATTCCCAAGGAATGAATTTGGGGCGAGAATCGAAACAAGTTATATGAAATTTTCCAAAAAGTTGCAATATCAGAATCATAAGACTAATTTTTTCCGCCGCTAAAAAACCTGTTGTTTTGCCTCTGTTTTTGTGATTAATTAGTTCGAACAGAATAAAATGCCAAGAACCCCTTAGGATACAATTTTGGCCGACTGGCCCATCCGTTTTCTGTCCCCTGAAGATTGTTCCGGAATGCTCAGGTGCACTTATTCCCCTCATCTTCATTTTTAAAATTGAGCAGAGACTCCCCGACTCGACATTGCGAATCGCGCAGTTGTTCTTCTTCGTTCTCGTGCAGCCTTGTCAAATTGTGGACCTTTTTTTTGGCAAAAATCAGTTAGCTTGGAAAGGATTTTATGCGCATTGTGATCGCAATGATGAAACACGAGACGAATACCTTCTCGCCGATTGCAACGGATTGGCAAAGATACAAAGATTGGGGAGTCTATTTTGGAGAGGATGCGCAAAACGCCTATGAAAATACGGGAATGCCGATGGCTGCATATATCGATTTAGCAAAAGAAATCGGGGCTGAAATCATCACTCCATTGGCCGCGGAAGCAATGCCTTCAGGTCCTGTCACTGGGGAAGCTTATGCAATCATGTCGGATGCAATCTGCCATGCCGTAGCTGACGGTTGCGATGCGGCTTTGCTCGATCTTCACGGTGCGATGGTGTCTGAAGAAACAGATGACGGGGAAGGAACGCTTTTGGAGAGGATTCGTGGGATTGCCCCTGATCTCCCGATCGCGGTGACCTGTGACCTTCATTGCAATCTCACGCAAAAAATGGTCGACAATTGTACGGTTTTAATCGGCTATAAATCCTACCCTCATGTCGACATGTACGAAGTTGGCAAAAAGATTGGAAAAGTTCTGTTGGATTCTCTTTCAGGCAAATTTCATCCTGTGATGGCATGGCAGCAAATTCCTCTCCTTTCTCAAACCCTTTGCCAGGGAACCGATGATGAACCGATGAAGTCTTTGATTGAACTCTGTAGGGAAAAAGAAAAAAATCCAAAAATTTTAGCTGCAACCATATTTGGCGGTTTTGCGCTGGCAGACATCAAAGATTCAGGAACTTCTGTGATTATCGTAACGGATGGGGACAAGCAACTTGCCGAGAAGACAAGTCGGGAAATTTCCTGGCTGGCCTGGGAAGCCAGAGAAAAATTTATATACCGGCCGAAACCCCTGAAGGAAGCGATTCAAGACGCAAAAGCCCAGACAAATTTTCCGGTATTGCTCCTGGATCATGAAGATAATTGTGGATCCGGCGGCACTCAGGATGTAATGATGGTGATCAAGGAAGTGATCGATCAAGGATTGGAAGACGTGGCGGTTGCTGCGGTTTACGATCCGCTTGCTGTTCAGGAAATGATCAAGGCTGGTGTCGGCAAAGAAATTACATTGGCGATTGGAGGTAGGTTCGACATGCCTTCAGTAATGCTGAAAGGAAAACCCCTCACTCTCACCGGGACTGTCCGCACCGTCACTGATGGTCGATGGACTGTTCATGGCCCTATGTATACCGGTGTGGAAGTGTCTATGGGGCCAACCGCGGTGTTTGATACGGGAAAAGTGCAAATCGTAGTTGTCTCCTTCCATCATGAACCCTGGGATACCGGTGTGTTTACTTCCGTTGGCATCCAACCCGAACACAAAAAATTTTTATTGCTCAAAACCCGAATCCATTTTCGTGCAGGTTTTGCTCCGATAGGGAAGGCAACGATTCACTGTGATGGTGAGGGTGTGACTACTTCCGACAACAATCTTCTACATTACAAAAAGGTTAGAAAACCAATCTATCCGCTGGACAAGGGGGTTAATTTCTGAAGTTTTGAGCATGACGATTCTTCAATACATTTGTTCTGCTTCTCTCCTCAAGATAAAAGATGCTTCTTTCAATTCCGATTCCAATAAAAGGAGCAAAATTCCGTTGAATCAATGCATTGCCTGAATCAAAAAGAGTTGTTAATCGTGCGCAAGCCATGGTAATATCCGGCCTTCATCCTGCTCCTGGTCGAATGGGACAGCACCTGAATGCGCAACTCATTCTTCATTGAATTTCACGGGCATGGATTCCGATTTGAACTGATGAGTGAAAAATCTGGCTGGCAATGTGAAACAGGTATTTCCTGGTCTCAAGTCACCTTTTTTTCACTCTTGATGTGCGTCAAATCAAAGTTGACAACGCGCTTGTATTTGGTTAAGTCGATGAGTGACATCCTCAAACTTTATCAGAAAACCATCCTGGATCATCAAAAGAATCCCCGAAATTTTGGTGAATTGAAAACCCCGACCCATCAGGCAGTAAAAGATAACCCGATTTGTGGGGACCAGATCCATGTGGATCTTCTGATGAACAGTAATATTGTGGATGACGTCAAATTCAAGGGGCGTGGATGTGCCATTTCGATTGCAGCTGCTTCTATCATGACTGAGGTGGTGCGATCGAAAAATTTAGATGAAATCAAAGTGCTTTATTCTCAATTAAAAATTTTAATTGATTCCAAAAAAGAATTGGATCAGTCTGCAGGTATCCCGGAATTGCAGGTGTTTGAAGGAATCCGTCATTTTCCTTCAAGGAAAAAGTGCGCCACTTTGGGATGGGAAACTATGTTCCAAGCCGTCAATCAGCAAGCAAATTAATAAGCCAGTAAGGAAACCATGGAAGTCAAAGAAGTTAAAAAGTTCGAGGTCTCAGCAAAAAAGGAAACCGTTTGGGCCTTCCTTAGTGATCCCTGGAAAATCGCACCCTGTTTGCCGGGCGCTCAATTGGTGGATACCATAGGAGAAAACAGATATTCGGGCAAAATCAAAGTCAAAATCGGACCAGTTACCACCAATTTTGATGGAGAAGTGGAATTCACCCAACTTGATGCAGATAAACACCATTTTGTTTTAGAGGGAAAAGGTGTTGATAAAAACGGAAAAGGCAGTGCTGCGATGCAGATGGAAATGAATCTCAGCGATCAGGAGGGTGGAACTCAGATTGAATGTGGAATGAGCATTTCTATTTCAGGGAGGATTGCCCAGTTTGGGGCGCGGATGATCACTGCAGTCAATAACAAAATGTTTGATCAGTTCACGAAAAATTTTCAGAACCTTCTTGAAAAACATGAAGCGGGTGAATCAACCGACTCCAATTCTGGAGAAAATGTGGTGGATGCCGGCTCTGTAGTCGGTTCCATGATCAAAGACTCCGTCTCCGGGATTTTTAAGAAAAAAGATTCATAATTTTTAAAATTTCTTTGGTGGCTTTTCAAATAACACTCCCTTCTTCTTTGTAGAACAGGAATTTTCCAATTTGGAAACATTGAATGGGAGGCGCGCAATATGTCTTTCGCGATGGCCGAATTCAAGTGAAACTTATTTTGCAGGCAGGACTTCGTAGTGCACCATGTCCATGTGCATTCTGAAGCGTTTTCCGGTTTTTGCACTTCCTTTCAATTCCCTTCGGAGCAGAATGAAATGAAGAACATGGTGCATCGGCTTTTTTCGATAGATTTCATAAAGTTGATTGATTGAAGAAAGTCCCATCATCGCAACAAGCTGTTCTTCTGTAATTCTTGCTTGACTACGGAACAAATCCATTTCATTCTGCAAGTCCAGAGCCGCGATTTTTTCGAATCGATGTTCTTCCAGAATGGCCTCCAGTGCTTTGATGGTTCCATGCTCCATGATCCTTTTTCCTTCCGACCATTGGGAGATAAATTCTTCCGAAACCCGCAGCAATTTGGCTAATTGTTCCTGGGAAATTTCCATTTCTTCGCAAAGACTAGAAATGAAATTCTCTTGTTGTTTCTTGTCCATAGATACCGATTCACATTAAGTTTTTAATTCAATTGAACTTTTCAAGAAGAGTCTGGTAAATTTTTGAGTATCAAAAAATAAGTCTTTCCTGTTCGTTAGAAAGTATTCAATGCTGAAAGGTGCTCCTTCTGAAAAAAAAGTTTTCAATCATTTGGAATATGCGATTCTTGTGATCAGCCATGATTTGAAAGTGATCCTCTGCAATGACGCGGTATCTCAATTGTGGGAACTTGACAAAAATAAAATTGACGGAAATCTCATCACACGTCTCCTGTCGTATGATAATATTATTTTGAATTATCTGCAAAGGGTATTCCAGGAGGGTAAAAACTTTACGATCAATGGTCACTCGCTGCATCTGGCTCCCAAACTTCTCAAAATCGTCAATATTTCCCTGGATCCTGTTTTTAGAAAATCACAAAAAGTCCAGAATGCGGTCATCACCATCCGGGACTTGACTCAACACTACAAAATTAAAGAAAAAGAACAGGAGAAAGCAATTCTTGATTCACTTGGAACTTTCGTCTCATCAATTGCTCATGAAATTCAAAATCCTCTGAGTGGAATCAAAGGGGTGACGCAGCTCCTGCAGAGGGACCTCAAGAAAACAAAACTACCAATCCAATCGACCGAGATGATTCTGAAAGAATTGAATCGCATCGATCGTCTGGTCAAACAACTGCTGCTGCATTCACAACCGCTCCCTTTGGAATACAGCACAATCAATATCCATGAACTTTTAAATACCGTAATCTGGTTTGAAGAAAACTCATCTCCCGGTTCTCAAAAGTTTCAGCGCTTGTTTGATCCTTCTTTGCCGGAAATTTTTGCAGATCGTGATAAGCTTTACCAAGTGTTTCTCAATTTGATCAAGAATGCAGTAGAAGCTTCTCCTAAAGAAGGTGAAATCATCATTCGTTCCCGATACTGTCCAAAATGGGAGATTCTTGGCAAACAGCTGGATATTCAGCAAGAGTATTTTCTTGTTGAAGTGGAAGATCATGGCAATGGTGTTGCTCCTGAATTTCGTGACAAGCTTTTCAAACCATTGTTCACGACAAAACGAACCGGACATGGACTGGGATTGTCGATTTCATTTCGGATTGTTGCAGAACACGGAGGGCTACTCCAGTACCAAGCGTCTTCCCAAGTGAAAGGAGAGGCTCAAGGATCTATTTTTCAGGTTTATATCCCTCGTGCTCCTTCTTCCCAGAAAATTAAAATAGAAGAATAAATATTCGAGATCCTTTTAAATTGGAAAAGCACCTTGAGGAAAATAGATTTCCTTGTTCAGCACCGCCGCAGAATTTGAAAGAAGTTTGGGAATAGTCCCATAAAATTCTTGTGTGTTTTTGGCAAACAATGAAGTATGAATGAGTATGAAGGAAAACACATTTGACTATCCCCCGAAGGTTCTGGTCACCAAAATTGGCTTGGATGGCCATGATCGGGGCAGCCGCATTGTTGCAGCATATTTGAGAGATGCTGGAATGGAAGTGGTGTACACGTCTCCCTGGCAAAAAATAGAGGCCGTGGTCCGACTGGCCCTCGAAGAAGATGTTGATGTGATCGGCATCAGTTCTCTGGCAACCGACCATTTGATCATTCCTCAGTTGATGGGCCGTTTGAGGCATTCCGGATTGGAGCACATCAAGGTGGTGGTGGGGGGAATTATTCCCGCTGCAGAGCAAGCGAACTTGATCGAATCGGGAGTGAGTCATGTTTTTCATCCCGGGGTCTCCCGGGAATTAATTGTGGAAACTTTCCTGAAATTAACTCATGAATCACGGAATGCCAATGAGAACCGTCCCTGAGTGAGGAGAAGTGGTATGACAAGAGAACAGAAGACCCGTGAAAGATGGAAATTTGTTGAATCCCGAGAAACCTGGAAAAAATTGTATGAAGAGCAGATCGATTCAAACAAAGAAATTTTTAATCGATCCGGAATTCCTATAAACCCGCTTTATACTCCAGAAGACTGGGAGGAACAGCAATACACCGAAAGGCTTGGATTTCCAGGGCAATTCCCGATGACCCGAGGAATTTATCCATCCATGCATCGAGGACGAACCTGGAGTCAGCGTCAGTTGATTGGCCTGGGAACCCCAGACGATTATAATCGACGCCTGAAACAATTATTGAATGCCGGAGCGTCTGCAGTCAGTCTCATCCCATGTAATTCCGGATTTCGCGGACTTGACTGCGATGAAGTTGATTCACGGCTGCTTGGAACCTGCGGTACAATCACCAACACCATTGGTGACATGGAAGATTGCTTCCGGAACGTAGATATTGCAAGGCTGTCAACGGCCATGAATGATCCGTCTCCTTTCACTTTGCTGGCTTTTTTAATTGGAGTTGCCAATCGCCGAAATATTCCCTTGAAGAACATCTCAGGAACTTCCAATCAGAGTGACTATATTTCTCATTTTGTTGCTAATCATATGTTCTTCCGCTTGTCTCTTTCCGGATCCCGCAGGATGCTGCTGGATCATATCGAATACTGCCAAAAAAACCTGCCATACTGGAATCCGATCTCGATAGTCGGGCAGCATATGCAGCAGGCGGGAGCCACTCCTGCAGAAGCAATGGCGTTCACGTTGTCAACTGCAATACAGTATGCAGATGATTGTATTGAAAGAGGAATGGAACCGGACACGTTTTTACCTAGATTTTCGTTTTTCTTTGATATTTCAATCAGCATTTTTGAGGAAGTCGCAAAGTTTCGTTCCGGCAGACGTTTGTGGGCACAAATAACACGTGAACGATTCAATGCCAAAGATCCCAGATCCTGGAGGTTCAGATTTCATGGTCAGACTTCAGGAGTTGATCTCACTCGGCAGCAACCGCTGAACAATATTGCTCGAGTGACTGCACAGGCGATTGCCGGGATTTTTGGAGGCCTGCAATCAATGCATACCGATTCATACGATGAAGTCATTTCAACACCCTCTGAGGAAGCGTCCAAAATTGCTGTTGCAACTCAAAATATACTCAAAGAAGAAGCCCGCCTTTGTGATGTGATTGATCCCCTGGCAGGGTCCTATTATGTCGAATCCCTTACCGATCAGATGGAAGATAAAATTTGTAGAACTATGAAGCATATCGAAGATGCAGGCGGTATGTACAAAGCCGTTGAATCAGGACTTGTTCAAACCATGATCGGAGAATCGGCTAAAGCATTTCAAGAGAAAGTTGACAATGGCGAACAAAAAATAATTGGTGTTAATTGTTTTCAGGAAAATCAGCAAATGGAAGCAAATTGCTCAATTGATCGTCCCGAACCTGATCTGATTGATACCCATGTTGCCAAGTTTAAACGATTCAAAAAGGAACGCGATCAGGCCAAAGTCAATTCAGCACTTTCGAGTTTGCAAGAGGCTGCAAACAGCGAAACTAAAAATGTCTTTGAAAAAGTAGTTGATGCAGCCCATGCTGATGCGACGCATGGTGAAATTATTGCGGTATTGCGTCAGGAACTAGGTTTTGGCGAACCCTTGATTGTTGCATGAAAAAAATACCGGACTCAAAACTCATTAATCTTTATGATCGTCTGATACAAGGAGAATCTGCCGCTCTGGCAAGAATAATTACCTACTTTGAAAATGAACTTCCGGCGACTGTTGAAATCAGCCGACTCATTCAGGGAAACTTGGGAAAAGCAATGGTGATTGGAATCACCGGAGCTCCAGGAGCAGGTAAATCGACTCTGATCAATGCTTATATTCGGGAATTGCGAAAACGGAAACTTTCAGTTGCTGTCGCTGCCGTGGATCCCTCCAGTCCTGTAACCGGCGGTGCGATTCTAGGCGATCGGATCCGAATGTCAGAACATGCATCTGATCCCGATGTTTTTATCCGCTCCTTGTCATCAAGGGGAAAAAGCGGAGGACTTTCTGAATACATCGGGAACATTATTGATGTCATGGACGCCGCTGGAAAGGAAGTTGTCCTTGTTGAAACTGTAGGAACGGGACAATCTGAAGTCGAAATTGCTGAGATTGCGGATGTCAGTGTTGTCCTTTGTCCTCCCGGCTTGGGAGACGGGATTCAAGCGATCAAATCGGGAATTTTAGAAATTGGAGATTTTTTGGTTGTCAACAAGGCAGATTTGCCTTTTGCAGAAAAGACGGTGCTGGAATTGAAATCAGCCCTGGAATTGCGAAAAGAAAAAGCGGTCATTCCTGTTTTCAGTACAGTGGCTACAACAGGAGAAGGGGTTTCTTCTCTAGTCGATGCAGTAGCTTCCTGCTTTTATCAGATTTCCCGGGATCGTCATTCTCACCACCACAAACGCATTTTGAAACGAGTTGCAGACACAGCCACTCGCAACATGAAGAATTATATTTTGAAGTTGAGCGAGGCTGCAAAGACGTCCCTTTGTGAAAAAGTCCAAAGCGGCGAACTGACAACCGATCAGGCCGCAGATCTTTGTTTTAAAGAGTATATTCAGAAATGAAATTTTTAATCTGAAAAAGGTATTGAAACGTGAAAATGACCGAATTAGTACAATGAGGAGCCCATCATGATCTCACCCTATTTTACTGAAGAACATCAAATGTTGAGGGAAACTTTACGCCGTTTCGTTGAAAAGGAAATCGTCCCCTATGGAGAAACATGGGAAGAAGAAGGAGTCGTTCCTCGAGAGCTGTTGAAAAAAATGGGAAACTTGGGTTTGCTCGGACTGACTTTTGAGGAAGAATACGGAGGAGGAGGAATGGACACTCTTGCTACCGTTGTTTTAGCAGAAGAATTGGCTCGTTCCAGTTTTGGGGGAGTCACCGTGACTGTCCTGGTTCACACTGACATGGCATCTCCGCACTTAGCCAATGCGGGAACACCGGAACAGAAAAAAAAGTATCTCCCTTCACTGATTAGCGGGGATTTGGTGTCCGCAGTTTGCATCACGGAACCCGCGGCAGGTTCGGATGTGGCAGGAATTCGCACGAGTGCGCGGAAAGAGGGGGAAGAATGGGTTCTTAATGGCAGTAAAATCTTTATTACTAATGGAGTACATGGCGATATCTTTTTTGTTGCTGCCAAGACCAATCCTGAAGCAGCGGGAGCGCATGGGATTTCCATGTTCATACTAGAAAAAGGAATGGCAGGGTTCACGGTCGGACGGAGTTTGAAAAAACACGGATGGTGCAGTTCGGATACGGCAGAACTATTTTTTGATAATGTTCGCGTCCCGCATGGCAACTTGTTGGGGACGGAAAATCATGGTTTTTATTCGGTCATGAAAAATTTTCAAAATGAACGGATCGCCCTCGCCACCATGGCCGTTGGAGAAGCGCAAAAAGCGATGGAAATCACCATCGAATACGTTAAGAACCGGGAGGCATTTGGCAAAACTCTCTATGACAATGCTGCAGTCCGCCAAAAACTGGCTGTGATGCAGACCAAAGTCAGCATGACTCGAAATTTCGTCTACCAGGTTGCCTGGTTGGACAGTCAGGGAGTTGACTGTATCAAAGAAGTTTCAATGGCAAAAGCATTTGCCGGTGAGATGGTAAACGAAGTGATGTATGCCTGTGTTCAGCTGCATGGAGGGATGGGTTATATGAAAGAAAGCGTTATTGAAAGGATGTCACGTGATGCTCGGGTTCAGTCTATAGGCGGAGGTGCTACTGAAGTCATGTACGAAGAAGTAGCTAAACGTCTCTGATTCTGGAAAAGAGATGAAATTGATCGTGACACCCGGATGCTTTCAAAGAAAAATCTATTTCTGTGAAAATCTAAGAATTGGAGGAAAATACAAGAAATAAATTACAGAAGTCAATGAAATAGTGTAGAGTACTTCAGGAAGCAGATGTAACAGAAAATCAATTAATTTTGTGTAAGCGAACATTGTGAAAATAAAGAATTTGGATGTTAAATTTCGTCAGAATTTTTTCAGTATCAAAGTCTTTGTTGAACGAATCCATTATTCCAGTAAAAACACAACGTTGTTTTAAAAAATTAATATCTCCCAGATGCTGTTGTGAAGTTTAAACTCAGGATTCAAGAGAAAAAGTTTTAAGTTCTCGAAGGCTGAATTTGGGTATATTTTCGAGATCAATTAGACCCCGTTATCAAGAGGAGGTAAGATGATAGAGGAAAAAGAGCTTAAAGACATTATGGAGCAGCACAAATTGTGGATTGATTCAAAAGGTGAAGAAGGAAAGCAGGCAGACCTGCGAGGCGCGGACCTTGAAGAAAAAGATCTTCGTGGAGCTCGTCTCAACAAAGCCAATCTCAGGAATGACAATTTAATGGGTGCCAACCTGGAAGGAGCGAAGTTGAGGAAAGCGAATCTGGAAGGGGCCGATTTGCGTGGTGCAAACCTTACAGGGACAAATCTTCGATACGCTAATCTTAATCACACGGATCTTAGTGGGGTTAACTTCAACGGTGCAGATCTTAACAACGCTTACCTTGAAGGAGCGGATTTGAGTAAGGCCAATTTGAGTAAAGTTAACCTGAGCAATGCCAACTTGAGCAATGCCAACCTTAAAGAAGCAGATCTAAGCGGTGCCTATTTGAGTGATGCATTTCTTTCAAGTGCCAATCTTAGTGGAGCCAATCTCAGTGGGGCTTATTTAAGGCGTGCTGATTTAGAAGAAACGAATCTCAAGAAAGCCGATCTTCGTGGAGCAGATTTAGAAGAAGCGGATCTGCAGGAAGCGGATCTCAAAGGTGCCGACCTCAGAGGTGCCATTGGTTTGGAATGAATCCACCCGGCTTGTCTCAAAAAGGAATTAGATATTTCTAAAATCAATGGCTGAGGGTTAGCTCTATATTCAGCAGTCGCGTTCCCTCGGCCTTGATCTCCTGCAGCCTACCTCGATTGATCTTATCAAACAAATGATAAATCCCTGATGTCTTCGTAAGCGGATGATGGAACGGGAATAGAATTTTTTTCCTCAGCGACTTGTGGGGGATAAATCTTTATAGTTCCTCCCCTCTCCAAGAACTCTTTGAGTGCAAAATTTATTTCTTGACGCGTGATTGCTTTTTCAGAATAAATGTCTAACGTTTGCATGAGCTTTCTCCAAATAATCGATTTAAAGATTAATACATTTTTACTGATTCTAGCGGTTTGTGCAGAAAATTCTTTTCGACGCTGTAACAAAATGTAACAATTTGTATCATGACGCTTGTCGAGAAAGCCGAATTTCTTGCTGTATTGTATCAAATCCTGAATCTTCGATCGAAACAGAGAAAGTACTGCCTTTACTAGAGACTGGAGTCTACCGGGGCCTGGGTTCAGCAGATGCATGCAGTCCCTGATATAGAAATCTTGTCCGGCTAAAAAAACGTTAGGAATTCAGTATGCACAGGAAAAAGTTACTGGATTTGTTGAGCACGTACCATCGAGAATATCCGATGGAAAATGCGACAACGGATCAATTTATCTATTTTGTTTCTGATCACAAAGATTGTTTTGAGCGGTCTTTTAAGAAAGGTCATATTACCGGTTCCGCCTGGCTTGTTAATAAAAAGGGGACCCATGTCTTATTGACACACCACAAAAAATTAAATAAATGGTTGCAGCTTGGAGGGCATTCTGACGGAAATCCGGATCCGCAGGCTGTTGCTTTCAAGGAACTCTGTGAAGAATCGGGGTTGAGGGACGTTACGCCTGTTTGGGAGCAAATATTTGACCTGGACATCCATTTGATTCCTCAACGGGAAAATGAGGAAGAACATTTTCACTATGATGTTCGATTTGCATTTCGTGTGCTTGGTTCGGAAGAATATGAGGTCAGTGGGGAATCTCATGATTTGTCATGGGTAAAAATCTCTAGTATGGGATCTGTGACTCAGGAGATTTCAATGCTCCGAATGGCACGGAAATGGTTGAATTCCTAGATGCTGCTCATTGAAAACCTCAACAGGATTCTGATGTGCTATTTTCGACAATAAAAATAGGATGTTACAGGAAATAAAAAAATTGTTTTCAGTATTAGGGAACGCGGTTTTGCGACAGGATTTTTCGATGCTGAGGCATTAAAAGCGGAGGATATTTCAAATCTTAAGGATTTTATGAAAATGTTTAAGCGGAAGGGCAAGATTATTGTTAGCGTCCGGAATGAAAGGGAAAAAAACGGATAGCTCTATTGTTTGATTGAACCTTCAGACGGGACAGGTTAGAGGGGACTTTTTTAGTCCCCCCTCTTTGTCATAAAGGAATCAAGAGTTAATCGGCTCGTTGAACTTCGACTGCACAAGGACCTTTCCTTCCTTGACCAACTTCAAAGGTGACCTTTTCCCCATCTCTAAGATCTTCACCTTGAACTTCTGAATGATGGACAAAGAGATCATTTCCATCTTCTTGTTCGATAAATCCATATCCTTTTTTAGAATTAAACCATTTTACTGTACCTTGAGGCATAAGACTCCTAAGAAAAACTGTTAATAGATCTTGCGACAAAATCCCAGACCCCAATATCTCTACAGAGTCATTTGGAATTGAAAATCCTCGATCAGAATGAATGCTTGAAACAAGCCATCTTACTCATAAAACAACTCTTTGTATCAAAATTTAAAAATTTATTCTACTTTTTTTTGTGACACGTCTTAAACTAATAGTCAACAAGATGGGGGATTGATTTAAATGGCTGAAAGTATAGATTAAAAGTAAATTGAAAGCAGAATTAGAGTATCAAATACCGGCTCTCATTCCATTTAAGAGAGACTGTTTTTTTATCCCCATTGGATCTTTTTCAGAACCGAGTCATTTTGTTGAATATAAGCTGTTTTTGCAAAACCCGACATCAGTGCACCGGATCAGGATAATTGGCTGGATAATTATTTTGTTAGTCGGTAAAAGCATGCATCGGCCCAGCGGGGATGCAGTCACGCTCTCCAGTTTCCAAATCAATTTTTATTCACTATGGATAAGTCATTAACCTTTGTATTGCAAGAAATTCGGAAAGGGAAACGGTCTGATTATCCAGACTATTTTATAGTTGTAAGGCAGATAGAAGGATATACTGCTACCATATCCCGCGAGCGAAACCTGAGTGTCTCCATTCATTATCATGACAATGGGATGTTAACCTTTGATCCTCAGCATGTCGATACTTTTGAAAATGTAAAACACACCGATTTGAGCCGATTGAACTTACTAAATATTTCGATCTCAATTGAAAAATCCTCTATTCTACTGGAAAATGAATTAAAAAATGAGATTTATGATGACAAAATCACTTTATCCAGTTTTTTCAAAAAATATTTCGAACTGGAAATTAATGATGTAGAAAACACTTCTTCGTTCCAGTGGTTCACAAATTTATTGAACACTGAAAAAGATCAACAATTTGTGCGTCATCATTTGGGCACAATCCGATATTTTCACGGGGATTTTGAATCACTGCAAGAATTTTTACTGGAAGGAAGCAGCAAGCATATTGACGAAGAAAATTCGTATTTCGAAGATCACCACGATTTAGATTTTGGGGATGAAGATGATTTTTGAATGGATCGGCTTTCTCCACAGACCCTTTCAATTTGGGGGTAGAGAAGTTTTCTTTCTTTTTGAAACATAAAGCAGGATCAATGGAAATTATTAAATAATTGTTACCATCCCATTCGATATAGACCGAAATATACGACAAGTCCGCTGACGAGGCAAATGAGTATATTCTTTGTTTTATAAGTCACTCCACAAACTACGATTAACGCAACTATCGTGGGAATTATTCCAGGTTTGATTCCAAAAATTCCATATTCTGTTGAATTGTTTAATTTTAAGGTTGTCAAGGAAATCAGCCCACCGAGGACTCCGTAAGACGCATATCCAAGAAAACGTG
Source organism: SAR324 cluster bacterium (assembly GCA_015231825.1). Classification (GTDB taxonomy): domain Bacteria; phylum SAR324; class SAR324; order SAR324; family NAC60-12; genus JADGAV01. The sequence continues at coordinate 369,670 of JADGAV010000001.1, forward strand.
TCACAATCGATTCTTCAGAGAGGAATCGACGGGCAAAAAACAACGGAGCCGTTCTAATTAGGTAGGTAAGAACACCTGCTGCTAAAAGAGCCAGCCATAACAGGGTAGAATGCTGCAAAATTATGTGCTCCTCTTCTTAATGATCTGATCCGTATAAAGCACCACCAATCCGCTGATCGTTGCTCCTGCAATCAATCCTGCATTGGGATAGATTGATTCAATAAGCGGTGCGAGAATTAACCCCAGTAGTCCGGCAAAAACAGGTTTTTTCTGGGGCCAGGAGGCAGCTAATATATGGGTGAAGTAAATTGGCAAGAGCATGCGAAACATGGTCAGATAGCTTTGAGGAATGTTTCCTACCGCTGAAGCGCCTAAATATGAACCGAGGATGGCGGTAGGGTAGGCCACTGAACAGACACCCAAATAGTAAGAAAAGGCGTGAGTTGAGGGATATCTTTGACAACGTGCAAAAGTGAGCGCAAAGGAAGTCGCACTCATGGTCTGAAAGGCAATGGCCAGGGTGATCTTTTTCTGTTCCCGGAAATGGGGGAGCAGGGCCGCCGACAAAAACATAAATCTTGCATTGACAATCACTGTTGTGACCAGCAGAGAAATCCAGGAGCCGCTGGCCAGCAAATCCATTGTGCCCAACTGAGAAGGACCGGAATAGACAACGACGGTTCCCATGGTCATCACGAATCTCCCAAGTCCTTCTGCTTTATAAGCAGCACCGATAGCAATGAATAAAAAAATAAAATAAAAACAAGTCAGAATCCCTTCCTTTATTCCCAAATAATAATCACTGCCTTGAAATTTTTTCTTCTTTAAATGCTCGTAATTTTTCAAATGCCACTCCTCCGTGAAACCTACTGGGTCTGTCAAGAAGATGATCGTATTCTTTTTGGAAGGAAAGCTCAAATGCATCCTGTCACATTTATGAGAGGTTGAGAGTATTTTGCAGGCCTTGCCTGAAAGAATCCTGGATTTGAGTCTTTAATAAGAAGAGCGGAAAATGGTCTTGAGCTAAGTTGCCCTAATAGAAAACTGGATTTGGAAGTCAAAATTGTCTAAGCTGGAAATCCGCTTTAAGGATTCAAATCATCCAAAAAACAATATCCAGTTTCATAATTTCTAATAAGGTCACTATGAAGTCTCCGCGTATTTTAACAACTGTCGTCGGTTCTTACCCCATACCAGATTGGTTAGTAAATGCCCCCTCGGAACAAGCTCTTGCGGATGCCACTCGGGTTGTTTTAAACACCCAGGAAACCGCTGGTATTGACGTTGTTTGTGATGGGGAACTTTATCGTTTCGATATCAATCATCCCGAAACCAATGGGATGATTGAGTATTTTATTCTGCCAATGGGCGGAATTAGAAATAAAATTACATTTGATGAATTGATAGAATATCGAAGTCAAAAAGGAATGGGGTTTCGAACGAAACCCCCGGGAATCGTAGAAGGGCCCATTTCCGACGGAACCCTGGATTTACCTCTGGCATGTCAACGAGCTGTTTCACTCACATCAAAGCCGCTTAAATTTACGCTGACCGGACCTCATATGTTGGCAAAAACACTTATTGATGACTATTACAAAGATCTTCCTGAATTGACTTTCGCGATTGCTGAAGCACTGGCCAAACAGGTCAAACATTTGAAAGCATCAGTCATTCAGGTCGATGAAGCCAATTTGCCGGGTAATCCGGAAGAATGGAGCTGGGCATCTGAAGCCATCAACCACGTTTTGGATGCTGTTCAGGGAAAAGCGGCTGTGCATCTTTGTTTTGGTAATTATGGTGGTCAGCGTATTCAAAGTGGGAGCTGGGACAAATTAATTGATTATTTGAACAGCCTGCATGTTGACCATATTGTGATGGAAACATGCAATCGCCCCTCAGAGGAACTTGAAGTTTTTAAGGAACTTCGCACCGAAATCGGATTTGGCCTAGGTGTCGTCGATGTTAAATCAACGGTTGTGGAGAGTGCCGATGAAATTGCCCAACGTCTGGAATGGGCCGTATCTATCTTAGGGGAAGGAAGGGTTCAATACATCCACCCGGATTGCGGGTTCTGGATGCTGAAACGCACAATTGCCGACGCAAAAATACGTGCTCTGTCTGCAGGACGTGATTTGTTTGAAGGTTCTTGAAAAATACTGATTTGTGAAAAAAGCTTCGGACGGTTTATTCCATATCCAGATGCTTGTAGATATGACGTGTGTAGCTCCCGAAGGACTCATGAGTTTTAATTTCCAAAAGTCTGGGGTAAGGAAGGTCGATTGCAATATTGTCAGCCATTCTGGCAGGGCCTGAAGTTAAAACAATAACGCGATTTCCCAAAAAAACAGCTTCTTGAATCCCATGAGTGACAAACAAGATAGTCTTTTGGCTTTCCTTCCATATACGGAGCAGTTCCAGGTTCATTTTTTCACGGGTGAGCGCATCCAGGGCACCAAAAGGTTCATCCATTAAAATTAGCTTGGGGTCGTGGATGAGTGCACGGGCAATTGCCGTGCGCTGCTGCATACCCCCTGAAAGTTCATCAGGAAATTTTTTTTCAAATCCTTCCAAACCTACCATTTTAAGGAGATATTGAGCACGCTCTCTGCTTTCTTTGAGCGGAAGTCCGAGGATTTCGGCAGGAAGGAGCACATTTTCCAGTATTCGACGCCATTTCAATAAAAGCGGTTGTTGAAAAACCATACCAATATCTTTTGTCGGATCAAATGGATTGGTATCATTCCCAATACTCACAGTGCCTTCTTCGTGAGAGTGGATCCCCGCCAAAATTTTTAAAACTGTTGTTTTTCCGCATCCTGATGGGCCAACAATAGAAATCAATTCTCCGATGTTCACATCAAATGTCACTTCGGATACTGCCAAAAATTCTTGACCACGTGTTTTGTAAGTTTTACGAACTCCGGAAAGCTTAATAAAAGGTTCACTCATTTCTAGATTTTAGACGGAAGTTTCTTTGCTGTTTTGGCCGACAATCAGGTATTCGAGCAATAATACAAGTCCATAAAGAATGACGCCGATCAAAGTAATGAGCAGCACTGCCATAAACATGGCTGCGGTATCCAGGGTGACCTGCACTTGCAGCATCAGATAGCCCAGACCTTCTTCTGAAGCAATAAATTCTCCCACGATGGCCCCGGCCACTGCCAGTACGACGGCAACTTTCATTCCAGAAAAAAGATATGGCAATGAGCCTGGAAGTTGAATTTTCATAAAAATCTGCCAACGGGATGCCTTTAGAATGCGAACCAAATCGATCAGGTCCGGGTCCACTTCTTTGAGCCCACGTTCCATGGTCAGCAAAATTGGCAGGAAGCAAATGCTGAAAGCAATCAGAATATTTGAGTCTACCCCGTAGGAAAACCATACGATAAAAAGCGGTCCCAGTGCGACTTTTGGGATCATGTTCAAGCTGATCATAAGCGGCATTGCCAAAGTTTCGATAATTTTGAACCAGTTGAAAATAAGGGCTAGACTCACACCAACAATAACGGCCAGGCAGTACCCGCCGAAAACCTCTGCTGCGGTGATAAAAGTGTTGTGGACCCATCCGTAGTCTTCTCCCAGGGAAAGAACAGTAGCCTCAGGGGTTGGCATGACATAGTCCGGAATACCGCTGAAAGTGACTCCGAACTGCCATAGAACGACAACCATCAGGTGAACCAGGACGATCCAGGCGTAGCGTCGTGCAGTTTTTGAAATATCATTCATAAATTAATTCAAGCTGAGCGTTCCTTCGTTTCTGGAAAACTGACCTAATAAAAATTGTTATGCCAGCCAGCGTTCCAAATTGCTGCGTACAAATTTGTCGTCATTGAGTTCCGGATAAGCCTGATAGACCCGATCGATTTCTTCAGCTTGTCCCTTGCTCAAAGTTTCTTTGGGATCCAGGCACCAAATGCCTTCGAGCAATCCCTGGCGACGAAGAACTTCATGGCATCCCGCAATACAACCCTGAAATTGGTTGGCAACATCAAAAAAAGCACTATTGCAGTCCGTGATCATGGAATCCAGGGACAATAGCTTGGAATCAACCTGATCATTAGCCGAAAATGTTTGTATTTTTTCAAATAAGGATACCACTTTAGCGGTCCAGACGCTCCAATGTCCCAGCAGGCCTCCTTTAAACCGGACTTGCACTTCTTCTCCATTCCGCATGCAGGAAAATGGGAGAATTAAATCGAGGACAATGTGATCGTCATTTCCAGTGTAGAGAGTTATTCGGTTTTCTGCCCCTGCGGCAACAATTCCGTGAATCACATCCAGGGTGTGATAACGATTGAATGGAGCAATTTTTATTGCAATGACGTTCTCGATTTCTGCAAAGCGTCGCCAAAACGAGGAAGACAGCAATCGTCCTCCCACAGATGCCTGCAAATAAAACCCAAAAAGTGGAATTTCATTTGCAATTTGCTGACAGTGCTCAATCATTTCGTCTTCTGAAGCTTTTTGAAATGCACTTAAACTTAGCAATCCGGCATGGTATCCGAGGGTTACTGCGGTTCTGGCTTCTGCAAGCGCTTGTTGGGTCGGACCCACCAGTCCCGCGATCCGGGCAATCGGTCGATCAGACCAGTCATCTGTGGTTTCAGCGGCAAGTTCCAAGACACGATGGTAAAGACCTGCTTCGCGGATTTCGAATTGTGTGGTATGCACTCCAACCGCAATTCCTCCCACGCCGGCATCCAAATAATACCGAGTCAATGCTCTTTGCCTTCTTTGATCCAGTTTTCGTTGCGCATCCAAAGCCAACGGATGAGCTGGAATGACGGTTCCTTTTTTGATTGTACCTAAAATAGTTTGTGAAATTTGATTTTTGTGAAGAGGCATATCTCTGCGATAAAGCTTTTTAAAGTGATTTCGAATAATGGGGTTGGGGACCCGTAGTTGAGCTAGAGAATTTAAATGAATTCTACATAAAAATTACCTTCGAGCCAAGATTTAAAATCGGGAGTTTTAAAATCCGAAGCCAAAATAGAAATGACAATAATCATCATGCATGACATTCGTCGTTACTCGAGATACCCGTTTCATTTCGTCAGAATTGTGCGAAGGGCGGTGGCTTGGTGATGCTTCTTGTGGAGCATTCTTTATCAGCAGCAAATAGAAACCGTTGACTCGAATTCCCTTAAATATTTTTTTGCTTCAGATCATCGGAAGAAGCATGGGAAACGTTTCGAAAATGGAAAATTGATCAAACCCTTGTCCAAAAAGCTGCAATTTTCTTCTGATTGCATCCGATTTGGTTCAGTTCGTAAGGAAAGACCGGTTCATTTATAGACCATTCGTAATTTTTGCATAGTTTCCCATGGAAAAAATTAGAGGCTTCCCTTCTTTTTTTTCAAAACGAAGAACACGTCCCAATAAAATAATATGATCTCCTCCATCCAACCGTGAATTGATTTCGCATTCTATGAAGGCCAATGTATCGGGAAGAATGGGGCAGCCATTGTCTCCTGTTTTACAGGAAAGCTTGTCTAAATACTGATTATTGGCCCGGGCGAACTGATTGGACAAGTCGAGCTGCGTTTCAGTGAGAATATTGACAGTGTAGTATCTGGCCGCAGCAAAAGCAGGGAAGGTATCTGAGCCTCGATCCAAACTCCATAAAACCATGGGTGGATTCAGCGAAACTGAAGCAAATGAATTGACGGTAATTCCCAAAGGTGCATATCCCTCGGCTGCCGTGGTAACGACTGTCACGCCTGTAGCAAAACATCCCAGTGTGTTTCTGAGTTCACGTGTACTGAATCCCATCCATTCCTTTCTTTTCAAAACAAAGGGAAAATTTCCCTGAATTGAATGTTATCGCCAATTGCTACTTATTTCTGTTCTCTAACAGGGTGTCTGTTGAAATTAGTTTTTCTGTGCATTTCTGCAAGGAGCTTATACCAGATTGGAAGGAAAAGTCACCATGGCAAACCGGAATTTTTCTTTACGAATTCATTCTGATCTCCCAACAACATCTTTTTTAAGATAAATTGGAAGGACGTTTGGAAATTTACCGTTGCATGCAGCAAAGCGCTCCCTTCCTAATTCTAAAAGAGGAAACGCATCGGCGATCGGGTAGTGAAAAGGCTGGCATTTCAGTTTTTCAAGCAGAGGGGTTGATGCTGAAGAGGGGGCAGCAACTTGCTTGTACACAACTGCATGTCCTTGAATTTGTTCCCAAAGACTTTCTAAAGTGCTCAACCGGATTTCTGACAGCTGAACAGTTTTTAATCCTTCAAATCGAAATTGAGCATAAAATACTTCAGTCCTGGTGCAGTTGAGCAAGACATAAAATGGGACCTGCAAAGGACTCGTCATGGATGCCAGCAGTTCTATTGAGGTGATACCGATCACAGGCCGCTGGTGAACCTGTGCCAGCGTTTTTGCCACTGCCATGCCGATTCGAAGTCCTGTATAAGAACCGGGTCCCTGGACCACGACAAAGCAATCGATTTGTTCCAGCTGCATTTGTGCATTGCTCAATAGATCATCCAGTACATGAAAAACGACTTGTTCCCCACGTTTTTTGCAGACAGAATAGTAATTGCCGGCGAGTTCGTTATTTTTCATCAAACTCACTCCAATGTTAGTGAATGCAGTATTAATTGCGAGTATGTTCATAGTATCTCAATGCCTCAATAATAGGTGCAGACGAATCGGGTGTATTTTGAATTTTCAGTCGGCGTGTGTTTTCATCCAAAGTCTGCAATTCTATTTCGATCAGCGCTTCTGATTCTAACAGGGGTTTGAAAAATTCTGGCCACTCAACGAGAGTCACTCCTTCTTCGCTGATGAGATCCTCACGGTCAAAACTGTCAAGATCTTCAGGAGTATTGAGTCGATAGAGATCTACATGGTGAATAAGAAAATCTCCTTCATAGACATTGACCAAAGTATAAGTTGGGGAGATCACCGAATCAGGATTCACTCCCAATGCTTCACAGATGCTCTTGCTTAAGGTCGTTTTTCCAGACCCAAGGTCTCCAGTCAAGAGAATGATTTGACCGGGCCCCGTATTTTTACCAATCAATTTACCAATATTTCGGGTATCATCGAGCGAATGTGAATCGATTGAAAACATGAGGTTCTGGTGCGTAAAAAAGTATTATTTTCTTTTCGGGAAGTAAGCCACAGGATTGACGATGAAGCATGGGATGTGCGCAATTTTTCCTGGGATCTGCATCTGGGTGAAAGAGCTGTGCTTTACTGTCAACGTCCTGCACAATATGAAGTACTATGGCGTTTAATGCAGAGAAATCTCAAGCCAAAGCATGGAGTAATTGAAGAATTGCGTCCTGTTTCGACTTCGTCTGATCAAATGATTTCGTCCCGCCTTAACCTGAGCGAGACCATGAATCGGGCTCTGGAGTCAAAATTATTTGAAGAGCATGTCTGGGTAGAAGGCAAAAGAATGCATGTTCAATCCATGATGGATCAACTTCAGATTCCTCTTTCTGAAAGACACATTCCCCTGCAACGAGTCAAACCGGCGATCCTTCATCGATTTCAGGCTTTGCTTTTTATGGCTGCCCGGGTTCAGCTGCTTCTTGCGAGGGAATTGCCCCTTCAGGTGGATGAAATCACTGCAAATGCCTTGCAAGGTTGGCATCCTTATTTTCCAGGGACCTTGATTTTTTTTGGTAAACTCCCTCCGCAGGTCGGTGAATTCAGGACGACCCTGAACGTGCAGCTCGACGGCATGGTTGAAATCCATTTTTGATCATCTTCTGAACGTTTTCGGTTTGAGCCAATCGAGGGGATCAACAGGTTTACCGCGGTGACGAATTTCGAAATAGATTTGAAATTTCGACGTGATCGGTTCTTTAGATACAGTCCCGATTATGCTGCCACTCTCTACAAATTCATTCAATCTTACTTCGAGATTTTCAAGTTTTCCATAAACGGAAAAGCTGTTTTTTCCATGATCCACGATCACTAGTTGATGATAGCCTTTTAATGCTTCTGCAAATACTATTTTTCCTGCCGCGATTGCACTGACAGGGCTGTCGGGTCTCGTTTCAATAGTGATCCCACGGTAAAGGTTTGAAACGGAATGACTGCTTTTATCCTGGTATGATTGGATCATTCGTCCTTCAACCGGAGGAAGAAGTTTGCCCTTGAGCGGGAAAAGCCCGCTGGATTGGATGAAGCGACGTGCCAATTGCTCTTGAAGTTCGAGTTTATCCAGATCATCGATAACTTTCTCCATTGATTGCTGCAAATCGTCTAAAAAGCGAACATAGACTTGGCGGTCTTGCTGAATAGCGACCAAAAGCCTTTGGTGTTCCTGTTTTTTCTGTTCGAGTAACTTTTTGACCTCTGACGATTCATGAAAAAGCTCTTCTTGAATGCTCTGCCTTTGCTGATAGGGTCCCAGCAACTGTTCCAGTGAGTGACTTTTTTTATAATAGTTTTGAAGATGCTGCACTTCATGACGCAAAACCAGTTCCAGCAAATGTTGATTTTTAGAAGAATTCCGGTCTTGAAAAAATGACAGTGCTTGTTTTCCCTTCAAAAATTTGTATATAGATCGCACGCGTTGACGGAGGGATTCTTCATCCTTTTCGATGAGATGCTTTAAGATCTCAACTTCTTTTGTTTGACGGGAAAGAACGTTCTCTGTATGTTTTTGCTGTCGGGTCGTTTGAACAATTTTTAGCTGCAGTGTCTCGATGTCTGAAGACAACTCATTGACTCTTTTTCGGGCATCCTGTTCTGCAAGAAAACTTTCCTTTAAATACAACTGAATTTCTTTTTTCCGAGTCTCCATTTGTTTGAGTTCATTTTGTTTTTTCTGTATGGCAGACACTCCTTCTTGCGCAGCATTGACGATTCCTCTTCTCAAGCCAATTTCCAAGAAAATTGTTATAATTATGAAGAGTTTGAAAGAAAATTTGGATCGTTTCATAGCGGGTTATAAATTATGATGTATAGCCGAGAATTTATTCAACAAGTCGAACAGGCTGCAGATATCGTATCCGTGGTCAGTGAGCGCGGGGTAGCTTTGCGAAAAACAGGATCCACTTACAAGGCACTCTGTCCTTTTCACTCTGAAAAAACAGCATCTTTTAATGTCAACCCGCAACGAGGTTTTTTCCATTGTTTTGGTTGCGGGATTGGCGGAAGCGCGATCAAATTTGTAATGGAGTATGACAAACTGCCTTTTGTTGAGGCATTGGAGGAACTCGCGGATCGCTTTAGTATCCCGCTTGAAAAAACTACGTCATCTTCTGCCAAAGAACAGTCCGAGGATCGCCTCCTGACGGCATTAGAGCATGCTACTGAATTTTATCATTTGTTTCTCACCCAGCAATCTGCGGGAGAGACAGGACGCCAATATTTACAAAACCGTTCGATCCCTCTGCCCACCTGGGAAATTTTCAAGATTGGTTTCGTTCCTGAACAATGGCAATTGCTGGTTGAGAATCTGACATCCCGGGGTTTCAGCAATAGTGAATTAATTCAGGCTGGCTTGGCAAAAAGTTCACCGAAGTCGGGCCGTCCCTACGATACCTTTCGCAATCGTATCATATTTCCAATTCGAGATATCCGTGGACGATGCATAGCGTTTGGCGGACGAACGATCGATGCCGATCAGCAGCCAAAGTATCTCAATAGCCCCGAAACAAAATATTATCATAAAAGTCAAATATTGTATGGCTTTTTCGAAGGACGAGAGGCCATCAAAAAAAAACGCAAATTGATCCTCGTGGAAGGATACCTGGATGTGACCCGACTCCATCAATTCGGCTTTCCTGAAGCAGTCGCTACCTGCGGGACCTCGCTTACTGCAGACCATGTCCGTTTTGCCCAGAGGTATGTTGATCGAGTCATCCTTTTGCTCGATGGCGATCAGGCAGGCCAGGCGGCAGCCTGGAGAAGCTGTCCCCTCTTCCTTTCTGGCCGTCTGGAAGCTTCTGTGGCTACCCTCCCTGTTGGTGAAGACCCGGATTCCTTTTTGCTGACTCATGGAGGAGAAAAATTTTCTGAATTATTACAGCGAGATACCCCGGTCTTTGAATATTTAGTACAGCAATGCCTTGCCAAACATAGTTCAAATGTGCAAGGTCGTATGAAGGCAATTGAAGAATTGCTTCCCATGATTGGTGAAATTTTTGATGAGACGATAAAAAACATGGCCATTACTCATTTGGCGGAGCTGATTCATTTACCGGAAGCAACAATTCTAGAAAAAGCAGCAAAATATTTGCGTAAACCGCATAAGCATGATACTCTGGAAAATTTCCATTCTACTGATTCAGTATCTATTGAAATTCAAGAGGAAAAGAGACTTTTGCAAGTCCTCTTGCACTTCAGGCGTTTTATAACGCTTGCACGAGAGTTCCTAGACGTAAATGAATTTCAAACACCTCATTTTCGGCAGTTATACAAACAATTTCTACAGTTTTCTGATCAAGAATTTCACACCAAAGCGATAGAAGAGCTAGAACATCAGATTCCAGATCTTTATTCCGAGATCATGAAGCTTTATATGGAAGGTATGCCTCCGGAATACAGCGAGGCCGATTTCAAACGATTGATCCGTCAAATCAAAGAGCGAATTTTGAAATGGCAGCGTGATGAAAAATTGGCCAGTCTTTCGGATGAAGAAAAACTACATGCGAATATAGAATTTCGTAAAAAAAAACAAGCCCTGGACAAGATTTATCCACACCGTTAACCTCAATTCCTAAAGGGGGAGACTTATATGAGCAAACAGAGTGCAGAACCGATTGCTAGTGAAATAGAGATCGCTCAAAAAAATCAGGCAAAAATTATTAAAGAACTTATTGCGGAAGGAAAAGAAAAAGGATTCATCACCTTAGACGAAATCAACACTCATCTTGGTACAGAGACACCGACGACAGAGCAGCTTGAACGTATTTTTGACATTCTGTCCGAAATTGATATTGAAGTGGTCGACTCGACTAAAAAAATCAGTTTAACCAAACAGAAAAAGGACTTTGACACCGAGACTGAGGTGGAACTGGATCTTGAACCCGGGGTTGACACATCGACCGATGATCCGGTTCGCATGTATTTGAGAGAAATGGGTGGAATCGAACTTCTGAGCAGGGATGGTGAAGTGGATGTTGCCAAACGGATTGAGGAAGGTCAATTTGAACTGATTGAAATTTTTTCCCAGTCGAATTTGATTATAAACTACCTTTTTGAGTTGGCGAAGAAACTGAGGCAAAATACGTTGCGGGCACGTCATGTCGTTTCCGGTTTGGATGAAGACGATAATGTTATTGAAGACGAAGCTGCGGCGGGAGAGCAAGTTGTTGCTGTCTTGACGGAAGCACAAAATCAGTACGAGCAAATTGTTGAGATTAAAAATGAATCGGAAAAGCCTCTCACGTTAGCTCAAAAAAGGAAGATTACGAAACTCAAAAATCAGGTTCGGGATTTGATTAAAAGTGTCAATTTTAATTCTCGGCAGGTTGAGACCATGTGCAGCGTCATGCTGCAGCACAAGGAAAAAATTGATCTCACTTACAAACAGTTGGGGCAATATTCCAAGAAATTTCAGATTGAAACAAGTGAAGGGGTTGCACTTTTTAAAAACTGGCAAAATTGCAGTGATGATGTGCAGAAAATCGAAATAGAAAAGTTGATTTCAAATAAAACGGGATATAGCTTCAACATTGCAAGGCGGATTTTTGAAAAAATAGAAGCTTGCCAGAATCGAATTGATACGATGATCCTTTCCACCTCTCTATCCTGGTCTGAATTTCAAAAAGAAGTCAGGCGTTTGCGGATTGCAGAGCGGAAAGTCAAACTGGCTAAAAGCCAGCTGGTGGAAGCCAATCTCCGTCTGGTGATCAGTATTGCAAAAAAATATACCAACCGCGGTTTGCAGTTTTTGGATTTGATACAGGAAGGCAATATCGGATTGATGAAGGCGGTTGATAAATTTGAATACCGGAGGGGGTACAAGTTTTCAACTTATGCGACCTGGTGGATTCGACAGTCAATCACACGTGCTATTGCCGATCAGGCAAGAACCATTAGAATCCCTGTGCACATGATCGAGACCATCAACAAACTGTCCCGGACATCCCGGGCTCTCGTCCAGGAATATGGGCGTGAACCGACGCCGGAGGAATTGGCGAAGCACATGGATATGCCACTCAACAAGGTTCGCAAAGTATTGAAGATTGCTAAAGAACCGATTTCTTTGGATACTCCGATTGGGGATGATGAGGATTCGCAATTGAAGGATTTCATTGCTGATGAAAAAGCAAGTAATCCTGGAGACGCCACCTCCTATTCCAATTTAAGCGAATTGACCCGCTTTGCTTTGAGCACCTTGACACCGCGGGAAGAAAAAGTCCTGCGCATGCGTTTTGGTATCGATGAGAAAAAAGATCACACCCTTGAAGAAGTTGGACAAGATTTTGACGTTACACGAGAACGGATTCGTCAAATTGAGGCCAAAGCACTTCGCAAATTGAGACATCCTACCCGCAGTCGGCTGCTGCGATCCTTCTACGAAGGCGGTGGTTGATTTGAGTCCGAAGCCGGGAAATCGAGCGATTTCTCGGCTTTATTCCGTACTTCCCTTCCCGGATTTATTTTCAGTTAAAAATCGAGCTCATATTGCCCGCAGGACGCTGGGAAAAACTAGTTAGATCGAATTTGAGGATTAGTTTTGTTTTTTTCCTGTTTCTCTTTTCTGACAGCGTTCCAGGTAGATCTGTGAAGCATGATCTTCAGGATATTTTTCTAGGCATTGCTCAAACAGAATTTTGGCCTCTTGGTAGGATTCCGAATGAAACAATTGAAATGCTTTCTCAAAATCTGCAGAGATTTCAAGCTTCTTTGCTCTTGTTTCAGGAGCCAGGGCATCTAAAACCTCATAGACCATGACCTTCTCATTTTTTCCCTTAACTTGAACCCGATCCATAAATCGCATAGAGTACCGGGAAGGATTCTCAAGATGCTGCAGTGTGTGCTGAGTGATGATTATGGGGGCGTGGTACATTTTGGTTAAGTTTTCAGTACGGGCAGCCAGATTGACGGTGTCTCCAATCACCGTCGTTTGAATGCGGTCCTGTTGCCCCACAGTACCTAAAATCAACATTCCAGTATTGATTCCAATGCCAATCTCGACGGAGTCATAATCGCCGCGCTTTCTTCCCAAATTGTAGATTTCGAGACTCCGCATCATATCTATTGCTGCAGCAATCGCATTGTCTGCCGTATCAAACAGGGCCATGATTGCGTCACCAATGTATTTGTCGACGACTCCCTGATTCTCCTGAATGACAGGCACCATCCAGCTCAAATAGGAATTGAGGAATTTGAATATCTCTTCCTGGTTCATTTGTTCAGAGAGGGTGGTAAATCCTCGAATATCAGTGAACAAAACACTCATATTCATTTCTCGCTGATCTCCCAACTCAACTTCATTAAAACTTTCTTTTCCTAAAAGTTTCAAAAATTTATGAGGGGTAAATCGGTAATTGGCCTCATTCGTTCGTTTTAAAGTTTCCTCAACTTGCTTTAATGTTGTGATGTCAACAGAAACTCCCAAAACCGCGGTATCCGACCATGCGGAATGTTTAAACGGAATTTTAGTGCTTTGCAATCTGCGAACATTTCCTTCAATATCAGTGAATAATTCCTCAGGAATAAAGATCGGTTGACCTCTTTCGATGACCTTTTGATCTTCTGAGAGATATCGGTTCAGTTCTTCGGGATCATGATTCAGGTCGCTTTCTTTGCTTCCTGTCAGTTCTTCGACAGTCATACCGTATGCCTCTGCCAAAGCTTGATTGGCAAAAATAAAATGTCCCTGTTTGTCTTTTGCAAAGAGAAAATGCGGTACTAAATCAATGACTTGTCGTAAACGGGATTCACTGTCTCCCAGTTCTTTTTCGGTGATTTCATGACGGCAAATTTCTTCCTGCAAAAGAACATTTTGCCGTTCCAGTTTAACGGCTGTTTCGTGTTGGAGATTCAATGCATCCAGTTGTGCCTGTTCCTTTTCCTTTCTGAAAAGATCAATTCTGTAGGCAAGTGCCAGGGAGAATAAAACGACTTCTAAAAGTACTCCCAATTGGAGGGAATGATTGGTGACAATGTTGTTTGGGAGAATTCCAAAACTCGTTAAAATATAAATGGGAGCACCCAATCCAATCGATCCCCATGCGATGACATAGATTTTGGCTGGCTGACTTCCTTTTCGCCAGCATTGAATTCCGATAAAAACAAAAAGAATAGCAGAAAGGCCGGCTAACCCGGTTGCCAATTGGACGGCAAGTGAATAGTTCAGCGTAAATGAGAGGATGACTCCAAATCCAGAAACAAGCATCAGCGTGATCAAAACAGGGCTGCTCCCGGGAACTATAGAGTTGGTGTTTAAAAATTCTTTTGAGAACAGGCTGATAAAAAAAATTGAGGCAAAAGTGGATAGTAAAAGTCCGGTATTCGAAAAATAAGCTGCAGATATCCACAGGTATTCTGAAGCAAATCCGTTGAGGTGGAGCTGGACGAGAATGAGACAGATCAGAGAAGCGATATATGGAATATAGACTCTGTCCCTGATCACGAAAAAAAGGAGAATATTGTAAAACACCATGATGATCAGGATTCCATAGTAGATACCAAATAAAATTTGGTTGCTCCGCGTTTTTTCCATGAAGGCGTTTGAATTCCATAAAACCAATGGAAATTGCAAACTTCCTTCTGTTCGAACCCGAAAATAAAGAACCTGACTCTCTTCGGCCTGCAATTCAATAGTGAAGCTGAAATGCCGATGCGGGATCGGTCTATTCCGGAAAGGGATCAAATCTCCTACTCGTTTGACTGAATAGTTGTCTCCACCTTGAGGCAAGTATACTTCAATATCATCAAGCAGTGGATAGCCGATTTCCAGTATCCAGTCATTCTTTTTGATGTGGGGGTTTTTAATTTTTACTCGAATCCAGTAGGCTGAATCAGTAAAGCCAAAATTGAGTGTTTCCTGCTGGCTTGGAACAAACTTTTGTGACAGTTCTGAAGAGCGAACTTCTTCCAATATCAAGAGTCCTGCTCTGTCTTCCAGGTACTCGGCCTTGAATCCCAGCGAATGAGAGATAAAGTTATTGTTCAGGATGACAGGATCGGCTGCAAAGAGTATTTGAGAAGAAAAGAGGCATAAAATAAAGAGAAGAAGCATTCGTTATTCTCATGTTTTGAGGCGATATCCCTCTTTGTCACGCCGGAGATAACCGCTGGCAGGCGTTGCGAAATGGGTCCCTATGATCAAAACAGAAGTATCGGTATAGCGTTCAAGCATACTGCTGCGTGTTCGACGCGCTTCAGCTCTGTCATGGTCTGCGGAGCTGCCCCATTCAGGATTGGCGATCTGGCAGGGATGGTGAATACAATCTCCGGTAATGAGTGCATCCTCTCCACCGGATGAAATCCTGACGCTGACATGCCCGGGTGTGTGCCCTGGTGTTGGCTCAAGCCATACCTCATGACAGATTTTATAATCCGGTTCTACCAGTTTCACCATTTTTGAATCAAAAATAGGGCGAATTGAATCTGCCATAACTTTTTGATATTCCGTGTCACGCTTTCCCGCAAATTTCCAGTACTCCCATTCTTTTTTTCCAAAAAGGTATTGAGCATTAGAGAATGTTGGTTTCCATTGTCCGGCAATCAGCATCGTGTTCCAACCGACATGATCCACATGGAGGTGAGTGCATAGAACGGTGTCAAAAGATTCTCTTGGATATCCTGCAGCGGCGATGTCTTGTAAAAAACTGCCCTGCCGCATATTCCATCCAGGAATGAGACGCTCTTTATCGTTGCCCAAACAGGTGTCAACCATGATCAATTGCTCTGGAGTTTCAACAATCAGAGCATGGATGCTCATGATCAGTTTTCCCGCTTCATTCATGAAATGAGGAAAGAGCCAACGGATCCGCTGGACCCTTTCAGGAGTTGCATCCGGAAGAATGAAGCGACTTCCTCCAGTGACTTCCAATTCAATCACCCTCGTGACTTTCACGTCACCAATTTGCCATGTATTCATTCTTATTAAATTTCCACCACACGTCCCGGGCTAAGGATACCCTTCGGGTCAATGGTTTGTTTCAGCATTTTCATCAGTGCAATTTCTTCAGATGATCGACTGTAGTGCAAAAAATCACGTTTCATGATTCCGATTCCGTGTTCAGCAGAGATGGAACCGTGAAGCTCCCGAGTGAGTTCATAAACAATTTGGTCGATTTCCTGATGCAAAGCAACCGTGTCCGGTCCCACATGGATGATGATATGAAGATTGCCATCACCGATGTGACCAAAAAGTGCAAGGATACAATTGGACCACCTTTTTCTAAGGCGCGCAGTCACCTCATTGCCGAAATATCCCATATCTCCCACAGCAAGGCTTATGTCGTATGAGTGCATTGCTCCGACTTTTGAAGGAACTTCAGGGAGTCCATCCCGAATCAGCCAAAGATCTTTCACTTCTGCGGAAGAATGAGAGACAACGGCATCTTCCAGAAGGTTGGCAGCAAATGCTGATTCCAGAGCATTGTCAAATTGAGTTTTATCTTCTTTGGCACTGCTTCCCATACTTTCAACAAGGACATAGAATCCGTGCTCGTCAGGAAGTGGTTTTTTGACGGATTCGATGAGATCCAGCAATTGATAGGCTTCCTGCCAAATCACTTCAAAGGCACAGAGATTTCCTCCGAGATTGGATTTCATGTGAACAAGCAATTGTGCCACTGCATCAAAATTTTTCAATCCGCAAAACGCGAGCAATTGGCTGCGAGGCTGGCTGCTGAGTTTCAAAACAGCTCTGGTGATGATTCCTAAAGTCCCTTCAGTTCCGATAAAAAGATGCTTGAGATCGTATCCGGTGTTGTTTTTAGTCAGTTTGTGAAGCCCGTTGATGATGGTGCCATCTGCCAGCACGGCTTCCACGCCTAGAACAAGGTCACGCATCATCCCGTACCGAATCACTCGATTTCCGCCGGCGTTGGTTGATAAATTTCCGCCGATGGTACAGCTGCCCCGGGCTCCCAGATCAAGCGGGAATAGAAATCCGTTTTTTGCCGCGTGCTCCTGGACGGCCTGCAGAGGAGCACCAGCTTCAACGGTGATGGTTGCTGTGAGAGGATCGAGTTCAATGATCTGATTCATGCGGTCAAAGCTTAGTGCAATTTCTCCTTCCATTGGAGCCGCTGCTGAAACCAGACCTGTCATGCCTCCTTGCGGAGCTATGGCCTGGCCTGCCTGATGACAAAATTTCATGATTTTTGAAACCTCTTCCGTACTCTCTGGTCTCAGCAAAATGCGGGGTCTTATTTGACGATCTCCCTGGTAATCACGATAATTTTTTATGTCAATTCCGTCCTCTTCCCGGTACCCGCGGGAACCAACAACTGCTTTTAATTGATCCCAGAGTTCATTCATTTGGCTTCTCCAAAATGCTGGTGTTAGGTTATTAAAATTGATGCCGCCCGATGCTGAATTTAGACGCAATGTTATTCCGATTCTATTTTTATTCGCAGTTCGGTCTTGAGCACCTTACCATAGTTATTTTTGGGGAGGCTTTCCAGAAAATAGTAATGTTTCGGCCGTTTGAATCGTGCGATATTGTTCAGGCATAACTGGTCCAGATCTGAATCCGATGGAATTTGATCATTTTTTGGAACAACAAAAGCTACAACTTCTTCTCCCCATTCAGGATGAGGTTTACCGATCACAGATACTTCCAGAACATCAGGATGATTCAAGAGCACTTCTTCGACTTCACGAGGATAAATATTAGCACCACCCGAAATAATCAGATCCTTTGAACGGTCTTTTAACGTGATAAATCCTTCACCGTCCATTACCCCCAAATCCCCGGTATGAAGCCATCCGTCCTTCAACGCTTTTTGGGTGGCTTCCAGATTTTGCCAATAGCCTTTCATCACAACATCCCCGCGTACAACAATTTCTCCAATTTCCCCTGTTGGGATTGGGTTTCCCTCTTGGTCAACGATCTGTACTTCTACATCAGTTCGTGCAATTCCAACAGACCCCAATCGCTCTTTAAAACGAGGATGGTTATTCTCTCCATGCATTGCACGTGAAAGGTAGGTGATCGTCATGGGAACTTCTCCCTGCCCATAAATCTGAACAAATTTTGGACCCATTTTATCCAATCCCTGCAATAAATCGGATACATACATCGGTCCTCCTCCATAGATGATGGTTCTCAGATTTGTGAGATCGGCTTTTTCCAATGCAGTGCTGTTCAGGAGGCGGACAATCATGGTGGGAGCAAAAAAGAAAGAAGAACCCTGATAGTTTTGAATCAAATCAAATACTTCGAGGGGGTCAAAATGACCGCTCTGAGGGACGACCTGGTTGGCACCGCGGGCAACATAGGGTATCCCGTATATTCCAGAGCCATGGGACATGGGAGCTGCATGGATAATGCACTCATGCTCGCTGATCGAATCTATGTCTGCCAAAAAACTCATCGTCATTGCAACCAAGTTTCGATGAGTGAGAGTTGCTCCTTTCGGTTGTCCCGTCGTGCCGCTGGTGTAAAACAGCCAGGCTGGATCATCCGGGTCTGATTCGATCATCGGAAGTGCTTCATTTTCATATAAATCCTGATACTTGTCTTCTGTAATTGAAACAATTCCCTCCAGGGTGGATATTTCTTGAGGAAGTCCCTCGAAGACCGATTTCATCGGATCATTGATGAAACATTGCCGGGTTCCTGAGTTTTCAAGAATATAAGCAAATTCTTTGCGGTGCAGCTTGGCATTCATCGGCACTGCAATGAGATTTGCATGCCAGCAAGCAAACAAAACGATCATAAATTCAGGAGTGTTGGTCATACCGATCGCACAGCGGTCTCCCGGGTTCAGACCGAGTGTGTGTCTTAGTCCTGCTGCAAGCCGAGATACCTGATCAGCAAAAAAACGATAATCTGCAATTTGCTTCGTTCCCATGGAAAGAGCAGGTCGAGTCCCAAATGTTGTTGCTGATTTTTTAAGAAAACTGGCAATATTCATAAATAAAATCTTGACGGTGAGCGGAATGCCGAACCATGTTAATGAAGATTGTTGGAAGGAGCAGAATAACCTCAAAATCAGCTTTTTTTCAAATTAATTATAAGAGCGTCTCTGAATCTTGACGCATCAATAAATCAAATTTTTTTGCAAGTGCTCCCGAACCAAAAAAGATTTGTTTTTTCTTCCGTGCATTCAATCTTGCTCAATGCCCATTTTCATTTCTCACTGTGAACTGCGTGTATGAGTAGAGAAACTTTGAAAATCAGGGAAAAGTTGTGCGAAGATGTGAATGTTGACATATTCTTTTTTTAACCTAATATAGCGGGTCAAAACGTTGATTGAACACATTGGTTCAATTGTTTTTTGAATCAAATTCTTAATCCGCCATTTATTAAGGTTTTTTTCCCCGAAGTCTTTATTGGGAATCGGAAGTTCTATTGATCAGGGAGAAGCAGAGATGGGCCTACACTTTACCAGGGAAGAATTGCATGAAAGAAAAAACAGGACACTGGCTTTAATGGTGGAACGCCAATTGGATGGCTTATTGATGTTTCGTCAAGAGAGTATGTACTATCTCACTGGCTATGATACCTTTGGGTATGTATTTTTTCAGTGCCTTTTCCTCAATCATGACGGACGGATGACCTTACTGACACGGGCACCCGACTTGAGGCAGGCGCGACATACGTCGATTATCGAAGATATCCGCATTTGGGTGGACGCTCCAGAAGCCAATCCCGCCAAGGAATTGAAAGCAATCTTGAATGAATTCAGCGCACTGGGAAAGAGACTTGGTGTTGAATTCGATGCCTATGGACTAACTGGGGCCAATTCAAGAAAATTATCAGAGGCATTAGAAGATAGTTGCAGATTGACGGATGCCTCCGATTTAGTCAGCCACCTCAGGGTCGTCAAGAGTGAAGCAGAATTGAACTATGTGCGCCAGGCGGCGGAACTGGCAGACCTGGCACTCGAAGAAGCTCATCAAAGCACGTTTCCTGGTGCTTTCGAAGGAGATATTCTGGCGGCGATGCACAATGCAATTTTTAAAGGTGGGGGAGATTATTCCAGCAATGAATTTATAATCGGTTCCGGCCGCGATGCCCTATTGTGCCGATATTTTTCAGGACGCCGTCACCTGGATCTTCAGGATCAATTGACGATCGAATTTGCAGGAACATATCGACATTATCATGCCGCGCTGATGCGAACCATTCCCGTTGGAAAAGCTTCTTCTCGTCATCTGGAAATGCATAAAGTTTGTCTGGAAGCAATGGATGCCTGTTTGTCGGCTCTGAAGCCGGGACGCCCTGTTGGCGAAGTGTTTGATGCCTATGCCCGAGTCTGTGATGCGGCAGGAATGAATGCTCATCGTCTCAATGCCTGTGGATACAGCCTTGGCTCGACTTTTTCTCCCAACTGGATGGACTGGCCGATGTTCTATCATGGAAATCCTGTAATTGCTGCACCCCGGATGGTTTTTTTCCTCCACATGATTTTGATGGATAGCGAAAATGAACATGCAATGTGCTTTGGCCAAACCGTTGTCCTTACAGAAAATGGAAGCGAGCTTCTTTCCCGTATGCCTCTAGATCTTGTGGTCAAATAACTTTAAGCCATAGAACTTGCCGATTTTTGGCCCGTTCAATCCTCGCGAAATGATGGAACTTTTCTAATGTTTAAAAAATAAAGGAGCACTTTCCTGGGCAGTATTCTTGACAACAGGGACCGCATATTCTACATAAATAAAACGACATCTGCAATTTCAGTTTGTTGAAACCTGCGACACGCAGCAGGAGTACTTTTCCACTTTTCCAATATATTAAAAATCTGATGATGATATTGAGCGTGTTTTATTTAAGAACGCAAGGGCCAATTGCTGTCTGCGAAAGAGAGGAACATGCCTGAAAAAAAGAGAAGCGCGGCTTCTTCAAAAATAAACAAACTCGAAATCATGCCGGGTGTGTATTGGGTGGAGATAAAAGAGGCAGAGGTGCGAATTCTTTGTGCTTGCCCTGAAGACAGCGTCAAACACTTGATGAGACGAGGCATAATTGCACCGACTGAAGAAAATGGAGTCCTCTTTGAGACGGGTCCTAATGTTATTTTACTCTCGGATATACTTGTACAGAATGGAAAATTTTCCAATCTGGCCGAGTTTCCTGTTTTGCAAATGCTGTATCGACAAGGGATGATCTTACCCAATCATCCCAACAATACAGGAATAAAGCCCACTTTAATTGGTTCCCGTCAACAAGTTGATGCTCAAATGCGATATATTTACCAGGGAAATTACGGGTTAACCTGCGAAGAGGATATAATAAAAACAGGGATTTCTCCTGAACTCGCAAAAGTGATGATGCAACTCAAACTGAAATTTGCTTTTGGGGCTATTCGTCCATTTGAAGAGTTGCTGGATGTATGTATTGTTGAACAGGAAAAGGAAGAGATCCGGAATAAAGTTTTCATAAAACGGAAACAACTGAACGTCTACGAAATTCAATATGGAGATGAGTCGGTCAGCGTCGACCTCAACTTACCTGCCAATACAACTTATAACCCCCCCTACCGCTTAGGATTTCACAATATTCGTCGAGAGTATTTTTTTGCGGTCCTGCATGCGGGAGAAGGTGATGGTTGGGATATACACCGTCCCTGTATGTCCAGTATTTTGATGTTTCAAGGGAAAATATTTTTAATTGATGCAGGCCCAAATATTCTGCACAGTCTGACTGCACTGGGAATCAGCGTCAATGAAATAGAGGGAATTTTCCACACCCATGCCCATGATGATCATTTTGCCGGACTGCCGACTTTGGTACAAAGCGACTACAAGTTGAAATACTATGCAACTCCTCTGGTAAGAAAGGCGGTGTTTAGAAAATTTTCTGCGTTGACATCAATAGATGAAGACCAGTTGTATCAGTATTTCGAAATACACGATTTGGAATTTGATGTCTGGAATGACATCGACGGGCTTGAGGTTCAGCCGATTTTTTCTCCCCACCCTGTTGAAACCAGTATTTTTATTTTTCGGACGCTTTGGGAAACCGGGTACCAGTCCTATGCTCATTTTGCTGATATCATTGCTCTTGACGTGCTCAGGAAAATGGTGACCGACGATCCTGAACAGCCAGGAATTTCTCTCCAGTTTTTTGAAAAGGTTCGCGAAAAATATCTCACCCCGGCAAGCATCAAGAAAATTGATATCGGCGGCGGACTGATTCATGGAAAAACACAGGATTTTCACGAAGATAGTTCTGAAAAAATTATGCTCTCCCACACCTCTCTCGATTTGACAGAGGAACAGAAAATGGTTGGTTCAGGGGCTCCCTTTGGAATGATTGATGTCTTTATTCATTCCCAGCAAAACTATGCCATGCGTCAGGCATCCCAGTATATCAGAGCCTATTTTCCAAATGCACCTGCACATTTGATCAGTATTTTGTTGAACAATTCAGTAAAGACCTTCAATCCAGAAACAATTCTTCTTAAAACAGGGGAAATTCATGATGATATTTTTCTTCTTTTAACCGGGACAGTTGAACAAATTCAACCGATGTTGGGAGTCTATAACATCTTAACAGCCGGATCGCTTGTCGGAGATATTTCCGGGCTGCACGAAATGCCCTCCATAGAAACCTATCGGGCACTCAGTTTTGTTCAGACCCTGAGAATTCCAAAAAACCTATTTTCAGATTTTGCCAAAAAGTCTGACGTTTATTCTCAGATTGATGATTTTCAGGATACCCGGGAATATCTGCTGGCCTCACCTGTTTTTGGGAGTTTGTCCTATCCAGTGCTCAATCGAATCGTCAAGTCCATGAAAAAGGTTCATTATGATACTGATTATGAATTGCCAGATCAGGTGCGCGCCGACATTTCGCTTGTAACAGGGGGTGAGATTGAATTGTTTATTGAAAATACGGTTATTGATACCTTGACAGTCGGACATTGCTTTGGTCAGGAAGGAGTCCTTTATCAAAAACCAAACTCAATTAAAATGCGCACTAAACATGAAACTGACGTATTTCAAATTCCCGGAGATGTGATTCAGGAAATTCCGGGCGTTTTATGGAAGCTTTCTGAACTGTATGAAAAACACGATCGAATGTTAGGGAATTTCCTGCCCAAAGGCAGTTCAAAGCCACCCAACTCAGAAAATAAATAATAAAGAAAGCAAGAAAGTGAGTTGAGAAAAAAAGGGGTTCAGTCGAAGATTTGACCTATCCGAGAAATACGTCGCTATTATAGAACTGAATGACACCAAACAATCGTATTAAAACTCGATTTCGCAACGGTCCTGAACATTTTTTTTAGAGATATCATTTGCAGAACAAACTGGATTCTCAAATCACTTTTCTTGGATGCAGCAATCTGTCGGAAAATCACGAATTTTATACCAAAATTATGGGTTTTCCCCTCATACTGGATCAAGGAAAATGCAGGATCTATCGGAGCGTTGGACAGTCTTACCTCGGGTTTTGTCAACGAGAAGGCGAAGTGCTGGCACAAGGGGTCATTCTGACACTGCTCACTCAAGATGTGGATGGGTACTACCAGTTGATCCAGGAGCGAGGTGGAAGCTTTGAAAAATCCCCATCTTTCAACCCTGCCTTTCAGATTTATCACTGTTTTCTGAGGGATCCCAATAATTACCTGATTGAAATTCAACGTTTTGAGGACCCACGATGGCAACAGTATTCAAGTTAAATTTAAACTGTTAGGCCTCATCCAGTTCGGAGATGAAGTGGAGGAAAAAGTTTAAAAAGTCTCTTTCAGGAAAAAAGAAGAAATACCACAGATTGAATCGGCTAATGTGTGAGGATGGCATTCCCATGCAGAAAAATATGATTTGTGCCTGTCTTTCTTTACTGCTAAGTCATGGTATCCTAAACTCCTTGTAAAATTTTAAACAACAACATTGACCTTGTTTATTTCAATGGACCTTTTCAGCTAAAATGAATCTAAATTTTTCTTGATATATGTCTCAAACTGCACTTTGGCGAATCTCGATCCTTGTCTCTCTATTTTGGGTAGGCGTTATTGGAGTGAGTTGGTACTGGAAGCACAATTCCTATAACCCCAATCCAGGAGGGTTCGACTCCTCAGGATCAGTAAAAAAATTTCTAAGTGAACATCGTGAATCTTTTAAGGAACGTAATAGTGAGGAACCGATTTATGTTCCCACTGGATTTTTTATCCAATCGCTACGTTTTATGACAAAAACCGATATTCAGCTCAAAGGATATATTTGGCAGAAGTATCCGCTTGAGGTTCCAGACTCGATCTCACGGGATTTTATTTTACCGGAGTTGGTGGATGCCGCAGATACGTTTACCAAAGAAGAAATGTACCGTGAAAAGCATGAAGACTACGAGGTGATTGGCTGGTATTTCGAAGCAATTATGCGCCATCATTTCAATTATCATGAATACCCTCTGGATCACAAAACAGTCACGCTTCGCTTGTGGCCGAAAAATTTTACCCGAAATGTTATTTTCACTCCTGATTTTGAAGCGTATCCCAAGAATTTGAAAGATATTCTGGGAATTGAAGAGGACATTGTTCTTCGCGGATGGACACTTGATGAAACTTTTTTCAAATACCATATGATCCACTACCAAACAGATTTTGGAATCGGACATATGGTTGATTTGAGAGAACGTCCGGAACTGAGCTTTAATATCGTGATTGTGCGTGACTTTCATAACGCCTTCATAGTTCATCTGATGCCCTTGATGGTCGTTCTAATACTTTTGTTTGCCGTGGTTATCAGTATTTCCAAACATCCCGAAAAAAAAGAAATGTTTGGTGCCAACATGCATGGAATCATTGGCAGCTGCTCTTCACTGTTTTTTGTGATCATGCTCTCCCACATTCACTTGAGGCAAGAATTTCTGGGAGCAGAAGTTGTCTATGTCGAGTATTTCTACTTTCTTTCCTATGCCGTTTTGTTGGTAGTAGCACTGGATAGTTATATTTACTTAAGCGACAAATTTCCAAATTGGAGTCTCGTTCATTCAAAAGACAATGTGATGGTTAAGGTGCTATACTGGCCTCTAGTTACTGGAATTTCAGCTTTATTCACTGTCCTCGCTTTTTTCTCTGTTTAACTTAAGTCTGCGAAGTCAAGAACTCCCATTTCGAAGAATATTGGCTTCCGTTTCTCCCTTTCCCTCCCACTTCGCAGCGAATTTATCCGGTTTCCAAAAGAAGACCTGTCTTGTCCCGCAAGAAAGATTTTGTGAAAATGAAATTGAAGGCTCCGCATTTTATTAATCGCAAATTCCAATAGACTGGATTTCTGTTCTTTGAAAAGTCTAATTTTTCCCGATAACAGCGGGTTTTTTCCTCCTTTTTTTAATTCTATTGCTGAATCTGTTTAGCATTTTCGGTCATTAGTTTCTGAATATAGAGACTGGCATACTTTACGCAGCAAAAGGAAGAAAGAAGATATATTCACAAGAAGGAGATCAAATGTTTGGATTTATTAAAAATACTTTGTTTCATAATTATGAGCATTCAACGAAACGTACCGACTGGGAGTCCGTTCTTGATGAACTTTTCCTCCAAGTGATTCATGCCTCTAAAATGGGCCTTGCTGTGATTTCAAACACTTCTAGAGCCGATGAGAAGGACAGCAGCGGAATTGCATCGTCTCAATTGACTTACCGAATTGATAAAGAGCAGAAAAAGGAATTAAAAGAAGCAGCACGAATGTTAGAAAAAGAGCATTTTGAACGATTGTTTTCAACGAGAGATAAAATGAAACCGGTAGTTTTTGATTGCTATCGAGTAAAAAATCCAGCGTTTTTGAGAAGCACTCTTATTTATTTTATTGAGAAGGATTCCAAAAAAGCGATCCTTCTCTTTGCACTCCCATTGGTTCAAACCCACTTGTACCGATTTGTTAAAATCATAAGCAGCATCCTCTCCCGCCCAGAAAAACGAGTAAAAAAAGTCAAAGGAAAGGCACCTCAATCGTTTTCAGTCCATCAGTTTTCAACAATCAAGTTTGAATTGCTCAAAGAACGATTGAATTACCTCGATGGTCTCGATCATCTCAGCAACAAGGAAATCAAAGAAATGGAAGCTTTGGAAGACTTCGTGAAGAAAGAAATGAGCGAAATGTTTTAACATGATTTTTGTTGAAAAATGTCCTCAAAGCAAATATCTTTCTACAAAAAATTTCTCCCAAATTCAGATCTTCACGCTTATTCATGAAATTATGACACATCTTACGCCCGCGATCGTCCTTCCTTACAAAGACACGGTTCCTTCGATTTCATCAGACGCGTTTATTGCTCAAAATGCAGTTCTCATTGGTGATGTAGAAATCGGATTTCAGTCCAGCATCTGGTATGGATGCGTACTGCGAGGTGATGTGAACAATATTCGTATTGGAGAGAAGACAAATATTCAGGATGGTACGGTCATTCATGTCTCGAGTCAAGGTCAGGGCGCGTACCTGGGAGACTGCATTACTGTTGGACACATGGCACTGGTTCATGCCTGTACCGTTGAAGATCATGCATTTATTGGAATGAAAGCCTGTGTGATGGATGATTGCTATATTGAAAGTGCCGCCATGGTCGCCGCAGGTTCTTTGGTAACCCCCGGGAAACGGATTAAAGCCGGAGAACTTTGGGCGGGGAATCCAGCCCGCTTCAAAAGGCATCTAAGTGAAGAAGATCAAATAAGAATGAACTATGTTTCCACACATTATGCCGAGTTGGGACAAGAGTATTTAACTCGTTTTAGAGATACTTCTTCCAAAAAACCTCGATAAGCACTCCTGAGTCGGTTTTTTTCATTGCTGCAAAGGCATATCTATCCTTAAAGAAGCACCTGAAATTTGCCGAATCTAACTAAAAACCGCAACAAATCCCCGGTAATTGGGAGTAAATTCAAAAAAAATGATAAATTCACGGATTTATCATTCCCCACACTTGCGTCTCGATTCAGATCCTGATAATAACAATTCGGTTTCAACACGAATCATTGATTAATCTATCAGGTTAAAGGAGCACTATGACCAAAGCAGAACTGATTGCGGCGATCGCGAAAGATCTCAATGTGACAAAGGCCAGTGCCGAAAGGCATTTGAATTCGACTTTGGGTGTGATAACAAAAACATTAAAGAAAGGAGAGTCTATTCCATTGGTCGGATTTGGAACATTTTCTGTCGCAAAACGGAAAGCAAGAAAGGGACGCCATCCGCAAACTGGAGAAGTATTAAAAATTCCAGCAAGTAAGGTGGTAAAGTTTTCAACAGGAAAAAATCTAAAAGAGGCAGTTGATAAAAAAAGAAAAAAATAGTCCGCACAATTGTTTTCCTCGAAGTAGAGGAAAACTGCACTTTTTGAGTCTCATGAAGACCTGTTCGTGCGCCAGAGTTGAATCTTTTCAGAACTCGTTAAATTATCCTGATCGCGTGCAAAAACCAATATTTGATTGTGTCCTTCCTTGAGATGGAGGATGGTTTCAAAAGGAAGGGTAAGAGAGGGCTTTTTCCCCATATTGGTTTTGAAAAAAATTTTTTTGTCATTCAAAAAAACAAATACATCCTTCAATTGACGATCATCTCTGGCAATTCCTTTCAGTTGAATCTCCTTTTTACCCGTCACTCTGTTGATAACCTGGCCCACCTGGTCACCGACCTCAATTTCTATTTGGGGTGCCTGAAAAATAACGTTGCTCAATTGGGCATTGCTTCGTGAATCAAACATATACAGCAAATCTTTTTCTCTTTGTGCTTCATTTTGTATTTCAATAAGAAGTTTGAAATCTGCGAGATGAATATCCGTAATGGGTCTGTTCGGGCCATCTTTTTTGTCCACTTTAAAGAGGAAAACTGCTGATTTTTCCTTTTGGGGTGGCAACATGCCCAGGTCCTCTCTACTTCGAGAAAGCAATATCTCAGGTCTGATACGATCTTTTTTTAACAAAACAATCGTTTTCTCTGAAATACCGTTCCCGATATTCTTGACTTTGAGCCGCAGGGCGATTTTTTCATCGTTCTGGATGATCTGGTCTCCATTTCCACTTGAACCCAAGCGGCCGTCATCAATCACTTCAAAGGTGAATTCAAATCTGGGAAAAGGAAGCGCCTTTGTAGTGAGAAAAACCTGCTGAGAAGCCCAGGTATTTTTCTGATGATCCATAAAATTAAAATCAATGGCATGAATGCTGTTGACCATACTTACAGGGATTTTAAATTCAATAGTGCGGGTTTGAGATGCTCCAGGACGCAGTAAACCCAATGGGAGCTCTCTTCGGTCAAAAAGTTCGTGTTCGCTGTTGGTCAGAACCGTCAGTCTATTCGCCGTACTTTGTCCGATGTTTTTTACCCTGATCTGGAAGCGGACTTTTGAATCAACAGGAATAATTGAAGGAGCAGGTAACCAGCGTTTATCTGTTGCTGAAAGAATTTCAGTCTGAATATTAACATCCAGGCGAACTGGTAATGCAGGTGCAGTGAGCTGCCAGTCAATATCGTATTTCTTCAGTTCCTGGACGATGAGCTCGTCCTGTGATTTTTCCAGTTCCTGCTGCACTTCCAACCCAGCCGAAAGAAGTGATGACTGATTTTTATTTTTGTTGTAGTGGATGAGGATTTTCTGAGCCAGCTGGACGAAGAAATCATTTTCCAAAGACTCTTTTGTATCCATTTGAGCAGAATCAGATTCTGCTTTTTTTTCGCCTAAAGCCAGATAAGGAAGAAAAGCCTCCGGTTTTTCAGGCTGATCCTCCCCTTTAAAATGACGGACGAGGTCCTTTTCTTTGTTTTCTTCACTTCTGATCAGTTTCATCTGATCTTTGGTGATGATGACTGGATAAAGCTCGATATCAGGTGAAACTCCTACCGATTGAATTGATTTGTTTCCAGGGGTTAAATATTTCGCTACTGTTAGTTTTAAGGCTGAATTGTCCTGAAGCTGCCATATAGTCTGGACCGACCCTTTCCCGAAAGTTTGTTCTCCCAACAAAACCGCACGTTTGTTGTTTTTTAAAGCGGCTGCTAAAATTTCTGATGCGGAAGCACTCCCGTTGTTGATCAGTATAATGGTAGGCAGACTGAGCAGTTTTTCATCACTTAAACCCCAGTGTGAGTGATAGGAATTGGAATTGTTTTGATTGCCGACAGTTGAAACAATGTTCTTTTTTTCTGGAAGAAACTGATCTGAGACTTTAACTGCCTGATCAAGCAGCCCTCCCGGGTTGTTTCTGAGATCGAGAATCAATCCCTGAAGATTGTCCAGTTCAGTCAGTTTTGAGGCGAGGTCTTTATCCGTACTTTCTTGAAAATTCTTTATTTTTATATATCGTAATTTATGATTTTCTCTCACTAAATCAGTGGATTCCACACTGCCTATATGAATTGTTTCACGGACCAGTTCAAATTTTTCAGGTTCTGAAAACCCGTCGCGCATGATGAACAGTACAAGAGTCGTCCCGATCTCGCCTCTTAACTTTTCGACGGTATCTGTCAAATTCATATTTTCTGTACTTTCATCTCCAATACGAACAATTCGATCCATGGCACGAATTCCAGCTTTCGACGCAGGGGTATCTTCAATAGGCGCTATCACAGTAATTTTGTTTTTACGAATTCCTACCATCAGTCCGACACCGCCAAAATTACCTCGTGTGTTAATCTGAAATTCGCTGTAAATTTCTTTAGGCAATAGGACTGAGTGGGGATCAAGTTCAGATAACAGTCCTTGAATCAATGCATATTCGACACGTTGTAAATCCCAAGGAGTGCTCCATTGTTTTTGAATATAAGAAAGCATCTGCTGAAGTAAATTATTCAAATCATTGAGCTGACGCATGGATTGAAACGGAATTCTTTGCTTTTGCGCTTCAACATTTACATTGAGCGCAGAATTTTCTTGTTTGAAGTCCGTTTCTGTTTGAATTTCAGCAACTTCTCGTGACAATTCATCAAGCGCACCCTCAAGCATGCGTTTAGGTTCTATGCGATGAGGGTCGACATAATCCAACTGAATTCTCATCAAAACTTCTGACAAGAGTTTTGATGTTTGTGGAATTGCAGAAACAGGAAGAGGCGGAGAAAGCTTGTCAGCATTTTGTGAAAAGGTCGATTTTGCGGAACAGGATAGTGCAAAAAGGAGGGGAAGCAGGCTCCATATTACTCTGCTGAACGCTATTCGGGTTTGTTTGTTCATTTGAGACATCATAGAGGAATCGGTACTAAAGTGAGGTCTTTTGAATGAAAATTGAAATGAAGTATTTGGTTTTGGTTTTCCTTTGTAATTAGCAGGTCTTTCTTCCTTAATCAGTCAATGGATGCTTGCGGAGTACTTTCTTCTTTCTCACAAAAGGTCGGATGGAAAAAATATTCTCTTTTTCAATGGCGGTGGTATTTGCTGATCCCTTTTATCTAGCTTGCGATTTGTTCTTCTTCAAATTAAACTTTACAGTTTTTTGAACTCTTTTGTACCATAACCTACCTTTTCAAGAGGTGCAACCTTAGATGTATTGAGTTTTTGAATGAATGAGCAGATGACAATGGCCTGTTTGGATCTCGAAGGAATTTTGATTCCTGAAATTTGGATCGGCCTGGCAGAGATAACTGGTATTTCCGAGTTGCGATTGACCACACGTGATATTGCCGACTATGATGAACTGATGACCATGCGTTTGAATATTTTAAGAAAGCACCAATTGACTTTTAAAGACATTGAAGAAGTCACAAACAATATGCAACCTTTGGAAGGCGCCCTTGATTTTCTGGTCTGGTTAAAACAACGCACTGAAGTGATTATCCTGTCGGATACCTTCCGTGAGTTCGCCAAACCTCTGATGGCCAAACTTCAATTTCCAACCTTACTCTGCCACTCCTTGATAATCAACAAAGAGCATCAAATCGAAAATTATTGTCTCCGTCAACAGGATCAAAAAAGAAATGCGATAAAAGCCTTTAAAAATCTAAATTTCCGTGTCATTGCAATTGGAGATTCGTACAATGATCTCAGCATGTTACTGGAGGCAAATGAGGCCTTTTTTTTTCGTCCAACACAAAAAATTACAGAAGAATATCCGGATATTCCGGTATGCAAAAACTATGACGAACTAAAATTGATCTTGTGTCAAAATACTGGATTCACCCAATAAACTATCATTTTCTACCATTTCACAATACAGGCAACATGAGTGACCATACAAAAACAAATAAACACTATTTGGCCGAAGGGTCTGTCATTGAAGGAAAATTGACTGTTGACACTACGGTTACAATAGACGGTACGATTATTGGTTCGGTAGAAAGCAGTCATGAAGTGGTGTTTGAAAAAAAAGGAGTGATGGAAGGTCCGATTCGGGCTCATATTGTGAAAGTGAAAGGCAGCATAAAGGGAGATATTTTTTCCAATGGTAAGGTTGAAGTTTTGCCGGGTGGGTTCATTGAAGGCAATGTGACCACACCTCCAGGGGGAATACTTGTTCGCGCAGGAGGGGTGCTTAACAGTCAATTGGCAACTTTTAAATCAGGGACCGAAAAGAGTGACTTGATTGTCCATGATACTAAAAACGAGGTACAGTCGAAATCAAGATAACTCTTTAAAGTACCGGCGTATTTGTGAGTTTTATGAAAAACTATATATATTTTTAACTCGACATTCATTTCCTCATTGGGCGCATTTTTTTTCGAGTTTTTCGAACCGGGTTCATCGGATTTGAAATTGCAGGCTTTGATCCTACCCCCAAAAGTAATTTCTGCATCAAACTTTATAACTGAACCGCCATCCACTATTTTAGACCCTTTCTTGGATTCGGTCAGCGAAGGCCGTCCTCACTGAGAAGATAATCGATTGCATCTCATTCAATCCGACCCCATTGCTGGCAAGTTGCTTCTTTCTGTTTCTGATCCAGTGCTTCAGCAAAACGTTCGTACGACTCCAATCCCGGTCCTGTAAAAAACTGCCATTGCTTCCAGTCTTTGTGATCATCGCTAAAATGCATGTGCAATGCTAAATCTTCAGGTTCTCCAATTTTCTGGGAGCAAACCTTACTGAATATTCTTTGGAAAGCTAATTTATTTCTGTTCTGGGATGTTTGATGGGAATTGAAGAGTGTTACAAGTTGGTATTTGAAAAGAAATTGATTGTTATTCTTTGATTCGTTTCAGGTGGGCAGCATAAGCAATCAAAATATATGATAAAAGTGCAGGGACAGGTCATTTTTAAAAAATTTTAAATATTGTGCAAAGCCCTTTTGGTGAGACTCATTGATGTCCAGCAGACAGGAGATTCAATATAAATATTTGAGAGAATTTCCTTTTTGACAATTCCAATTCTTTAAAATAAACATCCGCACAATTTTCAGAAAATATTCTTTCGATTTTCTCGAGTCAAACACAATCATGGAAAATAAAAAATCATTTAAAAATAAATAATTAGTTGATTTTTCAAATGGATTGAAATCCTTCCTTAAATGATTTAATCTGAAGAAATTTTTCCAAGAAACAAAATTTTCATCAATTTTAAGCGTCAGATTTTCAAAAGGAAAACAGGGTTGGAGTCCTTTGGAAGTCCATTTCTGTTATTCAGGAGGAAAACAATGATTACAGCCGTTATTCTATTGAATGTTGATCGAGGACAAGTCAATCATGTTGCCCAGCGCATTGTGAATATGGAGAATGTAACCGAGGTATTTTCAGTGAGTGGAAGATATGATTTGGTAGCAATTGTAAGGACAAAAGACAATGAAGGCATCGCAGACTTTGTAACAAACGATTTAGTCAGTCTCAGTGGAATTCAAAGCACGGAGACCCTGCTGGCCTTCAAGGCTTTTTCAAATTTTGATCTGGAGCATATGTTTTCCATTGGTTCCTGACCATGTGGAAAATAAATTGAGACAAAGGCAAATTAAACAATTTTCCCCAACAAGAAGACAGGAGACGGTTCAGCATGAAAGTCTTGTGTGTCGGAGGAGGTCCAGGAGGGTTGTATTTCGCGATTTCCATGAAATTGCGAAATCCTGCTCATCATATTACGGTGGTCGAACAGAATCGTCCTCATGACACTTTTGGCTGGGGAGTTGTATTTTCAGACCAGACACTTGAAAACCTGGAAGTCAATGACCCAGTCAGTGCAGGTACCATCAAAAAGAGCTTTGCCTACTGGGACAACATCGATGTTTTCTTTCATGAAAAAGTGATCCGTTCCGAAGGTCATGGGTTCATTGGAATTGGTCGTCTTCGCCTGCTAAATATTTTGCAGGAACGTGCCTCAGAATTAGGAATTGAGCTGGTTTTTGAAACTTTGATTGAAGACTTTAAAAGTTTTGAAGACTATGACCTGGTGGTGGCAGCTGATGGATTAAACAGTAAAATCCGTACTCACTATCAGGATTTTTTTCTTCCGGACATTGATCTGCGGAAAAACAAATTTATCTGGCTGGGAACTCATCGACTTTTCGAAGCGTTCAGTTTTATTTTTAAAAATACAGAGCATGGTTGGTTTTGGGCTCATGCATACCGTTTTGAGAAGGATTTCAGTACATTCATTATAGAATGCGAACCCGGTACCTGGCTTTCCGCGGGAATTGATAAAATGAGCAAGGAAGAAGGGATTGCTTATTGTGAAGAAATTTTTTCAGAGTACCTTGAAGGTCATTCCCTGATTGAAAATGCAGAGCATCTGCGCGGTTCTTCCGTATGGATCAATTTTCCCCGTGTTGTTTGCCAAAAGTGGTATCACAAAAATATTGTGCTTTTGGGAGATGCAGTTCATACGGCTCATTTTTCCATCGGTTCAGGAACAAAGCTGGCCCTGGAAGATGCTATTTCATTGGCTGATGCGTTGCATCTTCATGAGGAATTCGAAGCGTCATTTCAGCAATACCAGGAGGCCAGAGAAGTAGAAGTTTTGCGATTGCAGAATGCCGCACGGAACAGTACTGAATGGTTTGAGAATTTGAGTCGTTACACCCATTTTGACCCGACTCAATTCGCTTACAGCCTACTGACGCGGAGCCAGAGAATCAGCCATGAAAATCTGAGGATGCGCGATAAAAGGTGGCTCGAAAGTGTGGAATGCTGGTTTGCAGAAAAAGCAACGGGAAAGCCAGTCACCAGTCCCGTTCCGCCGATGTTCACTCCCTATGTTTTAAGGGAGATGAAGGTTAACAACCGAGTTGCTGTTTCACCGATGGCAATGTACAGCGCACAAGACGGTGAGGTCAATGATTTCCATTTGGTACACTTGGGCTCCCGGGCAATGGGAGGAGCTGGCTTAATTTTCACGGAAATGACAGCGGTCTCCCGTGAGGCGCGGATTACTCCGGGGTGTACGGGGATGTATGAAGCAGAGCACGTCAGAGGATGGAAGCGGATCGTTGATTTTGTCCACAATCATAGCCAGGCAAAAATCGTTCTGCAGCTGGGGCATGCGGGGCCGAAAGGTTCTACAAAGGTCCTTTGGGAAGGACAGGATATGGCATTGGAGGAAGGCGGATGGCCTTTGCTTGGCCCGTCGCCAATCCCTTACAAAGATCAAATTCCTGAAGAATTGACAACAGCGAAAATGCAGAAGATTTGTAATCAGTTTGTTGAATCAGTTAAAATGGCGGAGGAGTGTGATTTTGATATGATTGAACTTCACTGTGCTCACGGCTATCTTCTTTCTTCTTTTATCACACCCCTATCGAACCACCGCAAGGATGAGTATGGGGGGAGCTTGCCGAACCGGCTCCGTTTTCCTGTTGCCGTCTTTAAAGCCATGCGAGCCGTTTGGCCGGCCCAAAAACCGATGTCTGTCAGGATTTCCGCTCATGATTGGGTTTCAGGTGGAATAGATGACCAGGAAGCCGTTAAAATTGCTCAAGCTTTTTATCAGGCCGGAGCTGATATTATTCATGTCTCATCAGGCCAAACCCATATTGACGAAAAGCCTGTTTATGGCAGGATGTTTCAAACTCCATTTGCTGATCGTATTCGGAATGACGCCCGTATTCCAACCATAGCGGTCGGCGCCATTTTTGAACCGGACCATATCAATTCGATCATTGCTGCAGGCCGAGCGGATCTTTGCTGTCTCGCCCGCCCTCATCTCAGTAACCCTTATTGGACACTCCATGCGGCTGCTCAGCAGGATTTTCAGGAGCAGTTCTGGCCAGTTCAGTATTCTTCCGGGAAAAAACAAATGGAACTCAATCTGCAACGTGAGAAGCAATTTGAGATTTTGAAATGAAGCAGCAAATTTACTAAAAGGAGCATGAATAGGCATACTTAAGTTTTTGGTCAAGCGTTAACCCGCATTCATCAAAGATTGAATCAGGACAATACAATGACTCAGGATTTGTTCGCAAAAAATAACCTCCCGCCTAAAGAACAATGGCCAGAACTGATCAATTTGGAAAAATTCGACTATCCCCAGAATTTGAACTGCATTACCAAACTTCTGGACGATGCGGTTGATGAAGGATTTGGAGAAAGTCCTTGTCTCAGAACTGCAGGGCAAATTTGGACCTATCGACAGTTGCTGGAAAAGTCCAACCAGATCGCTCATGTTCTTCAAGAAGACTTGGGGATGATTCCAGGAAATCGAATCCTGCTTCGTTCTGCGAACAATCCCATGATGGTTGCCTGCTGGTGCGCTGTTTTGAAAGCAGGAGGGATTGTGGTCTCGACGATGCCATTGCTTCGGGCCAAGGAACTGACGCAAGTTGTTGAAAAAGCAGAAATTACAATCGCCCTGAGTGATCATCGGCTTTCGGAAGAAATGGAGGAAGCCGGCAGCAAATGCTCAATGCTTGAAAAAGTTGTATATTTTCAAGGGCCAGTCGGTGATCCTTCTGGAGAATTAGAAGCACTGATGGCCGGAAAACCATTCGTTTTTGAAAATGTTGATACGGCGGCAGATGATATTTGTTTGATTGCCTTCACCTCGGGAACAACAGGAAAACCGAAGGGAACGCTGCACTTTCACAGGGATATCATGATCATCTGCGACGGTTATTGCAAAGAAGTGGTAAGGCCCCGCCAGAGTGACATCGTTATTGGCAGTCCCCCGCTGGCATTCACCTTCGGCCTGGGCGGGATCCTGCTTTCTGCTCTTTGGGCACGCGCCAGCTCCGTGCTTCTGGAAGCAGCTTCACCTGCGGAGCTCCTCAAGGCAATTGATCAGTTCAGGGCCACCATCGTCTTCACGGCCCCCACCGCCTATCGCTTCATGCTCAATTGGGTTGAAGACTACGATCTATCTCATCTTCGAGTCTGTGTTTCTGCAGGAGAAGCTCTCCCTTTAGCAACCTGGCAGGCCTGGCAGCAGAAAACCGGGATTGAGATTCTTGACGGCTTAGGGTCGACAGAAATGCTCCATGTTTTTATTTCTTCTCCTCCGGGAAATATTCGACCCGGAGCGACTGGAAAGCCTATCCTTAATTACGAAGCGCGTATTGTTGATGACGAAGGAAGTCCTGTTCCCACGGGAACCGTGGGGCTTCTGGCTGTCAGGGGGCCTACCGGATGCCGTTACCTGGCGGATGAACGCCAGAAAAATTATGTCCGGCAAGGATGGAATTTGACAGGTGACGCCTATAAAGTGGACGAAGACGGATATTTTTGGTATCAGGCCCGTTCCGATGATATGATTATTTCTGCCGGATACAACATTGCTCCTCCTGAAGTGGAAAATGCTTTGCTGCAGCATGAAGCGGTTCTGGAATGTGCCGTTGTTGCAGAACCGGATGAGGAAAGGGGTAATATTGTTAAAGCCTTTGTAGTA
Organism: SAR324 cluster bacterium; assembly: GCA_015231825.1. Lineage (GTDB taxonomy): Bacteria > SAR324 > SAR324 > SAR324 > NAC60-12 > JADGAV01. The sequence continues at coordinate 406,457 of JADGAV010000001.1, forward strand.
CTGAGGGATCCGGATGCAAAAAATAAGGAGGAATTGATCGGAGACTTCCAAAAATTTGTAAAAAACAGCATTGCCCCTTACAAATATCCGCGTAAGATTGAGTTTATTGAGAGCATTCCCAAAACAGAAACTGGAAAGACACAACGTTTCAAGCTGAGAAATAAGTAAACTATGAGAAGGCTGTCCAGTGAAAATACCAGTTGCTTGGTTTGGAATATATCGTCCGAGTTAAGCCTGAATTAGCTTCGACTGCTGATCATTTGACACTGGCGTGATTCGAGATCGATTCTTAACACAAGAAAACTCCAATAAAAATAGTCGTGAAGCACCCCTACTCCGCCTCCGAATTGTGTGAAATTTTTTCCGGAGAATTCCATCATTTGCCCGAGGATCAGAAATTTACCGAATTCTCCATTGATTCAAGAAGCATAAAAACCGGCGATCTATTCTTTTGTATTAGAGGTGAATCAACAGATGGGCATCTTTATGTCAATCAGGCCCTGGAAAATGGTGCTCATGGAATAATTGCCGAGATTGGAAAATTGAAGCCGGAATTTTTAGCATCCAGGCCCCCTTTGATCCTGGTGCAGGATCCCAATCAAGCACTGCTTGATTTAAGTGCAGACTACCGAAACCGATTTACGAAAGGTCGGGTTTTGGGAATTACGGGAAGTAACGGAAAAACTTCTTCCAAAGAAATTGCTGCAGGCCTCTGTCGCTTTTTTGCTCCTGAAACTCATGCAACGGCTGGAAATTTCAATAATTACTTTGGAGTGCCGCTCACGATTTTAGCTGCCACTCTCGAAGAAGCATGGTGGGTGATCGAAATGGGAACCAACCAGTTTGGAGAACTTGAAACACTTTCCAAAGTGGTTAGACCTCACATGGGAATGATCACAAATATTGGGGAAAGCCATCTGGAGTTTTTGAAAAATACAGAGGGCGTTGCCCGGGAAAAATCGGGTTTGTTTGCCGGAATGACGCCTGGTTCTATTGCCTTGATTCCTGCAACATTGCTGCATCATGATATTGTTGCAGAATACGCTGCCCGTTATCAAATTCGTTTGTTGAGTTACGGGTTCAGCCATTGGGAAATGAGTATGACTCCGGATTACAAAGCGGAACTCCTTTCTGTTTCTCCTTCTCAATCTGAATTCGATTTTCTGGGGCAAACCTTCACTGCCTTCCAGGGAAATCCTCTTTTGCTGGGAAATTTACTGGGGGTTTTGACGCTCCTCTACCTCAATAATGTAGCTTTGGAAATGCTCTCAGAAGCGACTCGTTCCCTTTCCTGGAGTATCAAAGGACGGATGCATTTTCAGGAGATCCATTCTTTTCTTCTGGTCGATGACACATATAATGCCAATCCGACCTCTTTTGAAAGTGTGCTGAGGAGTCTAAAACAAATCTATCCTTCACGCCGTCTGATTCTAGTAGTCGGGGCAATGGCGGAACTGGGACCTCGAAGTCCTGATTTTCACTTTCAGCTCGGGAGGCAAATGCGAACGGAGCAAGTTTCCCATCTCCTTGCTTTTGGAGACAACGATTCCCGTTATTATGTTGAAGGCTGGCATGAAATGAAAGGCTCCTCCGAGGGGGCCTTTCATACAGCCGATTTAGAAACTTTGGTGAGCAGATTTCACGATGTGGTAATGCCAAATGATGTGGTACTCGTAAAAGGCTCCCGGTCGGCAAAAATGGAGCGTTTTGTCACGGCGTTGCAGGAGGCAGGAGTTCAAGAAAATAGTTGACTTTATCCAGGTGGCCGGGAGGATCCATCTCAAACAAGTTGCAGCCTGAAACAAAGTTTCCTTTGTCTCTGACCCAATCTTCCAATTCAAGGTCTTTCTTATCAAAAAAATTCCCCGGCAGCAGTTCAATTATAGAATCACATTGTAATCTTTCGCGTATAAATTGCGCTGTATGATGAGCATCCAAAATTTCCAATTCGTCAATAGGTGCCAGTTTTTGAAGATATTCCGATGTCGCATTGTTGAGCGGCGAACAAAGATGGATTCGATACCGTCTTGTTCTGGAACTCAATAAATAGCTTTTAAGTTCCTGATCCAATTCAAACATAGTTTGGCGGGGTTGATTGCTAACTGTCATGGGCAGAAAGCACATTGGAACATGAAAGAGGCGGTCATCATGCGGATTCCTGTACCAGTCTTTGCTTTTTTCAAACAGGCAAATCACCATGTCCAATGAAAATTTCAAAAGGTCCAAGGTTTCTTGTTCTTCCTCAAGCAGTTCTCCAAAAAAACAATCCCCCCGAAAGTACCAGGCGACTTCAGCAATGCTGGGAACATTAAAACGACCCCACGGACGGAGATTGTTTTCTTGCAAAGATGACAGTTTGGCAATATGCCTTTCCATCATTTCATTTTGTAGCATTTCGGCAGCATTCAGCGATTTTATTTCCTTATAGTCGAGGTTCAAAGAAGGCCAGAAGGGATCACCATTTTCAAACACTTGTCCAGTCTGACCCAGGGCCAGCTGCCAAGGGAAGGGCTGCAGTAAGCAGTCTGTCTCAGGATTGAACAAATTTTCCTGATAAAAAAGATCATTGCAAAGAATTGGATTGACGGATCTGGGATGGACTTGTGCTTCTCCTGCCGGGACAGACTGTGCAAGCAGCTTGCGTTTGTCGTTTAGGTCAACGTGCTGCCCCTGGCTTTTCCACCAGGAATCGGGGAGGTGGATCTGATAAATGAATGAAGAATCCGTCATTGGTTTTTCTCTTGATTGTCAAGCAAATCCACCACAGGCAATAATTCCTGTATTGCACAATCGACTTGGGTCAATCTTCCTGCTAATCGTCTTCAAAACGGTTGGGACCCTCCGTTCCAGGGAAAAAAAATAGAAAAATAAATACAAAAACATTAACAATGGGAATTAAAGTTAAAAAGGTGTGCAGTCCTGATTTGTCCAAATCGTGGAAACGTTTGATCACAAGCATCAGTTGAGAATAAAATCCTGCTAAAGCCAGCACACCCAATGGAGCGAGTCCCCTCGACGCCAGAGAGGAAAAAAATCCCTGGAAAACAACTGTTGCGAAGATGGAGATCCAGAAAGTGCTTCTGCCGATTCTGCCTCTGGATGAAAAAAATAATTTTTTCAGCTTTTCGAGGGGCTGGAGTTCACGAACATCTGATTGAGCTGGAATTTGAGATTCCTGGTCGTCTTGCTCCACCTCATGGATAATGGCCCTTATTTCTTCATCAGAGAGACCGTATGTTTCTTGAATTGCCTGGATATTGTCGCTCCATTCCCGACTTTGCTGTTTCTCCTTTTCAAGGGCTTCCGCCTTTTTAAGAATGCGTGTTAATCGATCTTGATCTTCGTGGTTCTCAAGCTTTGTTGATTCACTCCGTTTGATTTCCAATTTTTCTGCTTTTTGACGGATTTGCTCGAAGCGTGATGATTTCATGGTTGGGATTGAATTGATGAGGCAGGTTGAAATCGATCGGGCATGCCCTTGTTCTATCACGTTGCTGATTGATCAATTGAATTAGTATAGATCAATTCAATGGATTGGACCAGGAACTGAAATCGAGTGTTTCTAAAAACTTTTCAAGATTCTTGTTTCCGGGAATTTCTTCACTCAATGATTTCGTGAGGTCTTTCTTCGAAAAATTAAAATAAACAAACAATATGAGGGTTAGAATTATAATAATATTGACAGTGATTCTGCCCCACCCCGATTCTTTCCAAATTTTATTGAAGTTCATCTAATTCTCCGGATTGGGCAGATGTTTTTCCTGGAGTGTTTTTTAAAAACCACATTTCCTGGGGTGTCTTTCTCAATCATTTCAACACGACTTCGTCGACCAAGTAAAATTTTTCAGGATCTTGTATTGCTCAATCATAATACTTGTCAGAAAAGAAAGCAACAAAGTCAGCTTCTTCAGAGCAATCGGTAGCCGGGTTGAGTCGTCAATCGTTGGATATAAAATTGGAGGCTTGCGCCGCGGGTCACATACAAGATCAGAGTAGCGGCCAACATGCCGTGATTGCCAAAAAAGTGAGCGAGCAGGTAAAACAGAGGGAGGTAAACGACGAACACCGAAAAAAGCATTGTGTTGCGCATGGTTTTTGTTCCAGTGGCACCAATAAAGATTCCATCCAAAATGAACGGGATATTGCTGACCAATGGTTCCAGAACAATCCATATCATATAAACCGCAGCCAATTCCAAAACATTCTGATGGTGAGTGAGCAGAGAAGGCAGGAAAGAAAACCCTGCCAGATAGAAAAGGCTGAAACCAGCACCGACGATCATTCCCCAACGCTGAACCAGTTTGATAGTCTGCAAGAAGTCCTTCTGTTTACCTGCACCGAGAGCTGATCCCACGGCCACTTCAGCTGCAGTTGCAAAACCATCAAGAGCATAAGACGTGATATGACGAAACTGAATCAGAATCGTGTTGACTGCCAGAATTGCATCACCCAAAGCTGCTGATTTTGCCATAAAAATCGCATGGGCGAACAATAGAGACAGGGTCCTCACCATGATGTCGAAGTTGGTCTTCATGAAAGACAGCAATTGTGACTGGTCCAATACGCCTTCCCATCTCATCATTTTCCAGTAGGATCGATATTTTGCGAAAAACAACAGAATCATCAGGCCGGCCCCCAGATAGTGGGCGATCAATGAAGCCCATGCCACCCCTTCCGATTTGAAACTCAATCCCCAGACAAACCAAAGATCAAGTACGACGTTGATAGCGTTGTTGAAGACGGTCAGAATAACAGGAAAGATGATGTTTTTCAGGCCATAGAACCAACCGGTAAAAACCATCGTGATGAAAACTGCTGGGGCTCCATAAACCCGAATCAGGAAATACTCACGTGCATGAATTTCCACCTGAGGAGTGGCATCCATCAAATAAAAAGCAATTTCATTGATGATTGGGGCAAGAAAAATGAGGAAGATACCAAAAATCAACCCCAAGATAAGTCCCCTCGCCAAGACCTCAGCACATTCTTCTGCATTGTCTCTGCCGTGTGCTTGAGCAGCCAAGCCAACTGTTGTCATCCGAAAAAAGCCGAATGCCCAAAAGAGAATTGTAAATATTAAACTGCCCAGGCTGACCGCACCGACTTGAAAAACTTCCTCCAGGTGTCCAACGACCGCCGTGTCTACTGCCCCGATAAAAGGAAGAGAAATATTCATCAGGATCGTCGGAATCGCCAGTTTGACGATGGTACGGTTTTGCGGAGAGAGATTCACTGACCGGCCTCAGTTTTTTGCAAGTTTGGCAAGGAATCCTTTTTTAAATCGACTGAGTTCCACGGGAGCCCGGACGTGGGTACCGGCTCCTACTTTTTCAATACCGTCATGAGCTTCTATTTCGAAGCTGACCGTGCGATCACTGACTTCTACTACTTTAGCAGTAGCGGTTACTGTGAAACCGATTGGAGTCGCTGCCAAGTGTTTGATGTTGACGGAAGTCCCGACTGCGACCCAACCGTCTGCCAAATACTCATCAATGGCGACCTGAGCAGCACTTTCCATCAATGCGATCATGTTGGGTGTGCTGTAAACTTCCGGCAGATGGGGAAGGATATGGGCTACAGTCAGCTCTCTGCTCACTTCTACTGATAAAGTTCCGGTAGCACCCACCGGAATGTTATTTAAGTTCATGGATCCTCCTGCAATAGAAAGGTTCGTATCAGATTTTCACATTCATATGGTATCGGTTGCTTTATTGGGCTTTGATTGGTTTTTTTTGCGTCATCACCAAACAGATCTGTTTCGGGGAAATTTCAGTTCCTGCAAAGATCGTTGCTCAATTCATCAGGGAGTCTAAAAATTCCGTTGAGGCTTTTGAAAAACTTATAGTGTTTGATTTTCCTCATTGGGGTTATTGATTAAATTTTTTGGAGAGTAAAGACTTTTCTATTTGAAAAGCCGGTGAATGAGGTTCAGAAAATATTGAATGTCAGTCCTTTTAAAAATGCGAAACGGATGGTGAGGGACTAAAGGGAAACGGGTATTGCCCCTCTGCCTGCCTTTTCTGGTGCAGATCGATAAAGTTCATGTGTTATAAAGACTGAACTAACGATTCGTATTGCCTTGTTGCCTACCGGCAAATCGCTGGAACGGCAGGCCCCGGCATTATATTCTGGACTAAAAGCAATTGGTGATCGGCTCGGCTGACTGAGGCGGACCAGCAAACCCTGAATGGACGCTATGGGTTCATGATTCGTCCTTGGTTGAACAACAATATTCTTGGAACATAGAATGGATTGTGGTACCAGTTGACTCAGGAAATTTGAAAGTGCAGAAAGCAGTGATTTCATGAAATCGGTTAGAATAGTGAGTTCAAATTACGTTTCCCTTCACTTTCCGCACAAAAAAAGACAGGTGCGGAGCAATTGCTTTCTCCAAAAATTTCTAAAAGAACTAATTTTGACGCTTTAAACTCTTTTTTCTCTTGGGGTAAAATTCCAACAGTCCCATCAATTTGCTTAAAAAAGGAAATATGAAATTACCAAAATCGGCAAAATACATCATCGTCGGGGGAGGAGTCCATGGATTGAGTACTGCATGGCATTTGGCTATGGAACTGGAAGCGACCGGAAAGGGAACGGGCCGAGATATTATTTTACTGGAAAAAAGCCTTCCCGGCCATGGAGCATCAGGAGTCGCTTGCGGCTGCGTCCGCAATCTTTATATGACCGAACCGATGCATGCTTTGATTCGGCATTCTGTTGATGTCTGGAATTATGATCCTGTAGCTCTTGGTTTTCAACAGGTGGGATATGTCTCTTGTGGAGAAGCCAACCAAATGGAAGAGTATGAAAAAATTCATAAAAATCAGAATGCGGTTGGATATCCGTCAGATCTATACCAGGGAAAGGATGCACACCGGTTTTTGACTTCGATCTGGCCGGATTTTAAATACCATTCGGTGGATGTGGTTCTTCATGAAAAACTCAGCGGATATGCTGGCACTGCACAGGCGATCAACGGGTTGAAATCCATGTGCGAACGTCACCTCGTGCGAATCTATTCAGGCGTTGAAGTTCTGGATTATGATACTGTAAATGGACAGCTTTCGGCTGTGCAGACCAGTCAAGGCTTGATTCAATGTGAAGTGCTTGTTTTAGGTTTGGGAGCCTGGACACCCAAGCACTGGGAATTACTGCACCAGCCCTCGCATTTGGATGTCGGCTATTTGAATGGGGAGAAGATCAAGAACAAAGACATGTGGACCTATTGGAGGCTTGAAGAAGGAGAACTCTACTTTGACGGTCCGTATTACACGGCAGAAAATTTAAACCCCCCGGTGATTCACATCGAGTTGATGAATACTCCTGTGGTGGACGCGCTTGGGAAGAAACTGAAGGACTACGTTTATGTTTATTGGAAGAATGGAACCGAGCGCATGGAAAGGCCCGGAATTCAGGGGGGAGGTATGCCGGTAAATCTGGGCAATGAAGCAACAGTAGATCCCTATGGCAATGCGAATCAGCAATATCAGGCTGACCATCCTGAGTTTGCAGATTATATCTCCGCCTGTATGGGAATGTTTATGAAGCGCTTCGAAGGGATTCGCGCCCACTTCAAAGAAAGGCCCAACGGAGGAATCGGAGCCTTCACTCCAGACAATATTCCGATTCTTGACTGGGTTCTGCCAAATGTGTATATGATTGCTGATTCTAATCACGGCTTTAAAGCCCTGGGCATCGGCAAACTGGTATCCAGGCACATTGTTTCAGGACTTCCAATAGAGGAATTGAAACCGTTTTCTTTTTCCCGCTATGCAGAAGGGAAAGCTTTTGGTTCCGGTGTTACAAATTCTCCATGGGTATAAAAATGCGTTCTGTCTGGACTTTGCGGAATTCAAGAAAGGTGAGGAGTTAAAATGTTGTTGCTTTCTCTAGTGGCTTCCAGTCTGAACCGAAAATTGATCTTCCTGTCATATTTGCTTTCCCTGAAAAGAAAGGCGTCAATGCCAAATCGAATGTTTGTTTCAAGAATGCTGTTGTTTTCATTAGGAACATTGATTTTTCTATGTGGATGTGGAGGAAGTAGCGGAAGCAGTGCATCCGAATCAAAAGACTCTGGAATCGTGCCTGCATCCGTGGGAATGTTTTTAATCAAATCAGCCGCCTTCCCGATGGGGGATATTGCAGGAGACAGCGGAAATGAAGATGAAAGCCCAAGTCATTTAGTCAGCGTCAGTGATTTTTATATATCAACCCATGAAGTGACCTTGGGGGAGTTTCGGAACTATGTCCCGGATTACCACAATCATTTGAGTACCGGCTGCAATTTGGAAAATTGTCCGGTAACCAATGTTTCGTGGGATGAAGCGCAGGGTTATATCAGTTGGCTGAACAGCAGCGCCCCATTAAGCAGCGGTATCACTTATCGTATGTGTACAGAAGCAGAATGGGAGTACGCAGCCCGAGCGGGAACATCGAGCAAATGGTCATGTGGAGCGGATGCTTCATGTCTGGAGAATGTTTCCTGGTTCCTTGAAAATTCTGCTGGAAGGGCACATCAAGTCAAACAAAAAAATGCCAATGCGCTCGGCCTTTACGACATGCATGGAAATTTACAGGAGTGGGTTGAGGACTGGTACGATCCGGACTACTATGCGACAAGCCCAATAGACAACCCAACGGGGCCGGAATCTGGAACGCTTCGCTCTGTACGTGGTGGATATTTTGGCAATGATGCCAGTCAGGTTCGTTCGTCAGAAAGGCAGGGAGTCGCTCAAAACCTTCACTCTTTCTTTATCGGAATCCGGCTCTGTGCACAATGATTTGTGAGTATGATGACTCGCAGGAGAAGGGGGCAGCATTAGACACTCATTGATGCAATTTAAATAGATTGACAATTATTCATTTAACTTTTATACTTATGTGTTTTTGTGTATAACGTGTTTATATCCTAGCCCACCATGGCCTCTACCTGTGCTTGGCGATATCGGGCTTCGATCCCCGATGAATTCATCGCTCCTCACCCAGCCTGCTGGTCAGGTTCGGTATTTGACTGATCTCTTCGAAAAAACACTTCAAAATCGTCAATTATAAGTCTCTTTTTGACGATTTCCCTCTATTTTCAAGGCTTTATAATGTCTGATTCAATTGTTTTTTCTGACCTGTCTCTGCCTCCATCCATTTTGAAAACCTTAAAAAATCTCGGTTATGAAATTCCAACTCCCATTCAAAAGGAATCCATTCCATTGCTTATGAATGGTCGGGATTTAATCGGTCAGGCCCAGACTGGAACTGGAAAGACCGCAGCATTTGCGCTTCCTATTTTAAGTCGACTGGATGTCAGTCAAAAATCACCACAGATTTTGGTACTGACTCCAACGAGAGAATTGGCAATTCAGGTTTCTGAAGCATTTCAGGCATACGCAAGGCATTTGAAAGGATTCCATGTGCTTCCTGTTTACGGCGGACAGTCTTATACAATCCAGCTCAATGGACTGAAACGAGGAGTGCATGTGGTTGTAGGCACACCGGGCCGTATCCTTGACCATCTCAGAAGAGAGACATTAAAAATTGATGAACTGCGCACAGTGGTATTAGATGAGGCCGATGAAATGTTGAATATGGGTTTCATTGAAGACGTTGAAAAAATCATCAGTGGTGCTCCTAAAACGTGCCAGATAGCGATGTTCTCTGCCACGATGCCGGGTCCTGTTCGACGGATAGCCAAACTTTATCTAAAATCTCCTTCAGAAATCAAAATTGAATCAAAAACCACAACGGTGGAAAGTGTGGAGCAGCGTTATCTGCTTCTCAACAACAATCAGAAACTGGAAGCGCTCACACGCCTGCTGGAAGTGGAGAACTATGACGGCGTTCTTGTGTTTGTGAGAACTAAATCTGCAACTGCAGAAATTTCTGAAAAACTGGAAGCTCGAGGATTTGCGGCTGCTGCTTTGAATGGTGACATGAGCCAAATGCTCAGAGAAAGGACAGTCAATCATCTCAAAAAACGAAAATTAGACATTGTCGTTGCCACAGATGTTGCTGCCAGAGGGCTTGATGTGGATCGTCTCAGTCTGGTGATCAATTACGATATTCCCCATGACGTGGAACCATACATCCATCGGATTGGTCGGACCGGACGCGCGGGCCGGGAAGGAAAAGCGATCCTTTTGGTGACTCCTCGAGAAAAACGCTTGCTGAGGGATATTGAGCGTGCAACCAAACAAAAAATTGAACCGACCCAACTCCCGTCCAGTCAGGAAATCGGGAGAAAACGTGCGGAGCTTTTTAAAGAAAGGGTATTGCAAACCTTTGCAAACCAACCGCTGCATTTTTTTACTGAGCATCTGAAAGAACTGAAAAAGGATTTGAACATGTCCCTGGAAGAGCTGGCACCAGCATTGCTATTTCTCGCCCAAAAAGATCAATCACTTCAGGTAGAAAAATCAATTTCTGAATTGAAATATGCGCAGAAAGAAGAAAGTCAGGAAAGTCGGGAAAAATTATCGGGGAAAGCAAAGAGCCTGAGAAAAAGAAAACTCCCTGGAAATGTGAAATTTGATTGTTATCGGGTGGAGGTTGGCAAACGGCACAAAGCCCGGGTTGGAGACATCGTTGGAGCCATCGCCAACGAAGCCGATATTGAAAGTCAGTTCATCGGCAATATCAGGCTCTATGATGATTACAGCACTGTTGAACTCCCTGAAGGGATGCCTAAAGAGATCTTTCATCTTTTGAAAAAAACCCATATTCGCCAAAGAAAACTCAATCTCCGCTTGTTGGCTGAAGCCTGATCTAAATTCTCCTCTCTGATATCGGAAAAACTCAGGGACGGGTGAAGAAAAGCTGAAATTTCTCTGTATAAACTCATGGGTTCGGATCTCTATCTCTAATGAAGGGATAGAGAAAAGAATCAAACCTACCAAAACCGACCCCCTCGTCGCCTATCAAAATTGTTTTACAGCATGTTTTTCAATTAATGCCCTGCAATTGAGAAGTCTGTAAGAGGCCATCCTTGGAATCTGAAAAGACCTTTTAGATTTTAAATCGATCATGGCAATCATGAGTATTCAAGTTGCTTGCGAGCATGTCTAATCAAACCATTTGTTGAGGAAATGCTTATTGTAAAACTGAATCAACTCAGAATTACCCCCCCTACCGACGACTACTGACCCGCTGGTCCCTGGTCACGAAGTCCTTAAAGAATTGCTCCTAATTTCTGCATAAAATTGTTTGAAAACGTTGCAGTGAGAGACCATAGAGACAGGATTTGATTTCAAGACAGGAGAGCTTGTAAAAAATAATTGTTACCAATTGTATTGAACTCCTGCTTTCCAGTGGATTTCAGTTTCGTCACGCGATCCTTCCTCCAACTGACTGCTTTTCCCAGATTCGAATGAGAACCAGTACTTTTGTTTTTCAGTGGGCTCATAGGTGGCTTCGCCGAGAATCGTCATTGCAGTGGAGTCCGAGAGCAAAAGGACTTGGTAGGTTAAATCAAAACTTGTGGAAAAACCGGAAAAGAATTCATGTTCTACACTTCCGTGAAGCGCATGATTGAGAAGGTCAGGAACGATAATCGGAGCCTGGGGATGTTCGACAACAGCTCGTTCGATACTATAACCAAGCCCATATCGGGTTCCGATGAACCAGCTTCGAGTCAAAACGAGTTCCTGGGTCTGTTCCAGGGTGTAAAAAGAAGGGATCAAAGCGAGTTGGTATCGGGAGGCAGCGGTTTCCGAATGGAGACGCCAACGACCTTCTCTCCATATTCGAGTGAGTGACAAAATGCCGCGCTGAATAGATCCCTCCAGAACTCGGCTGGTGATGGTTGCTTTCCAGGGGATTTGATAGGCTCCCTGAATATCCCAGTGCCAAGGTTCCCAAAAACTGGAAAAGCGAACTTCTGCGCCGGTTATCGGTTGATGTTGGACCAACCAGAATTCCATTTCAGAGGCATTTTCTGTTTCCTTCTTCACTCCGACCCGTACAGTATTTTTATTTCCGTCAGGATTGACCACGGTTTGAGCCTGTTCTTCAGCGGTAAGTTGGTTTTGATTTGAAAGGAGTCCGGTGACCAGTGCTTTTTTCTGATAAGACCAATGTTCGGCCTCTGCAAAATAAAAAAGCTGTGAGGAGTTCAAGAACAGCATTCTGGCATGCACAAGTCTCTCACTGTCCTCGTTGGAACGCTCGCGGTAATCATGAAAAACTTCAATATAAGGAGTCCGCTCCCGCATGAATCGGATGTAATCTTTAAGTACTTCGGGGCGATCGTTCCAGATTCCATGATCTCTTGAATTCACAAAGCTGGATTCTTGAGCACATGTCCAGATCGGAATGAATAGCAACAGAATCATGAAGTAGAAGTGTTTCATTGCCGTATTTTCTCCTCGGCAATTCCCCGAGCCTGTTGAAAGGCCTTTTCTGCCAAATTGTAGTTGCGGATTGCCAAATACGAATATGCGAGATCGATCCATGCTTGTTCGTTTCGGGGGGAACTCTGCACCCAGTTTTTAAGGGTTTGGATGGCCTCGGTTTTTCGATCCAGCGCTTTTTGTGCGGAAGATTTAAAAAGGAAGAATTGCTCCTTGTCCAGAGTTTCTGAAAGAGGATTTTTTAGTTCTGTTAAAAGGGTTTCGTATTCTTTAATTTGAAACAAGAGTCCTGTAAATTGCTCAAATACTTGAATGTCACCGGAGGTTTCTTTTAAAATTTGGCGATAGATTTTGACTGCTTTCTTAGGGTTCCCGGTATAGGCCAGTCCAGAAGCAAAGAGTTGTTTTTCTATGAGTTGCAGATCCTTTTTGCTTTGGAAGCGATTGACCAGTTTTTCGAAAAACAGGCTTTGCTTTTCTATCAAACCGCTGACAGGATAGAGAAGTGCTATGCGGTGAAGCACCTCTAAATCTTCTGGTTCCAGCCTAAGATAACGTTCCATAACCGCAATGGCCTCCGGGTATTTTTCATGATCTGCCAAAAATCGTCCGAAATTTTTCAAAATCTCCTGAGCATCGGGTTCCCATTCGAGCAGACGGTGGTAAGAATTGAGAGCAAGAGTCGGATCTTTCCTGTTTTCTGCAAGTTCAGCAATAATTTTGATTTCTTCGAAACTTCTTGCCTTTTTTGCCAGTTTCGTCAGTTCTCGGTTTGCCAATTTTGTTTTTCTGGCTCGGAAAAGGACATCAATATAGTGAGAATGATTGTCAAAATCGGGTCGGACACGAAACAACTCTTCCGAATATCGAAGTTCCAGTGACAGCTCTTTCATGACTCCAAACAAAGCCACCAGGGCTGTCAGATCTTCTAAATCATGCTGGCGCTGATAACGTTTCTGAAGATTTTCGGCCACCAGGGGTAAGTCTTCGAGTGCATATCCGATATCCAATGCCAGCTGCTCAAATTCATTGTCCCATTCGTCTTTGGGCGTTTCCAGCAATAGGCGCTTGGCTTCTATTTCTGATCGATTGGCCAGCAGTGCCCAGATCAGAGGTTTACGAATAGCGGGAAGCGGATTCCTTTCAAAAAGTTGAGTGAGAAAGGAAGAAGCGCGGTCGTATTTCTGATGAAAACGATAGTAATTGATAGCCCGATTCAACCAGTCAGGATTGTCCGGAACTCTTTGAAGGATTTTTTCTATGGTGCTGATTTGTCCTTGCTGGTTTTGATCTGATGCAAATATTTGATAGAGCTGCTCCAGCAAATCGATGGTCTCTCCCTGTTCTTTTATTTCCTGGGAGACAATGGTCAGCGCTTCGTCTGTTTGTCCTCTCATGATCGCAAAGGCCAAGCGTTTTTTCTTGAACGGAGGAAATGGGTTTTGGGACCAACGAGTCAAAATATCTTCAGCCCTTTCTAAATCTCCTCCAAAAACGGCAAGATCGAAATAAGTGTTCAAATTCTCCTGAGGGAGTTCTTGAAGTGGAACCTTGGGAAGTGTTGCAACTGCCGGGTCCAGCTGGGTGGTCCAGAGGTAGAGGCTCAATGCCTGCATTTGTTCTGTTGACGTCAGGTCATAACTTTTTTGAAGATTCTGCATGATTGGGACTGCCTGCAGCAGTTTCCCCGCTCTCAGGTAAAACTGAACAAGTTCCCATTTTCCGGCTTTAAGGTCGGGATTCAAAGAAGCTGCCAATTGAAAATATTCTTCGGCTTTTTCATTTTGATTTTGGCTTTCGTAAGATTGTGCAAGCTCTCGAGTCCATTCTAAATTCTTGGCAGTTCTCACAAAAATACGAAGCCCTTTTTCCTGTTCTTCATCGAGAGGCGATAGCCGTGAAAATAAAAGTACTTTCTCCCAGTAGACTTGCGATGGAGTTTTTCCCCATTCTTTGAGGATTTTTTTTGACAATGGAATGTTTTTTCCAAAAAAGGCAATATCGAAGCAAACAGGAAGCTTTTCCTGGGAGATTCTTTCTGGAGGAATTGCAGAAAGTGTTTTTAAAGCCTCCTCACTTCGGCTGGTCCAGATGAAGAGGTCCAGTGCTTCCAGTTGTTCTTGAAATGTCAGTTTGAACTGGCTTTGAACGGTTATCATTACCGGAACCGCTTTGTTCAGTTGACTGTTCCGAATGTAGAATTTTGCCAAGGCCAGCAAACTTTCTTTTTTATTTTGGCTATCGGCAGTCATCTGGTAAAAATATTCTGCATCGGTCAGTTGATTGGCCTTTTCATAGTATTGTGCCAACTGCCGATACCATAGCGAGTTTCCAGATTTCTCCACTTTTCTACGTAAAAGTTTTTCAAATTCTGGCTCCAGAGGGGTCTGCAACGCGAGATCCAGCATTTTCTGCCAATATTGCTGAGAAGGAGATTTACTCCATTCCTTCAGCAAGCTATGAGCCATTGGGTAGTCCCTCGCAAAGAAGGCTAGATCGAAGTAATTGGGGATTTTAGATTGAGGAAGGTTTTCCAGAGGAATTTGGGAGAGAGTTTTAAGTGCCAGTTTGTTTTGATTTGTCCAGAGGAATAAATCCAGACTGTCCAGTTTTTCCTGCAGAGAAAATGTGTACTGCTGTTGAGCGCGGATCACTGCCGGTACTGCTTTATCCAGCAAGCTATTGCGAATATAGAAATTCGCCAAAGCCAGTTGATTCGCCTTGCCATCGTTAAACGCAAGCGCCATTTTGTAAAAATGCTCTGCATCGGAAAGGCGTTTGTTGTTTTCATAGTATCCCGCCAGTTCTTGTATCCATTGAAGATTTTTTGATTCCTCAACGACCGTCCTCAGAGCATTTTCAAGCGACGGGTCTAAATTTGACTGTGAAGAAAATGCGAGTACTTTCTGCCAATAGTGAGTTGATGGGTTCTTTCCCCATTCGTTGAGGATTGTTTCGGCCAGTGGATAATTTCCCCCGAAAAAGGCCAGATCGAAATAAATTGGCAATTTGGAGAGGGGAAGTTCTGAAGTTGGAATAGTTTTGAGAGTCGACAAAGCATGCGAGGTCTGACTGGTCCAACTGTATAAATCCAACGCATTCAGCTTCTCTTGAACGGATAACTGATTTTGCTGCTGTACGGACCGCATCACGGGGACGGCTTTTTCTAAAAAATTGTTGCGGATATAAAACCCGGCTAGATCCAGTTGTGAAGTTTTAAGATTCTTGCTGAGAATAATGGCCTGTTTGTAAAGTTGCTCCGCTTCTGACATACGTTTTGTGTTTTCAAAATATTGAGCCAGCTGCTGAACAGATTTCAGATTTTTTGAATTTTCGACAAACTCGAGAAGTCCTGTCTCGAGATCGGGGGAGAGAGGAACCTGCGAGGCAAATTCCAACACTTTTTCCCAATAAGGAGAGTGCGGTTTTTTTCCCCACTCGATCAATATCACTCGTGCCAGAGAAAACTTTTTTTCATAGAATGCCAAATTAAAAAAATCAGGAAGACTCGATTTTGGCAATTCCTCAGGAGGAAGCTCGGAGAGTGTTTCCAATGCCCATTCGCTTTGCCTGGAAAAACGAAAAATCTGAATGGCTTCTAATTTTTCTTCGATGCTCAATGGATGACCTTGTAGCGCAGCATCACTTTGAATTTTTCTCATGATCGGTGATGCTTTGGGGGCCATGTTGTTGCGGATGTAGAACCGGACTAAGTTGAAATTTCCCTCTTTTTGATTCGTATGTTGGGAAATTGCCTTTTGATACCACTCTTCTGCGCTGCTTAAATTTTGTCTGTTTTCAAAATGTTGTGCCAGCAGAATCATCCATTCCAATTGGGGACTCATCTGGATGGCTCGTTTTAATGCGTTTTCTCCTTCCGGAAAATTCTGTTTCCAAAAATAAAGCTCTGCCAGCTCCTTCCAGAGAGGGCCTTGATTGTAGCGTTCAGCAATTTCCCGACGAAAAAGATTCAGGGCTTCCTGATCTCTATTTTTAAAAAAATGCAGGTTGATGAGCTCTCTCCAGGTTTCTATGGTATTGGCTTTTCTTGCATAAAGGATATGTGCTTCCAACCCCTTTTCCGTCTGCTCATGCTCAAAATAATGGTTGCCCAACTCTTTCCAGAAGAAAACAGGCAAGCGCCCATTTTGTAGAATTGTCCTGACAATTTGGGGTTGCCTCGTTTCAAAAGCAAGGGCGGCAAGTTGCTCCCAATCAGCTTGTTTCGATTTCCCTGCCTCAGCTAATTTTTCCAGGATCCCTTGTAATTTCTGAGGATTTCGGCTGAAAAGAGCGTAGTCCAAATCAATCCGGGCAAAATTTTCGGGCGGATTCTTTGACAAGCGATCAAATAATGCATTGACCGTTTCCGGGACTTCGGCGCGGATTGCGAGGTAAAAGTAAAAAGTCAGCCTATCTTCCGGAATGGAGGAAAGAGGCAGCGAAGGCAAGAGAGCCGCTGATTTATCATTCAATTTCAGGAAATCATAACTTTGCAATGCCAGCAGTTTTTCGCTGTCTGACCATTCAGATTTTTGTTCAAAAAACCTGACTGCACGAAGATATGTCGATACGGCAATTTTATTTCTGTTTTGAGAAAGATAAAATTGGCCCAATCGAACCAGATTCTTCAAAGAAAGCTCCAGTGCCACTGCCTGGAGCAGCGCTTCTTCTGCGAGTTTTGCATTCTTTTTCCACAGGTACGCGTCGGATAATTCTTCCCAGAGTTCTGCCCGATTAAACTGCTGTGCACGTTGTTGATAAACAGCAAAAGCCTGATCTTCTTGATTCAAACGAAAATAAATTTGGGCCAGGGGTTCATATAGTTCGTATTGTTCAGGAAACTGCTGAATTCCTTTCTGCAATTGCTGGATGGCTGCCTCATCATTTTTGAGCCATTGGTGAAGTTGAGCGATTTCTTCCCGCAGTTTGGGATTCTCGGGAGTTCGTTTCTGCTGGATCAACAGCATTCGGAGGAGATTGGGTTGGTCACGCTTTTCGCGGTAACTTTCTATGATTTTTCTGAAATAACTGTCGGGTAGATTATGATTGTTGTAGAGTGCTTCAACTTTTTCAGTTTCTCCTGCAGAAAGATAAGTCTGAGCCAGCTGCTCAATTCGTTCGGGCGACGAGGCGAGCATTCCCTCATCAAGCATTTTTACGAGGAGTGATGAGGCTTCAGCATAGTTTTTTTCTTTTTCTTGAATGAATAACTGATCTTTGATTTGAGGATAGGACCAATAGGTCGCCAACCCCCCCCAGACCCCAGTTATAATAACTGCAGTCATCACATCCCACCTTTTAAAATCAATTTTTTTCATCGGTTTGGAAATTCGGTTTTGCCGGCTGAAGGTCTTGGCGGGTAATTTTTTTCTTTTCTACAGTGAGCGAGTTTTTGTTTTTTTCAGAAGCTGTCCGAAACCCTGAAGGACGTCCTGAATACCATGCTGGCGAAGGGAGTACCAATAGGTTGCGGCATTGACCGAAACAACAGGCCTCCCCAGTTTTGCTTCCAATTCATCAATCATACCAACAATCCCCAATGCTCCTCCAAGATGTAGAAAGGTGTCGACATCATCGTGGTCGATTTCCTGAAAAGCCGCAAGGATCTGTTCAACAGTAATATGGATGATTTCTTCAGATTTTTTGACTTTGAGCCAGGTGGTATAGGGAACCTCGAAACCAAGACTTTCATAATATGCTTGAGCACTTTTGGACTGGACTTCCGACATTGGAGAAAGAATCGCAATTCGTTTTGCGTTGATGCTGTGCAGTGCAGCAGGGCAGGCATCAGTTGCTGTGATGATTGGGGTCCCCTGAGCTTTTTCCTCCAATTGTCCTCGATAGATCTGCTGTCTTTCAAGGGACCAATTCTGCATTTCAATAGAGTTTCCGCAAATGATCAAATCGGGCCAGCAAAGCAAGGACCCGGGTACAGATTGGAGAACGGCTTCCGCGACTCTGCTGTGATCTGAGAGGTCAAAGCGATAGATTTGATTGCTGATCCCCGGAGGGCGCATGAGTTCATATTCAGGCTGCATGTTTGCATTTTGCAGAGGGATTAAAATACTAAATACGCCCCGAGGGCCAAAGCGGTCGCTCATTGTTGTCTCCAAAAGTGAATGAATTCGAGGACATGTAAGAAAGTAAAAACTTAATTGGGTGATTTGCCACTATAATAGTGCCGGAATTTTGCCAGAGTTTTGCTTCTATTGCGGCTTGGAAGAACGGGCGCATCGGAAGCCGATATCCTGAACAGCATAATGGGGCTTGGCATAATCTCGAGACGTAGCCTGCAAACGTTCTATTCCATCATTCCAGCCTCCTCCCCGAATCACTTTACCGATTCCGGACCGGGGTCCTGACGGGTTTTGATAGGGAGCTATTGAATAGTATTTCGCATGGTACCAATCCTGAACCCATTCCCAAACGTTGCCCTGCAGATGGAAGATTCCCCTGGTATTTGGAGTTTTACTCTGTACCGGATGAGTTGTTTGCAAAGAGTTGAAATAAAACCAGGATTTTGATTTCATGGACTTGACAGAAATTTTGGAATTTGCAGAAGCAGAAACATGGACTGACCGTTCCCATTCCGCTTCCGTGGGAAGCCTTTTTCCGTGTGCACGGCAATAGGCATCAGCGGCAAACCAGGAGACATATACTACCGGGAAAGACTCTCCTGAAGAGGCCTGAGGAATTATTGAATCCCAGTGTCGGAGGTAGTTCCGGTCAGCCTTTCCTTGTTTTCCACGGGCATAAATGATATTCCATTCTGGATTTTTATTTACAAATGCATGAAATTCTTGGTTGCTGACTTCATGAGAATCCATGTAATATGCAGGCAGGGAAACATCATGAATTGGAGTTTCGGGAATCGGTTTGAACAGTTTTTTTGTATAGGAATCCCCTTCTTCTTGCGGAGCAACTTTTGCTGATTCGACCTCCGTTCGCCCCATTCGGAAATCACCTGGGGGAATCAAAATCATTTTATCCGGAAAGTCACTGCCTTCGCTAGAGAGTGTCAAACAGATCCAGATAAAAGCTGTCAAAAGATAAGGTTTCATGGAACACAATTGATGGTTTTGGTGACATGAGCATATCTTTAGAAATGTGCCTCGCTTTGATGGATGAGTCAAGACCTATGAGGGCGCGTGGCGTTTCTTTTGAGCAGGGTGCCTTCTCTCTGGTCCGGTTGACAGCATTGGGAAGTAAAACCTGGTATGCTTTCAAAGAAAAACATCGTACTTTGGAAATATTTCTATTCCTATTATTGCAGCTGCTTTTTATGAAAATTAAAATTGTGTGCGGAATTGGTCAGAAAAAAGTAGGGACAAAGAAGGGCACGGTGGGAGGAGTTTTAATACTTGTCAGCTTTTTACTGATGCCGTTTTCAGATCTCTCGGCCGACTCCTCAATCCCCCGCTATGTTTTGGGGATTTACGACAGTCAGCAGCAAAAGCCTCGTCTGCTTTCTGACAATGAAGGAGTTGAGGAATTTGATTCTCATGATGGAGAGGTAAATCCGATCCAGCAAAATCTGGCGGTAGTGCTCAATCATATGGGCTATCTTGTAGAACAGCTGGATATACGCAATCATCCTCTACCGGATGCTGAAACTATGAAACGCTATGCCATGGTGATCAGCTGGTTTAGATTCGATATAACCGTACCAAATCCGGAAAAATACGTCCCCTGGGTAGAATTGCAAGTCAAAGAGGGTCGCAAATTTCTCGTTTTGGAATATCCCGGAATCGAAGACAATCTCCGAAATTTGTTATCGCTCAAAAAAAGACTTTATCGAGCAATTGGTCTCGAATTTGGAAATAGCTTTCGCTCAAAAACCAATCGGATTCAGTTGGTGAACAAAATCTCTGAAATGGTCGAATTTGAACATTTGCTGAGACCTCCGTTTCCCTGGTATGACTTGTTTCGCCCCTTAAATGTGAACATTAAGTCATATTTAACAGTAAAGTACTGGCTCGATAAAAAAAGCGAGAGCATCATGGTGATGACCAGTCCCCAGGGAGGGATGGTTGCTCCTGGTTATTTACTTTTCAGTGAAGCAGCACCGCCTTTCAGAAAAAAATGGAAAATCAATCCTTTTCTTTTGATGAAGTCCCTTCTCAAATCCAAATTTCCAATACCCGACGTGACCACTATCAAGGGAAAACGTATTTTCTATTCGCATATCGACGGTGACGGCTTTCGAAGTATTTCATCGGTTCAATATAAAAAGATCGCTGCTGAAGTGATTTTAGAGAAAATCATTCAGAAATTCCCCGGGATTCCTATTGGTGTTTCAGTGGTTGTGGGTGATATTGATCCTGACTGGTGGGGAAATCCGAAATTCATTGAAATTGCCCGCGAGATTTTTTCTCAACCCAATGTGGAAGCGGCAACCCATACCTATACACATCCCTATCAATGGCAGCGCTGGAACCGCAGTTCTGCATACGCCCCACTGGGCGCATTTCGATATGAACGGGAAATTGATGAATCGATTGAATGGATTGAAGAGCATTTGCTTCCTTCAGATAAACAGGTTAAATTGGTCTATTGGTCCGGAGACACCACTCCTCCGGAAGAAGCACTGGTTCGCGTTGAGAATTTCGGAAAGGATCATTTGAATGGCGGCGATTCGAGGAAAGACAATGACTATCCCTCCTACACCACTGTGGCCCCCCTGATGCGACCGGCTGGAAAAAGGTGGCAGATATTTACCAGTGCCTCCAATGAAAATCTCTACACGGCTTTGTGGACTGCAAAATTTCACGGCTTCCGCAACGTGATTCAAACTTTTGAAAACACAAACTCGCCGATTCGTCTTGCTCCCGTCAATGTCTATTACCACTTCTATATAGCGGAAAAAGTCGCATCAATGCAGTCATTGGAACAAGTTTTGGACTGGGTTCAGCAGCAGGATCTATACATGATATATCCTTCAGAATATGTACAACTTGTTCGAGGTTTTATCTCAACAGAACTATATGAACTCGAGCCCGCTCTTTTTGAAATTAGAAACCGGGGGACACTCCAGACTTTTCGCCTGGATTTGGGCAAAGTCGATCTTGAACGCTCACAGGGAGTTCGGGCTATTCATCAGGTCAATGGAAATGAATATATCGATTTAGATCCGGAAGTGGAAAAACCTCGGATTGCGATAATGCGGTAGAAGGAGAAACCCCGTACTTTCAGTACATGGCTTGGGTGTTTAAAACTGGAGAAAAAAGTCTTCCACAAATTGTTAGAATAAGTATATTTAAATTCTATATTTAACAGATTATCTTTTTTTATTCATAGTTACAGCCCTTGAGATTTTTCCGCTAAACGAAGGAATGAGCACTCATTTAACTCTGTTCCATTCCAGCTTTTCCAGTGTTTTTTCAATGCCAGAATGTTCTAATTGCTGCACGATCTCTTTACGGAATCGTCTTTCTATAAAGAGCGAGGTGAAACACGGTTTTGGAAAATTGTATTCCGGCGATGGTGATTGTGCAATGCGCTTTGCCTGAATTGCTTAAAACAGACAGGCGATTCATCGTTAATAAGATGGAGGAAATCTTTTGAGTCCTTTCGCGACGAATTTTTGAAGAAATACAAAAACTTAATGTTAGAAAAAGAATGGGTAAAACAAAAGGGTTGATAGCCACTGGACATCCAGCTACGGCTGAAGCAGCGGCGATTGCACTGCGGGCTGGAGGCAATGCATTTGACGCCGCCATCTCCGCTTTTATGGCCAGTTTTATTGCAGAACCCGGTATGAGTTCCGTCGGTGGTGGTGCCTTCCTGGCAGCATGCAAAAATGACGGGACTGCGCTCATCTATGATTTTTTTGTGCAGACTCCGCAGCACAAACGTCCTATTGAAGAAATCGAATTCCTTCCTGTTGAACTGGACTTCGGAACGGCCAAAGAGACCTTTCATGTAGGGATGGGTTCTGTTGGAGTTCCAGGCAGTGTGGCTGGAATATTCAAAATGCATTCGGATCTCGCCAGTCTCCCGATGGGAATCCTTGCTGAACCTGCGATCGAACTTGCTCGCAAGGGGGTTGTGGTTGACCATTCTCAAGATCACGATTTTCATTTGCTTGAACCAATACTTGCATTGAGCAAATCTTCTCCTGTCTTTTGGCGGAATGGCCAGCTTCTTGGTGAAGGTGACATGATGTATATGCCGGAGTTGGCAGAGTGTCTCGAAATGCTGATCCGTGAAGGAGCTGATGCTTTCTATCAAGGAGAAGTCGGAAAACACCTTTTAGCGATCAATAAAGAAAAGGGAGGTCATCTCACCCAAAAGGATTTGTCGGAATATCGAGTCTCTATTCACAAACCGCTGGAATTTTTTTTTCGTGATCGTCGGATAGTGACCAATCCGCTTCCCAGTCTCGGCGGCAGTCTGATTGCAATCGCCTTGAAGCTGCTGGAAACTAAAGGATCTGTGAATTATGCTCCCTCAGGCAGAGAACACGTAGAACGATTGATGGAAGTTTGTTCCGTTCTCGATACGATTCCTCGAACGCCCGGCGGCCTGGCCAAGGAGCTGGCCAGATGGTTTCCCGATTCAGATTCCCCTGTGAAGACGCACAGCACCAAAATTGGAGGAACGAGCCACATCAGCATCATGGACGGAGATGGTAATGCAGCGGCGATTTCCACATCCAATGGCGAAGGATGCGGTCATTTTATTCCAAATACAGGGATTTTCCTCAACAATATGCTGGGGGAATCCGCGTTGCTGCCCGGGGGAATTCATTCCTGGGAAGAAAATGTCCGCCTCGGGTCTATGATGTCTCCGACTGTGGTATTTGATCACAAAGGACGAACGGAAATGGTTCTGGGAAGCGGAGGGGCAGGACGGATTCCATCAATGATTGCCCAGGTGATTCATTATGTGGTCGATCATGGACTTGAGATTACTGAAGCAGTCAGTGCTCCCCGTCTTCACTGGATAGATGGTGTATGTAATCTGGAGCCTGGATTGTGCAAAGAAGTCCGGGCTCCCCGCTCTTTGATTAAAATGCTGCCCTGGGAAAAACAATCCCTTTATTTTGGCGGAGTTCATGCGATACTTCGTCGAGGAGAAACAATGGATGGGGAAGGCGACCGGCGTCGCGGGGGGGTTATCCTTCGTGTCGATTGAAATTCACTCCCTGAGCTTTTGCCGATACCCATTTCTGCATCTCGTGAGAATTCTTCTTGACAAATGTAATCCTGACAATGGATAATGCCAAGTTATCGAAAAATCAGTTTTTTATGTTTGCATGAATCTAATGTTTTGAATCTTCTGTCACCTCATTGAATAAGAATCAATAAATACCTACAGCGGAAAATCCGCTTTTGATGAAGTCCCTGGCTAAGTCTTGCTCCCTCTTATATTCTCCTCCAGGTACCCAGACCTTGTTAGTCTGAATAAATCGATTAAGATTTAACAAGATAAGATTCACTGGGAAAAATAGACAGAACAACGAGCTCCATGCTTTAAAAAATATTCTTCGGTCCGGTAGAATTTTATCGTTGATTTCGAAACATTTCACGGCTCTCGGCTGGATAACCACCAGTCAATTGTAAGCAATTCCAATTACTCATAACTTCAATAAACAACGAAAATGTTTCATTTCCTCGGGCACCATTTAAACCAACGGTTTCGTCCTCAGGGAAAAATTTTTTACGGTTGGTGGATTGTCGCTTCTGCCTTCGGCATTCAATGGTTGGGGGGGGTGCTTTGGGTACAATCCTACGGTGCCTACACGGTACTGCTGCATCAAGATTTCGGTTGGAGCATGACGATTCTTTCAGGTGCTTTTGCCTTAACCCGTGTTGAATCAGGTATTCTTGGTCCTCTTCAGGGTTGGATGGTGGATCGCTTTGGACCGAGGATTATACTGACTATCGGACTTGCATTCTTTGGTCTGGGCTTCATCATGTTCAGCCAGATCGATTCAATTCTGACGTTTTACATTTCCTTCTTCATGATCGCTTTGGGTGCCAGTCTGGGCGGTTTTTTTACGCTGATGGTAGCTATTGTCAACTGGTTTGACCGCTACCGTGCTTCTGCAATCTCATTTGCACAGATGGGATTCTCCGTCGGTGGACTCAGTGTCCCCTTGCTGGTATTCGGTCTTGAACGATACGGATGGCGGACAATGGCGATTTTTTCCGGAATCATAATTTTGCTGCTCGGAATTCCCCTCGCACAAATGATTCATCATCGTCCATCACATATTGGTGAGAATCCAGATGGATTGGACCCTGACAAAGAGGAAAACAAAGAAGGCAGGGATAAAAAGAACGGGCAGACTGTGCAACTCTCCTGGAAGCAGGCACTGAAAACTCATTCGTTTTGGCTCATCTCTGCGGGGCATGGTTTGGCATTGCTCACTGTTGGCGCAATCCTTGTCCATTGCATCCCGCATCTGACAAAAGGCCTCGGCTATTCGCTCACTATCGCCGGTGTTATATTTGGAACGATGACGGGTTTTCAATTTTTAGGCCAATTTGTCGGTGGTATACTGGGTGATCGTTTCAATAAGCGCTATATCTGTATGGCATGCATGGTTTCCCATGCCTTCGGCCTGACGGTTTTGGCATTTGCAAACAATCTGTTTATGGTCGGTCTGTTTGTCGTGTTTCACGGAATGGCATGGGGAGTCAGGGGGCCTCTGATGGTTGCAATCCGTGCAGAATATTTTGGACCGGCATCTTTTGGAAAAATCATTGGGATCTCTTCTCTTGTAGTAATGTTGGGGATGATGGGAGGACCTATACTTTCGGGTTATTTCGTCGATAAGTTCGGAAATTACGAAATCGCATTCAGCATCATCGCCTGTGCCGCCCTGCTCGGCTGCCTTTGTTTTTTCGCGGCCACGCCTCCAAAAAAAGAATCAGCTCCAGCACCTTCGTTAACGACAGAACCTCAGGGAATTTGATGCTGCTTGCTTCATACCTCCGTTTTGTTAATGCCCATCGCAGGTTTGTAACTTTTGGTTTTCTGACTGCCCTCACCTCCAGTTTTGGACAGACCTATTTCATCGGGATTTTTGGACCAGGCATACAGGTAGAATTCGACTTGAGTCATACCACCTGGGGAACGATCTACATGGTCGGAACGCTTGCAAGTGCCGCGCTGCTGCCCTGGACAGGAAAACAGATCGATCGTTTGGATTTGAGACACTATACGGTTATGGTCTGTCTTTTGATGATCTGCGCATGCATATCCATGGCATTTGCTAACGGGATCTTCATGTTGACAATTGCAATTTTTCTATTGAGACAGTCAGGGCAGGGGCTGCTGAGTCATATTGCAATCACCAGTATGGCCCGCTATTTTGATGCCAGTCGAGGTCGTGCAATTGCTTTGGTTTCCCTTGGTTTTTCAGCAGGTGAGGCCACGCTTCCTTTTTTGGCAGTTCTGTCGATATCTTTCATAGGTTGGCGTTGGTCTTATGGAGGAATTGCAATCTTCCTGTTTGTTGTCCTCATCCCGGTTGCACTGTGGCTGCTCAAAGGTCAGACGGAACGGCACCATCAACATTTGGAAGAGCAGGCAAATGCTGCTGCAAAGGAAAATTCCATTAGCCGAACCCGTTCTGAAGTTTTGCACGATCCCCGTTTCTACCTTTTACTTCCAGGTGTGGTCGCACCCGCCCTTGTTTTGACCGGGCTGTTTTTTCACAATTTGAATTTGGCTGATGCCAAAGGATGGAGTCACTCGTGGATTACGGGCAGCTACGTGGTTTTTGCCTTGGCGAGCGTCTCTCTTTCTCTCCTTTCAGGAATGCTTGTTGATCGATTCGGAGCTTTTCGACTCGTTCCGTTTATGTTGATTCCGTTGACATTAGGATTGCTTGTTGTTGCAAGTTTTGACAACCGATGGATTGCTTGGGTTTATTTGACCCTGATTGGATTTTCTATCGGGATTGCCCACACTGCCGTCTCGGCTTTATGGGCGGAAATTTATGGAATTGATCATTTGGGAGCAATAAAGAGTCTGGTTTCTGCCTTTGGAGTGTTCGCTTCTGCGTTGGGTCCTGTTATCATGGGTGCTTTGATGGACTGGGGAATGTCCATCGAATCCACAGTGCTTGGGATGGCAGTCTACACATTCTGCGGAACGGTTTTGATGATGGTCGCAATTGCTGACCGCTCTATATTGAATCCCAGAGTTCCATAATACAACATCCAATTCAAAGCCTTGTTTATAAAATCCTGATCAAAAGGGGGACCCTGGGAGTTATAAGCTTGCTGCCTTTCAATTATTACTTGAACGATCATTCAAAATAGAGTACTTGATTGAGGTGTTTTTAAGTTCTGCAGGAATCAGAATTGGGAAATTTGCCGGGAGAAAAGAGTGGCGCGTCAAAAAGAATTTGATGAAGAGGAAGTTCTTGAAAAAGCTATCGCAGTCTTTTGGAAACGAGGCTATGCGGGAGCATCAATTCAAAACTTAATCGATGGAATGAAAATTCACCGGGGCAGCCTTTATTCAACATTCAAAGATAAAAAAACGCTTTTTTTTCGTTGTCTGGAACTCTATGAAAGCAGACGGTTGGAACAAATGAGAAACGATTTGCCTCCCATTGAAGCGATTCAGGCATGGTTTCAATCTTTGGTAGAAAAAAGCGTTTCAGGAGCAACTCCCAGCGGATGTTTTATCATAAACACGCTAAAAGATGTTGAAAACCATCACTCTGAAATTAGGAAAGCAGTGGCGCAAAGCCTTTTGAAAACAGAAAATTTGCTCTTCACTCAAATTTGTCGGGGACAGGCGGATGGGTCTATCTCCCCCAATCTTGATCCTCGCAGGACAGCCCAGGCGATGCTTGGAATGACAGTGGGAATGCGATCATTGTCCCATCTGAAACCCAATCGCGTATTTTTACAAAATATTGCTGATAGCGCCCTTTCCCTGCTGTACTAGCATTTTGGATTTTTTTTAAACGATCATTTTGGAAAGATTAGGAATGGTCTATCTGTGTTAACCTCAAATGAAGAATAGAAAATGAGCCTACAAGAAAAATTGGATGCGATCAAAGAACGTTCCAAAAGCAAACATCCTCCAGAAAGAAGAGCCTTAATGGGGAGGTCCATCGAAGAACTTCAAAACTCAGGGATTATGGACAAAATACTGAACGTTGGAACGAAAGCTCCGGACTTTACCCTGAAAAACCAAAATGGAGAAGATGTCAACCTTTCAGCTTTGTTGTCTAAAGGAAAGGTGGTGTTGACAATTTACCGGGGAAAGTGGTGACCATACTGCAACGCAGAGCTGGTAGCTTTGCAGGAAATTCAGGACGATCTTAAAAGCCTGGGAGTAACAATGGTGGCCATTTCACCGCAGTCAGAAGAAACCAATAAGCGAATGATCGAAGCACATGGGTTGACGTTCGATATATTGTGGGATCAAAACAACAATGTGACAAGGAAATTTGGAATCACGTTCAGTTTTCCCGATTATTTGGTGGAAGTCTATAAAGAAATGGGAAACAATTTTCCTGAAACCAATCAGCATGATGCCTGGGAACTTCCCATGCCCGCTCGATACATTATCGATCAGGAAGGGATTATTCGCTATGCTGAAGTCAATCCAGACTATAAGGACCGCCCTGAACCCGGTCACACGGTGGCCGCTTTGAAAGCAATTTGATTTAGACATTGTTGGAGAAGCAAGCGAAACACTATGCCTCTGGGGGTTCGCCCTGTATTTTTTTCCTCCGGGTGAAAGTCTGGTAGACGGAGAGCAGTGAAGCCATTGCCAATGGATTCTAGTTTCTGCAAGCAGTATCAATAGGCAATGGCAAAAATAACTTCCTGTGCGGAAGCTTCTCCTGTGACGATGCAGGAACCGGGTTTTGGATCATCTTCAAGAGGAATGCAGCGAATGGTTGCTTTGGTCTCTTCTTTGATTTTGCTTTCCACTTCGGCAGAACCATTCCAGTGAGCACGAATGAATCCGCCTTTTTCCTGGATTATCTGTTTGAATTCTTCATAGTCAGTCACAGTTCTTGTATTTTCTTCTCGAAAAGCGAGGGCCTTTCTGTAGAGACTAGTCTGAATGTCATCCAGAATTGTGATGACGGATTGAGCGATGGATTCGATGGGAACGGATTGCTTTTCGCGATTGTCACGTCTTACGAGCATTCCTGCTTGTTTTTCTACATCCCGGGGGCCGATTTCGATCCGGAGGGGGACTCCCTGCTGAATCCAGTGATAAAATTTGTCCGCAGGACGCATTTCTCGAGAATCTATTTTCACGCGGAGAGGATCCAGGTGTTCAGAAAGTTTTTTCGCAATTGAATCTGCAAATTCCAGGGTGGCTGTTTTCTCCTCTTCTTTTTTAAAAATCGGTACGATGACCACAGCAATTGGAGCAATACGTGGAGGAAGAACCAGCCCGTCATCATCACTGTGTGTCATAATCAATCCGCCAATCATCCGGGTTGAACTTCCCCAGCTTGTCGTATGTGCAAATTGATGTTCGTTGTTGCGATCAAGGTATTGAATATCAAAGGCTTTTGCAAAGTTTTGTTTCATGTTGTGGGAAGTTGATGCCTGGAGAGCTTTACCATCCTGCATCATGGCTTCTATGGTGTAGGTTGCATCGGCTCCCGGGAATTTTTCGGATTCTGTTTTTTTTCCTTTGATCATAGGAATCGCCAGGTATTCTTCCTGAAACCGATGATAAATATTTAGCATCTTCAGGGTTTCTTCCTGGGCCTCTTCATAAGTTTCATGAGCAGTGTGACCTTCCTGCCATAAAAATTCTGAAGTTCTTAAAAATAAACGAGTTCTCATTTCCCAGCGCATAACATTGCACCATTGGTTTATCAAAATCGGCAGGTCCCGATAGCTGTTGATCCATTGAGAATACATGTGACCGATCATCGTCTCGGAAGTCGGACGAACCACAAGTGCTTCCTCCAGTTCCTTTCCTCCGCCATGTGTGACGACCGCACATTCAGGACTGAACCCTTCCACGTGCTCCGCTTCTTTTTCTAGAAAGTGTTGTGGAATCAGCAGAGGAAAGTAGGCATTGACGTGCCCGGTTTCCTTGAACATTCGGTCCAACTGGGCTTGCATTGCTTCCCAGATTGCAAATCCTGTCGGACGAATCACCATGCAGCCCTTTACTGGAGCATAATCGGCCAGTTGCCCTGCTTTGATCACATCGAGATACCATTCTGAGTAATTTTCGCTCCGCGGCGTAATATTTTTTGCCATAGTAAGATGAACTCCATAGATTTTTAGTGCTGGTCTCGTGATTGTTTTTCCTGAGAAATACCATGCTTTCAATGCATGCTCAAGGTCTCTCATAAAATAATAATCCTATTGATTTAAAAACCTGTTTTTTTACGTAAAAGAAGTTGCATCTTCCTCATTCTTTCATGTATAGATATCTTTGTTGGAATTGATATCTTTCGTATAAAATATGATTCCTCCGTCGTTTTTTTGAACGGTGAAAGCACCTAATAACAAAAATCGCACCTTGAAGCAGGAGAAGAACTTGTTTGGCAAAAAAGGGACGTCCACCGTGAAAGGAGACGCTACGACCTATATTGGAACCGGAATGAAAATTGAAGGTAAACTTCGCTGCACAGGGTCGATTCGGATTGATGGAGAAATTCATGGAGATATTGATTGTCAAAGCGAAGTTTCAATCGGACCCTCAGCTACCATTGTTGCCACGATTCACGCGGCAAACGTCACGGTCAATGGGAGAATAGAAGGGAATTTATTCACTTCAGATCAATTGGAAGTACTTTCAGAAGGTCATATTGTTGGAAATGTTTCCAATCCCCCTGGAAAACTGATCATCCATGAGGGAGCTGTCATTGAAGGTCAGTGTTTTACCTACGATACGCCAAAAAAACTCACTCAAGTCACAGATAAATCCAACAAGGGTTCCAAAATCCTCACAACCCAGGATAAAAAACTACTAGATCCTCCTGCGCAGGGAAAAGCTGTCGGTTGAATGAACCTCTACGTTTTGAAAACACTCATTATTAGCAGCTTATCTTTGGACTCGTAAACATTGTTTTGAACATCCTGCCTCTCTTCTCTAAATGAGATTGAATCGGTGAGGTATCTTTCTTGAATTGAGTTGCGGGGAACTGAATGCCGGCAAAATCAGAAGGATTCGGGAAGCATTCCAGTCAACTCCGGAAAAAACTCCAAAAGAGACTAATTAAAATGAAGTATCGGATATTTTTCGTCAGTCTTTTGATATGGGGAATTCAGGCATCGCTGCTGATGGCTGAGCCTATCGTCTGCAGCTCACTCGAAATGGCAAAATTTCTTCGAGGCGGCTTCACAGATCAGGAAATCGGCAAATTTTGTATTTTGAAATCAGAGCCAGTCGAGTCGGATCTTCGAAAAAAATATGCGAAACTCGAAGGTTTCAATTGGCAAACCCAGTACTATCTGACAGCGGACAGGAAACAGAAAGAAGAAGTTTTTTTTACGATTGGCAAAGATAAAGTGACCTTGACTTCCAGCAACCCGAAGGTCCAGTACTATGATGTATCGGATCTCGGTGACACGCTGCGTTTCAAGCGAAGACAGCTTCCTTATCGCGCGATTTACACAATCACGCTGAAAATGGATCAGATGACAGAGTCTGAACTGCCTGTTGAACAGCAATACAAAGTCACAAGAACTTACATCTGGACGGCTAAGTGACCCTCCTGCTTTGTTCAGGATTTCACGTTGTTGTACGGTTTTCGATTGGCAATTACACCACTTGACTTGGCAGGGTTCAGAATGGATTTAGCCGGCATTTTGGAATGTGCCGGGATCATTTTTACAATTATTGGCAGGGCTTCCCGAACGATTTCAAAATAGGCGTTGGTGCAGCGGTGGCGCTGACCATCGAGTCGTAACGACAGGGGCTCGTTGTCGCTTTGAATTTTGACGAGAAGACAGTTCTTTTGCTCTGTTTTTCCAAATCCACTTCTTTTTTTTTCAAGTGTAATCCACGGGAAACGAATCCACTCCCCCTTAGAATAAATCCCCCTTTGCCATAGCAAGTCAAATTTTGGAGTTGATTTTAAAGTTTCAGGAAGCACATTGAGCGAATGTGGCCTTTCCGGGTGAAGAAGAATACGGAGATTGAGTCCTCCTTCCGCGTGAAAACTTTGATGTTCAATCTGCAAACGAGCTTTGGTGGAAATCCGAAAAGGAATCAGTTGTGTCAAAAATGGGGGAACCGGAATGACAATGCTGTTTTTCAGGGAAGAGCCCTCAATATAAGAAAAATCGCAGCGCCTCCAGAAGTGCAGAATTTTCGGTTTTTGATCTCCGCGAGTCAGAGATACTTTGCCTAAGTCCACAGGGCAGGTGTGTGCAGCCTTTAAGATGTTGATTAGGCAGTCGAGCTTTCCTGAAAATCTCGTGGAATACAAAAGCATTTCCCAATCATTCAAGAGCCACAAGCCAATGGCCAACTGTTTGCGCAAATCCTGCGGGAACTGCATCAAAGCATTAATTCCTGCAAACATCGTAGATTGATCCCCGACCAAGATCAGTTTTTTGTATCCATTTTTAATCGCTTCTTCAAGCAAAGGGGAAATCGAATTTTCTGCATGAGTTTGAGAGACTTGAACGGGGGAAAGTTGTTTTAAAACAATGGGGGAAACTTTTCTCCAAAAGGGCCCGACTCTTCCTTTTACTGCAAATTCATCGATAATCAGAGCGGTAGCCAACATAGGAAAAGTATATGTTTTGTACTAAAGTTTCATTCTATCCAATGCAGCATCTACCTGTAGAATAAGTTCTCTATGGCTGCCATTGTTTTCAATCAAAACATCCGCAAATTTTCTGCGGGTTTCGTTGTTTATCTGGGACTTTAACCGTGCTTCAGCCTCTTTTTTTGAAAACTGATTGCGATTTTGTAAACGTGTGATGGCATGATCGGCTTTTGTCTCTACCACCCATATCTGTTGACAGGCAGGCAGATTTTTTCCTTCGAGCAGAATGGCCGCTTCTAAAAATACCAAACCTCCTCGAGAATGCGAAGCAAATTTTTCAATTTCCTGTAAAATCATTGACCGAATCAGGGGGTGGGAGATCCTGTTCAGTATTTGCAGTTGTGCAGGATCATTGAAGACGATATTTCCCAAAGCACGGCGGTTGATTGTCGAGTCAGAATTCAAAATTTTTTTTCCAAAATATTCAATGATCTGTTCATATGAAGCTTGACCGGGTTCCAGGACGCGATGACCCAGTTTATCGGCATCAATCACATGAAATCCTTGTTGACGCAGGTATTTGGAAACGGTACTCTTGCCAGAGGCAATTCCTCCGGTCAATCCAATCAAAGGAAGTCTGTTCTCATCCATTTTTTTCTTCTGTTCTGTTGGTGATGCACCAGGTTGAACAAACTCAGGAAAGTTTATTTTAAAGGTTCTAAGGCAAAAGAATCTGTATAAACTGTCGTTTTGTACATAAAATATAATATTGAAAGGGTTATGTCACTCATTGTTCAAAAGTTTGGTGGTACCAGTTTGGGTACCCCGGAACGCCTCTTAGGTGTTTCAGAAATTATCCAAAATTCCGCGAAACAGCATTCAGTTGTCTCGGTCGTTTCTGCCATGAGCAGCGTCAAGAAATCCGAAGGGACAACCAGCCGTCTGATTCAGGCAGGGGCACAAGCGCTCACTGGTGAAGATTATTCTGTAATTCTGGACCAAATTGAAAGTTCTCATGTGGATGTATTGGAAAAAGTTATTAATAATAAAGGTCTACGCACATTTCTTGAAACGGAAATACATTCAGAACTACAAAACCTAAAATCTTTTCTTGAAGCGATCTGTGTTATTCAAGAAATTTCGCCCAGATCTCAGGATTTGATTGTCGGCACTGGAGAACGATTGTCAGCTCAGGTCCTTGCCGGAATTCTGAGAGACAGGGGCGTGGACGCGGTTTACACAAATTTATCAGAAATAGGACCACAGGGGATTGATAGTCTCAATCCAAGATTCAATCAGGTTCTGCAGAAACTGATGTCAGATCAACTCCCTGAAAATTCAAAGGCTATTCCTGTTGTGACAGGGTTTTTCGGATTTGTCAAAGGAGGCATCATTAAGACGGTTGGACGCGGCTACACAGATTTTACTGCAGCTTTGCTGGCAGGAAAACTGGGGGCAGAGGAACTTCAGGTTTGGAAAGAAGTGGACGGTATTTTTTCAGCAGATCCCAACAAAGTTCCCAAGGCAAAAGTGCTGGACCACATATTTCCGAATGAAGCGGCGGAATTGACTTATTTTGGCTCGGAAGTACTGCACCCCTTCACGATGGAATGTGCCATCGCTAATTCGGTTCCGGTGCGCATTAAAAATACCTTTCATCCCGAAAGGCCAGGGACTGTGATCCTCCCTGAAATCCCAACTGCAGAAACCGTAGCGCAGTACCGTCCTTCCGGAAAATCTGCGATTGCTGTAACGACAAAAGGTAATATTACGGTCATCAACATTTATTCTAATCGAATGCTTCACTCTTCCGGATTTATGGCGAAAGTTTATGAAACCTTCAGTAAACACAATGTTGTGATTGACCTTGTTTCAACATCGGAAGTGAACATCTCCTGCACGGTAGACCGAAGCAGTGATCTTGGAGATCTGATAGAAGATCTTAAAAGACTAGGGAGTGTTACCGTTTTTCAGGATCGAGCAATTCTCAGTCTGGTGGGAAACAACATGAAGCACGTCCCGGGAGTGGCAGGAAAAATGTTCACAGCTCTGGCAGACCAGGGGATCAATATTGAAATGATCACCCAGGGTGCATCTGAGATTAATATTTCCTGTGTCATCACAGAAGTTGATTCAATCAGAGCTCTCAATGCAATCCATCACACTTTTCTGGAATAATTTTTCATGAACCATCGAAAAACTCTTCGCCTATTCAGAAATCTGAATGAAGCCATTCCAGAACCTGTGACCGAGCTGCTTCACCGTAACCACTTTGAACTCCTGATTGCAGTGATTCTCAGTGCGCAGGCAACAGACAAATCGGTCAACAAAGTCACGGAAAATTTGTTTGAACATTACCCGAACCCTGCTGCTGTGCTGGAGGCCGGAGAAGCAGGCATTCTGACGGAGATCAAAACGATTGGCCTGGCGAATACGAAAGCGAAGAACATTGTCAAAACCTGCAGAATGCTGATTGAGCATCACCGAGGAGAAGTTCCCAAGACTCGAGAGGCATTGGAAAGTCTGGCCGGAGTAGGAAGAAAAACAGCCAATGTCATCCTCAATACGGCTTTTGGCCACCCTGTAATCGCAGTAGATACCCATGTTTTTAGAGTTTCGAACAGAACAGGGCTCACTTCAGGTAAAACACCGGAGCAGGTAGAAAAACAGTTGATGGAAGTGGTTCCTAAAAAATGGAAAAAAGATGCTCATCATTTTCTGGTGCTTCACGGACGTTATGTCTGCAAGGCTCAAAGACCGAATTGCCCTGAATGTCCCATTCTCAAGGAATGTGAATTTTCTGAAAAGATAAGCAACAAAAAGAATTGATGAAAAGCATGTTGGAAGGGGTTGAGGAAGGGAAAACGGGAGATTCTTTAATTGCTGTCTGTAAAGCAGGCCTCCACGTAAAACAGTCCTCCTTCCGTTTTGAAGGGAATGACTACGACAGCCCCTTGCACTGAGTGGTCAATCGTGTGTCCTTCCCCGGTGACCGTATGCGGAATTCCAGCTGTAAATCTGAAACCGTTTGCTTCTAATCTTTTGCGAGCGGCTCCGGAAATCATGTTGACCAATTCCCCAACTGCATCTTGAATTTGATCATTCATTTCGGTGTAGGATTCACCAAGCATATTGTTTACTACCTGGACGATACAACTTTCGGAAAACGTGATGCTGATACTTCCATTGGTTCCTCCGGTCATATCAATGATCGCAGAAATTACACCATCGGCAGGTTTAGGGTCTCTTTTGAGCGGGTTCCCGGGGCGGGCAGGAGTGTTCGCCATGGTGGAAAGCACCTCCAGTGTCGCAGCCAAAAAAGGAGAAATATATTTCTTCATAAGACGCCCTGTTCGATGAAAATATTGGAATCGGCAAAAACTGCTTTAAACGATGATTCCCTCATTTTTCATCCAGTATTTACTAAAATGTTATGCTCGGGATAGCTTTTCTTGTAGGGTGCCATTCTATCGCGGGAAACGATACAGTCAATCTTTTTCAAATCGAATTTAAAAAACACGTGAATCCTAATATTATTTTTGACGTTCGGTTAAGTAAACGAATCAATAGAAGTGTCATTTTTTTATTTTTTTGATAAAGTTCAAACACGGGTCAGTGGCCTTAAAATATTTCTCAGGATTTTGTCAGTTTGAGATTCTGAACGAAAATTTTTGATCATGATTTTAGGTAATTCCGAGAAGAATCAGGGATATGATAATAAAGTTTTAAACTACGAAATAGGAAATTTTTATGAGACTCAAGGATAAAGTAGCGGTGATTACAGGAGCATCCAGCGGGATTGGCCGTGAAGCAGCACTATTGTTTGCTCAAGAAGGTGCAAAAATAGTAGCAGCCGATGTCAACGATGCCGAGGGGGAAAAAACGGCTGCACAGATTAATGAGGCAAATGGAAAGGCTGTTTTTGTTCACGCCGATGTCTCCAAATCAAGAGATTGTGAAAATATGATTTATACTGCGGAGGAAATATTCGGCAAATTGGATATTCTTTTTAACAATGCCGGAATTATGCACAGTGAGGACGATGACGCGGTTTCAACAGAAGATGATGTTTGGGACTTGACCATGAATGTCAACCTCAAAGGGGTCTTTTTAGGCTGCAAATACGGTATTCCTGCATTGCGTAGAGCTGGAGGTGGTTCAATAATCAACACTGCCTCTTTTGTTGCGATTGTGGGCGCCGCAACACCGCAACTGGCATATACCACGAGTAAAGGCGGTGTTCTGGCTATGACTCGGGAACTTTCTGTAATTCATGCCAGAGAAAATATACGAGTCAATGCGCTTTGTCCCGGTCCATTGCAAACTGAGTTGCTGATGAAGTTTTTAGACACGGAAGAAAAAAAGCAGCGGCGATTGGTACATGTCCCGATGGGACGTTTTGGAAAAGCAAAAGAAATGGCCGATGCAGCACTTTTTTTAGCCTCTGAGGAGTCTTCCTATGTAACCGGAACCACATTTACTGTAGATGGCGGTCTCACAGCTGCCTATGTGACACCGGAATAAATCTATATGATTTTTCCTGGTGTCCTAAAATTTTGGAGGGCCGTGACTCACCTGGGAAGCACGTTATTGGCCATTCATTCTTTTGAGAGAAAAAAACCGGAAATTTAACGGGGTGTTTTGTCTGGACGAGGCATAATACCTCGATTTCATAGACAAGATTAGGGTTTCAAAAAATATTTGTTGCCAAATTCCACAAATAATAATCCGCATGCATTAGGGGATGGGATAGTTTTCAATGTCGTTGGCGCCAAAAATGAAACAGCCAAAGCAATAGCCCCAACCCGGCAATGCTAACCATCACGAATATTTCATATTGTTTTACTTTTTCAAGTGCCAATTCCAGGGTATGACCGAAGATATACCCCCCCAATCCCACAAGGACCGCCCAAACAACGGCTCCAATTACGTTTAAAATAAGAAATTGAGCTGTCTTGATGCGGCTGCTTCCCAGCACGAAGGGGATTATATTTCTCAGCCCGTACATAAACCGAAATCCTAAAATAAGCCATATCTGATGCCTTTCCAGAATGCTATTCACACGATCAATCCGTGGTTGCCATTTCGGACGTTTTGCCAAATATGATTGCCCACGAAAACGCCCGATGAAGAAAAACAATTGGTCGCCACAAAGGCTTCCGGCAAATGCTGTCATGATTACCCAGTGTAGTTCCAAATATCCCCGATGTGCAGCAAAGCCTGCCAGGATTAATATTGTTTCCCCTTCCAAAAAGGTGCCAATCAATAGGGCCAGATACCCATATGTCTCTACGAATTCATTCATAGTTGCTCTTGTGCGGAGCGTTTGTTCGATTATATTTTTTATGTGTGGGCGAGAACCCTTTTTGCAGAATCTAAAAAAAGTATTTTTATTCTAAATTCCCATTCTATCAACTGAAAATGAAATTCCTATTTTTCAATTCGAGAAAACTAAAGCAAAGCGATTCGGAAGTCCATTTTTAATCTTTTTCTTTTTGTAACAACTGAAGAATCTCAAAAGTGATTAATTGAAGAGAAGTTCAATGCTATTGTTTCTAACAACACTATTTTATTGAATTGGAGTCTATATAGAAGCTTCTGATCAAATTCGAGGCTTCTCCCGAAGAATTGGGTTGTCATTTTGATTGAACTGAAACAAAGTCGAATTCTCCCGTTCAGGAGGTGAAAGCAAAAAATGATTTGTTTACAAACTTGGAAAATACGTTTTTCATACTTTCAAATTGCCTTTCATTCGGTTGAACACTTTAGCACATTTAACCGTTAAAATTTATAGGAAATAAAACTATTAAGCGATAGGTGTAGATCAATGACACACGATACAGGAAAACCAGTCCAACCTGTCAGCGGAAAGATCATTCCACGTTATGCTGGTCCGTCCACCTTTGCGAGAACACCTGAATTGCGTGATGTTCCGCATTGTGATGTTGCGATTCTCGGCATTCCTTTTGACTCCGGTGTGAGTTATCGGCCCGGTGCCCGTTTTGGTCCACAAGCTATCCGCCAGGCCTCTCGGCACCTGCGGACCCAATATCATCCGGAATATGACACCCAACCATTTGTGCAGCAACAGGTCGCTGATGCCGGGGATGTGGCCTGTAATCCTTTCAACATAGAAGAAGCAATTGAACAAATTCAGTCTGCCGCCTCCGACCTGCTTGGAAAAGTTGGGGCAATTGTCAGTTTGGGGGGAGATCACACCATTGCTCTTCCGCTGCTTCGCGCTGTCAACCACCATCATGGTCCGGTGGCGCTGGTACATTTTGATGCCCACCTGGATACATGGGATACGTATTTTGGAGCCCCATACACCCATGGGACCCCTTTTCGAAGGGCATCGGAGGAGGGACTCTTTCTTGACACTTCTTCAATGCATGTGGGGATACGTGGGCCCTTGTATGGCCCTGAAGATCTTAAAGAGGACGCGGAAATGGGCTTTAAAGTGATCCACTGTCAAGAATTTGAAACTGGGAATATGAATGATATCATCCAACGAATTCGGGATCGCGTGGGCAAGCATCCTCTTTATCTCTCTATCGATATTGATGTCCTTGATCCTGCCAATGCTCCAGGGACGGGAACCCCTGAGATCGCAGGAATGAGCTCTCGTGAATTAGTCACTGTGCTCAGGGGGCTGCAGGGGCTCGATTTAGTTTCCGCCGATGTGGTGGAGGTCGCCCCTGCATACGACCATGCAGAAATAACAACACTTGCTGCCGCGACTATTGCCTATGAACTGGTCAATTTGTTTGCCTGCCGCAAAAAGTAGAAACACCATTGATATTCCGTCACATTTGATTGATCGCTTTTTTGATTCGCGTGAGTGCTTCCGCCAAAGTCGCCCGGGTACAGGCGATATTGATCCGTTGAAAACCTTCTCCTTCTGAACCAAAAATGTGGCCTTCGTTCAGAAAGACTCTCGCTTCCTCTTCAAAAAAACGTTTCAATTGCTCCCTGTCCATTCCCAATTGTCGGCAATCCAGCCAGATCAAATAGGTCCCTTCCGCGGAAATTACACGAATTTGCGGAATGTGTTGAGCAATATATTCTTCTAAAAAATAGAAGTTACTTTCAATGTATTCCAAGACCTGTTCCAACCATTCCTCTCCATGTCGGTAGGCTGCTTCAACAGCCACAATCCCAAAGGCCATTATCCCGGACAAACCGTTGCTGACCAGTGTTTTCTGATACTCGGAGCGTAATCTTTCGTCAGGAATTACAATATTGGCAGTTTTCATTCCTGCCAGATTGAACGTCTTGCTGGGGGCTGTGCAGATGATTGATTTTTGGAGAAATTCCTCGTTGATGGTTGCAAATGGAGTAAAAACATTTCCTTGGAAGACCAAATCACCGTGAATTTCATCCGAAACCACCAATACATCATTTCTTAAACAGATCTCTCCAAAACGAAGCAGTTCTTCTTTGCTCCAGATCCGGCCGACAGGGTTGTGAGGACTGCACAATATGGCCATTTTTACGGCAGGATCCCTGGTTTTTTCCTCAAGATCCTCAAAATCCATCCGGTACTGACCATTTTCATAAATCAGAGAATTGGAAACCAATTCGGTGTGGTTGTTCTTAATTGCGTGAAAGAAAGGGTGGTAAACGGGGGGTTGAATAAGGACACGTTCTCCCGGCGCAACAAAGGTACGGATCAGCATGTTGAGCCCTGGCACCACACCGGGAACGACGCACATCCATTCTTTGTCTATTCTCCAACCATGACGTTTCTGCATCCAGTCTGTAACAGCATCATAATAGGAATTGGTAGGGTAGGCGTATCCGTAAACTCCATGTTCCGCACGCGCCTGCAAAGCATCAATTACGGGTTGAGGTGACGGAAAATCCATATCAGCGACCCACAATGGGAGGGCTGGATCGTCTCCGCTGAAAATATCGCTTTGTTCCACTTTCATGGGATTTTTTTTGCCATGAGTGAATCCCCATTTGAGAGAAGGGATTCCAGTCATGTTGATGGTTTTATCAAAATTGTATTTCATTGCACTTCCTTTGACATTTTAGAATTGTAGGTTTTTCTAATCCTTAAATTTTTTTCTTGGATCGGATATGTTGATCTCGGCGAGGAAGGAAATTCCATTGTGTTTTTTTGCGGCTCCAGTCTAATTGCCCATCTCTATTAAAAAAATCCTCTGAAGAACAAAGCGCCAGGGTTTTTTTCTGCGAAAACCCATGGCCTTCCTGCAGGGCATATCTGCACTTTGTTAGAGGATATTCTGGGTGGAATAACTCCGTTAAAGAAAAGCACCTCCCTCTATCATGATGCACTGTCCGGTCATCATATCCGATCCTTCGATAATACTGAGAATTGCATCGGCAATATCTTCAGGATTTGCTGCTTTTTGAAGCGGAGTGGCTTTTACTATTGATTCGACCGTCTGCTCATAACGGTCTCCCTGCATCGATTGTTGCCAACGCCCTGTGATGAACCCGGGACAAACTGCATTGATCCTCACTTGAGGAGCAAAAACCTTCGCTAGTGTTTGTGTCAAACTATTGACGGCTGCTTTGGATGCACAATAAGCAATGGAACTTCCTGAGGGCTTTATACCGGCAATGCTGGAGACCATGACGACTTCGCCGCTGCCGGACGCTTTCAGTGCCTTTTCAGCTGCACGAGTCATTTGGAACGTCCCGATGACATTCACTCCTAAAATTCGATCCCAATCGTCTCTGCTGATTCCTCCCAAATTATGGTGAGGGACCGCGACAGTGTTGCCTGCATTGTTGACCAGAATATCCAGTTTGCCATATTTTTTTTCAACAGTGCTAACCATCGCCTGGCAGTCTTCATCATTGCTGATATCACCTTGAAAAGGTTCTGCCCACACTCCAAGTTGCTGACATTCCCGTGCGGTTTGTTCAGCTTCCTTGTTTGAACGGCTGTAGTTCACCAGAACGGAACAGCCTTTGGAAGCCAATTTTAGAGAGGTTGCCCTACCAACTCCAGTGCCTCCTCCTGTAACGATTGCGATTTTATTGTTTATCTTCATTTTCCCCTTTCAGTTTGTTTTACACGATCTTGGTGCCAGAGCTTTTAACAATCCTTCATTGCCATGAAGACGGTCAGGTCCTGTCGGTACGATGCAACTGACGATCCGGCTTGCTTTTTCTTGTGAATTCAAAATGAAAACATCTGATTGAGAAACGGTTTTTAATATTTCGATTCTTGTTGTTTTCATTTTTCCCTTTCGAAGTTTTTACTCTGTCAATTTTGTTTGACAGTTTTGGCCAATAATATTTACCGCTTGTTAATCCCGTGACAGTCTTATCCGATTTACAGGGGATAAAAAAGAAAATTCGAAGTTTCCCGGCACGGTGATGGAATTTTTTAAGGTAATTTCCGGTTGTACCAAAATTGTTCTAATGTTAGAGTTGAGATGAACACAAAAATGAGTTATCAAAGCGAACATGTCCGGTAATTTTGGAGAAGTGTAGACACGGAGTTTGATATGGAAAATTCGGATAAGATCGTCTTTAAAAAAATGATTCTTAAAATGAAAAAGCTTTCTTTTGAATTGAGTCGAAATTCATGCAGAATATTGCTTTTAGGGATGCTTTTGTTTGGGAATAGAGGCTTGGCGTCTGCTCAACAAACTGAAGTCAAATGCGGGTCTTATCAAGCTTTTGTCAAATGCAAACAAGAGGAATTGAAAAAATCTTCTGCATCTCGAGGAACCACCGAAGCCGATGCAAGAGCAGCAACATATAAGCTGAGAAGTACTGAATTTAGGGACTTCATAGACAGTGAGAATAAACGCCAGAAACACCTGAAAACAGTTCAGGCAGATTCCTATAAATCCAATGAAAGGATCGTTAAAGGAGTTGAAAAAATTATTGCTGCTCACAAGCGGCGTCAGGCTTATATGCGGAGCGGGAGACAATAGAAAAAAAATCACATCATTTCAATGCCCGCACTTCCGCACGCGCTTCATGGAATGTGCTTCCATCTCCCAGGTCCGTTGTGTTTTGTGAAGTCAATTCATTGACACCAGTCATTTGGGATGATTCGCTTTCCCAAAAAATCCCTTCCACTACGAGCAAGCCAGGCTGGGTTTTGTCTGAAATAACTGCTTTCCGAATATTTTTCCCCCTCCCATTGTATATCTCAGCCATGTCCCCATCCCGAATGTCTCGTACCTTAGCATCTTGAGGATGTATCAGCATCGTTCCATTGTTGTTTTGGTAGCGTTCACCGAACGTCGAATTCAATAAGTCGATCATGGGAGGTGTGATTACTTTGAGAGGATAACGGCTTTTCAAATTGAGATCATCGAATTCTTCAAGGGGCAAAAGACAGGGAATGCGAGGAACAGTAGGATCTTTGGGACGAGCTGCAAATTGGAATTTTCTGCCTTTAAAACTTGGATAGTCACCTCCTGATTTCATTAGGTCGGAACAAAGAATTTCTCCCGCCTTGACTCCCTGCTTTTTGTGTTCTTCAGAGATTCCGTGGATGCTCTCGATAAAACTGTCAATCCTCTCGTTTGCTGATTGCTGAAATGGAGCATCCGCAAATCCCATTTTTTTCGCGAGGGTTTGGAAAAGTTCAAAATTACTGATCGACTCGCCCTTATTTGAGACAACGGGCTCGACCCTGGCCATATAAAAATGCCCGTAACCCCCATAAAAATCGTGATTTTCAAAAGACGTGGTCGCCGGCAGTAAAAGATCGGCATAGCGTGCCGTTGGAGTGAGGAACTGTTCGTGAACAACTGTGAACAAATCTTCTCTCTCCATCCCGATTTTTACCTGACTGGCATCGGGTGCTACACTGACAGGATTGCTGCTGTAAACAAACAGACCTTTTACAGGAGGCTGCAATTGGGTCAATGCATGTCCCAGCTGTACCATATTGATCTTTCGAGTGGGAACTTCCATCAGGGACGGGTAATTCAAGCGGTCGGTTTCACCTGCATAGGAAAAACTGGAAAGAAGAGCGCCTCCGCCAACTCTACCGTCAAACAAACCCAGGGCTGCAGCAAGACAGGTAATAGCGCGGACAGACATTGCACCCTGTGTGTTGCGGCTCAAACCGATTCCGATCCGCATAAAAGTTTTAGGAGTTTCAGTTAGCAATGCAGCCAACTCATGGATTTGTGCGCTACTTAACCCGGAATGATTGGCAAAATTTTCCAGATTTTGATTTTGTATATACTCTTCGATTTGTTCAAATCCCTCTGAATATTTTTCAATGAAGGAACGGTCGACAGAATTGGACTCGAGTAAAATTTTTAAAATCCCCAGCGCTAATGCAGTGTCACCTCCGGGTTTCACCGGATAATATTGATCCGCTACTTGAGCTGTCGAGTTCAGATAGGGATCAATGGCTACAAACTTCGATCCTTTTCGTCTTGCCTGGACGACTAAAGGCATGAAATGTATATTTGTAACTTTGATATTGATTCCCCAGGCAATGATCAGATCAGCATCGAGGGCCTTCTCAGGCGGACTGGCTGGCAGGGTCCCATAGTGGAGATTCCATCCTGCCTTGGCGCCGGAAGAACAGATAGTAGCCATCAGTCGTGAGGCACCGTATTTGTGGAAAAACGCGTTACCCGCAGTGAGGTTGATCAGTCCCATATTGCCGGCATAGGAATAAGGCAATACAGCTTCACTGCCATGTTTGTTTTTAATTTCCGTCAATTGATCAACCATCATCTGCCAGGCATCATCCCAGGAGATTCTTTCGAATTTACCTTCTCCTTTTTTCCCGATGCGGCGCTGCGGAAACAGAATGCGATCTGCGGATTGAACTCGATGATGATAGGTTCGGACTTTTTTACAAAGAAATCCTTTTGTGAAAGGATGCTCAGGATCGCCTTCCAATTTGACAATTTCCCCATTTTGTAAAGTGGCAATCATTCCGCATGCGTCCGGACAATCCAAGGGGCAGATGGTTTTTCGCTTTTCCATATTCGATCCTATAAACCTCAGTTCTTGCCACAACCGAAAAATCATCAATTCAGCGATGAGCTTTAACCTGGAGAGTTACTGACTCACTTGAAAAAAACGTTTATATTACCCGCTTGCAACTGAAATGCAAGTTGCTTGTGAAGGTAAAATTCAACACCAGTTCAACGCTTGTTGAGAAGATTCTTCGGTTACCACTTCTGAAAATGCATTTTGAATCCGATTGAAGATGGGGCGTTCTGCAGAAGTCATCTCCCTCCCGGAAATTTCACGAACTGGAATCAGTTCAGCTCCAGTGCCTGTCAAAAAACATTCATCTGCCAGAAACAGGTCGTAAGCAGTCAAACTCTTTTCCTGACATGGAATTTCCAGTTTTTCTGCCAGTTCCAGGACAACTGTCCGGGTAATTCCATCCAGTGCACCATCTGAAACAGGAGGGGTTTTTAAAACTCCATCCGCCACAACAAAAACATTGTCTACAGTCCCTTCCGCCACATTTCCCATCTGATTCAACAAAATTGCTTCGTCATAACCAGCTTGATTGGCTTCAATTTTAGCCATAATGTTGTTTAAATAATTCAACGATTTTATCTTTGGATCA
The DNA here is from genome assembly GCA_015231825.1 of SAR324 cluster bacterium. Taxonomy (GTDB): domain Bacteria; phylum SAR324; class SAR324; order SAR324; family NAC60-12; genus JADGAV01. The sequence continues at coordinate 451,026 of JADGAV010000001.1, forward strand.
AGGCCATCTGGACCCAATCGACGAGTTGCGGCAATCATCAGACGGGCTCCGTCGCTCAAAATGCGTGCATTACTCATCTGGAGCTGATCGGCGATCATAAACAGACATCCTTGGGTGCATGTTGCCGGATTGATGCCCAGAGGTCCTTCACCGCGAGTAGCCACCATTCGAATATAGCCTTCGGATTGATTGCTGGCCTTAATGGTCTCTTCAACAGCCATTGCTAATGTTTTATGGTCAAATGGCAGCGGAAGCATTATAGCACGGGCAGACTTCTCGAAACGTTCCAGATGGGAAAGCAATCTGAAAACCTTACCCTGATAAAACCGCAAGCCTTCAAATACGCCATCTCCGTATAGCAAACCGTGATCAAAAACCGAAATTTTCGCCTCGGAGGCATCCATTATATTTCCATTGAACCAACATACAGGCATAATTTCTCTCCATACTTGATGTTTTTATTTTCCTGACAGTTCCAAAACTGAATCAAATTCTCTGCGCAAATGGGTTTTCAATCCGATGGTTTATCCACCGGCTTGAAGACGTCTCTCAACTCCTGATACTCTTCTCCAAAAATTCGTTTCAGGTCCTCTCCCATAATACTGGTAACTTTTGTGATGTACACATCGTGTTTCACATAATCTTCCGCCACGGTGACAAAAGTGTGATTTCGACTCCAGGCGCCTTCTATCCCCCCTTGATCGAAAAACGTCGCCATCAGCACAAGTCGACTGTCGGTCACCAGAGTCAAGCCGCGCCCCCCCTTTTCCTGATGAAGGGTTTTTTCGACGGGATGATGGAAAGTAGCGCCAATTTTTTTTTCTGGAATCCCAAAATGAACCAGGGCAATTTTGACTCCCCGTTCCAATGCTGCTTCCAAACTTTCATCCAGGACGATCAATTCATCTCGCCACAAAGAGATTAACAAATGATCCTTTGCCTGCCGAATCAACTGCTTTGCCTTATTATAAATGCCGTCTTCTGAATTTAGACGCCAAATGAGATTGCTGTCTCCGCTGTTTCCCAGTGTCTTGAGCAGGTTTCCTAAACGTTCTGCCTTTTGCAGAGTCTCTTCCTGTTTTGCATTTACGAAATCCTCAGCATTGAGAGCTCCATACTGCTGCCCCCTCCCATGACCTTCAGAGATGGTTTGAATGATCCCTTTTTCCAAAAGTCGAGAAACCGTCTCATAGACTTTTGATGTTGGTATTCCAGATTCTTTAGCGATTTCGTAGGCAGTAGCCGGCTGTCGGAGGAGCAAGGCCAAATAAGCGCGTGCTTCGTAAGCCGTCAATCCCAAATCGATCAGTAATTTATTTATTTCATTATTAACTACCATAGTAGTTAATTAATTATTTTCAAATCATGTGTCAAGTTTTTTGAATTCAGTTGAATTTATTCCGGGCTCCATCATTGGAAAAGTGACTATCTTTCCTATGAAGCAGATCAGTTTCCAGGGGTTTGATTCCTTTCGCAGGTTTTGGGTTGGTTGTTTAAGCCCTTCGAAACAGTGCACCAGTTCCCTGTTAATGCTAGATCCGCAATTCTGTAATGGAGCTGTCTGGGGAAAATATTGGTGTTGTAAGGAAGGAATGAAACAAGTATTTTATGTAAATCAACCATTCCTTCTTTAAAGAGCAGGGGTTCCATTCCCCCTGCTGTTCAGAATTTCTGGAAGATTTTTGAATATGTTTCAAGAACGTAAATTAATTTAAGGAGTACTTGATGGAATTACAGAAAAAAATTCAAAGACTTGTGGACTCTCTTCCTTTTATGCTGCTCATCAACATTGTCATCATCATAAATGCCATCTTGATCGGAATTGAAACATTTTATTTTTCTCCGCTCATTATCAAAATACAAAAATCAATTGTGCTGGTTTTTGTTTTAGAAATTGTAATCCGCTGGATTGGTAAAGAATCAATTTCCTCTTATTTGAAAAATGGCTGGAATATTTTTGACATCATCATTGTGTCTTCCTCCTTTATTCCAGATACATTATTTGACAACAGCGCGGCCATCAGCGTTTTCCGGGTCATTCGGGTTTTTCGGATTTTGCGCCTGCTCAGAACAATTCCGGAATTGCAGGTCATTATCACGGTGCTCCTGAAATCAATCCGATCTTTGACCTACACCGGAATGCTTTTTGGTATTTTTATGTACATGTATTCCGTGATGGGCGTGATTCTGTTCCGATTGCCGGAAGCAGCCACGTCTCCCAGCCAACCGGATCCCTATGGCAGTATTAGTGAGGGCTTTTTCACCTTGTTTCGCATTCTAACAGGAGAAGATTGGACCGATTTACGATACAACCTGTTGGGTGTCGCCCATGTACCGGACTGGATTGTCACCGGATATCACGTTTCCTGGATGGCTGTCTCGGCTTTTCTTTTGGTCAATCTGGTCGTTGGAACTGTGGTCAGCAACTTTGAACAGGTGATGCAGGCGTCCAAGGATGTTGAGATCGCTTCAAAAGAACATCAGCTGCATATTGAAATTTCTGCGCTGCATAGCAAACTGGACGGCCTTGAACAACAAATGAGAATACTCCTTGAAAAAGATCAAAAGCCGGGTTGAGAGGTTTTTCTAAATGAGCATACTGTTTGATGCTGAATCGGGTAGGGTTGCTCATAGAAATATCGAACTCCGGTAATTGGGTCGAGTGAATTGGTTTTGATGGATTTATCTTTCTGAATACTGCAATGCAGCAGGAATTCTTCCGCTAATTTTGGGGTGAGATCGAGTTGAAGGTGAAAAGGCTCAATAAAATCAATCCATACTTCGCCTCGAACTTGAATTTCCTGCCAGTAGTCCATCGAGTTTTGACAGTCCGGGTGCTTGTCGAATAGAGAGGAGTGAAAACATTCCGGATTCAGCCTGCGTAACCGGGCGTGGTAGGGTGTACGTTCTGTCTTGTGCTGTATTTTTAGCATTATGTGAGCAATTTTTTGATTTAAATTGAGAAGGATAGGACGATTTTTCAGTTTGTCTTTGGAGATGATGAGATCCGATGTGATCCTTCCATTCAAATTCAGAAAAAATAGATGAATCTCGTATTGATCTGAAATCAATTCAGAGTTGCTGATCTTCACCTTCAATTGGGCGTGCTCCGAAACTGCTGGAGGGTGTTCATACTTACTGACCATGCACCCTGCATTCAGGAGCAAAGAAGCGGAAGCGAAAAAAATTATCAGGCAGAATCGATGCATATTTATTCGCTTTTGTCCGGAATGATTGACAGTTTTAATGCGCCGGTCTGCCGTCAATTGTTCGTCAAAAATTCAATTTTGAAGTCGTTTTTTCACTGACCCAACAAAGAAAGCACGGCCTTATTGAGATCCTCCGCCCATTGGTCCGGTTCGGTGTCACATTTCTGATCCTTGCCACCATGTCCAGTACGAACGCCGATTGAAAACATTCCTATTCGTTTCGCAGCTTCAAAATCTGTTGTTGCATCACCGATGAAAACGGTTTTTTGCAATTCCAGGCCATATTTTTTTGCTGCCTGTTCAAACAATAAGGTTCCGGGTTTCCGGCATTGGCAGGGATAACAAAGCTCTTTGATCCACCCTTCTTCCCAGTGGGGATAGTGGGGACAATAGAAAAAATCGTCCAAACTTGCGCCTATTTTTTCCAGAGCCTTTTCAAGTTTCAGGCAAATTTCCTCAAAAACCTCCCTGCTCAGCAATCCTCTGGCAAAAGCAGCTTGATTGCTGACGCCGATGCAGTATTTTCCCATGCGATTGATGCGAAGAATTGCTTCCAAGCTACCGGGAATGAAAAGTAACTGATCCGGAGACAAAATGGGGCCGGGTTCCTGGTTGATGACTCCATCCCGATCGACGAAAACTGCTTCAAGAGAAGACAATGAGGGGACGACTCTATGCTGCATAGCACTCATTTCTATAGGCCTGTTGCAGAAGAATATACCAGGAAATTATTCCAATTGACATTCTGGAAACTCAAGGTTAATTTGCACTTCAGGAAGGAAAGGCCGTCAATCGTTTTAATTGATTTTTTCTGCATAGAGCTCAGCGTTGAACCCAATAATATATTCTTGCTTTATTTGGATCGCAGGTGCTCTCAAATTACCGCTGGGGCCCATCACATGGCTTAGGATTTTTTCTTTGTCATCCTTTTGAGGATTCCAGAAAAGCACCTTTTTCCCTTTTGCAGTGACGATCTGTTTTGCCGATTTGATTTTTTCCCAGGCTGCATCGGCATCAATTCTGTTTTTGCGGGCATCCTCAACTGTGCTGATTTTTATTTGATTGGCATCAAGAACCTCTTGTGCCTTGTTGCAGGAAGTTCAATTTTTACGAAGATACGCCCAGTCAATATTCATAATGTACTCCATATTTTGTGAAAATTCGGGATGACGCCTCTGGCTCCCACAAAAGACACAGAAGCCGCTGAAGGCGTCGGGTAGTGGCTGTCAACCAAACAAAGGATAAATCAATGGCGACAAAAAGACAATTCATACCTTTGAGCATTGCTGTATTGACGGTTTCGGATACCCGGGTTGAAGAAAATGATACGTCAGGGAAAACTTTGGTAGACCGACTCCGGGAAGAAGGTCACGTCTTATCAGAAAAAAAAATTGTCACGGATGACATCTATAAAATTCGTGCGGCCGTTTCCAATTGGATTGCAGATGAATCCGTGGATGCTGTGATCACGACAGGGGGCACGGGAGTGACTGGGAGAGATGGAACACCAGAAGCGATACAACCACTGTTTGACAAGGAAATCGAGGGGTTCGGTGAGTTATTCCGCTCCATTTCCTATGATGAAATCAAAACCTCGACGGTGCAATCCCGAGCACTTGCAGGAGTCAGCAACGGCACTTACATTTTTTGCCTGCCGGGCTCTTCTGGCGCTTGCCGCACCGGGTGGGATAAAATTCTCAAGGATCAGCTGGACTACCGGCATCTCCCCTGCAATTTCGCAGAACTCATCCCACGGCTCAAAGAAACTTGAAACAGGGGTATGCGAAAACCGGTGCTCAGTTTTGAAACTCTGCAATCAAAGCATCCAGCGTCTGGTCGGGCTGTTCCTGCATCATCATGTGTCCGCATTTTTCAAGGACGACTCGTTTGCACTCCGGTAGTGCATCGACAATGAGCTGCGTCCTTTTGGGAGGTGTCATCTGGTCCCCATCTCCGATGATCACCAGGGCTCGGCATCGTGTCTTTCTTGCTGCATTCAGACCATTTTTCCATTCATTGCAGGCATGGAGGTCACTATATAGCACTCCAGGCCTGTTTCTTGCGAGTAGTTGCCGCCCGCTTCCAAGCATCCAGATGCCAGGCTGCTGATTGCCTCCAAAGTGCGCATTTCGTCCATGCCCCCAGGAAGTCACGAGATCATAGGCTAGTGGATCATTGATTTTGGCCGCTTCGAGCAGGTCAGGATGGACGGGAATCGCATCAGCAACCCCCAAAAGGGCGATTCGATTGACTCGATTCGGCATATCTGCAGCCGCTTGAAGTGCAACGATTGCTCCCATCGAATGACCAACCAATGCGGCCTCCTTCAGCCCTGCTTCTTCCATCAGGTGCCCGATCCAGGCTGACATTTTTTCGATGGATGGCAAAGATCTGCCGCCTGAATCGCGATGTCCCGGCAAATCCGGTGCCAATACCGACCAGTCGTGCCAGGCAAACCATCGGCTTTGTAAACTCCAATAACTGTGATCCATCCCTGCACCATGAATAAGAATCACGGTTCTTTTTTTGGCATTGAAGGGCTGTCCGCCGGTGGCACAGAACACTTTTTTGCGATCAATTTTGAATTCAATAGTCATTGCCTCTCCTATCGCTGCGAGGCGCGCAGCGCCTGTTTGAGATCATCAATCAAATCATCCTTATCTTCAAGTCCGATAGAAAGCCTCACCAGATCCTCTCCCACCCCTGCTAACCTGAGGGCTTCTGCACTCATCTGCTGATGGGTGGTGCTGGCGGGGTGAATTACCAGAGATTTCGCATCACCGACATTTGCCAGATGAGAAAATATCTGCAAACGTTCAATGAATCGACGTCCGGCATCCCGGCCCCCTTTGATCCCAAAGCTCAAAATTGCCCCGCAACCCCTTGGCAGCAGACGTTTGGCCAGATCGTAATCCGGATGACTTTTCAAAGTAGGAAAAAGGACCCAGTCCACAGCTTCATTTCCTTCCAGAAACTCGGCAATTGCCTCAGTATTTGAAACATGCTGTGCCATCCTGACGTGAAGTGTTTCCACTCCCTGTAAAATGTAAAATGCATTCATTGGGCTGAGACAGGCACCAAAGTCCCGCAATCCTTCTGCTCGTGCCCTTGAAATCAATGCTGCTGGCCCAAATTCTTCGGCAAAATCCAGATCATGATAACCAGCGTAGGGTTCCGTAAGAGTGGGGAATTTTCCTGAGGCTTCCCAATCAAAAGTGCCGCCATCGACCAATGCTCCTCCGATAGCGATTCCATGCCCGCCCATGAATTTGGTGATTGAATGCATCACGATATCGGCTCCATATTCAAAGGGACGGCAAAGGTCAGGGGTAGCAAAGGTGTTGTCGATCATCAACGGCACTGATGCATGATGTGCGATTTCTGCAACTGCCGGAATGTCCAGCACTTCCAAACCTGGATTTCCCAAAGTTTCCCCATATATCAGCCGCGTCGTTTTTCGTATTGCTTGTTTGATGGCGGTGTGGTCCCGAGGATCCACCAATGTGCTTGTGATCCCAAAACGCGGCAAGGTCTGTGTTAGCATATTGTTTGTTCCACCGTACAGTCTCGATGAAGCGACAATGTGCCCTCCTTTGCCCATCAATGTCATGACGCCAAGGGCCAGAGCCGCCTGACCGCTTGCGGTACAAACTGTGCCGACACCTCCTTCCAGTGAAGAAATTCGCTCTTCCAAAACGGCAACCGTAGGGTTCGAAATTCGTGAATACAGGTGCCCGGCCCTTTCGAGATTGAACAAAGCAGCTGCATGGTCCGTGTCCCGAAAAACGTAAGATGTGGTTTGGTGAATTGGCACGGCTCGAGAACCGGTTACTGGATCTGGACGCTGGCCGGCATGTAAGGCACGGGTGTTGAACTTCATAAATTTGGGATCTGCCATCGACGCCTCCTTTTTTAATCTGATTTTTTAAAATTTATTTTTCCTATTCTTCTTCATGCAGCGAAAATCACCCTCTGAAAATTGCCTGCAAAGCCGTTTTTATCGAGGGTACTGATTGTTTGTCCCTTACTTTTCTATAGCGAGAAAATAAATTTATTGAAAGCAAATTCCCTTTCGGAATGTTTTAAGTACAACATTACGAACCGGTTTTTCCAGTTTGGCAAGTCAATGCTGATCTGATTCCTGCAGGTCCGAGCGGTTTTAAGGCATTAAATTGATTGAACTGAGGTCGTTCCTTTGCTTGTATAAGAAGGGATAAAAGGGCGGTCTATATTTCTTCTGTTGTTTCAAGAGTGGTGACGAGGTTAGCATAAACTCCATCGGCAGACATCAAAGATGCATGGTTTCCTCTTTCAATGATTTGCCCTTCCTGAAGTACCAGAATTTCATCTGAATGCTGGATCGTGCTCAAACGGTGGGCAATGGCAATCACCGTTTTTTCATTGAAAACTTTTTCTGTTGCTTTTTGAATCAAATCTTCAGTCACTGAGTCCACAGAACTCGTTGCTTCATCAAGAATGATCAATTCATTGTTCCCAGCCAGTGCACGGGAAAATGATATCAGTTGGGCCTGACCTGCAGATAAATTTTTGCCGTTTTCTAAAATTTGAAATTCATAGCTGCCCGGTAATTTCTCAATAAAAGAATGAGCGTAGACATATTCTGCTGCCTGTTTTGTGGCATTTAAATCGACCAGAGGGCGGTTGAGACTGATATTGAATGCGAGGCTTTCATTGAAGAGATAGACGTCCTGCTGCATCATAGCAACGAGTTGCTGAAGTTGTTGTCCCGGGATTTCGGAGAGTTCTATCCCATTGATGGTAACGGAACCCTGGTAATTGGTATAGGTCTGGGTGATGATGCGAACAATGGTGGATTTTCCCGAACCGGTGGTTCCTACAATTGCAAGTCGATCTCCTTTTTTCAGCTTAAAAGAAATCCCCTTCAAAATATAGGGACCATGATCGCTGTATCGGAAATAAACATTGTCGAAACACAATTCCTCAAATTCCTGCATGTGGGGTATCCGTTCTGGATCAAGCGTTTCCTTTGAATTTTCAGGTGTTTCTTCGAATAAACGATTGATGTGTTCGAGTGCAGCCAATGCCCTTTGAATGGCAGAAATTTGCTGGGTAAATTCGCGAATTGGAATAAAAATTCGATTGAGGGTATTGACGAATCCGATCAATACGCCAATGGTGATGGTGCTCGCCAGAATCAACTGGGCACCGTACCAAATGATCAGTGCCAGAGTGATCGACATGATTCCTTCAATGATGGCGAAAAGAGTCGCATCATAGAAATTGTTCCGTGTTTGTGCTTTGAGAAACATGCCGGTTTTCTTTTGAAAACGTTCAATCACTTTTTTTTCAGCAGCATAAAGTTGTACGGTCTTTACACCGCTGAGGCATTCCTGCAGGAAGCCGGTGGCATCAGCGAGTGCTTCACGGGTCAGGTTGTAATAGTAGCGAAGTTTGTTCCGCAGAAAATTGCTGATAAAATAGATAATTGGCAGAACTAAAAATAAGACCAGCGTCAGTTTCCAGCTCAGGTAAAGGAGGAAGACGAAAAGAGCGATGGTTTTAATAAAATCAGTTAGAATGGACAAAACACCAATCGCCAGTGATTCCCCCAGGGCTTCCATATCACTGGTCACTCGGGTGAGGATCAAGCCGACAGGATGATGGTCAAAATATGTGCGGGGAAGCTTCAGGATGTGAGAGAACAATGCTTTTCTCATATCCGAGATGGCCAATTGTCCTGATTTCTGAAGCGTATAGGTATAGATAGCATCTGAAAAATATCCTCCCAGTACTGTCAGTGCTAAAAAAAAGACAGTCTGATACAAACCTTCTGAATTTCCTACCACCAGATAATCGTCGACGATTCTGATAATCAGCCAGGGAAGCAGCAAGGTCGCTGCCACAGACAATGGGATGGCGGCTATCCCGAGTAATATCCATTTCCAATACGGTTTCACATATAGGAAAAAGTGTTTCAAGAGTGCCCAATCCCGGGCATTTTCTGACTGTTTCTCAGGGGCTTCATTCGCATCCATTTCCATTTTATCCCCTGTTCCAAGATCGTCGGCTGTTACCGGAATTGGGATCGCTTTTTCTTCAGTCGCTTTGTCGTTCATTTTGTAAAACTATGAGTTTTAAATTTTTATAAAACAGAAAACCGAAAGGAATTGGTAATAGTTGCATTTGCTCAACCGTCTTGTATAAAAAAGCCTCCTCCGTTCAATAGCCGCAGTTCGGGTTCAGGAAGCAATGCCTTTGGTGTCCCGAGCGCTTGCCGAATTTTGAGAACTCATCCGTTCATTCTGCAAAGTCCATGTTTCCTGGTAATAACCGGGGCGCTCCACCAGGTCCTGATGAATTCCCTGATCAACGATTTTTCCTTCCTCTAGCACGAGGATCAAATCGGCATTTTCCATCGTTTTTGCACGATGAGAAACAATCAGCAAACTGCGTGCATGCTGTTTTCTCAGAATTTGTTTTAAAAGAAAATTTTCTGTTTCAGCATCAACGGCTGACAGGACATTGTCTAAAATCAATAAATCACAAGGTGCTGTCATGGCTCTTGCCAGGCTGATTCTTTGTTTCTGTCCCCCGGAAAGCATGATCCCTTTTTCTCCGACAAGAGTTTTTTCCTGTTGTGGAAATCTGCGGATTTCATCTTCCAGGGCACATTCGTATAGAATAGTCTTCAAATTCACCGAAAAATCTTCAAGATGTTCGAAGGAACCGAAACAGATGTTGTCTTCCACCGTGTCTGAAAACAAAAATGGGTCCTGGGTAACGGTACGAATTGCATGCCGGATGTCCATGGGACTAAAAAGGTTGATGTCCTGATCACCAAAAAAAATCTGATTGTTGTCAATGGCGAGATATCGGTTCAAGCAGTTGACGAGGGTAGTTTTTCCAGATCCGATTCTGCCCAGTATCCCTACAGTCTGCCCTGGCAGGATGCTGAAACTGATTCCATTCAGTGTAGCTTCAACCTGACCCGGATACCGAAAGTGCAGGTTTTTTACCTCCAACCCGGCATCAAATAGATGATCCGTCTTGTTGGGGGGAAGCCCAGCCACATCACTGAATGGTCCTTTTTGCTGGGCTATGGTCTGGATGCTTTCCACACCGACCAAACCCTGTTGAATCATCGTTGTGACCCACCCCAGGGACATCAAAGGCAGGGTGAGCAGGCCTGCATAGGTAATATAGGCTGTCAATTCACCGATTGTAAAATCTGCTTTGATGACAAACAGCCCGCCGATTAGCAGAATGACAGTTTTGAGTATGTTTTCAAGATTGGTGAGGATGGGAAGAAAAAACGAACGGATCATAGAAATGTTCAGGGATCGTTGCAGAATTGCTTTATTTTCTTGATCAAACTTTTCGGTCACCCAGTTTTTCATTTCAAAGCTTTTGATCACGTCAATTCCTGACAAGGAAGAAACTGTAAAATCCGACAATGCCTGCAGGTTTTTCATTCGCGCCCGAGTGTTCTTAACCATAATACTCATGCCGATTTTAACTACGACGAAAACAAAGACGATCGGAATCACGCAATAGAGAGTCAAACGTGGAGATAGAAGCCACATTTTGTAGGGTGTGAGCGAGAGTGCGGTGACGATGTTGAACAAGGCCAGCATTCCAAATCCGCACAGCATTCGAATTCCCGTGACATCATTGTTTAATTTTGAGATCACGGTTCCGGAAGGGTTTTTTTCATGAAAATCTTTTTGCAATTCCATCAGTTTAGCAAACATATCGTCTTTGATTTCACATTCTATGGCACGTCCAGGAGTAAAAAAGAGAAGACGAGAACACATTCGAACAAGCATCATTATGACCGCCAGACCCAACATGATGAACAAATACTGAATCAGCAGTTCCTGGTTTTTAGCCAGCTTTTCATTTAAATACGTGTGTTTGAGAATGACATTTCTGAATTGTTCGGTTTCTGAAGGTCCAAGTGTTTTCTGCAGAAATTCTTCAAATTCGTTTTCATCAGAATACTCCTGATTTTCGAGAGTTTTCAATTTTTCCAGAAAAGGAAGGGTTCCGACCTCTTTTTCGATTTGAATGAGCGAAAGTGCGGTGACATGGTATCCCACATGAAGCAAGTCAATGCTCCGCTGCACATATTCTGGAATACTGACAGCAATCCAGTTGGTGGCAATGATAAATACGACTCCGGCGCTGTAGGAGAGGGAATGTTTTCGGATGTATTTGAGTAAAAATGAAAATTTATCCATATTTCAATCGGGTTTAGTGGCACAATTTGACTTGTTTGGTAAGAAAAAGAAAGCTTTGCAATTTTGCTCACTGAGTATGGGAAAGAAAAATGCGGTAAAGATAATCAGAATATTTCATTTCGACAACAGTTTGTCGGCCGCCTGCCAGTGCGCTTCATCAATCCAGGTCAAACTGAAGTAATGGGTCTCGATTGCATCCATTTCTGAGCGTGGCAGACCGTCCCTTGCTCCGATCAATAATGCCTTAAAAGCTCTCATTACCTGGGGTTTCTGTTGCAGATAAGGAGAGATAAATCGTTCTATGAAAACGGGAAGATTTTCCTCGTCTTCGGCGATTTCATCAATCAGTCCCATATTGAAAGCCTGTCGGGGAGTCAGCAGTTCACTGGTTCCCAATAATCTCAATGCCGTTGAACGTCCGACGATCTGGATCAGATCGATCCCTCCACCCCAGGCACTTGAAATATTCAATTTCCCTTGGACAAACCCGATTCCCGCGTCAGAGGCAGCAATGCGAAGGTCACATGCAACGGCAAGTTCAGCCCCGCCGCCGAGAGCAGTACCATTCAATACGGCGATCACAGGGACCGGGAATTTGCGGATTGCATTGAGCGCGGCCTTGCCTTCTTCAGCCATTTTTCTGGCATCGTCCAAAGTACGGATCTCGTTGAGGTCTCGCAAATCCCCACCAGCGGCAAAAGATTTATCTCCTGCACCAACCAGGACAGCAAGCTTAAGGGATGGATCGTCGGCATGGATTTGGAAGGTTGTTCTCAAATCCTCAAGTAGAACCCGACTGAGCGCATTTCGTTTTTCTGGACGATTGATTGTTACGCGTAACAGGCCTTCTTCGACTTGAGTTTGAAGGTATTTCGACTTGTTTTTCATTCAATGGATCAAGAATGCTTTTCCATAAGTACTTGTATGGAATTTGACCGATGGGGTTTTTCTGTAAGGAATTTTCTGGAGCAGAGAGTTTTCATAATGGTTCAAAAAAGGTCAAGTGATACTTCAGTTATTGCTGTTCCTGCCTTGTTTTTGGGAGCTTTTTTGCTTTGCAGCAAGCGGGGAGGTGAATAATTTTTCGAAGAGATTCTAAAAGGGTCGGTTGCACGGAGAACAGAATTCTCCTTGTTTTTGACAATTTCTTTAGCCTTCACGCGTGACTGAAAGGATTTCTTCAATGGTGGTCATTCCGCGGAGGATTTTTGAAGCTCCATCCATCCTCAGAGTGATCATTCCGTTTTCCAGCGCTTCTTGTTTGATGGCATTTTCATCATTGGTTTCCAGAACAACTTGCTTTATTTGGTCATTCATCAACAGCAGTTCGTGGATTGCAATTCTTCCATGATAGCCGGTGTCCCTGCAGTGTCCGCATCCTTTACCATGGTGTAGCTTTCCTCCTGCGCTTTCCAATTCTTTTTCAGAAATTCCCACTTCGCGCAATTGCTCGTGATGAGGGACGTAGGACTCCTTGCAGTAAGCACATATTCGCCGCACCAACCGCTGAGCTAATACGCCTATGATTGTTGAGGTAACCAGAAATGGCTCGACCTGCATGTCAATCAGGCGGGTGATGGTGGCTGGTGCGTTGTTGGTATGTACGGTGCTGAAAACAAGATGACCGGTGAGGGCTGCCTGAATGGCAATTTGGGCGGTTTCAGTATCGCGCATTTCTCCGACCATAATAATATCCGGATCCTGACGTAATACAGAACGAAGTGCATTGGCGAAGGTCAAACCCAACTTGTGATTGACCTCGATCTGGCTGTAACCGGGAATTTTGTATTCAACCGGGTCTTCAATGGTAATGACATTTTTTGCATGCCGGTCCAAAGTACCGAGGGCTGCATAAAGTGTGGTAGTTTTCCCGCTTCCTGTGGGACCGGTAACGAGGATAATCCCCCCTGTTTTGTGAACAATTTTATTGAAATCCTGGCGAACACTGCCTACCAATCCCAAATCATCCAGGTTCATCAGCTGTTCACTTTGATACAGCAGACGCATCACTACTTTTTCGCCATGGACCGTTGGAACAGTAGAAACTCGTATATCGACCCGTTTTCCAGCTACCAGCACTCTTGTGCGTCCATCCTGCGGCATTCCTTTTTGGGCAATATCCAGTCGTGACATCACTTTGACTCGATTGACTACGGTCAAATGGGCATTTTTAGGGATTGTGGACACATCATAAAGAACTCCGTCAATACGGTAGCGGACATTGGTTTCACGGGGAGAGGGATCTATGTGCACATCACTGGCATCTTCTCGAGCAGCTTGCCAGAGAAGACTGTTGACCAACCGCTTTACGGGTTCTTCGTCGATAGAATCCAGCAATTCTTCTGCTTCTTCCTCAAGTATGTTTTCAAACCCCTGAGTGTCCAGATCGTCAATTGCCTGTTCTGTCGTTCCTGTTCGTTCATACGCCTGATTGATCAAATCCGTGATCGCCTGACGGTTGGAGACAATGGGAATGATGCGGCATTTTAACTTGACGGCAACATTGTCGATTGGCTGCAGGTTAGCAGGATCTTCAACCGCAACCTCCAGATCATATCCATCTCTTTTGATAGGAAAAAACATGAACTTTTTAGCATATCGAATCGGGATCAGGCCGGTAAAACTTTCCATTCCATTGAGATCCGCAAAGCGATTACGATATTCCAGCTCATAAAAGCGAGCTATTGCTTCCTGGTAGATTGGTTCTTTGACGACTTTGTACCTCAAAAGGACTTCTTTGAGTGCCATCAGATCCATCCGATTTTCAAGCAGCTGCTCATGATAGGGAGCAAATGCTTCGTCAGAGACATTGAGCTGGTCAATGAGAATATTCACAACGGGGTGATAATTGGATACGTTCATTAGAAACTGATTTTTGGGTAAAGGGCTAATTTGAAAAAAAAACACTCTTTCGGAGTTCTCGTCCGTTCATCCTCTCTGTCTCTCTTCATTTCCTAACAATATCCGGCATTCCGAGACACTTCGGCAGTCGAATTGAACCGTCAGACTGCTGTCCATTCTCGATCAATGCGATCAGCGTCCGGGAGACGGCAACTGCCGTCCCGTTGAGCATATGGACAAAGCGGTTTTTTCCTGTTTCAGAATCTTTAAATCGAATATTCAGACGTCGAGATTGGTAATCGGTGCAATTGGAGGTCGAGGTGACTTCTCCCCATTTTCCACGTCCGGGCATCCAGGCTTCAAGATCATATTTTCGATAGGCCGGGGAACCCAGATCTCCGGTGCAGATGTCAACCACACGATAGGGAATATTCAATTCCTGATAAATCTTTTCTTCGATTTCACGAATCTTTTCATGCATCGCTTCTGATTGATCAGGATGGGTGAAGATGAACATTTCAACTTTGGAAAATTGATGCACACGGTAGAGCCCTTTTGACTCCCTACCGGCGGCCCCGGCTTCTGTGCGAAAACAATGAGAAACTCCAGCATGGAATACCGGCAATTCTTCTGCCTGGAAAACTTTATTGCTCAATCGGCCCCCCAATGTGATTTCTGATGTGGCAATCAGGCACAAATCAGAATCATTGATAGAATAGATTTGCGTTTCTTCTCCACGGGGATTGAAACCGATGCCGTCCAGAATTTCCATGCGGGCCAGGTCGGGAGTGATGAAGGGAGTAAACCCTTCTTCCAGTACAACTTTTAATGCATACTGAATCAATGCAAACTCAAGCATCACGGCTTCATTTTTCAGATAATAGAATTTTTGTCCTGCTACTTTGGCGCCGCCTTCAAAATCAATCAAATCCAGATCTTCCATCAATGTCAGATGGTCTTTTGCTTCAAAATCAAATTCCGGGATGGCACCCACTTCCCGCAGAGAAAGGTTGTCCTCATCGGTCTGACCAATAGGAGAATCCGGATGGGTTAAATTGGGAACCTGGGAGAGCAAATCCTGACGGGAAGCATCGACGATGTCATATTTTTTTTCCTTTTCAGATACCTGTTCTCTGAGCTGCTTTGCTTCTGCAATCAAAGGCTGACGTTCTTCCTGCGAGATGGGACTTTTCATCTGCTGGCTAATCTCATTGCGCCTTTGACGCATAGCATCGAGTTCGTTTTTCAACAGACGAGACTGCTCGTCTAATTCAAGCAGCTTCTGAATGTCAATCTGGAGATGACGGTTTTGACAGTTTTGTATGATTTCGTCAGGGTGCTTGCGAATATACTTAATATCGAGCATAAATACTTATTTGTGATAAAAAGGAAGGAATACAAAGATGGTTTGCCTGAATCAGGTGAGATGAATCGGCTTGTTTGAGAAAAATTTAACACGTGCTCCAAATAATGCCAATACAAAATAAAACACGTGTTTCAAGAGGGGAACACACGCGTCTCTATTCTAAACTGTGAATGCATTATTTCTGAAAATTATGCTCTTATGGGAATGAATTACAGATAAAGTGTGGGGAAGAATTCATTGAAGAACAGATGTTGGTTTCAACTGCTTCTCAAACATGCATTTCAAAAAGTTAAGTGCTCAAGCACCGGTCAACTCCATGACAGGGGGGAAATGAAGAAAATATTGATTCAATGGGTTAAAAAAATAGGTCAACAAATGGGCTTTGAAATTCACAGGAAAAGTACCCGCAGGACAATGGCTCAAGTATTGGAACATGTCGCTTCACTGGGATTTCAACCCAAAACAGTAATTGATATTGGGGTTGCAAGGGGAACACCCGCGCTCTATGCGGCCTTTCCCCATGCCTATCATTTTTTGATTGAACCGCTCAAAGAATTTGAAGAAGATTTAAAACGGATTTGTTCTCTCTATCAGGGAAGCTATGTGTTGTCTGCGGTTGGAAAAAAGGAAGACAGGATGACGATCAATGTACACGCTGACCCTTCTGCTTCGTCCCTGTTTAGCGAGGCTGATGGAAAATTAGTGGATGGCACTCCGCGCGAAATTCCCGTAGAGACGGTTGACCGGTTGTTTGCACAACATCAGCTCCATGGCCCGATCGTTTTAAAAATCGATGTACAAGGCGCGGAAATCGACGTACTGGCAGGAGCAATCCAAACTTTAGAGCAAACCGAGTTGGTGTTATTGGAAGTTTCTTTTTTTCAATTTTATGAATCCGGACCACAGTTCTATGATGTACTCGTCACCATGAAAAATCACGGTTTTGTGGCTTATGATTTTTTTGGAGGGCACAATCGTCCATTTGATGGGGCCCTCGCACAGATTGATGTGGTTTTTGTGAAGGAGTTTGGGGTATTTCGCAAAGAACACTTTTATGCAACTGAAAAGCAGAGAGGGCTCTTGTGACATCCAAATTATTTGTTGAGCAGTTCAACCATTCCAGCGTCATTGAATTTAACTGTCTTTCCGACATTGAATTCAGGATTGAAGCTTTTGATCACCTTCGCAATCCGGTTCCATCCCATTTCAAAAACTGCAGATTCATAGAAAAACTGTTCTCCTTTTTGCAGATCTCTTATTGCTTTTTTCGGTTTTTCCTTGTTGTCCATAACTCACTCCTGTGCAGCAGTTCTTTATCGAACAAATATACCAGTTAAAATACGATCAATAATATTTCGGGAAACCCAAAGAGTTCGACCGTTCCGCTTCATAGACCGATCAAAGCCATTTTCCTCAAAAATGAAGCAACGATGATCGTGTCGGAAAAGCAGCAAAACAATTAGCAGCATGCCGGTCCTGATCCCGTGTATCGTGCAGTAGTAAAATTCTTTCGTTTGTTTTGACAGACTTTTCTGAATGCACCGATCCTTTATCAAGAACGCGGTTTTCCGGTTCTGAAGAACCCTGGAATGAATCTAGACTAAATCATGGAAAAAGCGAGATGAAAATGATAAGTAGAAGCTCACACTTTTTTCCCTCAACATGAAAAGGAAACATCATGATTTATGAAATTAGAAGCTACATTGTGCAGGCAGGCAGGGTACCGGAATATGAAAAACATTTTGAAGAGGCACTTCCCAACCGTATGCAATATTCTGAATTGGCGGGTTTCTGGCACACAGAACTGGGTCCCTTGAATCAAGTGGTCCATATTTGGCCCTATGAAGATCTTGAGGATCGTGAAGAAAAACGAGCAAAAGCAGCTCAAGGAGGACAATGGCCGCCTAAAGGAAAGGAACTCCTGGTTTCAATGACTTCGGAGATTTTCGTGGCAGCTCCATTTTCTCCTGTTCTGGGAGGTGGGCAAAAATTGGGGAACATCTATGAAATGCGCATTTATCAATACCGGCCCGGGACAATTCCCTCGGTCATGGAACGCTGGGAAGAGGCATTGAAAGGAGGGCGGTTGTCTCTTTCTCCTCTGGCGGCTTGCATGTATAGTGAAATTGGGGGCCTGAATGTCTGGGTGCACCTCTGGCCCTATACAAGTATGAAAGAAAGAGCTCGCGTGAGGAAAGAATCTCATGAGCTACCAACCTGGCCGCCTAAAACCAGAGAATTTATGATCAGTCAGCAAAATAAAATTTTGATTCCTGCTTCATTTTCTCCAATGGCTTAATGCAGGCGGACTGGTTCCACGCATACTGTCAAAGTTGAAAATATTTTTCAATTTGATTGGCAATTCACATTTGTTTCCGGCCATTTTGGCCGGACTTTCCAGGGCTTCACGGATTTAAGGCCGCTTTCCCTTTTTCATAGGAAGGACGTGCTGTGCATGTCTTGACCCAGGTTCCTACGTTTTCGTAGTTAGACAGACCGAGGTATTCTCCTGCCTCATAAAAACCGCTTAAGGTTGATACCCAGGGAAAAGTGGCTATATCTGCGATGGAATAGCTGCTGCCTAATAGAAAATCCCGATTCTCTAGGCGTTTTTCCAACACTGCTAACAGCCTCTGTGTCTCTTTTTGATAACGTTCTTTGGGATACGGATCCTTGCACTGGTCCGCGGCGAATTTATAAAAATGCCCGAATTGGCCAAACATTGGTCCGATATGTCCAACCTGAAAAAATAGCCATTGCAGGCATTCATTCTTTTCAACAGGATCAGACGGCATCAGCCGTCCGCTTTTTTCTGCCAGATACACCAAAATTGCTCCGGATTCCATGATGCTGACGGCTTTACCGTGAGGGCCATTTGGATCAATGATCGCAGGAATTTTTGAATTGGGGTTCACTGATTTAAACTCTTCAGTGTGCTGATCCCCTTTCATAATGTCGACTATATGAGCTTCGTAGGAGAGCCCCATTTCTTCAAGGGCAATGGAAGCTTTCAGACCGTTTGGTGTTCCGAGCGAATAAAGTTGTATTTGGTCTTCGTGTTGTGGGGGCCAGCGCTTATATATCAGTGGTTTGCTCATGTCTCTCCTTGTTGTTTTAAAAATTGCAGACGGGTGAGTATCCGGCAGCATTGGAATTGAAGGAAAGCAGACAAACTAACAGGGACAATGGCATTGATAAAGTCAATTCACTCTGACTGGCAGAGCATAGGCTCATTTCTTCACGAGAAAAAGAAATCCGTCTTCATTCATATATCCTTCATCTTCTGTGCAAAACCACCCGTCCTGCAGCAGCTCAGATGCATTACCAGGGGAACCAGCATATCCCGGTGTGACGCTCGCCCCTCCGACCCATAGTATTCCTGCTGTGCCGATGGAACAAGGTTGTTGATTGTGCCTTTCCAAAACCTTGACTGCGACTCCCGGAATCGGACGACCCAGAGAACCGGATAGACTGCCCTGGGGTTGATAGTCACGGATTGGGGCGGAAGGAATGTTAACTGAAATCAAAGGGGAACATTCGGCCGCCCCATATCCTTCCAGGACTTCAACATCCCATTTTTCCTTGAAATGCGAGATCGTTTCGATTGACAAGGCACTACCTCCGGAAATGACAGTTTTGAGTGCTCCCAGTGATTTAGCAGACACGTTTCGGGCAAAATCGGTCAACAAATCAGGTGACTCAGCCAAGATGCTTGCTTTTGTCTTTAAAAGCATTTCCGCATAGCTTTTTACATTGTGAGGGTCTTCCGGATAAGACGCTGCAATTCCGGTTAGCATTGGCAGCCAGCAGGCAACATTTAATCCGTAAGCGAAGTGAAATGGTAAGGAACTGACCATAGTTTCACTGGAGTCAGAAAGAACGAGTTCCATGAAGCCTTCGATGTTTGAAGCCAGATTATGATGAGTCCATCGGACCCCTTTCGGGGCAGCTCGTGTGCCGGCAGTATAAACGATGGCCAGTGTTTGCTCCATGTCCTGCTGGTGAAAGTGCTGCAGTCGGGCAGGGAGGGTGAAAAATGAAAGAGTGGCTAACAATTTTGCGGATGAATGGATTGACTGCCGAATTGATTGGGGAGTGATCCATCGAAGTGGAATTTTTTTTTGATTTTGAGAAATAAGTGCTTCGCATGCAATTATTGTTCGGATGCCACATTCGTGAACGATTGCGCTGATCTGCTCAACAGAAAAATCAAAGTTCAAATTGACCACTGTTTTTCCCGCCATGGCCATTGCCAAATTGAGAACGGCTGATTCAGTAGAAGTCGGCAGAGCTAGACCAATCCTCGATTCATCAAATTTTTGAATCTGCCATGCCAACATTTTCGCTTCTCGACAAAGCCTGCTGTAGCTCAATTGGGAGACGTTTTCATCTGAAATACAAATTCGAAAAGGATGCCTCCTTGCCTGGCGAAGCACTTGCTGATGAAGGGGTTTCTGCTTCGCTTTCCTGACCATCATAACCTCCATCCCGAGGTTCTGCACGGCTTGCCGGGCATCTTCACTAGAAGTGGTCGGCGGCAGAGGAAATCCAACGGCAACAGTCACTGGATATTGAAAAAAAACTGGGCGTTTCCTAAAGAATCGATTGCCGCTATAAGTCAACAGGCTTCCCCAAATTCCGCTGATGCAGATGGGAACGACCGGGCAGGGAGTTTCCTGAAGAATTCGTTCCATTCCGGCTTTAAATTTAAACAATTGTCCAGTGCGCGAAACCTGCCCCTCTGGAAAAATACAGATCACTTCACCTTCTTCCAGTCTTTTTCTGATTTCAGCAAAAGATGCTTCATATTGATCGGCATGGCGTCGGCTGTAAATTGGAATAACGCCCATCAATTGAAAAATCCATTTGGCGACGGGCAGATTGTAAATTTGACGATCCATAATGAATCGGATTGGGCGATGGGTCGCCATTTGTACGAGAAATGCGTCCAAATAGCTGAGGTGATTGGCAACCAGAAGCACCGGACCCTGGGCGGGAATGCGTTCCCGGTGCAGTGTCTCAATCGGGTATATGAATCGGATCAGCATGCGAAGAAAGAAGCGGATCAATGAACCTAAGTATTGCCTCCAGAAAAACCTTGCGGTTTTTTTCTGAACAGTGGGAGTTTTGGATTCAGTCATTTTTTGTAATTCATCAAGAATATGAAAATGAATTGAATTGGGGAATTTCCGGGTTTTTCGAACTATCTATGATTATTGATATACTTAATTAGTTCGGCAGCCAGTTTTGATGTTCACAAGACTTTAAAAGTAAAGAATAGACTGAAAATAACAAGCTAGTAGTCTCTTCAATGGATCCACACTCCGCTGGAGAAATATTTCTTTCCAGTTCCGCTGGAAGTGCAATGCCGTCACCACCTTTGGACGGACAGGCAGTTTGCAGTGGCCAATCGGGATTTATGTCTTCTTTCTTGTGCATTCGCTACCGGGAAGCCCATGATGAATAGAGCAGGGCCACTGAGGTGCACTGCCCAAAATGATCTTGAAAATTTGAAGGGAAGATATGCCTGCCTCTACAATTCTTGTCGTTGAAGATGAAGAAGATATTCTCGCAGTGATTTGTTACAATCTGAGCAAAGAAGGGTATCGGGCTGAAGGGGTCCTTTCCGGCGAGGCTGCCCTGGAAAGAATAAGGCAGGGTTGTCCGGATCTAATCGTTCTTGATCTGATGCTTTCCGGAATCAATGGTTTGGAAATATGCCAGGTTTTGAAAAAAGACCTTAAAACCGAATCTATTCCGATTGTAATGCTCACTGCCAAAAGCGAGGAAGCTGATATCATAAAGGGTTTGGAACTTGGCGCGGACGATTACATCACGAAGCCTTTCAGCCCTAAAATTTTGGTGGCCAGGGTCAAGGCTGTTTTGCGCAGACAAGGAAATTCCAACTATGAAAAAGAACGAATATTTTCGGTACATGAACTGGAAATTCATCCGGGACGTCATGAGGTTTTGTTTAAGGGACGTTTGATTGAACTAACACCGACGGAATTTCGTCTGCTGCATTATCTGATTCAGCGCCCGGGATGGGTGTTTACCCGCAACCAAATTGTTGATGCAGTCCGAGGCGATGATTACTTTGTCACGGATCGGGCCGTTGATGTTCAAATCGTAGGTTTACGCAAAAAATTGGGAGATGCCGGTCAATACATTGAGACTGTTCGAGGAATCGGATACCGGTTTAAAGAATAATATGAAAAAGAAGAAGCTAATTTGGCAGATTTACCCTTCCTATCTATTGATCACACTCCTCTCTCTGCTGGCTGTTGTTTGGTACGCATCAAATTCCTTTGAGGAATTTTTTTTTGAACAAACAGCCTCTGATCTTCGCAGTAGAGCTAATTTGATCGAAAGTCAATTTTCTGATCAGCAAATCTTCTCAAATCCGGCTTTGGTTGACGCTTTATGCAAGGAGCTTGGCCATGCAGGAGGAATGCGTGTGACGGTAATCCTCTCCAATGGAAAAGTGTTGGGAGACACGGAAAAAGATCCTGAAACAATGGACGATCATGCCAATCGTCCCGAAATCATAGATGCCTTAAGCGGCAAAATGGGAACTTCAATTCGAGAGAGCAGCACTCTGAGTAAAAAAATGATGTATGTTGCTATTCCTGTCTCGCGCGATGGAATCACGGTTGGAGTGCTAAGAATATCAGTACCTGTCACACAAATCGGAAAAACCTTGAATTCCATTCAATTCAGGATTTTTCTCCAATGGGGTTTTATTGCGGCGATTGCTGCTGCTATCAGCCTCTTTATTGCGCGGCGGATCAGCAGGCCTCTCGAGGAAATGCGTAAAGGAGCAGAAAGGTTCGCTCAGGGGGACTTGACCCACCTGTTGTCAATCCCGCAATCGGAAGAAATTGGCGAGCTCGCAGAAACCTTGAACCAAATGGCACTGCTGCTCAATGAACGAATGGAAACGGTTGTGAGTTTGGAAAACATTCGTAAAGATTTTGTTGCCAATGTCTCTCATGAATTGAAAACTCCTATCACGTCCATCAAAGGTTCTGTCGAAACGCTCCTGGATGGAGCTCTCGATCATAGAGAAGATGCTCATCGCTTTCTTCAGATCATTGCCCGGCATACTGATCGACTGAATGCCATTATTGATGACTTGCTCACTCTGGCAAGAGTGGAACAGAACCAGGAAAAAGTGAAACTTGTCTTCAAAGAAACTGCCGTCAAAAAAATATTACTGATGGCGGTGGAGGATTGCATTCAACAGGCCGCTGAAAAAAATATTGAAGTAATTTTGAACTGCCGGGAAGAATTAATTGTCTCAGCCAATGCTCCGTTACTGCAGCAAGCCTTTGTCAACTTGATCAGCAATGCAGTCAAATACAGTCCTTCGGCAAGTGAGGTCGAAATCGCTGCCGAACGCGTTGATCAATTCATCCTCATTCAAGTACGAGATCACGGATGCGGAATCAGTGCTAGCCATTTGCCTCGTCTTTTTGAGCGATTCTATCGAGTGGATCCTGCCAGAAGCCGTCACCTGGGCGGAACAGGTCTTGGATTGGCGATTGTTAAGCACATTGTTCAGACCCACCAGGGAAAGGTAGAAGTCGAAAGTCAACTTGAAAAAGGAAGTACTTTTTCCATTTATCTTCCAGTTTTTTAGTGCTCACTATTCAAATTTGGTTTTTCTAACCATCTTCTAACAGAATTCTAACAAAAGTAGAGTACTATCCCCTCCAGGAAATATAGCAAAGCATCACGCTGAAAATTTTTAGGGAAGAACCTGAATATTTTTGTGCCTATAAAGTTTTTCTAAAAATCAGAAAAAATTTTAATGACTGGAGGATAGTATGAATCGAAATAATAAAATTGGCATGATCACAGGAACATTTTTTTTAATCATTTTTGCCTCTGCTTCGGTCAATGCCCGAACATTGGTTCAAAACAAAGGGTCTGACACCTTGGTAAATGTTGCCCAGGCCTGGGCGGAAGCTTATCAAAAAGTCAGTTCCGATGTCGCAGTTTCTGTAACTGGAGGAGGCTCAGGCACCGGCATTGCCGCATTGATCAATGGAACAGTTGATATCGCAAATGCCAGCAGGAAAATGAAAAGAAAAGAAAAAAAATTAGCGACTAAACAAGGCCACAGTCCTGTTGAGTTCACGGTGGGGTATGATGCCCTCGCCGTCTACCTTCATCGTGACAATCCTGCAAAGTCCCTCGATCTTGCTCAATTGGCGGAAATGTATGGGGAAGGTGGAAAAACCAATCAATGGTCTCAAATCGGTATTAACGTCAAAGCTTGTCAGGGGCAGGAAATCATTCGAGTCAGTCGTCAAAATAACTCAGGTACCTATGTTTATTTTCGAGAAGCGGTTCTTGGAAAAAGGCGTGATTTCAGGTTAGGTTCCAGGGACATGCATGGCTCCAAAGACGTTGTAGATCTTGTAGAAAAAACTCCTTGCGCTATTGGATACAGTGGATTGGCCTATGCGACGCCCCATCTCAAATTGGCATGTATTTCCAAGAAAAGGGGAGAGACTTGCGTGATGCCATCAATCTCCACTGCCAGTGATGGCAGTTATCCGATCGCTCGTCCGTTATTCATGTACACCAAAGGAAAACCTGAGGGAGAAATAAAAAAATACATGGACTGGATTCTTAGTGATGAGGGACAATGTATTATTTTAAGAAAAGGATATGCTCCAGTTCGTCCTGTTAAATGCAGCTAAACTTCAAGCAGTGTGAGGTCATGTCTCGATATGAAAAACGATTAGAAGAAGATTGGGCAAAAATCAGGCAGCATTTGTCAAAAGTCTCCGCTCAGGTTGAAAATTCGGTGGAGCAAGCGGTAGATGCTCTTCTATTGAGAAATGAAAAATTGGCTTATAGCACTATTCTTGGGGACAATCCAATCAATCGTGCATTTGAATCGATCAATCAGCTGTGCTACGGATTCGTTGCCCGTCATTTGCCGAGCGCTGGGCATTTACGGCGAATTTCATCAATTCTTCGGTTCAATCTAGAGCTGGAGCGGGTCGGAGACTACGCCGTGACGGTCTGTCGAGAAATTGTTCAAATTTCTTGCCCCCTCGAGGACAATATGATCCGAAATGTGGAACATCTTTCTAAGGGGGTTCGGCAGATATTAAAACAATCAATCAAAGCTTTTCAAGAAGATAATTTGGAACTTGCAAAATCCACGATGGACTTGACAGCACTGACGAAAATCAATTTTGAACGAATTTTTAATGAACTCTCCGACGCCCGTTTTGGAGACATTTGGACACTCAGAGATCTATTCGGGGTGTTGGCCATCTATAACGCCCTGGGCAGAATCAGCGACCAATCGAAAAATATTTGTGAAGAGACAATATTCACGATCACCGGGGAAACAAAAATTAGAAAACCGGTAAAAGTTTTATTCCTTGATCAGGGAAATGACTGCCAAAGTCTAATTGCCGAATGTTTCGCACAAAAAAACTTTCCCCTCCGTGGCCAGTTTGCCAGTGCAGGTAGATCTGCTGCGAAACAACTGGAACCTCAATTTGTTGAATTTATGAATCGTCATGGATTTGGTCTTCAGACCTGGAATCCGATAGCATTCAATCAAATTCCTCAAGCGGATGGTTTCGATGTCGTTGTGAGTCTCCAGGGATCAATTCATTCTTATTTGCAGAAAGCGCCTTTTAGAACCATACTTCAGGAGTGGGAAATTGGAGAAGTAGCCGAAGAAATGGGTAGTGACCAAAAGGAAGCCAGTTACGAAAATATGCTCCAGAAAATTTCGTTTCATGTTCAGGACCTGATGGAAACAATGCGTGGCAAGGAGGTTTCTTGAACGAATCCACGAACCAAACAGTCAGTCATTCTATTGACGATTGTCGAAATCTGGACTGGTATATTGACAAATTCATCCAGGTTTTCGTTTTTATCGGCGGGATTTCGGCCATTGTTTTCATTATAGGTATATTTTTCTTTATTACAAATGAAGGGATCGGATTTCTATTTAAATCCGGTTTTCAATTGACGCCTCATGCTGTTTCTCTTCTTGAAGAGGCAAAAATCCCTGACGATACTCTGGCTGCTCTGGATGAGTTGGCAGGCGAAAATTTTGAGACTGCAACAGAATTGGAAGCAGCTTTGGAAGATGTTTTGATGCCGGAAGAATTGAGCCAGTTTCAAGCACTTATTGTGAAAAGTGCGGTCTACGAACCCTTCAGCATCAGTGAATTTTTTACCTCTTACCGTTGGAAACCCACTTCTGAATGGAACCCGACTTATGGTATACTGGCATTGATTGCAGGCACTGCCAGTGTCACTGGATTCGCCATGCTGATTGCGATTCCCTTTTCTCTCGGCGCAGCAATCTATATCGGGGAATTTGCGACCGGGAGGCAGCGGGAAGTTCTAAAAGTACTGGTGGAGTTGCTGGCAGCCGTTCCTTCGGTCGTTTGGGGGTTTATTGGACTCAGTATCATGAATCCTTTGATCATCAGGCTTTTTAATGTTCCCATAGGGTTGAATGTCCTCAATGCCGGTTTGATCCTTGGATTGATGGCGGCTCCCATTATGACCACAATTGCAGAAGATGCGCTTAAGGCTGTACCTGACCGATACCGTGAGGCTGCAGAAGCAATGGGTGCAACTCGTTGGCAATTGGTTTTTAAAGTCGTGCTGCCTGCTTCCAAGAACGGGTTGGTGGCCGCAGTTCTGCTGGGAGTAGGACGCGGTTTTGGAGAAACGATGGCGGTCCTGATGGCAACAGGGCATACGATCAATCTTCCCACCAGTGTATTTGATTCAGTTCGTGCATTGACTGCGACCATCGCAGCAGAATTGGGAGAAACAGCAGTTGGCTCCGATCATTACCAGGCTTTGTTTACTTTGGGGATTTTGCTATTCCTAGTCACATTCCTCATCAATCTGACAGCCGATCTCGTCGTGCGCGGCATCCGCAAAGGATAAATTATGTTTGTTGCCTCCGAACTCAATCAGCACAATCAAAAAACAGAACGTTTGTTTCATTTTTTATTTGCTTTGATGACGATTTTACTGATTTTACCTGTTGCAGTCATTTTAGGTGTCCTGGTCGTGAAGGGAGGATCTGCAATTTCTCTTGAATTTCTCTTCACAAGTCCCAGCAACGGGATGACGGAAGGAGGAATTTTTCCAGCACTGATCGGAACCATCTGGCTGGTTGCCGTTGCATTGCTTTTTTCTGTTCCACTCGGGATTGCTGCAGCAGTCTATTTGAGCGAGTATGCCAATGACAACTGGTTGACCCGGTTGATAAACCTGGCAATCATAAACCTGGCAGGAGTGCCGTCAATTGTTCACGCCCTATTTGGAGTAGGAGCATTTGTCTTATTTTTTCAATTTGGCACCAGTATTTTGGCTGCAAGTTTGACACTGGGTATTATGACCCTGCCCGTGGTGATTGTTGCCAGTCGAGAATCTATGCAAGCCGTACCCTATGTTTTTCGGGAAGCATGCTGGAATATGGGAGCAACCCGGTGGCAGACGATTCGTCGAGTGGTGCTTCCAAATTCGATCAGCGGTATCCTCACCGGGGTCATCCTTGAAGTATCAAGGACCACCGGGGAAACTGCGCCGATCATGTTCACAGGAGCGGCATTTTTTCTGCCTTACCTGCCGCAGGGAATTTTTGACCAGACAATGGCGATGTCCCTTCATCTTTTTGTGATTTCGACTCAGGTCCCTGGAGTTCCCGAAAACCTCCCTTATGGAGTTGCACTGGTACTTGTGGTAATGGTGCTGTTGATGAATTCACTTTCCATTGCTTTTCGTACCTACCTCCGCAACAAAAAAAAATGGTGACTCTCCTAAATCAATCATCTCTATCTGATTCTTCAAAAATGGTTGCTGCAAAAAAGTTGGAAGTCAGCAACCTTTCGATTGACTATGGAGGAAAAACAGCCATCAGCGGAGTTAGCTTGACGGTTCGTGAACATGAAATTTTTTCAATTATTGGGCCGGCGAATAGCGGCAAGACCTCGTTTCTTAAAGCCATCAACCGGATGGACCTTTTCACATCATCAATGAGAGTCGGGGGAGATATCGCCTTCAATGGCAAGAATATTCGCCAATGGCGCAACATCTACGCCTTGCGTCAAAGTATCGGAGTAGTGTTCCCGCTCCCTATCGGATTGCCCCTCAGCATATATGACAATGTTGCTTTTGCACCCAGACTGGCAGGCATCAAACGAGCTTCAGAACTTGATGAAATTGTTGAACGATCGCTGAAAAGAGCTGCATTGTGGGACGAAGTTAAAGACCGGCTTAAATCTCTGGGCAGTTTGCTTTCAGGTGGGCAACAGCAGCGATTGACGATTGCCCGTGCTTTATCGCAAAACCCTCAAATGTTGATGCTCGATGAATTTTCAATTGCTGTGGATCCGGTTACAACCATGCGTATTGAAGAAATGCTCAAGGAATTGAAGAAAGAGATCACCATTATTTTAGTAACCAATTTGGTTCAGCAGGCTCGTCGTTTGGCCGATCATACGGCATTTTTTTTGACGGGACAATGCATAGAAGTTGGAGAAACCGACGCCATGTTTACCGGAGAGGTCAAGGATGTGCGCACCTCTGAATACATCCAGGGACGTTTTGGATGAGAAAAACCTAAAACAAATCGTTAATGAACCACGAATTCAGTATCGAATCCAGACAGTTTAATCTTTGGTACGGAGATTTTCAGGCTCTGTTCGATATAGATATCGGGATTAGACAAGGCATCATCACCGCTTTGATTGGCCCCTCAGGATGTGGCAAGACGACTCTGCTGCGCAGTGTCAATCGCATCAATGAGCGTCTGGGATATGTAAGAACTGAAGGACTGATGAAGGTGATGCAGAAAAATATTCTCGATTCTGATGTGGAATTGGCTCAGTTGCGAAAACAGGTCGGGATGGTTTTTCAGCGTCCCAATCCACTTCCTCTTTCGATCCGGGACAACATTCTATTTGCCCACAAGCTCCACACGCAGAGCCATGAAAAACTTTCCAGACAGGATGAAAATAATTTGGTGGAAAATGTGCTGCGGCAGGTTCTGCTCTGGGATTCGGTTAAAGAGCGTCTTCATCAAAAAGCCATCGACCTGTCTCTGGAGGAACAGCAAAAACTCTGCATTGCCCGTCTGCTGCCAGTCAAACCAAGCATACTTTTAATGGACGAACCCTGCTCCGCGCTTGACCCGAAAGGAACAGAAGCAGTAGAAGAGCTTCTCTGGGAGTTGAGAGGTCAATATACGATCCTCATCGTGACTCACAACATGGCTCAGGCCCGCCGAGTCAGTGATGAAAGTATTTTCATGTTGATGGGAAAATTGATGGAACACGCTCCCACCGATCAGATGTTCGTCACTCCTGCCTGCAAGGAAACCGCCGATTACATTGAAGGACGATACGGGTGAAATTTACAGGGAAAGTGAAATTCAATCTTTATTTCATTTTCCTTGCTTCAATTCTAATTGTCGCTTGTTGACAAATTCGTGTATTTCCTTTGTCATGGTAAGTCCACCAGATTATATTATAGCTTGACAGCAAAATCATTAATCTGAAAAATACCGAGATTAGTTTTCCTTTCTGTGTTTTTTGTTCAAATTCAACGAAAAGAGAAATTTATGTCTCAAAAAATGAAGCAAAGAAGCTACGAAGTGGTTGTTGTTGGAGGAGGAGCCGCCGGAATCTCAGCGGCGATCAGTGCAGCAAAAAATGGTGCAAATACTCTTTTGATCGAGGCCGGCCCCATGATAGGAGGTGAGCTGATTTCTGGTCTTCCTGTTGATGGTGCTGTCAATGCCCGGGGGGAATGGGTAGTTGGAGGTGTTTTGAAAGAGATTCTTGAAGAACTGAAACGCCTCGGAGGCTATATCGGACCGGTAAAAGATTGGCGTCTTATTTGGAAAGTATGTGTTGATCCTGAAATCATGAAAATTGCCATTTATAATATTGCTAGGAAGCATGGTGTCCATTTGTTGATGTACAGCATGGTTGACAAAGTAATAACTGAAAACAACCGCGTGACAGGAGTGCTTGTGATCAACAAGGGAAGCCATACAATTGTCAGCGCCAAAGTGATCATTGATTGCTCTGGAGATGGGGATGTTGCTTCATTGGCAGGAGCAGAAACTATGAAATCGAATGATGCTGGCGAATATCAACCCGTTTCCATCGTGTTCAGGCTTATGGGGGTTGATACTCAAAAACTTCTACAATTTTGTGTCGATGAACCTGAAAATCTAGCCGTGGGTGAAAGCGAATGGATGGGAGCCGAACTTACAGCCCTCGAATGTGCAAAAAAACTTCAAGAGCAAGGACAACCAACCGCTTTTCTGAGAGGGAATGGACCTTTGATTCAAAAAGGTATAGACGACGGTGAAATGTATAAAACTGCACTAATCGGGTTCATCCCAATTTCAACTGATCGGAAAGAAGTGGCGGTAAACACCACTCGAATTGCAAATATTGATGCCACAGATCGAGAGGCGCTTTCAGGTGCAATGCATGAACTGATGGATCAAACATGGACATGTGTAGAATTCATTAAAAAACGAATTCCAGGGTTTGAGAACGCCTACTTTTCAGGATTGGCTCATCGAATAGGGATTAGAGAGACTTGCAGAATCGTCGGAGATTACGTGTTGAGTCGAGAAGACGTTTATAAAGGCCGGAAACTAAAAGATGGTATCGGCAAGGGTTGTCATCACATCGATATTCATCAAGATGGGATCAAACAGGTTAGGATTCCCGTCGAAAATGGTGGTTCTTATGATATGCCGTACAGCATGCTGTTGGTGAAAGGTTTGGACAATGTCTATATTGCCGGTCGCTGCATGTCTGCAGACCGTGAAGCGCATGGGTCGGCTCGCGTGATGGGGCCATGCATGGCGCAGGGGGAGGCGGCAGGGCTGGGAGCTGCAATTAGTCTTGAGTTAAATAGCCCTGGCGAAATCCGTGGCATTCCCATTGACAGACTCCGCGAAGGTCTATTGAGCCAGGGTGCGATCCTTGACGGAACGCACTAGTTTTCGGAGATGCTGATAGTTCATTTTTTTAAACGACTGCTCCATCTTTAATGAGCTGATCCCGCAGAAGAGCAACTGAAAGATTTCGAGGACCTACTTTTTGCTCAACGCACATTGCGGCCGCAGTGCCTGCTGCTTGTCCGATACTCATGATATGCGCCTGATTTCTAACTGAACCGTTTGCGAATCGGTCACTCGATACAGCCCGGCCTGCCACAAGGCAATAGTCTATCTTCTGTGGAATCAGTGTCCCAAATGGAATACCATAAGATTCGCCGTCTTTAATATGTTTGTGTTCAATTACGCCGGAAGCCTGGTGCACATCAAGGCAGTAAGATCCTTGCCCTATATCGTTTGGTCCTTTTTGACCTGCGATGCACATATCCGTCGTTAGACGTTCTTCCCCGACAATCCGCCTTGTTTCGCGTATTCCGATAGCGGAGGCTGAATCTATAATGTAGCAATTCTCGAATCCGGGTACATATTTTCGGTAAAAATCGCGCACTTTGAAAATCTGCTCCCTCCCCTCAATAGCAACCTGTGTCAATTCGGCAGCATTGACTCCGCTCAGTCCAAGCATGCTGGTCGAATTGATGGTGACCACACCAGGAGTCGGGCTGATAGAAAAAACAATTCTTTGACGGTTCGGATGAAACTCTCCCCTGGATTGAGCCAGTTTCACGGCCTTATAGTAACCTGTCACTAGCGGATAATCTCGATAAGTTTTTAGACTATCAGCAATTTCGGCTTTTGTTTTACCAATGTATGGGTCCTCACCTAGCATGAAATTGTCTGGATTTTCCTTGACATATTGTAGGTGTTTGTCCAGATCGACGTCCCCCATCCGGGAAAAAAGACTGATGGACATGGTTTTGCCCTGATCGTCTCCCAATTCGAAAGGGGCTCCCGATGCGGCGATGATATCAGCGTCTCCACTGGCATCGATCACAAATTTTGCCCGAATCTGGCTCTCTCCACTTTTGTTTGCGACTCGAATTCCCACAACCCGATCATTGTCCATGATGGGACCGAGGGTGTATGTGTTGAGCAAGAGTTGAACACCTGCCTCCAGGCTTAGTTTTTGTGTAACTAATTTAAGTACTTCTGCATCAATGGGGGTTACGCTGTAGGCATTCCCATAGGCGTTGCGGAGGTGCCCCTCTTGGAAAGCACCTCCCAACTCGATACATGCATCTACAAATTCTTGAGGAATTCCGTTGCATATTTGCTCACCTTTCATATTGTGAAAAGTGAGAAAGTTTCCCAGCAGTCCAGCTGTAGCGTTTCCTCCAAGGAAAGGAAGACGATCGATCAACAAAGTCCGGGCTCCTTTACGGGCTGCAGCAATCGCTGCAGTAACTCCCGCCATTCCTGCTCCGGCAACGAGGACATCTACTTGTTCCATTTCAGTCATTTGTTTGCTCCTGTATGTTTCATTTGGATTGAGTTCTGAACAAGAAAGAATTTTGCGGTTTCCGCAAAGTTGAGTAAGAAATAAAATATGACGAACTCTTATTCTGAAAGCACGGCTGGACGAAATTTTTGGAAAATAACCTTATCCTGATCTTCTATTTCCAATGTCTCTTTCCTTTCTCTTCGAATAGGCTTCGCCTGAATGAGTTTGTATTTTAGAGAATTATTATCATAATTTTACTGGTAAGGCCACCTGATTATAAAATAACTTGACTGCTGTTCTACATGTAATTATGTGTAACATCTGATGTGTTCCGAACTCATTTGAATAGTTTTCGTAGCTTGCAGCAAAGAAATATAGAGCAATCCATGCGGTTTTCAGCATAGAAACGGTGATTTATATAGCAATGGTTTTTTTTAAAAGTGCGAAAAGGAACTTTTTAATTTGATTCAGGAAAGCAGATGGAAAACACCGTTTTAAAGGTTGTCAAGGTTGAGCGGAGAAAACGGCTTTATGAGCAGATTGCAGAACAAATTGAAAGATTGGTTCGGGAACAGGGCCTGCCTGCTGGATCAAAGCTGCCAAGTGAACGCGAACTGGCAGAGTCCCTTGGAGTCGGAAGACCTTCCCTCCGTGAAGCGATGATTGCCCTCGAAATGATTGGTCTGATCGAGGTGCGAGTTGGCGAGGGAACTTTTGTTGCAGAACAGCCAAAATCAAAAAAAAGTTTTTCGTTTATCAATGGATATGATCTTGGCCCCGGTTTATTAGACCAATTTGAGGCTCGCCGTGTCATCGAAATTGCTTGCGTTGCAAAAGCTTCTCAACGGGCATCGCAAGAAGATATTGAAGAGCTCGTCAATTGTCTGCAAGAGATTAAAAATGCCATTGAAAAACTTCAAAACCCAAACGATATTTTCCGTAGATTTCACGTGAGTTTGGCGCGGATTTCTGGAAATTTGATTTATTTAAAAATGGTTGAAGAACTTTGGGACCTTAGAGAACAGCCAATGTGGGATATGTTGCGAAAGAAAGTCGAAAGCCTACGAAGTTGGGAATTAGGCCTTGAAACGCGACGTCGTTTGATCGATTGCCTGCGGACTCGGGATGAAAAGGGAGCACGGCGAGAAATCGAGAATCATTTCAACCGGGTTGAGCACCTATACTTTGGTGAAGAGGCAAATTAAATCTATCGAATTTTAAAGGAGACAATGTCACGAAAAATAGTTCAGAAAAACTACGATGTGGTCGTAGTTGGCGGCGGTTGTGCCGGGATTGCAGCGGCGATCAGTGCAGCAAAAAACGGTGCAAATACACTTCTCATTGAAGCCAGTCCCCAAATTGGCGGCGATCTGACAACGGGCCTGCCGATTGATGGTGCTATGAATGCTCGTGGGGAATGGGTTGTTGGAGGTGTTTTGAGAGAAATCCTGGATGAGCTAGAACGTCTGGGAGGGTATATCGGTCCGGTTAAAGATTGGCGCCTTATATGGTATGTCTGTATTGATCCGGAAATTATGAAAATCGCCATATTCAATGTCGTCAGGAGGCATGGTGTGCATTTATGGATGTATAGCATTGTTGACAATGTTGTCATGCAAAATGAACGGGTGACTGGAGTTGTTGTTATCAATAAAGGTCAGCATACTCTTGTCAACGCAAAAGTGGTTATTGACTGTTCAGGAGATGGAGATGTCGCAGCATTGGCTGGTGCCGAAACCATGATCTCAAA
This sequence comes from SAR324 cluster bacterium, assembly GCA_015231825.1. GTDB lineage: Bacteria > SAR324 > SAR324 > SAR324 > NAC60-12 > JADGAV01. Next base: position 484,841 of record JADGAV010000001.1, read on the forward strand.
CGAAAAAAGGGAATTTCAACCGCTTACCATAATGTACAGAATCGGGGGCGTCGATACGGCGGCTTTGCTCCAGTTTTGTGTTGATGAACCTGAAAATCTTGCCGTAGGCGAAAGCGAATGGATGGGATCCGATATGACTCCACGGGAATGTGCAGAACAGTTGCAGGCGCAAGGGCAACCATCTGCCTACATCAAGGGAAATGGCCCCCTTATTCAAAAAGGGATTGCCGATGGAGAGCTTCATGAGACCGCGCTGATTGGTATCGTTCCTATTTCCACTGTGCGGAAAGAAGTTGCCGTTAATACGACACGTGTTGCAAATGTAGACGCTACTGACAGGGAAGCTCTTTCGAAGGCGATGAATGATTTGTTGGAACAGACATGGAGCAGCATTGAGTTTATTAAAAAGCGGGTGCCGGGGTTTGAAAATGCCTATTTTTCTGGTCTCTCGCATAGAATTGGAATTCGGGAAACCCGCCGAGTTGTTGGCGACTATGTCCTAACTCGCGAAGACGTGTTTGAAGCTCGAAAATTCAAAGACGGCATCGGGAAAGGCTGCCACCATATCGACATTCATCAGGATGGAATCAAACAGGTTCGTATCCCAATAAAAAATGGCGGATCATATGATCTGCCTTATAACATGATCATTGCAAAGGGTTTGGACAATGTCTATGTCGCGGGACGTTGTATGTCTGCAGATCGTGATGCCCATGGGTCGGCTCGAGTAATGGGCCCCTGCATGGCTCAAGGAGAGGCGGCAGGTTTAGGAGCTGCTTTAAGTATGGAACTCAATAGTCTCGGAGAAATTCGTGGAGTTCCAGTTGGTAGACTCCGGCAGGAGTTGTCTGCTCAGGGTGCTATCCTTGAGGGGACTTATTAGTCGAGGTTTAATCTGACCTTGACAATAATGGGGTAGATTGAACGTACTCTTTCGCGAATATTAACATTAAAGAAGGGATTGCTATGAAATCTTTGAGAAAAATGGTTAAACTCGTGATTTTTTCAATCATGTTTTTTTCGGCCTATTCGCTTACCTTAGCGGCTGATAGTGTGACTTTACTCATTCATCCTACCTTGTACAAAGCTATGGGGGGAAAAGATGGAGTTGTCGCTGATTTAAAAAAAGAAAAATCAATTGATGTCACCGTCATCACCTCTCCTTACGGAAATATTTTGGACAAGGCAGTTTTATCATTTGTTTCAGGAGGAGGTGAGTTCGACGTTGTCACCTTGATTGGCCCATGGATCAATTCAGAAACCACTAATTTTTTTGAACCCTTGGAAAGCTATATTGCCGGTGCTCCTGCCGAATGGGATTATGAAGACATTATTGGATCTTTAAGAAAAGTGCCTACTTTTCCAAAAATGAATGGTAAAACCTATGGCATCCCCTATCGGGTGGGAACAGGAATTTTTTATTACCGAAAAGATCTTTTTGCGAAAGCAAACCTGCAAACTCCAAAAACCTGGGACGAATTTTTAGAACTTTCTGAAAAACTTTATCAACCAGGTAGTATTTATGGAGTTGTACAGCGCGGAAAGCCTGGTGTCCATGTGGAACAGGATTTTAAAAGGTATTTGTTCAGTACAGGTCATGCCGTCTTGAGCGAAGATTTAAGTACCTGCCTTTTGAATAAAGATGATTCCATTCGGGTGCTTGAAGTCTTTGGTAAGCCTTTTCTGAGCGGGTGGGCTCCCCCGGATATGTTAGCGTGGGGAAGAGACGAATATCGCACCGCGATGATGCAGGGAAGGGCAGCCATGGGTTTGTATTTTTCTCCCTATTGGGGGTTAATGACTAATCCCGAAAAATCAAAAGTTGCTGACCAACTAGGCTGGTTTTTAGTACCTAATTTTAGTGGAAAGAACCAGGGATCTACTCTGAACGGGGGATGGTTTGCGGTGATGGATAAAAAAAGTAAAAATAAAAAGGCAGCCTTTGAATTAATGATGGCGATGACCAATAAGAAAAATCAACTGCGAGGTGGTCTTGAATGGTCCAACGGACCCATTCGTACATCTGTGTATAACGATCCGGAATTCAAACGCAAATTCCCGGTTGCAAAAGGGTGGTTGGATGCGATCAGCTTGGGAATAGCTGATGCTCAACACCCCCGGATTACCCAAATCAGTGACATTACCTCGAAGGAGATTATCAATTACCTGCAAAAGAAAAAGTCGGCCAAAGAGGCCATGGATGATGCTTGCAACCAAATCAAGCCGCTCCTCTAGTCTATAAGTTAAGCGTGGGGGAGTCCGTCTCCCCTGTTTTCTTAATCAATTGCGTTGACCTTATGAAAAACAGCAGACCATTCAACTTTCTCTTGTTGAAAAAAAAGTTGACGCCCTACCTGCTTCTTTCTCCTGCCTTTTTGCTGTTGATAGTCATATTGGTGTATCCGCTGATCTACAATTTTTATCTTTCATTTTTGAAATGGAGGCTCACTTCTCCTGTTCCGTCCAAATTTGTAGGATTTGAAAATTATGTAAATCTCTTTCTTTATGATCCAGATTTTTTGGATGTTTCCAAATTCAGTCTAGGGTTCACGATCGTCACTATTTTCATGGAATTTATAATTGGCCTATTCAGTGCGCTTTTACTCTATGGTTTAGTCAGGGGGCGACGACTGATGACTTCCTTCTTGTTGACTCCCTATATGGTTGCACCCATTGCAGTCGGACTTGGATGGAGACTGATGTGGGATCGAGACCTTGGCCTGGTAAATTTTTTTCTTGTATTCATTGGATTAGACAAAATAAATTGGTTAGCCGAATCCATGCCTGCATTTTGGGCGATTGTTATTTCTGAAGTTTGGCGTTCCACTCCCTTTGTCACGATGATTCTTTTGGCAGGACTGACTTCATTGTCAAACGAAATCTTTGAAGCGGCCCATATCGATGGTGCCAACCGCTGGCAAACATTCTGGAAAATAACCTTTCCTCTGATATTGCCTCCTCTGGCAGTCTCACTAATGTTTCAAACGATTTTCAAATTGAGGGTTTTCGATATTCCCTTCATATTGACGGAAGGGGGTCCTGGAACATCAACCATGCCCTATGGAATGTTAATTCATCGAACCTATTTTAAATACTTTGATGTGGGAAAAGCAGCGGCAATTTCGGTTGTTTTACTTTTTATCGGAATTGTAGTCGCAATGATTTATGTAAAAATTTCGAAAATGAAGCAAACTTCCTGATGAAGTCAATATCCCAAAATATTAGTCCTGGCATACCCACCAATTCCGTTTCAAAGGGAATTGTGATGATTTTGCTTGTTTTCAGTTTGCTGCCAATCATTTGGATCATCTTAACTTCTATTAAGTCGGAACAAGCAATTTTCAGTATTCCGCCAAAAGTTTTTGTTGCCCCCGATTTTTCTGCATATAAAATATTTTTAGGTCTAGGGAATAATTCAGCCATTCCCTTTATTTGGAATAGTCTTTTTATTGCGGCAATGACCACATTTTTGACAGTCATCGTTTCTTCCTTAGCCGCTTATGCATTTTCACGATACCGATTCAAGTGGTCAAACCATCTGCTTATTTTGATGCTGGCAACGAGGTTATTGCCTCCTGTGACGGCAGTCGTGCCACTGTATTTGATGTTTCGATATTTGGATTTGCTTGATACGAAATTTGTTTTGATTATTATTTATACAGCGGTTGAGATTCCTTTTGCCACCTGGTTGATGAAAGCATTTTTTGATGGGATTCCGAGAGAACTTGAGGAATCTGCGGCTTTAGATGGTTGCAACGCGTTGCAGATTATTTATAAAATTACGATGCCCTTAGCATCTCCCGGGATAGCAGCGACTTCAATATTCGTTTTTATCCTCGCCTGGAACGAGTTCATGTTTGCCTTTATGTTCACCAGTATAAATGTCCGTACCATTCCCGTTCGTTTGGCAGAGACGATCGGAGAAATGCAGGTTTATTGGCAGGAAATGGCCACGCTTGCGACGGTTATCATGTTGCCGGCCTTGATCATCGGCTTTTTTATGCAGAAGTACCTGGTACGAGCAATCACTGCTGGATCCGTTAAATAAAGGCACTTGCTTAGGTTCGCATTGTTCTTCTAAAGTTGTGATGGGATGTTCTTGGTGAATTCTCAATAATCAGGTGGGGCACGGGCTGTTCAGCATAAGAGGTGGTCGGTCACAGATGCATCCTATAATTTGAATTGAAAACCCTCGTTCTTCAAAAGGGCATTCTATAGCTACCGAAACGACAATCAATAGCCTGGAGATCAAGATGGGAAAGATTTCTGAAACCTTAGGATATGAGACAGAATTCAGCAAATCAGGGATTCTGGAAAGCAAAAGCATAGACCAGATTAAAGAATTGCTGAAAAACTACCATTTGCTTGTGATTAAAGGAGTTCACTTTTCTATTGAGGAATTTAAGTATTTTTCAAGTTTGATGGGCGAGATCATTCCTCATGACATACTGAGATACCGTCACCCAGCGCATGAGATGCTTTCCTATGTGACCAATGTAGACAGTGAGGGAAAACTGGACAAATATGGGGCAACAATCCGTGCCAGTGATTGGCATACCGATGG
>JADGAV010000051.1 GCA_015231825.1 SAR324 cluster bacterium
GCAAAATCCTTGGGGTGAGGCAGATTTTTCATCTCTAGTAATGAAGGAAGCTTCTGTTCCGTCGACTGGGCAATTGCATTCGCTAATCCTTCAGCGTTTCCTGAAGGAAAAATCGATCCCTTTTCTGAATCGTTGAGCAAATCGCATGCAGAACCCACTTTGTCGCTCACGATCACGCGAAGTCCGAATTGTAAGGCTTCGTTGACCACCAGACCCCAGGTTTCTCCGCTTTGAGAAGGGAGAATAAGAGTGTCCGATATCGCATAGTATTCTCCCAACTCCGATTGGTTTTTAAATCCGACAAACATCGACCGGGGGCCCAATTGTCTGCGGAGCGCTTCCTCAAATTCATCCTTCAGTTCTCCTGTCCCGACCGCCAACAACCAAAGTTTTTCCTTTTGAACACAGGACAGGAGGTCTATGGCCTGCGCAATTAATAGCGGATTTTTAGGCCAATACATTTTTCCGCAGTAGAGCAGAACATGATCCTCTGGAGTGATTCCCAGCACTGCACGCCTGGATTGACGGAGTGGACGCCATCTTTCAACTTGTTTTTGAAAAAAATCAACATCAATAGAATAATGTGCAGTCGTAAGACGACGTTCGTCAACACCCATAATTTTGTAGTGATGTCGAGAATGCGTGCCAATCGGAAAAAAATGATCGAACTGGAGGTAGTAAAACTTCAACAAAAGTCGCCGAATGGCCAATTTCAGGAAGGACCGGTTCAGTGCGACCTCACTGGTTTCTGCACGAAGCATCAGAGAATAACCCGCTGCACGAAGCAATAAGGTGCTGAAGGTAATAAAAAGAGGAGTGTATGCAAAAATAAGAACTTTGTCCGGATGGTATTTCCGAATCGCTTTAAATGCTCGTCCCGCAAGTCGTATTCCTGAAAATCCTTCCAAATTTGAAAGAGGTTTGGTTGAAATATAGTGGGACCGATACCCCTCTGCGGGATGGCTATCCCATTCGAAAACTGTTCCAAAACCCGGATCAGGGCTCGATTTCGTTCCATGATCACAAGCAAAAAAAACTTCCACTTCAAGGTCCGGAAATCGGCTCAATGCCCTAAAAACAGGAGCAAAATATTGGACGGGATGGGTGACGAGAACCGCTAATCTCATGAAAAATAATTGATTGTTTAATTTGGAACAGTGAATCTTCAAAAGAATGCATCAGGAATGCCTTGTAGATTGAAACCGATTCAGAAATAATCGACAAGTGATTTAAAGTGCAGATGAAAGAAACCGCCATTCAGATTAAGAAATAGATAAAAGTTTCAAGTTCAGGATTTCCATCCATGCTAGAAGAATAAGCAATGATCACCGTATTTGCTATTGGAACAGGCGGATTTTTTGGAGCAATTTTTCGGTATTTGTGTGCGAAGCAGATAGGACTGTGGTTAGGCAGCAGCTTTCCCTATGGAACCTTGACTGTCAACGCAATAGGCTCTCTTGTTTTAGGATTCCTCAGCGGATTTTTCATTGAGCATGCAGTAAATAATGAATTCCGGATGGGATTAACCGTAGGATGCCTCGGTGCCTTTACCACATTTTCTACTTTTAGTTATGAATCAATTCTTCTTTTACAACAAGGTGATTTTTTAAAACTGGGAATTAATGTATTGAGTAATGTGCTGATCTGCCTTATTTTATGTCTTATCGGTTTGCAGTTCGCAAAGTATTTATAAAACAAGGAACGATCCCTAAAAGTACTTGAATCTTCTGAAAAACAAGTTCTTCTACTGAAACTCCCTTAAAAGCTCCCTATTTCGCAATTCTTTTGATCCCTCCTGAACACCAGATTCTGGAACTATCCAAAGCTGAATAGCGGAGATTCTTTGAAACCATACGAATTTAGATTAAGGAGGTCATGTGAATCAACGTATTCAATCAATACAAGCAATGGAAATTCTGGATTCGCGCGGAAATCCCACAGTGCGAGCCAGAATCACACTAAACGACGGCTGCACGGCCTCGGCATCAGTTCCTTCGGGGGCCTCGACAGGAGAAAATGAAGCACTTGAACTTCGAGATGGTGACAGCAGTCGATATGGAGGAAAAGGAGTGCTCAAAGCAGTCGACCATATCAATACCGAAATCGGGCCAAAACTGATCGGGATGGATCCTACCCGGCAAGCCGAAATTGACGGTTTCATGCTGAATCTTGATGGCACACCGTTTAAAAAGAAGCTTGGTGCCAATGCCATTTTAGGTGTATCCATGGCAGTGGCCGCCGTGGCTGCAAAATCTGTCAATCTTCCTTTGTATTCCTACCTGGGAGGAGTGGGGAGTTTCACTCTTCCAGTTCCGATGCTCAATATCATCAACGGAGGCGAACATGCAGACAACAGCGTTGATCTTCAGGAATTTATGGTCATGCCCACCGGTGCCCCCAATTTCACTGAAGCACTAAGATATGGGGCTGAAACATTCCATGCTCTTAAAAAAATTCTCAAAGCTAAAGGTTACGCCACCAGCGTCGGTGATGAAGGAGGTTTTGCCCCTAACTTAAAAAGCAATGAAGAAGCCTGTGAAGTGATTGTTGAAGCAATTCAAGCAGCCGGTTACAAACCGGGTGAGCAAATCTGCATAGCAATCGACGCTGCTGCCAGTTCTTTTTCTGGAGATGGACACTACAACCTTGCTAAATCAGGACAAGGTCAAAAAAGTGGAGAAGAAATGATTGCCCTTTACAAAAATTGGTGCGGAAAGTATCCGATCATTTCCATTGAAGACCCCATGGATGAGCATGACTGGAACGGATTTTCAACGATCACTAAAGAACTCGGTGAAAAAATTCAGATTGTGGGCGATGATCTTTTTGTGACCAATAAAGATTTTGTAAAAAAAGGAATCGAAAAGGGTGCAGCCAATGCTGTATTGATCAAGTTGAACCAAATTGGTACCGTCACAGAAACGGTCGAAACCATCAATCTTTGCCGTAAGGCCGGGTGGAACTATATTGTTTCCCACCGAAGCGGAGAGACAGAAGATACGTTCATTGCAGATTTTACGGTAGCTATGGGCGGCGGACAAATCAAAACAGGATCAGCCAGTCGCAGTGAGCGAATTGCAAAATATAACCGTTTGATGGAAATTGAATTAGAACTCGGAGAGGCCGCTGTTTTCGGCAGGTAAATTCAGATTCTTCTGTGGGAGAATTCCCACAGAAGATTGAAATGCGTTAACAATCATTGCATAGCTCATGGTTGCTATTACACTCGCATTCTGTGACCCCGGCACTGCAAAATCCCGTTCCAGTACCCTCTTGTCTCCAATGACTTCGCTGGCAAAACTCCCGTTGGCAGAGCACCAAATATACCGCTTACAACACGGACCCCAAAGGCCTCCAGAGAATCATCACAAGCAAGTTGATAAAATATTTTTATCCCATCTTCGTGGAAAAATTAAAAAAACAACTTCATTTAGGGTTTACTGAACGAAATTATTATACAATATAATCAGTGACATGTTGACGTGTATTGTGATATCAGTGCACAGTTTTTAAACCTAACCGCTCATAAACCTTGCATTTGTTCAACAATGTACGAGAAAAAATAGCCTCAAATTTCCTTCATTCTCTCATTCGACGGAAAATTATAACCGCAAAACAGATGAGTTGAATAGCAGATTTTATTCCCTGGGAGGAGATTGATGAAAACTATTCAGTAAATCAGAATATTAAAATCCGTAGTGCCAAAAAACGGCTTTTTTCAAATTTTTAGAACTGATATCATTAACTAATTTTAATAAAGCTACGAACTTGAGTTATGTGGACTATTCCTCCATAAAAAATGCCAATCCAGATGTCCTCAAAATCTCCGATTGATTCCTCATTCTGAAAGGCGAGTGAAAATGACTATATTTTTGAAAACTGCTGGAGATTAGGCAGGTATTCTCAACGCTTCTCACTGCTTCGAGGTAGAATAAATAGCGAATAGGTGCCGAGGTCTTGTGAGAATTGGACTAAGGGGTGGTCATTCTTCAGACTTTTCTTGTGTTTTCGTTCTGTAATAACAAACAAATCCTGCTCTTGCTTGCTATTTAAAATCTGGGGATGGCCCGGAAATTTATAGGTGTGCAGCATTTCAATCGGGCGTTTTCCATAGAACAATGCGGCAAACGAAACAAGACGATAGAATACCACTTTTCCATTTTTGATGTGTGCTTCCTGCACCAGATCCAGAAGAGGTTTTTGGACATATTGGAGATATACCGGAACATGGACCCGCCAGACTCCCTGAGTCCCAAAAAACATCGCGAGGGCTGTCACCCATGCTGCGAACCAAATCCTTCTTCTCCAGAACAAAATGCATGCGACAACAATTCCCAAAAAAAATCCAATTCCAGGCAGATAATATGACTTGAGCCATTGAATTTCAAAGACTATTCCTTGTTTTATGAAATGATTATCCATCAGAGTAGGAAATAGCAGCAACAAGACCGAAAATAGGGTCCCCAGCATAAGAAAAAAACCTACTATCCAGCGATTGACTGATAGTTTTTTGTCAATCAGACGTTCCAGACAAAAGGCGACAACAAAAGACAAAGGGACATAGATTGAAGCCGAATAATGGGGAAGTTTCGTGGTGACAATCGAAAATAAAACGAGAACAAAAACCAGCCAGGCCGTGCTTATCACCAGCAGAGGACGCAGATGAGGGTGTTCTTTGGGAACATGTCCAGGATTGAACAAGAATAGAAATGGCGTCCAGGGAAATATCCCGACGAGAGCCACCACAAAATGATAGTAAAAGGGTCTTTCATTGCCCTCCAGGGGTTTTGAAAAAAGTGCCATCTGAAATCCGATAAAATCCTCTATAAATTTAAATCCATGTACCCACCAGTTCGCAATATACCAGGAAAGCGCCACGCTCAAGGAAAGGGCCCCACAAAAGAAAAAATGAAGCCATGATATTCTCGGGTATGGGTAAATCACCTTAAAAAACCCGTATCCCACCAGAGGGATAACACCTGCCAAGGGCCCTTTGGTTAAAACCCCCAAACCCATGCTGATACTAGCAATGGTCAGCAACATCCAATGATCAATTAAAACTGTGTCCCGACTGTTTTTTTCTAATGAAAGAAATCGTTTGTATCGCACATCGTAGGCATATAGTGAAAACGTGCTCAACATGATAAATAAATTGAATGTATGGTCTATGACTGCGCTTCGCGCAAATATAGAAGGAAGAAAACTGGTTAAATAGATCAGTCCCCACAAAATACCCAGGCGAAAGGACTTCACTTTCGTTCCAAAATAGAAGCACATCCAGACAGACAATACCCCTGAAAACGCTGAAGGAAATCTGGCACCAAATTCATTGATTCCAAATAGATGGTAGCTCACAGATACCATCCAAAAAAAGAAAGGAGGTTTTTCAGCAAAAGGGTAGCTATTGATATAAATATTGAGATAATCTCCCCGTTCGATCATTTGCCTACTGGCTTCTGCATATATATTTTCATCCCAGTCGATCAAAGGTGCTGCATCCAGTCCCAAAACTAAAAAAAGTGTGGCAAAAACTGTCAATCCAATGAACCACAACAGTTCATTTCGGTTGGAATAAAGCATATTTTTTTTTTAATAATTAACGCATCATCTTTAAATTCTATCTTCAAAATAGAGAAAACAGTTCTATGACGAGAATCTCACCTTCTCAAGTCATTTCTATTTCTTGTAAACCTGCGTTTTGGTCTGCGGAAATTCATTTTCCTCCTGTTTTTATGAAATTGTCTTTCAACAAATCTCTCTTTTAACGAGGAATCGAAAATGCAAAGCCAATTTCTGACTTGATGGGCATACCGATCTTCTCTAAGTTGGCGTTATACAAATTTTTCTGCGAACCTACAAATATTGGAATAATAAAACAGGATGTTCGCTCGGTTGAGAAATAGAAATGACTGCTGCTTCACAATGCTGATTCCGAGTTCTAACCATTGATCTTTTTCATTGGAATTACAACAGGCCTGCTGATAGGCATGGTGGGAATTGGGGGAATCCTGCTATCTCCCTTGCTTAGTTACGTTCTGCACATGGATCTCCACCTGGCAATGGCGACTAGCAGTTGGAGTTTTTTGTTCACGGGGGTGATCGGTACTTTTTTTTATGCAAAGAAAAAATCGATCTCATGGGAAAAAGTATGGTGGCTGAGTTTAGGAATTGTTCCAGCAACATTGATTGGCGCCAGAACAAACGTTTTTCTCCCAGCGAAGTTTCTTACTATAATTCTCGCAATTCTAATTGGATTTTCCGGTCTACACGCTTTCATCCGTCAATCCGTAAAAAATCTAAAACCTAATCAAATTGGCAATTTTCAACTAATTTTGATTGGTTTCGCCGTTGGATTCGGATCGGCACTGACTGGAACCGGAGGTCCTGTACTGCTGGTCCCTATTTTCCTTTTTCTGCAGTTTCCCGCCCTTCAGTCAGTCGGTGTCAGTCAGGCAATCCAACTGCCAATCGCGATATTTGCAGCGATGGGATTCGCTCTATATGGTCAAATCGATTTCTTAATGGGAACGCAGCTTGGTTTAATACAATCGGCTGGGGTAGTCTTTGGAGCATTACTGGCCCATCGAATTGCACCAGAAAGGTTACGGCAAATTGTGGCATTTGCACTCATTGGAGTCGGAATTTTAATGATTGGAAGAACCATTTTTGACTGACAAATAAAAAATTCCCGCAAAAAAAAAATCTTTTCATTTTGACAAATTGCGAATTAATGTGTTTTTATACCCTGATTTCTGATTTAGCTCTTTTCCTCATTCGATGAAATTAATCAGGTTTTTTCAACCTCAATTGACTACAAAAAGAGAAAGAAAACGCTTGGATGAAAATTTGAATATTTGGGATTGAGTGAAGATCAAATTCATCTTCGGAGATTTCATGGAGAGCAAAATACCGCTCTTTCAACAATGATCCAAAATTTCACAAATTTTGAAAATAATTTTATAAAAATGGAGGGTTTATGAAAAAGTTACTATTGAAAGCTTTCCCGTCACTAATGGCAATTGTCTTCGGGTTATCCACTGCTACAGCAATTTTTGCTGCCGAGTTTATTACAATTGGTACCGGAGGGGTAACGGGTGTTTACTACCCTACCGGTGGTGCAATTTGCCGTCTAGTCAATAAAGGACGCAAAACACACGGGATTCGATGCTCTGTTGAAAGTACCGGAGGATCTGTTTATAACCTGAACACCATTCGAGAGGGTGAACTGGATATGGGTGTCGCTCAGTCTGACTGGCAGTTTCACGCCTACCATGGCAGCAGTAAATTTGAAGATCAAGGTCCAAACAAAGAACTGAGAGCGGTTTTTTCAGTCCACCCGGAACCATTTACAGTCGTGGCGCGAGCTGATTCCGGAATTAAAAATTTTATGGACTTGAAAGGAAAAAGAGTCAACATTGGAAACCCGGGTTCCGGGCAACGCGGCACAATGGAAGTGGTGATGGCAGCCCTGGGTTGGGAAAAATCTGATTTTGCACTCGCGTCTGAGTTGAAATCCGCCGAACAGTCCAGTGCACTTTGTGACAACAAAGTGGATGCAATTGTCTTCACCGTCGGACACCCTTCCGGATCAATTAAAGAAGCAACAACTTCCTGCGATAGTGTTTTAGTTCCAGTCAGCGGGTCCGCAATAGATAAGCTCGTTTCCGACAACGACTATTATCGAACCGCGACAATTCCTGGAGGGATGTATCGAGGAACTGACAGTGATACGATGACCTTCGGAGTCGGAGCCACTTTTGTCAGTTCGACTAAAGCGCCTGCCAACGTCGTGTACCAAGTTGTGAAAGCAGTATTCGAAAATTTTGATGATTTTAAGAAGCTTCATCCTGCTTTCAGTGTCCTGAAAAAAGAACAAATGATCAAAGATGGTTTGTCAGCGCCTTTGCACGATGGCGCTGCAAAGTATTATAAAGAAGCCGGTCTCTTGTAAAAATTGTTGAAAAGGAAGCCGGCTTCGGCTTCCTTTTCAAAGCAAAAAATTATGAATTCCTTCAAACATATTCTTTAGCTTCCCCTAAATTTCAAGGACAATTTAGTCTTATAACACTTACCCAGAAAAACCTGATCGTCCCATATGGCTGGAATTGAAAAAAAATCTCAGGTTTCCGACGATGATTTACAGGCAATGATTGCCGAATCAGATAGCGGAGCACGAACCGCAGCGGGATTTCCAGGTAAAATAATCTTCATTGTCCCTTTGATTTGGGCAATATTCCAGCTTTGGTATGCCTCTCCTTTGCCATTTATCCTCCGCATTGGCGTATTCAATGACACAGAAGCCCGTTCGATTCATTTAGCGTTTTCTATTTTTCTCACCTTTGTCGCCTATCCCGCCTTTAAAAAATCCGATAGAAACCGGATTCCGGTTCAGGATTGGCTGATGGCTATCGTTGGTGCTTTTTGTGCCGGTTACATTTTTCTCTTTTATGAACAGCTATCCGACCGCTCAGGGGCCCCAATTCTGTTTGATTTAGTTGTTGCCGGAATCGGAATTCTACTCCTACTGGAAGCCACACGACGCGCGTTGGGACCGCCTTTGATGGTTGTTGCTCTGGTTTTCTTGACTTATACATTTTTCGGCGCATACATGCCGGATGTCATTGCTCACAAAGGTGCAAGTTTCAGTAAGACGATGTCTCATCAATGGCTGGGGACAGAAGGAGTCTTCGGAGTCGCCCTGGGAGTTTCTACCAGTTTCGTGTTTCTTTTCGTTTTGTTCGGAGCCCTCTTGGACAAGGCAGGCGCAGGAAACTATTTCATCAAGGTTGCCTTTTCGCTTTTGGGACATATGCGGGGAGGCCCAGCCAAGGCGGCAGTCGTTTCTTCCGGTTTGAGCGGACTGGTATCCGGATCCTCAATTGCGAATGTTGTCACCACAGGAACCTTCACAATTCCTTTGATGAAGCGGGTCGGTTTTCCGGACTATAAAGCGGGAGCAGTGGAAGTGGCGGCATCGACGAATGGTCAGCTAACTCCGCCAATTATGGGGGCTGCTGCTTTTTTGATGGTCGAGTATGTCGGAGTTTCCTACATCGAAGTGATCACCCATGCGATTCTCCCTGCGCTGATTTCCTATATTGCCCTGGTTTACATTGTTCACCTGGAAGCATGCAAAGCAAACATGCAGGGACTGCCTCGCAAGCATACCCCTACCCTATCCCAAAGTCTGCTCTCATTTGTGGGAACAGTTCTAGGGCTCTGCATTCTAACAGGATTCGTCTACTTTGGAATAGGATGGATCAAAGTGCTTCTGCCGGAATTGGCAATTTGGATTGTTGGGATATTTACCTTATTGGTCTATTTGCTGCTGATAAGATTTGCAGCAAAATTTCCGGAACTTGAAATGGATGATCCCAACTCCGAAGTATTAGAACTGCCTGAAACAGGTCCGACACTCAAGGCAGGTCTCCATTTCCTGCTTCCAATAGTAGTCTTGGTTTGGTGCCTGGTGGTAGAGCGTTTTTCACCCGGATTATCTGCCTTCTGGGCTTCTTTGTTCATGGTGTTTATTGTGCTCACCCAACGTCCTCTAAAAGCTTATTTTCAGGGAACGGGTGAACTTAAAAATGATATAGGAGAAGGCTTTCAAGACTTGTTGAACGGGCTCGTCAGTGGCTCTAGAAATATGATTGGCATAGGAGTGGCCACTGCTACTGCAGGAATCGTAGTGGGAACTGTCACTTTAACGGGTATCGGTCTGGTCATGACTGAATTTGTTGAATTTATCTCTGGAGGGAATGTCCTTTTGATGCTGCTTTTTACTGCCGTCATCAGTCTAATTCTGGGAATGGGACTGCCGACAACAGCCAACTATATTGTAGTTTCTACCTTGATGGCTCCAGTTATTGTGACTTTGGGGGCAGAAAGCGGGTTAATCGTTCCTCTTATTGCGGTGCATCTGTTTGTGTTTTATTTCGGTATTCTGGCTGATGACACCCCGCCGGTGGGACTGGCAGCATTTGCCGCGGCGGCAATTGCTAAAAGCGACCCGATCAAAACCGGGATTCAGGGATTCACCTATGACATTCGAACCGCAATTCTTCCCTTCATGTTTATTTATAACACTCAGTTACTTTTAATTGGGATTGACAACGTCTTCATACTGATTTCTGTTATTGCTACCGCTGTCATTGCCATGTTGACTTTTGCTGCAGCAACACAAGGGTTCTGGCTGGTAAAAAACAAAATTTGGGAATCACTGGCCCTATGTTTGATTGCCTTTGTTTTATTTCGCCCAGGATTTTTTTGGGATATGGTTTTTCCGGAATTTCAGGTGATTCCTGCTCAGCAAATTGAATCCATCGCAGAACAAGCTCCTCTTGATGGCCAATTACGGATGCTCGTAGAAGGAGAAACAATTGACGGCAAGCACGTCAAAAAAGTCGTCCTGCTTCCCTTGGGAAAAGCGGGCAAGGGGCGTGAGCGTTTGCTAGAAACAGGGATCGAATTAGTTGAAACAAATGGGAGAATGATTCTTGACAACGTTGTCTTTGGCAGTCCGGCTCAAAATGCCGGCCTGGATTTCGACTGGGAAGTTCTTAGTTTGGAAAGAGAATCCGAACGAATGCCGAAACAGTTTATGTACATTCCTGCATTGATCCTTCTGGCGATAATGCGATTTCTGCAAATGCGCAGAAGAGACCGTGAGAGAATAACGGATTTCAGTCCTCAAAATTCATAAACACGAAAATACATTTGTCTTGGCGACCTCGACTCAACTCGTTTTTCAATCATACAGGCTGTGCTTGAAGACAATCAAATCATAGAGCTATTTTCACAAATTTCCAGAAACAAACCTGAAATCAAGCAGTGGACTGCTCTGGTGATCGGCTACGCCGTCACTGCAGACCGAATCGTTCAGGCCAAAGAAATCCCTTCTTTGATAACACTAATAAGAATTGTTCGTGAAGCACCGGAGATCTCAGCAATTCTCCCGGATCTACTTCGTTCGAAAAGGCCAGTTATGGACAGTACAATCGAGGTTCCTCCGGAGATTGCCGAGAAGATTTTTACTTGCGTACTCAAGATATGTGCGTCAGATCGAAAAATCCAATCTGAAGAATATAATTTTATCAATCAGGTAGGACAGACTCTAAAAATAAAAACGAGTACCATCCATCAACTGGTCAACTCCCAAATCCGAAATCAGAACAAAGCCTCTTTTTTCCGTCAACTGTTGCGCCAACTGAATAAGGAAGGACGTTACTGGGTCTCTGTCGTGATTTTGAAAGTGATTCTATCAGACCATCGAATTGATCATAGGGAATCGCATTTCTTAAAGGATATTTACGAATTGCTACATCGTGATTCAAACCTGTTGGAAAAAGCCAAATTAGACGCGGAAAGCACCTCCTTATGCGATTTGCCTCCAGTGAAGATTGACGAAGATACTTCTTTGAGCATCTTAAAATATTTGCTTGAAATCCAAATGAACGGAAAAGAACTTGAATCTCAAGAACTAAGAATGATTCGGGACATTGCCAATTTGCTTGGTTACCCCTCCGAAAAATTTGACAATATTATCGAATCTGTGAAATCAGAAGTTGAAAATCATCCTTAAAAATTTGCTGAATTGCGCTATGAAACAATCAATCAATCCCTTTGTTACTGAATTGAAAGAATCTGCCACGCTCGCAATCAATCAGAAAGTAATAACACTGAAAAAAGAAGGATCTCTCATTTTTCATTTCGGATTCGGCCAATCTCCGTTTCCAGTTCCGTCCTCGATACAGAAGGCTTTGCAGGAAAACACAGACAAAAAAGACTACCTCCCGACCCAAGGTTTGCCTGAACTATGTGATGCAGTTTCAAAGTTCTATTCAACAGAATTCAGGTACGACTACGATTCAGACAAAGTATGCATTGGCCCTGGAAGCAAAGAACTCATTTTCCAAATTATATATCTTTTGGAAGGACCTCTATTAATTCCTTCTCCCAGCTGGGTCAGCTACGGTCCTCAAGCCTCGATTCGCGGTAAGGAAACTGTCAGAATTCCAACGAAACGAGCCAACCATTACCGTCTGCAAGCAGACGAATTGGACCAAACCTGTCGCAGACTCGGGAAAAAGCAAAAAATTTTGATTTTCAACAATCCGAGCAACCCTACCGGCAGCAGCCATACAGAAGAAGAAATCCGGGAACTGGCAGAAATTTGCCGGTCCAACGAGGTGATCGTTATTTGTGATGAAATATATGCATTGATCAACTTCAGTCGACACCGACATTTCGGTTTGGCAGAGTACTATCCGGAAGGCACGATTGTCACGGGAGGACTGTCAAAATCCTTTTCAGCAGGCGGTTACCGTCTGGGAGTGGCATTGTTTCCCAAAGCAATGGATCTGGTTTTGTCGTCACTGAAAACTCTGATTAGTGAGACTTTTAGCGCTGTCAGTACTCCGATCCAGTATGCCGCACTGGCAGCGTACGGATCTTATTCATCATTGAAGGAGGAAGTCGAGAAATGCACATCCATTCATCAGTTTGCTGGAGAGTATCTGCACCAGCGTTTCATCAAAATGGGTTTGAACTGTCCCAAACCGGAAGGAGCTTTTTATTTGTTTCCAGACTTTGAAAATTTTTGCAGCGCTCTGCAAGCGAAAGGAGTGGAGACCAGTTCCCAGTTGAGCGAGTTGATTCTTGACCAATCACATGTAGCAGTTTTGCCGGCATCAGATTTTTACATGCCTCCTTCTCATTTAGGTGTCCGTGTCGCGTCAGTGGATTACAACGGAGCAAAGGTCTTGGAAGAATTTCCCGGAAAAAAGAATATGGATTTTCAGAAAACAGAGGAGCTATTTCCAAAGTTGGTGAAAGGGTGTGATCATTTGGAGTCCTTTCTAAAGAATCTTTAGAATATTTATGCTCTCACATTAACGTTTCCCGGTATGGATTTGTCATGAGAGTTTTTTATCATAGACGCGGTCTGAATCGCTCCAAACAAAAGCTTTTCTTCTCCATTCTCCTGCATCATTTCTGCAAAAGAGCGATGTACCCCTTCAGTAGACTCCATTAGGTTGGCAAAAACCGGATTCTTTAGGAAAGCGAATGCCTTCAAAGCTTCCTCTTCACTTTCCAGCATATCCGCAATTTCTTCTCCCAGTTCCTCAATATTGTCTATCCCAAGCTTTTTGTAGACTGAAAGCTCTTCAATTTCTCGGCGTGCCTGTTTGTTCAACTCTCCAATCCTGTTCTCAATTGTTTTTCCCAGTTGATCTGCAGCTTCACTGGTAATTTCACTATTTTGTGAGACATTTTCATAACTGGACACCACCATCACATAAGACCGGGGGACGGATGTTGCGGCTTCGTTTTTTGCTACTGAGACAGGATAATTTTTCGAAGAAAGAGGAGGAGCCATTTTGCTCTGCGTCACTTGTGCCGCTTTGGCACTCGCTTTCGAAGCAGCAATTTGTTGAGGTGCCTTTGGTTTGGCAGCTGTTTTGACTTGTTTTGACTGATTCTGTTGTACTTGTGCAGGAATCTTCATAAATCCTCTCTTTAAAAAATGTGAAAAACTATCCCTAGTCCCGGAAAGTTATACAAAAATCTGGCCAATTGGATCGAAAAACGCAAAAATGAGTCTCGTTGCAAGTTGAGATCTCGAATCAGGTTAATTTGGCTGGGCAACTGCCGAGACAGAATTTTTTAACACAATTTATTTGCCTCGGCCTTTCTGCAAACAATATCTGGAGCACAACATGAATCTTTCAAATAAACCGGCCTTGTTGACGGATTGGGAGAAGCAGGCCTCTCACGAATTAAAAAACAAGCCTCTTTCAGATCTTCTTTGGAAAACGCCAGAAAATCTTGAAATAAAAGCATTATATACTGCAGAGGATCTCGAGAAATTAGAATGCACCAACACCATGCCGGGTTTGTATCCTTTCCTTCGGGGACCTCAAGCCACGATGTATGCAGGCCGTCCATGGACGATTCGGCAGTATGCAGGGTTTTCTACTGCTGAAGAATCCAACGCCTTTTATCACCGCTGCCTGGAAGCAGGTCAAAAAGGACTGAGTGTCGCATTCGACTTACCAACCCATCGAGGTTATGATTCCGATCACCCACGTGTCGTGGGTGATGTCGGCAAAGCCGGAGTTGCGATTGATTCAATAGAAGACATGAAAATTTTGTTTGATCGGATTCCCCTGGATCAAATGTCAGTTTCCATGACAATGAATGGAGCTGTTCTGCCTGTTTTAGCTGGTTATATTGTGGCTGCAGAAGAGCAGGGAGTTTCGCTAGAGCACCTCACCGGTACGATTCAGAATGATATTTTAAAAGAATTTATGGTGAGAAACACCTATATTTATCCTCCAAAGTACTCGATGAGGATTATTGCAGACATTATCGCCTATACTAGCGAGCACATGCCAAAGTACAATTCAATCAGCATCAGTGGTTATCATATTCAAGAAGCAGGAGGCAATGCTGTTCAGGAATTGGCATTTACATTGGGAGACGGACTTGAATACGTTCGTCTAGCGCTGGATCAAGGAATGAAAATTGACCAATTTGCACCACGGCTTTCCTTTTTTTTCGGAATTGGAATGAATTTTTTTATCGAAATTGCCAAACTTCGAGCAGCCCGCTTTCTCTGGGCAAAAAGTCTCCAGCAATTTGCTCCTCAGAATCCCAAATCCCTGAAATTGCGTACCCACTGTCAAACTTCGGGTTGGAGCCTTACGGAACACGATCCTTACAACAATATTGTCAGAACTACGGTTGAAGCAATGGCTGCAACTTTGGGAGGTACTCAATCACTTCACACCAACGCTTTTGATGAAGCATTGGCTTTGCCGTCAGAAACTTCATCCCGTATAGCAAGAAATACTCAGCTGATTCTCCAGGAAGAAGCAGGCATTCCTCACATCATTGATCCTTTTGGAGGATCCTATTTTATGGAATCACTGACAATGTCCCTCGTCAATGAAACAGAAAAACTTTTGGAAGAAATTGAAAATCTGGGAGGGATGACCCGCGCAATTGAAACAGGCATGCCTAAACGCCGTATTGAAGAATCCGCAGCAAAGCGCCAGGCGTTGATTGATCAAGGACTCGAAACTATTGTTGGAGTCAATAAATATCGAATAAACCAAGGAGAAAAAGTTGAAACTCTTGAAGTGGACAATACTGCAGTGCGTGAAGCACAGGTTGCTCGTCTGGAAAGTATAAAAAACAAGCGAAATTCAGCACAAGTGAGTACCTGCCTGGACGCGTTGAGCAGAGCAGGAAAAACAGGAGAGGGCAATTTGCTGGCATTGACAATAGATGCAACACGAGCACGTGCGACTGTCGGGGAAATCTCCAGTGCATTGGAAAAGCCGTTTGGACGCTATAATGCTCCAATTCAAACAATTTCGGGAGTTTATAGCAGTGCTTACGGAGGCGAAGGTCTGGAAAAAATCAGAAAAGCAGTGGAAAGTTTTGCAGACAAAGCAGGACGACGCCCTCGTATTTTAGTCGCAAAAATGGGACAGGACGGACATGATCGAGGTGCAAAAATCATTTCTACTGCATTTTCTGATCTCGGTTTTGACGTGGACGTCGGTCCTTTATTTCAAACACCTGAAGAAGTAGCCCGTCAGGCAATTGAAAACGATGTCCACGCGATTGGAATCTCCTCTCAGGCTGCAGGGCACAAAACGCTGGTTGTTAATTTGATTGACACTTTGAAGGTGCTAGGTGCGGCAGAAGAGACGGTTATCGTGGTCGGGGGTGTTATACCTCCTAAAGACTATCAATTTTTATATGAGCAAGGAGTTTCCTGTATTTTCGGACCCGGCACGCCGGTCACTCAATCTGCCATGAAGGTATTGGAAGCTATCGAGCATCGACAATCATGAAATTTTCCACTCGCCAATTTGTTGAAGAAATAAAAAAGGGAAATCGCCGATACATGGCTAAGGCAATCACTTTACTGGAAAGCACTCTTTCTGAACATTTTGAGCAGGGTCGCCAAATATTGAGCGAACTGATGCCAGATACCGGGAATTCGATCCGAATTGGAATTACCGGTGTTCCAGGAGTGGGAAAAAGTACTTTCATTGAAGCCTTGGGACTGTCCTTAATCCATAGTGGACACCAAGTGGCGGTTTTGCCCGTCGACCCCAGCAGCCCAATTTCCGGAGGTAGCATCATGGGGGACAAAACTAGAATGACTCACTTGTCTTCTCATCCCAAGGCATTTATTCGGCCATCGCCAAGCGGGGGAAAGCTAGGAGGAGTCGCTCGAAAAACTAAAGAAATCATTATGATTTGTGAATCCGCAAAATACGATGTAATTTTTGTGGAGACCGTCGGGGTGGGTCAATCGGAAACACTGGTCGCTTCTATGGTCGATTGCTTTTTAGTCCTGATGCTCCCCAACGCCGGCGATGAACTGCAGGGCATTAAAAAAGGAATTTTGGAAATTGCGGATCTGATCGTGATCAATAAGGCAGACGGAGAAAACCTCAAATCTGCAGAAAATGCCGCACAACAGTATTCGAGAGCGCTGGAGTTTCATCGTCCTCTCAAAACATCTTGGACTCCCAAAATACTTACTTGCAGTGCGTTAGAAAACAGAGGTTTGGAAGAATTATGGAAAATTATTATAGAGTATAAAGAGAAAACCCAGGCTTCAGGTGAATGGGATCGGCAACGTCACACTCAAAATAATAGCTGGATGAAAGAGTTGATTGAAGAAGAGCTATTGAACCGATTTCGTCAAGATCCAAATGTACAGGAACTGATTCTTTCTCTTGAGCAATCGGTTCGGGAAGGTATCCAGGATCCTATTTCAGCGACTCGAAACCTACTCGACCTATGGTTTGCTTCCATGAAGGAAGCTCCGCACTAGGCAATTTACATTGAGGCCCGAGCAAAGGGATATGTCAGTGCAAAAATGATAAAACTCTGTTATTTTGTACTGTTCCAGTAATCAGACAACTGGCTGAAAACATCAAAACCACTCTCAACTAAAGTCTTTTTCCTGACCCTTGCTATTGAAATTGATTTCCGATCAGGAAATGCCCTTTTTACAAGTTGAAAACTATGAGTTCAGAATCACTTCGAGAAGAATGCGGAATTGCCGCTGTCTACCAGTTGGATCAATTATCGGCCCCACCCGTTAATGTCACTCGGTATATTCCGGGATTTTTGCTTGATCTTCAAAATCGGGGTCAGTTGAGTGCGGGCGTCACCAGCTATAATCCCCGAACTGAGCGTCTCCTGCAAACTCACAAAGATGTTGGCAACGTGGAGCAGGTTTTCCGGATGTATAGTGGACACAAGCACCGTACATTGATCGAACGATATTCTGGTACTGTAGCAGTCGGACATGTTCGCTATGCCACCAGCGGACAGGAAGATCGAAATTTCGCACAACCCTTTGAGCGCATTCATGGGAGAAAATGGAAATGGTTCTCTATTGCTTTCAATGGAAACTTGGCAAATTTTGATGCCTTGAAGCAGGAACTTATCGAAAAAGGTTACCACATCACCTACAACACCGATACAGAAGTGATGATGCACTACTTTAATAGGGAACTCAAAGGTGATGGAAGTCGCAGTTACAAAGATATTTTTTCGGAATTAGCCAAAGTCTTTGATGGTGCATTTACGATTGCATTTCTAAACGCCTGTGGTGACATGGTGGTCATGCGTGACCCATTGGGAATTAAGCCAATCTGCTACGGAATTAAAGATAATGTGCTAGTCGTTGCATCCGAAAGCGTTGTTCTCACTCGGATTGGGATCATGGATTATCAAGATCTGGAACCGGGCTCCATCCTAGTCGCAACTCCCAACGAGGGATACCGTGTTGAGCGCTATTGCGAACCGAGAAAAACCGCCCACTGCCAATTCGAATGGGTATATTTTGCCAATCTCGCTTCCCGGCTTGATCGCCAGTCAGTTTTTAAAGCACGAAGAACGATGGGAGAGTTGCTGGCCGACAGCGAAGAAGAAGAAAACACAGATGCCCTTTGCGTTCCAGTTCCGGAGACTGCAAAAATTGCCGGGGAAGCATTTGGATACAAACTTGGGATCCCTGTCATTGAAGGAATTGTACGAAATCGATATGTTGGGCGAACTTTCATTGAAGGAGAAAACAGACAAGCAGTGATTCTGCGGAAATTCACTCCTCTCCGTGAACTCATGGAAAATAAGAAAGTATTTTTAGTGGATGACTCGTTGGTACGAGCGGCCACATTAAAAACCATTGTTGAAGATCTTCGGATTCGTGGAGGTGCTGCTGAAATTCATGTCCGCATTGCATGCCCGGCAATTATTGCCCCCTGTTTTTACGGCATTAATATTCCTACTGTGCGGGAACTTTTCGCTACTCGATTTTGGCGTCCCGGGCAGTCACTGGATTTCTCGAGTGAAATACTGGCAGCAATGGCAGAGGAAATCGGAGCAGATAGTTTGAAGTATTTATCAATTGATAAGCTTACGAAAGCAATCGGTTTTGCTGAAGATGAGCTATGCACTGCATGCATCAATACATGCTATCCGACTCCAACAGGAACCGATCGTTACCAAAACCAGATCAATCAACTGAATTAGAATTAGAGAAGGAGTATTGCCATGATCAACAAGGACCTTGTGGATATTTTAGCCTGCCCGGAAACCAAAGAGTCTGTTTCTATAGTCGACGAGGAACTGATCCGGAAAATCAATAAAAAGATCCTGGATGGGGCGCTTTTCAACCGAGGAAATCAGCAAATCAAAGAAAATATAGATGGAGGACTAATACGCGAAGATAAAAAATATCTTTACCCGATTCGCGAAGATATTCCAATTATGCTGATTGAAGAAGCAATTCCTTTGGAAGGGTTGTCGTGACAGGCTTTTCCATTTCATACAAAAAGGCAATTTTGCTCCTCTATTGATTTCCACTCTGTGCAGGCAGCTGGAAGATACCTCATGTTTGAATCCCACCCAACGCTCAGTCTTCTTAAAGAGCACAAAATTGAAGTTTTTCTTCTGCTGATACTGGGTGGTCTTCTCTATTATATTTATTCATCGTTTTCTGAAGCACCACAGATTGAACAATTCGAGGAACCAGAATACGTTCTTCAGCTCAATGAAGTGAAAATCGAGGACTATTGGTTGGATCAGAATCGATGGAGACTGCTGGGAAAACAGGCCTCTGTCAGCAAAGACAATCGCCTTGTTTTCTTAAACGATGTGAAAATCCTCGTCTACAATCCTCAAATTCCTGGAAAGCGGGAAATTGATATTGTCGTGACAGCGGACAAAGGAACAATTGATTGGAAAAAAGGACTTGTGACCCTCACATCAAAAGTGATCATGACCCGTCAATCTGATATTCGGATCAATACTGAAAAAGCAACCTATCAATATAACGAAGGCGTGCTGTACATTCCTGAAAAAGTGGTCATGCATTATTTGCAGGACACCGTCATCGGAGAAGAGTTGACTTACAATATTCATCAAAAAACAACCCAGCTTGTGGATGGGATCTGGCTGGAATAGCAAGGACTTCTCATCTTAAAAACGGGCTTGAGTCTATGCTTTTTACGATTGACTGGTGGATCTATACTTGCTTTCTTTATATCGAAAAAGTACCTTGATGTGAGAGAAACTTAAAAATCAATTGGGCACAAACCGGAAATTCTCTGGGAAAAGAAAGTTAAGTCAAACTAAAATTGAACCAAAATCAGAAACCTTTGTCTATACTGCCATAGGGAAATTTTTTCCTCCCAAGAGAGTGGTTCAATTTATTTTCGGAGTTTCGGTTGATGTCCTGCTTTTCTACAATGCCAACGATTCCAGTTTGGTATTCTATGGACGATAAAATCCTGATCAAAGCCCACTTAAAAGGCGATAAATCCGCTTTTGAAGTTTTAGTGAAAAAGCATCAGGCTTCAGTGGGCCGTTTGAGTTATTCCATCATGAAAAGCGATCAAGGAGTTTCTGACATCGTTCAGGAAGTTTTTCTATCGGTCTTTCGAGGATTGAGCAAATTTCGGGGAGATGCCGCATTTAAAACCTGGCTTTACAAAATTACAGTACACGAAACCATGCGGTATCTTAAAAAGAGAAAACGCTGGAATTCTCTGATCGACAAAGATCGTAGCATTACTGATGCTTCGGAAGTCTCCCTTTTTGTATTTGATCACAAAACATCTCCGGAGCATTTGGTCCTAGACAATCAGAAAAAATCACTGATCCATGATGCAATGAAAAAACTAAGCGATAATCATCGGATCGTTCTTCATCTGCACTACCAGGAAGACCTTAGCGTACAGGAAATCTCAGAAATTTTGGAGATCCCCGTCGGAAGCGTCAAGTCCCGCCTGCATTATGCCCGAATTCAGCTAAAAGAATTATTATCTCCATTTTTCGAATCTTCTTCTTCACACCAGGGAGAACAACATGTCTTGTGAACTCACCAAATCACTTCAGGAGTCAGTCGCCAACCATTTTCGTCTGCTCAATTCGGAGGATTGGCAGTCCCATTTTAAAAAGTGCAACTTTTGTTTTCAAGAGGCCAAATCCCTCGACAAAACACTAGAACTTTATTTGCAACTGGAAAATTCAGCGGCAATTCATTTGCCGAAAATTGATGTTTGGGAACAACTGAAGCCCAAAATTAGTGACCGTCCCAGTCGTGTATATTTTTTAAAAAACATGTCAAAGAAGACAAAAACCATGGCTGCAGCTGCAGGATTCTTGTTGATATTCGGAATTTCGTTGTGGTGGCAATCTGGAAGAACTCTAGATCCGAGGCAATTTGCCACGGCCACGGGACTGCCAACTAATTATCAGGTAGAAACCATTGATATGGATCGGCCATTTGGACCTCCATCCGCCCAAACCAGGTTCATTTGGACGAAAAAGCATTTTGGAATTTCTATAGAAAATTCAACCCAAGGTAACTATCCAACGATATCCATTGGCATGAATTTGTCCGAAGAAATTGCTCAAATGCCAAAACACTGGATGAAAACTTCATCAGAGCTAGCTTTTTTATATCCCAAACAAGAGTCTTTCAACACCAATCAGTAATGACTATCATGTCCTTGTGGAAAAATCGGACCAATCCAGTCCGCATTGAGAATGGTTCATCTTTGCCTTTTAAGATCCTTCTCACCGTTTCGATAGTCAGCCTGGTAGCTTTTTCTGCTGCTCCAAGTTACGCCAAAACACCCAAAAGCTGGCAAATTTCATCTCCTTATATTTTGCAGGATGATGTCGTTACAAGAGATATTACCTGCAACAATGCAACGCTCACAATTCAGGCAGAAGTTACCGGACAAATATTCGCTGTAGGTTGCCAGCTGGTAATTGGAGAATCCAGCCTCCTTCACCAGGGAATAATTTTTTCAGGGGGGCATTTGCTGGTTGAAGAGAATGCGGAAATTTTTGGGGATATCACGCAAATTGGCGGAAGTCTCAAAATTGTCCCGGGCGCGAATCTGCATGGAATAATCCGCCGCTTTCAAAAATCAGTCGACCCACCAAAGCTCTTTCTTGATATCAGCCAACACTATTTAACTTTCCAAAGAATTGTTCCGAATAACCTCGAGCATCTGATGCGCGTAGCTCAAGAATTGAGGCTGCATCAAATTATTGAAAAAGGCCGAAAACCGCTCAAAAGTTTTATTATCCCTAATTTTTTAGATTTTCTCTTTCAAAAAGAGCAGATACGTTTTGCGCAAAAATGGCTGTACGAGAAAAACAGCTACCCCATCGAATTGCAAATCATGGAATTTTCTTCTCCTGAAAAAGCTTTTCAATTTTGGACAAACATCCTTACTTTCACTAATCTCTCATTGGAACACTCTGTCCAGAATGGTCTCGGTGACGGAGGACATTGGTTCTTCCGCTTTCAAAACAGGTCGACTCTGATATGGCACCGGAGAGGGTGGGTATTTTCTGCACAAGTCTATGCTCCCACTGATCCAAATGATGTTGTGCACTGGAATGATGCTGAAAATGAGTTGGATGGAATGATTCGAATTTTCCAGCAGGCCCTCCGTTCCAATACGAATAAACTGGATCAAGGAGACCGGTATATCGGAGATTTCTCTGTCAGCGCCCGCCGATAATATGTTTATCCCTTTTCTTCCTCTTATTTTTGCTTTTTTCACACTGGGACTAATCACCCAGTTTTCGACTGAATCCAACTGGGAAATTTCCTTTTCTCCTTGGCTGGTTGTTGTTTTATTTTTGGTTTTCTGCATCCTGGTCGCTCAAATTCCATCCCGCTACCTGGGCAAAAGAACAATGCTCAGATTTTCATTTAGGAGACTGATCGTCTTTGCTTGTTGGGGGATTGTGATCTATCAGATCCGACTTGATCAAGATTTTCAGCAGATTCTTGAAAAATTCAGCTTCCGTTCTGAATTGAGTCTTTTGATATTGCTTTTGACCTACTGGTTGGGAGATTCCCTGTGCATGGACCGAGTATCGGTGTGGACCAAGAAGGAGTTGGCACAAAAATTCCAAAAAATTGTCTTTCATTTGCGACTCCAGCTGCCAATTCTAATTCTTATTTTTTTTCAATTCAGCATTTTTCAAGTCATAGATTTTTATCTTTCTGAAAATTTCGGTTGGCAAAAAGACCTCCTCATTTTTAGCATGAGTCTACTGATTATGATGGTTTTCAGCCCCTTCATCATGACTCACAGCTGGGGTGCCAAACCATTGTCATCAAAAATGAAGGAGAAGATTATCCAAACTGAATTGAAGGCAAGTCAAGTCTCTGTCACCCAAATACTTTCGTGGCCGGAACATATCATTTCGACTGCGACAGCCGGAGTCATCGGATTTATTCCGGGTTGCCGCTATTTGCTGATCAGCGAACAATTGATCCAACTGCTTTCTGCAGATGAA
Organism: SAR324 cluster bacterium; assembly: GCA_015231825.1. GTDB lineage: Bacteria > SAR324 > SAR324 > SAR324 > NAC60-12 > JADGAV01. The sequence goes on from JADGAV010000051.1 coordinate 22,870, forward strand.
CTTCGAGCAGTGATTGCACATGAGGCAGGACACCTAAAGAAATACCACCTTCCTTTTTTTCTATTTGGCTTTATTGCCTTCAGTACCTTTATCTCATTATCCTGGTACATCGCCGATCAATACTTCTGGTTGTTCATTTGGGAAAAACCACTGTGGATTTTTATTATATTAACAGGCCTCGGGATTTTTATTTTTATACGATTCGTCTTCGGGTTTTTAAGCCGGAATTTTGAGCGACAAGCCGATTGCAATTCTCTAGAAAAAGTTGGCTATGACCCCTTTAAGCAAGCTTTGTTGAAAGTAGCATGGATCAATGGAATTGACCCTGAATCTGACAATTGGCACCACTATGGAATTCAGCAACGACTAGAATTTTTGGCAGGATGTCTACTTTTGCCAAAAAGAGTTCAAATTCACCATCAGCGAGTATTTAAAATTAAAATGATTTGCCTCGCCCTTGTAGTCATGATGGTGGGTGCCAATACCTACGCATTGTCAGATCTTGCTCGGTTGAAATTTTCTCGATTTCTGCTTCCACAACACCTGCAATCCCTTGAACTCCACAAAGAAAAAAAACCCGTTTTATTAGGAAGAATGGCCGAACTGGCAACTCGGTATCTGGAAAAGAATCAAATTGATCAAGCTGAACCGATTTATCGGAAAATATTAGAAATAACACCAAACAACCCACTTGTTCTGAACAACTTATCCTGGTTATTGGCCACAAACTATGGCGAAATTCCAGAAAAAGTTGAAGAATCCATCCATCTCGCGCAACTCGCGCTCCAGAAAGAAAAAGCGGCTTTTATTTGGGACACTCTTGCCGAAGCCTATCACAAAAGAGGAGAAAATTCTCAGGCTTTGGAAGCGGCAGAACAAGCGTTGCTGCTTGCTGAGCAAGGGAAAGGAATCAGCATAGAGGCAGGGATAGACTATTATCAGGAGCGCTCACTAATTTTTCGTCATTTGGCCAAGCAGGCCAAATAATTTGGAAATATCAAGTTTCTGATTTTTCCAGACTATCAAATATATTCTGTTTTGTAGATAGGGGTAAATGGACTGATTCATCTTCTTCAGAAGGATGGGAAAGGTGGCGGTAAATTTGCTGAAGATTATTAATTTGCTTTGCAGAGTTGTTACAAACTTGACACATCAGCAAATGCATTTTTAAAAAAATTCGTTGATACCATACCAATTCTCGATCAAACGATTCGGAAATCAACTGCGCGGTTTTTTTGCAACTCAAACCAGGCATCATCATGTGATTTCTCCTCAACAAAAATTCTTCACAAAATTTTAACGGATCATTGAAACCTTTAGCAACTTACCGTTACGGTAGTCGTATCTCTCAATAAAATCTTACCTTTAAAAATCAATAAAATATTAACTGGGACTTCATTCGCTCCCATAAAAATTCATTCAAAATTATTTTCAAAAAAACCGGACAAGATCCAACCAAATTTCTTTGTAAGAAAACATTGCTGGTGTCTACTAGGGAGGAAATCTTTCAGATAGATTTTTTCCTCAACACGTAGTTTTGATGAGAAGAAAACTTTCTAATACCCACAATTCAATCAGGAGCAACAATGAATCAAAATAAACAGAAACTCTGGGCCAGTCTGTTCATGGTTATCGCCATGATATGGTTTGTTGGCGAAGTTGCCGCATTAACAAACCTTCAGTTCGGAAACACACCAACAGCACAAACAACGGCGACTACAAATCC
>JADGAV010000052.1 GCA_015231825.1 SAR324 cluster bacterium
AAAGCGCTAGAATTTTATATTATTGTCAAAGAAAAGACATTTAAATACCTGACCCCTAAACTGGCATCAAGTTGTCCGAAAGAATGGCAATAACTGGGAGTACAATAATTCAGGAAATTCGACTCCCAATTGGGTTGCAGGAAGCCACAATAGTGAGGATGCGACATTGAGTGAGGCTTTAATGATTGCTGAAAACCAAATGACGAGCACTGAATGTGACGCTTTGACACAAAATAATTATGCAGAAACAGGAGGATTCACACCGAGCAGCTCTTGGAGTTTGAAGGTCGGTCTTGCACAACCTGTCTATATTGGCGACTACCGATGGATCAGCGATATTTCTTTGGATTTTACAGTGAATGCTGGTTACGTGAAGAGAACAGAAAATTACGATGTGGAACCTATCAGTGCCTCTTCGTTGAGGTTTACCAAAAAGGCGGGAAATCCAGAGAATGCCATTTGTTCGGTCCGCTAAATCAGTTTGTGTTTCATAATTCTAACAAAAAAAGGAGCACCAATGGTTACCGAAATCTGGATTGTCGTCAGAATTTTAGAAGGGTTGATCGATGCGATTCAGGCATTCAAAAAGAACGAAACCGGCTTCAGCACTGAAAAATTGCTGAATGAAATCAAAATTCATGTCCGGGATGATGTTCTCCCAGAATTGAAGGAAATGGTTGAGGAACGGGTTGGAGGGTAAGTAGTACTGTCGAAGAAGATACAGGAATCGGTAGAGGTAATTTATAAGAAATTTTGCAACGGGCAATATGTCATGATACAGCAACTGATGATACAATCCTTTGCTCAAGATTGGTTAGAGATCTTTTACCATACTGGAAAGCACAAATTGGTTCCTTCTGAGTTGCGTCGTCGAGTTTTAACGAAACCGGAGGTACTTGATGCAGCTCACCGATTGGCAGATTCAGAATCTCCACCTGGTAATCGTCTTCATGCATTAAGTGGAAATCGAGAAGGTCAATATGCCACTTCCCCCAAGCTTCTTTTTAAAAAATCCAAATAAATTTACCTTGATCACTAACAATTTTTCGAATTCTCATTGAGGAATGGATGCAGACCTAGAAATCTACGAGAAAAACAAAAATTTCTCTCCAGCCCAGATGGCTCTAAGAACTGCCGAAATTTGTCTATTGAGGGTTATTGAGGGTGTAAAATTTGAGATCTAAATCCTCGCAAACCCCCGCCAATAGGAGCACGCCCACCGCGATTCGAACACGGGACCGACGGATTAGAAATCCGTTGCTCTATCCAACTGAGCTATGGGCGCAGGTCTTGATTGGGGGTAGGGTCCTGATTGGGAAACCTGCGGACTAAGACTGCTGATTTAGTCAATCAGGAAGAGGTCAATTTCTCATTTATGTAAAAAAGAGACAAGCAAAAATTGGGATCCGCGGAATGCGAAGAGCTTTCAGAAAAATTGACATATTCTTGCGGAAACGCGATCGCTTTTGATGATTCAATCTTTGAATTTCCCAGATAAATTCTGTATAAAGGGGCCATTGGCAAGATCATTGCGTCTCCCGAAGCTGATGGAACCGAAAAACAGAGAACTGCCATTTCTGCCAATTGCAGAAAATTTCTCTTCAAAAACAATGAGAATGAAACATTTTCCCGGAGAAACAAGTGATAAAAGTGGGTGTAGGTTTGTCACAACAGGAAGATTCAGCGGCAGCAGCTTCAGACGCGGCAGAGGAGGCACTGACCAATGCACAGCTGCAAAAAGCCGACTGGGTGCTGGTATTCATCTCCACGTCCCACATCCCTCAGGCAGATCTGATCAGGAAAACTTTAATCGAAAAAACCCAATGTCTTCAGCTTGCTGGCTGCAGCGGGGCAGGAGTGCTGACGGATCAGAATGAAATCGTCGGTGAAACAGGGTTGGCGGTGATGGTCGGCGCTTCTCCGGAGATCCAGTCCAAAGCATTTATCCACCGGCAGGAAGATCCCGACTTCCCCAGTATTCCTCAACAGTTGAGCGAAACCCTGGAAGCCTTTGAAGGCTCCGCTCCAATGGTGTTTCTGTTTCCGGATGCCTACAGTTCTCTTCCCTACAATCTCATCAATACCCTGAACTATGTTTCCACCAATCCCCTGAGTTTTGGAGGGGGTGCTTGTGATGACGGATCCCGGCAACGTTCCGTGGAAATCGGACCGAATGCTGCCTTTTCAGATGCTGTCTCCGGCCTTTGTCTTGGAGGCGTCAAACATCACGCGATTGGTGTCACGCAGTCATGCACTCCCATTGCAGAACCCTTGTTCATTACCAGTGTGGAAGAAAATGTCATTGTCACTCTGGATGGATATCCAGCCCTGGAAGTCTTTTCCACTCTGGCTGCAAATCAGGGATTAAATAGCATCGAAGCGGCTGCTCAGCAGATTTTGATCGCTTTTCCATTGGATAAAGAAAATCCTGATTTCACCGGAGAGGCCTGTCTGGTGCGTCACCTTGCTGAAGTTGATGTCTCACGACAGGGATTGATTGTTCCTCAACTGGTGGAAGAAGGAGGCGTTCTTTCTTTAATGAACCGGAATGCCGTCACGGCAGAGAACGATTTGTACACGATGCTGGATCGTCTCAAAACCAGCAATTCTGAAACTCCTGCGTTTGGAATCTATTTCAATTGTGCGGCACGGGGAGAGTCTCTTTATGGACGGCCCAATGTAGATACCGAGGCAATTCGTGAAACGCTGGGAGCATTTCCCATCATCGGGTTTATGGGGGGATTCGAAATGGCAAGCGTCCCTGCCGGTCTGCAATTGTATTCATATACCGGTGTTTTGGTTTTGTTTTATGACCCGTCTGAATAAATTTAATTTTGGAAATTTTTTTCCGGACATTGGTATGAAAGCTTCATTTTTCCTACTCATTTTCACCATCCTGATTCTCGGAGCAGGGATTTCCGCCTGTAGCTACCAACTGGAAGGAACAAACCCCCGCCTGCCCTCCGGAGCAAATACCCTGGCAATCATACCAATTCAAAATCAGACTTTTCAGGCGGGTCTGGAAACTCGTTTAATCCGGCAACTGCGGCAATTGCTGCGTAACAATTCTTCGGTGAATCTCAGTTCCCTTCAGGAAGCCGATTTGATTCTGGAAATTCGATTGAAGTCTCTGAATACCAAACAAACGTCTGTTTCTGCAGATGGTTCCACGGTTGCTCTGCAATTGGCTCTGGAAGGAAGTGTCACTTTGAATGACAGAAAAAGCAACAAGGAGCTTTGGAGAGAGCGGGAATTGAATGCGAGAGGTGTATTGCTTTATGAAAAAGGAGAAACCAGTAAAGGTCTAACCGGATCGACAATCGGACGAGGACTCGACGAAGTGACCAATGAGTTTGCCAAACGGATTTATGAACGGATCTTTTTCAGTTTCTGATTGAACCCGAGGCGTCTTTATTCCAAGGTTCTCCCTGGGCTTCTCTCACAATTTCTGTCAATAAATTTTGGGCGTAGTACATTTTTCCAAAATATGATAAACTTCATTAACAATTAGACGTCTTTCTAAGGAAAGAAAGGAAGAAATTTCACAAGAGGTTGTTATGGAACCAAAAGATTTAGAGTATTTCAAAGACAAGCTGCTCGAAATGAAAACGAGCCTGCAAGAAGAGAGTTCCTCCACCATGGAGGAAATGAAAAATGAGAGTTCGCTCTTTCCAGACCCAAATGATCGAGCATCATTGGAAAATGATCGGGGGATTGTGCTCCGCATTCGAGATCGCGAACGAAAATTATTGACAAAAGTCGAGGAAGCCCTTGCCAGGATCGACGACGGGACGTTCGGATTGTGTGAACGATGTGAAGAAGAAATCGGGCGGGCCCGCCTGGATATTCGGCCAGTGACCACATTTTGTATCAATTGCAAAGAAGAGATGGAAGCTTCTGAAAAGTAAAGAATTGCAAAGAAGAGATGGAAGCTTCTGAAAGGTAATGAAGGTGATCTTAAGGAAAAGAAAACGGGCTGACTGAAAAAGTCAGCCCTGAGGGTTCTTCATGAAAAGAAGAGCGAATTTTTTACATCATTCCGCCCATTCCTCCCATTCCTCCCATTCCGCCGCCACCACCAGGCATTGCGGGCGGCTCATCTGCTGCAGCTTCAAAAATTCCTGCTTCGGTCGTCAAGAGCATTCCTGCAATTGAAGCGGCATTTTCCAATGCCACACGAGCAACCTTAGTCGGATCAATGATTCCACTGGCAACCATATCAACGAATTTTTCAGAGGCGGCATCAAAACCTTCGTTCGGGCTTTTTGATGATTTGACTTTATCAACAATCAAAGCACCTTCCAGACCAGCATTGGCCACGATTTGACGAATCGGTGCTTCCAAAGCATTCAAAATGATTTTTGCACCAAATTTCTGATCTTCATCTTCCAGAGAATCAACAACTTTCTTGACACTGTCAACACAACGCAACAAAGCAATACCGCCGCCAGGAACAATGCCTTCCTCAACAGCAGCACGAGTAGCATGCAAGGCATCTTCCACGCGCGCTTTCTTCTCTTTCATTTCAACTTCACTGGCTGCACCCACTTTGATCACGGCAACCCCACCAGCCATTTTAGCCAAACGTTCCTGGAGTTTTTCACGATCATAATCTGAAGTTGTTTCTTCAATCTGATTCCGAATCTGATTGATGCGGGCTTTGATGTTCTTTTTATCGCCCAAACCATCAATGATCGTGGTGTTGTCTTTATCAATGGTCACTGATTTGGCTTGACCCAATTGCTCCAGAGTCAAATCTTCCAATTTCATTCCCATATCTTCAGAAACAACCGTTCCGCCAGTCAGGATTGCGAGATCTTCGAGCATTGCTTTACGACGGTCACCAAAACCCGGCGCCTTGACGCTTGCACACTTCAGAGTGCCGCGGATTTTGTTGACTACCAGAGTGGCCAACGCTTCGCCTTCGACATCTTCAGCAATCAAAATAAAAGGTCTGCCGGTTTTTGCAATCTGCTCCAATGACGGAAGCAAATCTTTCATGTTGCTGACTTTTTTCTCAACCAAAATCAAGTAGGGATCTTCCATTGCCACTTCCATTCGGTCTGCATCGGTGACAAAATAAGGAGAAAGATATCCGCGATCAAATTGCATCCCTTCAACAACTTCCAAAGAAGTTTCTGCACTTTTTGCTTCTTCAACGGTGACAACTCCGTCTTTTCCGACTTTGTCCATGGCATCGGAAATAATTGTTCCGATCGTTGAATCGTTATTGGCAGAAATCGTTCCGACCTGTGCAATTTCTTTAGAGTCTGAAACAGACTTGGTGATTTTTGCCAAATGACCTACTGCTGCAGAAACTGCCGCATCAATTCCGCGTTTCAGATCCATCGGATTGGCGCCTGCAGCCAGACTGCGATTGCCGTCCATAACAATGGCCTGAGCCAAAACGGTGGCTGTTGTGGTTCCGTCACCGGCATTGTCGGATGTCTTGGAAGCCACTTCTTTGAGCATCTGAGCGCCCATGTTCTCTAATTTGTCTTCTAACTCAATCTCTTTTGCAACCGTGACGCCATCTTTGGTGATGACGGGGGCGCCGAAAGATTTTTCAATCAACACGTTCCGTCCTTTCGGACCCAACGTGATCTTTACTGCATTGGCCAGTTGATCGACACCTCTTAATAAACTCTGTCGATTGTCTGCACCCAGTTTGATTTCTTTTGCTGCCATGTAACCTCGTTAATAATTAATCATTATTGTCAATACATATACATAGAAAAACGAATTCAGGAAATTAAGACTCAATGACTCCAAGAACATCATCTTCACGCATGATCAGATAATCATCTCCATCAATTTTGACATCGGTGCCACCGTATTTGCTGAACAAAATACGATCTCCTTTTTTGAGGTCCAAAGCCTGGATCTCTCCACTGTCAAGTCGTTTGCCTTTGCCCACTGCAATCACTTCGCCTTCCTGCGGCTTTTCTTTTGCAGTGTCCGGGATATAAATTCCACCAACCGTTTTCTCCTCGGCATCGATACGCTTGACTATAATTCGGTCTTGTAATGGACGAATCATAATACTCCTCACTTGAATAGGGTTAAGATTGTTTAAATGATAAATACTTATTAGCATTCAACAAGGGTGAGTGCTGATAACCAAGGAATATAGCAGGTTGTGATGAGAAATCAAGAGGAAAATAGCACTAAATGCGAGTGAGTGCTAACTTCTTTAAAAATATTTTTGACAGAGCCGTGGGCCGAAGTCATGTTTTTTACACCAATTGCAGAAGTAGCCAGAGCAACGGGTCCCGCAACCACTGAGCAAAACAAGAAAGAGGAGGGTCATTCCGAGGGCAAGAGATTTTCTTAGATGGGAACTCATAAAATGCTTCAAGTTTTTTTGGTTCTTACCGATACAGGGAGTAGAACAATTTTTTTTGATATCGGTTCATTTTAAAAAAGAGGTCAATCATGTTGAGAAGAGTACACAGTGTGATTTATCAGATTGGAGCGGTCTGTATTGGAACCCTGCTGCTGGCAGCATGCTCCGGTTCCACCAGCAATCCTTCGGAAGAGATGTTTGTGCCATCTTTTCTTTCACGCTTAAAAACAGGCGATCGCCATATTGGATGGGCGTTGACGTATTTTGAAAGTTGGCGTCGGGATCGCCAGCCCCGCTACTTATTTTTAGCAGAAGATCATATTTACAATGCGGTTGACGGATTTGCCCGCCTGCAGTCTGACACTTCACCCAGGATCAGCGAATTCTATGTCGTCCGGGAACGCCGAGTCCGCAGTTGTCGTTTTTTGGCAGAACTTCAGTTTGATGCTGTCAACTATGGAGTTGCCTTGCGCAGGCCTTCAGCAATCGGTTGCACATTTTAGATTCGCTAGGGAGACTCCACTTTATTCATCAATGCTTTCAAGTGGAGATTCTCCTCATAATATTTTCGGGAAAGTTCTTTTTCTCCCATTTTGTAATACCGGTTTCCGATAGCATCCAGCAAACGGCCTTCCCCGTATTGATCCTTTAAAATGCGTTTGATTTCCAAATGGTTTTTGTATATCCGGATCAGACGTTCATCATCCCCCATTTCCTCCAGAACTCGCTCGATGCGTTCATAAGTCACATCCATTTGCGGACGATCCAACTCGTGACGATAGTAGTTCAGCAAATCGTAGAGAAATGGAAGTTCTTCCTGGATCATTTGATGTTCTTCCAAACTTGACGTGATGGATTCCAGAATTTTTGGATAATCGGGGTGCTTGGAATCGAGTCCTTTTTCCAACATTTCCGAAAAGCTGGCAGTCGCCGAAACGACATCACCCAATTTCAAACAGATTCGTGCATACAGATACCGTACTTCCCAATCCGGACTTTCTCCCAACTCCTGCTGAATCAAAAAGAAATTATCCATTCCTGCCTTTGCTTCAGACACATGTCCTGCCTGAAAGGAATTCCTGGCAATTTTAAGCAATGCCGCGGCTTCGGCTTCTTTTTCTTCCGGGGAGTGAGTCGCCTGCAGACTTTCTCCGAGCCCTTCATCAAAGAAATCATGGATTTTCCCGGCAGGTGGTAATTCCTTTTTCCTGGCACGAGCTTCTTCACTGGGCAGCGTGATTTGAACATCAGCAAACAAATCCTCTGGAACATTGTCCAGGGGTTTTGACAATTCTTCAAAAAGGTTTTGATTTTCGTCTTCCACTTTTTCTTCAGGAGCCGATGCTTTCTGTTTTTGAGGAACAGGTACTGCCGTCTTCGGGGAAGATAGCTTCTTTTTAGGCTTCTCGATGGGCGGATTTTCCTTTTTTGAGAGAACAACCTTATCCTCCTGCTCCATCGCCAGTGTTTCATTGAAAGAGGCCTTGCCCCTGGCCGTTTCTGCCTGGGCATAAGGATTTGGAGATTTGGCCGGAATTTGAGCAGGACGCTTGGAATCTGCTGTCTTGCTGCCCTTTTCGTTTGAAAGAGAGGCTGCTTGAGCATTTGCCTGATGCCCCTGCAAATTGCTTTGAAACTGCTTGAATACGCTGGTGTCCAGACCGGCAATTTGTGATACTTCCTGCTTGGTCTGGGCAGAATTTCCGGGTTTGAATGCCGATGATTTTGCTTTTTCGGATTTTAGGGATTCAGAAGGATTGATCAGCACCACTTCACCGTGTTTTTTTAACAAAGCGACAATGCCATGCAGAGTTCCAATCAAGGCGGCTACACCAATTCCATGCTCCACTGAGATCGTGGCGGCAGAAGCTACCAGCAAACAATACCCGCTTGTTAAAAAAACGACTTTCCACTTCATAGGATAAAATCCTCAATGGTTTCAAAAATTCACATTCCCACGATGTTCATTGTCTGCAAAACGCTACTCGAGTCCAAGATGATCAAGGTGTTGGGCTGAAGCGCTCCATTTTTTCAAGACTTTGACCTGCAGGGAAAGAAAAACTTTGTTACCAAGCAAGGTTTCTATTTTGTGACGTGCACTTGTGCCAATTTTTTTAAGCATCTTTCCTTTATTTCCTATCACAATCCCTTTTTGGGACTCTCGTTCCACATAGATATCACAATAGATTTTGACCAGTCCCGGGCCTTCCTGAAACGAGGTGACTGAAACAGCGACCGCGTATGGCAATTCTCGCTGCAGGGATCGGAAAAGGGACTCCCTGACAAATTCTCCAACCAGGAAGCGTTCTGAAACATCGGTGATCTGGTCTTCTTCAAAGTAAAAATTCCCCGACGGGAGATATTTCAGAAGAAGTGCCGTCAGGTGTTCCACATTTGTTGCTTTCAAAGCAGAGACCGGGACAATTTCCGCAAATGGTCCCGCTTTATCAAAAATTGAGATGCTTCGCAACAGCGTTTCATGAGCGACCTCATCGATTTTGTTGATCACGAGAATCGTCTGCGACAGTTTTTTTTCAAGCAGTTTGAAAATCTCGGCATCATCTTTGTGAATTGTGTCTCTACCCTCAGGGATAGGTTCTACCAGGAATAAATTTAGATCAGCCTCCTCCAGGGTCTGCACCGAATATTTGACAATCCGCTGATTCAGCAATTTATCGGATAAATGAATACCGGGCGTGTCGACAAATATCATCTGACACTGATCCTGCGTTTTTATCCCCAGGATTCGATTTCGGGTCGTTTGCGGGCGATGGGCTGTGATGGAAATTTTTTGCCCGATGATTTGATTCAGCAATGTCGATTTCCCCACATTGGGACGACCAATCAATCCAACAAACCCGCATTTTGTTTCTTGCAAATTCCGCTCCTCTAAACTGTTGATTTTTTAAATTTCATGGGCACAATATGGCAAATTTATTGAAAAAATTCACCATTAAATATTTACCTGCAGCTTGATTGACCGATCAAGGAGAGTATCGGGAATTTTTGGGGACCGTTTTTTGCCAAGGAAAATGCAACAGCCGACAGCCCGAAGGACACCAAGACTATGCTTCCAGCTGCTGATTCATGCAAGAATTTTTTCAAAAAAAACTGACATTTCAAGTCTTTTGCAAGCAAAACTTGACATTACCCCAAGGTTTTTTATTTTTATAGTATTTTTCATTGAAAAATCCTCGTAAGAGGATGAAATCCCAATCGCTTTTTCTCACTTGATCCTCAAACCCGAGCAGCATATTTTTTAATTTTGGAGTGGGCTCCGGTAAAATCATTTCTAAATTTTCATGAAAAATTTAGAAAGGCAGCATTCTTGCTTGAGATGGCAAGAGACCAAAAAATTCTTCCAAGCAGATCTGATGGACCGGAGATGCTTTGCTGAAGGAAGTTCAACAGAACACCAGGACTGCTAACAGCCAAACGGAGCGCAGGAAGCCATGCTAGTTCACAATCAAAAAATCGACAAACAACAAAAAATAAAAAACTCACGAGAAGAAGAGGAAAACTACCTCAATTTGTGGAGTTATTTAAAACGTCGTTATCCTGACACCGATCTCGACAGCAAATGTTTTTATGATTTGGTCCACATCAAAGCCAATCTCGAAGGGCCAAGAACACTTCGCAACTATAAGAACGAACAGGCCAGTGTGCTAAAACGCTGAAGCCTCATCAAGGTGTCTGCTTTGTCCCCACTCTGACTATTCATCTTTCCTCACACTTGTTTTTCAATGAGTTCAAATGACGATGATTTTCTGGAAGACCGCTTTGGAGAGTTCAATCAGGCTTTATTAGAAGAACAAATCCGGGAGCATGATCTTCAAAAAAACGATACCCTGTTTGACAAGCAATTTGCCCTGAATCAACTTTCTTTTTCAGAAAAAATTCCCCAAAAAGTCATCGCAATACTCAAACAGTTGATCATCGCAATTCTCGAATTTTCGGGCAAAGAAGGTTTGTCCCTGCGTGACCCCAATCATCAAGTGCGATTCCTGGACGTTTCCAGTTATGAGCAGGAAACGCAAAAAACGATCTCTCCTTCAGTTCCGCTGCCCGCTTCTCAGCTGCATTTCAATTCCATTTCCCGCATCTATACCGTCACGGTGGTGCTCCCTGACAAAATTCAAAGCAATGAAGAAGTGATCAATGTGACCAGGACCCTATTTTCAAAGTTCATGGGGGATATTTATTTGAATGAACATGTCCTTTCTCACGACTTTTATCGAGAAGCGAATCGATACGAGGAAGATGAAATAACCGTGTCGATTCCCGATCAGCTCCATGCCATTGCCGGCAATGAGTTTCAATCTGCAATGCTCGAAGAGGCCTGCAGGGAACTTGCGAAGAAATTTCGGATGAACTACAAAAAACAGCGGGCGGCCGTTATGCAAAGTCTTAAGAAAGAATGGATGGAGCAATGGGAAAATCAAAAAATTAAAGACGAGGACCTGGGCAGGATTGACCGGATCTTTCAGGACTACCTGGAAGATTTTCGTTCAGATCCGGAAAACGGCATCATTGGACTGCTTAAGAAAATTGAAAAACTCAATGCACAGCTCCACTTCCTGCTGCCTCATGAAACCCGCGCCTATCGATTATTTGAAGAAAAATCACAAACGCAATACATTCAGGCAGCCTCTCATAAAATTGAAGAAATAATCGCTAAAATCGGATTGATTGAAGAACTGGCCACTCAGTTGGAGGAAGCGCAGGACCCCGATGATTTGATTCTGCTGTTTGATCAGATTCAAATACAAATGCATCAAATGAAAAAAGAGGGGAAGGTCAAAATATTTCTGATCCCCAATGTGCGCATGGGGCCGCAATTGAAAGCAGAAGAACAAAAATTTCCGCTGCGTTTGATCAAATACCTGCCGAAGACCCTGCCTGTTCAGGAATGGGACAAAGAAATCAGGCAACTTGAGAAAAAATATAGCCGTTCAATATACCAAAAAATTTTTGAATCGCTGATTTATCTGAAACACTGGATTGGTGCTCTTATGGAACACCAGGAGGACCTTTTTCTGGAATCCGATGAGCACAAAAAATTAAAACAGCTGCTTCACAATTTCAGATTTCGCGAACCGATTCTGCAAGAATTGCTCAGCACAATGGGAATTGCGCTCGATTACCGGGAAGTCCTCAAAATCACGCCTCATCGCTCTGTTTTTCCGCTGCAAAGTTTCAAAAAAGCCTGGAGCTACGTCTGTTCTTCAATTTTGATCCACCGATACTATGAGCACATGAATCAGTTGGAAGGATCGCAGCGTCGCTTCAATGGGGAAAAATACATGGCAGCCATTGAAAAATATCTTGCACAACAGCTCTCGCGGGGTGTGGATTATGCGCCCGTCGCTGCGCTTTTCCTTTTGATTTACAAACAGAAGAAAGAGGAGGGATTGAAATATTTGTTGTATCTGATACATCACCCGCAGGCCTCGTTTCAATATGCACTCAATCAGATGCTGACCCCCGCGCCGGATTCGGATTCTCCCGAAGAAAAATGGAGAAAACTTCAGGAAAAGCTGGAGAAATACCAGGATTTTCTGATCCAAGTCTATGACGAACGCGTCGACTCCGATATCCTTCCTGGACGAGACTACTGATTCTGAAGAATCGAATCACAAATAGTTTGCAGTTTGACTGCCTGATTTGAAAATACCCATTCCACCCCCCGATTCAACTCCCGGAACAGGCAATTTCCTGATGAAGGAAATCCGGTTCCTACTTTTTGCCCGGCTTGCTCATGCTTTTTTACCATTTCCTGGTTCATCAGCAGATAATGACCTGTCAAACCTCCGTAACCATTTTGAAGTGCCAGTTCACTGAATTCTCGAAAATTAAATTCTGCCACCGGCAATAAGGCATTGTTCGGTACAAAACCGACGTGCTGGAACATTTCAGGGCTCAATGAAATAAAATGAAAATCATGCATAGGCTCCAAATTCGAAAAAAGATCCATGAGCAGATCACTCTGGTATCGGGGCCTGGGGTAGTGTTCCTTTTTCAGCTCCACCATCAAATGTAATTTTTTACCGTATTTCTGAATTATTTCTTCCAATGACGGGAGGAAAGGGAGCCGGGTTTTCAATTCTTTAAAGGTTTCCTTGTTCACGATGTTTTCCGTCCCAAACACTCGTCGGCAGTCAGGATCATGAATCACCACCGGTTTTAAATCCTTCGTCCAACGGATATCCAGTTCAATCCCCCAAATCCCACGGTCATGTACGAGATCAAACGCAGGAATCGTATTTTCCAGGACGGATTGATTGTCATGTTCTCCTCGATGAGAAACAATCTTACATTTTTGCAAAGTCTCCTTTTCCGGTTGCTTTTGAGGAATCCCGGCGAAAATGCAATCTGCCACTGCCTGTAAAAACTGCTCAACCTGAAATTGAATATCCATTGCATTCCCTGTGGGTCATTTGACGGTCATCGCCAGAATCAGCAATCGGTGTCTCCTGTTTGATACCAAATGATCATATTTTTCCCTAATATTTCTTGAATTTGAAAAAATTGACAACTTTTCATTTTCCAGCCTTTCAAATTGCCTTTTACTTCTGCATCACTCACTCAGCATATTGATCTGAATTTATTAGGTTTTAACAGATTTATTGAACCAATTTGACAGCATTGCGGGTCAAATTAGACAAGAAGACAGTCAATTCTGTCGGAGAGCATCCGATGCTCTTCGTTCTCATTGCCGACGAAGATGGCAGTGCTTCGATTGTCTCTCCTCCGTCTGGTCAATGAGCAGAATGACAGCTTCCAGCTGTACTTGACTGATTGAACATTGTCAGCTCAATCCAATGGAGGTTGGGAGAAAGGAGCAGCCATGTTAGTCCGTGTTGCGATCATCTTCATGATCCTGTTGGCCAGTACCGTTCAAGCCTCTCAAAATGATGAAAGGCTTGCTCTCCTGTTCAAAGAACTGCAGGCGGCTCCCAGTGCCGGGGAAGCCAAGGTCATTGAGATTCAAATCAGATCCATCTGGATGGAAAGTGAGCAGGAAGAGATCAATATTCTGATGCAAAAGGGAAGCTTAGCCCTCGCAATGCAGGAATTTCCTGTTGCAATACAGATTTTTGATCTCATCGTTCAAAAAAAACCTGATTTTGCTGAAGCTTGGAATAAACGAGCAATCACGCATTATTTGATGGAAAATTATGACGAATCTGCGAAAGACATCCAGAAGGTGATTGTTCTCGAACCGCGGCATTTCAACGCAATGTCCGGTTTGGGTTTTATTCATACCAAATTGGGACGGTATGATGAGGCTCTGAAGGTGTTTCAGAAAATTTCAGAAATTTATCCCAAATTTGAAGGACTGGAAATGTATCTTTCCTGTCTGAAAAAGGCGGTTGAAGCAACAAGAATCTAAAGGAGACAGCCATGATAGAAGAATGTGCCATCCAAGAGGACCGGTATTTTTTATTAAGAATAGCGGTCCTCCTCAACCCTTCCAAACAGTTCAAAATGCCTATCCTCTCCGCTGCATTTTAAGGTTTCCATTTTAAATTTTTCCATCCTCGTCCACTTTTCCGAAAAAAAGTGAATCTTTCAGAAAACAGCAGGCATTTTTTTCTCACCCGATCCTTCAATAATCTGATACAAAAGCGATGGAAAAACTGTTAGGTTAGCAACTGAGCAGAAATCGAAACTAAAAAATTTCAAATCGATCGAGTGATTTCAATGAGGGATTACGTTCTTTTGTATATCAACGGAAAGAGGCATCAAATCTCGGGGGAGCGGGTTTTTCAACCCTTGTCTGATTTTTTGAGATACGATCAGGAAATGGTCGGCACCAAAGTTGTCTGTGCAGAAGGTGACTGCGGTGCGTGCAGTGCCCTGCTGGGTAGGGCAGGAGACGGGACTTTGAATTATCAGGTGTTCAATACCTGCATTGCCTACGTTTTCCAACTCGATTGCCGGCATGTTGTCACTGTTGAAGGGCTCAAGGGACACAATGGCCTGCATCCTGTCCAACAGGCTATGATTGAGCATTTTGGTTCTCAATGCGGTTACTGCACACCGGGATTCGTCGTGGCAATGGCGGCTTTGTTCGAAAAAAGGCATGATCTGACCGAACAAGCTGTGCGTGATGGATTGACGGGGAATTTGTGCCGATGCACCGGCTACCAGGCAATCATCAATGCAACGCTTTCCATCAAACCTGACACCGTAGAGACCATGGCAGAGCGTTTTCCCGCCCTTCCGATGCTAGATGCATTCGATCAGCATTCGCAGAGTTCTGTTTTGATTGAGTACCCGGAAAGCATCCAGGGTAAAACCATCATGAAGCGAAGTTTCATTCCAAGCAGTGTTCAGGAAGCAGTTTTGCTGAAAAAACAACATCCTGATGCTGTTCTGATCGCGGGAGGAACCGATATTTCTGTTCAAATGAACAAGGAAAAGATTGATCCTCAAACAGTAATAATTTTACCGGATACACCTGAATTGAGGGTTCTGGAACTGGACCAGGAAAACCTAAAAATTGGCGCAAAAGTCCGTTGGTCCGAGTTGGAAATCTTCTGCAAAGACAAGCTGCCTGAGCTTCACAAAATCTTAAAAGTTTTTGCCTCTGATCAGATCAAAAATTGCGCGACAATGGCAGGGAACATTGCCAATGCATCTCCTATTGCCGATTCGCTGCCGTTTCTTTTTGTCGTCAACGCAGAAATCGAACTGACTGGTATTCAAAACAAACGATGGGTTGAAATCAATCGATTTTTTCACGGCTACAAAAATACAGATATTCAGGCAGAAGAAGTGATCACCCAAATCCGAATCCCGCTTCCGAAACCGGAACAGTTCCTGAAACTTTACAAAGTTTCCAAGCGCCGGGATTTGGATATATCCACGTTCACGGCGGCAATCCTGGTTGAAATGGTAGATGATCAGATGATCAAAGATATACGAATTGCTTATGGCGGCGTCGCACCCGTAGTTTTACGACTGGCAAAAACCGAGGCATTTCTGAAAAACAAGACCTTTGATTTAGAAAATATGAGAACCGCCGGAAAACTGGCTCGCGAAGAGATTGCCCCCATCTCTGATGTGCGCGCTTCCCGGGATTATCGGCTGCGTCTCTCTGAAACCACCCTGGAGAAATTTTTCCACGAAGTCAGCCAAACCGAATAACACAAACCTTCATTTTTGCAGGAATAAGGCACTATGGGCACTGTTGGAAAAGCAATACCACATGATTCCGCATTGGGTCACGTCACAGGAGAAGCTCTTTACATCGATGATATTCCATTTGCAAAAAATGAGTTGATTGTTGAGTTTTTCGGCAGCCCTGTCGCTCACGGGAAAATCAAATCCCTCAACCTGCAAAAGGCAAGGCAGGTTGAAGGTGTGGCAGGCCTGTATACTTTCCAGGACATTCCCGGACACAATATTTTTGGATCTATCCTTGCCGATGAGTTTTTTTTGGCAGAGGAACTATGCGAGTATTTCGGACAACCTATTGTGATCATTGCTGCAGAAAACCGAAAGGCAGCAAAACAGGCAAAAAAACTTATCCAGATCACAATGGACGAGTACCCTCCTGTCCTGACTATTGAAAAGGCACTTGAAAAGAAGCAGTTTTTGGGGGTCAAACGTGAAATCAAGCGGGGTCATCTGCAAAAAGCCCTGGATGAGGCAGACCACATTCTGGAAGGCTCTTTTTTCAGCAATGGACAGGAACAGTTCTACCTGGAATCCCAGGCAGCCATTGCTTACCCGGGAGAAAACAATGAAATGACTATCCACTCTTCCAGTCAGAATCCCTCTGAAATTCAACAAATTGTTGCGGAAGGTCTGGGGATTGGACTGCACGAAGTGGTTTCTGTCTGCAAAAGGATGGGCGGTGCTTTCGGAGGCAAGGAAACCCAAACCGCCATTCCGGCCTTCATGGCCGCTCTCGTTGCATTTCACACCAAACGACCGGCGCGGGTGGTCTACACTAAAGATGATGACATGAAAATTACAGGAAAGCGCCACCCCTATCAAACCCGGTATAAGGTCGCCTTTACCCGGCAGGGAAAAATCACCGGGTTGAAAGCAGATTTTTATTCGAATGGAGGCGCGGCCGCGGATTTGTCAACCGCGATTATGGAGCGGACCCTGCTGCATGCCGACAATGCTTATTTTTTGCCGAATGTGGAATTGAGCGGGACTGTGTGCAAAACCAACTTCCCCCCCAATACAGCCTTCAGAGGATTCGGGGGTCCACAGGGAATGGCGGTCATTGAAAACATCCTTGAGGAAATTGCTATTTTTCTCAAAAAGGATGCCTTCGATTTGAGAACCTTGAACTGCTATGGAATTGAGGAGAACAACATCACTCCCTATGGGCAAATTGTGTCCCATTCCATTTTGCCGACCCTTTTTGAGAATCTTGCAGAAAGTTCCCAGTACAAAGCGCGTTATGCAGAGGTTGTTTCCTTCAACCAAAGATCCAAAACTCACCTGAGGGGCATGGCAATGACCCCGATGAAGTTTGGTATTTCCTTCACTACCAAATTTTTGAATCAGGGAAATGCCCTGGTTAATATTTATAAAGATGGAACAATCCAGGTTTCGACAGGGGGAACAGAAATGGGCCAGGGACTGAATATAAAAATTCGTCAGATTGTTGCTGATGAATTTGGAATCGACTTGGAGAACATCAAACTGATGCCCACCTCTACGGAGAAAAATAACAATACTTCCCCCACTGCTGCTTCTGCCGGGACCGATTTGAACGGCATGGCGGCCCTTGATGCCTGTCAAAAAATACGCAAAGGCCTGGTGAGATTTGCCAGCCAACATTTTGCTTCTCGGGAAGAAGGTATTTTTCCTTCTCCGGACTGCATCCATCTTGAAAATGGAATCGTCTACGATGAACGCCGCCCTGAGTTCACATTGGAATTCAAAGAGTTAGTGATGCTGGCCTACCAGGCACAGGTCAATCTGGGTGCACGGGGGTTTTATAAAACCCCGGGGATTGACTTCAATCGGGAAACCGGAAAAGGCAGCCCATTCTTTTATTTCACGACCGGATGCAGTGTCGCGGAAGTCACCATTGACCGTTTTACAGGCGATTTGAGAATTGAACGATGTGATCTGCTGATGGATATTGGCGAATCGATCAATCCGGGGATTGACATCGGACAACTGGAAGGAGGTTTCATTCAGGGGGTAGGCTGGGTCACCGGAGAAGAGCTGCGTTACCAGGAAAATGGGGAACTGCTTTCTTTTTCACCAACCACTTATAAAATTCCGAATATTCAGGACCTTCCCAGAGTGTTCAACGTCAACACGATAAAAAACCCCCACCACCACATCAATGTGAGGCGCAGCAAAGCCGTCGGAGAACCGCCGCTGATGCTTTGTCTTTCCGTGTGGGCGGCCGTGAAAAACGCACTTTCTTATGTTTCAGGAAATCAAATCCCCAAATTGAATATTCCTGCAAGCAACGAAGAAATCCTTAAGCGCCTCACACAGGCAGCCGACAGCTCCGTGCCTTTTGGAAGTGAAGAAAATGAAATCCCCCTCATTTCCACTCTCAACACCAAAATATAACAATACCACATTCCATCTTTAATGGGAGTATATATATTGGGGGACACAATACCTATAACCTGGAAATATGGTGAAACAAGACTTATAAAAGACGTTCAGTTTCCCACCGGACAAGTTTTCCGCTGATCATTGCAATTTTAAAACGGGGACATAAGACTTATAACTAAACGTTCCTTTTCACACCAGACAAGTATTCCTCTGATCATTGCAATTGGGGCAAAAACAAGAACTCTTGTTTGATGCGTTGGTCCAGTAAAATATTCGAAACCGGTTGCTCATGCACTCATCCGCCTGCATCACTTTCGACTCGAAATTTCTAAAGAATTGTTTAATGGTCGGCATTGTTGCAAAATAGAATGGAAAATATGGACGGCTATCTAAAGAAACTGAGTGAACTACTGCAAGATCGGACTCCAACAGTTTCAGTGATTCTGGTAGACACCGCCGGCAGCACCCCGCAGGACCGCGGCAGCAAAATGCTGATCACCGAAGCGGGGCTTGCATTTGGGACCATTGGAGGCGGCCGCATCGAACATCTGGCCATCGAAACAGGTCAGGCGATGCTGAGCGAAAAAAGTGTGAATCAAAAAACCCGTTTTGTAGAATGGAGCCTGAATAAAGAAGCCGGAATGACCTGCGGCGGGGGGGTTAAACTATTTTTTGAGGTATTCAGTACGAATGAGTGGAAAATCGCAATTTTTGGGGCAGGCCATCTTGCCAATGCGCTGATCCCTCTGCTCCTGAACCTGGACTGTCAAATCACTTGCCTGGATTCACGTGAGGAATGGTTAGCAAAGCTGCCTTCCGCTCCCAGCTTGGAATTAGTCCATTCAAATGATTTGACCAAAGAAACTGACTTGATTTCAAAAGACACATTTGTCCTGTTGATGACGAAAGGGCATGGGACGGATCTGCCGATTTTACAAAAATTTCTGGAGCGCGGGCAACAACCCTACCTGGGAGTGATCGGCAGTAAATCCAAGGCTGCTGTGCTGCGTCGAGAACTGAGGAACAACGGGCTTCCAGAAGAAAAGTGCAACGAGTTTTTCTGTCCTGTCGGAATGTCGATAGGCACCAATCATCCCTTTGAAATTGCAATCAGCATTGCTTCGCAACTAGTTGCGATCCGCGATAAAGTTTTGTAGTTTTGCAGACTGTTCAACAAACGTTGCGATAAACGGCAACTCATTAAGCATAAAAATCTATGTTCGAGTCAATCACCATTTCATTGCCAGACTGGGTCCCCGCCTTTTTGGCAAATTATCCTTCCCATTTTCCCTCTATTGAAAACCGGATGAAATTCGTTTTAGCATTGACACGTGAAAACATTCAGGCAAAAACAGGAGGTCCCTTCGGTGCTGCGGTTTTTGAGACGGAAAGCGGAAAATTGGTCTCAGTGGGCGTCAACCGGGTTGTTCCTGAGAATCTTTCATCAGCACATGCCGAAATAGTCGCTTTGAGTTTTGCCCAAAAAGCGCTGGCTGTTTATGATTTAGGAGGTGAGGGATTAAAAGATCATCAACTGATGGTCAATGCCCACATGTGTGCGATGTGTTTGGGGGCAGTCTGCTGGTCCGGTGTAAAAAATGTAATTTATTCTGCAAGCAGTCGTGACGTTGAACGGATTACCGGTTTTGATGAAGGACCTGTCCCGGAAGACACTCAAAGCATTTTATCATCCCGAGGAATTACCCTGACCGGGGGAATTTTGGAAAAAGAAGGCGTTGACGTTCTTAAAATGTACGTCGAAGAAGGAGGCTTCATTTACAATGCAAGACGAGGAAATTAGCCCAACACAAGCAGCAATCGTTTTGGAGCTGCAAAACGTCAGCAAAGTTTTCCCGGGTGTGATTGCCAACGATCATGTCAACTTCACGCTCAGGCAGGGAGAAATCCATACCATTCTCGGAGAAAACGGTGCAGGCAAGTCTACTTTGATGAATGTGATTGCCGGTCTGTATCCCCCTGACGGGGGAGACATCTTTATTGACAAGAAAAAAGTCCGATTCACCAACCCCCGTCAAGCCATTCTGCACGGAATTGGTATGGTGCATCAGCATTTCATGCTCGTCCGCAATCATACCGTCACCGAGAACATAATCCTGGGAACCCCACAGCCACCTGTGCTTGATCTCAAAAGAGTCAATCAGGTCATCCAGGAACTGGGAGACAAATACGGACTGACTGTTTCTCCCGACAAAAAAATTCAGGAATTGTCGGTCGGTGAACAGCAGCGAGTTGAAATCCTCAAAGTCCTCTACCGCGGCGCCAAGATTCTGATTTTAGATGAACCCACCGCCGTCCTCACTCCTCAGGAATCCGAAGCGCTCTATAAAATCATCGAAAACATGGTTGCCGAAGAACATTCAATAATTTTCATTTCTCACAAAATGAAAGAAGTGATCTCCCTTTCGGATCGGATCACTGTCCTCAGTCGGGGAAAAGTACTGGCGACCCTGGATAAGGAAAAAACCAACGCCAAAGAGCTGGCCAAAATCATGATGGGCGATGAGGCTGTCAGAGCAATGCCTGTCTCGGCAAGCTCCCACAGCAAAGCTATGGAAGTCGTCGTCCGAATGGAAAAAATCTGTGCAGATGATGACCGGGGCCATCAGGCGTTAAAAGACATTGATTTAGAAATCCGATCAGGCCAAATCGTGGGACTGGCAGGGGTTTCCGGTAACGGACAAGCCCAACTGGCTGAAGTCTTGAGCGGAATCCGGGCGATCACTGCAGGAAACTATTACTATTGCGGAGAATCGCTGCAGCATCCGACTGTCAATGACATGATCATCCGGGGATTGGGCTACATTCCGGAAGATCGCAAAAAGTTCGGTATCGCCGGCCATCTTTCCATTGCAAACAACTTCCTGCTGAGGGATCATAAAAATCCTGATTTTTACAATCAGCAATTCTTAAGCGCGCACAAAGTCAATGAATACGGCCGAGTTAAAATGGAGGAATTTGACATCCGGGCCGCCTCTGAAAAAATGCAGGTTGGCTTGCTCTCAGGAGGAAATATCCAAAAAACCATTTTGGCACGAGAAAGCTCCAGACCGCTCAAATTTCTTTTGGCTTCACAACCAATTCGGGGATTAGATGTCAATGCAACCGCCTTCATACAGCAGACCATTCTCAAGGCCAAATCAGAGGGTCTTGCGGTCTTGTTGATCACAGAAGATTTGGATGAACTTTTCCTGATGAGTGATCACATCTATGTCATCTGCCGGGGAGAAATCGTCGGGCACATGCCCAAAAAGGAAGCGAGCACCGAACGAATCGGACTGATGATGACAGGAATGAAAACATGATTTATTTGACCCTGGAAAAACGGCTTAATTTTTCAACATGGACCCGGATTGGAATTTCAATTGCGGCCGTCGGAATCGCCCTGATTATTGGCGGAATTTTCTTGTTTGCAGTCGGAGTCAATCCTCTGACTGCCTATGGAATGGTGTGGAACCAGGTTTTCATGGACTATTGGGGCTGGCAGGACCTGATGGTAAAAATGATTCCGTTTCTTCTGACCGGAATTGCAGTTGCCGTGGCCGCCCAAATGAAAATCTGGAACATCGGTGCCGAAGGCCAGTTGTACCTGGGAGCAGTCGCAGCAACCTGGACCGCACTGCAATGGGGAGATGCCCTGTCAGGATGGGTGATGATCCCGGTCATGATTCTCGCCGCCATGTTCAGCGGCGCAATGTGGGCCGCCGTTCCAGGGTTTTTAAGAGCCCAATTCGGGGTGAACGAAATCATTACAACCCTCCTGTTGAATTACGTCGCCATCAGCTGGGTGGACTATCTGCTCTATGGTCCCTGGAGAGATCCGGGCAGCAACAACTTCCCTGTCACTCGAGAGTTTTCAGAATCAGCACAACTGCCCCTGTTTGGAGACAGCTCAGTACATTTAGGGTTGATACTGGGACTGGTCGCAATTCTTATTGTGTACTTTATCCTGGAAAAAACCAAAATCGGCTACCAGATCAGAGTTGCAGGAGACAACCTTTTTGCCGCTCAATATTCCGGATTCAATATCAAGTGGCTCACCCTTGCAATTGTAATGGTCAGCGGAGCCCTGGCAGGGATCGCCGGCATGGGAGAAGTGGCGGGGATCCATTTTCGTTTGAAGCAAAACTTTTCAATCAACTATGGTTACACCGGAATCATTGTGGCCTGGCTGGCCCGCAATCATCCTTTGGCTGTTATTGTAACTGCCTTTTTCATGGCCTCCGTTTTTGTCGGTGGAGAGTTGATGCAACTGGAGTTCAGGCTCCCTATTGCCATGGTCTATCTGTTTGAAGGAATCATCCTTTTTTCAGTGCTGGGCTCTGAAATTTTTGCCGAATACAAACTCAAATTTAAAAAAGTCGGGAATTGATGGAAATTACGGGAATTGAGTGGTTCGTCTTGATTGGAATCTCCGCAATAAAAATGGGAACTCCGTTGCTTTTCGGGACTTTAGGGGGCGTGATCAGTGAACGTTCGGGAGTGATCAATCTTGGAATGGAAGGGTTGATGCTCGTTGGTGCATTAACTGCTTTTGTTGTCGATTTACGATTTGGATCAAAAATCACAGCCGTCTGCATGGCCGCGCTGGTTGCCGGACTGGTGACCACCATTCATGCAGTGGTCAGCATTACTCTGAGAGCCAACCAGATTGCATCGGGTTTGGCGCTGACCCTGTTTGGAACTGGATTGAGCGGTTTGTTCGGAGATCGCCTGATCGGCGAGACAGTGGTCTCCCTGAACAATATTCCAATTCCCGGCTTTTCTGCAATCCCAATCTTGGGACCTATCTTTTTCAACCAGGATATCATGGTTTACTTTTCTTACTTCTGCGTGGTGCTGATCTGGTTCGTTCTTTTTAAAACCACGCTGGGTTTGAATATCCGTTCGGTCGGAGAAGCACCTGAGGTTTGCGATGCAATCGGTCTTTCAGTGGCCAAGTACCGCTATGCCTGCGTGATTGTGGGAGGGATGCTGATTGGTGTGGCAGGGGCATATTTTCCAATGGTGCTCACCTCTTTTTGGGTCGATAACCTGACCGCGGGACGGGGATGGATTGCTGTCGCCCTGGTGATTTTCGCCTTTTGGCACCCGGGCAAGGCGTTGTTGGGCGCCTATTTGTTCGGGGCTGCTATTGCACTGCAGCTTGGTCTCCAAACCATGGGCATTGCAGTGCCTTCCTATTTTCTGGAAATGTTCCCTTATATTTTAACGATTGCAGTCCTCACCGCCGTCACAATCCGAAACCAGAAAAGCGGAGCTTCCGTGATGCCCGCTTCATTAGGCCTGGCATTCTTCAGAGGAGAGAAACATTAGGGTTCTCTCGTCATCAAACAGGCAATGTCGAATGAGTGGAAAACTTGATATTGACAATGCCCTGCTATTGTGAAAATTTGGAATTTCACCCTGTTGATTCGCATCAATAAACAGAAATCAACCCCAAACAGCTTCCTCAATTTTTGTTGATTGCGGTTGGAATATCAAAGAAAGGAAAAAGCTATGAAGGCATTGAAATCAAAACTGTTTTTTTTCCTGGTTTTGGCATGTTTTGCCTGGGGCAGCGCTGCCTGGGGTAAAGACGTCAAAGTCGGATTTATCTATGTCGGCCCCGTTGGTGACGGTGGATGGACCTATGCACATGATCAAGGGAGAAAACATCTGGAAAAGATGGGGGTTGAAACGACCTATGTTGAAAGTGTCCCTGAGTCTGATTCTGAAAAATCGATTCGGAATTTGGCGCGCAAAGGCTACAATTTGATTTTCACCACCAGTTTCGGATACATGGATCCCACACTGAAAGTGGCAAAAAAATTCCCGGACACCGTTTTCATGCATGCCACCGGTTTCAAAACAGCAGACAACATGGGGAACTATTTTGCACGGATGTACCAGGCCCGATATTTAGTCGGAATGGTGGCCGGCGCCATGAGCAAAACAGGGATTATCGGGGTGATTGGTTCTCACCCAATTCCGGAGATTTTACGGCATATCAATGCCATTACCCTGGGAGCCCGTTCTGTCAACCCGAAAGCAGTTGTCAAAGTGATTTGGGTCAATTCCTGGTTTGATCCTGCAAAAGAAGCTGCGGGAACTAAAAGCCTCATCGATGGTGGTGCAGACGTCCTCACCATCACAACCGATTCTGCAGCCGGGACCCAGACAGCGGCAAAATATGGGAAATACTCGTTGGGGAATGATTCTGACATGTCAATCTACGGTAAAGAAGCCCATCTGACGGCCAATATCTACAATTGGGGAGTTTACTATGAACATGTCTACAAGCAGGTGAGGGACGGTAAATGGAAACCGGACTCCGAATGGTGGGGTATTGAAACCGGTGCCATCGACCTTGCGCCATTTGGAGATATGGTTCCACAGTCGGTTCAGGACATGGTGATGAAGAAAAAACAGGAAATGATCGATAAGAAATTTGTTGTCTTTGAAGGACCGATCAAAAAACAGGACGGATCCATTGCAGTCGCTGCCGGTCAAAAACTGACAGACAGTGAAATGCTCAGCATGAAGTACTTTGTTGAAGGAGTGGAGGGAGTCATCCCAAAATAATT
>JADGAV010000017.1 GCA_015231825.1 SAR324 cluster bacterium
AGGCGTCGCCGTCAGATTTACAGTCTGATCCCTTTGACCACTCGGGAATCTCCCCGTGACTTTAGACTAATGAAAACTGGTCATTAAAATTAAAAACCCGTTTTCTTTTGAAACTGGAGCTGGCAATGGGACTTGAACCCGCAACCTGCTGATTACAAATCAGCTGCTCTACCAATTGAGCTATGCCAGCAAAATAGATATATTTATAGGAAAAATGCAGATTTGTCAATCAATTTAAATTACCGGCAAAAAATTGATGAATAAGAAAAATACTTCCTGAAAGCGAAACGGTGATTACATTTTAAAATGGTTCCCAATATAATTTAATAAATCTCTGGCGGATGTGACCCGAGTGGGTCGGCCGTCTTCAATCACAGGAAGGTGATGGTTTCCCGCAATTACCATTTGATTGAAAGCAAAGGCAATCGTGTCTTTTAATTCGATACAAAGCGGGGTCGGCGTCATCATCTGTGATACCGGCAGAGATTTCAATTCCAGTTCAAAACCAATGATTTTGTTTACAATGTCGTCTTCGGTAAAAATCCCGATCAGTTCATCATCTTCAAACACATGAACAGATCCGTAATTTTTTTCCTGCATCAATTCAATTGCATGAGCAACACTGTCCTCTGCTGATACAATCAAGGCAAGGGGCGGATTTAGCGCACTAATTGGCTCCTCCATTAATTTTCTATGCTCTCTGGGAACCTCAGGAAAAATATCGATTTCCTCAAGACTGAATTTATCTTCTTCGATCCCCTGACCAACCTGAGTCGCACCAATCTCCCATACCTGACCACTGTAAAGCAGTTGTCTCAAATCACCCGGTCCTTTTTGGGTGACTTGATTTTCAACCAGGGCCGCAAGAGAATCCTCGTAGGTGTCACGCTGCACTTGATAAAACACCCCCATGGGGACTGGAAAATTAGGATAATCCAACTGACAAAGCATTTCAGCAATGACCGAATTTGTAACATCGTGTACGACAAGATCCGACTCGGTGATTCCGTTGCCCAAAGAAACCACTTCCGGAACAAAATGATTGAGGCGAATGCCCTTATCTTTGTTTTTCCCAAAAATAAGAGGTTTTCCATGCTCCAATGTCAAAATATGCTCTTCCCTGAGTGCTCTTTCACTTATATGACCAAACGCCCCATCGTTAAAGATATTGCAGTTTTGAAAAATTTCTATAAAGGAAGTCCCTTTGTGGGCATGAGCCTCTTTGAGCGCTTTTTGCAAACCCTGAGGATCAATATCTAACATTCTGGCAACAAATGTCGTCCCCGCCCCCAAGGCCATCCGGAGGGGTTCCATTGGAGGAATTATAGATCCATAAGGGGTACTCTTTGTTTTTTTTCCACGTTCGGAAGTCGGCGAATATTGCCCCTTGGTCAAGCCATAAATCCGATTGTTCAGCAATAGGATGTTAACATCAGTATTTCTCCGTAAAATATGAATCAAATGATTGCCGCCAATACTCAGACCGTCTCCATCTCCAGTAACTACCCAGATAGAAAGGTCAGGACGGGCAATCTTTAATCCGGATGCTACGGCCGGAGCCCTCCCGTGGATTGTGTGAAAACCATAGGTGTTCATATAGTACGGAAATCGGCTAGAACAACCAATTCCTGAAATAAATACTATTTTTTCTCGCGGAACTCCCAGTTCAGGCATCACCTTCTGGACATTCGCCAGAATCGAATAATCACCACACCCGGGACACCAACGAACATTTTGGTTGGAGACAAAATCCGCTTTACTAAGTTTCTGAGTTTCTGAAGATTGGAGATGAGCGATCATAAAAAAGACTCCTCACAGTAATTGAAGCATGCGATCACGCAGCTCTGAGATTAAAAAAGGCTTTCCCTGTACTTTGTTGAAAGGAATTGCATCCACTAAAAATTCTGCTCGCAGCATTTGACAAAGTTGTCCCAAATTTAACTCAGAGACCAACACTTTTTTATAATTTTTCAAAACCGCTCCCAAATTTTTTTGAAAAGGATAAAGATAGCGCAAATGAACGGATGCTATGGATTTCCCCTCTGCCTGCAATGATTCTACAGCCGATGTTATTGCACCATAGGTTCCCCCCCAACCGACCACAAGCAGGTCTCCCTGTTGCGGCCCATTGACCTCGAGAAGAGCCAATTCTTTGGCGATGCCTTGAATTTTATCGTTTCGGGTATCGACCATCTTTTGATGATTAATAGGATCGTAACTAACGTTCCCGGTCGCACTGTCTTTTTCTATCCCTCCAAGTCGATGCTCCAGTCCAGGAGTTCCCGGAATAGCCCAAAGACGAGCCAATGTTTCAGGATCGCGGAGATAAGGACTAAAACCTTCGGGATCCTGATGAAATGTAGGTTCCAGATCAGGCAGTTCATCAATTTCAGGAAGCAACCAGGGTTCTGCTCCATTTGCCAGATATCCATCACTCAAAATGATCACAGGAGTCATGTATTTCAAAGCAATACGAAAGGCTTCTATACCAATACTGAAACAGTCTCCCGGAGTTTGAGGAGCAAGAACAACCAGGGGGCACTCTCCATGCCGTCCATGAATGGCAGCCAATAAATCGGCTTGTTCAGTTTTAGTCGGCATTCCCGTCGAAGGTCCTGCACGTTGCACGTCAATCACTACCAACGGTAATTCGGCCATGACTGCCAAACTTATTCCTTCTCCTTTTAGTAACAATCCCGGTCCGCTCGTCCCGGTTGCAGCCAAAATTCCCCCGAAAGACGCACCTACCGTTGCACAAATTGCTGCAATTTCGTCTTCAGCCTGGAAAGTTCTTACGCCGAAATTTTGGTGTTTCGCTAACTCATGCAGAATATCTGAAGCAGGAGTGATCGGATAACTTGAATACAACAAAGGTCGTTTTGCCTGAACCGATGCAGCAACACAACCTAAAGCGAGAGCCTGATTCCCTGTGATCTGGCGATAGACTCCTGGAGGCAAGGTCGCAGGTTTCACTCTATAGTAATCAGTAAACAGCTCCATGGTGTTGGCAAGATTGTAGCCGGCTTGTAATGCGAGCCGATTGGCCTTTGCCACTTCAGGGAGATGTCCAAACTTATTTTCAATCCAAACTGCAGTATGTTCAAGAGGGCGACCATACAGCCAGAAAACGACGCCCAGTGCAAACATATTTTTACATCGAGTTGCCTGCTTTTTTGGGATTCCCACTTCTTGAACCGCGTTCAATGTCAATGTCGTAAGACCAATCTTGACCACGCGATACCCTGCTAACTCCCCTGACTCAAGTGGATTATTAGCATAAGCAGCCTTTTTCAGATCATTTTCAGAAAAACTGTCGGTATTGATGATGAGGATTCCTCCTTGTTCCACATCTTCCAAATTTACTTTCAAAGCCGCAGGATTCATAGCCACCAGAACGTTTACCTTATCTCCTGGTGTGTGGATGTCGTGGTGAGAGAAGCTCAACTGAAAGCCAGAAACTCCGGGCAAGGTCCCTGCTGGCGCACGAATTTCAGCCGGGTAGTCGGGAAAAGTATTGATGTCATTTCCTACCAATGCAGAAGTGACTGTGAACTGATCTCCAGTGATTTGCATACCGTCCCCGGAATCTCCCGCAAAACGAATTGTGGCAGTCTCCCGATCCTCGCGAACCGGAGGGGAAGGTTGAGCAAGTTCTGATTGTTCCATATTATCCAATATTTATATTATGTAAATCACCTAGAATTGACAAAAAGAGAGGGCTAAGCTCCGTCAGGAAAAGAACTAACACGGTGAGGGTCCGGAGGAAGATTATAGACCGCCGTGGGAAAGTGTGCAGCAATATGACGAATCAGAGAACGCGCAGTGACAACCCCAATAACTTTTCCTGCTTCATCAACGATTGGCAAAGTCCTCAGGAGTTCATTTTTTAAGATGCTGGCCGCTTCCATCAACGAAAAACTGAGCGTCACCGATTTGCTCGTCGCCAGCATCACCGTTTCAATTGCAGAATTTAAATCAATATCAGAAAGTGCCAACCGGTGCATCATATTGACACGGGAAAAAACACCAATTGGTTTGTCATCCTCAACAACAATAACCGCATGTATATTGCTCAGATTTCTCATTTTTTGGATCGTGTCCCTAATCGAAGTAGACTTGATCACAGATACAAAAGGTTCTAATTCAAGCTCCTTAAGATCTTGATTACGAAGCACGTTTTCAATATCGGCATTCATAGTTTAGTGTTTTTTATTTGCAGGTGTAAAACGACGATTAACCTCCGCCAATTAATCAGCGAAAAGGGAGTCCCTCTTATCAAGAAACTCGATTAGGATCCTATTTTCTATTTGTTTTCCGTTTATTCCGATCTTTAGACCAATCAAATTTTTACCAATTATGATTTCAAAACGCAATTTTTTTGGAAGCATGGTTCCAAGAACTATTTCTTCAACATCGATTCTCAAGCAGCCGGTCTCATATAAAAATAAGCTTTTTACAAACAATAAAATTAAAATTCATTTAAAGACGCAATTAGGATTCATCTTGATAAAGAACAAAAATTGAAGGATGAATATGTCAATCAATTTGAAATCGACAAAAGAGACGAGGCCTCGTCAATGAAAGGTTACAAATGATAAAAAAGCAGATCGCAATTTATCCTATCAGTGCAAACCCTCCAACCTGGGGGCATGCCAACATACTCCTCCGTGCATCTTCGCTTTTTGATCACGTTTATTGGGCCGCTGCAGTAAATGCGAATAAAAAGTATATTTTTTCTGCAGAGAATCGCATTCAAATGATGCAAGAATATGTAAAACACTATCAACTAAAAAACATATCGGTCGAATCCTACCAAGGTGCTACTGTACGTTACGCAGAAAAGATAAACGCTAAAGTGATCATCAAGGGCCTGCGAAACATGGCTGATTTTCAAGGAGAAATAGAACAAGCGACGGGGAACCGAGGAATAAATGAAACAATCGAGACCGTTTTGATGTTTGCCCCGCCCGACCTTTCGGTGGTCAGTTCCAGCCTGGTCCGAGAATTAGCACTACTGGGAGAAAATATAGAAGCTTACGTATTAAAAGAGGTTGCCGCAATGGTTTCCGACTTCATTGCAGAATATAACTTAAAATTGCCCGAAAATTAAAGCATCTTCCGTTTTACACCTCAATGACAGCTCGAACTTCCAAACTATTTGTCTCTACTACAATCACGGTTCTCCTGACTCTTTCTTTGATTTCAGCAGATTTCTACGATCCAACCCTTTTTCATCAACTTTATCCTGCGGGAGGAATTCGTAACTGGTGCGGAATTCTAGGAGCCTTGACAGGTGGAACCCTCGTTGAACTTTTCGGCACTGTCTCCCTGCTCATTCCGTGGTTTGTTTTAAAAATTTCCTATTCCACAAAAAGAATCCTACATCGATTTTCCATCTGCTATTATGCAGTGATTCTGATACTCTCAATTTCTATTGCTCAGGCATTGTGGTGGCCCTTTTCTCCCTCGGCATTATCAGATTCTGCGTTCCTTTTTTACCCGGGATACACTGGGTTGTTAGGTGTTGAGTGGATTCTTCAGTCCATCAATTTTGTGGGAGCCAGTCTCCTGATTGGAGCAATTTGCCTATTTTGCACGTTTAAACTGTTTGAAGAACTTCCTTTTAAATTGATGCTCATCGGAATATTCAATTCAGGAGTATTGGTTCCAGTTTTTTTAACCATCCTGGTCCGACAAAAAATCATCTTCACAACATTTTTTCAATGGATGATCCAGCAAATCAATTTTCTCAAAATCTCATCAAAGCACCGATCCTATCTGGATTCGATCTTTGTTTCAAATAAACCGGCCAGCAAACCTGAACATAAAAATCAGGAATTGAATTCTAATGGAGAGGAGTCATTATTAGATTCAAATTCCTTGGATTCGTCCGTAAATGAGGAACAGGATCATCAATCTTGTGAACAAACCTAAAAACAAGAAGGGTCAGTAAAGAAAGCTTGCAATCCTTTTTGGAAAAATATCTCTGTATTCTAAGCGAGAAAAAATTCAATCAACCGTCGATGTATTTAACCTTTTCAGTTTGAAAAATGAAAATTCTTCTGAATTCCTGACTTGTCTGCATCTTTTCTCTCTTTAGCTGCCATACTTTAAGGGCATATTTTTTGCTCAAAATTTTAATTCGAACTCATCGCATAGTCTTGACCTCTATACTGTCTATTCAAGAAGAAATAAGGAGAAGTGCAACCGATCATCGGCAAATTCAGGGATTTTATCATGGTAAGTAAAAAGCTTCGAAAACAACAATGGGTATTGCAAATTCTCAAATTGGGTATTATAGCCCTGTTGATTTCTGCTTGTAATAGCCAAGAGGATACTATTTCTGATGAGGAATTCGACAACTCTCCGCAAACCACCAGATTCACTTCTACAAGTATTCCGCCAACTACCGTCATAATTTCTTCAGGGACGCCAATCAGTATTTCTGATCGCAATTTTGAAAATTGCTTGCGGGCTTTTGTCCAACCTTTGCGCCCTCGAGATGGTTTATCAAACAGCCAGTCCATAACCGAGGAACTCGCTCTTCAAGTCAGTGAAATCCGCTGCTCATATTCCTCGCAATACACTGCTTCTCGTCAAACCTCCGCAAACAATGACCAGATAACGAATCTTTCCGGAATCGAGTATTTCTCCAATGTTGGAGTGCTTGAATTGAGCGGTCATGCACTATCAAGCATAAATTTTGACGGTTTAAATCAATTGACTGCAATCGATTTAGCGAGCAATCAGTTGGCAAGTATAGACCTAAGCCCGCTTGTTCAACTTGTTTCTCTCAATTTGGCAAACAATAAAATCTCGTCCATTGATTTGAGCACGCCAATCGGATTAACGACATTAAATTTGGCAAACAATCAACTGGATCGCATAGATATAAGCAGTCAAAGCCTACTAACTTATCTTTCTCTTGCGAATAACGAGCTCCAAAGCATCGATTTGAGCGGTTCGAGTTTGCTGGTTAAGCTCTACCTTTGGAACAATAAGCTCAGCAGCATCGACTTGAATAATCTGACCAATTTAACCAATCTAAATTTGTCCAACAACAGTCTGACGAGTTTGAACAATTTGAACAAACTTACTAAATTGGAAGAGCTTCAAGTATGGAACAATCAATTGAGCAGTCTTGATTTAAGCAATCTAACCCTGTTGAAAAGTCTAAACTTGTCAAACAACAATCTGAACAATCTGGACAATCTCAGCGTTCTCGGCAGTTTAAAATCCCTCAATCTTTCCAACAACGAGTTCACTGGAATAAACCTTTCCGGTCTAACAAAACTGACTCATCTGAATGTTGCAAACAATGCCCAGCTCAGCAACCTGAACAGTTTGGCATCTCTGACTAACCTTGAGTTGTTTTTTGCAACCGGAAATTCTCTGTTGGACTGCAATAGCTTAACTACTTCAAAGACATTGCTCAATTCCAATAACTGCGATAATTTAACTGTTTCCAGCACGACCGATACCGAGTCGGAAGAAACCACTTCAAGCAGCATTAGCACCTGGCGGACACGGAACCCGATCAGCAATAATTTTGGAGAAATCGCATACGGTAACAGTACTTTCGTGGCAATCGATGGAAGCAGGATTTTGACTTCGTCGGACGGACTGGATTGGTTTGAACGGAGTTCAGGAACCAGCAAAACTCTCAATGATGTCGGCTATGGAAATGGAGTTTTTATAATAGCAGGAGATTCCGGAACCATTTTGGCTTCGACTAACAACGGAGTTGGATGGATTTCTACAACTTCTAGCATCAGTACTTCTCTCGCTGGAGTCAGCTACGGAAATGGTACCTTTGTCACATTGGGATATACCAACAACATATTGACTTCGACAGACAATGGTTCTACCTGGACGACGCGCGTATCGAACGGCAGCAGCTACGAACTGAACAAGGTCGCCTACGGCAACAATACTTTTGTTGCCGTGGGAACGACGGGCACCATTATTCGCTCCACCGATAGCGGGATTACCTGGAATGCGACAACCCACGCATCTCTGGAGCTTCAAGATATTTTTTACAACAATGGAACCTTTGTTGCGGTTGGAAACTTGGGCCTCACTCTAGCGACCACTGATGATGGAATCAATTGGCAATCAGCGACCTCCATTACCCACCAAAACTTGAATGCTGTCACCTACGGCAAAAATAATTTTGTTGCCGTTGGAGGTTCAGACACCATTATTGCTTCTAGTGACAACGGATTGAACTGGACCAGTCAAAGTTCTCAACTGGCCGATACGAATACGCTCAACGGAATCGATTTCGGTCTCGAAAAATTTGTTGCAGTCGGAAATTCAGGAACGAATTTATTTTCTTCTGACGCTTCTTCCTGGACCAGCAAAACAAGTAACGACTACTCATATTTACGAGCGGCTGCCTACGGAAATGGATCATTCGTCGCTGTTGGTCAAAGCGGAGCCATCCTGGCTACAACGAGCAGTTGGTATGCCTGGAAAAAAACGACGAGCGTCACCTCCAGCTCATTAAACGGAATTGTCTATGGAAGTGGAGACAGCAGTTTTGTTGCAGTTGGAAACTCCGGCGCGATTTTCACTTCAAGCGACGGCACCAGCTGGAGTACCCAAACTTCAGGTTCGACCAAAACACTCAATGATGTCGCTTATGATGCAAGCAATTTTATTGCAGTCGGTAGTGCAGGTACTATTTTGATATCTGATAGCGGAAATTCCTGGACTGCAAAAACTTCAGGAAGCACCCATGCTCTGAATGGTGTAGCCAGCTCTAATACGACCGTCATTGTTGGTGACTCGGGAACGATACTAAGCTCTTCAGATCTTTCTACTTGGACGGCTAGAAACTCTGGAGTAACCAACGGTCTTCACGGAGTCAGTTTTGGAAATGGAATGTTTGTCGTTGTTGGAGAAGGGGGTAAAATCCTCTCCTCTTCTGATGGAAAATCCTGGAGTGCCAGAACATCCGGGACAACG
This sequence comes from SAR324 cluster bacterium, assembly GCA_015231825.1. Classification (GTDB taxonomy): domain Bacteria; phylum SAR324; class SAR324; order SAR324; family NAC60-12; genus JADGAV01. Next base: position 8,971 of record JADGAV010000017.1, read on the forward strand.
CAATTCCTTCACGATGTTCTCTATGATAACAATATTTTTGTTGTTGTTGGGGACTCCGGCACTATTTTGACTTCGCCGAACGGGATTACCTGGACCTCGCAGACATCATATACTACGAAAGCTCTATATGGAATCACGTTCGGAAACAACTCTTTTATTGCAGTTGGAGACGCAGGCAGCATCTTACAAGCGGATAATTGAATTTTGCTTTTTCATGTTTTAAAATGCTAAACCAAAAATTTCCGCTTTATTAAAAAATGGTTTCAGCAAATAGTTTAAAGAACAACCCCCATTCCCAAAATCTCCCCTTTCCGATCCAATTTTTCGGACTAATTGGCATTGTCTTTTCTGTCTACTATCCCACGACCCAAGCGGGGTTTGTCTGGGACGATTTCGTGTTCGTTGTGGATGATCCCTTAATGACTGCAACCGACGGTTTTTGGCGAATCTGGTTTGCACCAGGCTCAGGCCCGTGGAACTACTGGCCGCTGACCCGAAGCGTATTTTGGCTGCAGCGTCAACTTTGGGGGCTAAACCCTTTCGGTTACCATTTGGTCAATATCACTTTCCATCTTCTCAACTCAATCGTCCTTTATTTGGCCCTTCAACACTTTAAAGTTCGTGGTGCCTGGATCATTGGACTGTTATTCGCTATACACCCCGTTCATGTGGCATCTGTTGCCTGGGTTGTTGAATTAAAAAATACGCTTTCCGGGCTGTTTTATCTGCTTTCCATCTGGGCCTTTCTAATCTTTGATAAAAACAAAAACTGGCGTTGGTACAGTCTCTCTCTGGGCTTGTTTCTGTTCGCTCTGCTGAGTAAATCATCAACTGTAATGCTCCCCGTGATTTTGATACTGCTTCGCACATGGTTCAAAAAACCATGGAGAAAGGAAGATTATGCCGTTCTCATTCCATTCTTTCTACTCGCATTGAGCTCAGGGCTTTTAAGTATTTTCTTTGAAAATCAGTATATCGGAGAGCAAACATCCGGATTTTCTTTGAATTTCCTGGAAAAAATTCTTGTGGCCGGCCGAGCCGCTCTTTTCTATATAGACAAATTTCTATGGCCCCATTTTTACCCGGCAACATATCCCCGGTGGGATATATCATCGGCGGATTTAAAACTTTATCTGGCTCTTTTATTCTGGATTGGAGGTGGGGGTTTTGCTATCTGGAAGCATCAAAGCTGGGGAAGACCTGTTTTCCTGGCAGTCTTCGCTTTTTGGGTTTCACTCTTTCCAGTATCAGGAATATTGAATGCGGCAGGCTTTTCGATCACCTTTGTCTGGCTGCATTTAACCTATCTTCCCAGTATTCCAATTTTCATTTTCTTGGTTCAGAGTGGAATAAGGCTCTCCGATTCGATCCACATCAAATATCAGTTCTTTTCCCACTTGCTATTTAAAATCTCAACTGCCTTGATTCTAATCCTGCTTGGAGTCCTCAGTCACTATCAGTCAAAAATTTTTAATAATGCAGAAACACTGTGGAGTGACACACTAAATAAAACCCAATCCTCATGGATGGCTTTTCAAAACATGGGAATCGTGTATCGAGAAAAAAACAAGGAACAGTTGGCCATTGAACATTTCAACAAAGCCATTCAAATCAACGGAAACCTAGATTTTACCTACTACAATCGCGGTAATGCTTACCTGGAGTTAAAACAATACAAACAGGCAATCCTAGACTACAGAAAAGCCATTTCACTCAATCCAAAAATGGGGCACTATTACAATAACCTCGGGATTGTTTATGACAAACTAGGTCAATATAAAAATGCGATTTACAACTACACAATGGCAATCTCTCTCAATACTAAGGAAGCAGATTTTTTCAGCAATCGAGGGCTTTCCTACGAAAAAAATCAACAATACGAAGAAGCAATTCAAGATCACACTCAGGCTATTTTTCTCGATCCAAAAAAAGCCAACTACTACAATTACCGTGGTGTTGCCTACGGGAAATTAAAGCGATCTGAAACTGCAATTAAAAATTTTACACAGGCCATCGCAATTGATCCTTCTGTTGCCGATTACTATAATAACAGAGGAGTAGATTACGAAAAATTGCGGGACTACAAATCGGCTATCCAGGATTTCAGCATAGCCATTGAGCACGACCCTAAAAATGCCAGATACTATCAAAATCGAGGTCGAATTTATAAAATTTTGCATCAATATTCGGAGGCCGTTCAAGACTTCAATCAAGCGATCAAATTCAATCCCAATGACGCAGAAATGTTTAAAAACAGGGGGATACTTTTTTCCAATCTAAAACAATATGAACAAGCAATTAAAGACTATGGCAAAGCCCTACAGATTGACCCTAAGCATTCAATGGCATACTATAACCGTGGATTAACATTTGCAAAACTGCAACGATTTGAAAAAGCACTTCAGGACTTTAATCAAGTCCTGAAACTCAGTCCAGAAAACATTGAAGCATACAACATACGAGGATATTTTCACTGGATCTTAAAAAAGTCAACCGAGGCCTGTCTGGATTGGAAAAATGCCTGCAAACTTGGGGATTGTCAAAAATACATTCAATCACAACAAAAAAAGGACTGTTTACAATAGATCAATATCTCTCCAAACATTGACAAAAGTTTCTAAAATACAAATTTTAATCAAAGTTTTAATTTTTGGCAATATCAATGAATAAAGTCGGATTAGGAATCGATACCACATTTGACGACACTTCCATTGCTATACTCAGAGGGAAATCAGACATTTTGGCCAATGTGACGTTGTCTCAGTACATGGATCACGAGGAATTTGGAGGAGTGGTGCCGGAAAGGGCTTCTCGCAAACATATGGAAGTGATCAATCCCCTGATAAATGAGGCATTAAAACAGGCAGGTCTAACTTTTCAGGATTTGGACTATATCGCTGTTTCTAACTATCCAGGCCTTCTGGGATCAATTTTAATTGGAGTCACTGTTGCAAAATCACTTTCTTATGCGCTCAAGATTCCGCTCTTGGGGGTCAATCATATCGAGGCGCACCCTTACGCAAATTTTCTAATTTACAATGAGATAACCTTTCCTATTGTTCATTTGGTAGTTGCTGGAGGACATACGCTTTTATTGCATGCCAAAAACCATTTTGATTATGAAATAATCGGAAGGAGCGTGGATGACGCTGCAGGTGAGTGTGTTGACAAGGTTGCTAAAATGTTCGGACATCCTATGCCCGGAGGGCCTGTGGTGGACCAGGCAGCCATGAATTCCACACCTGAAAAATATCAATTCCCGCGCCCAATCATCAATCAAAACAACTACAATTTTTCGTTTAGCGGACTGAAAACGGCGATGCTTCGTTTTCGGCAGGCCCACCCCAACTTACTCCAGGAAGAAAACCTGATTCTTTCTGGTTTTTTTCAGAGCATTGTTGATGTTCTTCTACACAAAACCTTTAGCGCCGCTCACGATTTGAAATCTGACAAAATTTCGGTGTCTGGAGGTTTAGCTGCCAGCAGGAAACTACGGCTAAGCTTTGAAGAAAAAGCTAAAGAAAAAGGAATCACGCTATTTTATCCTCCTCCGCATCTGTGCACTGATAATGCGGCAATGGTCACCTGCCTTGCGGCATACAAGTATGAGGCGGGATACATTGACAATTTAAACTTGGGAGTCTTTGCTAATCTCCGATAAGACATGATGGAATCAGTTGATTTTGATCTGGGCAGTTTTTCTGAGCTCCTTCAAATAGTCGTTCAGAGATTGCTGGTGTTTTTGATTGTACACTTGATTGTAGTATTGGTTTCGTCTTTCAGGGCTAAGATTATCGCAGTCAGCTCCCCCTCTGATGCCTACGTCCAAAAGGTAGATCAGGTGAAACCCTACCTCTGTTTTTATCAATGGGCTGAGCTGTTTTTTTTTCAGTGAAAATGCGACTTCATCAATTGCAGCCAAAAGCTGCCCTTGCTGAAAGCGCCCTAGTTTTCCTCCATTGTTTTTTACATTCGGATCTTCAGAATATGTTTTCGCCAGTTGTCCAAAATCAGTTCCCTCAAGCAAAGCTTTTTTTATCAACACTGTTTTGGTTTGTGCCTCTTCTTCGGATCCACGAAAGAGAATCTGAGCAATTTCAACTTCCTTATTTTGCTGCACTGATTCTTCGCAGAAAACTTTTATTTCCGCATCAGAAACATGCACTTTGGGAGCAACCTCCAATGCAATCAAACGCTGTTTAAGAAAATCTTTGGAAACCAGTTCTTTTAGTTCATCGGGATCATAAATTTTTGTGATCTGTGGATTGTCTTTCGCCAAACGGTTGATATGCTGTTCAATCTCTGCTTCGGTCACTTCAATATTTTTTGAACGGGCCCGATCGAGAACCAATAACTCATTTACCAAATTTTGAACTGCTGTACTTTCAAGTTCTTTCAATTGTTGATCCCTGACAATTCCAGGTGGAATAGACCGAAGTATCTGAGCACGCAAATCATCGATTGCTCCCTGTACTTCGCTATGAGTCAATATTTCACTGTTCACAACTATTTTTATATAGTCAAGCAACAGGGTTTCCCCTCTGACATAACTGTCTTTAGCAATTAGAAAGCAAATGATGAAAAAAAATATCCGGAATTTCATGTCGATTTATTTGGTGTAGTCAATTTGAAACGTAGCAGAACGTGCATTGGACCATTTCACTGCTTTTTGACGCAAACTGTCTAAGGGGATTTTTGCGGGACTATCAATTGATTTGATAAAGACTCGTTTAAACAAACGATCATCTAAAAAATATTCCGTATTTTTAGGGTATTGCAATTCTTTATATTCTGTCATTGTTTGAAATACAATCCGAATCAGATATTTTTTCCCATCGCCTTGGATGGTATGCTGTAATTCTTTCAAGAGAAAGCTTTCACTATCGATCAATGCAAAATGCTCAGATTGAGAGTCCCCAACTTTGTAGAGGACATTAAAATCTCTGTGATGGTGCAGCGAAATTTCTTTTCCCTGAACATAAACCTCCTGCAGTGCTTTTTCCCATTCTTCTTTTCGGTTTACTATAAACCTGAAGTAGTGAGGAAGAATATCCATTTTTGAAAAAATCCGTTTCGATTGGCTCGCAACACTAATCACATCCCCCCCGGATTCATAGTAAAAATGCAACAGTTCACCCAGGTCATTCGAAGTTTCAACGACAAGCAGTTCACCTGCTTTCCAATAGATATTCTGCTGATATCCCAAGTGTGAAATTTTATTTGACCTCGAACCAGGCGAACTTTCCAAATCTTTAAAAAAAGGGTCGTAAATTGATACTTCCACAGTAAGGTGGGCTTGATCCCATTTCTTGTTTTCCTGCAAAACGAAATGCATTAAATCATCCCAACTCAGCTGATACGAAAAGCTGTTAGGGATAAAACCCAGGCAAAGAAAAATCAGGCAAATATTAATTTTTAAAATATACTTCAATTCCAAACCATAATAGAAGAACGGTGACAAAATTTTCGCATTCTAGGAAGCGGTCTGTCCAAAAGTGTCAATAACATTTCCATTAAAATCGTAGACCGTGGCATTCAGCTCTTTGTCATCAATGGAGACGTGCATAAAATGATAAACAGATTTGCTGACTGCTGCTTCTGCTCCCCCTTCTAAATCACGCAGTTCTGCTCCTCCTCCTCCACTCGTGATGTATACAACTTCACTTCCTTCCTCTGATGATGTAAAATCTTGCCTGGCATTAAATCGTTCATAGGCATGAACATCTCCTCCAAATACAAATTGGACTCCATACTTTTCAGCAATTGGACCAACCTGTGAACCAATTCCCGGTTTACTGTCACGCCCAACAGCTGTCGTATATATGGAATGTTGTAGAAATATGAATTTCCAGGTGTGAGTAGAATTTCCCAACACTTCTTCTGCAAAAGGAAGTTGGGTCACATTATCATATCCAAGCAACCTGTTGGAGTTTAAGGCCACAAAAACAGCATTTCCGTAGCTAAAAGAATAAAAATCTTCAGTATCTTCATGATTGTTTGGCGGCAAAGAAAAAAATTTGTAGAAAGCTGCCGCCCCATCCACTAAATCATGATCCCCCAAGACTGGGTAAAAGGGAATTCGATGAATCAGAGAACGATAAGGTTCGAAATATTTACTGCGATACTCTGCTTCATAACCGTCATAGACCACATCGCCAGTATGAATAGCAAAAGAAGCATTATTTGCCAATGCTAGCATCTGGCTGGCGACCTTCAATTGGGGTTCAGTCCCTAATCCACTATCTCCAAAAACAATAAATGAAAATGGGTTCGTGCTATCTGAAGCAGGTGCAGTTCGGAAAGATCTCAAAGGACCTACTCGAAAACTTCCCTCCTTAACTTGATAAAAATATAAAGTATCCGGCGTTAAATCCGTAATCAGAACTTCATGAAATGAGGTAAGCGAATCCGTATTTTTATTTGCCAATGATCCGTTTTCATTGAAAACTTCGACCGTACCAACTTTTTTTCCAGAAGATTGCCAAAGAAAAATGGCGCTTTCTGTGGTTACATTTTGAATGTAAGGGAGTATCGGTCCCAGATTCTCCAAAGCCAATTCAGTTTCGGGTTGATCACAACCAGGCAAAAAGGGAAGCAACAAACCGCTGGAGAACCAATGAAGTATTTGACGCCGAGAAAACATGAGAATCCTGTGAGAGGTTATAAAAAGCTGCCGAAATTTTTCCGGCACAATTCATTCCTGTGCCCTACTGTGTTGTTCTTATGATGAGAAAGGTTTTTTGTCGAGATTTGATAATCACATTCTGCTTTTGTTCTTTAAGAACCATTCCCATTTTGTCATAAAACTTAAGAGTGAGGTTATGTTCTCCCGGGTTCAATGAAACTTTACTGACCTGCATTGACGCAGGAAGTGTCAACCAACTCCTCGTATCTGCTTTTTGGGTTGCAATCATCCCGGCACCCACTAGCAATCCTGCCATCCCGCCAAACTTTTTACGCACTTCATCTTGAAGTTTTGCTTTTGCAAGCAAACGTCCTACTGCCCGAGCCACCTCTCTTCCTAATCGATCACGCAAACTTTGAAAACCAATTTCCTCCAAATTTTCCAACTCACGACTTTGAGCCAGTTCCTTTTGTTCGTTCCAGATTTTTAATTTCTTAATTTGAAAGGACCGTTTCTCGAAGCGTGGAACCGGCACCAAAAAATCTCCGCCCACCGATGCCCCTATCCCCCCGGCAAGAGCATAACCAACGAACAACGAAGATGCTCTGCTCTGGTGTGGTAATTTTTTTGGGGATTTTCCCGAAGCATAGAGGACAACCAACTCACCATTTTGAGAACCTTCTTCAGGTTGGATTTTATCAGATGAACGATAAAATGATTTCCATTTTTCAAAATCTTCGGTGAACCCCAGCTTGGAGCTGAGTCTTAATAAATCTTGCTGAAGATAAAAAAATTGAGGGTTCAATCGAAAAACACGTTTGTAGTCAATGTAGGCATCATTGATTTCTCCGCGGGCTTCATATAACATTCCGGAAAGGTAATAAACAAAGGCATCTTCTCTATACTGCTGACCTTCATATTGCTGGAGTATTTCCAATTTTTCACGCGCACGTCGGCTTTCAATCAATGCGCTTCCATAATCATTGAGGGCAATAAAATTGAATGCGTTAAAAACGTTGATCATTACTTTTTCATAATCTTCGCCTTTGTAGGGAATTGCCTCGTCATTGCTTAGAAAAGCACCTGCCTGAGTACTCAAGGAAATTGCATCCAATTCATCTGCCAATTGATCCGCGGAAAAAAAGAACCGTTTACTTTCTTCAAACTTCCCTGCCATTTGAAGGACCATCCCTTTATCCAGAAGGTACAACAAACGATCGTGCTCGCTTTCTTTTAGTTCTTCATCATAGTACTGGAGCACTCGATCATAATCCTTCAGATCAATCCAGCGACTGCTTTGTGTACCCACCTCCAAATAGCTGGAACACCCTGCCAAACCAATCGTACCGATCAGCAGACAAATTATAGTAACGGTTCTCATCATGTTTTTTATTCAATACCCAAGGATTTTAGAAATTGCCTACAGGCTTCCTGATTCCTGGCGGTAGGCGATCCCGCAAGTTTCAAGTTCTGCCAAAATCAAATTGAAAAATATTTCTGTTGCCCAAACGATTAAGAATTTCTCCCTGCAATTTTGTTGTTTGAAACAATTCGTCTCAGTTCAAGGTTAGAAATCAGATCCAGTTACAACGGAATTTTCTTGGTGTTCTTTCCACCAGGCTTTCTGATTCCTGCATTACTTAAGGAGATTTCTGTGCTCTGAAAACACTTTCCGAACGATCCATTTATAACCAACAATATTTTTAGGAGGATTCAAATTTGCATTACTTTGGGAGTTCTATATGAGAAAAAAAGACAGGTTCAATTCAATAAAATCCAATATTCTATCCACTAACAAATTGAAATTTTCATGATTCATCAGCTAACCCAAAATAAAATACAAAAAAGTTGTTTTCTAGTCATACTGATTTTTTTTGTAATGAGTGCAACAATCTGGGGCAAATCTTTAGACACCGCGTTGACCTCTATGCTTCGAGAAAAAATCGATTTGAGGCGACTGCAAAAGTATCCTGCTTTAATCATTATCAGCCCGCAAGAAAAAACAATTGAAAGAGCAAGACGTCTTTACCAGAAATTAGTTCAAACTTCGAAAACCAAATCCTTTTTACTGATCTCGCCAAATTTGCCGTTTTATCGCACTCGATCTTCAATACTAGCATTCCTGGAAAACAAAATTGATGACGAGCTAAAATCCGGGGTATTACTAGATTGGAACCAAGGCGCTGCAAAATTTTTTAATGCAGCCAATAGCGAATTGCCGATCGTGTTGTTGCTTGAAGAAGACGGAACCGCCTTAGGACGATTTCAATTCGAACTCGAATCGAATGCTTTTGAGTTTATAGCCAATACTTTTTCGGCACTGTTTCCATCCAACTCGGATCAATTATGGGCAAACTCCACAGCGGACTTCCAATTTTCAGATCGAGAAATTCAGTAATGGAATCTGCTTTCACCCTCGTTTTTCAGGCAATTTAAAAATAGCACATAATCTCTAAAATGGAAATTTTAAGCCAGTCTCATTTGGTTCATCAACTTCAGTCTTCGTCCCCGCGTGTGCAGATGTGGGCTGCCTATCACTTGACAGAACGCTGGCATGAAAACGCACATGAATTTGTTGGACAACTGATCGAATCTGATATTCCTGAAATAAAGGAATCGGCATTATACCTGATTGGGCGTCAGAAATTGACAGATTTTGCGTTTCCTGTGTTTCGGATTTTTGATAGTGCCGAAGGATCTCTAAAAAAAGCTGCAGTGACAACCCTGACTGAACTTGGATATTCTGCACTGGAACGATGTTTATGGGAATGGGTGGAAGAATTGCTTTCCGACAACGAAGTAAATCATCAATCACTACAATACGCGTCAAAAAGTTTGATGGGGTTTGATTCAGAAAACAACTGGTGGGCGATCAATGACAAAATTTCTTCTTTTTACAATCATCAAATCAAATCCCTCGCCTTGTTCGGAGCTTTATGCGAATCCGTCAAAACGCCTGATCAACTGGCACAAGTCGCTCATCACTATTCCCATTATCGGAACAATTTTACGGACCCACAATTTATCAACTACTTTTTAAACGTTTTTGAAAACCAGGAAATTATAGATTTTGTCCGCCTTCGCACCAACTACGGATATTCAATGCGATTGATTTATCAGGAATGTTTGAACATTTTGGGATGGAATCTCTCTGCAGATTTTCTGGAAGTTTTAGAAAAAATCGACATGTACTGTACAGGTCAGATAATGGATCCGGTTCCAGATCTTCTGATCGAATCGATTCGATTGATGTTTCCCGAAGAAAACGAGTTTCTGGAGGAGCACTTTCTAGAGTACTTTAAGACGATTTTGTCAAATTGGGACGCAACGATAATCAAAATTCAGGATCAGGAATTTTTTTTCTTATTGTCACTCCCTTTGATTCGATTTGTCAAAGAAGCAGAAAAAACTTGTCTCTCTGATCCGGAAAACAATGCAACCCGAATTGCCCGTATCTATCACTCTCCTTTCCTGCGGCTTTCATTTATGACTAAAGTTATAAATTTACTGGAGGATACTTCATGGAATTTCGGGTCGACTCCCTCTTACTATTCTGATTTTACAAGTGATACACCTAAAGAAGCCCTCTGGAGATTGGTAACCGGGCAAGTAAGAGCCATCTACTATCCCTTTTCCGCTGCATTACCGAAACCCTGGTCTTATCAAGTTCCTTTCCTGATTCCCAGACTTGTCGAATATTATCAGCAAAATTTGGAACACTTTATTCTTACCGGAAAACATGAAGAAATAGACTACGCACTGGAATTGTTCAAGCGACTACCGAATGGGGAAATTGTAGAACTCATGCTCAAACACTTTACTTTTCTAATAAATCAGCATTTCCACCTGTTTTTTGAGTTAATAGAATACTTGCCGGATCAACGATTTACCCCCAAACTAATGCACCACTATCGCGATGGAGAAGATGAAATTAGGCAACTGATTGAACTCCTATGTGAAATTTATCAAGAGCCCTCTCCATTCGCTGAGAAGACCTCGTCTTCAATATCCCATGAAGCCATGACCTACGTACGGATATTGTGTCCCGAATGCCATTCTTCGTATCGTTATTCTATTTCGATATTGTATTTTGACCAGGAAGCATTAGAACAGCGCCATCTATTTACCAACAAGGAAGTATGGACTAGCGACAGTCTCAGTTGTAAAAATTGCCACGCGGCGTTACCGTTCAATATAGAAGATCGTTTTTTGGCAAACCTTTATGCAGAGATGCTCACTGCTCATTTGTTGAAGCTGAGTGAAGAGGAAAAAAAGGCTTTGAGTATTTACAAGCCTTTGACTTTTCCCCGATATTTTGGAAAAAAAACTAATCCCGGTATTTTTTTTAAAAAAGTGAATGCAGATTTAAAATCAAATCGTCTGTCTCCTAATGATCAAAGCCAACTGCTAACAGAGCTTGGAAAACTGTACCTTGCCATTGAGCAGTTGCAAAAAGCACAAGAAGCGTTTCAACAAAGCCTGGATCTTTTCAACAATCAACATCTCCCTCTTTTCAATCTTGGCATCATCGCCTTTCGTCAAAAAAATATTTACGAAGCTCGGTTACATTTTTCACGTTTCACCCGCCTCTATTCGGCAGCTGATTTTCAATTGGAAGAAGAAAATCTATACAACCTTGCCATGCATTATCTGGAAATCCTAAATCGGCGCGAGTTCAAAAAATCTACTTTTAAACTGATCAATTCCTAGTAACCATTCAAAAATTTAATAATTTCGCGATCGAAATTTTGCGAAATGTTTCGACATTTTAATGAAAATATAGGATTATTAACGTTTTATTTGTAGATTATAAAACTTTTCTAAAAAATTTAAAAATCCAATGGCCAATTTTGCGGAAATCCTGTTGACTAGAGGAATCCACAATAGAGTCAGTCATTCACCAAAATCAATCGATTAGTGATTATACCCAAAATAATTATGGAGACGTAATGGGAGAAACATTATTTACCTCAGAAAGTGTAACAGAAGGGCATCCAGATAAAATGTGCGACAATATTTCGGATGCAATCCTTGATGCCATGTTGGCCCAAGACCCAAAGAGCAGGGTGGCATGTGAAACGCTGGTAACAACAGGGACTGTTATGGTTGTTGGAGAAATCACAACAAAGGCTCAAGTAGATTTGCAGGAAATCGTGAGAACAACCATCAAAGAGATCGGATATAATGATTCAAAAATCGGATTTGATGGTGATACCTGCTCCGTACTGATCGCTTTGGACAAACAATCTCCGGATATTGCTCAAGGAGTTAACGAAAATGAAGCCTCCAGTAAAGAACAGGGGGCAGGAGATCAAGGGCTGATGTTCGGATTTGCCTGCAATGAGACTCCCGAACTGATGCCGTTGCCGATTGCCCTGGCCCATCAACTGACCGAAAAGCTGACCGCACTTCGCAAAGATGGAACTTTGCCCTATCTTCGACCTGACGGAAAATCACAAGTGACGGTCCGTTATGAAGATGGAAGTCCTGCTGAAGTCACAGCAATTGTGATCAGTACACAACATGCAGAAAATGTTTCACAGGATGAAATTCGCCGCGATATGATCGAAAAATTAATTCGTGAAGTTGTCCCTCATCATCTTCTATCGAACAAAACTGTTTACCATATCAATCCAACCGGGAAATTCGTAGTTGGCGGTCCCCATGGCGATGCTGGTCTAACTGGCCGTAAAATCATAGTGGACACGTATGGAGGAATGGGTCGACACGGAGGAGGGGCATTTTCAGGCAAAGATCCGTCTAAGGTTGATCGTTCTGCTGCATACGCTGCACGTCATGTAGCAAAAAATGTGGTTGCAGCCGGTTTGGCTTCCCGCTGCGAAGTCCAGATTGCCTATGCTATCGGAGTCGCAGATCCCGTTTCCATCTCAGTGGAAACATTTGGAACAAATACGATTCCTGAAGAAAAAATCTCCAGCCTGATTCGAGACAATTTTGATTTGAGGCCCAAAGGGATAATTGACAATTTAGACCTTCTTCGTCCCATCTACAGAAAAACAGCAGCTTATGGTCATTTTGGTCGTGAACTGCCTGAGTTTTCCTGGGAAAAAACAGACAAAGCAGATCTTTTGAGAAAAGCAAGCCTTTGATCTTTCAAATAACAAAGCCTAGCTCCTTTTTACCCTAAGAAGGAGCATTTCCCCAAAATCGGAAGCAATCTTCTTCATTTTCGACGATGTAGTTCAATATTGAGTCCCTTTTCAATACCGGGTTTATGATAACTCAGACAACAACCATTATCAATCGGCTCGGTTTACATGCGAGAGCTGCAGCACTCCTGGTTAAACTATCGAATTCCTTCAATTCTAACATCACGATGAATCACGCTGGAAACTCTGCAAACACGAAAAACATTATGGAGGTTTTGATGTTGGCTGCAACAAAAGGAACATCACTAGAAGTAACAGTAGACGGGGCAGATGAAGAGCAAGCCATGAAAGAAGTTCTTGAATTGATTTCCAACAAATTCAATGAAGCTGAATGACTGTGTCTATCACTGGAAAAACAAAAATATTCGGATTGCTAGGTTATCCGGTTTCGCACACTTTTTCCCCTCCTATCCAAAATGTAGCCTTTCAAGCAAATAAAATTGACGCAGCATATCTTCCCTTTGAAGTTCATCCAGACAATTTAAAATCAGCGATCGAAGGAATAAGAAGCTTACAATTTGCGGGAGTCAATGTGACTATTCCTCACAAAATCAATGTGTTGCCATATCTTGACGAGATCACTCCAACAGCCGCTCGGATCGGGGCAGTGAACACAATTCGAAATGACCGCGGGAAACTGCTTGGTACCAACACTGACGGTTCCGGCTTGCTTCGTTCTTTGTCTGCACTTTCTTTTTCTCCAAAAGATCAAACCGTAGTAATTTTAGGAGCCGGAGGATCCACCCGATCAATTCTGGTTGCATTTGCGGAAAAAGAAGCCAAACGAATTTTTCTGGTTAACCGGACCTGGGCTAATGCGCAACTGTTAGTAGAAGAATACGCCCCATTGTATCCCGAAACAGAGTTTAAGGTTGAGTCCCTGGAAAATCTTTTCTGCCAAGCAATCGACTTGCTGCTCAATACCACAAGTGTCGGAATGAAAAAAGGAGAATCTCCCGTTGATCTCGCAAAATTTGAATCCCTGGAACGTGTTGCCGACATCATCTATTCCCCACAGCAAAGCTCCTTGCTAAAACAAGCAGAACATCTTAAAATTCCTTATATCAATGGTACCGGAATGCTTCTTTTTCAAGGAATCGAGGCTTTTGAATTTTGGACAAGTCAACCGGCGCCCATCTCATTGATGGAACAGAAACTGCTCAAATTATTAAATGGCTAACATGTCTTCTATTATTTTTGAAGTCGACGCTCCATCTACTAAAGATGATTCCGAAGTATCGAAATCTTCCCAGTCTCAAGCATCTTCAATCCCAGATAATGAAATATGGACCGTTTCCCGGCTGACTCGGCATATTCGTCTTGTCCTGGAAGACAAATTTCGTTCCCTGGTTTTGGAAGGAGAGTTGTCCAATTTCAAACGGTCGTCGCCCGGACATCTGTATTTCCAACTAAAGGACGACCAGGCACAAATCCGGGGAATCATGTTTCGTCAGGCAGCGAGACTTCTGAAATTCGAGCCCAGTGACGGCCTGGAAGTGATTGTCAAGGGACATATTGCCGTATATGAACCAAGAGGAGAGTATCAACTCCAAATTTCCTCAATGGAACCTAAAGGACTGGGTTCCCTTCAGTTAGCTTATGAGCAACTGAAAGAGAAACTTCAACGAGAGGGATTATTTTCAGCTCAACACAAAAAAGCCATTCCATTCCTTCCCCGGCGTATCGGCATTGTGACGTCATCTTCGGGTGCTGTAATTCATGATATGATGAATGTGCTGAATCGCCGTTGTCCTATTGTTCCAGTGCTTTTTTTTCCAGCTGCTGTTCAGGGTGAACAGGCTCCTGGTTCATTGATCGAATCTATCGAATATTTGAACTCTCTTCAAGAAAGCCATCAAATTGATTTGATCATCATTGGACGAGGAGGCGGTTCAATTGAAGATTTATGGGCATTCAATGATGAAAATCTGGCACGCGCAATTTTCAATTCAATAATTCCCATAATTTCTGCGGTGGGTCATGAAACCGATTTTACGATTGCCGATTTTGTCAGCGATTTGAGAGCACCCACGCCCTCTGCTGCAATGGAGCTTGCAATCCCTCCTCTGCAGGAACTTGAGCGCAATCTGGAACAGCAGGAAAATCGCCTTTATCGACTCATTAAACAACAGTTACAGCAGCAACACGAGAAGATCAGTAGGACTCTGCAGAGGCTACGCAAACCCGACTTTATTGTGCACCAGCACATGCAGCGATTGGATGATTTATCCACCCGTCTGAATCAACAAATCTCCTATCACCGGAAAATTGAGGACCAAAACTACAAACGACTAGCGGAACGTCTTGTTTTATTGAATCCAATGAAAACGTTGGAAGTATGTCAAAATGATGTGGATCGTTTAACAAAACGGCTGACACAAATCATCGAAAGCAATTTGGAAAGCAACAAAGAAAAACTTAACCAACGCCTCGAATTGCTAGATTCACTCAGTCCACTTACCATTATGACAAGAGGCTACGGATCCATCACAAATTCTTCAAAGCAACCCGTAAAGTCCATTGACTCAGTTGAAATCGGGGATCCCCTTTCTGTCCGACTAGCCGATGGAACCTTGGAAACTTTCATCAAAGACAAATTCCCCCAACACGATGATGACGAACTCATTTGAATGTCTGTAAATATTCATTTGCAGATTCCGACCAATGAGCCGATTCTTTGAGCCTGATCCGAAATTTTTCAAATCGAGAGATAGAAGAAGCCTCGTTGTATTCCGTTGCAGGAAACGTCAATTGCGGGATAAAATAACTTTTTCGTGTAAAGACCCCAAAAAAGGTAAATACATCCAAGCACAATATAAAGAGATCCAGTTCACAAATCAATTGCATCTGTGCCAAGTACTGCTGAGCAATGAGTTCCAAATCCTCATGTTGTGGAGTTACCGATGCAAAAGCAGTCCGTTTCAAAAAATGGTTTTCATGACAAAGAACATAAAAAATATAATCTTCCCATCTCCCACTTCCAGAACTTGATCCGTCGGTTTGCTGAACCCAATCGCCTAACGCTTCATAAAATAAATAATAGCTTTTTAACAATCCATCCGGTTTTCGTTCCTGCCTTCCTAACCAGGACAAAATTTCAAAATGCAGCTCTTCCTGCTCATTTTGATTGAGCCTCTGCCAACTCCATAACAAAATTTTTTCGGTTTGAATTAAAAATTGAAGGTAATGCTTTCCTGGTTTCTGGTTTAACCAAAGACTGCGGAATGGTAGTGTATAACACGCTTCCAATACAGGAATAACCTGCTGAAGCAATCGGGAAACTTCAATTTTTAAAGATTCGGTCGTCTTCGACTGAAAAGATGCTTCAATCAAGATTTTTTTTGAAAAATTCATTTATGGAGAACCCTCTATTTTTTGATAAAGAGAGGAAACCCGACACAGGTTTTCGTCCTGCTTCCAATCATTGAAAAGTGATTTTAAATAGTGGAATGATTTCAACTCAATCCGATTATCCAGCAGTTCAAAAATTTCATGGATTGTTTTTGGAACCCCTTCCAGAAAACGCAACTTTCCCTTTTTTGCAGACAAAAATCCATAAGTCCCCAATGAGCGCAAACGGCGTATCAGGACAAAGTGATAAAAATCTTTAAAAAATTCAGTTCGGGACAAACGAAGCCGCGGATTCAATTCTTCAAGATAGAAGTCAATCAATAAATTGCGCAATTCATCGTTAAGACCTGAAGCTGAAGCATAGAGCAAACTGGCAAGATCGTAATGAATCGCTCCGCGGCACCCCATTTGGTAATCAATAAAAAAGGGCTCCTGGTCTTTCCACATAATATTTCGAGACTGAAAATCATAATAAACAAAAGTTTTTCTCTCTACTTCCTCTAAATGCACAACTAAATTTTCCAAATCTTGATTGATTCCGTCACTGACAGGATAATGACCAGCAAAAACACTCCAAAAGCATCTTTTGAAATATTCAGTATCCCTTATAAAAACTTTATAGTTCAATACTTGATCCCGGAAACAAAATGCGTAATCAAGCCCAAAATGTCCTTCAAACTGAATTCTAGGTAACCAATATAAAACCTTCTGATAGGCATTCAAAATGGCTGAATAGTCAATGCTTTTGGAACTCCTCCACTGCGGCAGCAAATCTGCCAATGAGAAATCTCCTAAGTCCTCCAATATATAACATTCGACCTTCGAATCCGATAAGTAGATTTTTGGTACAGGAATCCCACATTTTGAAAAATGTTCTGACAAAAAAATGAAGGCTTGATTTTCGGCTACATTCGAATTAGTAACGCCAATCCACGAATTTCGTCCCTTCCGAAAGCGGTAAATTCGCCGATCTGAACCATCCCCTTTCAGTAACTCCGGATTCGAGATCCCTCCACCAGAATACTGCATTGCCAATGAAACCAGAGAATCCAACAATTTTTTAGCTCCTTTCATGTGAGCTGAAATCTTCCGAATTGATTTATTTCAACCCGGGTAACTACCAAGCAAATTCTTGACAAAGCAACTGCTTACCTAATAGAGTTGCCAGTCTGACATTGCTCTCTAAGCCATACGTTTCGGGCCAAAAAGAAATCACCTTCTCAACCAATTCTATTCGTCATCATACATGTCAAATTATTTCTCAAAAGGGAAATGGATATTTTTCCTTTTGTTTACAGTTGCTTTCCTGCAAATTACAGTGACTTCCGGATTTAGCACGCCTTTCCCCCATTATCAAATTGAAGTCGAATATCAACCAGAAAACAAACGTATCAAAGGAACGGCAAGCATCTCGTTTTCAGCGAATCACTACCCTTCTGATCATTTGTTGTTTGCTCTACCCATGAATCGATTTCTGGATTCAGACACAAGAGGACCGCGAAAAATTCTCCAGACTCCAATTTTCTCTCTGGATGAATTTAAAAAAATCGAAGATGATCCTTTGTTCCCCAATGGATTTGATCATGGACAAACTATTATTCACTCTGTCACGGACCGGGAAGGAAAGCCAATTTCCTATCAAATCGTTGAAAATCAGGACATCGTGGTTGGTTTCAGTACACAAAATGGGCTGCTATCCGTTCAATTGGATCACCCTCTTTCTCAATCCTCACTTGTTATACATTTTGAAACCATATTACCAGCACGTTTTCTGGATGGACTCGTCGAAACAGAACTGACGGCAATTGAATGGCACCCCCAACTGCTTCAATTTGCAAACAATGCCTGGAATACAGATTTAATGACTCCGTCTCCAGGGACTTATGAAGTGACTTGGAAATCCAAACAGGAAGGCACCCTTATCACCACAACTGGAGCTCACCAAACCAAATCAAACCAGGCTGTTGTACTTAGTCATTCTCAACGTCCATTAAAATATTTCCCTTTGGTTTTTTCACCTGAATATCATGAAGTTTCCTCTAACGAATTCGCTTCCGTGCATTCGTATTTTCTGGAAGATGACAAGCGGCGAGCCACACTGCTGGCACGCTGGGGGGAAGAATTTATTAACTTTGCTTCAACAGAATACGACCTTTCTCTTCCATGGAAACAAATCTTTGTCATTGAAATTAGAGGGAATCATGAACAGATTCAGGTATTCAACAATCTGGTGCTGGTCACCACTCCACACTACAAGAGAACAGAATTTCTAGATCGTCGGGTGGTCGGATTTTTTTCACGAGGATTGGGAGAGCTCTGGTTTGGTGAAACGGTATGGCACAATTTGGATTCTCAGTTTTGGCTAAGCCGTGGGCTCGGTGCCTTTCTCAGCTTAAAATTTTATGCCTCGAAATATGGGCCGGATGCAGGTATTTTCGATTTTATTGACTGGTTGAATCCTCGCTACCGAGAACATTTTAATGAGAGCATGGCACAAAATATCAAAACAGAACTTCAACAACCCATCATTTCTTCAATCCAGAAAAGCAGCACAAAACACTCTGAAACACGAATTCTCCTACGGACCTCTACTTACAAAGCTGCACTGGTAGTATCAATGTTAGAGTACCTTGTCGGGAAAGACGTTTTTCGGAATGGCTTCAAACATTTCTTTAACGAATATCAGTATGAATTGGCTACCGAGAACGATCTCCGGCAATCCATGGAACTATATTACGGAAAACGCCTGGATTGGTTCTTTCAACAATGGTTTCATACCACGAAAGAGCTGGACTATGCTTTGGGACCCGTCATTGAAGAATCTTTACCAGACGGCCAAAATAAAATCGAAATTTCAATCCGTCAAATTTCTTCGGGGGTGATGCCGGTTGATGTCAAATTGACCACTCAAGATGGAAGCATATTTCTAAAACGGACCAGCGGCTTCCAAAAAGAAGAAAAATTGACATTCTTTACTGAATCGCAATTCAGTGAAGTTTCACTCGATCCAGATGAAAATCTCCTTGAGTTGTCAAGAACAAACAATCACTCTGAAACTTATTTAAGAATTCGACCCGCATTTGACTGGAAAAAACGCCGGGAAGTTATGAGTTTATTGATTCCACGGGTAGGAAGCAATGCAATCGATGGAAATCAAGTAGGAATCGAATCCAATAATTCCCTTCCTCAAAATTACTCTCTTTTAGCAACCATGGGATATGGGACCAAAAACAAGCAATTCCTCTATATTTTCAAGATTTCAAAAAACCAGTTTATACTTTCAAACGTATCTTGGACGCTGGAATTTTCTCAACTTGGAGGAGTCATTTCCAGAGGCATAAGCTTAAATTACAACAGTCCAAGTCATAAAGAACGACTGTCCTACACGGGAACCATCGAACTTGACCAGGAAACCGTTTACAAAACATCTGAGGATAAAAAAGAGAAGAATGATGAAGAAGCCCCCGAAGAATCGGGTGATACCAGTAATTTTGCGTTAGTCCATACGGGACAAATAGGTTTTAAAAATCTTTATTTCCCTTCATGGTCCATTCGTGTTGAGCAGCCTTTGATAGAATTAGGTGCCGATTTCACTTACACACTGATGCAGTCCAGATTGATGCATTTACTCAATGTCGGGCATAAACAAAGAATCCGCTGGACCTGGATATATGCTTCTACAATCGGGGATTCCCCGTTACAGAAGAAACATCAGCTCGGCAGTCCACAAGTTCTGCGAGGATATCCGCAACGCACGATTCTACGAGATGATCAATTACTCGCCTCGCGACTGGATTACGAATTCCCACTGGTCAACAATCCATGGTGGGGAAATATTTCCTCACTAGGAATCCAGGGAATCTTGTTCTTTGACATTGGGAAAGTATGGAAAGATAACGACCATTTTGAAAAATCTCGACAACGCCAAGATGTGGGAATGGGTTTCCAATGGGGAATTGATACAGTCGCTCTTTTTCAAGTCCCCTTCAAAATTGAACTGGCCTACCCCTTCGGTGATTCAGAATTCAAAAAACCTCAATTTGTACTTGCTGGTGCATTGAGTTTTTTCTGATTTTTATTCTTGGATCATCAGTACTTTTTGATTTTCTCCCAACCGAATTCGGATTGAATTCTTCTGAATTTGAATTAGCTCGCCATCCAAAATTGCTGCTCCTTCCTGCAAGATGTATTCTTGCTGACCATCACGAAAAAACGCAAAAAGACCCTCTGAGGTCTTCACAATTCCCGTCAAAATAGGGAATTTTTCCTTGATGATGCTCGAATTGATACGGACATTTTGCCATGAACTGTTCGCTTCCCCGTTGGTATTTTTATCTTTTGTAACGTTCCTTTCCTGCAAAATTCGAGATTTTTGAACAGCAGGTTTTTTTTTGGTAGAAAGTCGTTTGCTGACCGATTTTTTTCTGGGAACCTTTCTCTGTAACTTTTTATCAGTCTTTTTTAAGACTAACTTTTTTTGAATAGTTTTGGCCTCACTTTTATTGAAAGCCTGATTTGGCGGATGGTGAGACGATTTTAATTTCGATTGTAAGCTGGGTTCCTTGTTTTTGACTATCTCATCAAATAAAATATTCGCATTCGTCGGAGAAGCTCTGGAATGCCGACGCGGATTGTGCCGCAATTCAGAATTGGTTTTCTCTTTCGCTACAATGGTAGATTTTGAGAATCGGCTGGCTTTCAAATTAGCAGTAGGAACGGCTTGCTGTTTTTCTACTTTATTCTCTTCATACTCAGTTTTTTGACTATTCTTCAGAATTTTTTTATTTGCCTGAATATTTTTTTTTACTATTTTCTGGACGGGTGTAGGTTTTGCCAGTGAAAGATCCCGTTTTGTTTCCTTTTTGTTTCTTTTTGATTGGGCATGTTGTTTGTGTTCAAATTTCCCGGATTTGTTCGTAGACTGCTGTATCCGGGACGGTTCTTTCACTGGAATCGTCAAAGATGGGAACTTCGCGGAATCATTTATTTCTAACGGTGGCAAAGGATTGAATGATGGGGACTGTGGCAGCAAGCTAGAAAATGGATTGCGAACAATTGTCTCCTGTTGCCCATAACTCGTGCCGAGCCCAATCAAAAACATGGCGGTCACGCAAACAAAAAATTCAATTCTCTTCATTTTTTGAATATCCTGCTAACTTTACCAAGACTTTCCTGATTAAGAAATTGGGAATTTTCTCTAAAAAATTCAGTCGGACTGACGCCTATAAACACTGAGGTCCATTTGAATTTGTAAGCGAGGATCCTGGCTGCTTAACCTTCTGTTTACTATATCCAATTTGCGAATATTAACTAAAAACGGCAAAATTTCGACTTGATTTACAAATTCCAACAACTGGTGGTAATATCCTTCCAATTCAAGATGGATTACTAACTCTACATAGTGCTCAAATTGAGTTTCTGGAGCAACAACTTGTCGCATTAGCTGAAGCTGGCTTTTCCGAATGGTGTCAAACAAATGCGAAGTGATCTTTCCGATTTCCCACTTCAGGGGAATAGCTTGATCCATAATGAAAATCTTCTCCTCCATCTGGATCGTCTGTTCTTCAAACTGCGATTGATAAAGTTGGTACTGTTTAAGCGCCTTCAACTCGGTTGAAATTTTGTGAAATCGACGCTCCAATTTATCTTGACGGCTTAGCACGGGGTTTAGTTCCAGATTGTAAAACAGAAGCGACAAGAAGATCCCCATCAAAAGAATCAATAGCCAGTGCTGATTCGACACGTCGTGAAAAATTCGACTTTTAGGGATTTTTGACATTTTCTACATTTAATTCTATATGCAAAACAAATTTGACCACATCCCGCTGATTCAATTGGCTCATTTGCTGGGATTTCAAGAAAACCTGGTCAATCATCGGAGTTTGCTCCAAATGTTCCAATACTTGTGGAATTAGGGATGTTTCCAACGCCACTAAATTCAATTCTAGGCTTTGTTCCTGATAGGATAATTTTTCTATCCAGACGGAGGCACTCATGGAACCAATCAACTGTTCCAAGATTTTTTTAACCATTACTGACGAATCTTTCAAATGTTGATAAATCGTCCCTACCTGAATAAAATGCTCCTGTTGTTCAGTGTACGCTTTGAATTGATTAATTTTTGTTTGGTCTTCTTTAATTCTTTGAAGTGATTTATTGAGGTTTTGCTGCAGTTCCCGATTATTTTCTATGGCAGAATAATCCCAGACAATCAAACCGATCATGATGAATATCCATCCAATGACTCCAATCCACCTCCATTGATTTTTCCAAGAAATTTCCGGTTTTTCCCACCAAAAAGGATTCTTGATGTGTTTGGCATTTCCTTTCCAATGCTGGGCAATGGAAAAAATAGAGATATGAGTGCTGCTATCCAGTTGATCAGGAAAGCATTTACTTAGATGGAGAGAGTGGATTTCGGAGCTGGAAACGCTGAAGTAATCTTCAATAATCTTTTCGTTTACTTCCTTAGATTCCGAACCCGGTATTAGGGTTATTTTTTGAAGAAGATCTTCCCGCTTTTCAATGAAAGCTACTTGATTCAATCCATAAAACAAAATTTTTTCTGAGGTATTCCCAAATATTTCAGAAACGCAAGCATAAAGTAGAGGAATCGGTTCCACATTGCCCCTCTTTTGTTTCCGCAAGTCTTCCAAAAGCTCAACGGTTCGAGGAGGCAGTGACGCACAAAACAAACCTTTTTTATTTTTTTCGAAGACATCAAATAAACAAACACCAATTTTTGAAAACTGTTCCGGGTTGGAATAATGAAATCCTAATAAATTTCGACTATAACGAATTGCATCAACTCGAGACAGCGGAATGATCGTTTGAAATGTTAAAAGTATCCAGGGGAACTCCAGGAATAACACAATTTTGGAACATCGCAATTTAGCACATTTTTCAACGATAGAGGAGGGAGTCAGTATTTTAGATTCAGATTTCAGATGGATGATCTTTTCCTCGAAAACAATCCAAACCTCCTTTCCTCCCGCGATGACGTAGCAAACTGATTTCCGTCTCAACATTTTGTGAACCAGTCATTGAATCGGATTAGAATGAGAAATTGTCAGAACAACGGATTGTCTGCTTTTTTGAGCAAATCTTTTTCCAATTTATGGACCTCTAAAACTGTATGAATCCAAGTGAGCACTTGCTGGACAAATTTTCCACCGACTTTCATTTTTGCTCCAATTTCTTTGAGATATTCGGCTTCCTGTTGTGAAAATTTACCATCCACAATAGTAATTTGTGCGAGATTCATCAGCAATCTTGCTGCCAGTCTATGATTTATTTCTAAATACCCTAACGGCGGGCAAATCCGTTCTTTGACCTGACTCACCAAGTCATTGATTTCCTCTTCATTTTCCAAAAAACCAATTGCTTCCTTCAAATATTCCATTTCAGATTTATCTACAATTCCATCAACTACAATAATTCCCGTAATTGCTCGAGCCAGCCACTTTTTCTGATCACTTGATAAGGCAGCAAGTAAATCCCTGTCGATATGCATGTTGGTTCCTACTTCAATGTGAAAAATTTATTTATTGCTCAGATCCGGAGATTTCTAATTTGTCTGCTTTGCTACGCAAAGCAGACAAGAAGAATTATTTATCTGTAATGAAATAGAGATCCTCACTCTTCGGTACACTTACTGTACTTTTTTCAAAATAAGAAAGGAAACCCAGGGAACGATTTAATATAATAGACAATTCCACCTCCAAGACATAGAAACGGGGCAAATGGAATCCGCGAACTTGCCAATGGACGATTGTTCAGAATCAAAATTCCTCCCCCAACCAACAATCCTCCCAAAGCAGCAATCAAAACCGTCATGCTCAATGATTCCCAACCCGTCCAGAGTGCTATCACTCCGATGACAGCTGCGTCCCCGTCTCCGAGCCCTTGCCTCCTTCGCAGGGTTTCATAGAAAAACCCAATGAAATAGAAGGCACCAGCCGCAATACACATGCTGCCAAAATGATATAACAAAGAATGAAAATCAAACCATGCTAACCAAAGCAACCTTAGAGCAACTGTCAATACTATCACCCGCGGTTCGATCAACATTACATTCCAGTCAATGAATGTAATCACGATCATTGCATATACAAAAACGAGATCAATCACTATCTGGGAAGCTTCTTCTCGAAAAAAAAAAACCAGTAGCGTTCCTGAGACAGTGGATATCTCGATCCACAATGGCTGAGCGGGAAGAGGTTTTCGACAAGAAGAACAGCGTCGATGAACAAGAAAAAATCCCAATACTGGAATACGAGTGATCAGCGACAGCTTTTTCTGGCAGGACGAACACTGAAGTGGAGGATCCCACAATTTTTTGTCTTCAGGCATCCGACTAACGCAACGAATGAGAACCGGGCTCATCAGGCTGCTTATTATGACCGCAAGGGCAACTTCAGTCAACATTGCTATCACT
The DNA here is from genome assembly GCA_015231825.1 of SAR324 cluster bacterium. Classification (GTDB taxonomy): domain Bacteria; phylum SAR324; class SAR324; order SAR324; family NAC60-12; genus JADGAV01. The sequence continues at coordinate 33,554 of JADGAV010000017.1, forward strand.
CGGAAGGATCGATAATCCGCCCATCGGCATCAATCATGATTTCTTTTCTTTTCCCGGGCATCTTTACATTTAAAAATATATGTCCTTCTCCCACCTCATCGTAATTTGCTCCATCCATTACAGCCCAAATTACAATTTTTCCATCAAACTTTCTGTCACTCGGATGTGGTCGTCTAATCTGCACAGGAACCCGTACCGAACCACTTTGATTTAGAATCACTTGTTCCGGAAACTGGATATTGTAATAGTTGCTCTCTAAGTAGATTTTTCCCGATAATCCAACATTGTTTCCGTGAAGCACATCCACAATTTGAATATGAAAACGAAACTTGGACTCTTGCAATTCATCAAAATCCAATTGATAGTTACTTGCCTGCAACGAAAGACGGTAAGGAATTGTTACAAGTTTCTCCTTGAGTTGGTCTGTTTTTGTAAATGCCTGGAGTCTCTGCCCCGCTTTTAAAACAATAAATGACTGATCATTTTTGACTGAGACTTCTCCTTCTACTACGGAAATTTTTGCCTCTTGCCCGTCATCCTTAAGACGAAAGACTGTTCCTTTTACTCCAATAGTCGCTGTACTTGAGTAAATTTGAGTTTGCTGGCGCCCTCTCACAAATCTCCCCCAAATTGCACCCGCAACTAATTTCAATCTATGTCTAAAAGTACGTTCTTCTGCAAATTTAGTCGCTCGGACCAAAATTAGTCCTTTCAGCCGATTTGTCTCTTGCTTACCAATTCTTTGTTCAATTGCGAATAAAAACGTATTCTCATTTTTAAACAGTTTTCCTTTGATTGAATTTAACTTATTTATGACTTCACCCGGAACCCCTTCATTTTTCAATTGTGCCAGATTTTCTTCATTGAACTTATAGCTGTATTCCGATGAAAGTTCTTCAGAACCCTCAATTTTCAGTTCTGAATTTTCAAATATTCGAGTCTGGGACCCTCCACGAAAAACAACGGTCGTTGCACCGTTTCTTCCCGTACGAACCACATCCCCAACATGCAGCAAAATCCCGTCTTTTCCAGTCTCATTCTTTTGTGCGCGAGCAAGTACAATTTCCACAAAACCGGTCGTTTGGACCAGACTGGCAACAACAGGATCAGCAGCCCAGGCATGAAAAAGAAAACAGGTCTCGCAGATCAAAAGAGAAATCAGGCAAGAAATATTTTTTAAAAGTCGCATTATTTTTCCTTTGAATGACAGCCATCCTCCGTTCACTCTACAAGATCCCCTATTCTGAGCGGCGTAGTTTTCGAATAAAATCCATCAGTTCAGGAACAACTAATTCGGCTTCCAAAAGACCGTCATTGTATCGTAGTTCAGGCAAAATTAAATACCGGGCGCGAGGCATTTTACGTCCTGCTTCGCGGATCGAGAGAAATTTTTCTTCTCCTGTTGCTGTAATCAGCAATCCTGGGATTGAAATTGAGTTCAAATCCTGACCAATTCCTTTCCACTGACTGATTGCTTCCAAAGAAAGCGCATAAGCTTCCGGAGAACCTTTCAATATTTCCGCTTCGCGCTCAGGAGAAACCAATTCCTGAGTCTTAAACGACTCGAGAAAAACTGAGATTTCATCCGATCTCAATTGCTGTATCCACTCTTGAAATTTTTGCATTTCTGTTGTTATCGCATAAGGGTGCGCCCCAGCTGTAACAAGAGAACGTAGACGTGAGGGAAAATGTGCAGCCATAAAAAAACCAACTTGCGCCCCCATACCCATGCCCAGAAAATGAAATTTCTCAACTTTGAGTTCTTCCATAATATCCAACACATGCTGAGCTCTTGATTCCAGAGTGTAATGTTCAAGCGCTAAAGAATAATCACTTCTTCCATGTCCCACCGGATCAAGCAAAATCAGTCGGTAATAATCCTGCAGGCGCTCAATGTACTTTGCGCGATACCAACAGAGAAGTCCTTCCAAAAAAGGAGGATAAAGTAGTAAAAAAGGACCTCGATCTCCTTCAATCCGATAGTGAATTCGTTGTTTTTGACTGAGCGCAATTGGCATAAGGCCTTCTTTGTTGCTTGTGTTAATCGCTTGATTCTGCGGGATTGTTTATCAAACTCGCCGTAAAAGCTGCACCAAACCCATTGTCGATATTGACGACACTCACTCCAGGAGCACAACTACTCAACATTGAAAGCAATGCAGCAATTCCATGCATACTGACCCCATACCCAATAGAAGTCGGTACAGCAATAACTGGAACCCGAACCAGGCCTCCGACAACACTGGCCAGTGCGCCTTCCATCCCAGCCACCACAACGATTACTTTCGCTCGTCGCAAACTGTTCATCTGATCCAGCAGTCGGTGTAAACCTGCTACTCCGACATCCGTGACCATCTCAACTTCGTTGCCCATAATCAAAGCGGTTTCTTTTGCCTCTTCGGCAACAGGCAAATCTGAAGTACCAGCGCATAATATTAGAATTTGACCAACTTTTTTTTGAAATTCAGGAGCAAAGGAAAGCGTACGGGCCGTCACATTGTAGCGTCCTTCTAAGCCTTTTGAATTGAGTAGAGAATGCTTCTCTTCCGAAAGTCGAGTCAGCAATAGTCGATCATGAATTTTTAAATGAGACCGACAAATTGCTGCCAGTTGTTCAACGGTTTTATTTTCTGAAAAAACCACTTCAGGAAATCCCATTCTTGACTGACGCCCATGGTCAATTTTAACAAACCCCAAATCGGTGTAGCTTTCCGCCTCAACTTTTTTTAACGCGTCATCCGGAGTCATACCACCTTCACTGACCTGAAGGAAGAGATTATATAATGATTTATGTTCCATATCACATTTCTATCCAGAAATCAGAATCTAGCCTTTTTTCGTTTTTCTCTGAAATTCCATCATTTCCTTAAAAAAAAGAATGTCCTTTTCTTCAGGTTGATGTTTCCATCGGCGGTGAAACCATGCCCATTGTGATGGGTAACGTTTAATAATTTGTTCAAGATGCTGATTGAATTGAGCCGTCACTTCAAATAAATCAGCGCGGCTATAATTTTTTTTCCCAAAAACACCAAGACGCTCAAATCGAATTTCAAACTTTCCCCGAGGTTGGCGAATAACCATGGCACTTATAACCAATGCCCCGGTCTTTAGAGCCAGACTTGACGCACCGACTGGAGTTTGAGCCAACATTCCGAAAAAGGGAACAAACATACTGGAAACATCTGTATCTTGATCAATCAAAACAAAAAAAATTTCATTTTGTTTGAAACACTCAAGGATTGAACGGGTGGCCCTGGGATTGTTTCGTTGAATCAGTGTAACTCCCTCTTTTTCTCGCATTTTTACGAAAAAATCATTCAAACGTTCATCATAAAGAGGAGTCACTGCCACTTTTGTTGAATAACCTGTTTTGCTAATATAGGAAGAGAGCATTTCCCAGTTGCCCAAATGAGCTCCTAAAACAATGGTGCCTTTTCCTAAATGGTGACCTTCATCCAATAATTCTTCTCCATAAATCTCGAATCGTGATGCAGACTCCTTCGCCATGTGATTCATCCCTAAAACCTCGAAGAGCATCTGCCCGAAATGAAGAAAACACTCGTAGGTCCATAATTGACGTTGTTCAATAGGAACATCCGGAAAAACCAGGGCAAGTTGCTGTTCTATAATTCCCCGGTCTTTCTTCAGCAGAGAGTGGGCAACTTTCCCTAAACATCTCCCCCAAAACTGTAATTTCTCTAACGAAAGACGTCTTCCAAGTGCCACTCCTCCCTGCAAAGCACGGTATTCCAGATTTCTCCTGACCGTTTTTGTCCATTGCGGACGTTTTTTTTTAAAAGCCTGGTAAGAAATCTCTTCTTGATCTTGCATACTTATTTTCAAAAAAGAATTTCAACGATTTTTTGAAAGAATCGGATTTCCATTTTTTATTTTCCTCAGAATTTTCTTTCCTTTTTGCTTCGCAACCCTGATGACCTTTTTGGTGGCCTTCCTAAAAAATCGTGCATGCAGTTTTTTTCCCTTATTATATCGGATATCTTTTTGTATTTCATCAAATGCCTGATTCAAATCCAGAAGTACGAAATCGACATTATTGATAGTTTTTTTCTTCGAGATTCCTTTTTGTTCTAGAACTTTTCCGATCGGATTAACGTCGTTGTAAATACCAGGCGGTCTGGTCGAGAAGGAAAAACTTTTGATTTTCCGGCTTCCACTGTAGTCAGTATAATCAACCTCTCGGAATTTCATGAATCGGTAAGGCACCTCTTCTAGTTGTTCCACATAATGCACGAAGGTAAAGGACCGTTGGTAGTCCAATCCGATGATTAACATCTTTGCATGATGTTGATGTAAAAAAGCAAAGGGCGAATCAACCCCAAACGAGCTTTCATTGTCCAGGCGACATAATTCGGTTTGAAATTTCCCGGTGACGACGAACGAATGGATCGGATGTCGTGTTCTGGAAAAATCTGTACGTTCCAGAGCAATTCTTGCCAACCCCCCCGTTTCGGGCTGAGCGGTTCTGACATCATATCCACCTTGATGATCCCAACAAAATGATGGAAAGAGCAATGTTCCTTCTGGGCCCAGTTTCCTAATAAAACTATCGATGAAGCGAGAAGGGTCGAATCGCCTTTTTGCCCTTCTTTCCTCAATTGAAAGCATTAAAATATCTGAGGCAATTAAAAGGAGATCACCTTCCCCAATTTCCAAATTCTCAACGATTTCCTCAAAAGGGATATGTCTTGAACTCATTTTTGAATCACTAGCCAGCATTCAGCATTTTTAAATGTCGCAAAAAGTGCTCTATCCTTGCGAAGTATGTTCAAAGTCCATTTATTTCTCAAGCTAAAACTATGAAATTCAAAGAGCATCAATATGAACGTATTTTTCCAAATTTCCTCGAAACAAAAGAGGGGGTACCGCAAAATCGAAATTCAACAACTGCTTTAATTCACCTGATATTTCTTCAAAAGCTAACCTTCACATGAACTGCAATCTTTTGTTTTCAGCTTGTTTTTCATTTGTTTTTCGGTATTTTCTGATACATCTTAGACCTCTGACAAAACTGCTGATTTCTTTCCTCAATCTTTGAAAAAAAATGAACAAACAACCTCATAGTGAGGGATATATCCATCACTAATGGAGCAATCAATGGATAATTCACAACAATTGAAAGAAGCCTTTTCAAAATCTCTTGAATTGGACATCAAAGACATTACTGACGACCTCGCATATAGCGTGAACAAACAATGGGATTCAATCCGACATATGAATTTGGTTGCTGAAATTGAAGATCTATTTGATATTATGATGGATACTGAAGACATTATTGATATGAGCAGTTTCGCTAAAACAAAAGAAATTCTTGGTAAATATGACGTTAAATTCGACACTTGAAGGAAAAATAGCGTTCATCACGGGCGGTACAAGAGGAATCGGTTGGGCTACTGCAAAGCTTTTTGCTTGTAAGGGAGCAACTATCATCCTAAACAGCATCTCTGATGAGTCCGTATTGCACGCACGAGTGGAAGAACTTCAAACAAAATTTGGAGTAAAATGTGATTCCTTTTCTTACGATGTTGGTGATCGAGAGGCAGTTAAGGAATGTTATGCGGCAATTTTCAAGAGATTTAAACGTCTCGATATTTTGGTGAACAATGCTGGTGTTTTAAATTCCAGTTTACTCGGAATGATTACTTCCGAAAACATTGATCACACGATAAACACAAACGTCAAAGGCATGTTATATAACATGCAGTCTGCTTCAAGACTAATGACACGCAATCATTCCGGATCCATCATCAATCTTTCTTCGATTATGGGTCGATTCGGCGCAGAAGGGCAAACGGTCTACGCGGGAAGCAAAGCTGCTGTGATTGGTATGAGCTGCTCAGCAGCCAAAGAACTGGCCGCCCAAAACATACGTGTCAATGTAGTGGCCCCCGGTTTTATCGATACAGAGATGGCAAACGAAATTCCTCCTGAGAAATTTCAAGAGAGAATCGAAAGCATTAAAATGAATCGGATCGGCACTCCGGATGAAGTGGCAAATGTGATCTATTTTTTTGCTTCTGATCTTTCAACCTATGTGACCGGCCAAGTATTGGGTGTTGATGGGGGCATGGTAATTTAATGTTTTGGCAACTTGATAACATCGTCGAGTCGGATCCTGTTATTTACGACGATACCGAGCAGCGCAAATTCACTTATGGAGAATTAAAAAAACTTGGATGCTCTTTTTCAAAATCCGTAGAATCTCTTCAAAAACAGCTCGCCTTTGTCTATTGCGAAAATTCATTCAGATGCATTCTTGCCTATCTTTCCCTGCTCCGAGCCGGCCATGCCGTGTTCTTAACCGATTCCGAAATAGACCCCGTTTTAGGGAAAAAGCTCCTTCAAACATACCGACCAGATTTTATTTGGCATCCTCACTCTAAGGAGGACGGATTTCCGGAGTTCGAGAAAATTTCCCTCGAATACGAGAACCATATTTTTTATAGAAAAAAGAGAAATGAACGATCTCCCATTCATCCTGATTTAGCAATTCTTCTTTCTACATCGGGTACAACCGGAAGCCCAAAACTGGTTCGCCTGTCTTACCAGAATATTCAATCAAATGCTCAATCGATTGTCTCTTACCTAAAAATTGCAAAAGAAGAAAAAGCGATCACGACATTGCCTTTGCATTATTCTTTTGGCCTATCTATCCTGCACAGTTACCTCGCTGCAGGTGCCCAAATCATTTGCACCAAAAAATCAGTTGTTGAAAAGGGCTTTTGGCCTCTTTTTAAAGAGCAGTCCTGCACTTCGCTTTCAGGCGTTCCCTATACCTATCAGATTTTGAAACGCCTCCGTTTCCATAGAATGAATTTACCCTCGTTAAAAAATATGACTCAAGCAGGCGGAAGACTGGACCCTGAAGATATTCAATATTTTTTAGAAATTGCTCAATCAAAAAACATTCAATTCTTTGTCATGTATGGTCAGACAGAAGCGGCTCCTCGAATTTCCTATGTGCCTGACAACAGACTGCAAGAAAAAATCGGCTCGATAGGCATCCCTGTACCAAATGGAACAATGAAACTGGTTCAACAAGGAATTGAAATTTTTGGGTCAGATAAGGAAGGAGAACTAGTTTTTCAAGGAGCCAACGTCATGATGGGTTATGCCCAGGAAAAAGCGGATCTTTCCAAAGGAGATGAGCAAAATGGGATTCTTCACACTGGGGATTTGGCAATTCGTGATAAAGATAGTTTTTATTGGATTACAGGAAGATTGAAGCGAATCATCAAAATTTATGGATTGCGGATCAATTTAGACGAGATTGAACAAATGTTGGAGTCAAAATTGGGGAAACCCGTGGCTTGCCTGGGAAAAGATGATATACTTTCCATTGTCATAGAATCGAACGAAACCCAGACTGCACAGCAGGCTCTGCAACATGTGATTGAACTCTATCATTTGCACCGTTCTGTGCTCTATGCATACTGCGACAGCACTTTACCATTTACACCATCGGGAAAGAAAAACTATCAGGAAATTCAATCAAGGATCGTTAATGGACTTCTATAAGAATATTTTTGAAGCTTCCCCCTATTCACTCAATCGCATAGACAAGGAACAGTTCATACTCCCTTTGCTCCACCATTTGACCCTTTTGCATTATGAACAGTGCAAGCCTTATTCTCGCCTACTCGATTCGTTATATGATATTCACCACACTCAAAATTTCGCTTCTCTCTCCGAAGTTCCCTATTTTCCGGTTCAGTTGTTTAAAACAGGGAAAATGCAAAGTGTTCGTGATGAGGAGGTTGTTAAAACTCTGACATCCAGCGCTACAACATCCCAACAGGTCTCCAAAATTGCACTGGATAAGGAAACTTCGATGTTACAAACCAAAGCTTTGGTATCAATCATCACCTCTTTCATCGGACCAAAACGACTGCCGATGATTATTCTGGATTCAAAGTCCATTTTTAAAGACCGCGCAAAATTTAGCGCGAGAGGTGCTGGAATTCTAGGATTTTCAAATTTTGGTCGAGATCATTTTTATGCTTTGGACGAAAATATGGATCTCGATCTGGCGGGTTTGAAGTCTTATATTGAAAAATATTCAGATCAAACAATTTTTATTTTTGGTTTCACGTTTATGATTTGGCAGTATTTTTATCAGGTCCTCAAATCTTCAGATGAATACCTTCTTTTAAACAATGCCATTTTACTCCATGGTGGGGGATGGAAAAAACTGCAGGAAAACGCCGTGACTAATACGGTATTCAAAGATGCTCTATCAGACCGAAGCGGAATACAAAAAGTGTATAACTATTACGGGATGGTCGAGCAGACTGGAAGCATTTTTATGGAATGCGACCATGGTTTTTTCCACGCTCCCAATTTTTCAGATATTCTCATCCGTGATTATCGTGACTGGAGTTGTCTACCCGATAAAGAAAGCGGAGTGCTTCAGACTTTGAGTGTCCTGCCCAAGAGTTATCCGGGGCATTCTCTTTTGACAGAAGACCTCGGAACAATCCAGGGGGTTGACAGTTGCTGCTGTGGAAGAAAAGGGACGTATTTTTCCATCGAAGGAAGAATTCCTACTGCAGAAATTAGAGGATGCAGCGACACACATGCTCAGGATGCTCTCATTTCAAATCAGGTAAAACTAATATGAATGTCACCTCAATTGCTCCCTTCTATCTGCCCGATATTCCCCTTCAAAACGCTTGTCCAGGTCAATTTTTTTCTCAATCCTTAGGTCGCCCCTTCAATGACCAGGCTATTTCCTTCCTCCACAAGCTATCCCGCCATCTTCTCGCCCATTCTGAAATCAACAAATATCCGGAACTGGTCGCACTTGCTTTTTGGCTCCGAAAGTCGAACATCAATAAAATATACCGAGACTTTCAAAAAATTCTGGGTGAGAACGAGATAGTCTCACCTCGAGGAGTAGCCTTTCATGTTTCTCCTTCCAATGTTGATGGTATATTCATCTATTCTTGGGCCCTTTCGTTGCTTAGCGGAAATATCAATATCATTCGAGTTTCCCAAAATCTCAGCGAACAGCAAAATTTCTTGTTTTCCGCCTTACAAACTATAATGCAATCGAACGATCATCACGATATCAAAAAAAGCAACATTGTGCTCACCTATCCTCATGATGCAGAAATCAGCAGTTTTTTTACAGAACGATCGGATATTCGGATTTTATGGGGGGGAGATGAAACGGTGCAGCTTTTTCGCTCACTTCCTTCACAACCCACTACCAAAGATATCTCATTTGCAGACAAATCGTCTCACTGCATTATTGACTCAAAAACTTATAATTCCGTCAATCTCGAGAAAGCAAATGAAATTGCGCGATTATTTTACAATGATGCCTACTGGTTCTCTCAAATGGCCTGTTCTTCTCCGCGAACTGTCTATTTTGTTGGTAACGTTGACGAGTGTCGGGTTTCCAGCGAACGCTTTTGGAGAAATTTGGCGGAAGAACTGCAGCGGCGCGAAACGGTCGACACCATGCCCAATGCAATGAATAAGTTCATCTTTCTCCATCGTTCTGTCTGCGAAGGATTAGCCATTTCCTCGCATTCCTCCCTAAATTACAATAAACCGACTGTTGTTCGGGTATCTGACGCCCACCATGTCAACATGGAAACGCACTGTGGAGGGGGATTTTTCTTTGAAACATTTTTGGAAGATCTGTCTCAATTGGGTCCATTGGTCCAGCCAAAGGACCAAACTCTCTCTTACTTTGGATTTGACAAAAGAAATCTCAGAAATTTTGCGAGCAAACTCGGCAAAAGAGGACTCCACAGAATTGTTCCCATAGGACAATCGCTTGATTTTTCTACAACTTGGGATGGTTACGTATTGCTGACGGAATTAACTCAACGAATTTCCATTTTGTAATTTTTCCAAACGATGAAGCATGTGCAAGGCATCCAAATGAAACTTTGCCGCCCAATTTACATAAGTTGCCCGACAATATCCGCCAAAATGAAATGGAAAACTTCCTCTCACTCCGTAAGCGATTGGCAGCTTCAGGGCATCATAAGAAAACTGGGTCGAAATGACAAAATCAATCAATTTTTCTGCAAACGGCAAAAACCCTTCTGAACGCCCGCTCAATTCAAGACTTAGCATACAACATGCAAATTGGGCTGATCCTGTCAGGCAAGTCCAGCTCGAGCCGCCGCTCCAACCATTGGAAACTCTTCCCGGCAAAAAACCGGTCTTCGCATCCATGACATTGAGAGATCCTTTGAGAATTTTTACCGATTTTTCAATCAATTCCTGATTGTTGCTCAACAAACCCGTTTCAAGCAAACCCTGAGCCGTATACCCAAGTGCATGGGTGAGAGGAAAGTCGACTTCGGGCACATCAATTCCAGTCATGGTTGGCCACCCCATTTGGTCCACAGTGCCTGCATAATATAAGGCCGATCTCAGGGCGGCGTCCGCCAATTTTTCGTCATTCAATACCATTGCTATATCCATCATACCCCAGGAAACCATTGCATTGTGAGACAATTTACCATGAGAGGATGCATCGGATACCCCTTTTTCAAAGTAGCCTTCAGACGACATACACTCCATTAACCAATACCCTGCCTTTGCTGCCGCATCTCTTATACGCGGAACGTTTTCAATGCGTAAAAGTTCTGCCCAACCCATTAAAACCTGTCCGGTATTGAAAGCCACCGGCCGTCCCCCGCTGGGAGTTCCTCCTTCTTCACACAAAATGTCGACCTCCCATTCAGCCATACGCTTCGCACGTTCCAGAACTTCATGTTCACCAAAGAGATTATAGTGCCGAATCAGCGTCTGCATGATGTAACCGGTGGTTTCGGGGTAAGATTTCGTCCAGCCGAATATCATGGAGAATCCCCCTGAAACGCCTCCATCCTGGGTTGCATTCTGGGCATTGATCAACCATTGCAGGGTCCCTTTCATGGCCATTTCACGAGTTATGTTTTCTGTTTTTACCATTTTGTCAAGCAACAGCATTTTAGGAATCGACCATAACAATTTATGATAGTTTGACTTTGATGAAGTTTTGTATCGAAACAAAAGATTTTTTAACATGGTTGTCCCTTAAAACCGAAATATTAAGTTTTAGTTAAAAACGGATGAAATATCGAAAGGAATTTTGGATAGTCGGGAAAAATCGATTGTACAAATTTTTTAAAGCCTGGTCAGGAGGCCTTAGCTACTATTGTAAAAACCTATTTCAAAGTTTGCACAATCTCACTTTTCACCGCTTCAGTTGTCGCTGGCAGGATGCGTTTGCGAATTTGCTGCTTTTCCAAACTTGCCAATGACGGTGGCAAAGTCGGCATTACCTCAATAGCTGCCTTCACTGCATCACCAAACTTTGCAGGGTGAGCAGTTGCCAGGCAAATCGTAGGAAATTCCGATTTTTCTTGTTGAGCAATGCGAACTCCAACTGCCGTGTGGGGGTCTAGCACATACTGATATTTGTAATGATATTCACGAATCGTAGCCAGTGTTTCTTCTTCGGAAACTGCACCAGATGACATTTCTGCTTGAGCTTTTTCTAAGAGAACTCCTTTTACACTCAACATTCCTGTGGAGTGGAAAACCTCCATCCAGTCTTTCAATTGGATAGAATTCTCCCCGCTCAAATAATAGAGAAATCTCTCAAAATTGCTTGAAATCTGAATATCCATCGAAGGACTGAAGCTCGGTTTGACTCCATGCTGATGATATTCTCCCTTGCTGAAAAATCGATGCAATATATCATTTTGATTGGTCGCAGCTGTCAGCTTGGCGATGGGCAGTCCCATTTTCTTTGCATAATACCCAGCAAGAATATCCCCAAAATTTCCTGTCGGAACACAAAAATTAACAGGGCTTTCACAATCCGGCTGCACCCTAAAATACGCGTAAAAATAATAAACAATTTGCGCTAAAATACGTGCCCAATTGATCGAATTGACCGCCCCCAAATGATATTTCTGTTTAAATTCGAGATTGTTAAACAAGTCCTTGACTATTCCCTGCGCATCGTCAAATGACCCTTCCACAGCAAGATTATGGATATTTGAATCGAGCACAGTGGTCATTTGAAGTTCTTGAATGGGACTGACCCGTCCATTGGGATACAGCATAAAGACTTCCACATTCTTTTTGCCCCGCAAACCATAAATTGCCGCGCTTCCTGTATCTCCCGAAGTTGCTCCTGCTATGGTTAAAAAACCATTATTTTTCTCTAGAAAATACTCGAACAAATTACCCAAAAACTGAAGTGCAATATCTTTGAAGGCAAAAGTAGGCCCATGAAAAAGTTCCGCAATATAGGAATTTCCAATTGAAACAACCGGGGTAATTTCAGGATGATTAAAAGAGGAATAGCTTCTTTGAATGAGTTCTTTCAGATCTGTCTGAGGGATCTCATCTTCTATGAAATGAGACATAAGCGTCCAACTCAATTCAGGGAAAGAATAGCGGCTCCATTTTTTAAAATTTTTTTGAACCTGGGGAATGCATTCTGGAACCAGCAGACCGCCATCATCGGCCAATCCCATCATTACGGCCTCTTCGAATGAAAGACCCTGAATCATTCCGCGTGTGCTTTTATGTTTCATTCAATACTATTTAATCAAGACAGGAGTGTGGAAATTTATCAACTTGATCTTTCTCTTTACAAATAGTGTGCTCAACTCAAAAGTCAGAGCGGTGAGTGAGGAAATATGAACTTTTGATTTCCTTCCCATAAAGGTCTATGGCCAATCTGCTCTTTCAAATCCATGTATTTCAATTCAAAACCAAAGCTCTCACAAGGCCCATGTCAGCTGCATTCCAGAAACTAACCTGCCTCTTATTTTTTTCTGTCTCAGCGAGTTGCCCAATCTATGCTGTATCATTACTTCCAGAGATTCAAGCCTACCATAGTTTGGGCAACCGAGACAGCAACTATAGCACACTAGCGGGCGGTCTTGCTATTCAATTATCGATCAGGCAGCTTGGCCCCGATCGCTGGCTGCATTTGCTTGGCTTGTTCAGTCCCGAGCAAGTAGGGTCTGCCAGAGGAAAAGCTGGAGGCTGGATATTTCATTCTGATGGAAAAGGAATAGAAATCGGAATTTACGATCAAAAGCGTTTAATAGGAGCTTTCAAAGGAGCAGCCGTATCCATCCGCCATTTGGAATGGGATGAGACTCACTTAGGCAATAAAATCGGAAAGATCTCCTCCGATGTGATTCACCTGGGATGGACAGCCGGGTCTACACTCATGTTTCTCATGGGAGTGGATCTCGCTACCCTCAGTACCCCTGAAGGAACTTTAACAGAACTGCAATTCGCTCTCGGGGGCCGTATCGCCTTTTGAATCAAAATTGTTATCAGGCTAAAAAAGGCACCAATGCATGCAGTTTTTCTTTGTCATCGTCAGTGACAATATGATCCATCTTCATTAAATTGACGATCTCCATATTTTCTTCTGGATTGAGGACTGTCGTTTCTTCGTACCCCAACATCATCTGCAGCAATCGTTTGAATATCACTTTGGGCGTTTCCAGGTATTTTGTCGAAATTTTCAAATAAAGTTCGACTCCCAATAGCTTTTCGATTTTTTTTGTTTCCTTGTTGTAAGGAATCTGAACCCCATTGGCATCAAAGTATCCGTGGGGTAGAAACTTTACTTTGACAAAACTTAGAAAAAAATCCATGGCCGACTGACTTTCAGAAAGCTCTGCCATCCACAACAATTCAGTGAATGGAGACTCAGGATCATATTCCAGTTCGAGTCGTTCCAGGAAATTAAAAAAGGCATGAGGACGCTCTATTACCTCCAATATCGAGAGAAGGCGTTCACTTCCAATAGTTTTACAAGCTTTTTTCAAATCATCCATTGTTTGCGGCAAAAATGGATCAAATACGCTTGAGGCTTTTTTCTGAACCTTTTTTTCTGGAATCGGCAGATCCGACGGCAAAGATTTTTTCTGCGGAACAACAATATCCTGATGCTCCAATGATTCTTCAGGTTTCATGTCTTCTTCAGAGGTTTCCTTAATTTTTCCCTGAGAGACCTGTTTTGTTTCAACAGCTTTTTGTTCCTTCAATTTCTCCTGGATATTTCTTTCTTCAATTCTCTTTTTTACAGGTGCAATATAGGCATTGAATTCCTCTTCAAAACGACGTTCCTCCTTGAGACCGACGAGCAAAATGTCTTCAATATACCAATGCAGATATTGGACAGACATCCAAAGGTCCTGCAACTTTTTAGGAGAACTCTGACCCTTGGATTTCAATATTTTCAAAATTTGCTCCGCATTCAGCTTAGCTTCTTCTTCTGTAGAAGCACTGAAATCGATTTGCTGATAGGCAGAGTCAACTGTTTTCAATTCTTTAACCAGTAGTTCAAAATTGTAACTGATGTTGTGAAGATAGATCGCTGCAGTCGATAGCTCAGCCCGATCCTCATAGGCTTCTTTTAAAAATTGTTGAATCATTGAAGGAGAAAGCTTTTCTTCTTTTGAAGTTTGCTCCATTTTCGCCAATAACTTGTGATCATATTTCGTGATTGCCTTTTTGGCTTCTTCCAATTCTTTGAACGCCGAAAAAATAACATCTTCCACCGCTTTTTGAAAAAGGGTTGCTTTCTTGAGAGCCAGCTGCAATTGTTGAGAATCTGCCTTTCGGGCTTCTGCAAATTTGATGCTTTTTGAAAGTAAATTGTGAGCCGTTTCAATGGCACGCGGGAGAAATTGAGGGGTCAATTCACTTTTTAAAGAGAGTTGGTATATTTTTCCGAAAGATATTGAAAGATTGGCCAAAACCGAACTGACAGCGAGCAGACTTTGATTGATACGAGAAAAGTTATTGGAAAAAAAGTCCAATTGCTTCTTTTCGAACTGGATCACTTTAGCAAATTCTTGCACGGCTGAAAGAGCGGAATGATTGTTGAGGGAAGTTTGAAGATGATGCTGTCGCTCCAGCAAAACTCTCGAAGCTTCCAACTGTATGTGAATCGTGCTCATCCGTGCATGCAGATCATTGGTAGTGGTCTCGCTGAAATGCAGAGCATCTTTCAGTATCAGAGAATCCGTGTTTGAGCGATAGCGTTGAATCTTATTTTCAAGATGATGCAGTTCCTTCAAGATTTGATCGATTCCTTCAATATTTAAGGATTTGAGAATATTATTAGTTGCTTTTCGATCAATGTGGAGTCTATCGATTAGTCTATGAAAGTCACTTGCCTGTTTGAAGTACCGATTAATAATTTTCAGCTCTTCCTGAGAGTGCTGATGGGAAAGCGTTTCCAGATTTTTAAATTTCAGTATTGACGCAGCCAGAGGAGCAATCTTTTCATACATTTTATGGACGATCGGTTTGAGCTGCTGATTGTGAGTGAGCGTATAGGGGACATAAACTGGAGCCACCTGCTGAGTAAACGCCTGGTGAATCTCCCGAATTTTCTTCCAGGATAGTACGACTGATTGCTGCAGCCGAAATCCACGAGGTTCATAATCGTAGAATCCATTTTCAATGGATAAATTGATGCAAAACGATAAATTCCGAATCGTATGCATTATTTGAAGAAACTGTTCTCTGTAAAGTTGAAAATGATGCTCACTTCGACAATTTTCAATCAATTGGCTAAACATTCGATTGACTTCTGCTAATCCTTGCAGCACATTAGTCTGGACATCGTGTGGCAGGATCAGTTGGTTTTCTTTTTTCAGAAGGCTTTTGACAAATAAATTGGTCTGCTGAACTTCTTTCTGAGCTTCCTGAACAGGAAAAGGTAATTTCCTCTGCCCCTGAACATTTGTCTGCAGCTGTCGCAAGCTGTTAAGAATTTTATCCACCAAGGTTTACCTCTCTTTCAGAAAGGTGTATAAAATGATCTGCAAAGAAATTCAATATCCCCACTGGTTTTGAACTCAACTGAATGTATCTTTTTTTAACTTATGCAAAAGAACTTACTAGACTCTATCATTCATCCTCACCAAATTCATCATTTAACTCTTGAGGAATTAAATCAGTTGGCCCAGGAATGTCGTCAGCGGATTATAGAGGTAACCAGCAAAACAGGCGGTCATTTGGCTTCATCGCTAGGATCTATTGAAATTACGATTGCTCTTTTCAAACTCTTCGATTTTAGAACAGACCGAATTGTCTGGGATGTCGGTCATCAAGCCTATGCCCACAAATTACTGACCGGAAGGAACGCTCGCTTTGAAACCCTAACGCAAAGAGGAGGAATAAAAAAGTTTCTTTCCCCTTCAGAAAGTTCCTTCGATCATTTTGGTGCAGGTCATGCCTCAACCTCTCTTTCAGCCGTGTTAGGTATGGCCGTTGGTCGCGATTTAAACCACCAGAAGCACCATACCATTGCTGTCATTGGAGATGGTGGACTTACAGGAGGATTAGCTTTTGAAGCCCTCAACCACAACGGTTACCTGGGCAAAAACATGATCATGATTCTGAGCGACAATGGCATGAGCATCGATCCCAACGTTGGTGCCTTATCAAAAGTCATCACGAGGGTAACTTCTTCAAAATCATTCAATCGTCTGCGTGATGAGGCTTACGAACTGGCTGGAAAAGTTCCTTTCAGTGAAATTGTTCGTGCCGGTTTCCACAAAATCGAATCATCTTTAAAAGCGTTCCTCATTCCAGGGATGCTCTTCGAACAACTGGGATGGCGCTATTTCGGACCTGTTGATGGACACAGCATCCCGGATTTACTTGAAATTCTCAGTCATGCCAAAGATATAAAAGGCCCCATCGTCATTCACGCACTGACTCAAAAAGGAAAAGGCTATTCCTTTGCAGAAAATGATGCCTTCAAATATCACGGTGTCACTCCTTTTGTGGCTGAAAGTGGTGAATTCATTAAAAAAGCGAGCACAAACCCCGACGAAATGAGCTATTCTAAAGTTTTTGGGAAAAAACTGGAAGAACTGATGGATCGGGACCCGAAGGTCATCGGGATCAGCCCTGCCATGCTGAGCGGTTCCGAAATTTTTCACTTGCTTGACAAATACCCGGACAGAATTTTTGATGTTGGTATTGCTGAAGGCCATTCAGTGACATTTGCAGCAGGGATTGCAACCACTGGTCTTAAACCTTTTGTTGTGATTTATTCCACCTTCCTGCAACGTGCAATCGATCATGTTCTTCACGATGTTGCCATCCAAAAACTGCCTGTGCGTTTTATGATTGATCGCGGCGGTTTAGTAGGTCCGGATGGTCCCACCCATCAAGGAGTTTATGATTTAACGTACCTGCGCATGATCCCTGGAATGATGATCATGGCTCCTAAAAACGGGGCGGAATTGAAATCGATGATCGAATTTGCCTATCAATATGAAGATGGACCTTGTGCTATCCGCTACCCGAGAGGAAACACTGAACAATCGAATGATTCTGAGAAAGTGTCAATCGAGAAAGGAAAAGCAGAAATCCTGCAGGATGGTCACGACATCGCACTTTTTGCAATTGGAATTATGGTTAAAACAGCATCGGCCGTAGCTAAACTTCTTGAAAAAAGGGGCTTTTCGGTTGCAGTCATCAATGCTCGTTTTGTAAAACCTCTCGATACTGATGTGATTCGCAAATATGGATCAAAGGCCGAACTCATTGTCTCCTTTGAGGAAAACACCATCCACGGGGGCTTTGGCAGTGCAATTCTCGAAAAGTTAAGTGAGCACAGTCTTCGTCCTTTGACTTTAACATTCGGAATCCCGGATCAATTCATCACACAAGGAAGTCCTGATCAACAAAGAGAAGACGCGGGTCTGAGTGTAACACTAGTGCTCGAAGCGATCCTAAAAAAATTGGAAAATTCTACACAAAAAACTAAATTGCCGCGGCGTTCCCAAAAACAAAAAAATGTATCTGCCGGCAACATAAAAACCTAGGATCCTCCACTTCTCAATTATCTTAGCAAACTTGGATTTACTTTTTTTCCAAATATTGATACTCCATGTATCTTCTATCATTCACCATTTGTCAATCCTAACTTCATATTTCATAGGGAAGTGAACCATGTCTGAAGAATTACTAAATACGCTAGAAGAGAAAGTCCAAAACGCGGTAGAAATGATTGAACTTCTTAAATCGGAACTGGAAGACGCAGGACCTTTGAGAGCACAAATTGCAGAATTGACTGAAGAAAACAATTCCCTGAAAGAGGCCCGCTCTCAATGGGAAGAAAAATTGACAAGTTTGATCGGAAAATTTGAGCAATTGGAAGAAACTAGCGGGAATGATGCAGATGACGATCATGACGACATCGAGTCTGACGACGATGGTGACTCAGATGCTGGTTCTGGAGAACACAGTTATTCTTCCTGATGTGCCTCATATTTGCTAAATTGAAAAAATCACCTTTAATGGAGGCCCTGGTCGTTTCATGACTGGATGGCAACGGTTTTTACCGACATTATGTGTGTGTGTTTTCTGTTTTTACAACGTTTCCTTAAGCTGGAGCGCACCACGTCCCAGCTTAGGAATTGTGCCATTTAAGATCATTTACCCTGCAAAAAGACTCGATTGGGCAGGTATTTTTCTGCAGGAAGAACTGACTCACCAACTCGTACTATCCCGCAAATTTTCGCTTCGATCTGCTGAAGCGATGCAACTTTGGTCTCAAAAGCAAAATCTCACCGAAAAAAATTTGGATCTCAAGCAGATGAATCGATTGGGAGTTCAGAATCTGATTTTGGTCGAGATGCAAAAGGTTATCGAACACGCCTCATTTGATGGTGTCATCCTTTCAGTCGATCATCGCCAGGTGATAAATCGGACCCGTTTTCGCAGGATTTCATCATGGAAATCTCCTGACAAAGTAATTCTCGATCTTGTGAACGAGTTAGCAAAATCCACTCCAGTCCTTTCTGATTTTATTCCGTTTCCACAACATTACCAATGGGAAAGCTTGGAGGCGTTTTATCAGTGGAAGCTACTACCCGATAAAGCGAAAGGCTCGGAAGAATGGCTTGAGTACAAAGAAGATCTGGAAATCCTGTTGAGCCATTATCCAGATATAGCCCGGTTGATTTATCCTGAACTTGCGGCCATGTTGCTACTCGAAGGAACTCAACCGAACATCAATAATGCATTGTTAAATAAGGCAGAGACAGCAATTCGTGAAGCATTGCGGCTTGATCCGAAAAACGATTTAAATCACGTATTATTAGCTCAAATATTCTATTACAAAAATGAAAAGCACTCTGCAAAATCAGAATCAGTAATCGCTTATGCGCACAACCCTCAAAACGCGATGGCAAGAATACTATATGGTTTAACCATCGGTCAAACTATTCAGGATGGAGAAAAATATATTCTTGAAGGACTGAATTCTAACCCTTTCTTAGTGGGGTTTCCCTCATTTGCAGGAAGAAACCTGACTTCTTACAAGACATTTTACCCAATTCTTTCATCTTGGACAGATACCAAAAATACTGTTCTAAAACCGAACGAATACGAAGAATCAATGTCCGAGGGACAAAAGCAGTTTGAACAAAAAGATTGGGAGAAGGCCAAAAATAGCTTTGAACGTGCAGCTGCAAAAGACACGGCAAAAATTGATCCAGTTCTTTATCTAGTCAGAATTTCTATCAATCAAAAAAAGTTTGATGAGGCACTGAAGTCACTCTCAGATTTAAAATCTCAATTTCCAGAAAGCAGTCAGGCTTTTTTGTATACCGGCATCGTTCACGAACACCTCAAATCATACGAACAGGCAGAAATCAATTACCGTCAGGCACTTTTTATAAAGTCAGATCACCCGCAAACGCTGCTCAGACTGGGAACGGTCCTCATTAAATCTCAGCGCTATGATCAAGCAGAAAATTATTTACAGACACTCGTGCGCAAGTATCCAAAATTTTCTACAGGATGGTGGAATTTGGGACTATTGTATTGGTCTCAAAAAAACTGGCAAAAGGCAAAAGAGACGCTTAAAGAAGCCTTGCGCTTGGATCCGAATAATCCTAAAATTCAAGACCTATTTAAAAAGGTTGAAGAAAATATCAAACAGTAACTTTACATATTTTTCAAAATTCGATTTCTTTTTGGATTGATATGACGAATTTGGTACATGATCAAAAGACCATCTCTTCTAAGCCGGCTTGGCTTAAGGTCGGACTTCCCCGTGGAGAGAAATACAATTGGATCAAAGATAAATCGGGAACTCTGCAGTTAAGCACAGTCTGTCAGGAAGCCCGCTGTCCTAATATTGGAGAATGTTGGCAGGGAGGAACGGCAACATTTATGTTGATGGGTGACATCTGCACCCGCGGATGTCGATTTTGTTCAGTTAAAACCTCTCGCAATCCTCCAGATTTGGATTCAAATGAACCGCAAAAACTGGCAGATACGATTTCACAGATGAATCTGAATTACGTTGTTATTACCAGTGTTGATCGAGATGACTTACCAGATCAGGGAGCAGAACATATTGCGACATCAATCCGTGCTGTTAAATCGCGCAATCCCGATTTGCTTGTGGAAATGCTCATACCGGATTTTAGCGGGATTTCTTCTCATATACAAAAAGTTATCGATGCCAAACCTGATGTGCTCGCGCACAATCTCGAAACCGTTGATCGATTGACTTCTGTAGTTAGAGATCCACGGGCAGGATATCAACAATCAATTGATGTACTCCTTTACATCAAAAAACAAAACCCTAGGTTATATACAAAATCCTCTTTGATGTTGGGATTAGGAGAGGCTCGAGATGAGGTCATCACCGCTATGGAACAACTCTACCATTGCGGTGTGAATTTTTTAACATTAGGACAATATTTACAGCCTAACTCAACAAAACTCCGGGTTTTCCGTTTTATTCACCCTGATGAATTTCGAGATCTTGAAGAAATTGGCAGGAAGATCGGCTTCGACTACGTTGCATCTGGCCCTTTGGTGCGGAGCTCTTATCGTGCAGCCGAGTTTTTCATAGAACGAAAAATCAGTTTAAAAACAAAGGCCATCTGAATATTTTTCATATTAACATAAACCATTGATATAACTTAATAAATGTTTAATTATCTTGCTAAGATTAATTTTGTATTGTACAAGAAGCGGATAATTTAAGTAAGGAAAAATCAAATCAAGGAGATTATATGTCAAACGAAAAAGTTGTTCATCTAACTGATACGACCTTTGATGAGGAAATTAAGTCCGGCTTCACCCTCGTCGATTTTTGGGCAGAATGGTGCGGTCCGTGCTTAGCTCTGGCGCCTGCAATTGATGAATTGGCGAATACCTATGATGGTCAGTTAAAAGTCTGTAAAGTCGATGTTGACAGTAACCAAACGATCCCAGCTCGCTTCGGCATTCGGGGGATCCCAACTGTCATTCTCTTTAAGGATGGTGAACAGGCCGATATGTTTACTGGAAACAGTCCCCAAAAAATTAAGGAAATGGTGGATCGCGCGCTCGTTAATTAAAATTCATTCTATTGGCTTCTTTGAAACAAAAATCATCGTTAGTCAATTGGTTAATGCTACTCGCCTATGACGGGTTTCATTATCATGGCTGGCAAATTCAAACTTCACATAACACGATTGAAGCCGAGCTGGAAAAAGCGATTCAAACGCTAACAGGAAAAAAAGTGAAGATTTGCGGGGCCGGGCGCACCGATGCCCAGGTCCATGCCCTGAATCAAACTGCCAGCTTTTTTTCCGACGCTGATTTCTCTCCACTAAAATGGCGGACTGCTCTCAATGCGGTTCTCCCTTCTGACATTACCGTCAAATCAGTGTTAGCAGTCCCAGAGTGCTTCCACGCGCGTCACAACTCCATTGCAAAACGTTACCGATACCTAATTTTCAATCATCCATTCCCTTCACCGTTCAGTCCCCACTACAGCTGGTGGATTCAAAAGCCTCTGGACCTGGCAGCGATGAAAGAGGCCGCGAGATATTTCATCGGTGAACACGATTTTTCTGCTTTTCGATCTTCACAGTGTTCTTCACCTTCACCTGTCAAAAATATCAAGGAAATCTCAATTCGTTCTGAGGATACTCCAATCCAATCCCTATCTATTGAAATTGAAGCAAATTCTTTTTTACAGCACATGGTTAGGATTATTGTAGGCACACTCGTAGACGTAGGGCAGCATCGTTTTTCTCCCGAAAGTATTTTGCAGATGCTCAAAAGCCGAGATAGACAGAAAAGTGGAAAAACTGCGCCTCCTTATGGCTTGTATGTGCTATCAGTGATATACAAATCTCATGAAATTCAGTGGCCTTCCTCCACACTTTCACAGTAGGTTGGCGATTGATTTCGGCTTTTTTATTTTACTTAAATGTCGACTCCCATGCCCCAATTTGAACTAGAAGCGGACTATTTGCCGACAGGTGATCAACCTCAAGCAATCGAGGCTTTACTGGAAGGACTGAAAAAGAACAGGCCGCACCAGGTCTTGCTTGGAATTACAGGGTCCGGGAAAACTTTCACCATGGCCAATGTCATTCAGCAACTGCAACGCCCTGCGCTGGTGATAGCTCATAACAAGACTCTGGCTGCACAATTGTATAACGAATTCAAAGATTTCTTTCCAAAAAACGCCGTCGAATACTTTGTCAGTTTTTATGACTATTATCAACCAGAAGCGTATGTAGCCAACCGAGACCTGTATATTGAAAAGGATACCGCAATCAATGACGAGCTGGAACGCTTGCGATTATCAGCGACCCGATCTCTGCTTGAAAGGGAGGATGTGATAATTGTCAGCAGTGTCTCTTGTATCTATGGATTGGGGTCTCCTGAAGAATACGGAGATATGATGCTGTTTTTTAAAGTTGGAGACCTCTTTGCACGATCTACGCTGTTGGAGCGCTTGATTGAACTTCGTTATGAAAGAAATGATTTTGACTTTCATCGGGGCACTTTTCGAGTTCGAGGTGATGTTATTGAAATTTTCATGGCTGAATCAGATTACGCTATTCGAATCGAGTTGTTTGGAGATGAGGTGGAACGGTTGACAAAATTTGATCCTCTTACAGGCAAAAAGTTGGATGCTTTATCCCGAATTGCCGTGTATCCCAATTCACACTATGTAACCCCTGCTGAAAGGCTTCCTGAAACATTAAAAATGATTCGTGAAGAACTGAATGAACAATTGGCCATTTTTAAGAAACAGGACAAACTGGTTGAATTTCAACGCTTAAAGCAAAGAACTGAATATGATTTAGAGATGTTGGAAGAAACTGGTTTTTGCAAAGGAATCGAAAATTACAGTCGAATCATCCAGCGTCGCGGTCCTGGTTCTGCACCTCCCACTTTACTGGACTATTTTCCACGTGATTCACTGATTTTTATCGATGAGAGTCACGTTACCTTGCCTCAGATCCGAGGCATGTACAATGGAGATTTTTCTCGAAAATCCAATTTAGTAGAATATGGCTTTCGTCTGCCTTCTGCCTTGGATAATCGACCCTACAAATTTGAAGAATTTGAAAAGACTTCCCAGCGTAGAATTTTTGTCTCCGCAACTCCTGCTAAGTATGAACTGTCACAAAAAAATATTACTGTGATTGAACAAGTGATTCGTCCAACCGGGTTATTGGACCCTCTCATTGAAGTTCGACCCGTAATGGGGCAGGTAGATGACATTCTCGATGAAATCCGGATTCGCATTGAAAGGAAAGAAAGAGTTTTAATCACCACTCTGACAAAACGAATGGCTGAAGATCTCACAGAATATTATGAAGACTTAAATATCCCAGTCCGTTATATGCATTCAGATATTGATGCTATTGAACGAACCCAAATATTGAGAGATTTAAGGGCGGGAACATTCAGTGTTTTAGTTGGTATCAACTTGTTGAGGGAGGGTCTTGACTTACCAGAAGTATCACTAGTTGGAATATTTGATGCCGACAAGGAAGGGTTTTTACGCTCAAAACAGTCTCTCATTCAAACCATAGGAAGAGCCGCCCGCAATGTCAATGGAAAGGTGATTATGTATGGGGATCAGATCACCGAATCAATGAAAGCAGCAATTGACTTAACAAAACAGCGCAGACAAAGGCAACAAGCCTACAATGAGCAGCACAACATTGTTCCCAAGACAATTTTTAAACGTCTTCAAGATTCATTGGTTTCGGATGAAACATGCTCAATAGTAGCAGAAACAGAAGCAACATATAGCAATGCAGTACAATTGGAGTCTCAAATCAAGCAAATGGATACAGAAATGAGGCAAGCAGCAGAAGCTTTGAACTTCGAACGTGCGGCTGAATTACGGGATCAAGTATCCTTTCTAAAAAACCGATTAATCGGACTGCAGGAATAGTTTTCTTTTATTTAAACATGCCTTCATGATTGTTGAAATTGCGCTTAACTTACCCCTTTTGAGAACTTTCGACTATGTTTGGCCCGAACGTCTCAATTCGGCTCCGCAGCTTGGTATTCGGGTTTTGGTACCCTTTGGTTCCCAGAAAAAGAGCGGGGTCCTGGTAAAAATTAAGGAGATTTCTGATATTCCCAATTTAAAGGAAGTAGAAAATTTTCTTGATGATTCTCCTGTATTTTCATCCGAACTTTTAGATTTGTCTCGATGGGTTAGTGAATATTACTATTGCGGTTGGGGTGAAGTCTTAAATTCTGCGATTCCAAACGGATTGGGAATCCGGCTTCACACAGTCTTTAACCGTATTGTTGAATGTCAGAATTTGACCGGATTCAATTCTCTGAGTTCCAACTTTTCTAACCTTGTAAAAACCCATGGCAGTTGGTCGAAAAAAGATTTATTCAGCATACAGGCTACTGCAAACGATCAAAAGCGAATGACTCAATGGATCAACGATAAAATGGTCCTAAGAGTTCAGTCTTTGGCTGGCACCAAGGTGAAACCCAAAACGGAACGATGGGTTCGCCTAGTCGGGTCACCCCCCCCAATCAATAAAAATCATCGAAGGCGATCTAAAAAAGATAAAATATTTTCTTTGCTTCGAGAGCAAACGGAAATTTCTTTTTCAGAATTAAAAAACTATGTTCCCTCTCCAGCGCAGGTGATTAAAAATCTTGAAGAAAATCAATTTGTTGAAGTTTTTAGAAAAAGAGTTTACAGGCGATTTCTACCCAATCGAATTCCAGATCCGGAACCTTTTTTGTCCCTATCTTTCGACCAGGACAGAGCATACCACAGCATTGTAGAATCGATCATACAGGAATCTTTTAAAACTTTTCTGTTGCATGGAGTTACAGGAAGTGGAAAAACCGAAATATATCTTCATGCCGTACGAAAATCCTTAGAAAGAGGAAAGCAGTGCCTTATTTTGGTTCCCGAAATATCGTTGACTCCACAGTTGGTTAATCGTTTTCGATCTCGATTTGGTGATCGTATTGCTGTTTTACACAGTGGTATGGAAGATGGAGAACGCTTTGATGAGTGGTCCAAGATTCTTCAACAGGATGTCTCAATTGCCATTGGAGCCAGGAGTGCAGTATACGCTCCGTTGGAAAACATCGGTTTGATCATTGTAGATGAAGAGCATGATTCATCCTATAAACAGGAAGATTCTCCGCGGTATCATGGTAGAGATGTTGCCATTTACCGCGCTTTTTGTTCAGGTGCAACAGTGATTTTGGGTTCTGCAACACCGTCTTTGGAATCAATCTACAATGTCACTAAGGAAAAATATTACTATTTGGCACTTCCATCTCGGATTCCTGGTGCGGTTCTTCCTGAAATAACTTTGTTGGATCTGAAACATTGTCAGAGACAAAAAGGGAGCTATTTTTTCTCAGTACAATTGATTGAGGGAATTCGTCAACGTCTGTTGCGTAGGGAACAGTGCCTTTTGTTTTTAAACCGTCGCGGGTATGCAAATCTGATCCAGTGTCAAGTTTGTGAAGAAGTGCTTGTCTGTCCAAACTGCAGCTTGAGCCTGGTATACCATCAAAGCCTGGGCTCGCTTCAGTGTCATCAATGCGGATATATTTCAGCTCTAGTTCGGCGTTGTCCTCATTGTTCAGAATCTGCCCTTAAAATTCTTGGTGTTGGGACTGAACAAATAGAATCAGAATTGAAAACTATTTTTCCAGAAGCCAAAATAATGAGGATGGACCGGGACACTTTGAGTCGGAAGCACAGTTTGTTGAAAATGTTGGATCAAATCGGAAACAATAAAGTTGATATTGTTGTTGGCACTCAGCTTGTCACTAAAGGTCATGATTTCAGCAACATTACTTTGGTTGGTGTGATACTCGCGGATTTATCGCTCAATTTTCCTGATTTCAGGTCAGCTGAAAAAACTTTTCAGCTTTTGACCCAGGTGGCCGGGCGTGCAGGGCGCGGTGATAAACATGGTGAAGTTCTCATTCAAACATACAATCCCCAACACCATAGTATACAATGTACGCAAACTCAAAACTATGAAGAATTTCATAAAATCGAGCTTGGCTATCGCAAGCAGTTAAACACACCTCCTTATATCAATTTAGTCCTAATCACCTTCAGCAGTCCAAAAGAATTGCGTGCCCGGTCCTTAGCTACTCAATTTGATGCAAATCTTTCCCATGCTGATGAAATCAATTTTTATCAGATGGGTCCATTGGAAGCCCCAATCAAAAAGATTAGTAAACGATTTCGTTGGATGATAATTTTAAAGGCGGATCGAATAAAACTCCTTCACGCTCTCCTCAACAAAGCCATGCATTCTCCCAAACCTATTTCTAAAGGACCTGCCGACCGAATATCAATTGATATCAATCCTTATAGCTTTCTGTAGAATTTTTTATTATATGAAATTTTTGATGTTCATCATTTTTTGTCTTTTTTGGAGTGTTGTTTTCGTATTTTCCTATCAAAGAATTGACAGCAATGGTTTTGTATCCCAACATTCCATGATAAACTGATTTTTGTTCAAAGCTATATCATGATTAGTCAAGTCCCACAAAGATTGCCTCACGTTCGTTTGACGAACTCATATTTGGGAATATAACTTATTTTTTTTAAATTGGGTGAGTGATTATAGGTAGGATTTATTTGAAATTAACTTGGGAATCTATAGTGTTTCTTCGTTCTCACAGTTTTTTTATGGATTGATATTTTCTGAACGTTCAGAAAATTTCAGCAGAATTTTTCCTCGTTCTGACAAGTTCCACAACTGACCGACGCTTTGAATCAATTTTTGCTTCACATTCATTTCACTCAAAAGGCGAACCAAGGAAACCTCCAAATCGTTTACAATTTTTATTTGATCACTGGACAGAGCATTTACTCCTAACTGTTTAAGAATTAAAAGCTCTGCCTGCGCATAGATCTTCTTGAGATCTTTAACTCGAGGAAGAATATATCGATAAATTTGTTCACTCAATTCATTTAGAACAGTTTGATCTTTCATTCGTCCTCGCAGATAAAGAGACATTTTATCTTCAGTTCCGGAATTTCTTAGAAATATTGAAGCCACGGTCTTATCATCTTCTTCAACTAAAAAATAAATCATATTGGGTTCTTCTGAACGATAAACATCACGAACAGAATTACCCGGCCATTTAGATTTGATCTGATCACTAATAAAACCAACAATCATCTTACGGAACTCTGAGTCGGGGTTCATCAGATCTGAATCGACATAATAAATAGAATCACTTTTGTGAAACCCATGTTCGAAAGGTTTATGCAACCATTTATAAAAATCTTCATTGTCAGCAGGACGTAAATTTTCAATGGCAGAAAAAGAATTTAAGGCACTTTTAAGACCGTTACCGATATAAATTGGGTATATCCCACCAGAATTCAAAAAACCCATTGTAATAATATGACCAGATTCTTCACATCCAATCAAAAACTGAGAACTCCCCAATTGATTCAATTCATTTCGCATTGAAATGTAACCCAACTTGCTTCCTCCCTCTTCAAAGTATAAGCTTTCAATCTTTTTAAAGGCCTGAACAATCTTTAGAGCTTCGAAGTTGGAACTGTGAATCATTTCTGAAAGTAACAACTCAAATGCTTCTAGCGAATGAACAAATTTTGGTGTAGATAAAGCTTCACGATAGAATCTGCTGCGAACAGTCCAGTCAGCCAAAAAAGCTTGCCACAAAATCCATTTGTCACCGACAGCAGACTGACGGGATTCAAACCCCATTTTACGGACTGCACGACTTGACTCCATATCACTTTCAACTGTATCCACATATAGAGGAACAGTTTTACCCCACGCCCCTGTATCTTTCAAATACTGAGCTTGTAAAAAAGCAAGTTTATCCCCAGAAAGAACAATAAGATCATCTTCAAATGCATCATAGTCCAAACGAAAATATCGGTCACCATCACCATCAAATACAACCGCAGTACAAAAAGCAGATCCGCTCTTAATGGCGGTTCTCTGTCGCCGTCCTTCATCCAATAATCGAACCAGAGTATCATAGTTAGCAAATCGGCCCGTCGATTCAACTATCATATCAGCAGGAATTCGTGCTACCCCTTCCAGATCAGCAACCCCGGAATTCTTGTTAATTTCCTGATTGAAATCGACATTCGTGTAAATGATTCGTTCCACCGGCAGTTCTTCAAAGATCTTTTGGATGATTTTTGAAAATGCGCCGTTGGCTGCATCAACAACTAAGGTTATCCGATCAAATGAAGTTGGGCTCAGCCAGGAGTTGAACTTGCTCAAACTGAATTCGATGAAAACGTCTGACGCTTCTTCACTTCGATCAAACACTTTACCTTGCAGAGTTTCATGAGCGAGTAATTTCCAATCAAACTGGAACAACTTGTCCGAGAAAATCTGATCATCCGCAGGAAATAATTTCAATCCAAGAGCACCAAGGAAGATTTTTATCCCATTTTGGTCACTGGGATTATGGGAAGCAGTCAATACGAATGCACACTTTGCTTTAGCATGCAGTAAATAAAGTGCAATTGCCGGCGTTGGTAAAACTCCCACAGTCAATACCGTCAATCCCGATTTTTGAATTCCTCTTATGGCTGCCTGACTGAAAACTCCCTCCCGGTCACGAGGATCCCAGCCAATAACAATAGAATCACCAGGATTTGCAAAACCGGAATGAATTAATTCACGGCAAAAAACATATGTGTACAGTTCAAAAAAAGAATCAGTTAAGACACCCAGTTCGGTGTAAGCGAGGATTGGATTGTGCACAGAACAGGATTCACTGGACTGAGTTCTCCCGCGAATTCCGTCAGTTCCTTGCAGACGTTGCGTTGGTGGGGATAATGTTGTCATTTATTTCAGGCCACTGTCACCGATTTTGCCAAATTTCTAGGCTTATCGATGTTTCGATTCAATTTAAGAGCGGAATAGTAGGCAAACAACTGAGCCATGATCATTTCCAAAAAAGGAGCCACTAAAAAATGTACCTTCGGCAAGCGAATCAAGTGGTCCAATAACTGCTCTGATTTTTCATCCCCTTCAAAAATGAATCCATAAACCTTACCACCTCGTGCTTTGATTTCTTCAATCGCTATCAGCGTTCTTTCATGCAAATCAATTTGATCCGGAGGAGGAACAAAAAACAAAGAATAGAGACTTTCATCAATCATCGCCAAGGTGCCGTGTTTGAGAAACCCGGTTGCCATTCCTTCGGCGTGAAGATAGGTTACTTCTTTCATCTTGAGAGCAGATTCCATGGCAACTGGAAAATAGACACCGCAACCCAAAAACAACCAGTTGTGAATTTTGACAGACGTATCAGCCATGTTTCTGATAAAGCCTGACTGCTCATTCAGGGCGGTTTCAATTACATCAGGAAAATCTTCTAATGCGGTATAATATTCCTTATATTGATCTTCGGAAAGATGATTGTCCAGTCGGGCTACTTCAAGAACGATTCTCAACAAAATCATCATCTGGGAAAATGCAGCTTTTGTGGAAACTACACAAATTTCTGCACCGGATCCCTGCATGATTACGTTATCAACCATCATGCTAATCGCTGAGCCCATTACATTCACAATCGCCCCCGTTTTCGATTGAAACGATTTTGCAAAGTTAATTGCCATTTTAGTATCATAAGTTTCACCCGATTGTGATACCGTTAGCATCATATTTTTATCAGACAATATCGCAATGTCTTTAAATTCATCTGAACTGACCGCAGGCAAATGTCGTTTTGCAAACTGAGCAAAAAAATATTGTCCTACCATGGAGACATAGAATGTTGTTCCAACCCCTACCAAATAACAAAGTTGGGATTGCTGAATCATTTTTGCCATTTTTTCAATTTCTTCTTTTTCAATTTTTAAAGCCTGCTTTGTGGTAAAAGGCTGATCAAAAATTTCCTTAAGCATGTAGTGAGAGTACCCCCCCTTTTTAGTCGATTCAACATCCCAATGGATGGTGAACACATTCTTTTCTTTCTCTTCCTTTGTAGCAACATCCTTAATTCGGTAGTCCTGTTTGCCGACGATGGCATATTCTCCGTCATCCAAAGTGACGGCTGTTTTGGTAAACTCAAGAAAAGCATTAATGTCAGACCCAATAAAATTGCGACTTTCTCCTAAACCCAGCATCAAAGGTGAAACATTTTTGGCACAAAACAAAAGGTCCGGTTCATGGATACTGATCATCGCAGTCGCAAAAGCCCCTTCTACCTGGAGCAGAGACGATACAAAGGCATTTTCGACATTTGGACTTTGAGCATAGGCACGTTCTACTAAATGGGCAAAAACTTCTGAATCGGTCATGGAACGAAATTCGAACCCTTCTGCAGACAATTCAGACTTTAATTTCTGATAGTTAGAAAATATTCCATTGTGAACAATAGCAAATTCCATATTGGCAGAAAAATGGGGATGGGAATTTTCTTTCGTTACTCCTCCATGAGTTGCCCATCGGGTATGGGCGATTCCCAGGTTTCCAACCAACTGGGTCAGTCGTTCCTTTTTGTTCACTTCATCAACTTCACCTGTATTTTTACGTAACTGAATTTTTCCCTCTGCATAGACAGCAAGCCCACAAGAATCATATCCCCGGTATTCCAAATTTCGTATAGAGCTGAATAAATCTTTTGCAATGTTTTCCGAACTGACAATTCCACTAATTCCACACATTTACTATCCTTATAGCTGAGATGACAATGTAAGGTAATCAGGAATGATTTTACCCGATCCAACTGAGGTTCCCGGAGCCAAAGTCTGTCTGGCACCAACCGTCACATCGTCACCGATAAATGATCCAATTTTTTTTAGCCTTGTATTGACCATTCTCTTTTCCACGTTATATTCAACAAAAGAAAAATCCGTTAAATGATTAACTGTTGTGGTGCCAGACCCCAACTTCACATTTTCACCCACAACGCTGTCTCCAACAAACGAAAGCCTGCCGATGGTAGTGGCTCCAAACAAAACGCTATTTTTCAATTCACTTCCATACCCGATTACAGAATCCGGCCCCAAAACGCTGTATTCCCGAATGAGCGCATTATTGCCGATATAAGAATTTCTACCTATAAAGCAAGGTCCTTTTAAAATAGTTCCTGATTCGATAGTCACATTCTCTTCGACAATCACGGGCCCCTCTATATGAACCTGTCCCTTCATGACCACCGTATGATGAATGCGAGCCTCCTGAAGAAGATTCATCATCATTTTATTGGCTTCCAAAATATGCCAGGGATAAATGATATCAATCCATCCTTTTTCCCACAACGTCGCCTGTAAACCGTTTTGCTGTATTAAAGCCTGATAGCATTGCTCCATATTGTTTTGATATTTTTCCAGTGCCTGGAATATCTCAGAAGAAAGCACAAAAACCCCTGCGAATACATAGTTGGCGGTGTGACCTGCATGAGGTTTTTCTATCAAACGCCGAATTTTCATTTCATGATCCAAATAAACATTACCAAATTCTTCTGAGGACTGCGGAAGAGTCACAACCGCTAGATCTTCACCTGTTTCATAATGTGTTTTCATCGCTTCTCGAAAAATATTGCCGTCCGCCAAAACATCTCCATAAACAAGAAGCAAAGGACTGTCACTTCCCAAAATTGGTTGACAAAGCTTCAAAGCATGACCGATTCCTTCGACTGATTCCTGAAACACATACTCAATATTCACTCCAAATCGGTCACCATAAGAAAAATAATCCTGAATCATGTCCTGCTTGTAGTTAACAACGAGTAGAATATCGCGAACTCCCACTTCTCTCAAAAATTCAATAGTGGTTTCCAATATATATTTCCCTGCAATCCGAATCATCGGTTTGGGCCTGGTTTCAGTGAACGGACTGAGCCTTTCACTCTGATTGGCTGCTAGTATTACGGCCTTCATAAAAATTTCTCCCCAAAAAGGTTGTAATCTAATGAGAGATCGTCGATTAAAAATGTTTTTTTGATTGTTCTATTACCGCACTTGCTCAATTTCGCTGATCAAAAAACTTAAAACTTCTGGAATGGTCAGATTGGTTGAATTGACGTGAATCGCGTCTTTTGCCGGCAACAAGGGGGCAATTTCCCGATTGCGGTCCTGGGCATCTCTTGTTTCCAATGCGTTCAATATTTCTTCATACGATACAGACTCCCCTTTAGCAGCCAGCTGTTCAAATCTCCGCTGTGCTCTTATTTTATTGTTTCCATCTAAAAAAAACTTCAAAGAAGCATCGGGAAAAACAATGGTCCCTATATCACGACCTTCCAATACGGCGCCGTGATAATTCCCAATTTTCTCTGCCTCCCGCACCAGTTGACGCTGCTGAGCCTTCATATTCTGACGTATTAATGGAAATTTGCTAATCTGCGAGGCCAAAAGAGAAATATCTTCTCCCCGAATTAATTCTGTCACTTCCTCTCCGTTACAGTAGACTCGGCCATCGGGTTCGAAAACGATTTTGGTATCAAGACCCAATTTCCGCAAAACTTCATCGTTCTGGCACAGTCCCTGTTTTTTCCAGGCATATCCCAAGCAGCGAAACATTGCCCCTGTATCTACATACAGGAAGCCCTTCTCCTTGGCCAACAAACGAGCGATGGTACTTTTTCCACTACCGGTTGGACCATCAATTGCGATAATTTTAAAACTCATCATTCCTTTGTTTCACGTGAAACATTTTCCAGTCTTCCCAAATTCTTCCTCACTTGACTCTGTCGCTTTTCATCTTGAAAATCCTTTAACATTTTTTGATAAATTATTTTTGCTTCTTCATATTTATTCAGTTGTTCATAACTGTATGCAATTTTATTCAAAAGATCGAACTTTTCTTCCAGATTTACCTCGGTATCAAAGTAGATCAATTTCAAATAGGAAGAAATCGCGGTTTCGAATTGTCTGTTTTCAAAATCAGCATTTCCCTTTTCCCGAAAAACTTCAAAAGATACTTCGGAACCTTGCAAAGCAATGGTTCGATCCAAAAGCTTGCTGGCTTCTTGAAATAAACCCAACTTATTTTTTACTTTTGCCAGTTCAAAAGTCAATAATGCCTCATCCAAATTACTCAGATTTCCATTCAAAATGGTGACTTCATAATTGTTTGCCAGTCGGTTTAAATAAAATTTTTCCTTCTCTTTTTCTTTTAAACCTGAATAGTAATCACTCAGCAAGTTCAGAATGTTATTGCTGATTTTGTCTGAAGGTCCATCTAACACCAGACGGCTCATTTCCAAAAATACCGGATAGTTTTCAGTTCTAATCGCCAATCTCGCCAGTTGATAATATACGATGCGCTGATCCAGCAAAACATGATGATCCAGAGTCTTCTGATAGTCAAGAATTGCCTCGTTGTCTTTGTGTAGAGCAAAAGCAGACTCTGCTCGGTTGAAGTAAAGGAATTCTTTTTGGCTTTTCTCCAGGGACTGCTTTAAACTGCTGGTTACAAATTGCATAATATCTTCATGATGTTTCAATTCCACCAGCACCTGAACCTTGAGTTGAATCAATTTGAAGTAATATTCTTCTGCTTTCACTTGCTGCAGAAGTTCCTTTGCCTCTTCAAATCGGCCGAGTTCTACCAATACTCTTGTCCAAAGTTCTGTCATTTCGACCGGTACCAAACCTTGATGATCTCTTTTCCATTCTTCCAGAAGGATTCGTGCTTCGTCGAAAAGCTGTCCCTGGTAAAAAGCATCAGCCTGATAAAAATAGGCATTTCCTAAAAAAGGAGTATCCGGAAAATCTTTAGTTAGTCTCAGAAAATATTCATTGACCCGATTCCACAGTTTTTGATTGTGATAATATCGTATCAAATAATACAAACTATCATCGGCTCTTTCGCTTGGAATCTTAACTTGCTTTAGGTACGGAAGTGCGATCTTGGATCCCAATTGATCCTGGGCAACTCCATACCAGAATAAGAACTCTGGTTTGTTTGGGGATTGGCGAAAATCGACCAGCATTTGGTTGATGCGATCAACAGCTTTGTCAAAATTTTTCAACAGAAGTTCAACTGCTGCCAAATTGAAGGAAAGCGTTTCTTGGATTTCAGGAGATCGAGCATAAGACAAAGCTTTTTGATATTCAACATAGGCGAATTCGCTTTGTTTTAATTGCTCATGAACATCCCCTAGAATCCAATATGCCTCGCTTCCCCAATCTTGTAACAATTGATTGCTGAAATGAGAATCTGCTAAAAATTCAAACTGTTTCTGTTCATAGGCATATTGTATAAGTTGTCGCAGATTAATTTTCTGCAATTTCTCGTTAGAAAACTGATCCAACCAGTTTCGTGCCTGTTCGAAATGATTTTGCCACAAATGGAAATAAAAATAACCCTGTGCGAATCGATCGGATTCCTTAGCTTTTTTTTCATGCACCCAATCCAGTTTTTTTTGACACGCCCCCCAATCGTTTCGCTGCAAATCTCCTGATATGCCAATATAAAGCAATTTTTCCATCAACGGATGATTCGAATATTTTTTCCAAACGGATTCAACAAGAGGATGAATCTGATCCCATTGTTTGCTTAGATGATACAACTCTGCAATTTTAACAGCATTCTCGAAATAACGGGTATTTTCAGGAAATCCCTTCTGCAATTTGATCAATGTTTCCAATCCTTTTGCTAACTGATTTTGCTTGAGGTGAGCATAAACTTTGAGTGGCAATATTTCACCAAGGGAAAGAGGAGTAAATATAGTCAGCGAATATTGATCAAAAACGTCCAGTGCTTTTTTCAATTGACCTTGTTGAATCGTAAGCCAAATGAACGTATGGGCACTTCGAAAAAGATAATCAGAATACTGCCTGGCTATGACGATCTTTTCCAATATATCAAGAGCTTCGTCATACTTTTTAAGTCTGATTAAAATTTGAGATTTCCAAAATAGACTTGCCTGAAAAAATTGGCTTTCCGGATATTCCAGCACCAATTCATCAAATTCCTCTAAACTATTTCTAAAACTTCCACTATTGTATAAAGCAAGCCCTTCTTGATATAGATCCTTGTCATCTGGCAACAAGGTAAAACCCGGTGACTCAGCCTCTTCTCGCCAGTCTGGCAATTTTGGAAATTTTAAAGTTCCAAAATCAAAAAGCCGTACCTTTTTAAGGCGAGACAGAGATGGCGAGGCAATTTGAATTGAATACTCTCCTCCGGTAGTGGGGATAGAACGTTCCAGAAAGTCAGAACCATGAACCCAAGTTCCGGGAAAAATGAACAATACGGCTGAAACTACCGGGATCAAACAAATTTTACGGTTGAATTCTTCCCAATATTCTCTCGATATCCACTTCAGAATATGTAACAATGTCTCCTCCCTTTGCCCCTTCCAAAAAATTGCCAATTAATTTTTTTTCGAAAGAGATATTTAAATTTTCTAAATTTTAAATATAAAAACAATACATTACATCGATTTGATTCAAATTTGTAAAAACAATTTGTCAGCAGGTTCAGTTTTTTTTTCCACAAACTCTTTGAATATACCTCTTAATGGGAAAATTGAAAACATCCAATACTCAAAAAGGTTAATTTATTCAATGATATAAATAATGGCCGATTGGAATCAGTAGAATTTTACCTCCTTCTACGAAAAACCACGGGTCAATTCGAAAAATTTAAAAGATCATCAAAAAATGAATCATTGCTCTACACTCAAAGTTCTCGTTGTCGGAGGAGCAGGCTATATTGGGAGTCATGTCACCAAGGCTCTTGCTGAAGCAGGATATCAACCAACAGTTTTTGACAATCTAAGTACCGGCTTGCGTAAAAACCTCCTTCCTGGGACTCCTTTTATTCATGGAGACATTTTAATAAGCGATCAAATTGCACAAGGTCTTAAAAATATGGATGCAATCATTCATCTCGCAGCCCTAAAAGCGGCCGGTGAATCCATGATATTTCCGGAAAAATATGCAACACACAATTTGACAGGAACCATTAATCTTTTGAATGCTGCGGTTAAAGAAGGAATAACAAAATTCGTTTTTTCTTCTTCAGCGGCAGTTTATGGTGAACCTAAATATGTTCCAATGGATGAAAACCACTCAACGGAACCTATTAACTTTTATGGTTACACAAAACTGGAAATTGAACGCCTACTCAACTGGTACGACCAACTGAAAGGATTACGGTCTGTCTGTTTAAGATATTTTAATGCGGCGGGTTACGATATTGATGGACAATTAAATGGGTTAGAGCAAAACCCGCAAAATTTATTCCCAATTGTAATGGAAACGATTATGGGGATTCGAGAGTATGTGCCGGTTTTTGGAGAAGACTATGATACTCCTGATGGAACAGGGATTCGAGACTACATCCACGTCAGCGATCTTGCCAAAGCCCACGTAAAAGCACTCAACTACCTGGAGACAGAAGACAAAAGCCAATGCATCAACCTTGGAACGGCTTCCGGATTGAGTGTCAAGGAGGTTCTCAGGGTCAGTAAGGAACATTCGAAAATAGATTTTGAAATACGAACAAAACCGCGCCGACCAGGTGATCCACCTAAAGTGCTGGCTGATTCGAGAAAAGCCCTCAAATTACTAAAATGGAGCGCTCAACACAGCGACGTCGATACCATTGTCAGTACCATGCTCAAAGCCTATCAATCCTGAATTGGGTTCCATAATTTCTCAAAATAACGGAGGGTTTCCCAAACAAAAAATCAAACATCATGGCCTCTCAGCCAAGTTCGCAAGGCCGAGTCTATAACGGATTGAAAAGTCTCACCTGGATGAGATTGAATATATCGGCTAAGGTCTATAACAAGAGAATCATCGAGCAGTTTTTTTAACGACATACGCAATTCGCTGATATACGGCTCATCTGTTGATTTATTTTTCTCCGAAGGAAAAAGCTCCTTCACTTCTTCCAACGTGTAACGCTTTTTATTTTCTTTTGCCTCTTCCAAAACTGGAACAAGATTTGAGATGTGACGTCTTGCTTCGCATTGAAACCGTTGAATCTGAAAATCAAAAATCTGAAGTAACTCCGGCTGGTTCGATTCGACATAACGTCTGGACTCGTAGGCATACAGCAAATCATAGGCTTTTCTCCAAGAGATGTTGCAAATTTTGCAACAAATTCCCTTCAACCACTCTAAAAACTTTCTTTGCCCGTAGACTGCAAGAATGGCTTTCACACGATAAATCTGCTGGCCTATGATTAGATTAGAGTTAGCCATTCTTTCTTCAGCTTCAAATATAGCAGCAACTTCAGGGTTTGGAATATCTTCGTAAAAACTTGCAAATGTTTCTCGATAGAATTGCAGTCTTGGTCGGTCGGAAGGGCTAGCATCTTCCATTTCGGTTTTGGTTCCATTTTTTAAGTCCGGCTCGACAACTGGATTTCCGTCTCCTTTTAGTTCATTTTCCAAACCCGTTATCATCTGCTCCTGCAACCCAATAACAGACTCTCTTCGACCCAAAGGAACTCCTTCAAGATACCATTTATGTATTTCTTCCCAGCTCATCAAAGACCAGAAACTGACTTTTTGCTCTCCCAGTGAATGAATACACCGATCGAGTAGGTACCGGTAATCGTCAGGTAGCAACTCGGATTGAATTCGTCTGCACAACTCATGATCTTCTTTATTTAAAGAAATATCCGATTCTGATTCAACCGCGACCACTTTTTTATTGAAAATAGAGTATAGCGATTCTTTGTATTCATCAGGTATTGCATTGATACGCCATTTGCGGACCTCATCCCAGGCTTCCATCGTCTTTTTGTTAGCAGACGAGAATAAAATTTCTGACAGTTCCAGTTCTCCCAGCCTTTGAATACAGTCTTTGAGCAGTTTCCAATATATGTCGTTTTGTTTTTCTTGTTGATCGTCTGGATTCATTGTAGGCGATATGTTTATGGTATTACTATTCTTTCAATACGATGAGATGACTTTGAAAGATCAAAATTCATGCCACAAAGACAAAGTGGTCCTCATTACAGGATCAGCCAAACATCCTATGAATATTAGCGATCGCCAGAATATTCTTTAAAAACGAAAAATATTTGGCTGGGATAAATGGAAATCAGACTTATAGAATGAATTAGGGAAAGGTTTTCGTGAAAATTCTAACTGAATTAAATACAGACAAACAAGGGGGATTTTGAAGATTCGATAGTGGTTTGTTTCAAGGAAGTGGCGAATGTTTGAAGTTTTGTTGGAAAGTAAGAAACCGTCCTGCCGCTAGTTCTAAATTTTCAGCCGACTCTTCCAATGCGTAAGTATAATTCCGCATGGAATGCTGATAGCGAGGATCATAATATTCGGTGAGAAGAGTTTTAACGATTGTGTAGTAGTCTCTATCATCTAAACATTGGCAAAGCTCGTCTATTTTGCAATGACCCAAGGAAACTCGAAGGTCGTTTAGAGCACTTCTGAGTTTGTGAATTGCTTGGTCACCATCAATCGCATAGTCTTCAATAATTCTTTTTACTCGAGTTTCTAGAGAGGCCTTCAGCAAAACCATGGTACCCTGTTTCATTTGACGAAACAACGAATCTGGGATAAGAACATCACCAATTTTCCGACTTTCGCCTTCAATGAAGAGGGTTTGATTGGAAGGGAATCTGCGCATTTCTGTATAGAGATGCGCTTCGAAATCTTTCTGGGTGCGAGGCTGCCGATTGACTGCACCAAAAACCGAACTCCGATGTTGAGCCAGATCTTCAAGATCAATTGAAAGCGGTAGTTTTTTTAACAGTCGTGTTTTACCCACCCCAGTTTGTCCATGAATTACAATCAAAGGGGACGGACACTGAACTTTCAACGCTTGCAGTACATGTTTTCGATAGCTTTTGTATCCTCCTGCCAATTGTTGAACTCGAAACCCGAGGGAAGATAAAAGCCGAACGACGGCAGCTGAGCGCATGCCTCCTCGCGCACAGTATATGGTGATCAATTTTTCTTTGAATGGTTGGAACCCCTTAACAAACTTTGCCAACCGCGAATCCACCAGTCTTTTTCCTAAGTCAAACGCAGCACCCTGACTAATTTGTTTATATATTGTCCCTATATGAGCACGTTCCGCATCAGTGAACAAAGGAAGGTTTATTGCTCCCACAATGGGAGATTCATTGAATTCCTTGGGGCTGCGAACATCGACAAAAACTGTATTTTGTGACAATGCTGCTTCAATCGACACCATGTCCTCAAGTCGACTGGAAAAAACTTCAACTTTTTCCATTTCAGGAATCTTCATTCTTATCTTTTCCAGTTTTCTTTTCTTTCTGATCAGCAACAGAATTTTTTCCATTTTCAATTGCTGGCGCAGCAGTCAGTTGATGAATCTCCCTGACCTTTCCATCAATTTCGGCAATTTTATCAGGATGCTCTTCTAAAAATCGCTCAGAATTTTCACGCCCTTGTCCTAAACGTTCAGAACCATAGGAATACCATGTCCCACTTTTCTGTGCCACTCCATCAACTACCGCACATTCCAAAAGACTTCCGAGTTTCGAAATTCCTTTATTATAGATCAGATCAAACTCGGATGTACGAAAAGGAGGGGCTACTTTATTTTTGACAACTTTTACTTTCATCTGATGACCAGTCGTTTCATCGCCTTTTTTTATAAGGGAACCTCTTCGCACTTCCATACGGACCGTGGAATAAAATTTTAGCGCTTGTCCTCCAGTTGTCGTTTCAGGATTTCCAAACATTACCCCAATTTTCATGCGTAATTGATTGATAAAAATAAAAATTGTATTGGATTTCGCAACCGATCCGGTTAATTTTCTTAAAGCTTGGGACATCAAACGCGCCTGAAGTCCAACATGGGTGTCTCCCAT
Organism: SAR324 cluster bacterium; assembly: GCA_015231825.1. Classification (GTDB taxonomy): domain Bacteria; phylum SAR324; class SAR324; order SAR324; family NAC60-12; genus JADGAV01. The sequence goes on from JADGAV010000017.1 coordinate 73,642, forward strand.
ATCTCCTTCCAGTTCACTTTTTGGTACCAGAGCAGCAACAGAATCAACAACAACAATATCGACGCCGTTGCTTCGTACCAGAATATCTGAAATTTCCAAAGCTTGTTCTCCATAATCAGGCTGCGAAAGCAGCAATTCATCAATTTTGACACCTAACCTTCGGGCGTTGGTCACATCCAGGGCGTGTTCTGCGTCGATGAAGGCCGCCGTCCCTCCTAACTTTTGAACTTCTGCGATCACAGAAAGTGAGACCGTCGTTTTACCTGAGCCCTCTGGTCCATATATCTCCGTAATTCTTCCAACAGGCAGCCCTCCTCCCAGAGCAATGTCTAATCCAATAATACCCGTACTGACAGCTGGAAAATGAAACACTTTGGAATCATCCATTTTCATAATCGATCCTTTGCCGTACTGGCGGTCGATTTGGGCAATAGCCAGCTCCAATTCTTTTTTCTTATCCTCTTGAAACATATTTTCCTCTACATATGGAATATTAATAGGGTCCGTTTCTGTCCCTCACTTACAGATTTTAAGTGTCAACTCAATTCGCTCCTTATCTTCTTTGATCTAACTATATAATTACCAAATTATTTAGAGTGATCGTAATTACGGGGGATTAACTCGATTGCAAATCTATGTGTTCTATTTGGATTAACTCGTTCAAAAAAAAACGAATTTTGGAGAGGTTATATTCAATGCGGTGACACAGAACCAAGGGCAGGATTCTCCCAATTAAAATTCAAAACTCTACTTTATAATGAGTATCCCATAGTCTCCGGCCGCCACGGTATCAGGACAACTTTTTGCAACATTATTGGTCAGGATGTCCACTCCGCTATCAGTTCGCTTGGGATCATGGTGATGCAGAAGAGAGAATCCGATATTTGCTTTTTTGGCAAGGGTCACGACATACTCGTCACATCCATGCCCCCACCCTGTGTACATGTTTTTATATTCCTCAAATTTGTACTGACAATCTACAATCATACAATCTGCATCTTGAAGAAGCTGCAGCATTCCCAGTGAAACACTCTCCTGCAATTCATGATCAGTCAATAAAACAAATCGTTCTCCATTAGGCATTTCAAAACAATATGTGATCGTAGGGTCGGGATGAAAGGTTGAATTCATAAATATTTTGGTACACTCTCGAAGGGAGACCGTTGTTTTTTTTCGGTACTCAGGAGAATAGTGAACGCGGGGAATTTCGACTGTCGCTTTCGGATTATTCATTTTCTTTTGATAGAGAATTTTAGAAATCCATTCGATTCCGAGGACATCTTTATGAATCAAACCAACCGTAGTGGTCGTCTGTCTTATCCCTTTAAATTGAAAATGGTGCCCGATTTCCTGAAATGGAACCGGAAAAAACGGCTTTTTCAATGATCCTTGTTCCAGTGCTTCCTTGGGTCCAATGCGTCCCGATTTGGGTCCAAAAACATAAAGGCAAGTTCGGTCAATAAAAGGATAACCGCTGAAAGGAAGCCCAACAATATGATCCCAATGATAGTGAGAAAACCCAATCAGTACCAAATGATCCAATCCTCGGAGTATGTCACCGATAAATGGCCCGGCCGCTTCTCCAGCGGGCTGCATTCCTCCACCGGCGTCAATGTAAAATTTCATTTCAGGATGAAAGAACCGGCTTTTTAACTCCCAGCAGGATGTATTTCCCCCATAATGCATTTTATTGGCGGCACAGACATCTTTGGACCCCCGTGTCCCCCATGTCACAATTCCCAAGGTATCCTCACATGGCTGCTGGACGTATTCAACCGCCATCTGCTGCCGTTTAACCAAATCAGGATTAAGCATATATTTAACAGAACTCACAAACACTCCAGGTTGTCATTTCTAATATTTCCTTCCTTTATCCCTTGAATAAGGAGAACTCTAATCGAAAAAGCCTTTTAAGAGAATTGTTAATTGTAGATCCCATCTCCCGGCAGAGATATTTTCTCTTCAAACCATTGAAAATTGACATGTTTGTTAGAATGCCGATATAATCGGACACAATAAGCTCAATGCAGTATTAAGTCAATTTCAAATTATACTCGCAGACTGAGAAAGCTTAATTCACGGGATAGGATGCTCGACACGCCTCTTTTTGCAAACAAACTGTCGAGAAGCTGGAGAAGCATCGTCGAATTGATTCTTTAAATTTCTGGAACAAAGATAAAATATGAAAAAATCATTAGTAACCGGAGGCGCCGGATTTATCGGATCTTTCCTTTGCGAGCATCTTTTGGATGCAGGGCACGAAGTCATTTGTCTAGACAATTTTTTTACAGGTAGCAAAAAAAATATCGAACATCTAATGGACAATCCGCGATTTGAAATCATTCGTCATGATATTGTGGAACCAATTCTTTTGGAAGTTGATTGGATTTTTAATTTTGCCTGTCCTGCTTCTCCCGTTCACTATCAGTACAATTCTGTCAAAACCGTTAAAACCTGTGTGATGGGTACGATCAATTTGTTGGGTATGGCAAAACGGGTCAAAGCCCGCATTTTGCAGTCTTCCACATCTGAAGTCTATGGAGATCCTGAAATCCATCCCCAACCAGAAACTTATTGGGGATCGGTAAATCCAATCGGCATCCGCAGTTGTTATGATGAAGGGAAGCGGGTGGCGGAAACATTGATGATGGATTACTATCGACAAAACAATGTAGATTGTAAAATAATCAGAATATTCAATACTTATGGCCCCAGGATGAATCTGAATGATGGTCGTGTTGTCAGCAACTTTATCGTAGCCGCCCTGAAAGGAGAACCTCTTTCCATTTACGGAGACGGAGACCAAACCCGTTCTTTCTGCTATGTCGACAATCTCGTTGATGGAATCATGAAAATGATGGCCAAAGAAAATTTTGTCGGTCCCGTGAATCTCGGTAACCCCGGCGAATTCACTATCATTGAGCTGGCTCAAGAAGTAATCAAGCTGACAAACTCCAAATCCGAAATTATTCGGGAACCCAAACGAGAAGACGACCCGGTTAGAAGGAAACCCGATATTTCTTTAGCCAGCAAGGAGTTGGGATGGAAACCTACGATACAACTTGAAGAAGGTTTGAAAAAGACCATTGATTATTTCGAAAAAACACTCACCAAAGAAGCTGTTTAATCAAATCTTTTTTATTTAGCCGTTCTATTTTCTCTGCTTCAGTTCAGAATTCCTGTCCGCGACATTCTCTGGACTAAATTTTGCTTTTCTCAAAGAGGATGAGACAGACACCTTTTCACAATCCCTGACTTAACCCCGTCATGAACCGCGGTTAAAGGGATCTCACCCTTCCTAGCACTTTTATTATTTACAATATCTGTGGAAAAAAATACCGATTTCACATGGCGAAATATAACCCTGATTGGTCTTCTGCTATGCCTCAGTACAACTGTCAACTTTGCGCTTGTCCATGCAAAAACTATCACCGAAACACAATCTATTGAAATACCTTTTCCAGCAGAAACAACAGCAATCAGCAGTGATGAAGCATTGGTCGCTGTTTCAATGACGCTCAACGATGAAGATTCATTGGTTCAGGTTTATGATCGTCAGAGTTTAAAACCCATTTTTCAGATTCTTTCAAAAGGGAACCCGGTAAAACAGCTCAAATTTGACCACTATACTCGACGAATAGCCTTGGCCGGTAAGGAGAAGGTTCAACTTTGGGATTTAGAAGAGATTCCCATCCAACCTGATAAACCACTTTCTTCGGAGTATATTCTTGATGAAAAGGATCAAAACATCAGTTCAACTTCGTTGTTAAATTTCAGTAAAAAATCCCAACGATTAACATGGGTTGGAAACCAGCAAATTCAGAATTTTGAAATCGAGGAAAAACCCTATCGGATTTCTACCATTTGGACAGGAGATCATTCGATTCCTCCACAAAGTTTTTCATTTGATCCCGAAGAAGAATGGCTCGCATTTAGCCTGGAAAACGAAAAACGAATTAAACTCGCAAATCCGAAAACAAAAGAAACCAAACAGGATCTGGACTATCACCATTTTCCCGTCATGAAAGTCGAATTTCTAGATGAGGGAACTTTACTATCACTTGACTCAGAACGAAATTTAATTTGGGGAAATGTAAACAATAGGACAAAAATCCACGGATTATTCCTAAGAAACCTGTCAGAAAAAGAAACAACTCTGGATTTTCAAAGAATCCATCAAGATCGGTTTTTAGCCATTCTGACAAAAAACATATCGACATCTAAGTTTTTTGCACACATCATCGATAAAAATGGATCCCTGCTTGATACGATCCCTCTTGTTGGTGTGAACAGTTTTTCTTCGAGTCCTACCGGCAAATACATCTTAACCAATTCAACCCCGCTGCAAATCGATCTTCATCAGTTTCTATACCACGAAAATCCCCAAAACTATATTCGGACCCTCATTGAAAAGGGCGCCTCAGAAATGGCCCGTCGATACCAAAATCATTTGGAAAGTCCCCCACCCGAGCTTTCAGTAGTCAATCAGAAATCCTGGACAGTACAGAGCCTGGTAGAGCGATTGAGCAAGGCAATTAAGGCAGAAAAATGGATCGAAGCAAAACCACTGGTCGAACAAATTCTTCTAAAAGATCCCAACAATCCAGATGCACTTGAAGCAGAAAAAATTTTGATAAATCATCAAAATTTGCTCGCACTATCCGAAGGGAAACGGAAAATCGAAGAAGAACATTATGAACAAGCCATCGGAATTCTGGTACAAATTCCCAAAGAAAGTCCCTACAGGGAGGAAGCGCGCCGCTTAATTTCGTCTGCAGAAGAGCAGATTCTTCTTATTCAAGCGCTTGAAAAATCGAAGCGGGAAGTTCGCCTAAAAAATTGGGAAAAGGCTAAAGCACTGCTAGCACCCGTTTTGGAACAAGATCCGAACAACCCAACGGCCTTATCTATTCAAGACGAAATAGAAAGCAATCAAACTTCGTCTCAAATCCTGGATATTTTCACGGCATTCGCTATCTTTGGGCTATTGGGTGGAATCGGTTTCTATCTTGCCAGAAAACGTACGACAGTTCTTGATTGGATTTCTCTGAAGGAAAAAAGCAGTCCGAACTTGAAACCACCTCTAAAAGCCAAACCTGATCCATTCTTTGATGATACTCCCGAAAAACGCCAGTTTTTGGAAACGTTGCAAAAAGCAAAAACGGTTTTGCGTTTATCAAAGGAAGCAGATCGGTCAGGAAAGCACACAGCTCGTTTGATTGATTTTGAAGCTGAAATTTCAGTGATTCAAAAAAAGGCCAGTCAGGTCAAAGGCAACTACCAAATCTTAACAAACCAATTGTTGCACATTTTGCAAACTATCCGAGGATTTAATTTTGGGGCAGAAACTCAGAACACTGGCAAAAAAACCCAACAGAAAAATAAAAAAGAAACACCAAAAAATTCCAATCCCAATCAACCAATACAACAAAATTATTATCAAATCCTCAATGTTGCTCACACAGCCAGTTCAGCAGAAATAAAGCAGGCCTATCATCAATTGATGAAAAAATATCACCCTGATTTGCATCAGAATTCCGGATTTGAATGGATTAAAAAAGAGGCGGATGCTAAAACAAAACTGATTCAAAAAGCTTATGATGTCCTAAAAAACCATCAATCCCGACAACAGTATGACAAAAATACTACAAAATACAATTAGCCCATCGTTGTCAATTGTCTGAAAGCACGATATTCCCATGACGACAAAAGAAGGAAACAGTTCCCAAGAAGAGATTCCACGCGAATACCAACGAACTTCACTAAATAAAACTGTAAAAGTTCGTCACAAAAATGAACAATTTTCCACACTCCTCAAAGATGTGTCCTTGGGTGGAGTGTGCTTAAATTGGCCAGTCGAACAAAATGAAGATGATCAGTTGACAGTCTTTTTTTCAACGGACCTATACTTCGAAGGATCAGTTCGCTGGTGCCAATCCTTTGAAAGTCATTATGAAATAGGAGTCCAGTTTCCCGATCTTGATCAAATAGCAGCCATTTACTTTGGTGAGTATATTGAACAACTCGAGGAAAACGGATCGGATCTACTTGCAAAATAAGTCCACCCTCTGAAGTCAGAAAATAGTTGTCATTCAACTGGAGATATTTTCCAATTCACTTTTCCCCTTCTCAACCAAATAAATGAGCATCAAAGTAATTGCTAAAAATCGAAGAGCTCGCTTTGAATATGAAGTCCTTCAAACTTTTGAAACTGGCATTGTATTAAAAGGGACGGAAGTTAAAAGCCTTCGCGACGGGAGAGTCAATATGGGAGATAGCCACTGCCGCATCAATGCTCAACTGGAAGTATTTCTAGTAAACCTTCATATCAGCCCTTATGAGTATGGAAATCGTGTTAATCACGAACCATTGAGAGAACGAAAATTACTGCTTCACAAAAATGAGATTCGTCGACTCTATGGATTACTTCGTGAAAAAGGGCTGACTTTGGTTCCTCTAAAAATGTATTTGAATAGGGGAAATATCAAAATCGAATTGGGTCTGGTACGCGGGAAAAAACTTCACGATAAAAGAGAAAACCTAAAAAAGAAAGAAATGGAACGAGAAGTAGAACGAAATCTCAAATCATTCGACTAAACTCACCCGATTTCTGTTAATCACTCTCAAGGACGACCTCGGTGGATACTTTAGAACTGAATTGGCTGGCGTTGAATCTTATTCCAAACTTAGGAATCCAAACCCTCCGGCAACTCATCCAACATTTTGAGAGTGTGGACAAACTCCTGCTGGCATCGAGTGAAGAAATTGAAAAAAAATGCGGAATTTCTGAACAATTGGCCCATCGCATTGCAAGAGCCAAGGAAGTGAGCAGTTTTCAAATCGAGCAACGATTAATTGAAGAATTTGATGCGGAACTGATGTGTTTGGAGTCTCCCAATTATCCTCCTCTTCTGAAAGAAATTGCTGCTCCGCCTCCGTTAATCTATAAAATCGGAAATCTTACCAAAATTGGTTATCCTTGCATCGCCTTTGTCGGTTCCCGATCCTGTACTTCCTATGGAAAAAAACACACTCGGCGTCTCATTGGCGAGTTAGCGCAAAATTTTCCAAACGCCACCATAGTAAGTGGCCTGGCACGTGGAATAGACACCATTGCTCATCAAACAGCTTTGGATGAGGGATTATCTACGATTGCGGTATTGGCGGGAGGATTATCAAACATTTATCCTCCCGAAAATACTACTCTTGCAGAAGCTATAAAAAATCAAGGATCCTTGATTTCTGAATTTCCCATGGGACTGAAACCTCTGGCTCGTAATTTCCCAATAAGAAACCGTATTATCAGCGGATTGTCTCATGCCATTGTCGTTGTTGAGGCAGGTATAAAAAGTGGTGCTTTGATCACAGCAGCGTTTGGCCTGCAGCACAATCGTGAAGTGTTTGCTTTACCTGGTAACGTGGAAGCTGCGACAAGCCGTGGAACCAATCGACTGATTTCCCGACATCATGCCAAATTGATTGTTCAAGCAAAAGATATTGTAGACGAATTACAACTTTCTTATTCCCGTACAGCGCAAACTGAATTTAGCTTTGAATTTCCTCAGCAGCAGACGATTAGTCTTTCAGAATTTTCCTCGGCCCAGGTCAAAATATTGAGGGTGCTCGAATTGGGAACGCAAGATATTGATACCTTGTTTTCTCAAACTGAAATCGAAATTAACGAATTGTTGGGATTCTTGATTGAACTTGAACTGATCGGTGTTGTCCAATCTTTGGAAGGGCAGCGTTATCAATTGGATGAATCAATTAAAATTGACGAAAAATAATTTAAAAGATCACAAAATACGCTTCATTCTCCTTTATTTGCGAGCCTGAAAAGAAATAATAAATACCTTTTGCTTAAAAAATTTGTTAAACATTGTCTAGCTTTTCAAAACAGAGAATCGCCTTGCTCAGGTTTTTCAATTTTACAATGACCCCGCAATGCTAAACAAAATTAAATACTATATTATTGGGCCCAGGCACAACTGGGAAATTGGTCGGTCAACCTTTATTGTCGTTGGAGCATTTTTGTCACTTTTTTTTCTTTCGCTGATTTTAATCCCAATTTATCAGTATTTTGTTCATGAATTCACATCAGCATCATTACAAAAAGGATATGAAATCCAAAAATCTACCACACAAAAACTGGAGTCAAACCTCGACCAACTCAAGCAAAAAATTATAGCACTCCAACTGGAACTAGAAGAAAAAAACTCTTCGCTTGAAAATCTTCAAACATTGCAAAAATCCGACAATCAAGCTCAACAGGCGACGCAGGAAAAAGTATTCAATTATCAATTGGAATTGAATAATTTGCTGACTGCAATAAAAAATAAAGATTCGCAAATTGAAAATTTAAAAGACCAACAAAAAAAATATTCTCAGCAGATTCAATCTTTGTCGGTAAACATTAGCAAACTGGAAAAGCAGCTCAAAAATCTGCCTTCCAAAAAGCCGGATGCCATTTCCTCCCTCCTTACAGAGAACAGCCGAAAACTACTCGCAATTGACCAGTTTCAGATAAACAAGAATAAAAATAAATTTTCTATTCGTTTTAATTTGCGAAACTTGAGTGATCAGCCTCAATCCGGCTTTATAAGCATTGTTCCTCTTCACAAGGAAGAATTGAATCAGACTATAGTTTTTAACCGACAAAAGGCCCTCCCTTTTAGTACCAAAATATTTTATCCAATTACTACTGAATTTGAGCAACGACCTGAACGCCCCTTTGCAGGTGTACGAGTCATCGTCTGGGATAAAAACGAAAAAGATCGGCTGAATCAGAATTTTTTAATAAAATAGATATAATTTTTTACCCCATGAAGACTCCCCTCATAACTCTTGACAAAGTATCAAAAAGGTTTGGATATCGAAATGTTCTGCAAAATATTGATCTCACTATTTATTCCGGTGAAAGCACACTTTTGTTAGGCAATAACGGAGCCGGAAAAACTACTTTGCTGCAAATTATATGTTCATTAATGCGGCCTTCAAGCGGATCAATTTCTTTTAAGGGAAACAATTATAAAGAAGCGGCACATCATTTGCGGAAGGCAATAGGCAATATTTCGCACGAAAGCCGCATGTATGGAGACTTGACTGCTTTTGAGAATCTAAAGCTGTTTGGCAATCTATACTCAGTCGAAAACCTTCCTGAGCAAATTGAAAAAGCCCTTGATTTTGTTGAGTTGAGTTATGCCAAACACTTACCGGTTCATACTTTTAGTAGCGGAATGACAAAACGCCTAACCATAGCAAGATTAATTTTATACAAACCGGAATTCCTTATCCTGGACGAGCCCTACACGGGATTGGACCAGCATTCGGTCAGACTATTTCAGCAATACCTGAAGCAGCACCATCAAAACGGAGGTACAATTTTAAACGTCACTCATCAATTTCCACTCGGGTTGGAATTATCGAACCGGGTTCTTGTAATGCACCAAAGTCAAATCCTCCACGATGTTCCTGCTTCACAAACTTCTCCAGAACAGTGCAGTTTATGGTTGCAACAAAATTAACCTTCAATACATACATCACTTCTTCTTCCCAGTTATCCGCACTAAAAAACACATCCATACAAGAAATAATATTAGAACATCAAGACCTCTGTCGTTTCGGAAGGCTCAACTCAGATCAATTAATAAACTTGATCAACGATGGTTCTCAGAGCGGATATGTCCCTATTCTTCAATGGGATGTATTGTCCAACGATTTGAAGATTCGTCAGGGCTTAGCGGTACTTCAGCAATTACCTCTTCAAAAAATCGGTGCAATTCGAGTTCAAGATGCAGGAATCGCCGAACTGATTCGACAACAATTCCCTAATATTCCACTCCATCTGATTGTCGAAACTGGAAATCACAATTTGGCAAGTCTCGAACGTTGGACCACTTATTTTGGAAAACAATTGAAGCGACTTGTTCTTTCAACTGAGCTTCCCGGATCAACTTTAAAACGTTTTACAGAAACATTAAACGTCCCATGCGAAATTATGGGAGTGGGTAGAATTTTACTGTTTTATACTCCTAGGCATTTGTTTCATTTTCTCGAAAAGAATCCTCCGCCCATTATCGAACGTATGGTGACCAGTGATGAACAGAAGCAGCACTATTTTCCGACATTGGAGAACAGGCATGGAACCTTTTTGTTTCACTATTATGACTTATTCTTATTGGATTTACTTCCAGAATTGAGAAAATCAATGCTGCAAACGATCAGAATTGACCTCCGTTTTGCATCGTCTTTTGCCTGGATCGAAAAAATCGATTTCTTAATAAAAAACTTTGATTTGGAATCTGCGAAAATACTTAAAGCCCAATGGCCAGTGAGCACGATTCATGGATTCTACAGAGCCAACCGCACTGATCGTCCCATCGCTCGTTTGAAAAACAAACATCTTCAGGATTTTGGGGAAAATTTAGTAGCCTATGTCGCCGAAGCAATCAAAGGTCAGCATATTGCCCTTATTTCCCGAAAACCATTTTATGCAAATGAGCCGCTCCTGTTTATCACTCCAGAAGGTAAAGAAGTAAAAATTCTGCCAGATTCGATTAAAAATTCTCAAGGAAAGGAAGTGAGTGCAACTGACTTTGAAGGAGTTTGGATTATTCCTCATTATAAATGGATCGTACCAAAAACCCTGGTTTACCGAATGACATAATAAGACGGCTGACAATACTCTTTAGATAGACAGAGGATTGACAGTGGTTGTGGAGGGACAAAGTTCAGGAAGTTGGTTAAAAAAAAAATTAATTCAACATTCGGCGTATTGCAGTTTTGATATAAGACCGCGTGCCTTTGTATGATTCTGTCAATCTCTTTTGTTCCAATGGATATTTTGCAATAGTAAGAATTTTTAACCACCGCTGCAGCTTATCAAGATCATTCTCTCGAACAGCTTGATCTATATCAAGTTTCGTCAAAGCACTAGCCAAATCTCCATGATAAGCTTCCACGTTTTCCAAAACAAATTCTCGATCATATGGATCTTTATAGAGGGACCTTTTATAGGCATCCTGATAGGCAATTTCCTCGTCTTCATCCAAAATTTCTTCATCAGAATCGAAGGATGAAAGTCCTGACTTGCTGGAAACAGAAGTTGAATTCGAACTTGACTGATTAGTAAATGTGGTAATAAATTTGGCTGCCTTTCTACTTGTTGCCAAAACTGACGGATCTGTTTCTTCATTGACCGGTGATTGTTTTGATCGAGAAAGTTGCGGGGAATCCGGCTTTTTTACAGTTTCCACCTCGTCAGTAATACGATTCTTTTGGGCTGCAATCTGGACACTTGATGGTTTGTTTTGAGACAACCTTTTGTTAACGTTCGCTCGAACAACATTTTCCTTTGGAGCTGCAGATTTCTTTTTGGGAGGCTGTTCCACCGCTTTTCTTATCGGTTTTTCCTGAATTTGACTTTTCTTGTTCTGGACAATAGGAACAAGTGATGAAGAATTTTGCTCTTTTTCTCCCTCGTCAAAATTGACAACTTTTTCATCTGGATTTCTTTCCCTATCATTCGTCTCTTCATCAAAATTACTTGATTGGTCTTCCTCAAGAAACTCTTTCAACTGATGAGACATTTGAAGAGACTTTTTTTTAGAATTTTCAATACCTTTTTCTGATTGACTGTTTCCATTCCAAAAAAACAATCCGAAGCCCAGAGCAATCACGAAAACTCCGGTTATGATCAATCGAGCCATTCTTTACTCACCCGTTAATTCAATCCAATTTTCAACAGAAACAAAGCTTCTGCACCACGCGTCAAAAACTAAAAATAGCATTTTTTGAACCCCTTGCCAAACAGCAAATTTCCATAAGAGTAGAAAAAAATCATTGTGATAAAACTGTTTAATTCAAACGATTTTGAAGCAACGATACAATTTTTGTTTGAACAGCTTTCTTTTCGCTTTTTTAGAAATTACTACTTGATCTTCAACAACATCGACTTCTTTGGCAAATGATTCATCAAGCTGATCAATTAGGTTCTGAGACAATCCATACATAATTTTTTCTCCTTGAATCCAAATTTTTCATGCACAAGCAACATAGTATATGATTCTTATCGGTACTCGAGGAGAAATCTTGATAAAGATTGTCTTTTTAGTAGGTTTTTTATCGATTAATTCCTAATCCATCTAAAGAGGAAATATAAAAAAATTAAATTCGTCCGGCAAAATCAAAAATGGGTAGGTAGATTGACAACAATACCAACAATATTCCCATGGCTAACACCACCGTAAATAGAGGTTCAATCAATGAATTGATCAGATTCATCCGTCTCTCCAGTTTTTCCTGGTAAAGCACAGCGATCCTTTCAAAAGTCGGGACTAAATGTCCGCTTGATTCTCCCACTGCAACCAAATGCACAAAAACAGGAGGAAAATTGGTGCTGCTGCCGTAGGCATCCACCAAAGATACTCCGAAATCAATCTGTTGATGAACCTCTCGAATTTCTTTCTGCAAACGTACAGGAAACAAAGTCTCGGCCAATGACAAGGATTCTCTTAATTTAATTCCTGATTTCAACATAATCAGCATTGATCGAGCATAAAACAACAGATGAATTGATTTTTCTACAGAACGAAATCCGGGAATCAGCAGCAAAATCCTGCTCCAATCGAGGTAACGAAACAAAAAAACAGCTCCTGCGATCAATGCCAGGGAAACAATTCCCCAGTATTCTGGAGTATAACGCAAAGAATCACTTAAAAAAATCATTCCTCTGGTTGTGACCGGCAATTCACTACCCTGTGAAATAAACAATGTCTTGAACGTGGGAATCACAAAAAGAATGATTCCTAAAAATAGAAAAAATGCAATTCCTGACACAATAACAGGATAGGTGAGCAGCTTTCGACGTTCACGTGAAAACCTTTCTTGAAATGAAAAAAAATCTAACATCTCGCGAATAATTTTTTCAAGGTTATCAGATCGTTCTGCAACCTCAATCAAATGGATAAAAATTGGTGGAAAACACAATTTGTGCCGTTGAAATGCTTCTGTCATAGATTTCCCTTGCTGTATATCCTCCCGTAAAGCGCAAAGAATATAGCAAAAAAAGGTATTTGTTTGATATCGTATGACAAAATTTAGGCAATCAACCAGCTCCAGACCTGAAACCAATAAACGATGAAACTGATTTAAAAAAAGGACCAGGTATTCTTTTCGCAGGGGAGTTTGGAGGCGATAAGCAAAGATTCGATTAAAACGGACTCTGAATACATCGTTTTTTCTCAAATCCTCGAGTACATTTTCAATACTTGGGCTTTCAACCGCACCTTCCAAAGGGTGACCATAAACATTCACACCTTTCCACAAATAGTGAGGCATATTCCCTTTTCACTGAAACAATAAACCGCTGCCGACTTTGCAAAACTATAATTTTTCAATGAGTTTGTTTGCTATATTTAGAAACTCGTTTTCTCCAAATTATTTCCAAAGGGGTACCTCGAAATCCGAAATGATAGCGCAGCTGATTGATCATATACCGTTCATAGCTAGAATTTGTCTTGTCTGGGTTGTTCGTCATAAAAACAAAGGTAGGAGGCGAGGATACAACCTGATTGCCATAATAGATTCGCGTTGGACGTCCGGATTTTACAGGAGGAGAGTGTTTTGCAACGATTTGTTCGAGAATAGTATTGAGATCTGAAGTCTGGATTCGACGGGTGAATTGATGGTAGCTTTCATTCACTAAATCAAATATCTTTGAAACATTTTTACCAGTTTTTGCACTGACAAAAACTATAGAAGCATAGTCGATAAATGCCAATCTTTCGTAAATATCCAGCTTTTTTTCTTTTTGATTAGAAAGACGACCTTTTGCTAAATCCCATTTATTGACGACAATAACAACTGCCCTTTTGCGATCACTGATATAACCGGCAATCTTTGCTGCTTGAGTCGTAATACTTTGAGTACCATCAATTACCAGTAAAACAACATCGGAACGTTCGATTGAGCGCAGAGAAGAAACAATACTAAAAGTTTCGATTTTTTGACTTACTTTGGTTTTTCGACGAATCCCTGCCGTATCGATCAGGGAAAAATTTTGGCCTTTATAGGTGAATAGGCTATCAACGGAATCTCGGGTTGTTCCTGCCGTTTCATCAACTACCATCCGGTTTTCTTGCAGAATGGAATTGATTAGAGAAGACTTTCCAACATTGGGTTGCCCGACAACAGCAACCTTAATTGCTGCCGAAGAATCCATTTGCTGTTCTTGTGGAGCCAATGGAAATGATTGATTAATTTCTTCCAATAAATCATCAATGCCCAAATTGTGTTGTGCAGAGATTGAATAGATCGTTTCTCTTCCTGACTGATAGAATTCATAGACTTCCTGCCGCTGTTTTTCACTGTCCGTTTTATTGACAACAAAATAGATATTTTTTTCAGATTTAACGAGGTAGCGGTAGATTTCTTCGTCATCAGCAGTCCATCCTTCCCTGACATCCAACATAAAAATGACGGCATCGGCTTCTTCAACTGCAAGTTGAGACTGCTGCCGCATCAAATGCTTTATCCCTTTGGATTCCGGCTCAAATCCTCCGGTGTCAATTAAAAGAAATTCAAATCGACCATATTTTGCGATAGAATAATTTCGATCCCTCGTGACACCTGGAGTATCGTCAACAATGGCGGCACGACGTTTTACCAAACGATTAAAGAAAGTGGATTTTCCAACGTTCGGGCGTCCTACGATGGCAAGAACAGGTAATGATAGGGACATTTTTTACTGCAACCAATATTGTCTGTAACTAAACATCGAGATTTTTAACTTTGAGGGCATTTTCTTCGATAAATCGACGGCGCGGTTCTACATGATCTCCCATCAGAACTGTAAACATTGCATCAGCGTCGACCGCATCTTCTATGGATACCCTTTTCAAAGTTCTGAATTCAGGATCTAAAGTAGTTTCCCACAGTTGATCCGGATTCATTTCTCCCAATCCTTTGTACCTTTGTATATAAATTCCTTTTTTTCCTGAATTGAGAAGAAAATCTTTCAATTCATGCCAATTTGAAAAAACGTGGCGTTGCGCACTATCATCTTCTACATATAAATTGTCTGATTTTAAAATTTTTCTTATCTTCAGAAACTGATCCAACAACTGTTGATAGTCATAGATATCAATATTATCCAAAATAGTAGTAGAAAGCGTAAGCACTTCTCCATTCAATCTGAGGTAAATATTTTCACCTTCGTTTTCCTCATCAATTTTCAAAACAAAATCGTCATCTCCATCCTTCAGTTTCTTCACTTGATCAAGAATATGACTTGCTCCTTCCAGTTCGATGGTGGTTTCGTTTTCCAAAAACAAGTCAATTATTTTAATCAAGGCTGAACTGAAGCCAAATCGATCATAATTTTCACAGTATCGATGTAACCGTTTAGAAAATCGATGCAATTCCTCCCCTGCGAGAACATCGCTCCCTTCCACCTGCAATTTCAGTTTTTTACTGGAAAGTTCCATCAATCGTTCCGACATCTGCTGTTCGTCTCGAACATAGATCTCTGTTTTTCCCTGTTTAACCTTATAAAGAGGAGGTTGGGCAATATAAATATGTCCTCGCTCAATCAAAGATGGCATTTGTCGATAGAAAAAAGTCAGAATTAATGTGAGTATGTGACTGCCATCTACGTCTGCATCTGTCATCACCACTATTTTGTAGTAACGCAGTTTTTCAATATTGAAATCCTCAGCACCGATTCCTGTTCCCAAAGCGGTAATAATCGTCTTGATTTCATCACTATTCAGCATTTTATCAAAACGGGCCTTTTCAACGTTCAAAATTTTTCCTTTGAGAGGCAGTATCGCTTGATTCTTGCGTTCTCTGCCCATTTTTGCAGATCCTCCTGCTGAATCACCTTCGACCAAAAATAACTCGCTCAAAGCCGGATCTTTCTCCTGACAATCTGCAAGTTTTCCAGGCAAAGCACTAAACTCAAGAGCACTTTTTCGCCGAGTCAATTCCCTGGCTTTTTTAGCTGCTATGCGAGCTCTCTGCGCCTCAATTGCTTTGTTCACTATTTTTTTTGCAACTACAGGGTTTTCTTCTAAAAAATTCGACAAGTGTTCAGAAACCAGCGTATCAACTTTTCCTTTGACCTCGACATTTGTTAATTTGATCTTCTTCTGAGATTCAAATTGTGGATTGGTTACTTTGACACTGATGATCGCCGCAATTCCTTCCCTGATGTCTTCACCGGAAAAGTTTTCCTTCAGATCATTCGTAATTTTGTGATTAATCGCGTAATTGTTGAGCGTTCTCGTAAAAGCTGTTTTAAACCCGGAAAGGTGAGTTCCACCCTCTAAAGTATTAATATTATTAACAAAACAAAATATTCTTTCATTGTATGTATCGTTGTATTGAAAAGCTACTTCAACAATCAAACCGTCGGACTCCGCTGAAATATATACAGGAGGTTCATGGAGCAATGTCTTGTTTTTATTGATATGCTCAACGAAGGATGAAACACCGCCTTCATATTTGAAATTATGAAATTTATCCGTCCTTTCATCGCGAATTGAAATTTTTATTCCTCGATTCAAAAAAGCCAGTTCTCGTAAACGTTGAGTAAGAATTTCGAAATGAAATTCAATTTCATCATCAAAAATAGTCGTATCGGGCCAGAAAGTAGTTTTCGTTCCAGTCTTTTGACTCGGCTCTATTTGCTGCAGTCCTGTGACGGCCTTTCCTTTAGCGTATTCCTGTTTCCAGAGAAACCCTTCCCTCTCTACTTCCACAATCAATCTTGAAGACAGTGCATTCACAACTGAAGCTCCAACACCATTCAATCCGCCGGAGACTTTATAATTGCTGTTATCGAATTTTCCACCAGCATGGAGACGAGTCATGATCAATTCCAAAGCTGGTATTCCTTCTTCCTCGTGGATTCCCACGGGAATTCCCCGCCCATTGTCATGAACTGTAATACTATTGTCATGATGAATGACTACATCTATTTCACTGCAGTAACCTGCTAGTGTTTCATCAATACTATTGTCAACAACTTCAAAGACCAAATGATGAAGAGCAGAAGAATCGATCCCGCCGATGTACATACCCGGTCTCAATCGCACTGCTTCCAATCCTTTTAAAACAGTTATATCTCCTTCATTGTACTCTTCGTTATTGATAACGTCCTGTTCTGACATTGGTACCTTTCATTGATGTGAAGAGTTCGTATTCAAGCAACGAAAAGAGGAAGAACGCACCTCATTCCCTTGATGCACTTCCCCATCTTCAATACTTGATTACCTACCCCACCCAGATCATAGTGGGGACATGTTTTTTTCCTTATAAAAGAGAAATCTGCAACCCTGAGTAAAAACTTTCCAATATCATCGATTGGAGTGCTGGCCATTCGAAACGTGAATGGTTTTTCCATGAAGTGTCAAGTTGGGAGGAAGATCAGTAGAAGTGATAAAAACCTGATTTTTCAACTCAGTAAAAAATTGCAATACCTTCCCATTCACCTTGGGATCTAACTCGGAAAATAAATCATCGAAAATAAGTACGGGACAAAAACTATATCTCTCTGATAATAGCCGATTTATTGACATTTTTAAAGACAAATTAGTGATTCGTAATTCACCTTGTGAAAAAAAATCGCGATCCCCCTTTTTGTTCAGAAAAAGTCGGTAATCGTCCCGATGAGGACCTAGAAGCGAATACCCATAATTTATCTCTCTTTCCAGTATATTTTGAAGCGCCCTGTTGATTTGAACTTCGCTGCCAAAATTTTCTTCCCCAAAGGAAGAAAGGTAAACTAAATTTAAATTTTCAGATCTTCCCGTCATTTTATTAAAAAAATCAGTAAGATAAATATTTATTGCTTCTACAAATGATTGCCTTTGATACGCAATCTTTTGACTGACCTTAGAGAGAAGTTCATTCCATATTTGAATTTGAGAACCATTTTTGCGCTTTAACAGGGCGTTCTTCTGAGCAAGAATTTGATTCAATTCCTGCATATCAACAAAATAGGAAGGGTCCACAAAGGAAAGACTCCGGTCGAAAAAACGCCTTCGCTCGTTTGGAATTGATCGAAACAAATTCACATCTTCCGGAGTAAAAGCCAAAGAAAAAAAGGACAATATATGTTCTGAAGTTTTTCGAGAATGTTTTTGATTCAGTAGAACTGTTTTCCCTTTCCTGGAAAGATTGATTTGAATCGAATACAAAACCTTTTTCCGCTCAATCGATGATTTCAGCAAAGCAGCATCCTGCTGATTTTGTATGAGCGGAAGAATTTTTCGAGTGCGGAAAGACTCTAAGTTACAGAGAAAATGAAGCGCTTCCACTAAATTTGTTTTTCCGTAACCGTTATTTCCATGGATAAAATTAAGACTGGGAGAAAAATCTAGGTTCAAATGAGAATAATTTCGAAAATGATGGAGTTCTAAGGATTGGATTATCATTCATATTTTCAAAAATTGCTCAGTTATAAAAAGCGCAATCACCAATTCAAATATTTTTTTCAGGCGATGCCGGCAAACGATTTGAAAACATAAATCTTTTTGCCTTCTAAGTTTTCCTCTGAAGAAAATCGGTCAGATTGTTTTGTTCATTATTCAAAAATGTGAGGCAGTCAAGAATAGGATAGGACGGAGCTTTCATCTATGAAGAGGAATCAAAGCTCAGCTTCTCTGGTTGAGAATTCTAAATTTGCTGAATTCACTTCAATGCGTGATAATTGCTAAAATTTGAA
>JADGAV010000071.1 GCA_015231825.1 SAR324 cluster bacterium
ATTTTTTTCTGCTGTGCATTGAGTTTGAGATTCAATCGGTAGAGATAAACAAATGCTAGCACTGACAATGAACCAAAAAGAATCAAAAAGGAAAAACTCACACCAATTAGTTTTGCGAGAAAGACAAAGAAATTAGGGGTAAGAATATAAAAAAGAGGAATGACGGCTACAGAAGAAAGTAATAAAAAATCAGTTAGATCAATGCTGTTCTTAATCGTATTTCGTAACAGCACAAATAGATAGACACAGACAAAGACTGATAAAAAGATGATAGTATGAAGGGTTGGTTGGAATTCCATAGAGGCTATATATGTCGTGCAATACGAATCAGAAAAAGATAGCCGATCACCCGTAACATATACGTGACTGTTTTCAATCCAGTTATTGAACTCGTTCCTGTTCTTCGCGGTTTCATGATGACCGGCACCTCTTTAATCGACAATCCTGCCTCGCTGGCAATCGCCAAAGAAACGGGTTCGGGAAAGTCCAAAGGATATTCCAAACTAAAAAGTTGAATAGCTTTTCTATCCATCAACCGAAACCCGCTGGTTGGATCAGTTACGGTATATTTAAAACACCAGCTTATCACTTTGCTGATAAATTGAATGCCGACTCGCCGTAAAGGAGTTGATTGAAATCCAATTTCTTCGATAAATCTCGAACCAATAATTATATTGAATGGCAATGTGAGGTAAGCATTTAACAGGATTCGGATTTGATCTGGAGGATGCTGGCCGTCTCCATCGACTTGCAGACAAAGATCGTAATCATTTTCGAAAGCATATTTTATAGCAGTTTGAACGGCTCCGCCAATGCCGAGATTAGCCACCAATTTGACACATGGCGACATAGCAGAAGCCACTTTGTATGTATGATCCGTTGAACAATCATCAACAACTAAGGTATCCCACTCTGGATTCAATTTCGAAATTTCATGGAGCAAGTCTCCAATCATTGCCCCTTCATTGAAGCAAGGGAGAATGATTAAAATCCTAAGTGAATTTTTCTGAATTGAATGGGACATTGAATTCTTCAGCTCAGCTTTAAAAAAAGCCTTATGTTTTCAAATTACTTTTCATTTTGAATCAACAACACGAAAAACTGCACTGTCGGAAAAATTTGCTACTTCTTCAAGTGATGACGCCTCAAGTCCCAAAGTTTCTAATTCTTCATCCGTAGGAAAAAGAGGTCCCTTTCTAAAAACAACAGGCACACCATCTTTTGGAAACTTTTCATTAAATAAGATAATCAGTTTTTTTAGTTTTTCACCATTCATCCGTTTTCTTTTCTTAAGTTCAGGAGGTTCTGCACCTTTTCCGGTATAGAGAAAAACCAGATGCTCTCCATAACCTCCTCCCACAGTAACAATTTCTCCATCAAACTTATTTTCTCTCAACCATTGTATAAGATCAGATTGGACTACTGCTTTTCTAGTCACGACATTGGAATGATTTGCCCATCCGTTTTCCCATAAATTTTGGGCGTATTTCACATCAATAATCACCGCTTTTATAAGAAGAAGAAACCAGATAACAATTCCTATATTTCTCAGCCCAATCCACAATTTTGCAAGTTTTGGTTGATGTTGAAAACGAGAAAAACAAAAATGCCAAATACGATCCATTCCAATAACATAGACTATCAGTAAGCTGGGTACCAACGGCACGATTAACCGAAAACTCATCTCTATTGCTCCAATTTGCCGAAGAATTCCATAGTAAACCAAGTAAGAAGCAATAAACCCGCATAAAATTCCAATCAACAATCGAGTTTTTTTGTCTTTCTCAATAAATACTACCAGGAGAATGGTAGCAATTAACAAAATAAACACGATGATTCTTAAATCAGGAGTAAAGTGACCGAGACGGAACAATGATCCGGACAACTTTGAAAGCAATTTAAACATGATCGGTAAAAAAGGACTTGATTCGGAGGCAGTTCCTCGAAACACCCCAGTTAAATACCAATTTCTTAGCAACCATATCCCTACAGGTGCACTGGCCACACTCCCAAAAATTAGCGTGTACTTAATCCGTTGATATAGTGGAACTTTATGCAGTGGAGAAAGTAGCACCAAACACCCAAAAATGACAGCAACGGAGCCAATATAGCGCTGTAAAACACAAAGCCCTGCTAAACTGGCAAGCACTAACAAATTTTTGATTGAATGATTTCGAATATAGCGAGTAAGAGCCAATGCAAAAGAAGTATGAAAAATAGTATAAATCCCTTCCGAATAGACGTTAGAGTACCATTGCAAAAATTCATTTGAGAAAAATAGTGAAAATGATCCCAAAACTACAAAAATAATTGATCGAGTGTGATCCAAAAGAACTCTCGTACAAATAAACATCATTGTCCCAAACCCAACAGCATCGACTAAGCTCGCAGCCAAAAATCTATCCAATCCAAAAAATTGCGGAATCGAATAGAGTATGGAATGCAAAGGAGGATAATTTAAGTAAGGGATAAGATTGGGTTCGTAAATAAATTTGGATCCCCACAGGTACATGAAACCATCACTATGGAAAGTGATTAACGGGCCAAAGGGCCATACCATCATTCCGACAAATAGGAAACCAATTGAAGCGATTATGCCAGGGATTATGAGACGTTTCCTTCTATTTTGTCCGATGTTCAACCATTTATTCAGGATTGGATTCTCTAAATTAATAATCTTCATTCAATTCTCCAAATGTCCAACAAACACCTATTCATCGAACAGGATTCAACCTTATTTGACCCAACAAATCTGTCTCCAATTTAAAAAGAAAGTCGGCTGGTTTTCTTCCTTCACTAAATAAATTCCCATACCTTTTCCAAAACAGATCGTCTGCTTTTGCGAGATAGACATAGGTGTACCCATGCTCTATCAAATGCTCCGACCAGTATTTCACTGACCAATCACAAGTCCAGACATCTCCTGAAAAATATGGTTTACCCAGCGCGACGCACGGTACATTGGCATATAGCGGTGACAAATCATAGAGTATTCCTTTCTTTGCAACAAGAGGGTTTTCCTTTTCCAATGGCTGATAAATAACATAGATTTTCCCCTCTGAAGGAACTTTGGATAAGATAAAATTAATCTGAGGCTGAGTCATCTGACGCGAGGAAATATAACCAGCTTGTCGAGACAAAAGGCCTCGGGAGGCAGGAGGAGTGAATACAAAAAGGAGAGAAACGAGTATTCCGCAAAAAGAAAATGCGACAAGCTCTTTTTTCTGATTTTTCTCTAGCTTCTCATTGTCCCATCCATTAGGAAAAATAAATCCGAATCCGACTAAGCTAAATGAAAGCAAGAATGAATTCATATACCGATGAGCCGACATGACATGCATTCCTTCATAGTCTCCAAAAACAAATAAATAGTAGGTCAACAAAGAAAACAGAAACGCAATCAAAGCAAACGATAAATATAAAAGTGTCAAAGTTGCTTTAATTCTGAAAATTTTGTTTGGTTTAACAAACAAAGCAAATCCAAAAATCAATAGTACGATCCCAACTCTTTCCAGCGCACTCAATGGGGTCGTTTGATTTAATAGATTCCACCTGGAAAAATCAATTCCCGTCAATTTTTTTAATTTGTCAAAAATTTTTGTTTTGTCAGAAACATCGCCAAGACTTGGGTTCACAATTACTTTTTTAAAATTCCTAATTACTACTTTTTCTTTTTCAGACGCATCTGCTGTGAAAGCATTTGTGATTTGCGCAAGAGAAAAGCGAGGCGGTCTTAAGTTTTTCGAAATTCCCGATGATTCAACTCTTTTGTTCCAACTAAAATCCGACAAAACTGAAGTACTGCAAAGAACAACTCCAATGACCAATGCCCAGGCCAAGTCTTTGCTCAAAAAATAGGTAGATGGCGACAACTGCCCGAAAATACCCCCGAATTTGAGAAAACTGTTAATCACCAAATCGATAAAAATCAAAAAGACTGCAAGTATTGCTAAAAAGGAAGCAGCATTTTTAATGAGAGGCATCACAAAAAAAATCGGAATCAACAACAAAAAATCTGACCTCCTCCACTTTGATTTAAAATAGAACACAATAATCATTGCAAAATACACACTAACTATGTGATCAATCCGGAGCGTGACCACTCCAAGTCCAAGAGCGTGAATCAAATAAAAAACGGTTGCAATGATTAGTACAATCCAGTGAGGCTGCTTCCAAGAAATCCCTTTTAAAAAACCAATTATGGGAGCAAGTAAAAAAAGGAAATGTGAAAAAAGCACAGTTCCTTCTGTATTTTTTGTATTGGAAACAACAAAATAGTGAAACAAATGGATACCAGGGGGATAGTCCTTCAAAGAAACTGAACTATTGGCACCCACGAAATTGCTGGTCAATAACATTTCTTTCGTTACCAACCCCCAATGACTTAAAACATCGCCATCCTCACCATAAGTCAACTCTCCAAAATTTAACCAGTAAAGAACGCTCAACCCTATAAAAATAACGATTCCGGGAGAAAAAAATTCTTTTCCTATTTCTCGACATTTTAGCGCATATAAAAAGAAGTTCACGATTAATAGAATCAACCCCAAATAAAAGAAAAATTGAGCCGCATGTCTGAGAAGCCCAAAAAAAGTAAACAAATACAAGATTGACACAATACCGGTTACTGCAACAAATAAATTCAACTCTAAATTTCGCTTCTGAATGACATGCAAAAGCGACGTGTATCCAAGTATCGAAAATATTGAGAGTAAGGCCATTATTTTTTAGGGGAATTCTGTCTCGAAAAGAAATTGATTTCAAAGTTATTCATCAGTCTTGTCTGGAAATGCATTTCGGTATAGTTATTCAAATATCGTGCTTTTCCTGCATTTCCCATTCTAGTTCTCAGCTGTGGAATTCTGATAAGCTGTAAAACCCTTTCTGCAAAATCAAATGGGCTGGTTGGGTTGATCGCAAAACCGGTATTTCCATTCAGGACTACTTCCCTTGCTGCATCAACATCAGAACAAATACAAGGCAAACCATGAGCCATTGCTTCCAGGTAAACCAACCCGAATCCTTCCCCCTTGGAAGGCATGGCAAATATCATACTCTCTTTATAAAGATCGGAGAGAACCAAATCAGAAACCTTTCCCAGAAAGGATACCTTCTTTCGATAGGAATACCGATTTGCCAACTGTTCTAATCTCTTGCGATCATCTCCATCTCCAACAATGATCACTTGCGATGCCGGGCTTTCCTCCAATATCAAACCGAGGCTTTGGATTAAGAGTTGGTGACCTTTGTATTGCTCACCTTGGTCCATACGACCCACAATCAATATCTGAGGTTTTTGAGCGGCATTCACAGTTTCAAACTTTTCAGTTCCAATCCCTAAAGGAATCACATCCGCTGGAATATGACAAAGTGATGGGTTGTATTCTTGAAAATGATGCAAAGTAAATTTTGAATTTGAGAGCAATCGACTCGCTTTAATTACCCCCCAACGTCTTCGAAAGTTCAGTGGTTGCCATGCTTCAATTCCGTGAAGAAAAACGAAATAGGGAACACCGTAACGTTGACTAACGATTCGCGCAACCGGAGCCAACCCCAGATGCATGCAAACAATCAGTTTGGGACGAAGAAATGAATGAGTCAACGATGACGAAATCATCTTTGAGTAATTACGTCCATAAACGATTCCCTTGTCTGAAGGACAATTTTCAGTGGAATCATTGGCAGACAAAATTTGAGGTTCCAGCCCCATTGTCCTTAGGGTTTTCTCTACTATATGAGAAACACGACCAATACCATCTAGTCTTCCATCAAAAAATG
>JADGAV010000053.1:0-17356 GCA_015231825.1 SAR324 cluster bacterium
GCTTTTCCATGTATTCGGACATATCAAAGCGGATGATGGATTTTTTGTCATCAAAGAGGAATTGGGCCAGGACATGGGCCAGTTCTGTTTTTCCTACCCCAGAGCTACCCAGAAAAATAAATGACCCGATCGGCCGATTGGGATCCTGGATTCCAGCCCGTGCCCGACGGATCGCGCTTGATACGCTATGCAAGGCTTCGTTTTGCCCAATAACGTGCTGGCTGAGATGATGTTCCAGTTTGATCAACTTTCTTTTTTCTTCTTCCAGCATTTTAGAAACCGGGATGCTGGTCCATTGGGAGACGATGGTGGCAATGTCTTCTTCATCCACCTCCTCTTTCAACAAACGATTTTCTTCTGAATTTTCCTGTTGTAGATTGGAAAGTCGAAGCTGGTGTTCCAATTCGTCCAAAGTTTCATAATGAAGCTGGGCTGCCAGTTCCAGATCTCCTTTACGTTGGGCTTCTTTCTCTGCATTTTTAGTGTGTTCCACTGTTTCTTTCAGAGCAAGGCGCTGCCGTATTTGTTTTCGTTCTTCCTGCCAGAGTTGTTTTAAATGCTCGCTTTGTGATTTTAAATTGATTAGTTCTTGCTGAATTCGGCTCAAACGCTGACGTGAAGAGTGGTCCTCTTCTCTGTTCAACGCCGCTGATTCTATTTCCAACTGCATAATTTTTCGTTCTAATTGATCCACCTCGGTCGGAAGGGAATCCATCTGAATTCGCAATCCGGAGGCCGCTTCGTCGATGAGATCTATTGCTTTGTCAGGGAGAAATCGTTCGGTAACGTAACGCACGGAGAGCTTGGTCGCGGCAATCAAAGCGGAATCTTTGATTTTTACCCCATGATGAAGTTCGTACCGAGCTTTTAATCCTCTCAGAATCGCAATAGTTGATTCCACATCTGGTTCTTTCACGAGTATTTGCTGGAATCGTCGCGCCAACGCCGCGTCTTTTTCTACATACTTTCTAAATTCATCAATCGTTGTCGCCCCAACACAGTGGAGTTTTCCCCGGGCCAGTGCAGGTTTTAAAATATTGGCTGCATCCAGGCTCCCTTCTGATTTTCCTGCTCCCATCAAGATATGCAGTTCATCAATAAACAGAATGATTTCTCCCGATGCGGTTTCTATTTCCTTGAGTAAATTTTTTAGCCGGGCCTCAAATTCTCCCCGATAAGTTGCTCCCGCAACCATTGATCCAACATCTAATACCAAAAGCCGCTTACTCTTCAAAGAATCTGGAACATCTCCCGAGATAATGCGATTTGCAAGGCCTTCGACGATGGCGGTCTTGCCAACTCCAGGTTCCCCGATTAGAACCGGATTATTTTTAATACGTCTCGAAAGAATTTGAATGACCCGGCGAACCTCGTCGTCTCTGCCGATGACAGGATCCAGTTGATGGTCCTTTGCCAATCGCAATAGATCTACGCAATAGGCTTTAAATGGGTGGACTCCGCTTGGGGCCTGAATAGCAGTCTGCTCTTTTTTTGCAGTTTGGGAAAATTGCTGTTTCAGGATTTCAGAAGTAATTCCATGTTCGGACAATACTTCATGCGTTTTTCCTTCTGAATGAAAAACTATACCCAGAAGTAAATGCTCCGGACTGACATATTCTTCAGAACGAAGCAGTGATTCTCTCTCTGCCCTTAGAATGACGGTATGAAGCATCCGGGAAATATAGACTTGCTCCAATGGGTGATCGCTTTTTGGATGGTGATCCAAATAGATCTGAATCTCTTTTTTAAGCGCGATGGGGTCAGCTCCTCCCTTGCTTAAATAGGGACCAGCCATTCCATCTTCCTGCACCAGAAGACTATACAAAAGATGTTCCGGTTCGACTTTCTGGTGATTCAACTCTTTTGCGTATTGCTGTGCATAAACTAGAGCTTCTTCTGCTTTTAAAGAGAAGTTTTTTAGTGAAATTCCCATGAAATCCTAGTCTGAACAGGTTGTAAAATCGGTGGTATATCTTTTGCTTAGCTAGAAAGACGCCTTGGTTCTGACCGATTAGCTCTTGTTTTTCTGGATATTTCTCTCAGTCATGCAAGGGAAAAACCAATGATGGTTTTAAAAGACTTTGTAGTTCCATCATTTGAGTACTGAAAATTCTAAATTTACGCAAGGAGAACTATGAACCTGACAACAGAAAATGGAAATTCTAATCAAATATTTTTCGATGCTTTTCATTTGTTTTTAAAAGACCCGGCTTATGCAGATCATCGAAAACTGGCTGCTGCGATGATTACTGTCTTTATTTTAATAGGAATGCTCTTCTTTGGTTAATTTCTTTTACAAATGATGCTTATGTCTTCTTTTTCTGAATGGTTGCTCCAAAAGACTCGGGAAACCTATTTAAAATCGAACCCCTTTATTTCCTTTAAAGAATCTGGAAAACACCGACGAAACCCTTCGATGTCTTCTGCACAAATTGCTGTTCAGCGATTGCGAAAGGAGCAGCTATCTCAAAGTAGATTTGATTCCAAAAGTTGATTTTTATTATCAATCAGGTAAAATAAATTCAAACGGCGTATCCTGAGTGAAAAATTTCTTTCAGGATTTCTCCTTTTGGATAAAACGTTTCCTGCGAATCTTAAGATCATTCGGTCAATTTCACCTATCGCATCCTCCTCTTTTTCCAAAAAATCCACGATCTTTCCAATATTTGAAAATGAATATTTTTTCTGCAATCGATGATTTCCATAGTAAAAATGGATGTAAATTTCAAGAATATGAAGGAATAAATCTTCCTTTGAGTTATGAGGAAGGAATTGAAAAGGAAATCCAGTTGATGCAGTCAAGTGCCGGAATTATAGATCTCAAGGCGTTCACTCTGGTTTCGATGGAAGGACCTGAAGCGGCCACGTTTTTGCAGGGAATGGTCAGCAACGATGTTCTGCAAATCAAGATAGGAGAAAAGCAATCCAACCTGCTATCTCACCCGAAAGGGAAGATTCTGTATCACCTGGAAGTGCTTCGAACTGGAGAAGAGGAATATTTAATCTTGACGAATGCAGGAGAAGGAGTCTTTGTAGGCGGTTATTTAGATCATTTCCATATTCGAGAAGATTTGGAAATAAAACTGTTGACCCCGGATTACCTCCGCTGTGATTTGATTGGTCCCTCAGGAGAACGGGCACTTTGTGATCTTGGCTATGAACATCAAATGAGGTGGAAATTTCAAAACCATCCGATGGTCTCAGTGCAGTCTCATATTGGTACAATTCCTCGTTTTGTCAATATTGTTCCGCTTACGATTTTTGCAGAGTTTTTAAAACTTCTGCTGAAAACAGAGCACAATTTGGGTCTGGTTGGATTTGAAGCCTATGATGAAATTAGAATTGACGTGGGAATTCCCCGTGCAGGAGTGGATTATACTCAAGATAATTTTCCCCAGGAAGCAGCATTGATGGATCATATTTCATACAAAAAAGGGTGTTATATTGGTCAGGAAACACATGCTCGTATGTACCATCGGGGACATCCGAACTGGCAATCGGTCGCTATCGCGGTTCCAATCAATCTTAAGCTGCAGGTAGGCAGTGACTTATTTCGTGGACAGGACAAAATTGGGAAGGTTACCAGTTTGAGTCGAATTGAAAAAGATGGCCAACGGCGTGGAATTGCCTTTATCAAATATCAATATGTCAAGGACCAAGTGCCTCTTGCAATCCGAGCGGATGAAGATGAAATTATTGAACAATCTCCTTTAAGCACGTTCCAGATAAGTACTGGTTAAAACCATTCCTGAAAACTCCCAATACAAGACAATCTGAGCAAAAGAAAAGCTTGTAAGATCGTATAAAATATCTATACTTAGCGCTTTTAGTTAAATGATATTTACGATTCGTTATCTCTCTCCAAAAGCAAACGCACTACCTGCAAATTAAAATTTCCTTGAAATATTCAGGCGTAAATTTGGATAGACACTCTTCTTTTTTTCTGATTCACCAACATTTTCTTTTCATAATCCGGATATGCAATTAAAATCGACACAAACGGTTTGGATTACACCAATTGCGACGTTTCTGGGACTGATAGCGCTTACCTGGGTTGCCTACTATGATTCCCTCAACGTGGTTTTTCATTTCGATGATATTCCGTTCATACTGCAAAACAAAGACCTGCCCAATTTCGATAAGATCTTCAACGATTTGTTGTCTATTAAAGATTCCAGACGTGCGATTCCCCAACTTACACTGCACTGGAACCTGGTTTCGAGCGGACAGAATGTCACGAGTTTTCATGTCTTTAATATTTGCCTCCATGCACTGAATGCTTTTTTAATTTTTCTTTTAAGTTCCCGATTGCTGTCGAATGCCTATGTCAATTCTTCCAATCGGCAGGCACATTCCACATCAGTAAAATTCGCAGCGATCAGTGTCGCAGTTGTTTTTGCAGTCCACCCCCTGTTGACCGCATCGGTGACTTATATTTCACAGCGAAGCGGACAACTTGCCACTTTTTTTTATGTCTCAGCATTTTTATGCTATCTACAGATGCGACGGTCCACATTCCGTCAGAAAACGTTTTGGGCGTGGTTCGTCCTGACAATTTTTTGCGCCTGGTTGGCCTTTAAATCGAAAGAAATGGCTTTGACGTGGCCGCTCATTCCGTTTATTTATGAAATAATTTTCCGATTGAAGGATCGAGAGCAGTTGCTCCGTGTGATTAAATGGGCCGCCGGCCTATTGCTTCTTTTTATTGCCTTGATCACGTGGTATTTGCTCAATACCAGCTATTTGACGGGCAATTACTTTGTCGGTTTTGGCTCAAAGACACTTTGGGGACCCTGGACACACGTGCAGACCATGTCCCGGGTTTTGCTGGAGTATTGGAAATTGATGATATTTCCATTGCATCAATGGATGAATATCGATCACGATTTTGCGATTTCCAGACAATCTGTTGATTTTTTTGCATTTGCAGGTTTTGCCTTTCATCTGAGTTTGACAGCGGTAACTCTATTTATTGCAAAAAAAGGGAGGCCTTTGTTTGCCTTCGGCTTCGCCTGGTTTTATGTCGCTTTTGGTCCCTATATCGTCATTCCTGAAAGGGATCTAATGGTTGAATACAAAGCCTACCTTCCCTCAGTCAGCATCTTTTTGATTTTGGCCGATTTGATCTTTTGGCTCAGGCAAAAAAAATTCCTGCGACTATACTTGTTCGGAGGGATGGCAATTGTGATGATCCTCGGAATTATGGGCACGATCAATCGAAATAAGGACTATTATACCACAGCAAGTGTTTGGAAAGATGCCATCAACAAGGCTCCTAACAAAGCAAGGACACTGCACAATTTGGGCTACGCTTATGCTCAAAATGGGCATCATAGTGCTGCAAAAGTCTATTTTCAAAAATCGCTGCAGATGAGTCCGGGTTTTGTTTTGGCACGATTGAATCTTGCAAGGGTCTACATCAGACAGTCTGGTACTGCCAGCACGCCCGAGGAAAAAGAAAGGAATATGATTGAAGGAATCATGGAATACCAAATGATGCTCAATGTATCGGGCCTTTTTCCGACCAATGAATTAACGACTTTGGTTCGCGACGCGCATTATGAATTGGGTGAAGTTTACCGTACTCGTAACGAAGATAAACTGGCGATTCAGGAATTCGAGAGAGCGCTCAAAATGGGCTCGGATGTCAGGAATTATATCGCGCTGGGAAAAATTTACATGAAGTTAAAAGACTTCAACAAAGCTAGAGAATACAATACACAGGTTTTAAACGTGTATCCCAATGCTCCGGAAATTATTATGAATATGGGGGTAATTTCTCTTCAGGAACAAAAGCTGGATGAAGCGTTGGAATGGTTTTTAAAGGTGCTGCAGTTCTCGCCTAATAATCCTGACATTTATAATAATTTGGGAATCATTCATTCTATGAAAGGAAATGCTTTGGCGGGCATGCAGGCCTTTAAAAAAGCACTGGAGATCAATCCGAAACATGAAAAGTCTATCCAAAATCTCAAAGCCCTGGAAAAAGCAATATCCAAAAAATAGCAGAAAATTAAGATTCCGTTTTTTTTTTGCTTCGTAAACTTTCCAGATATTCCTCCCATTCTAAAGGCAAAAAGTATTTCTTTTGACTGTTGCAGTTCTTGCAGCACGCGACAATATTAGATTTGGTGCTTTTTCCTCCTCGTGCCAATGGAACGATATGATCCATTGTTAAGTTTTTAGCGGGAAAATTATTTTGACAGTAGTAACAACGGTTGCAGGCGCGTTTGTTCTTCCACCATTGGGATTTTCGAAGGGTCTGTGCCTTTTGTTTTTCTTTACTGATCTCTTCGGTGCTGACCGTTATAAAAAAATCAGCTTGGTTGCTACTTCTGCTCATATCGTTCAAGTGTTTTCTGCGCTTCTTCACGGAAACTAGAACTTCCCTGGGCCAATTCCTGGTAAATATCCAGTGCCAAACCAACCTCTCCAGATTTTTCAAGAGATTGGGCAAGTTTCCATTGTGCGTCGTGGGTGCTGGGATATTGAGGATTTTGTTCGACAAAATCGAAAAACTCAACCGCTGCATTTTGATAGTCTTCCAATGCAAAATAAGAATCAGCAATTAAAAAATGAGCTTCGATGGCGCTAGGATGTTGAGGATAATCTTTTCTAAATTTTCGAAACACTTCAATCGCTTTCAAATACTGATTCTTTTTGTGCAGTTCCCAACCCGTTTCGAAAACTTGATCGACATTTACTGCAGAAGGAGCAGAAGGAGAAATGGCAACATCACCGGATGAAGCTGTTTCTGAGTTTACTGTTGCCCCTGACTGAAGATCATCTGCTGCTGTCTTCTCCTTTTGTGATAGTGCAGGAACGTTTTCGGTTTGCCTTTCCGCATCACCCGCCTGCTGTCTCAACCTTGGATTGTTTTGGTCAAGTTTCTTTTCGATCTGAGCAATGCGTTCATCAAATTTTCCCTCTAAATTCAGGATCAAGAGATTTTGATTACTTTTGATTTGTTCGAGATCTTTGATATTGCTTTTTAGAGCATCGACTTCTGCCTGCAATTGGATCAGCCTGGATTGTTTGCCTTCCATTGCTTTTACCCGTGCTTCAAGCTGCCTTAAGGGGCTGGGCTGGGGGCTCGCGGCCTGTGTCGACTGAGGCTGCGACGATCCACAGGAGCTGAGAATTCCAATGCCTGCCAAGAAACTGAAGAAACTGATTCTATCAAAAACTTTTCGATTTCTATTCCAATAGATTGAAATTTTGTTTTTCATGTATTTCTCCTACATCATTAGAAGCGACGAAGTGACCATGAAGGGGATTTTTCTTCAAATCCTGCCGGAGAACTTTCACCATTGGTCAAGCGCCGCAATCCTTCCCCGTCTAAAAATACAAGGTGCAATTTAAAATCTCGGCCCCTTTTTTGAGAAAAAATAATCTGCCTGCCGTCTGGTGACCATGCCGGCTGTTCGGATGCATAAGGTCCGCGAGTGATTGCCCGAACATTTTCACCGAACATATCCATCACATATATTTGGTCTCTCCCGCCAATTTGTTTTGTGAAGGCGACCAGAGAACCATCCGGACTCCAGATTGGATCGGTATTGCGACTCCCGGTGTACGTCAAGCGAACGATTTCTCTTGTCGGCAAATACATTTTATAAATTTGGACGCTGCCTCCGCGGTCTGAAACGAATAATAGATCTTTTCCATCGGGGGATAATGAAGGAGAACCGTCAATTTTGTGGTGACTTGTCAGTCTTTTGAGTTTTCTCGTTTTGAGATCGATCTGATAAAGATCCGTATTTCCCTTTCTCGTAAATGAAACAATGATAAAGTCGCCGTCCCGCGACCACGTCCCCCCCGTATTTCCACCTTTGTGACGAATCAAAGGGGTGGTTTTTCCCTGCAGGTCATCATAAATCACTGAAGTTCCCTTACTGCTGACTACGGTATAAACAATTCGGGATCCTACTGCATTCCACTTTGGAGAAATGGAGATGAACTGATTGTGGGAAATCGCCTGTAAATCTTGTCCGTGGGTATTGATTCGAGCAATAACTTTTTCGTAGCCAGGCTGTTTGAAAGTGAATGCGATGGTAGATCCCAGAATCCCGGGTCGGGTGGTGATTTTTTCAGTGATTTGATTGACAGCGGTCATCACTTCTGATTCTTTTAAACGATTTTGAGTCAGGGGGACCTGCTGATTAAAATAAGCATTCCCTTCGGTATCGGCCATAGTCAGCAAAAGTGTGGGAACCTCTCCTGCCTTTTTAATTTCCATCTGCAGTTGCAGATCAAGATGATTTCCGGAAACATGGCAGTACTTGTTTTGAGATTCGTGCAGTTTAAAAACGCCGCTCCAGCACAAATTCTTTTCGATTACTTTCAACCATCCTTTTGATCGGGGATGGTCTTCAAAGCTGGCAAAAGGCTTTACCGAAAGCACAAATCTTGAAAAACGCGGATCATCAAACTCAATTACCTCTGTTGAACGTATTTGTCCTCTAACAATCCATGGGAGCAAGAGGATCATGCAAAACAATGCTCCCAGCTTAAATTTTTGAAAAACCATAATATACCCGGATAAATAGAAAAAAATTGATGTACAAATTCTTCAATGTACGGAGCCGGCTCATTTTGTATTTATTGAAGGATAACTGTTTTCTTCAGTGGAGGAAATCTTGAGGGATACCCGTTTTTGTTCTGCCTCCACCCGGTTAAGGGATGAGCTTTTTAGAAAACTTCAATCGTGCAAGAAACACAAACTTTTTAATAAAAGCGAAGATTACAAATTCCATACACCGCTTATAGCCTTAATTTTTCATACTAAAACTTAAGCATCACGATGTATGGAGGATTTTTTGAAATTTCCCCGGGAAGAGGGGGTAACTGAGTTGTTTTGACAGCATTGATTGCAGTTAGATCAAATGCTTCGATTCCGCTGCTTTGCATCAGCCGGTATTCAAGGAGCTCTCCGTCAAGGCCGATGGTGATTTCAATTTGAACATTTAAGTTCTTATAATTTTCTGGAGCATAGAAATTTTTATTAATGGCCGTGTAAATCTGCGCATTGTAAGAGGCCTGAGCTTGTTGGAGTCTGAAACGACCTAAACCCGGGTTGGGGTTTCCTTCAGGAGGAAGACCCTGCGGTGCAAGTTTAGATGGTGCGTTCAATTGATTCAAATCGGGTTTTGATGGAATATTATTTTGTGAATCTTTCACCACTTCAGGTACGATATCCATTGGCTTTTGTTTGTCCATGGGAGGCTCTAGTATATCAGACTTAGGAGCCGTCGGCACATTGACCGGATTAGGAAGGTTCTCTATTTTTTCGATTTTGGCCGCCAAAGGCAAATCAATAGGGCTGGGAAGTTCTTCATCTTCCGGCTTCCTTACTGCATCAGGTATCTTGATGTCGTTAAGCTGTGCTATGTTTTGAACGGGTTTTGGATTTTTCGGAGCTGCAATTGTTTCACTTGGTAAGGAAGTCAATTGCTCAAAATCCTTAGGATTTTTTGGGCTTACAATTTTTGGAGGCGTATATTTCTTTGCTTGCGTCGGAAATTTTGGCACCGGAGTATTTGGTATTTTCTTAAGAACGGGATTTGGCTGAATTTTAGGCCTCTTTTTTGCGGTCGTTGGAAGAGGGGAAAGTTGCGGTTTAGGCAATGATTTTTTAGCAAGTTTCGGTTTTGATTTTGGTAATGGAATAGGCACAGTCGGTTTTGTCAGGGATTTGACTGACTCCCGGGCTTTTTGCAGAGGTGGTGCTTGAAGTTTGGCAGTGTTTGGCTGAGGTGAAATTAATTTTTTTGGAACGTAGATTGGTTTACTTGCAATCGGTTTCGGGGGTAGAACCGGTTTTTTAACAGGAGCGATAATTTTTTGTTTTGGTGGAGGCGGCTTTTTTTCAGCAACCACCTTTCTTTCTTTTGGCTTGGGAACAGGTTTTTTTGGAGGAACTACTTTGGCAATCTTTTTTTTGGGAAGTGGAGTTTTAACTTTGGATGAATCAACTTCGGTAGCAGGCTTTTCCTTTACCTCATTAGCATCCTTCAGTTCTTTTGGTGTAGAATTCAGAGAAGATGCCGGCGTCTGAACCTGTTGTTTCACCGAAGCAAATTTGACTCCGACTCGAACCCCTGATTTTTGAAATGTTGCTTTGCTTGGAGTCGGATTGAAAACAAGCACGATCAGCAGAATAATAACGTGCCCGATGATCGAGAGCCCTACAAAAAACTCAAATCCTTTTGTTTTTTCCAGTTGTTGTTCAATCATTCTTAAAATCGTGAGTATTGAAAGTGATTTGAATTGCCAAGTTATTCAAGAATCGTGAAATTCATAAGGAGTTAACTATTTTAGCGAATATTTTAGTTTAATACTATTTTTTTCTCTTTTGGAGATGGAAGCAACGGAGTGGATTGATCTATAGATTCGATGATTTAAATCTTCCCATTTTGAGAGTAGAATGTTGTAATCAATGGGTGAATGCTCGTTTTTTGAGTCAGATTTATACTAAAGAACATAAATTTTCGGGAAAACTGCTAAAAGTCCGCATAAATACAAGTGAAGACTTGACTTCTACAATGAAGGGCGATAGACGAAGCAAGGGCGTTTTTAGCGTCGAGTATTCAACTTCTTTTAAAATTCGGGAGGGAAACCAGGACGGCCAACCTACCTAAAATCATCAATGTCGGAATCTTTGATTCCCAAACGGATGGTCCTAACTAATCCATATTGGAAGGAAATAACTATGACTAAAGCTGAGTTGATCGCAGCAATCGCAGAAGAAACTGGTAAAACAAAAGCAGATGCTGAAAAGTTCATGAGTGCCACGTTGGAAACCATTGAAAAAACGTTGAAAAAAGGAGATTCAATTTCTTTAATTGGATTTGGTACCTTTTCTGTTGGAAAACGTGCGGCTCGTACTGGACGTAATCCTCAAACTGGGGAACCTCTCAAAATTGCAGCTTCCAAAAGCGTCAAGTTTTCTGCTGGTAAGAAATTGAAAGAAGCAGTCAACAAAAAGAAAAAATAAAAGCACTTCCAGAAGCAATCCGAAAGGTGTGCATTGATTTCACACCTTTCGCTTCTCTCCAATGTCAGCTTCTTCGTTGCCAGACAACCCATTTTGAATTCTCCTCAATAAAATTTCAGAAACGAGTCCCGCGTAAATCGTACACTTGCGAAATAACAGAACGGCCGTAACGGTCGACTGAAGCTCGGTTTTCCCAAACCTTTTGATATTTCTTTTCGACTTGCTGTAAAAAATTTTGATAGTTTCTAAAATGCGACTCCTGCAATAAATTAACACCCAGCCAGGAAGCTCCGTGACTGCGGTATTGTTCTAATTTTTCCATATTAAGATCTGGGGTAAACCATCCTTTAAGATTTGAATAATAAATCAATTGATTTCGTTTGTTTGCTCCAATATCAAAGGCTAGTGCCTTTTCGTTTATAGTTTGACTCAATTCTGAGATTTTTTTGCCTGTTTGGTAAGAACCGATGTCGGAACGGGTGTGATTGTAGGTATAAATTGAACTTTGCAGCAAAAAGAGAAACGAGATACTTAATAAGCAGAGTTTACGATAAAAAAGGCCAAGAAAATTCCAATTCCAGAATCGAAGAATTCCTATTGCTGCAAATAATGTCAATCCTGGTACGAAAATCAATTGATAATAGTCATGAACATAATTTCCGCGTTGGACAATGATCAAATAGATCAGGCATGTTCCCAACCAGGCAAGAAGGGGATGAAACTTTTTTTCGCTGATGCGGCATTGATGAATTCCTATCATACAGAAAATTGCAATCCACGGGGTGAGCAGCTGGTCAATCAATCGAGCAAAGAAAATTCGCTGATAAAATTTCCAGCTCCATAGTAGTTCCGGGTGCAGGATAGAATTGACGTTAGAAAATTCACTCCGTCCTTCCCCGAGCCCTTGAACATGGTAGATCCAGAGTATGGATGGCAACCAGGCTAATATTCCGAAAAAGTAAAGTTTTGGCGATTTTAATAAACTGTATTCTTTTCGGAACAAGATCAGCAGGAAATATCCGACGCCGATTACCAGCGCATAGGCTTTGAACAGTCCTCCCAATGCAGTCCAAAGGAGGGAGTACCAAAAGTATTTTTCAGTTTTGTTTTCTTCCAACCAAAGGTAAAAGTAATAAAATCCAATAATCATCGCAGTGACCATGCTGTTGTCGGTCATGATGGATTGATGATAATACCAGTTGAGAGGGGATAAGCCCGCCAGAAGCACAGATAGAATTGCAAGCTTGTCCCCAAATAATCTCCTTGAAAGAAGAAACCAGTACCATAACCCGATCATGCCGTAAACAATGCTGACCAGCCGTCCCGGCCATTCAGAAATTCCGAACAAGTAATAGGACAATGCAATCGGAACATGATAGAGGGGCATTTCCTGGGCATAAACTGTGCTTGTGCTTTCTAAAGAGG
The DNA here is from genome assembly GCA_015231825.1 of SAR324 cluster bacterium. GTDB lineage: Bacteria > SAR324 > SAR324 > SAR324 > NAC60-12 > JADGAV01. The sequence continues at coordinate 12,422 of JADGAV010000053.1, forward strand.
GATAGAGATCAACGCTTGGTCGAAAAAAAGTACTCCAGTCATGGTAAAGATGTTTTGCCATCGATGCAGCCGATACCTGATTCCAACTGTGATGGTCAACCATGGGGGCGTTGATATGAAAAAGGCGCAGCATGAACAGCACAAGAAACAGAAGAAAAACTGCTTTTTTCCTGACTATTCTGGACTCCAAATAATCCTTTTTCATACCGATTCTAATATTCCTGGTTGGGGAAAAACGAGCAACGATTGCATGTTCCTAAAATTAAGTCGCTGCATTCTATTTGCTTTATGAAATTGTTAGTGAGAAGCATACGATGATTCTTCCTCAAAAACTCAAAATTGGTGACACAGTGGGTCTTGTTGCTCCATGCAGTCATCAAGCCAGAAAAAATCAACATCTGGTTGCCGAAGCGATTTCTGTGTTGGAAAGATGGGGCTTGCAGGTTAAGCTGCAGCCGGGTCACGACCAGCAGCATTTCTATCTGGCAGGAACCGACCAGCACAGAAGTAAACGGTTTCAGGATTTTTACACAGATCCGAATATCAAAGCCCTTTTTATTACGAGAGGAGGCTATGGTGCTTCCCGAATGCTGCGCTATTTAGATAGACCAGCCATTGCTGCTCATCAAAAAATAGTCGTTGGCTCGAGTGATGCGACGAGTCTCTTGCTGTATCTGCAAAAATTTTGTCAAGTCGTTGTTTATCATGGTCCCGGATTGGCGACCTCACAATTTCTGCAATCCCTTCAAAAAGAGCAAACACAGGAATCATTGCGCGCGCTTCTTTTTTCTGAACAATATCCTTCGTTTCCGGTTCAAATCCTCTGTGAGGGACATGCAAAAGGACTACTGACGGGAGGGTGCCTTTCTTTAGTAGTCGCATCGTTAGGAACTTTTTATGAAATTGAGACGGAAGATCGAATTTTGTTTTTGGAAGATGTGGATGAGGCGCCTTATCGAATCGACAGGATGCTGGCCCATTTGCAAAATGCCGGGAAGTTCGGTCGTCTCAAGGGGTTGGTTTTCGGAGAAATGACAAGATGCGGAGAACAGACGGATTTATTGAGAATCCTGGAGGATATTTTTCACGATGCGGATTTTCCCATAGTCTATGGTGTTCCCTCCGGACATGGAGAAACTTGCATGACTCTATCGTTGGGAGCCGAGGTAGAAATCGAAACCAACAGCAAAATTTTTCGCTTTCTTTCGCCATAACATTTTCAACTGTATTTTGAGTTCCGTCGTTTTCTTGATGATGAGGAGGGTATTGACAAAAACCTGTCAGATTTTTCTAAATGGAGATATACTAATCCTGACCAAATCGAAATGGTGAATGGTAAATGAAGCAGACGTTGAACGATTTTTTTGATCTTGGGAACCATCCCTCGCTCTCGAACTTCCCTAAACCTGGTTTTCGTCAAAACTACCCTGATAAATCATGATGTTTGAAACACGGATGAATAGCTCATTTTAACCTGCTTTCACATTGATTCTAAATGTTGGTTTTTGAAAGGTTCATAAGAAATATTTTTTATCAATATCCGATACTCAGTCTTCTCATTCTGGGTGGGACAACTTTGCTGGTGGGCCTCTATGTTTTCCAACAATTTTTCTATTGGCAGAAATACAGACGAAACAAAAAAATGGTGGTCGAAGAAATCCGTCAGCATCTCACCAAAAATTGAGTCTTTTGAAGACCGCTCTTTCCGGTACTAGTCTCATTTCAAACCTCAATCATTGCATTTGACTATGATCGCAATCAGTCGAGAAATTTTAGACCAATGTTACAGCTACGGAATTGAAGCTTATCCTGAAGAAGCTTGCGGGATGATAAGCGGCAAAATAGAGGATGATCAACTGGAGGAAGTCCATCCGATGAAAAACTTGATGGATCAATATCATGCACAAGATCCTGAATTGTATCCTCGAAACAATCGCAATGCCTATATGATCGAACCCATTGAACAAGTGAAATTGGAACGTGGCTTGAAGAAACGGCAACGGCGCATTAAAATTATTTTTCATTCTCATCCGGACGTGGGTGCATATTTTTCAGATAAAGACAAATCCGATGCTTTGTGGAACGGAGAACCCCGTCAACCGAACATTCAATACCTCGTATGTGGGATAAAAAACAAACAACGCGATGGTGCGATTTTGGCGACTTATAGTTCCGAAAAAAAAGATTTTGATGTCACACGAATTGATTGAAACATCCTCTCAATTGCAATAGAAAATCCATGACTAGCGCACGGCTTCCTTTTTCCCATTTCGAAAGTCTGCCAACAAGCAAAACCTTGCGAAAAGCAGAACCCGTCAATGGACCCTATTCGGTAACAGCGACGCTTTCTTCCCTGGATGAAATTCTGGAGTGGCAGGAAGGCCGCATTGAATTTGATTACGGCTACTATCGCTTTGTTGATAACCCGCTTCTTTGCCGGATACAGGATGGGTTAAAAACACACTACCAACTTCGCCATTGCTGGGTTTATGCATCACTGAAAACAGCTGCAATGGAGTTGATGGATTATTTGCTGCTCACCAAACCACAAATGACGTTAAAGCTGATTTCTGATTTCAAAGCAGGTGATCCTTTTTCGCTCGAAGGGTCCCTTTGTGGATTGAAGACCGTGTTTGCAGCAGCTGGTCCGGATGATTTTTCAGCATTGCTTCCATTTTCTGAAGCAAAAGATGAATTGCTGGTGATCAATGTCAGACATGCTTTGGAGTTTTTAGAAAATGAAGTTGATTTTTTAATAAAAGCAAAATCTTTGCGAATTCCCATCCTTGTCATCTCCGATAGATTTCCTGAAAAACCATGGCCGGTGGGTATGATTAATTATTGGGTTTTGCCTCTCAATAGTGAACAACAATCAATCCAAGGCGGTGCTATTCTGAGTAATATGGACCGTCAGATGGCCGAATTGAAAGGACTACGGATGCAGCGAGGTCCAGTTCTCTCCAGCCGCAATGCTGCATATTTTTTAGGTGAAATTGAAGCCGAATCTAAAGCCTGGAAAGATGCTATTATCGATCGTCTGTGTGTCCTCGAAAAGGCACGATACGGATTTCTTTTTCCTTCGGGTATGCAGTCTATCACCACATTGTTGACGCTGGTGCGGCGTCCAGGGAAAGCGCAAATTATAGCCGTCGGGCATCTCTATACCGATACCTATGCTCTTTTGACTTATGCGAAACAGCGAACGGGTGATGTGGAAAATATCTTTATCGGGGTCGATGAAATGGATCAATTACCGGCTGCGATTAATGAACAGACCGCGGCGATCATCACGGAAACGATTACCAATCCGCTCAATGATGTGCCTGATTTGGAAGCCATCGTTGCCATTGCAAAAAAACACAAAATTCCGGTAATTGTCGACAACACCTTTGCAACGCCACTTCATTGCAATCCACTTGAATTAGGAGTGGACTTTGTTCTGCATAGTACAACCAAATATTTTAGTGGAAAAAACGACCATGCAGGCGGTGCTGTTTTGCTCAACGATTCTGTGGTTGCACAAACGATTGCGAACTATCAGAGTCAGTGGGGAGTTGAACTTTCTTCATTAGAAAGTTCCATTCTTTGGCAACGCTTGGAGGATTTTGAAGTGCGAATGGAACGTTTTCAAAATAATGCCCTGCAGGTTGCTGAATTTCTGCAGAGGCACCCAGGCATTGAAAAATTGTATTTTCATAATTTCCCGTCTCACCGAAGCTATGAAGTTTCTCAAAGAATTCTTACGGGTTCTGGAAGCGTCATGAGTTTTACCCTAAAACGCCCTGGCATGGAAGGTCTTCGGAAATTTTATGATGCTCCGTTGCAACACATTTTGAAAGCTCCCAGTTTGGGATCGAACCAGACGATCGTTTGCCCCTACACGCTTCTTGCACATTATCATGAACCGGACGAAGCGCTGGAAGAATTGGGCTTGCCTCGTTATCTGATTCGGCTTTCTGTAGGTTGTGAGATGGATATCAATCCAGTGATTGAGTCTCTGGATCAGGCGCTGGGGTGAGAAACGCAGGCATTGTGGGTAACGATCAATCAGAAGTTTTCAACAAAAGAAAAGAACTGATAGAATTAGTGCCTGCGCTGCTGTTTGACTCAGCAATATTAGTGCCACTTCTTCATTTTAGTTTTGCCTTGCTGTCCATAATGACCATTTGACAGAATTCTTCGACACCTTTCCCAAAAAGTTTTGCTTTTGCATTGATTTGCTCATACTGCGAGGAAGAGAGTTCAAGCAGTACCTGTTTTGATTTCGATTCTCTGGGGAGGATCTCAAACTTTTCACTGACTGCTCCGGATTGCTTGAGGCCGGACCTTTTATTTGTGGATCTGTGGAAAAGACGGATCAAACTCAAATTGACGTGCAGGAGAGCCGTCAATCCATAGCAAACAATTCCCAATGCGCCCCACCAAAGTAAATCCTGCCATGGTTTTTCTGAAAGGCTCATCAACAAAACTCCTGCTCCTGCGACCGAAGTTCCTCCCAATGTGTTCATGCCGAGAGCTTTTGGCAGACTATTACCCCTGACGGCTTTTTTGATGCTTTTCAAATGACTTTTTTCGCCCAGACCTCTGCTCAAAGCAGCATTGCTCAGTGTGTTTCCCGCCACGAGAAAACTCAAAACAATCATTGTGAGCGAAAAACCAGGATGAAGAAAAGGCAATCCGAGCAATGGAAGATTGATCAGGAATAGTGTCCGCCATCTGAGTTTTTTCATGGCAGGATTGGCTTCCAATGTCATTTTTGGAGTGACCAGCCAGGTGCTCAGCATGTCCAGTCCGCGGCTTATGGCCATCAATGCGCAAAATGTAGATTGTAGATCAGGTTCGAGCATGACACTTCCCCTATAAATTTATCAAAAATTTTCTCGGATCTTTGTATATTCTCTTTCAGATACCTTCAAGTCGAGCTTAATTCCGTCC
>JADGAV010000053.1:17456-23576 GCA_015231825.1 SAR324 cluster bacterium
AGCATCGGGTTTAATACCCTGCTGCTGGGAGAGTTTTAAGCGCCGCAGGCTTAACAACAAATTTGGTCAAGCTTTTTAAAGCTTGCCGCCGGAGGCCCTAAGCAAATACCTCGTCTGTTCACAGCTGGGATTTTTTCTTTTGTTGTTGAATGCTTTCGACGAACAACTGCTTTCTGCAAGATTGATAACCGTAGCATCAGTCAAACAAACAGCAATTAAAATTTAAAAACATTAAATCACTATATTTACATTTAGTGATTTATACTGTATATTCCTCTTATCAAAAGATCAAAATAGTTTGTCGCCCATCAACTTACTGCGAAGCATCGGCTTAATACCCCGCTGATCGCAGCGTTTTAAGCGCCGCAGGCCTAACACCAAGTTTGGTCAAGCTTTTTAAAGCTTGCCGCCGGAGGCCCAAAGCAAAATACCCCGTCTGCTTGTGGTGGGGATTTTTTTGATTGTTTATGGAAAAAATCACTCAAGCTCTTCGTATTCTTGGCGATGAAACCCGCCTGCGTATTTTAAATCTTGTTGCTCAGGTTCCTTTGAATGTGAGCGAATTGACTTCCGTTCTCGGCTTGGCGCAATCCGGTGTTTCACGTCACTTGAGTCACCTGAAGAAGTTAGGGCTTTTGATTGAACGTAAAAACGGAGTTTGGACATATTATCAATTGCTTGAAGCAGACAATCTTGATTCTGAATTGAAACTGCTGTGGAACTATCTTCAAGAGCAATTAGCGGCCTTGCAGGATCCATTTCGCGACGAGGTCCGCCTGAAAGAAATTCTCCGTCAGCGGGAGGACAGTGTTTCTGGCTTAAATCAAAGACTGTTGGAACCAGGTCAGTCATGGTTGACCTGGTCACGGGTATTGGGATTTTTTATGCCCGAAATCGATGTTGCGGATTTGGGATGTGGAGATGCTACGATCACTATGGAAATCGCGCGGTTTGCTCGTTCTGTCGTTGGAGTTGAAAATAATCCAAAGGTTCTAGCTGAAGCTCAAGAGAGATTGAAGCGGCAAAATTTTAAACATGTTTCTCTGCTTGCAGAGCGTATTGAAGCCTTGTCCATCCCCAGCGATTCAGTTGACCTAGCGCTTTTTTCACAGTCCTTACATCACCTTCGGGACCCTCAGCTGGGGCTCAGCGAAGCGATACGAATCCTTCGCCCCGGAGGGAGATTGGTGATTATGGAACTGGCTCCTCATCAGGAAGAATGGGTGCGTGAAAAACTGGGACATATCTGGTTAGGTTTTGACCATGAGTCATTGAGGGAAATGATGACCATTGCCAATTTACATTCCATAGCGGTTGAAGTTAACGCTCAACGTTGGGGAGAGTCATTTCGGGTGGTTCTCGCCAGCGGAATTAAAAATCACAAACAAGCATAAATGAATATGAATTTCTTAGAAGCATTAAAGACACAGATAATTGTCCTCGATGGGGCGATGGGAACTATGATTCAGGATTTGAAGCTCAGCGATGAGGACTTTGGAGGTTCGTCGTTTAAAATGTGCAGTGATCTCCTCAATTTTTCTCACCCGAACGAAGTCAAAAATCTGCATTTAGAGTATTTCAAAGCAGGTGCCAATGCCATTGAAACCAACACCTTGGGATCGTCGCCATTGAGGATGAAAGAATTTGATTTCCAGGAAATCGATACTAAGGCCTTCAGGCAGATTCCTTATAATCTCGATCTGCATAATCTTTCATATGAGGAAATTGCTTATTACTGCAGCCGAATCGGAGTTGAAGCAGGATGCAAAGCGCGTGAAGAATACATGGCAACAACAGCATACGATGGTCGCCCACTTTTCATAACAGGTTCGATCGGACCTTCCAATTGGGTGCTTTCCAGTACACATGCCAATTTGAGCAAAGGCACATGGGATCTGATTGAATCGAATTTCTTTCATCAGGTCTTGGGATTGATTGACGGTGGGGTTGATGTGCTGCTTTATGAAACCCAGCAGGATATATTAGAAGTCAAAGCTGCAGTGGCTGGCGGGCAAAGAGCAATGAAGGAAAAAAAGGTGAAGCTCCCCATCATGGTGCAGGTGACTGTGGATGAATTCAGCAAGATGCAAATTTTCAATACGGACATTCATGCGGCCTTGACCACGGTGCAGGATATCGGCATTGATGTCTTTGGAATCAACTGCTCCATTGGTCCTGATTTGATGATTCCTACGGTTGAAAAAATGTCGCGATTTTGCAAGCTTCCGCTTTCGGTTATCCCCAATGCAGGACTTCCTGTTTCGGAAAATGGTCAAACAGTATACAAGGTCGGCCCAAAACCAATTGCAGATCATCTGCTGATGTTTGTCGAGAAATATGGAGTCAATATTATTGGTGGATGCTGCGGGACGACTCCGGCGCATATTCGGACCATTTCAGAGTATGTGCGAGGAAAAAAGCCTGTTCCAAGGGAAATTGAAAGAGGCACCTACATTTCAGGGGGACAAAACGCCGTCTTGCTTGACAGTTCAAAAAACCTGATTCGGATCGGTGAACGTTTGAATGTTAGAGGTTCCAAAAAAGTTCGGGAAGCTGTCGAAAATGAAGAACAAATCATCAACTATGATGCTCTGGAAGAAGTGGTCAACGAACAAGTTAAGGACTTGGGAGTTTCCCTGATCGATGTCTGCATGGATTCCAATTTAGTGGATACCAAAACGACGCTCCCCAGTGTAGTCCAGCATATCACCACTGATTTTCCTGGTGTTTTATGTCTCGATTCTTTCGATGTTGCTGCTTTGGAAGCGGCAATCAAGGTTTATCCGGGCAGACCGATCATCAACTCAATTTCAATGGAAGAGTATGAAAAAGGTGTTTCCAAAATTGATGCATTGGTACCTCTTACAAAATTTCATAATCCTCTATACATCTGTCTGGCTACAGGTCCAAAAGGGCCGGGACTGACCGCCCAGGAAAAATATGATTTAGCGCAGCAGATTGTTGAAAACTGTGCGATTCATGGAGTCCGACCCAATCAATTGCTGATTGATGTCAACGCGTTTCCGATCGGAGCGGAATCTGTTAAGGGAATGAATTTTTCCACAGAGTCCTTGAATGCGATTCCGTTGATTAAATCCATCGATTCAGACCTTCGGGTTACGATCGGGGTCGGGAATTTGACCAACGGCTTGGCTAAAAAACCCTATATGAGGATTGTTCTCACTTCAGTTTTCTTGGATGAAGCCTACAAAAAAGGATTGGACGCGGCTATTGTTAATCCGCATCATTATGTCCCTGTTGAAAGCCTGGATGCTCATGATTATCAATTAGGTTTGAAGATCATTTTAGAACGCGACATGGAGGCCTATGAAGAACTGGAAGAAATTGCCCAAGTCAAAAGTGGAAAAACTGTCAAACGACGGACGAGCTACGAAGACTTGACGCTGACTGCGGCGATTTGTGAAAAAATCAAAGATGGCTTTAAAGAACGATCCTCGGGCAGTTTTGAAATTGGAGAAATGATCTTCAAATATCAGGATAAAATCGTCCTACAGGTTAAAGAAGCAATCAAAGAGCTGATGCCTTTGGACTTGATCAATGATCACTTGATGGTTGCCATGCAGGAATTGGGAGATGGATTTGGTCGTGGTGAAGTATCCCTGCCTCATTTGCTCAAGTCAGCGGATGTGATGAAACAAGTGATGGGGTTTTTGGAAGATTATATGAAAAGAATCTCGGGAGTTGATGTCACTGAAGAGATTTCCTACAAAGGCACCATTGTGATGGGAACCGTTTATCAGGATGTCCACAGTATCGGGAAAGACTTGGCAAAAACGCTGTTTGAGAATTATGGGTATCGAGTTATTGATTTGGGAGTTCAGGTTCCTCTGGAAAGTTTTATTTCGACGGCAATTCAGGAAAAAGCAGATGCAATCGGAATGAGTGCCCTGCTCGTGCAAACTTCCAATCATATGATCACGGTGGCAAAAATGATGAAAGACGCTCATTTGGATCTGCCGGTTCTGGTCGGGGGGGCTCCGGTCAACAAACGGCATGCCGGTTATGTTTCGATGTGGGGTCAGGATGATCTTGAGCAGATTAAACCAGATGTTTTTTATTGTCCTTCCGTGATGGAAGGTGTCAATCTCATGAAGATTTTGCAGTCAGATGAAAAGGAAGATCTGGTTGCAAAAAATAAAGAAGAATTACGCCAATATTATTTACGTGCCAAAAAGCAAAATGAGAAGATAGAAGAACTTCTGGCAACTTTGCCTCGTCGTCAGATCGAACTCGAAAATTATTGCCCTCCCGCTGCCTTATATGGAATTGAGAGTATACAAATTCCTATTCTTGATTTGCCGTTGGAAACAAAAACCTTGTATGCGCTCAATTGGAAACTGGGGCGGAGAAGTTCTTGGGAAAGCAAAGGGCTTTCTCCGGAAAATGTGGATGCAATGAAAAATAAATGGATTGAAGATTCCCACCAAAATAAATGGATTGTTCCCCAGGGTAAAGTTGGCCTTTTTCCTTGTCAGGCTGAAGGAGATGAAGTGATTTTATTTGATCCAACCGATCTGCAGAAAGAAATTGCCCGCATTGATTTTACTGTAGTTGTTGGGAAAGGGAACCAGGAAATATTTTCTGCTGCTCAATTTTTTCTTCCCCGTTCCAGTGGTAAAATGGATGTGATTGGCCTGCAGATTTCTACCGGAGGTCAGGAAAGTCCCCGCAAAGTTGAGCAATTCAAAAAAGACGGGGATACTGAATCGGCTCTCCTGCTGCAAGGGCTTTCTGATCGGGTCGCAGAGGACCTCGCATCAGCACTGCACAATCGCATGCGAAAACAATTGGGAATCGGAATAAAAGACGGTACTCGATACAGTCCCGCCTATCCTGGCCTCGAAAATGTTTCAATCAACAAAGTCATCTATAAATTGCTCAATGCAGATGAACTAGGCATTGAATTGACCGATGCCCATGAATTTTTCCCCACCAGTACCACCGCAGCTGTTGTTTGCTTCAACCCGGAAGCTTCCTATAATTGAACTGGCAGCTTTTGATTTTTTAAAGAAAAAGCTTGAGCTTTTTGATACAAATTGACACTATTTGAATTCATCAGAAACAGATAACTCCAGAATCACAAATTATTACATGCCTGAAATAAAAGAAAACAGTGTTTATACCAGAGAAGAAGCAGAAGAATTGTTGAAGATTTCACGTTCAACAATGATGAGGTTGATAAAAAAAGGCGTCATCAATGCTGCAAAAATAGGAGGTCAATATCGGATTCTTGGATCAGAACTGTTACGAGTGTTGTTGCCGGAAAAAGGCTATGAAACCGCTCGTAAAATTTATCTGAAAAGCCGCGATTCAATTCATAAAATGGAACAATCCCTCCACGACGATCAGTAAAAGCGAAACCGATCGATTCTTTCGCTTCCTCTATTGAACTTCCTTTGTGTCACCATGCACTACAACAACTCAGAAAACTGGTACGTCCTCAGGATCCGTACTAAATTCAATCAACTGGTAGAACGTTCGCTGACCAATAAACAATTTGAGGTTTTCAACCCGACTTATCAAGAATGGAGCCGACGTAAAGATCGTAAAAAACTCCTCACCAAACCCATCTTCAACGGCTACATGTTCTTTAGAGCACTTTTGAATCCGGAAGTTCATCTCGAAGTATTGAAAACCCTTGGCGTGATTCAGCTTCTCCATACCAGTCATGGTCCGACTCCTGTACCTGACGAACAAATCGAAAATGTACGTTTGCTCTCAGACCACGTCGGTCAATGTTTTCACTCTCCTGAATTTGCCGAAGGAGATTGGGTTTGTATTCAAGAAGGACCCTTGCAGGGACTTGTGGGCCGAATTGACCGTGTTAATAAAAAATTACTGCGCCTCAGTATTGACTCTATACCCGGATCGATTGCCATTGAAGTCAACCCGGAGCATGTCGAACGACTAGAAAAAGATCCTGTTTATTCCACCCTTACAAACCGATAGTTTGCGGTTTTCTTTGATTGCGATTTCCGAGATTGCGTTAACAGCGATGTAACGCAAATGGCGAAGCTTGGCTAAAATTTACTTTAAATTGGTCCTTTTTTTGACAGGATGAACAGGATAAACAAGATATTTTTTGGGTTTGCGATTAAG
>JADGAV010000054.1 GCA_015231825.1 SAR324 cluster bacterium
AAATAAAAAAAAACGATGTTTCCTAAAGTGCGTCTTCAGCATTGAAATACCCACTGTATACGATATGAAGCTTTAATGGAGGACAAGAGATATATTTTTAGATGACAATCGTTACTTTAAAATTCTTTTACATGAGGAATTCATCGTTTTGAGCATCAGTTCCACGGTTGTGTATTCCGCAGTACTCCCGATTGGAACTTGCAAAGGATTTCGAAACAAGCAAAACGGACTCGAAAAAATAATGTAGTTTATCTTCCGGAATGAATTGGAGAAAAATACAGGATTGATTTTTATCATGGAAAAAGGGGAAGTGACTAATTCCCTTCAATGAGACATTTCAATGCCTTGGGGACAAGGAAACCCCAATTGAAACGATTGCAAGTTATTGAACAATAAAAACAAGAAATTGAAAAAATCAGAACTGAGTTTTACGCCAATACGCAAGCCTGACACTGGATCTAATTTCCCTTTACACACTCATTTTCAAATGGTAGGGTCTTTTGAAGATTTTGATTTTCCTATATGGTGAGTGCTAAGCCCCTTTCCTTTCTTTTTTCGTTGGGGACAGCCGGTATTCTCCGTGGTCTAAATTCAGGAATAGGGGCCAAGCCTATAGGAGATCATTCCCCACCAGTCATCAGCAGACACAAATCCTTGGAGGAGGTTCTAAAGCCTTTTTCCGAGTATTATTTTTCAGAACAATCTGACTGCATTCATGCAGTAAAGGAGACTTATGTTACAGTTTCGTTCAGGATCAATCCGACTGGCAGCAGTCGCAGTCACACTGGCCTTGAGTTTGTCACTCAATGCAAAACTTCAGGCAATGGAAGTTGTGGTGACGGCCGTAACAGCATTGCCGACAAAACACGATCTGTCCCAGACCTTTCTGGAACTTTTTGTGAAACGGGTCAACGACGAAGGTAAAGGAATTGTTCGTGTTGACTACAAGGGAGGACCGGAGGTGATTCCGCAGAAGAAGTCAGCACAGGCCGTTCAGAGAGGGGCAATTGACATGCTGCATTCTCCGGCTGCCTATCACGCCGGGATTACACCTCAGAGTGCCGCGCTAATGGCAACCAACATGACTCCGAAGGAGGTGCGGGCCAACGGAGGATTCGACCATATTAGAGGTATTTGGGACAAAAAACTCAACACTCAAATCATCTCCTGGTCAGAGGCGGCAGCCCAGTTTTACTTATATATGGTGCGTGAGCCGACCTACAGAGCAGACGGCACAGTTGACCTGACCGGATACAAGGTTCGTTCTACCGGGGCCTACCGCGCACTATTGGAAGCCCTGGGTGCCTCTCCGATTTCGATGCCGGTGAGTGACGTTTATACAGCCTTGGAGAGGGGCGTAGTGGATGGTTTCGGATGGCCAAGCGTGGGGCTGAAAGCATTGGGTTTGGCCAATGCCGTCAAATTTCGGATCGATCCTCCTTTCTATCACCTGGCCAACCTCGTTCTGCTGAACAACGACAAATGGGGAACACTGCCTCAAGCCGCCAAAGACATTCTACTCAAGGTAGGTGAAGAATATGAATTATCCTCTAGCAAACGCATGATGGAAAAGGGGGCCGAAGACGAAGCGGCAATCCTGGAGGCAGGAGTGAAAATCATCAAACTGAGCGGTAAGGCGGAAAAAGATTATCTGGATGCAGCCTATGGTTCGGCCTGGAAACGTATTGCAAAGCGACTGGATGCGAACGAGGTTTCCCTGCTCAAAAGCAAACTGCTCAAGTAAATAGTCGAAGCGGAGACCCCCGATGAGTATGCTGGAAACAATCGTGCGGATCTATGACACCTTTGTGAACGGGTTGGCTGCCTTCGCTGGACTGCTGGTTGGGGCAGCCAGTCTGCTGATCGTAATCGATGTCACGATTCGGAGTATGGGATATCCGCCACCCGCATACACCATTGCAGTGGTGGAATACGGCTTACTCTACATCACAATGCTCTCCGCTCCATATCTCGTGCGAGAACGTGGACATGTATATATTGATGCAATCGTTTCCAGACTCCCGGATTTTCTGGAGATTGCACTTGTTAAGATTGCTTATACTATCGCCATCGCTTCATCGCTGACCTTCACGGTGTTGTCTGCGCAGCTCTTCCAGGAAGCTTTGGAAAGTGGTTATTACGATGAACAAGGCGTGGATATGCCATATTGGTCGTTGTATATGCCTATCCCGTTCGGGCTGGGAATGGTTGCCATTGAATTTGCTCGCTACCTCTTCAGTACCCGACTCATGCATCGGGAAAACACAGACGTGGAAGGGAGTCTTTAAGCGATGGAATGGTATTTCGCCGGGGCCTTACTTGTTGGAATGGTTATTGTCTTGATGGTTATCGGGATGCCAGTTGCGCTGGCGTTCATGACTACCAATCTGGTCTGCAGCCTCTTATTTATGGGAGGATATGCGGGTTTGGTACAGGTGGTGGACAATTCCACCTCCCAACTCACCTCGTTTACACTGGCTCCCGTACCCTTGTTCATCCTGATGGGTGCACTCTTCTTCCATTCCGGTCTAGCGGCTCGTGTGTTTGATGCACTGGACAAACTACTTGGACGACTCCCCGGCCGCCTGTCTTACCTCACTGTGTTAGGAGGATCCCTTTTCTCCACGCTGACCGGTTCAAGCATGGCCAATACAGCTATGTTGGGCTCGTTAATGGTCCCTGAGATGCAGCGCCGCGGCTACAACTGGAGGATGACCTTGGGTCCAATCCTGGGTACAGGCGGCTTAGCGATGATTATCCCGCCATCTAACCTCGGGGTGCTCTTGGCCAGTATTGCCCGCATAGATGTCGGCCGTCTGCTGGTAGCTGGACTGATTCCCGGTTTCCTGCTGGCGACGCTGTATAGCGCGATGATCTTTGTCCAGGTTCGAATGAACCCGTCCGGTGCCCCCAGTTATGAACTGAACAAGCCCACCCTGCGGGAACAGCTGCTCAGTGTATCGGTGAATATCTTGCCTATGGGACTGGTGATATTCATGGTAATCGGATTTATCATCCTCGGCATTGCAACACCCTCGGAAGCCGCGGCTTTCGGCGTATTTGGCGTGGTAATCCTGGCAGCGATTTTTCAACTCCTCGACTGGCCTATTCTGCGCAAATCATTTGCTGCGACTGTGAAGGTAACAGGGATGGTTTTTCTGATCATCATGAACTCCGCCGTGTTCAGCCAGCTGCTCTCATTCTCAGGCGCCAGCTCCGGAATGCTCAAATGGGCCACTGGATTCGGAGCTCCAATTGTGATGATGATCCTGCTGATGTGGGCGACTCTCCTGCTGCTGGGAATGTTCATGGATCCAGTGTCCATGATGCTCATTTCGGTACCGATCTTCTTCCCTCTGGCCCAGGCCCTTGGATTGTCACCCATCTGGTTCGGTATTTTTGTGCTTTTGTCGTTGGAAATGAGCGGAACAACTCCTCCTTTTGGACTGCTTTTATTTATCATGCTAGGAGTTGCTCCCAAAGGGACAACCCTGTTTCAGGTTGCCAGTGCCGCATTGCCCTTCCTGATCTGTGACGCGATTTTGATTCTTTTAATGATCGCGTTCCCTGAAATCGTCTTGTTTCTGCCGGATCTGATGCGCTGACGCGATTATCATCCGACAATATCTCTCAATATCCGAAAGGAGAACCAATGTTGATTGACGCTCACACCCATATCGTGCCTGAAAAATTTCCGGACTTCTCCCGACGCAAAAATGGCATCCGCTGGCCCCAGATGGACCCCGTTGATGCCTGCAGCGCCCGGGTGATGATCTCCGGTAAAAACTTTCGCACAGTGAGAGACAACAGCTGGAGCGTCCAACGCCGCACTGAAGAGATGGACACCGAAGGAGTCCACCGCCAGGTTCTGTCTCCGATGCCAAAACTATACTCCTACGATTGCCATGCACCGGATGCCCTTGATTTCTGCCGCTATGTCAATGAGAGTATTGCCAACATGGTGCAGGCTCAGCCAGACCGGTTTTTCGGCCTTGGCATCGTACCGCTTCAGGACGCGGACCTCGCTGCGCGAGCCATCGAGGAAATATGCGCGCTGGGACTACGGGGAGTGGAAATAGGCACCAACGTCAATGGCAGGTCCCTGGGCGAACCGGAGTTTCTGCCCTTTTTTAAAGAAGCCAGCCGACAGAAGATCGCGATTTTTGTCCATGCGCAGGATCCCACCAATTCGGAGCGATTCACAGGCGCGCATTTGCTGGAAAATCTGATAGGCTTTCCCCAGGAAAATACCCTGGCCGCCGCTACTCTGATCACTGGCGGAACGATGGAGCATTGCCCCCACGCACGCTTTCTGTTCAGCCATGGAGGAGGTGGATTCAATACCGTTTTAGCGCGCTTGGAGCAGGGTTATGACACCATGGAGCAGTTTCTTCCCCAAAGGCCGAGGCAATACATCTCCAATTTTTTCTTCGATTCCCTCCAATATGACGCTGGTGCGATACGACACCTTCTGGCCAGTTTCGGCAGCCATCGGGTCGTACTGGGGACGGATTACCCTTTCGCCATCCGAGAACAGCCACCCGGCAAATATCTAAATGAACTGCAGGAGCTTTCCAAGGCAGAGCGGGAGCGGGTGCAGTACAAGAACTGTCTTGAGTTCCTTGGCCTCAGCGAAAACTAAGGGCTGACGAAGGACAGGAATGGCAAAGGAAGAGGAATTCTATGTTTTGACCATCAACTTCTCAACCCACTGATTTAATAGACTTACATTTTTTTTAAGGCATCACCCAATATATTCAAAAGCTATTAAAGTGATGTCATCATTCGCTTCTTCTTCCTGAGTAAATGAATTCACATGATCTATTAAATGAGTTATGAGAGAATCTAGATCAAGTGCTCGATTTTCACTCAGAAAGTTTCGTAACCCTTCGATTCCAAACATTTTTCCATCAGAATTTCGCACCTCATAAATTCCATCTGTGTCATGTATTACTATGTCTCCTGTTTTTAAAGAATGTTGAATTTCGTGAACATTGAATAATTGCTTAGGAAGGATTCCTAAAATTGTTGTATTAGGTTTTAAAAGAATTGGAACATCACCATCAGCTGGTATCAAAATCACAGGAGGATGTCCTGCAATGATCGTCTTCAACTCTCCATATTGACTAATATTGGTTAAAATTGCAGATATAAATCTTTCCTCTGGCAAGTGCTGCTCAAATACTTCATTCAGGTGCACCATAACCTGCTCTAAAGAAGATTTACGTTCCTCAAACAAAATGACATTTGCCATTATTGTGGATAAGGCTGCTGCAACTCCATGTCCAGTACTGTCACCCAAAAAAATAGTTATATGTTCCATTCTTGTAGGGAAAAATTTTATAGATATCGCCAGAGAGTCAACTCAATCGAGACAATTAAAACCCTTCATTTCAAATATTTTTTGCTCGCACTTTTCTGCAGCAATGGCTATTTTTTATAAATTATACGATATCAATAAGGACCAATTGTAAGGGGGTATAAACGAGATTGGTTAAAATTCTCTTATTTCGTAGTCGCAATCAACCAAGAATGAGTGTGGAGGATTTGTAATGTTTTGGATTCCATTGATCGTCATTGGCAGTACTCTATATACGGGTCTGAAAACCTATCGACATCTTAAAGAAGAAACTGACAAGCCGGTTTCTTCTTCTGAAGAGGCAAATAAGCATGAGAGCCCCCTCTCTTATGTGAGCAAAGTTGATGAGAAATACCAAACCTTTATCAGCCATAAAATTGACCCTCTTTTTGGAAGCATACATCACCAGCAAATGGAAACAGTTTCTTTGAATCAAGAGACGGTTGATGAGGAAGAGAAAATACTCAATCGTCAAATTGCCCTCTCAGCCATAACGGTGGGGACAACCCTGTTTGGAGCCTGGTTCCTACCTCCTCTACTGTTACTCAGTGTTGCTTCAGCTTCCTATCTAGTGATGATTCCTGTTTACAAAGAAATTTACACCTCCATTGTCGAAGAGCGGCGGGTCAAGACCGATTTCATTGTAGGACTTTATCTAACCGGAATGTTGGCTACCGGTTATTATGTTCTTTTCTCTGTGCAATCATTATTATTTTTTGCAAGCAACAAATTGATTTACCGAACAGAAGACCGCTCTCGCAAAGATCTGGTCAGTGTGTTTGGCCTGCAGCCCCGTTTTGTTTGGAGACTAGTCGGTGAGGTTGAAATTGAGACTCCCTTTGAAGAATTGCAATCTGGGGACATGATTGTCGTTAATGCCGGGGAGATGATCCCCGCCGATGGGACCATCACCAAAGGATTCTGCTCCATTGATCAGCACATTCTGACTGGCGAAGCGCAACCGGTAGAGAAGGAAACGGGCGACCTCATCTTTGCCTCTACGTTAGTGCTGACAGGTCGTATCACAGTTAAAGTTGAAAAAGCGGGTTCTGAAACGGCAGCGGCTCACATTGGTGACATTCTCAATCGGATGGCGGATTACCGGGTATCAATGGAATCAAAAGGAATCGAATTGAGCGATAAAACCGCCCTTCCTCTCTTGCTTACCAGTGGGATGGCGCTGCCCGTGATTGGAAAGGTAGGCGCAACTTCTATTCTTGGAAGTGGCTTTGGGTTTAATATGAGAATTATCGCTCCGATCAGTATGTTGAATTTTCTGAATCTGGCTTCCCGAAATGGCATATTGGTGAAAGATGGAAGGGCCTTGGAACGATTGCAGGAAGTGGATACTTTTGTTTTTGATAAGACAGGAACCCTGACCCTCGAACAACCCCATGTCGCCAAGGTCCATCTCAACAATAGCCTGTCTGAAAATGAATTACTGACTTACGCTGCGGCCGCTGAATACCGTCAAACTCATCCTATCGCCAAAGCCATTCTGATGGAGGCAGATCAGCGCAAACTCCAGCTCCCTCAGATTGATGAGGCACACTATGAAGTCGGTTATGGGATTAAGGTCGGAATTGACAAGCAATTGGTTCGAGTGGGAAGTGATCGCTTCATGGCAATGGAAGGAATTGAGTTGTCTCCGGAGATGAAAGAACTCAACACTCTTTGCCAGGAACAGGGACATTCTCTGGTAATGGTCGCCTTGGATGACGAATTGGCCGGAATCATTGAACTCCATTCAACGATCCGTCCTGAGGCCAAAACAATGATTCAGCAATTGCAGCAACGCAACCTGTCCGTCTCGATTATCTCAGGAGATCAAGAAGAGCCCACCCGGGAATTGGCACGGGAACTGGGGATTGATCACTATTTTGCCAATATCCTACCTGAAAACAAAGCAGGCTTGATTGAGCAACTCCAGCAGAAAGGGCATTCTGTTTGTTTTGTAGGGGACGGGATTAACGATGCCATTGCCTTGAAACAGGCCAATGTCTCCATATCTTTGCTCGGAGCCAGCACTGTCGCCGTAGATACCGCTCAAATTGTTTTGATGGACCAAAGCCTGAAGCAATTGAACTATCTTTTAGATCTGACAAAGGAGTTTGACGGTACAATCCGAACCGGGTTCATCACCACCCTCATTCCTGGTCTGATTTGTATTGGAGGAGTCTTTTTTCTACACTTTGGCATTATCGCTTCTGAAATCTTATTCCAGCTGGGACTATTCAGTGGTTTGGGTGTCGCGATGAAGCCGCTGCTCAAAGATAAAAAGAAGGGCAGGAATGAGACTGATGGGAATCGATTGTTAGTTTGATTTTACTGGTATACTTCAACAAATGGGATTGAGATCAGTATTCCTGGAATTGCCGGTCCTTTAATAGATGATCAATTCAAATTATAGAAACAGGCGAAGAAAGTTTGTCTCTTTTTGATCAGCCCTGCGTTCATAATAAGGGCATGGTGTGCCCAGCATCCCCAGCAATATAGGCGGCACAACGGAATTCAATTTCATGGCTTGATAAGGAATACGAATCTCTTCCATCTCTTCAATTCCCAAATCAATGTCTAGATTTTGATAAGGCCAGACATAGGATTCTTCTATCGTCATCGTGTTGTCAAACTGCATCGGGTGGATAAATTCTACTTCTGCACTAATTTTGCTTTTAATTTTCTCCTCCAATTGCTCGTGATGTGCCTTTAGCATCTGAGAAAGTTCTCCAACCCATTTTTTTGAAAGAAACTTTTCCAGATCATTCAAAGTTTGCCTATATTCTTCAATGGGGAGGGCATAGTAAAGTTTTTGAACTCCGAATCGGCAAACTGTGTCAGACTGCCAGCCAATTATTTTCGATTGGTACAACCCAAAAGGGTCGCTTGAGACGGTAATCTGTTCTACTTTGTGCCCTTTACTCAACCGTTTCAACAAATCAACCCGGTCTTTTGGACTACTCAGCGAACGTTCGGCACCGGGATTTCCTTTGCTTCTTGATTCAAACTTAAAAACACAGTCATACTTGCTCCAGATACAAAGACCGCTCATGGCTACAGTATATTTCGCCTGGAGTTCCTTCCCGTTCGGATTCCAAAACCCTTCCAACTGACAAGAATCTGATGGACTTTCCATCATCTTTATCTGAACATCATCATCCTGGTTCCAATATCCGATTCCGTCTTTTAACCAAAAAGCACCATATTTGTCTGCTTGATGGTCTTTTTCAAATTCGTTCACCTGGTTAGAGAGCATGGACTTCTCTCTGTTCAAGATTTTTTTTAAAGGTCATCTCATTAACCCGGCGTAATGATCTCGCATTCTCTGGATATTCGCCCTTCGCTACTCCTGTGCGGAAGCAAAAAATAGGTGTTTCTTGCTTGGAAAAACCAAAGACTCGTTGTAGGATTTCATAACCATTTTCCACCAAATGGGCCAGGTGCTTCGGCAAATTCAACCTGCCAGTCTGTAGGGGATAAATGGTACTGGAAAGATTGCTTAACGGTTGAAAGCCATATCCATTCATATTCAATAAAAGCCATATCCTTAAAGTCAAACGACCCGAGGCAACAAGATCTTCTTCAGAGGCTGACATTGTTGTGATGCAACCTATCCCCGCACCATCATCATAGCTCAAGGGCGATAGCTCTGAAGAGTCGTCAAAAAAACGTGTTTCAAGTCTCTGTAACCAATCCGGAAACCAGTCAAGGCAAGTCGCCAACCACCAAACACGGGAACGAAGGTAATAGACCCAATTTTCCGATTCTCGTAAAAAACTACGCCAGGGCATTCCATCTTTGGTTTCCGCGATTGCTTTGTTGGTAAAACGAGTCCAGTTCATCAAATCATGTCGTAACTCATCCCACTCCATCACCTTCTGATCCGCGTTTCGCAAGAGCTGGAGGTACTCATCCGGATACTCATTGATGAAATATAAATTTGATCCTTGGCTGGCTTTACCCTCACGACGAACATTTTGAAATATAGGGTCATTCAATGAACCAGCAGCATAATGTCGGCGATCGGTATGGCGTAAAAAAATTGCTTGTCCCAATGGATCCGGCCTACGCTCAACCGGAGTAAGTTCAACTCTTAACCAGGGGGCTTCATCAGAACGATTCTCCAAGAGCAAAGTTGTCTGGGCTTCTAGTCCCTCATTGCTGCACACCAACTCCAACGTCTCTACCAGCATACCAATCCCGAAAACCGATAAATCATCCGGAAAGGTCGCCAGCTTCGCCCGCTCAGATGAATGAAAGATCTCCAAAATATGATCACACGCTACAATAGTCCAGGGCTGGCTATTTTCAGGCGTTGGCGTTTGCAGCATAGCTTTAACAACACGGGAGATTTTCTCTTTGTCAATTGAGGCAGGGTTTGCATTTTTATTGGACATCGTACAACCTTTCAATAAAGTGCGAACCGCATTACATCCAAAAGATGCTGCACCATCTGTAACAAATAACTCGGCTCACCTAAGGAGCCTCTCTTTCTATTTTCAGGAAAAACACCTGTAACATAATCATTCGTTTATTTCAGACCGCAGTAATCTCAAAAAAGAGCCCGGTAAGCAAGGCTATTTTCAAATCTCGCAACAAAGTCTGAATGGCAAATTGTTCGTTATTTGTATGGTGTCAGGCTTGTATAATGGTAAAACAATCTAAGCAACATGTTTTGAAGAAGAAATCATTGAGGCGACAACCTTTTCGGGAACGAAACAAACTTCAAAAAACAAAAAAAGAATCGTTATATAGCAATATCAGTTTGATAGAGATACGTAATGCCCCTCACAAGCAAAGGTAAACCAATCGTCAGTTGGAGTGTAAATATATAAATATTTAACACAGTAAATACTAAAATACAAGCCTGACCCTTAATTCAATAATGATCCTATGAGTCCCCTCAAGCAAAGGCATACTTATGGTCAGAAAGGGAAAAATTTATGAGGTATGAATAATATAATACTATTATACAAGCCTGACCCCTAATTTTATTTTAATGTTAGGTGGTGGCCAGAATCAAAAAAGTGAGGTATATTTTTTTCATCGATATTTGTCTTGCAATAATATTATATTCGCATAAGTTTAATTAACTTTTAAATACGTAGAAAAAAATAAATTATATCTTGCTTATTTAAAAGGTTTGGGTTTTTAATTTTGGAAAAGGTCGATCGGTATATCTGGTAAAGGACCTTGATTTTGGAACTACCTGATCTTTGGAGGTAATGATGGTGAAAAAAAAGATTATGAAAACACGAGAGGTCCTAAAAGTAGCAGCTTTGGCCATTGTGACGGTGATTTTGAGCTTAACTTCAGCATTTGCTGCTGAAGAAGTAAATCTTTATTCAGAACGCCAACCTTTTTTAATGGATCCCCTGCTCAAGGCTTTTACCGAGGAGACCGGCATCAAAGTCAATATGGTCTATATTCAAAAAGGTATGTTGGAACGGCTGAAAGCAGAAGGAGCAAACAGTCCTGCCGATCTAATTCTCACTTCCGATATTGGAAATTTAAACAACCACCTGGAAGCGGATTTGCTTCAGGCGAGTCAGTCTTCGATCCTGGAAAATAATATTCCGTCCCATTATCGTCATCCCGAAGGCAAGTGGTATGGATTGACGACACGGGCGCGAATCATTTTTGCCCATAAGGAAAGGGTGAAGCCCGGTGAGATTAGTTCCTATGAAGATTTAGCCAAAGCGCACATGAAAGGACGGGTCTGCACGCGCTCGGGAAAACACATGTATAACGTTTCGCTGCTAGCGTCCATCATTGCGGCTAAAGGAGAAGACGCCGCAGAAGCCTGGGCGAAAGGTCTAAAAGCAAATTTAGCCCGCAAGCCGCAAGGAAATGATCGTGCACAGGTAAAAGCTGTGTTCCAGGGAGAGTGTGATGTATCCATCGGCAATACTTATTATATGGGTAAAATGCAAACCAATGATAAATCCCCGGAACAAAAAGAATGGGCAAGTGCGGTGAACGTCATTTTTCCCAATCAGAGTGATCGGGGAACGCACACCAATATAAGTGGGGCTGCGGTAACCAAAAGCGCCAAGAACAAAAGCAATGCGGTCAAGCTGATCGAGTTTCTGACCAGCAATAACGCGCAAAAGATCTATGCTGAAGACAATTTTGAATATCCTATCAAGAAGGGTGTAGCTCTTCATCCGTTGGTGGAATCCTGGGGCACTTTTAAAGCTGACACGACATTCCTTTCCAATGTGGCCAAACAGCGTATCCTGGCCACGCGGATCATGGATCGGGTTCGGTTTGATAATTAGATCTTCTTGTGCGATTTTAACTGCCAATCGGTTCCGACTGATTGGCCAAAGCGCCTGCTGCTGACCGATGCACAAGCGCCCATTTGAATGTTATTTTTTAAATCTGGAGCATACCCTTTAATGACGTCAGCGAGTTCTTCAATTAAAATTGCGGACGGGACGACCAAGGTCTCCTTGTCGTGGCTGAATGGCTGGACGCTTGGTACCATCGTCATTGCGATGATTGCGATCCTGCCTATAGCTGCGGTCATCTTTATCAGTCTGACTCCCGGAGATGACATTTGGGAACACCTGATGTCAACTGTTTTGACTCTCTATATCAGCACGACACTTGGGCTGATGATCGGAGTCGGGATCGGTACCCTCCTCATTGGCGTCGGGACTGCATGGCTGGTCAGCATGTGCCGTTTTCCAGGCAAACGGATGTTCGAATGGGCCCTGCTGCTGCCCATGGCGATGCCGGCCTACGTGATCGCTTATCTTTATACGGACATCCTTGAATATTCTGGTCCTCTCCAAGAGCTTTTGCGGGATCTTTTTGGCTGGAAAACGAAACGGGAATACTGGTTTCCGGAAATACGTTCACTTGGAGGTGCCATTGCAATGATGACGCTGGTGCTTTATCCATACGTCTATTTATTGTCTCGAGCTGCGTTCATGGAACAATCCGTTTGTGTTCTGGAAGCAAGCCGCAGTCTTGGACGCGGACCCTATCGAAGTTTTTTTGGAGTCGCACTTCCTCTAGCCCGGCCAGCGATTATCATTGGTATTTCCCTTGTTTTGATGGAAGCCCTCAATGATTTCGGTACCGTCGATTTTTTTGCTGTCAGCACCTTCACCCTTGGTATCTATGATGTTTGGCTGAACATGAACAATGTCGCGGGTGCTGCGCAACTGGCAACAGTCCTGCTTCTTTTCGTTCTTTTTCTGGTCTTGTCAGAACGTTTTGCGCGGCGCAAACAGCGTTTTCACCACACCACAACAAAATACAAGGCTCTTCCGGGGTACTTGCTGGAAGGCTGGCGAGGCCGATTTGCAACGCTGGCTTGTGCACTGCCGGTTGTCTTTGGCTTTGTACTGCCCTCCGCCGTTTTAGCAAATTATTCATTGGTTCATTTCGAAGTCGCAATGAATCCCGAGTTTATAGGTTACGCCGTCAACAGTTTCATGCTTTCTGCCCTGGCGGCAATTCTGGCGGTCGCCATCGGAATTTTTATGGCCTATGGTGTGCGTTTGCGGAATGAGCGTTTGTTGAAGGTAATGGTTCGGATGGCCAGTCTCGGCTACGCTGTTCCGGGATCCGTTTTGGCGGTCGGTGTCCTGGTCAGCCTCGGCAGTATCGATAATGGGATCGACGGTTTCATGAGGAGCAATTTCGGGATTTCCACCGGACTTCTTTTCAGCGGTACCATAGCTGCAGTTACGTTCGGTTATCTGGTCCGCTTCCTGGCCCTATCATTCGGCAGCGTTGAAGCCAGCCTTGGTAAAGTCACCCCCAGCATGGACGGGGCGGCCCGTAGTTTAGGTCATGGACCGCTCAGCACTTTGCGCAGGATCCACCTGCCGATGATCCAGGGAAGCATTCTGACAGCCTCGATGATGGTTTTTGTCGATTGCATGAAAGAGCTTCCGTTGACGGTCATTTTGCGTCCCTTTAATTTTCACACCCTGGCCACATTCGTCCATCAGTACGCATCTGATGAACAATTGGGTGAAGCGTCTCTGGCAGCGCTTTCCATTGTTGGTTTCGGTATTCTTCCGGTCATTGTTTTAAGCCTTGCCATCACACGTTCAAGACCGGGTCACGCAGAAGAAGAAGAGGTCTCATGAAGGGTCTCCACATTTTTGGGCTCAGTCACTCTTATGGTAACAACCAGGTATTGGACAATGTGGGTTTAATGATTCCTGCCGGTGAACTGGTCTGCATGCTGGGGCCTTCCGGCTGCGGGAAATCGACGTTGCTCAGGCTGGCCGGGGGCCTCGAGAAGGTTCAAAAGGGAAATATCGTTATTGATGATGTGACGGTCGGTAGCACTGAGTTTCATCTCAATCCGGAGCACCGGCGCATTGGCCTGATGTTTCAGGATTATGCCCTGTTCCCTCATCTCGATACTGTGCGCAATGTAACTTTCGGTTTGATTGGCATGGATAAAGAGAAAGCACGGCGCAAAGCCATGGAAATGCTCGATCAGGTTGGGATGACATCGCATGCCGACAAATACCCGCACATGCTTTCCGGTGGTCAGCAGCAGCGAGTTGCGCTGGCACGCGCACTGGCCCCGGAACCGAAACTGCTGCTGCTGGATGAACCGTTTTCAGGACTGGATACCAATATGCGGCAGCGTATTCGTGAAGAAACCCTATCTGTTTTGAAACAAAGCGGTGTGACAACATTAATGGTGACGCATGACCCCGAGGAGGCCATGTTCATGTCTGATCGAATCAAAATTATTGGAGCCAAAGGGCGAATTTTGCAGGTTGGACGTCCTCATGAAATCTATTACCATCCTAATCATGAATTCGTTGCCAAATTGTTTGGTATGATGAACCAGTTCAAGGGAGTCGTTCGAAACGGTCAAGTTGAAACACCCCTGGGAGAAGCATCCACCGACTTGCCCGACGGCGCGGAAGTGGAAGTGCTGGTCCGCCCGGAAGGTATTATTTTGGAAGAAAACCAAAGCAAGACGGAAACCTTGGTTGAATTGAGATCCAGTCACCTCCTGGGCCACGATAACATCGTCCGGGTTCGCGTACAAGGTGTGAGCAAAGAGTTATATGTTCGGGTTCACCATAGCTTTGAGATCGAACTGGCAAAACAAATTACTGCACGCCTGGATCCGGAATACACATTTGTGTATGCGCTGGATGAGAATGTCAGTCCACCGAATCGGTATAACAAATCCAAACTGGTTAATCTGCAGGCTGTTACCGGTGAATGAAGCTTGGTGTTAGTCGATGGAATCCATTGTTTTCCGGGATTTGTTGAAATTAAAGTTCAATTTCTCAAAGAATTGAGATAACATCCTGAATACATCCTCTCTTTTAAAAAAAACAATAAAAATAGATTTTATTTAAAATTCCACTATTAAATGAAATCGAGTCACCCAACGGCTTTTCTTCCTGGCTTTGTTCATTTGTCACAGAATTATGGACAGGACTCTTAATGTGGCTTGCCGGCGTTATTGAAAATCAATAAATTCATTCGAGGAAGGTAGATATGGTAGAACTTTCAAAGAGTTTCGAATTGGAAATCGAAACGTTGGACAATGACCACAAAGAGCTTGTTACTATGGCCAACGAGATAAGCGCTCTGCTGGACCAGGGAAATTCCGGGGATTGCAAAGACCGCTTAGCCCAATTCATTCGTTTTGCGAAAGCCCATTTTTCGAGAGAAGAACGACTTTTGTTGAAAGTGGGGTACCCAAATGTTGAAAAACACCATCGGCATCACAAAGAACTCGATCTCAAAATGGAGCATATGCTGGAGTTTGCCGAATCTGCCGGGTTGAATGAACAGGCTCGCGAAAGTCTGAAAAAGGAATTGGTCTTCTTCATCATGGACGATGTGATCACAACCGACCTTGATTTCAAAGACTTTGTCAAAAGTAAAAAGACTGAATGATTCCTTTTTTCAAAAAAGGTGAAACTGTCTTTGGGTATGACGCAAATGGAGAATAGCAGCAATTGTCATGTGAATTTTCGTGGACCTGAAAGTCTGATCCAATGAAAACCTCCCATCTTACAAAATTTTGAAGCTGATTCGGGAAAGCGGAATTCAGGAAAATTATTTTCAGACTGCGGCCGGAATCTAATGTTTAAAAAATTAACAATAGAGGGGATCCGGGCAGGCCGCTGCCTGGAATGAAAAACGAACGAACATCGAAAAGCAAAGAAGATTTCTGAACTTTAAGGATTGTGGCATATCAGCCAGCTCATTTTCGATGCCACGTGTTTGCACGTTTTGATACAGCGCTTTCCGTTGGCCGTGCTGTCTCCCTCATAAAATGTTTCCAGCAGCTGACCAAAGCCCTTACAAGCCGACTCTGAATTTGTGGGTACCATACACAAATAATGCCCCTGTCCGTCCCTTTGCTGGAAGCATAAAACATAAGTTTCTGTATTGAAGGAGCTTTCCTTTTTTATTTCCTGACCTGCTTGATTCACTGCTGTTTTTAGTTGAATTGACAAACTCAGCATCCCTTGATCGGTACTGGTATAAGTCACGGTCCGTATTTCTGTTTCGTAGCCTTCTTTTTCTACCTGAATCGGGATAGATTTTCCGGGAAAGACCGCGCTGACAACTCGACCGTATGAATCGGTGTGCTGGATATTTGATGATCCTTCCAGAGTCATTGTCACCTGGGCTCCAGGCACAGGGAACAGGCGTCCTTCCTTTTCTGTCGATACAATAAGCTCCAGGGGCATTCCCTGCAATGAAATTGTATGACTGGCGAGTCCTAACGCTCCTGCACTATCTCTCACTTCAACTTTGTAATGATAATCTCCGATTTCATTGGGAATGATTGTCCGGTGTGATTCAGATCCTTTTCCTTCACGGGCAATATTTGCTTCAATAATCGGTTGCCCGTCCATTGTCCAAAAATAACTGTAGGGCGGGAATCCAAAGGGACTGCCATCAGGTTTCCTTTTCACTTCCGCACGAAATGCTGCTTCTGCACCAGGGACGGAAATAGATCCCGGACCATACAGCACCACTGGAAGTCCTCGAATTTCGAATTGTCGCTGATCTTCGCTTTCCTGCCTTTCCGGTTGGCTGCTGTCCTGCACAAAGGCTTTGACCCAGTGATTTCCTTCGGATGTAAAGCGCAGCATTGTTTTATGATTTCTATTGTTCGTTGTTGCCCTCTGAGAATCTCCCTGAGAACTCGTCCAAAGCACAGCATAGGGAGGCTTTCCACCATCCATGTTCACTTCAAATTCAAGATTTTCTCCAAGGAATGACTGCTTGTTTCCGGTGTTGATGGTGGCATAGAGTTCTAATGGCAGATTTTCCAGATTGGGAACTAAATTATCAGGAAGCATTGCAATTTGACTGAAACGAGGGTTGAGCAGAGCATTGAATTGAACAATCAGAGGATCGGTTTCTTCTCCTCCAAATTTGTCACCCTTGAAATTGTCCCATCGCCCTTTGAATCGGGAAAGCTGACTTCTGATTTTGCTGTATTCTGAAACCATCTTTGCCAATTCCGCCTTGTTGGCGTCTGATGCAGTTCCGGTTTCCAGGAGACGACGAAAATTCATTTGAAGTTCTAAAACCCTTCCCATTCTCCGGTCTATTTCTTTGATCATCTGCCGGGCAAAAAGACGAATGGCATTGAAGGCTTGTCGATCGGCCTGGGAATCATAGAAGCTGTTTTTGAGGAGGGCATTGGCCATCAGCAGGTCGCCGATAAAGTAAGAAATGTTTCGCGGATCTTGCCTGGCTTTCTGGTAAGCGTTACTCATCAAATCGGTTCCGCCATCGTAGACACGCAAAGTGATGTCCATAAACTTCATCCGGGCATCCTTATCAAGCCGTTCGAGAGCATTGATGATTCCCTGAGAGCTCCAGTTCGATTTTTTCATTTCCTGATAGATGATTTTGCTACTGTGTTCCTTCATGTTTGCTACAGAATTGCTCACAAAACCTTTCAAAAAACGGGCAGGCAGGATGATAGCATCTTCCGTAGCTTTCATAAATGCGTGCACATGGTCTACATTTCCAAATTCCCTGTCGTCGCGAGCTGCATTCATTCGTTGAGATTGATAACCGACACTGAGGGTGCCGCCTACTTCGGTCAACGCTAAAGCCAATCCAAGGCCTTTTCCCAACTTGACCAAACGCTCAACCCCGTCATTTCCAATGACGTTTTTCAAAATCCCTTTTTTCGCAAAAACCGCGTTTTTGGCAAGGACGTGTTTCTGCATCGCTTCAAGACTTCCTGTCCCTTTATCGATGATGCTTTCAATGCTCTGACCCTGTTTGCGAAGCAAGTTCATTCCTTCATCCGGAGTGAGGGCACCGTTTGCAATTTTTTCTAAAATTGAAGAACCTTTTGCCACTGCATCAGGAATTTTCTGACCCATAGCCTGAACCCGAGGAGCAACGTAAAGTTTGTACTGTTTTACATATTGTCGGGCCTGCTCAATTTTCCAGACAGTCGCTTTAGATCGTGCTTTGCTTAGGATCTCCAAGGCTTCTTGACTTCCTTTTTTGAGTTTTCCCTGCTTGATCAGATCATCCACTCGATTCTGTGCATTCTCAAGCAGGTTTTTTGCTTTCTGTGCTGCAATATCGCTTTTGTATTTCATGGCCTTGGAAATCTGCTCTATATCTTTGATCATTGTCCCCGGTGAACCTTTGAAGAAGATATCAGCATCTTTGATGCTTCTCCCGTATGCTTCCGGGTGGAGCGCGTGGGTGACTTCCACGTGGTGTTTATCTGCGAAGCTAACCGCTTGTTTGAGATTCTTCGGTTTTTTCCCACGTGCCGCTTCATAAAACGATTCTTTAGCAATTTTCTCTGAAAGTTCAATCGGCGCGTCCTTGCCTTTCACCCGAACAGTAACATCCCAATCCTGGCCAACTTTGATTCCTTTTTTCTTTCCGGTGGCTTCAAAAAAATCGACGTCATTGATGCTGACTTTGGTATTTTTTCCATATCCCAGTTTTTTCTTCAATACAGGATCAGCATTGATCTGGTCGGCAAGGTTCTGGCGCATGAGATGTTTTGCTTCAGTTTGAATTCCTGTCAGTTCCTTTTGAAGTTGCTGTTTTAAGAGATCTCCCTTGTTTTTATTGATTCGGGAGACGGCTAATGGATCTTGGCGAACCCCCAATGCCGCTTCCCGAATTTTTTTACTGCTGCCCGACTTGAGAGCCTCCTGAAATCGTTTTATTCTCAGATCAGCCGATTTGGCAGCCCTGATGATGTCATCCACATCGGAAGGAAGGGAAGATTGAGCCACGCTATGGAATGGCATTAGAAGAATCAGGACAGTCAATAAGCATAATGCAGGCATAAGCTTTTCAAAAAAAGTGGTTGGCTTCATGGTCGTTCAGTCTTGTATTGATTTTTCAATTGCAGGGCATGAAACCTGAGGGAAGAGTTGTTTGCTTCACTTTCAATAATCATATCAAGAATCTGGAGGGCCTCCTGAGATTTCCCAGAAAGATTTGATAAAATAGCCCAGGCAAGTGCGAAGCGATTGTCTCCTTCTTGAAGAAAAATTTTTTGAAAATAGTCAATTCCCTGCCTGGTTTGATTAGCCAGGGGATAAAGAGTGGTCAAACGGCTGATGTGTGACCATCGGGCAAGATCTGTACTTTCCGAGAAAAAGATTTCTAAATTCTCAATGGCTTTTTCATAATCCTGATGCATGACAAATGCATTGATCAGTTTCAGGCGGGCTGTGTGGCGAAACGGTTCCAAAATAACGGCATGCTGATAAGCAAGTAAAGCCGAGGCCTTAGAGTTGGGTGTATCAAGGATTTGTGCCATATCTCCCAAATATTCCCAGCGATCGCCATGAGACGGATCCAGTTCCAGTGAGGCGAAAAGGTAGTCATAGGCTGTTTCAAGGTTTTCTTGCTCCAGGTAGCGCATGGCAATCAAGGCTCGAAGTTCTGCTGTTTTTCGAGTGAAAGAACCAGAAAGAAGTCCCCCTGAAGGGTTTCTCAATTGAGTATGCTCCATTTGTAATAGATCATCCAATTGTGCCTCGGCAGGAATCTCAAAACTCGCTTCATTGAACACTACAGCAGAGTTTTCTTCTTCAACCTGAAAACTAATCCATTCCAGTCCCCTTTCATTTTTGGAACTGAAAATTCTCAATTCATAAAAACCGGGATCCTGAGGCGTTTTTAAAATTACTTCCCCAGATGAACGGCCATTTAAATTCTGCGAGTCCAAATATTGCCCGGAGTTTTGCGTTGCCTCACCGATATGGCGTTCTGAAGGGAATATGCCGATCCTGGTGTTGCGTTCAGGGCTGAAAGAGAGGCTAAATTGTACCGTCATTTCTTCAGCAGGGCGGAAATTATATTTTCCCAGCAAGAGATCACGAGCGGCAGTCTCCCCCGCGGAAAAGAAGATCAGGCAAAGTAAAATAAAATGATTGAGATACTTCATCGTATGAGAAGAATAAAAAGCAAGAAAAACTGCAATAGAGCAACGCTTGTGGGTATTTAAAATACCTCGCGTTTTCAATGTTTTAACGTTTTCTTATTGTTTTTGACGAAAGCAACAGCGCCAAAACTGAATACAAGTAAATTTTTGCTGCGTCGACAATTTGCTCAATTTCCACATATTCGTTGAGAGAATGTGCCTGAAGAAGGGAACCCGGCCCGCAGATGACAGCAGGGCAGGCAAAATTAGGAGCATCCGTTGCTCCTGAAAAAGCTTCAATTGCAGCGGTTTTCCCGGTGACTACATAATAACCCCGCGTGACTGTTTTAACAATCAGGTTGTCCACTGGAGTATCAAGTGGACTGATATCCCAGGATGGTTCAGAAATTTCGTAACGAAATTCCGGATCATGATTGTGTATTTTTTCCAGTCGAAGGCGATATTCATCAATGACCTGTTCTCGTGTTTCATTTGGAAGAATGCGGCGATCAACTTCCATCTCACAAAAATCCGGCACGGTCGAAACAATACTACCCCCCCTGATTACCCCGGGGCTGAACGTTCCATGTCCGCATAATTCATGCTTTTTCCCATTGCTGAGTCTTTCATTGTAGTCCTCAAATTCCTGCACCACCTTGCTCATCTTTTCTATAGCGTTGATTCCGGCTCCGGGAATGCTGGAATGCACGGCTTTTCCAAAAGTACGAAAAAACAAACTGAACTGTCCTTTGTGTGCGGGACAAACTTTCAGATTGTTGGGTTCACCAATGATACAAAAGTCTGCGCGGGGACCATAGGTGCCAAAATCGCGTGAGCCTATCATTTGATATTCTTCATCGACGACTCCCGCAACCGTAAAATTTCCATTCAGCGTCAAGTTAGCCTCCGCTATCACTCTGGCAACCTCGAGATAGGCTGCAAGTGCAGCTTTCATGTCGCAACTGCCGCGGCCATAGAGTCGATCCTCCTCTATTCTGGGATCAAAGGGCTTTTTATATTCTTTGGTCCCTACTGTGTCCAGATGCCCGGCAAGCATGATATTGAACCCTTCCTCTTTACCAAAAAGAGTCCCCCAGACATTGGGACGGCCTGGGACAACCTCTCGTAGTTCTGAGTCGAAACCCAGGGCGGTGAGTTCTTTATGGTAGAAGTGAGCTATCTCCTGTTCCCGGCATCCCGGTGCTGCGGGTGAAGAAAAGGGGTTTTCGCTGCTGATTCGCACCAAGTTGCTGGTGGTGGCAATGAGTCTTTCTCGACTAATTTCTATTTGCAGTTTTTGGTAGGCATCATCTACTGAAATTTCCTGCACGACTCTCCTTAAGTAATCCTAAACTTCGTTTTGTACCAGGTCACCGGGTAATTCTGCCGCTCCCGATCGAGTATTGAGACGCCCTCCATCCGAAAAAGCTGCGGCGAGGAGGAGTTCATCAGGGCGAGGTCCATCAGGCACAACAATCGTCATGGCATCAAAATGATCAA
This sequence comes from SAR324 cluster bacterium, assembly GCA_015231825.1. Classification (GTDB taxonomy): domain Bacteria; phylum SAR324; class SAR324; order SAR324; family NAC60-12; genus JADGAV01. The sequence goes on from JADGAV010000054.1 coordinate 21,246, forward strand.
AAGACCAGGCATTGTCCTTGTGTCCAAGTGGAATGTCCAGACTGTCACCGGGGACTCCGGGTTTTGCACTGGATGGGATCAAAGCTTCCCCCCATCCAATAAGGTCGCGCATTTGTTTTCCCAATTTAGGATGCATCATGGCATGACCATGTTCAACCTCGCCATTCACGCCAACCAATGCCGCTTTACCATAACTTTCAACTGGTTTTTCAAAAAGTTCCGATGCTTCTTTAGAAAGCCGAGATCCGAGTTCTTCTCCAATATCAAACAGTTCGCCTGGATCATCGACATAACGGCCTGAAAAAGGATTAACGATGAGTCCCCATTGCAGCCACTCTGAGCAGCGGTTGCTGAGCAGAACGGCCAGCTTCCAGAGACAGAATTTCCTGAGAGATTAAAATTTTCCGTAAAATCACTGAAAGCCTCTCCTTTTTTCAGATTTGCATTAGTAAATACTATAGACTTGAGCATCATGATCTACCGGTGCCTGGGAACGTGCTTCTTCGATGGCCGAATTCAAATCTTGACCAAACTTTTCTGCGATCTGACCATGATGGTGGCTGAGCATGAGTAGAACGGAGTCGGGTTTGGTTCCGAGGTTGGCCCTCCAGCCTCGCGTCATCAGGTTAGCAAGAAGACGATGAATATCGACATCCCCGACTGTAAACGCGAAATGCGGACCTTCTGCCCGTCCCAGCAGCTGAGCACTTTTTGATGCCTCGATTTGCTGGAAAAATTTTTGACGAGAAGCGATCAGTTGCCGGATGATTTCAAGATATCCTTCGTAGCCGAGATATTTCATTACGGCCCATGCAGATGCAATGGGACCGGAATTTCGCGAACCCGCTACGTTTTTGCTGTAATAATCGCCGGCAGGCCAGGTTTCTGTGCTGAAACCTTGATACTGCTCCAATTCGGCATTTCGCAGCAGCAAAACTGAACAACCGCGATAAGCATAACCATATTTGTGAAAATCGCACGAAATTGAAGTCACCCCTTCAACGCTGAAATCAAAATCCGGAATGACTTCTCCCAGATCCCTGGCAAATGGTAATACAAAACCACCGATACAGGCGTCAACATGAAACCATATCTTGTGGGCCTTTGCAATAGCGGCCAGTTCCGGAATTGGATCGACCAGTCCATAGGGAAAAGGCGGTGCGGATCCAACCATCATGATTGTATTTTCATTGACAGCTTCTTTCATTCCTGCAACATCTGCACGAAAATCAGGGCTTTCTGACATCTGAACCAGTTTAATGCCAAGGAGGTGACAGGCCTTATTGAAGACAGCATATGCGGATTGCGGAACCACAAGTTCCGGGACATTGATTTCGGGTTTCTCAGCTCTTGCCTGGTCACGGGCAGTTTTTAATGCGAGCATGATGCTTTCAGAACCACCGGTTGTGATTGTCCCGCTGGCTTCATTGGGGGCATTGAACAGGCCAAAGACCATTTCCAGTACCTCCCGTTCATAGGTCGATACGCTGGGATGCAGTCCTTTTTGATGAACGGCATTGTCTCCGATATGTCTGCAAAAAGCTTCTTTTGCGATCTCAGCCACGTCGTGTCCTCCAAAGTAAGAGGCGGTCAGATTCTGCAGATCATGCCAATCGAAATCCTTTTTCCTTAGCTTGTCCATTTCAATGAAAACCTTTTCTCTGCTTTGACTGCTTGCAGTCCAATTGAAAGTTTTATTCATGCCTGATTCCTTGAACATTTTATCTGAGAGTCCCCTTTTCAGAAGGATCAGAATGATCGTTTTAGAAAGAGATTTCTTTAAGGATTTAAGAATTGAATCTGAGTTTCGTGTTTTTTACGAATTGGATAGTAGGCTAGATAGGTTGCAAAATCGTTTCAAGTCGAAATTTACTGAAGGACTTCGCTTCCATTAACCGTCCGCCGCCATTTACCTAATATCGGCCAGAAACTGACTGCATCGATGAAGGAAGCTGAAAAACCTTATACGGTGATTGTGATTCATTTTTTCTAATGAGCCACATAGGAAAATCAAAAATTTTTGAAGACCTTACCGTTTGAAAATGAGTGTGTAAAAAGAAATTTAGGAGGGATTTGTTGATTTTTTGGCAGGTTTCTTAAAGGAATAGGGGGGCTATTGAATGTTTTGCTGCTTTTCTTCTGGGCGTGCTCAAAAAAGCCAGATTTCAGACAAACGGATCCCTGAGGTTTAAAGGTCCCGTTCTTCATCACAAAAATAGGCTTCATCCGGCGGAAGTCCCCATCCGGCGGGAAGTCCCCCCAGTCATAGGAGTCTTCCAACTCATAGCGCATGATAGCAGGGAGAGGAGGAGCC
>JADGAV010000018.1 GCA_015231825.1 SAR324 cluster bacterium
GTTCTGACTTTTTTAATGGGTCAGTCGACCCGCTGAAAGGACGATAGTGTCAAACTGTTTTGCCACTTGTCGCCATTTTCAAAAATAATATTCATTTTGCATCAAATGCATCTTTGGGATTGATTCCCCCAATTCCAGGAGAAACTCTTCCTGAAAGGAGGAACTTCTCCTGGAGAGACCGAGCAAAAGGAGGAGAAAACTCGGTCGAGGGTTTAAACTTTATTCAAGTCGGTTCAGTCCAACGGAGGAATTTCCAACCATTGTCGTTTTTCCCAGGACTGCAGGGCAATTTCTGCGAGTTGGACGCCTTTGGCACCTTCAAGCAGGTTCCACTGAAACGGTTCATCCAAAACAACGTGCCGCAGAAATAATTCCCATTGGCTTCGGAAGGCATTTTCAACCGGTTTGGTATCAGGGACTTCCTGCCATGCTTCAAAAAGGTTGTGGTCGCGGTCGATGTCTGGATTCCAAACTTCCCGGGGTGTGGCCTGTCGGGGCTGAATCATACATTGACGAAGACCCGCATATGCAGAGCCATTGGTGCCATCGACCTGCAAAACAAAAAGGTCATCCCGCCGGGGGCGGACACACCAGGAAGAATTGATCTGAACAATGATTCCGTTTTCCAATTCCATGGTCGTGTAGGCCGAATCATCGGTCGTGCACTCGTAGGGTTTGCCTGCTTCATCCCAGCGTTTTTTGATGTGAGTGGCGCCGATATTGGAAACCGCTTTGATTTTACCAAAAATATTGTCCACCACATAACGCCAGTGGCAGAGCATATCCAGAATGATTCCTCCTCCATCTTCCGCCCGATAGTTCCAGGAAGGTCGCTGTAAAAGTTCATCCTCTCCTTCATAGACCCAATAGCCAAATTCTCCCCTGACCGAAAGAATCTGTCCAAAAAATCCGCTTCTAATCAAGGATTGGAGCTTCAAAAGACCGGGAAGCCAAAGTTTATCCTGAACCACACCATTCTTCACACCCGCGGCGGTCGCTTCCTGATGGAGTTCCAGGGCACTTTTCAGATCCACTGCCGTCGGCTTTTCACAATAGATTGACTTTTTAGCGGCAATCGCCTTTCTCACGCTTTCCACTCGCCGGTCAGTGGTTTGGGCGTCAAAATAGATTTGGAACCTTTCCTCGCTCAGGCATTTGTCCAAATCGGTCGTGTATTCCTTGATTCCATGGGTTTCTGACAGCTTTTTAAGCTTGTTGATATTCCTTCCCACCAAAATCGGTTCGGGGATGATAACAGCATCAGGTCCAACCGGCAGACCTCCTTCGTCCCGAATCGCACAAATGGATCGAATCAGATGCTGGTTGGTTCCCATTCGCCCGGTGACTCCGTTCATAATGATGCCAATATGATGCTCTTTCATAGTTTGTCCTTTTTTTGTTCAATATGATTTATGAAACTGCCAAATAGGCTTGTTTGATTTCTGCAAGAAACACATCTTGATCCGTTTTCCACCAGTCGTTGGAGAATATTTCTACTTCATGGAATCCTTCAAATCCTGCTGCTTCAACCCAACCCCGTATTTCTGGAATATTGATACATCCCTGTCCCATCAACCCTCGATCGTTCAGTAGATCTTTGGTGGGGGTCAGCCAGTCGGAAATGTGAAAAGCCAGCAATCGCCTGTTCGTTCCGCATCGGCTGATTTCTTTTTGAAGATCCGGATCCCACCACAGATGGTAAATGTCCACAGCGACCCCAACATGCGAATCTGCCAGAAAATCACACATGTCGTTCGCCTGTCCCATTGTATTGATGGCCGAGCGGTCACTGGCATACATGGGGTGCAGGGGTTCGATGGCCAGTTTGATTTCTGCGGAGCGTGCGTGCCCAGCAATAGCCGCAATGCCGTCGCCGATCTGCTTTCGGGATTCAGGAAGCGGTTGTCCCGGAACTGCACCGCAGACGAGGACAATCAAAGGAGCCCCGATGGCTTCTGCTTCATCAATCATTGTTCGATTGTCATCAATGGCAGCTTGCCGGCTGCTGGCATCGCTTGCTGGAAAGAAACCTCCCCGGCAATACGAAACGATTTCTAAGCCCGCACTGCGAATTTGCTGACCAATTTCTTTTCGGTCCCTGCCCTGGGTCCATTCCCTCCAAACCGTGATCCCTTTCACCCCCGCCTCAGCATATTTTTCAATTGCTGTTTCGATGGTCCAGGGTTTGGTGGTGATCGTGTGAATGCACAGTTTTGACGTGTCTCTGATAGGTAAAGCAGTCATTTCTCCAGCTCTCCGGTTTTTGCCGGGAGCACCAGGGTTCACAATATTGAAGTTATGCCCAGGTGCTCCTGTAAACCCGTTATATGTAAAACTTGTAGTAAGGCTGCTCCTTTGCCATCCTCCAAAGGAGAATACCCAGCTCCATCGCGTGATAGTCTCCCCACATGCAGGATTCACCAAAGGGAATCGGGTGGCCTTCCGGAATATAGTCCCAGTTGTTGGGGCGGTGATAGACGGAGTGCAGGAGCAGTCCTTCGTGCCGGGGATCTTCAGACAGGTAAGGTTCAGAAAATAAATGACCTGCCGTTGTCAACCCTGCCTGCAGATAAGTCTGACCTTTTTTCTGGCTTCCGTGCTCAATCAGGTATTTTCCGAGCCGAATCAGCCCTTGCGCCGCAATCGCAGCCGCTGAACTGTCTACAGGTTCATAAGCATTGAAGGGGTCTGAGGGATGGTTGAGGTAGTCTCCCATTTTTGCCAAACCCGGAGCTCCGGTGTCCCAATAAGGGATGCCATCCAGGGGAGAATGCTCGAGGTAAAAGTCCGCAACTGTTTCTGAGACTTCCAGAAAACGTTGGATGATGGAACTTTTTCCTGAAAACAATGCTTGCGCGATAGAAGCAAACTCGGATTCCGCAAGTGTTTCCAGGCATTCCAACTGTTCGGGAAATCCGGAAAGGATCCAGGCATGCCCTCGTGTCCATGTGGAAAACGGCGAATATCCCTGCTGTGTACTGGGACAGCGGTAGGACCCGCTGTTGACATTAAAAATTGATTCATGCACCACCCGTCCGGAAATGTCATAGGCATCTCTGTTTTTCCCATAATAGACATTGAAGCGGGCACTGGTTTCCGCGTGCTGCAATGCTCTTTCCAGCAGATTGATTTTCTGCTCCTGTTCTCCAAGCAGATAGTGACCCAGTTGGTGACTGAGGACGAGGGCTCTCAAAGAGCGGATGGTATCAGAAAACAGGGATTGAGCGCCGTTGAATGAGGGAATATATCCCAATCCATTGGGGAGTGATGTCCACCGGGCCGCCTGCACGGCCCCCGAGATCTTCAAGGCGAGTTCGTAAAAATTGCGTTCCCCCGGGCTTTCTGGAATTCGTCCTTCCCGCATCAAGCGCAGGAGATTGCCATAGGTGCTGACATTGTTGAATCCATGATCATGGACTCCCGTGTGCGTCAGATGCGGTGCCATCAGCTTAATGGTTTGATCCCTCCCATAGTGAAGAAAATTCTCTTCCCCTGTTGCATCATATTGAAGAATTGCACATCCATATTGAAACCCCTGGGTCCATTCTGTCCAGCCTCGCGCCGTGTACTTGCCTTTGACGGTATAAACCGGGGCTCCGCCCTGGGATTCCCCCCAGTTTTGTTTGATCAATTCTACTTTCCTAGCTGCCAGGTCAAACAGTTTTTCAAGCTTGGGCAATAGACTGCGGGGTGTGATGTCTGGATCGATTTTTATCATGCTGTATTCCTTAAATGAGTGTGAACGGTTAGAGACGCTGGATGTGAAAACCACCGTCAATATCTATCACGGTGCCTGCGGAAAATGGAAAATGACCGTCTAAGACTGCCGTCACTGCCGTTCCCAAATCCTGAGGAGTTCCCCACCTTTTTTGAGGAACCAAACCCTCTGCAATCAAATCGTCATACTTTTCTTTCACTGTGCTGGTCATATCGGTCAGCATGATTCCCGGTCTCAGCTCAAGCACTTGAATTCCTTCTCCTGCGAGCCGGGATGCCCATAGTTGGTTGGACATCGAAAGCCCCGCCTTTGAGATGCAATACTCTCCCCGATAGAGTGAAACCGTATAAGCCGAGATGGAGGTAACAAAGATGATGGTGAATCCTGCCTTTAAAGCCGGTTTCGGTGAATCATTCAGCCAATGACGAGCCACCCGCTGAGTCAGAAAATGAGGGCCTTGCAGATTCACACGCATCAATTGTTCAAATGAATCCTCGCTGGTATCCAGCAAATCCGCCCGCAGTGCAGGCGCTATGCCGGCATTGTTGACGAGAGCATCGATTCTGCCCATTTTTTTGATGATATTTTCCACCATAGTTTCGCGTTCTTCTTTGAGGCTGATGTCCGCCTTGAAAATTTGAAACTGCTGTTCCGGATGGATTGTTGATTTGCAGCATTCCAATGCCGTTGCTTCAGCTGCAGCAAGATTGCTGGTATAATTGACGGCTACGGAATAACCGCTTTTAGCCAGCTCAAGAGCAATGCCGCGACCCAATCCGCGACTGGCCCCGGTGACGAGAACGACGGGGAAGATATCAGCCATAGGATTCCTTATTTGCGAAGTGAATCAATAAAATTTCACAATCTTCGAGCACTTCATAACTGTGATTGAAAAATGCATCAAACTGGATCGAATCTCCCTTTTTGAGAATATGGATCTGGTTGAAGTACGAAATTTTTATCATACCGTTGAGGACGCTGCAGATTTCGCGTTCTTTCGTATTCCGTTCGGGATGAAAGAGCATCGACCCTTTTTTGGCATGACCAATTGAGATGACCAAACCGTTGAGTTCGGTTAAATCAAAAATAAAATCTCCTGTGGTGTGTGATTTTGATTGTTTCACAACCGCTTGTACCGGTTCCACCAACGAAATCAATTGCGCGGTGCTCAATCCCAATCCGGCAGCAAGGCTGCGCAGGGTATCCAGCGATGGGTTGCTCATATTCCTTTCCAGCTTACTGATCACAGCAAACGAGACACCGGTTTTTTCTGCGAGCTGTTCGATCGTCATCCCGGTGTTTTTTCGCAAATGCCGAAGAATCGAAAAATCTGTTCCTGTTTTTGGGAAAGGATTAGCGACCATTATTCTTATGCCAACTTGAAGCGGATTTAATTCACAATAAAAATGATATAATATTCATATATCAACTAATTTAGTCATCAATTAATTGCATTCTTAGTAAATGTCAAGTAATTATATTCATAAAAATACTAATGATTCTTATAAACCTTAAAAAATGAATATTTTTATCAAATATAGCATTCAAAATTGAATATTGGAGTAACTCCTGCAGTCCGAAGGGTTTTAAAGCGCAATCGATCAGAGTCACAATCCTGTCAAAAAATGGAGAAATGCCGGATAAAAACAGATTCCTTGACGATCCTGAAAAATCACTTTAATTTAGAATTGATCAAAACATCGAAAAATATACTTTTGTCATTGAAAAGAAGGTGGCCATGCATCCTGATTATTTAGCCGTTGCCCGCATGGGTGTGAAAGGCTCTTTTAAAACGCTCCAGCAATTGTTTGCCCGGGAAAATCCGGGATATTGTTTTGGGTATTTTGAGTTTGAAGAGAGCAAGCAGCTGGAATGCCGGCAGGGAACGGCTTTTTATTGGCTGGAAAAAGGGGAAGTCGTGCTGTCGCTGAAAGGGAACTGGACTCGGGAAGACGGACATTCAATCCAGGGAGACTCAATCGACTATGTCTTGAATCCCGGAGATGTAATCGTCCTCACTCCCGCGCTTGAAGGAACGCTTCGGGGAAAGGGTCGTTTTTGGTCGATCACTCGGTCCGACGCGGCTGTTTTTCCAATTGCCGGTCTTCGCCGATTGAGTCATCTGGAGGACAGCTCCGGGGGCTGCAATGTTTCCAAAGATGCCTTTCGACGATTGCAAATCACATGGACGGAAGCCGTTTCAGAAAGCGATCCTGATGGCGGGAACGTGCTGGGATGTCATGTCGTCTGGATGCCTGAATCCTCGTCCCGTACCCATTTCCATCCGGACCCTGCAGCGGGGGGAGGACGTTCACAGCACGAGATGTATTTAGTGCTCGATCCTGAGAATTATGATTTAGAGGTGCAGGCATCGAATCCGGGAGTATGGACCTACCCTGAGGCAGGAAATTGGGACCGTTTTGATTTCACACCCCTTCAAGCCGGTGATGTTGTCGCAATTCCATCAGGAGTTTGCCACCGGGCGATTGATATACTGGCTTGTGTGATTGCCATTCCCGGGTTTAAACCCCGCAACGAAATATTTGTTGATCCGCAAATTGCGGTCTCGTCTGCAGGTCAATCCCCTCACAATCCTGATTTTGCGTAAAGCCTCTTTCCAAAATATTCCTGTTTGAGGGAATGCATGTCTTTTGGATTCAAGCTTGCGAACTATTCGAAGGGGCAATGCTCATTCGATTTTTATACAATACATTGTATGCGGGGCGGCTGTTTTCCGCGACCTGTCTTTGTGCTTCTGTCACTTCAATGACAGGTTCTTTAAAAGGTTCAAAACCCGTGGAAGCTTCCACTGCATGATACCAATATTTGGCCCATACTCCATCACTATCACGGGATCCCGCAGGCCAACTCAGCATGTCTTCATAAAAGGGAATGTCCAGCATTGAACACAGCATCTCCATCATTGGGCGCGGCCTGGAGAGGACATCTTTGGCATCCAGAATTGGAATGGCTTGTCCGGTAATCTCACAGAGTTGTTCATAAAGGAGGAGCTGCCGTTGAATTCCAATATCCTCTGCTGTGATTTCAGGACGTTTTTTGACATAGGAATTGACAACATGAAGCGGATCTCGAATCAAAAAGTAGTGGCGCAATTTTTTGGTCCAGACGAGATCCATACCATCCAGCATGTGCAGGGTCATATGCTTTTGAAAATATAGCTCCGCAGCGACAGTCCCCTCGCTGACCTGATGAGCAACTTCCTGCCAATCGGTGGATTGACGGGCGATCACTTCTGCTGCTCCCGGATGGGCGATTCCGGTTTTTTTCAAATAGTGCGCATAAAAGGGTTCATCGTGCACCACGGTGTCGGGGCGGTTTTCCCAGGCGCGCATCATCGCGGTGGAAATGTTTCTTGGGCCTGACCACATTGCGATTCGAATGGTCACGAGTCACTCCTGATCAATCAGTTTGAGATAGAACTCCTGCAAACGGGCAACCATAGGACCCCGCCGGCCTTCGCCGATCACTCTCCCGTCAATTTCCTTTACCGGCGCGAGCCCGGCGAAAGTGCCGGTGACAAAGGATTCCTCGGCGCCATAGACATCGGTCAAACTGAAATTTTTCTCAAATACCGGAATGCTGTTCTCCCGACAAATTTGAATCACATTGCCTCGAGTGATCCCTCCCAGGCAGTAATCTCCGCTGGATGTCCAGACTTCTCCATCACGAACAATAAAAAAATGGGTTGAATTACAGGTTGCCACAAAGCCATGCGGATCGAGCATCAGACCTTCATCTGCTCCGGCTTTTGTGGCCTGGATGCAGGCAAAAATGCAGTTCAATTTGGAGTGACTATTGAGTTTCGGGTCCTGCACATCCGGATAACCCCGACGAACATGAACGGTAAAAAGCCGGATTCCCTTGTTCAAAGTTTCTGGATCAGGATTTTTGTACTCCGGGATAATCACGATCGTGGGCGGAGTGATAGTGACCCGCGGGTCCTGATAAGGGGTTGCTTTCATGCCCCTGCTGATCATCAGGCGAATATGAACATCCGTCGTCATCTGGTTGGCACGGCAGGTATCGTAAATCTGCTCGATGAGCTGATCCGGTGTGAGGCCAATATCCATATCCAGCGCCTTTGCCCCTTCATAGAGCCGTTTCATGTGCTGACCTATAAATGCCAGTTTGCCATGGTGAAGCCGCAATCCTTCCCAGACGCCATCCCCCAGGATAAATCCTGAATCAAAAACAGAAATTTTTGCCTCAGCCCGGGGAAATAGTTCTCCATTGATATTGATTAGAATCTCAGCATTGCGTGGGTCGTCGACATAATCGTGTGTGCCTTTTGCCATTCTTGTTTCCTTTTAAAATGCTTCTTCTGAAGCTTTAGAAAAAAATCCCCGGTTTAAACGGAGTCGGCCTCTCACCGGCAGGATTGAATCAAAAAATTTCCGGGACCTGACCCGGACGATTGATTGACGAGGCCAGATTCTTCATCCGTCCTGCGGGGAATAAATTGTATGATTCCGCCTCATGGAATTATGACCTGATTTCGAGCCCAATATCTTCTAGATACTGCTTGGTGAAACGTCGAAAATCTTCAATTTCCTTTCGAAAAGAAAAGGAATTGAGAATAGCTGGGTCGCGGGTTCTCGTCTGCAAGCCTATCGGCAGTCCTTCCATCTGAAGATAATATTTGGCATTCACAGGATAGGTCTGCCGTTCAATCAAAGACGCAAAAGTCAGGAAAAGAGAAAGTTTCTGCGCCAGTTCCGGGTGGCTTTTCCAATGTTGGAGCAACCAGACATAAAGCTCCGGATGGAAATTGGCCATCACGCCGCAAAACCCTTCGGCGCCTGCCTGCAGGGAAGGCAGGATGGTGGCGGAATTGGCATTGAAAATACGTAGAGAGCTGCCCTCGAGCACCTTAATTTTTTCAGTGATCAATGCCAGATTGCAGCTGACGTCTTTGAGAAAATGAAAACGATTCAGGGAGACGCACCATTTTAGAAAGTCAGGAGACAATAGGCGCAGGTAGGGGTGGGGACATTCATAAAAGCCGAGAGGAATGTCTTCCGGAATCGCCTTCAAAATGGCTTCCAGGTTGACTTTCATTGTATCTTCTGATTCTTCCGGGCGGGCCAAACGGCTGGTGACGAAGATGAAAGCATCAATGCCCGTTGCAGCGATTTCATTAATTTCTTTGATTTGATCTGCTTCGGATTCTGAAATATGCCCCGAGGCAATAACCGGACAGTCTGCTCCTGCGGTCTCTTTAACAAATTTGGCGAGCGCCACTCGTTCCTTCAGCGAAAGGTGTATCATTTCGCTGGATTGGCACACCGCAAACAATCCGGAGACACCTTTTTCAAGATACCAGGCGATCAATTGTTCCAACGCGGCATAGTCAATTTGATTGCTGTCCGAAAATGGTGTGACCATCACAGGCCAGACGCCCTTCTTTTTCTCGTTGTTCATGGGATGTCCTTGCAAATTTTTAAATTGCGTGTGCGCAAATTTTTTCTTCACGGAAAAACCTCTTTCGGAAGAAGTCGGAAAAAGGCAATACCGATGGATGATGAGGGATCAAAGGGACGATTCCCGATGTTGAATTCTGTTTTTTAATAATGAAAGAAAATTAGGGAAGTCTCAACATTTATGTGATAAGACAGTGAAGAGGATAAGTATTTTTCACTCCCCTTTTCCAGGTTTGTAAATTGGCTCTGATCCCTTACAGAAGCCCATTCATTCAGATAATAAAATTGAGATGAGCTCGAGATCGTTGATTGCAATAGATTGGGGAAGCACCTCTTTTCGTGCGTATTTATTGGATCACGACGGAAAAATTCGAGATTCGCTATCCAGCCCAATGGGGATCCTGAATGTGCCTGAACAAAAATTTGAAGAGGTCCTGGAAGGTCTGATCGGGCATTGGCAAAAGACTTATTCGAAACCGGATATGATTGCGTCAGGGATGATTGGCAGTCGTCAGGGATGGAAGGAAACGCCTTACCTCTCAACTGAAGTCGGTTTGACGGATTTGGCGGGTGCGTTGGAAAAAATTTCCCTCAAACAAGGGTCTTCGTTTTGGATTGTTCCGGGGATGATGGTCACAGATGCTCATGGAATTCCTGACGTAATGCGTGGAGAAGAAACCCAGGTTTTAGGCTGGACTGCAGAAGATAAAGAGGTATTTGTTCTGCCGGGTACACATTCGAAATGGGTGTTGTGCGAGCAGGGGAGGATCGTGGGTTTCTCGACGTTCATGACGGGGGAATTATATCAGATCTTGAAAAAATACAGTATTCTCGGGAAACTCATTAATGGAGAACTTGAACATCCAGTGTCTTTTATCAAAGGAGTCCGGAATTCTCAGCTGAACCAGTATTCGGGTTTGCTGCATAATTTATTCAGCACGCGAACGCTGGCATTGGATCACCAGATAAAATCCGAGCATTTGGCTGCCTATTTATCCGGTTTGCTGATCGGTTCAGAAATCAGGGAAGCAAAAATTTATATGGAGCAGCATGGGATTGCGGGGTTGGGCGAACTCAAATTGATCGGCAGCCCTGAACTCGGCCCATTGTACAAAACCGCCATCGAAACGTTGGGAGATTGGCAATGCCTGCTTTTCAATGAAAATTCGGTGGTTCAGGGACTTTATAAAATTGCTGTGCAATCGAGGATGTTTCAATGAAAAAATTGTTTAGAGAAGTTCCCTATATCGCAATATTAAGAGGAATTCAATCTGAAGAAGTGTTGGAATATGCGCAAGTGCTGGTTAATTTAAACTTTCCTGTGATTGAAGTTCCGCTCAATTCTCCGGACCCTCTTGAAAGTATTGAATTGCTGGCACGAAACTATCGGAACCGGGTGGTGATCGGTGCGGGCACCGTTATCAACGAACGCGATGTGGTGGAAGTGTATCATGCAGGAGGCAAGATCATTGTGATGCCGCACTGCAATGAAACCATTGTAGCCTTAAGCAAGCAAATGGGGATGTATTGTGTAGCCGGAGTGTCAACTATCTCTGAAGCGTTCACTGCACTTCAGGCGGGAGCTGACATGTTGAAATTTTTTCCAGCCAGCAGTTTGAATCCTCAATTGATTAAAGACTGGCAAACGGTATTGCCCGAAGAAACGATGATTTTTCCAGTTGGCGGCATCACCCCCGTGAACATGGATCCCTTTTGGAAGCTGGGTGCTTCCGGTTTTGGTTTGGGATCCGCGCTCTACAAAGCCGGTTTGGGACTAGGGCCGTTTAAAAAAAATGCAGAAGCCTTCATTAAAGCCCTGTCATGAACCGGGACATGACGGGAAATGTTATCCGAAATGTTTCAACATGTCTTTGACCTGAACCAGCCATTCCCATATTAAAGACCGCCCTTCCGTTGACAGTCTTTTTGCGAAATCGCATCACTCAAAGAATTTTCCTTTTAAATGTTCATCTTACACCAGCAAAGACAATATGAATGAAGTCCTTCCCTTTTTTGCAACTGTTCCTAAAAACATGGAATCGTTTTTGGTGGAAGAATTGGAATCGCTTGGCGCGCAGGAAGTCAAAGAAACCCGGGCCGGAGCGTCTTTTTCAGGCAGCTGGGAGCTGGCTTACCGGGTGTGCCTCTGGTCCCGAATTGCCAATCGGGTGCTGTTTCCCTTCGCCCGGTTTTCTGCGGAAACTCCGGAAGAACTCTATGAAGGCATTCGTGCGATTCGTTGGGAGGATCATGTAAAAAATTCAGGAACCCTTGCCGTCGATTTTCACTCCAGCAGATCGGCAATCAAGCACACCAAATATGGGGCTTTGAAAGTCAAGGATGGAATCGTCGACTATTTCCGAGACAAGACCGGGGTCAGGCCATCAGTGGAATTCAAAACACCTGATTTGCGGGTCAACATCTTTTTAATGAATGATGAAGCAAGAGTTTGCATCGATTTATCAGGAGAAAGCCTTCATCGTCGAGGCTATCGGATTGATGGTGCTCATGCACCGTTGAAGGAAAATCTGGCGGCTGCCATTTTGATCAAGTCAGGCTGGCGGGAGATTGCTCAGGAAGGAGGCGGACTGCTCGATCCGATGTGCGGGTCCGGGACCTTGCCCATCGAGGCGGCCATGATTGCTGCTGATTCTGCTCCCGGCCTGCTTCGCCCCTATTTCGGCTTTCTAAAATGGGAACAGCACCAAACTCGGATTTGGGAAAATCTGTTGGAGGAGGCGGAAGAGCGGGAACGGGAAGGATTCAATAAAATTCCGCCTATTGTCGGCTATGATTCAGATGCTGCGGCTGTTCAGATTGCTTTCCGAAATCTGGAAAGGGTGGGGATGACAGGAATGGTTCATTTTGAGAAAAAGCAACTGGCAGATTGTGTGCCTCCCTCAAAAGCGCGGTCACAGCCAGGTTTGGTGATTGTCAACCCTCCGTATGGAGAGCGGTTGGGAAAAGTATATGAATTGAAGTCCCTTTACGCCGCTCTTGGCAAGCAGCTGAAGACCCAGTTTTCAGGATGGCGGGCCGGCATGTTGACCGGCAATCCCGATTTAGGCAAATCGATGGGACTGCGTGCCGTCCAAAAACGTGCCTTCTTCAATGGGACAATCCCCTGTGAACTGCTTCAGTTCGAGGTCGTTCCTGAGTTTTTCGTAAATGAGGAGCACATTCTTTTTAAAAAGCCGGAAGGCGTGGCAATCCGTTCCCAAATTGTTCCTTTGGCCGAACCATTCGCCAATCGCATCAAAAAGAATCGCAGAAAACTGAAATCCTGGCTCAAAAGAGAATCCATTTCGGCATACCGAATCTATGATCAGGATTTGCCTGAATTCGCAGTGGCCATTGATATTTATGAGCAATGGGTCCATGTACAGGAATATGAAGCACCGAGTACGGTCAATCCGCAAAAAGCCCAGGAACGTCTGCAGGCCCTGATGGACGCGCTGCCGCTTGTCCTGGAATTTCCTCCTGAGAATATCTTTCTTAAAGTGAGGAGAAAACAAAAAGGCGCATTCCAATACGAAAAATACGGGACAGATCAAAAACTGTTTCCAGTTCGCGAATACGGCTGTCAATTTTTGGTGAATTTCACCGACTATCTGGACACGGGTTTGTTCATTGACCATCGTCTGACGCGAAAATTAATTGGAGAAATGGCGCAGGGAAAACGGTTTTTGAACCTTTTTTCGTATACCGGGTCCAGCACGGTATACGCTGCCCTGGGGGGGGCGGTTTCCACGACCAGTGTCGATATGTCCCGTCATTACCTCGCCTGGACAAAAAAGAATCTGCTCCTGAACGGCATCTCACTTCATGATCATCATCTGATTGAAGCCAACTGCCTGGAATGGGTGGAGTCTGAAAAGAGGCAATACGATCTTATATTTTTAGATCCCCCCACGTTTTCCAACTCAAAAAAAATGGCAGGAACCTTTGATGTGCAGCGGGATCATGGCCCTTTGATTCAATCTGTGATGCGGCTGCTGGCACCCGAGGGCATTCTTCTTTTTTCCAACAATTTTCAAAAATTCAAACTGGATCCTGCAATTGCGTCTGATTTTCAAACAGAAAATTGGACACCCCGCACGATCCCGCCAGATTTTCAAAGGAAAGCCAGGATCCACCAGTGCTGGAAAATCACCCGCCAATAACCGTATCAAAACCGCAGCAGATATTTGACGGTTAAAAAATTGCCCCTGCCATTTCGGCAGGATGAACCCATTCAATCCGTGACGAAGGCATTCTGGACATTGCAGCGGACATTTGCTAGGGTGAAGTCGATCAGGAAGATCGGTTATTTATCCTTCAATCCGGCATTTCTCAAGAAAAAAGGATCAAGATGAATAAATCATTTCAAAAGAAATTGAAGGATCCACAGTGGGAAAAGAGGCGCATTGAGGTCTTGGAAAATGCTCAGTGGCGCTGCCAATTGTGCGGCAGCAAAAAAGAGGAATTGCATGTCCATCACAGTTATCATGAAAAAGGAAAAAACCCCTGGGACTATCCGGATTCTGCCCTCATTGCTCTTTGCCATTCGTGTCACGCCGAAAAAACGCACAAACCCAGTTTTTTGTCGTTCAATGAATCTCGATTTTTATTTGCTTTTATTGGGGAAAATCTGGAAAGAATTGCTGCAGACCTGTCAATCGTTGCCCGGGGCAGGCGTCACGAAGACATGAGACGCCATGTAGATCGCTACTGGGAACTGAAGAAAAACCTGGCCCTGTTTGTCAGCATCCTCGGGAAAATGAAAGAAGTCGGCTTGATTGGAGAAGGAGAAACTGAATGGCTCAACGAGCAATTTAGTGTGGCTGACGAAGGTTCCCCGCTTCGCAAGGCAATTGTCAATTTAGGACAACTCGTCAATTATGTAGAAATTGAAAAAGAACTCAAAGATATCGCCCTTATTCTGAATCGCCTTTAATGGGCCGCATTCTGAAATCACGACTCCTTGTTTCATTTCCAGAACAGAACCTGTCGCCGCCGTCTGCTTCAAATAATAGTCCTTCCATTTAGAGCCCGCTGATTGACCTCTGCTCTTCTCAAGGGTAATGCCTTGCCCTCAGGAAGAACAGGGAGAGAATAACTTGAAAAACAGAGTCTCTTCGAAAAATCTTGCATAGAAAGCTGGACATTTTTACAGCCATTAGTCATATTTTTCTTGACATTAACCAGCCTTTGTAAAACTGTGTCAAGTTACCTCTTGCGGGATCGCTTCACGATGGTTTCCAGATGACAATTGACAGTTTCGACATGAAAAAAGAAGTGTTCCTGTGTTGCCGCTATTGTTGAAATTGAAGGGCAGCCAGGGGTTTTTTGAACTACTTGAAAGGATTTACATGAAAAGCGTGTTCATGCGTTTGGGAACAAGCATCGGAGTTTTTTTACTTCCTTTGATAATAGCCGCTCAAAGCTACGCAGCGGATTCGATCGAAAGCTCATCCTCAGTGGGTTTCCCTATCCTGTCCCTCATTATTTTTTCCCCCTTGCTGGGTGCCTTGTTTGCTATTTTGCTGCGCAATGGCTATGGCGGACTTTCCGCGGATATTGCAACCTTTGTCAGCAGCCTGCTGACTCTGGGTGTCTGCGCTTTTCTCCTCACAAAATTTGACAGCAATTTTTATGGTTTCCAATTTGTTGAAAAGCTTCCCTGGATCGACCGCTTTGGAATCAACTATTATTTGGGCATTGACGGGGTCAGTCTATTCCTGGTGATGGTGGCTGCTTTTTTGCTGCCTTCTGCACTGCTGGCAACATGGAAAACCAAAGAAAAGAGCTGGGCCTTTCAAGTACAGATCATGATGCTTCAGATCGGTATTTTGGGTTCCTTCATGGCGCTTGATTCAATTCTGTTTTACACCTTCTTTGAATTGATGCTGGTACCCCTGTATTTTATGATTGGTATTTGGGGCGGAAGTAATCGCATTTATGCCACAACCAAGTTTTTTATCTACACGGTGTTCGGTTCTTTGCTCTTATTGGCTTCACTGATTTATACGGGCATCCTCTATCACGAAGCTTTCGGGCATTGGTCATTCAGTATTCCTGACTGGTATCAGCTTTCGATCCCTGCTGCGACTCAGATGTGGCTGTTTATCGGGTTTTGTCTGGCCTTCGCCATCAAAGCCCCGTTGTTCCCTTTTCATACCTGGTTGCCGGATGCGCATTACGAAGCACCCACACTGGGGTCCGTTGAGCTGGCAGGATTACTCCTGAAACTCGGCCCCTATGGGATCATTCGTTTTGTTATTCCTCTTTTTCCAGATGCTTCTGATACATACGTGCCTTTTCTGATTTATTTCGGATTGATCGGCATCATTTATGGCGGATTGGTCGCGATGGTGCAGCAGAAATTGAAAAAGCTGATTGCATATTCTTCTGTAGCGCACATGGGATACATAGTCGTTGGAATTTTTGTTTTTAATGTACAGGGACTGGCCGGCGGATTGATTCAGATGGTCAATCACGCCCTGGTGACAGGTGCTTTGTTCCTTTGTGTCGGCATGATTTATGGAAGGACCCATACGCAGGAAATTTCAGAATATGGCGGGGTGGTCCATACGATGCCGATCTTTTCCGCATTCTTCCTTTTCTTTTCTTTGGCTTCCATCGGCTTGCCGGGATTGAACGGATTTGTGGGAGAATTGATGATTATGCTTGGTGCTGCGCGACTCAATGTGATTTACGCTGTACTGGCGGCATCTGGCGTGATTGTGGCCGCCGTTTATATGCTGTGGATGTACCAGCGTGTCATCTTTGGACCTGTGAAAAACGATGTGATCCGCAATCTGAAAGATTTAACTCCTCGTGAAATCGTTCTGCTTTTGCCTCTGGCCATTTCCACCCTGGTGCTGGGGGTCTATCCGCAGCCCTTCTTTGAACGAGTAAACGCTACCCTGGAAGGATATGTTAAAGAATTCAACGCGGATGAGTTTCATGCCAAGCACAAATTCGATCTGGCAGCTTACTGGGAGGCAAAAAAATCAAAACAATAACATCTCGTCATAACCGTTGGGACATGGAAGATTATTTGTCATGATTGGAACACGGATTTGAAGACTGATCAATTACAGAGATTCAGCTTTTCCGGATGGTCTTGAAGCATCCTCGCGTTTTAGAGAGGAATTTTCGAAGACCTGAACAGTTCCCTCATTGAACGAAAACTTATAAAGAAACTTGCTTAATTCAGAAAATCGTAGTTTAGATTGAAACAATGGTTTTGAACGATTCTGCAGGTTGCGAGGATCTGAAATTTGTTGTAAAAATTTTGCTGAAATCGGGTGTTTATGGGACACGGGCCCTATGTTTTTATAGATCCGGATGAACAATCCATTGATTTGATGGAAGTGGACAGTCTCGATGTGGATTCTCTTTGTGATTTGCTGAGATGTGATGCGACCGACGCGATTAAACTTCCTTTCCTGCTGATGGCTTATATTGATGGAGAAGGTGCATGGCAGGGAAGGCAAACTGAATGGGAATTGAACGACGAATCCTTCTGGGGTCCGATGCTCGTCTTCAAAGGAATGGATGATGTCGGGTACCCTGCTCCCTGTGAAGAAGAAGATCTGGACAAGCTGGAACCGCTAATCCATTTTTGGGATACTTGATCTGGAATTATTTTAAAATGAAATTCCCCTTTTAACAAATTCACTCACTCGACCACCGACTGTTTGCCCGTTTTTTTGCGATTCATTCAACTTGCAGTCGATGATAACGCTTTTTCCCCGCCCTTAGTAAAACACTTCCCTGATCCAGATCGTCCGGACTCAGTTTGAACTGGTCATCAAGGATCCGTACTTCATTGACATAGACTCCTCCCTGGTCCAGCAAACGGCGTGCTTCTCCCTTTGATTTGCACAGTCCTGTTTGCTGAAAAACGGCAAAAACCTCTATTCCTTCTGCGAGAGCTGCGGCGGAAATGCTGCTTGTGGGAACATTTTCAGAACGGGAGGAATCTCCGCCAAAAAGGGCGGATGCTCCTTCCTGTGCTTTTAAGGCTTCCTGCTCACCATGAAGGAGCTTCGTGGTTTCAAATGCCAATCGTTTTTTTGCTTCCCGGATGTCGGCGCCTTGCAGGTCCCCTAACATTTCCACTTCATTCATTGGCAAAAAGGTGAAAATCGCCAGGCATTTTTTTACATCCGCATCTTCAATGTTGACCCAGTACTGGTAGTATTCGTAGGGAGAGGTTTTTTCTGCATCAAGCCAGACCGCCCCTTTTTCAGTTTTGCCCATCTTTTTGCCGGAAGAAGTGGTCAGTAAAGGATGGGTCAATGCATAGGCTTCCGTCCGTTCCACCCGGCGAATCAAGTCACTTCCTGAAAGTATATTGGCCCACTGATCATCGCCGCCCAATTGGAGCAGGCATCCATAACGCCGATACAATTCTAAAAAGTCGTAGGCCTGTAAAGGTTGATAATTGAATTCCAAAAACGAAAGCCCAGTTTCCATCCGTGCTTTGTAGGTTTCAAAAGACAGCATCCGGTTAACCGAAAAATGACGACCGATATCACGCAGAAAGTCTATGTAGTTGAGCTCACATAACCAATCCGCGTTATTGGCCAGCATTGCATTTTTCTCAAAATCCAAAAACCGGGCCAGCTGGGATTGAAGGCCTTCGATATTGGCTTCAATTTGTTCTTTTGTGAGAATTTTCCGCATTTCTGTTTTCCCGGAAGGATCACCGATCATTGCCGTTCCCGCACCAATCAAGGCAATTACCTGATGTCCGGCTCGCTGCATATGGGCCAATCCCATCATCGGGATCAGGTGTCCGACATGAAAGGAATTGGCGGTGGGATCGAATCCTGTATAACAGCAGATCGGCCCCTCCTGAAGTCTTTTTTCCAGGGCGTCTTCGTGGCTTGTTTGTTGAAAAAAACCACGTTCTTTAAAGGTTTGGATGATGCTCATAATTCTCTTTCTAGATTGATATGACTGGTCGGATTGAGTGGTCGAAGCTCCGGCATCGGAACCGCGGAGCTAATTTTATCGTATTGGACTACAAAATCAAATTTTTAAGTTTATTTCCTCACTGCGTCGTTGGGAAGGATTGAGACCCGGGTTGGAAAATGGTCAGTACTGTTTTTCTAGAACAGGAAAAAGAGTTTCAGTAAAAATGTCCCGATGAAGGAGTCCGGCAGCAGGCCGGGGGTTTGTCGGGATCTGCCATCTGCAGGCTGAAGCAATTTTTCAAAAAGATTTGCCGTGTCGGGACGTCTGATTGGAGGGAGATTTTACGAAAAACTGCGATACTCTGAACGGAAGGGCAACGGATCAGGAAGATGCAGGGGACTTCTGCAATTCCGATAAGACGGCATTTCCAATGGCAGCATCCGCGAGGGGGCGGGTCAAATCGCCGAGAATATCCATCTGCTCCTTGAGGGACTGGGCATCGGTTCCTTTTGAATACTCTTCTACCACTTTCATTTGCCGGCGAATGGCTTCTCTTTGAGAATCGGATAATACGTTTTCTGCAGTCGACCAGTTTTTTTCAATCCCCTGAAACACCCCTTCGACAGTATTCCGGAATTCGATCAACTGCCGTTCGTTGAAATCTTCCAGGGCGTGTTCATAAGAATCGTCCATGATTTGTTCAATTTCGTACTGGGTGAGCCCGTGGAATGGGACAACTTCGATCGAAGCTTTTTGTCCGCTTCGTTTTTCCAGTGCTGAGACGGTCAGGATTCCGTTGGCATCCACATGCAGGGTGACTTCCACCAGCGGCAATCCCGCCTGCATCGGGGGAATGCCTCGCAGTTTGAACTGGCCCAGCTTTCGGCAATCTTTGACCAATTCCCGTTCTCCCTGAAACAGGTTGATTTCAATCCCGGTTTGATTGTCAACATGTGTGGTGAACAATTCGCTCGCTTCAGTTGGAATTGTGGTGTTTTGAGTGATGATTTTGCTGAAGGTTCCCCCAAGGGTTTCAATGCCCAGAGCGAGGGGAATCACATCCAGCAGTACAAAATCACGACGTCCCCCTGCCAGCAAATGCCCCTGGATTCCTGCGCCAATCGCGACGACTTTATAGGGGTCAATCGCCACATTGGGTTTTCGCTGAAAAAAACGTTCCACATACTGCCTCACCGAGGGAATCCGGGTTGATCCACCGACTAGAACCACTTCGTCGATCTCGGAAACATCCAGATGACAATCCTCCAGTGCCTGCTGACAGCTGGACAGTGTCTGATCCAGTGATTCCTTGATCAATGAATCAAATTCCCCGGTGCTGAATGTGCCCTGATAGGAGATAGATTTTTCAGGGATCTCTATTTGGTAGTCAGCTTCCAGTGAGGAACTCAATTGGATTTTAAGATTTTCTGCAACTTGCTTGAAGATTTGCTGCGAAATCGGATCATTCAGATCAGCCCGGGCATATTTCTGCTTCACTTTTTCTTTGAGTACAATGCTCAGGGCTCGATCAAAATCGTCACCTCCCAAGTGAGTATTGCCGCAGGTCGCCACTACTTTAAAAACTTTTCCGGAGAGTCTCAGGATGGAAATATCAAAGGTCCCTCCTCCCAGGTCATAAACTGCAACATATCCTTCCTTCTTTTCATCCAGTCCATAAGCAATGGCCGCCGCGGTCGGTTCATTGATGATGCGGACCACATCCAGTCCGGCAATTTTTCCTGCATCCCGAGTCGCTTGCCGCTGGGCATCGTCGAAATAAGCTGGGACTGTGATCACTGCCTTGTTGATGGGATAACCCAGAATGCTTTCTGATTCGGTTTTTACTTTTTTCAATATTTCTGCAGAAAGTTCCTGGGGTGTATATTCATGGTCTCCCAGCCGAATTTTTACCAGCTTGCGTTGAGCTGCAACAATTTGATAGGGAAGTTCCTGAATTTCTTCTTCCAGTTCCTCGATATCGCGCCCCATCAGCCGTTTTACAGAATAGACTGTCTGGCTCGGTGCGGAGGTGCGATAAGGGAGTGCTTCCCGGCCGACGATCCAGCCGTTCGAGGTTTTTGAAAGCACCGAGGGAATAATCGGACTTTCTCCCGCCCGACCAATCACTTCCGGACCTTCTTCAAAGACCATTGCAGCCAGGCTATTGGTGGTTCCTAAATCAATTCCGATAATTGCTTCTGTCATGTTTGCTGGCTCCTGGAAATTCGGTCAAGCAGTCTTTGAAGATAACGCCCCACATTGAGATTGAGTTGAATGGCTTCGAGGGATTCATCCCAGTCGGCTGTATCTTGTTCGATTTGAGAAAATTGTTCTGAGATTTGGGTTTGCAGCTGTTCAAGGCGTTGGACGATATCGAGCCGAAATCTTTCAACACTGGCAGCATCTCCAGCGTCTTCCAATAAATCTTCCAAAGATTCCTGCAAAACAAATACTTCCTCCAAAAACCCGTCCGGCAGTCGTCGCTGGTCAAATTTTTTACCATGTGTGAGGAGCTCCAGCAAATACTCGGCTCGGGAAA
The DNA here is from genome assembly GCA_015231825.1 of SAR324 cluster bacterium. Lineage (GTDB taxonomy): Bacteria > SAR324 > SAR324 > SAR324 > NAC60-12 > JADGAV01. The sequence goes on from JADGAV010000018.1 coordinate 20,609, forward strand.
GCGGTTCTTTTAACGCCGTGTAAGCCTGATTCAGCCAGGCGGAAGATTCCTGACTCTGTCTTTTATCGATACCAGTGCTGTGTGCATAAAAATCAGGATGGAGCTCTATCACCAGTTGCTCATACCGTTCTTCAAGCTGCTTGAGATCCAATTCATAAGTATACGGGAGACTGAACATCTCAAAAAAATTGGGCTGCGCATTGAGCCGTTGGATTGAATTGCAGGAAAAACAAAAGAGGGGTGAAGCCATTGTGACTTGACACCCCACGCATACCGGGTGAGATGCAGGTTGTTTTGAAATCATTTGGAATGGGTTAAAAAATGGTTGACGGTATTTTGCCTGATTTTCTTATTCGGAAGTTCCTTTGGAACGATCCTGATAGTTCTTGATTGCCGAACGAATCGCATCTTCAGCAAGGACCGAACAGTGAATTTTAACGGGTGGTAAAGACAATTCTTCTACAATATCCGTGTTTTTAATGGTCAAAGCTTCATCAATACTTTTCCCTTTCAACCATTCAGTTGCTAAACTGGAACTGGCAATTGCAGAACCACACCCGAAGGTCTTGAATTTTGCATCCACAATCTGTTCATTTTCAACTTTGATCTGCAGCTTCATCACATCCCCACATTCCGGAGCACCGACCAGGCCCGTTCCGATATTTTCTTCTTCTTTTCCGAAACTTCCTACATTCCGTGGTGCATTGTAATGGTCCACGACTTTGTCACTGTATGCCATTTTAATCCTTTCTAAGATTTAGAAAAACTGAAAAACTGAAAAATCAGGGTCATTCTTTTTCTGTTAATTCGCGCTATACACCAAAATAATTCATCAAACGTTTTCAGAGAACGCTCTGTCACCAACGAAATTCAATAAGATGGGCCATTCGTTCCGGGCAAGAAGCCCGGGTTCGGCAAGCTAATTCCCCCGGAACTCCATGCAAAAGTTATGAACCGGGCTCAGGAATAACTGTTTTGGTGATCAATGAGACGTCCAGGACACGGTGGAAAGGTCCGTACCTTCGCAAACCATTTCGTACAAGGGAGACATTTCCCGCAGGCGGCTTACGGTGGAAATCATTTTTTCTGCCGTGTAGTCTATTTCTTCCACGGTGGTGAAACGCCCTATTCCGAATCGAATTGAGCTGTGCGCCAAATCGTCACCCACTCCCAGGGCACGCAGCACATAGGAGGGTTCCAAACTGGCAGAAGTACAGGCTGAACCCGAGGAAACGGCAATTTCATTGATCCCCATGATCAGGGATTCTCCTTCTACATAGGCAAAACTGACATTAAGATTCCCAGGGAGCCGTTTGGTGGGATGTCCATTTAAAAACACATAATCAAGTTTGTCGGTCAAACTTTTATGCAGACGATCCCGTAAATAAATCAGACGTTCTTCTTCTGAAACCATTTCTGCCTGACAAATTTCAACTGCTTTTGCGAATCCGACGATGCCTGAAACATTGAGTGTCCCTGAACGCATTCCCCGTTCATGTCCTCCTCCGTGAATGATCGGAGAAAGACGTACCCGCGGCTTTTTGCGTCTCGCATACAATGCGCCTATACCCTTCGGGCCATAAATCTTATGTGCCGTCATCGAAAGCAAATCGATATTCATCTCGTCTACATCGATCGGCATTTTTCCGATTCCCTGAGTTGCATCACAATGAAACAAAACCCCTTTGGCACGGGTGATGGCACCGATTTCTTTAATGGGGTGAATCGTACCAATTTCGTTATTGGCCGCCATGATACTCACCAAAATAGTTTTGTCTGTGATGGCATCTTCCAGCTGCTGCAAATCAACACACCCGTACTTGTCCACATCAAGAAAAGTAATTTGATACCCTTTTTGCTCGAGATAATGGCAGGTATCCAAAACCGCTTTATGTTCCGTGGATGCGGTGATGATGTGATTGCCTTTGCTTTTGTAAAATTCAGCCACTCCCTGGATTGCTAAATTGTCGGATTCAGTGGCACCGCTGGTGAAAACAATTTCTTTTCCACTGGCTCCAATGATCGAAGCAATCTGTTCCCGGGCTTCTCCAACAACCTCTTCAGCCTTCCAGCCAAAAATATGGTTGCGGCTGGCAGCGTTTCCAAAGGTCTCTGTGAAATAGGGCAGCATTGCCTCTAAAACCCTTTGATCCATGGGAGTCGTCGCTTGATAATCAAGGTAAATGGGCAGTTTCATCGCCGGATCTCCTGTAACTTTTGAAATGTGGGTGTTTGGTCACTTCACTCAATGTCAGTGACTCCATAAATGACTCAATTTTTTTGTGCAGCGCAATCAAAGGGTCCTGTGTAGGACACCATTGACTGATTTTGCAGTTGTCGGTATCCACTTTTTCGAGAGCACATTCTACCAAATTGAAAGATGCATCGGTGACTCGTATGATTTCTGCCATCGAAAGATCATCGGGGTTGTGCGTTAGAGAATACCCTCCCTGCTGCCCCCTCTTGGATTCGATTATGCCGGAACTTGCCAGCAGTTTCAGTATATTGGCAACCATCGGATGGGGAAGATGGTAGACCCCTGCCAGTTCTTGAGCACTGACCGGATCGCTATTGACCGCGAGATGGCTCAACAAGATGATGGCATAATCAGTTTTTTTTGATAGTCTCAGCAAACGAATCGTAACCCTGAATGGTGAATGCAAATTAAGGAAAATCGGATTCCCTTTGTTTCTTTCTTTGCAAAGCATAAAATACAAATAGCACTAGTTCAGTACTATTTCAATCAAAAAAAGAATTCTAACAGATTTTGTTTTGACTGGAAGGTCTGTTATTAAAAAAAACTTGCAACCCTCGGCACCATTAGGTAAAAAAATCAATTCACCTACGCATCGACCCTGATGCGAAGAGGGGGCGCTTAGCTCAGTTGGGAGAGCGGCGGCCTTACAAGCCGTAGGTCACAAGTTCAAGCCTTGTAGCGCCCACCATAAATATCAGTTAGTTAGACGGAAAAGCAATTTTTAAGACCAATTAGTCGACGCAATCCTCGACACATCGATGAGATAAAATTTTACTTTTCGAGTCATTCAATTTCTCGACAATCTACCTGGACACCCCCCCTACCCATCAAACCAGCATTCCTCATAGGCATATGCCCACAGCATCTTTATATTTTGAATACGGGTCAGCGGCTTCAAAAATAAAATACCATTATAAAGCGTAGGAAAATCTGCGAATTCCAGATCCCCATGCCAAGGCTACAGGTGAAATTTGTATTACTGTTACTGACATATTGATTCGCACGGAATTCCATCCTTATCACTATCTAGCCGTTTCCGGTCGCATTGAGTGAGAGAGAACTTCGCCTCAGCACAAGAATCCATTTCCCGGCAATATTTCTTACTTCCACATGAAAATGGTCTGGTCATGGCCTTCACAATCCTTTGCCTCGTCCTCTTACCACGCCTCCATTCCCAAGGTGATATAGGTTTAGGATCTGTCCACAGGTCCCCGTTTTGCAATCCTGGCCTCTTTTTCAATGTCAAGCAACGACTTGTCTTTGAGATAGTACCGATATACCCAGGCCATTCCTTTCCTGATCATTTCTGCGTTGACATCGAATTCCTTGAGATAAATCCTGCCTACAATCCGATCATAGTCGTCAATGTCTTGTTGGACAATCCGAACTCGTTTGGCTGCGACTAATTTTTTGAGTAATTCCTTTGATTGATTGCCGAAGGGTTGTGCCTTCACATCAACAGGGGCATATGGTCAAAGTAGACATAGTGAGGAAGTTACAACGTCAAGAAGGGTTGTTATTTGGCGAATCAGAGGCAATTATCAACACCCTGATCGAGATCGTCAAAGAAACCTTGGAATCAGGCGAGGAGGTGCTGATCATTGGCTTTGGCAAGTTTGACCTACGGGATAAATGTAAGCGGTGATTCAACCACACTGCCGATTTCTTTTTTAAGCCGCTTATAATGGTTCATGCCGAATGGCTGATCACTGCCGGGTTTAGATAATGAGGCAAAATTTTTTGAGCTGCTCATCGTTCTTAGCATGGGGAAGGCGTTCAAACAAGGAATTCAGATAAAGGTTTGGTTCCCATCCGTTGGCTTTAGCCGTTTCAATCAAGCTGTAGAGAATCGCCCCGGCTTTGGCACCCTCTAATCGTTTTGTTTTTGCTCAGTGGAAGTGGGCAACTGTCAATATTGACTACCATATTGAACTTTGTAAACATTACTACAGTGTTCCTTTTAACTTCGTGCGGCAGAAAGTACAGGTTCGTTATAGTGAAGATACGGTTGAGATATTTCAGAATAATCGCCGAATTGCCTCTCATCGCCGAAATGACCATCCTGGTCGACATAGCACCCACTCTGAACATATGCCAAAATCTCACCGTGAGCACCTGCATTGGACTCCTTCAAGGATGATCAATTGGGCTTCAAAAATAGGTCCTTGTACAGCAAAAGTTCTTGAAGTGATTCTCAATTCACGTGATTTTCCCGAACAGGGCTATCGCTCTTGTCTTGGAATTCTCCGGCTTTCACAAACGACTTCTCCTCAGCGATTGGAGGCTGCCTGTCACCGGTCAGTCCTCTTGGGTGTCTATCAATACAAAACGATTGCTTCGATTTTAAAAAAACACCTCGAATCTCAACCCTTGCCCTCTGTCGCCTCCACGCCCCAAATAGATCACGAAAATATCCGGGGTTCACAATACTATAATTAATCTTTCAATCAGGAGATAAGTTGTTGACCATACCCACCTTAGAAAAATTACAAACCCTCAAATTTCGAGGAATGATTAACGCTCTGCAGGAACAAATGCAATCGGAAGATTATCACTCTTTGTCATTTGAAGAACGTTTCGCTTTACTCGTCGATCGAGAGTATTCTGATCGAGAAAACCGACGTTTGCACACAAGGTTGAGGCAAGCTGCTTTTAGACAACAAGCCTGCGTTCAAGACATTGACTTTCTCATTCATCGAGGTTTAGATAAATCATTGATGCTTTCTCTGATTTCAGGAACATGGATTCATGAAAAATTGAATGTCTTGATTACAGGACCTGCCGGGGTTGGTAAAAGTTTCATCGCATCTGCGTTAGGACATCAAGCCTGTATGCAAGGATATTCTGTACGAAATTTGAGACTTCCCCCGGAATATTTTAGAAATTCTGGATGATCGCCATCATCAGAAAGCAACTTTGTTTGCCTCACAATTACCGATTGATAAATGGTACGACGTTATTGGAGATGCAACCATTGCTGATGCGATTCTTGATCGGTTAATCCACAACGCTTATAAAATCCTCCTTTCTGGGGAGTCTGTTAGAAAGAAAAATTCAAATATAACTCGAAAATCTAAAGCAAAAAGGTAAGTTACTATTTAATAGCGTCACTACGTTCCGAAAAAAGCTATCGAAGTCGTCGGAACAGCCTATCGAAGTTCAGCGGAATCAGATATCGAAGTCGCTGGAATATGCAGTTGTCCTTTGAGATGCTCATATCCGGGAACGTTCATTCTTGTCTTTCTACTCAAAAGTTCTAATGGAAAAGCAAATTTGATAGTGATACGATACCAGAGGATAGATTGAGCATCAAAAAAGCAATTTTTAATGATTCCTGAAAAAACTATGGATGAACCTCCTCGACAGCATTCTCCTGACGGTTCGGAAAATGAAGCGCTCCATGTAACCTGGTTGGGATTGTTTCTAAACCTGGGCCTGTCTGCTTTAAAGGCGATCGGAGGGACCCTGTTTAATTCAGCTGCTTTGATTGCTGATGCGGGACATTCATTTTCTGATGTGTTGTCGGATCTGGTGACGCTTTGGGCACTTTCGATTGCCAAGCAACCCAAGGATGAAAAGCATCCCTATGGCCATGGAAAATTTGAGACTGTTGGTGCTCTTTTTGTAGCTCTGATGCTCGTTGTTGCCGGAATCGGGATTGCATTTCATGCGTTTGAACAGGTGGAAGTAAAAGGAATCCCCGGGAATATTGCTTTGGGGATTGCAATTGTTTCTATTTTGTTGAAAGAATTTTTGTACCATATCACAATTTTTGTCGCCAAACGTAAAAACAGCCGAGTTCTAATTGCCAACGCCTGGCATCATCGTTCTGATGCGATTTCATCGGTGGTGGCCTTGATAGGGATTGGTGGGGCACAGTTGGGGTATCCTATGATGGATCCTATCGCCGGAATTCTGGTGGCCGGATGGATCATCAAAACAGGAATCACAATCGGCTACGACAGTGTAAAAGAATTAACAGATCAAGTGGTTGAAGAGGATCTGCCTGCCCTTGATCTGACATTAAAAGAAATCGAAGGGGTGGAAAAATATCATGACGTTCGGACTCGACGCATGGGATCATACAGCCTCGTTGATCTCCATGTTCAAGTGAATGCGCACCTCAGCGTCTCCGCAGCCCATCAGATCGGAGAAAGGGTCCGGATGACAATTCTTGAACAAAATCCACATATTAATGAAGTCTTGATCCACATTGATGCGGAAGATGATCTGGATCAAAGCAATCCTGCTTTGATGCGTCCACAAAGTGAAATTGAAGAGGATATTCGGGAAAAGTTGTCAGTGCTTACGGAAATCAAAGATATTTCGCATGTGCTGTGCCATTTTTTGAAAGAGCGCCTGATCGTGCAGCTCGCCATCGTAGTCGACCCTGAAATGAGAGTGGCGGATGTTCATACCCTTGGAAAAAGGGCCCGCCTGCTTGTGGAACAAATTGATGACATTCATCATGCTGACATCCATTTGGAGCTGGATGATGTTTGAAAGATCGTTCGCTTAGAATCGCATTCCTTTTTAAGATGATTCCTGTTCAATCAGGAATTTAAAAAAGAAGGGAACATCACTGTTTCGAAAAGAGACAGAGGAATTTTTCAGTCCCCCTTCCAAATGCCTGATGATCTGATTATTGAAGAAAATAATACTAAAAAAACAAGGAAAATGAGGAAATTTCTTTTTCCTTGTTGCTTTTGATCAATTTATCATATAGAGTTATCGCTTGTTCTAATAGATTGGAGTTTTCCAGATTTTATGGTTTGGAGGACTGCACATCCTCATCTTTTCGGGGTTGTAGTTAAGTTGGTTATAACGCCGGCCTGTCACGCCGGAGGCCGCGAGTTCGAGTCTCGTCAACCCCGCCAGCAGCTGTATTTGCTTAGTAGGATTTTCCTCTTTTGAAATTTCTCGCTCGAGGCACTTTCAATCCATTCTCGTCAAATTTCAATTTGGAAGATATGCGCACAGTTCACCTCATTCAGGGGAGTGAGTGATAGGATAGAGCAATCCGCTTTATTTATTTAAAATCCCCGTTTAACAATAATTTTGAAAAAGGAATTCCATGAAAGACGGAAAAGTAAAATGGTTCAATTCACAAAAAGGTTACGGTTTTATTGAACAAGAAGGAGATCAGGATTTATTTGTTCACCACTCAGAAGTACGTGGTGGTTATTTAGCAGAAGGAGAAAAGGTCTCATTTGAGGTCGGCCAGGGACAAAAAGGACCGTGCGCGGTTAATGTCCAACTCGCAAATCGCTAAGCTTTACTTACCTCAGAACAAGGCGGGCCGATAAACCCGCCTTACCCCAACTAATATTCAAATCGCCCTCTTCCGAGTCCATTCCGGTTTAAAAAAATTAAATTTGCTCAATGGTCCTGCAGTCAGGTCCTGGTTCTCTATGGCAAACTCCTGCTGAGTCTTGTTTAAGGAGTCACTGATTCGCGACGGTCTGTCCGAATGTCTCTGCCGATTTCAGGGAATCACAACTTGAATTTTTGGATCAAGTTCCTTCAGTTTTTTTCGCAAGACAGTTTTTGCATGTTCCTCTCCGTGGACGATTCTAATCAATTTGGGAGGCTTCCGCATTTGTTTGACGAAGCGAAGCAATCCTGATTGATCGGCGTGGGCAGAGTAAGCTCCTATGGTATGCACTGCAGCGTTGATGGTATAGCGGTTTCCCTCCAAATTGACAAATCCATGTTGCGGACCAAATTTTTGAATGATTCGTCCTGTTGTTCCCCGGGCTTGATAGCCCACAAAAAGAATATCCGTTTTCTGATCCTCGATGAGTGCTTTGAGATAATTGACGATCCTTCCTCCGGAACACATTCCGCTGGCAGCCAGCACAATTGCAGGACGACCTGACTTTCTCAAATATTCGACAATTCTCAGGTGCTCTGCATGAGTATCGATGGTGAGAAGCTGTTCAAAGGAAAGCGGGTGACGGCCTTTTCTCAGACGCTGGTGCGCCTCTTTGTCCCAGAACTGACGAAGTTCCTGATAGACCCTGTTGAATTTTGCTGCCAGAGGGGAGTCCACGATGACATCAATATCTTTCCAGCGTAAATTTCCCGTTAAATTGCGTTCTGCCTGGCAATGAATGATATGCTCCAATTCATAGAGTAACTCTTGGGTACGGCCGATGCTGAAGGCAGGAATCAGCAAGGTTCCACGATTTTTAAAAACACGTTCGATCACATGCTGTAAAGAACCCTTACGCTCAGAGCGACCCTGATGCAGACGGTCTCCGTAGGTGCTTTCAATGACCAAAATATCAGTTGAATACGGCGCCTTGGGTGCCGGCAACAGGGGTGTAAAAGGAGCTCCAAGGTCTCCTGAAAACAAGACTTTTGTGGACTGCGGACCATCTTTCAGTCGGCATTCGATATAGGCGGAACCGAGAATATGACCTGCTTTTTGAAATCGAAAGAAAAAAGTGGTTTCCGCTTTTTCAGAAAAGAGCCCTTTCCATGATCCATAGGGAAGGGCAACAAGACGTTTCTGCAGGATTTTCAGAAAAGATTGAACCGCTATTCGGTTTCGGGTGAAGCCGATTTCCACAGCATCTTTGAGTACAACCGGTAAAAGTTTGGCGCTCGCTTCGCTACAGAAGATTTTGCCTTGAAAACCTGCTGCCAAAAGATAAGGAATCCTCCCCACGTGGTCAATGTGACAATGGGTCACCAGCAATGCCCTCACGGAGGAAAGATCAAAATCGATTTCCAGTTTTTTCCCGGATGCCCCTTTCCCTGATGTTTCGGCACCCTGAAACAAACCGCAGTCTATCAGCACGGAATCTCGCCTGTTGTTCCAAAACAATTGATGGCATGAACCCGTCACGCCATTGACCGCCCCATGGTGTTTAATCTCGAGGTTGCAAAATTCCATCCGATTTCCCGCGATACGTGGCCCTGTTGAATGAAAAGTGATATAGATAAATCTAGAACAAGGTTCAAGACAACAATGTTGAAATTTAAGGTCAAAGTGAGCTAGCAGGAAGTTGATTTTATTGGGTGATCATGGTAACGGTAGAAGTAAAAGCACACAGAAATTTTTCCAAAAATGTATTTTGCCGGTTTAAAAAGGAGACAGAGATAATGGCTGCTGTAATCAAACCACAACGCAAGGAACGGTTCTCGAGGTTTTTGGAATATTTAAAATTGGATAAAGGATTTTCGCTTTCCAAAGTTGCAGAAAACATTGGGATTTCCGTTCAGGGGCTATACAAAATCAAGCGGGGAGAAAGCAATCCTTCTCGGCAAACGGTGATGCTTCTTAATATAAAATATGGTTTGAACACTGAATGGTTTGAGACGGGAAAAGGAGAGATGATGCTCAGAGAAGGGTCCGATCAGATTGAACGATCGGATGAAATCATCATGGAACTGCTTCGAATGAAAAACCTGGTCATAGAGGAACTTAGCAATGAAAATGCCTCTTTGAAGGAAAAAAATGAACAAATGAAAAAGAAAGTCATTCCCAAAACAGTCAAAAAAACGGGAGGACCGTCTAAAGCAGTCAAAAAAACAGGCCCCGCGCCGAAACGCAAAAAAACGAAATGAGTGCTAATCTCTTATAGAACGAAAGACCATGGAATTTCAGGCACAGGTGAGACGGAAGGAACGTTTCTGCGAGTTTCTTAACTATTTGAAATCCGAAAGAGGGTTTTCTCTCTCTAAAGTGGCCGAATCTATTGGAATCTCTGTGCAGGGACTTTATAAGATCAATCGTGGGGAAAGCAATCCTTCGAAGCAAACTGTTCTGCTCCTTCAAATCAAGTATGGACTCAATCCGATCTGGTATGAAAAAGGGATTGAAGAAATGGAGATCAACCCCACCCGAGGTTTTCTTGACAACTCCGACGAGATCATGTTGGAGTTGCTTGCCATGAAAAACAAGAGGATCGGGAGACTCAATAAGGAATACTCAAATCTGAGAAAAGAGCACGCATTATTGAAAAAGACTCTTCGTCCAGTAAAAAAGAAGTCTCGTGCCAAGCATTAAAATTTTTTCCTTTCCTGAAATTTTCAGAAAAAATTTCACTCCAGCCATTTTCAAGCCTGTGCTTTTCCTGTAGGGACTAAGAAGAAGATTTTAAATATTCTGCAAAAAAATCTCTTTTGCTTCGGTAAGCAGTGCCTCGGAAAAAAGCGACCTTGGTTCCATCCTCTTTACTGACCGTTACTTCATAAACTCCTATTTTGTGGTTTCGGTGCACTTCTTCTGCACAGGCGGTCAAGGTCTCGTTTTCCAGGACTTTGACGGAATAAGAAATGTTTGCCTCCAAAGCAAAGCTTATTTGTCCATGCGTGTTGCAGGCTAATCCAAAGGCACTGTCTGCCAGCGAAAAGGTGACTCCTCCATGACATGTTCGATGTCCATTGAGCATATCCGATCTCACTTTCATTTGCACCCGGGCCTTTCCTGGAAGGATTTCAATCAATTGAATTCCCAGCCATGCGGCAAATGGGTCGTTGCCGTGCATGGTTTGAGCAATTTTTTCTGCTTGATTTTCCTGAGATCTATCCATGGCCTTCAAAAAAACATGTCGGTTTAAAGAATTGTTTTTTCCATCTAAATCAATTGATCGAGTTTCAGTTTCGTTAAATGAGATTCGATATTTTTCATGGCAGCCGGCAGGAGTCTTGGATCAATCGATTGGTATATTGCAGAAAGAATTTCTTCATTAGATTTTCCGTTCTTGTGATGCTGCAGAATTTGTTTCTCCCGCATCAGCCGGTGTTCAAGAGTTTCTTTTAAACGCAGGGTGCTTTTCATGGGGATGCCATGAGAAGGAATGATGATGTTCGGATTCAGTTCAATCACTTTTTCGAGAGAGGCAAAATACTTTTTCATGTCCCCTTCCGGTTCTGAAATTACGACAGTTCCGATTCCTTGTATCAAATCCCCAACAATAAACCACTCCATACTTGCAGGAGCCAAACCCAGCTGGCCTTCGTCATGGCCTGGAATTTCAAAAACAAGGACATCTTTCCCGATCCATTGGGTCAGAACCTCTCCTTCCCTGGAGAATTGAACCGTGATGTTTTCAAAATAAGAATCACCAAACTTGAGTCGAATGCGTTGATAGGAATCCTCGCTCATTTTCATGGGGACTTGAAGGGTACGGGCGAGATCGGTCGCATACTGATGATGATCACGGTGATGATGGGTTAAAAAAATTCCGGTCACTTTAAAGCGGGAAAGCACCTGCGACAGTTTTTCCAGCTCCAGTCTTGATGAAGGAGACGGATCAATTAAATAGCATCCGTTCTGAGAATCCCCAACAATAAAGGCGTTGGTTCGTTCTGCTGGCGGCAAAGTATTGGATTTCACTGGCATCTGAACAAGTTGAAAGACGGGTTCCATCAAGGGAACTTCTGTTTCCTGGTCATACTGCAAGTGCATGGACCCAATGTTTTGGACGTTTGGATTTTCAGCCAGCGCCCGCATGGCACATAAGCCGGGAAATGGAGAAAGGATTTTTCCTTGCTGATATTTCTGCATATATTCTTTTGCCGTCAGCCAGCCGGCCCATGCTGCTTCATTTGGATCGACCTCAAAGTCGATACGGGAGCGGAGCTCAATTTTAAAAAATCTTGCATGGAAACGGAGCGGGTTGAACTCCGGGGTAATGGCGAATCCGAAGTCGGATATATTCCTCACCTGGTTGGCCTCAATCGCGTCCTCGAGGTCAAAATTAACTTCTTCCCGGATTTCCCGACAAAGGGCTCTGACCAGGCGCGGATCATGATCCCTTAGAAATTTGCAATCGTAGTTTTGTTCGGATTCATTGGAATCAACTTTACCTCCCGGAAAAGAATGGTATCCAGGAAAAGCTTTCAGGTATGGCTGCCGTTCAATGATGAATATTGCATCCTGGTAGGTGAACAAGGCCACTACAGAATCTCGGATTTTTATGTTTTTCGTCATGAGGTGCTGGTTAGTTACGAAAATAAAATTCGGTTTTTGTCAAGGTTCTATCCAATAGCAGGCAATTTCTGCAACACTCAAGATTTTATGCAGGAGCGCTGATGAATTCTGCCGGATCTTCCTGAATCCGGGATGAGACTGCTTTCGATGATGGTGCTCCATCGGTTTCCTCAGTTGATAAAAAGGAGACGGGGTGTTACAAATAGTAAATTTTGAGTTAACCTCTTTTTTCAGGATTTCCCATGAAAGTCATAGAACTCCAATCTTTTGGTATTGAAGGCCTTCATTCCTCAGAACATCCAATTCCAGAACCAGGGCCGGGTCAAGTATTGATCAAGATGAAAGCTGCGTCTTTAAATTATCGGGATTTGTTAATGGTCCTGGGAAAATACAGCAGAAAACTGCCGCTTCCAATTGTGCCGATTTCTGATGCTTGTGGTGAAATTATGGCCCTTGGCGAAGGAGTCAGCCGGGTTAGGAAAGGAGACCGGGTCGCCCCTCTTTTTTTTCCGGACTGGATTTCTGGAGACCCTACCCCGGAACGGACTCAAACAGCATTGGGGGCTGCACATGGCGGTTGCCTTCAGGAATACATGGTTTTGCATGAGAAAAGTGTCTCTAAAGTGCCACGTCATTTATCGGATGAAGAAGTTGCGACTCTCCCCTGTGCCGCGTTGACCGCGTGGCGGTCATTGTTTGTTGAAGGGAAAATCAAAGCTGGGGATTCTGTTTTGATTCAAGGCACTGGGGGGGTTTCAATTTTTGGGCTGCAGTTTGCAAAAATGGTCAAAGCAGAAGTGATTCTCACTTCTTCTTCAGACGAAAAGCTGGAGAAAGGCCGCAGTCTCGGGGCGGATCATCTGATCAACTATAAAGTTCATGAAAAATGGTACAAGACTGTTCAGGAAATTACTGGAGGACGGGGTGTTGATCATGTTATTGAAGTTGGGGGAGCCGGAACACTCTTTCAGTCGCTGATGTCTCTCAGGCCGGGTGGACATGTCAGCATTATTGGGGTGCTTGCTGAAGCATCAATGGATACCCCCATTACCGCCATGATCAGCAAGCAAGCACGTGTGGTTGGAATTTCCGTAGGAAACCGGGATCACTTTGAGGAAATGTGCCGGGCAATTGAAATTGATCAGCTGAAACCGGTGGTCAGTCATGTTCTTCCCTTTGATCAGGCTATTGAGGCTTTGAAATTGATGGAGCAGGGAGGGCATTTTGGAAAGATCTGCCTGAAGTATAGTTAAAATTTCGCCTGGAATCCCCGATTGCGGAATGGTCTGCTTTTCTTGACACCCTTTTATTGGTTTGAAGATCAGAACGGGGGCACATCAAGGCGAACCACAACACCTTCCAAATCTGGATTCGGCGCAGGGTAGCGCTCCATCACCAGAGGATCATGGCCCGGAATAATATGATCTTCAGATTCTGCGAGAGATCGCAGGCGATCAAATCCCTCCACCATGTCTGCAACATTGTAAACGATGGGAAACGGCGCCGCTTTTTCCATGTTTTCATAAAAATGTGCGGCATCTGAGGCAAGGACCACCCACCCTCTCCTGGTAAAGACACGGACCGACTGGATACCCATGGTGTGACCGCCGATGTGGTGCAGTGAAATGCCAGGAGCGAGCATGCTGTCTCCTCCATGAAAAATCACGCGGCCGGCATAAAGATGACGGACAAAGTCGACAACGTGCTCCACCGAGTAAGCAGATTTAAGGGGCGCATGCCGCATCGAACGGCCGCTTGCATAGGACATTTCCAGATCCTGAAGATGAAATTTTGCATTGGGAAAATCCGAACTGGTTCCTGCATGGTCATAGTGCAAATGGGTGATTATGACGTCTTTGACGACTGCAGCATCAACCCCGATCATTGCCAGTCCTTCTTTCGGCAGGCGAAGCAGTTGCCGATTCCGATTCTTTGCTTCTTCGTGGTCAAATCCGGTATCTACAATGATTGTCCTGTTTTCATTGACGATTGCCCAGACAAAATAATCGAGCGGCATGATTCCATCGTGTGGATCGGCAGCAATAAAATTATAATGCCGTTCCCGTTCATGACGGGCGTATTTGACAGCAAAAATTTGATGAATTTCAGGTTCATTGCGGGTCATTATCTTCTCGAAAAAAAAATTAATTCTATTCAGAATGGAACATCAATTTTCTGAATTCCTGGTTCACATCATGAATTCTTAAAAATTTTGTCAATAGGAAGAGTGATCATAAAACTTTTGGTCTGATCTTCTTCCTGGTTGCAGACCTCTTCGATGACTTCCAGGATATGCTCTACTAAATCTTCTTCTGTGATGATCAAGATAATCTTGTTGTGGGGACTGCTTCCCGCGAAAGTATTCCGCAGTCCCGCAAAAATCGGGATATTTTCAGAAATTATATGACCCATCCCTACGGAATCCAACACTGTTGCACCGGAAATGCCGATCTCCAGAAATGCCGAGAGAAGGTCTTCCAGAACTTCAATTCGATTTAGAAAAATTACAGCAAGTTTCATTGATCTCCATTCATTAAAAATGTTTTGCTTCTTCATATTTTTTAAAAATATCAAGCACTTCTTCTGGAGATTCGGCTTTCAGGAGAGATTTGTTCAAGCCTCCTCGTTGTAATATTCTAGAGACCATTGCCAGGGTGCGTAATTGCAGATTTACTTTTTCTTTTGGGAAAAATATCAAAAAGACCAGCTTTACCGGTTTGCTGTCCAAAGCATTAAAATCGACTCCCTTGCGTTGTAATGCGAAAGCCATAGAAACATCGCTGCAGCTTTGAATTCTCGCGTGAGGAATGGCGACACCTTCTCCAATTCCTGTTGACATCAGTTTTTCCCGTTCAAACAGTGCCTCCATTGCTTCTGCTCTGTCAACTTCCGGATGATGTTCGAGCAGTCGTTCGGCCAACTCTTTGATGAGGGCGTCTTTGTCATTACTGCTTGGGTTGACAACAATACATTCACGCTTAAGATATTCGGCAATTGACATAGTGATCCTCTCTCAATTTTTTTTACAGTCTTATTAACAAAGACAGTCACGATTTGTTTGTTCCTCTTTCTTTATCATTTTTTACATGCGTTTCTCCAACTTTATTCAAGGCAAATTTAAAAGCAATGGGGCCGATTACCTGATTTAAAGTAATTGATGCGATTAAAATGCTTTGGATAGGCACACCAATCTCGGGGAACCTTCTCACAATCTCTGTTAAAAGACCCAGACTGACCCCTGCCTGAGTGATGAAGCCCAGCCAGGTATTTTTATAAATGCGGGGGGCATCTCCTGAAAGAAGACCGCTGCCAAAAGAACCTATAAAAATCATTACAATTCGGGAAAGGACCAAGACCAGGCCCAGCATCCAGCTGCTTTTCAGTATATCGACGTTGATGGACGCCCCGGTGATTGCAAAAAAAGCAATATAGATGGGAAAGGAGACCCGGTCCATTTTTTGGAGAAAGGAATTTCCATGTTTTGAAAAGTTCTGGATCGTGAATCCGGCAGCCATACACATCAGAAGCGGTTCCAAATTGAGTCCAATATTGTGGGTTTCTTTTAAATAATCACCCAGCAAGTGACTAAATTTTATCACGAGGAAACCAACGGTTATGATAACAATGGGGAACTCTACCTTCACTTTATCGATCAGAAAGATCATACTTTTTCCAAGCAAAAACCCGATAACGAATGCAATCAGAATTTCAAAAACGAGTTCAAGAAAAAAAGCAGGGTCAATGGATCCCCCGACGCTGATCATCATCTGACCAAAAGAAATGACGATTCCAAACAGGATTATGACAACGACATCCATCACAATCGTGACCGTCAACACCGTATTGGTATAGACGCCTTTGGCCTTGGTTTCACTAATGATTGCAATGGCTGACGAAGGAGAGCGTGCGACGGCAATCACTCCAAAAAGTGCTGCGATGACGATTCTTGTAGCAGCATCATATTGGGTCATAAATGGAATGAAGCCGGACAAGGAAAAAACGGTGGCACTGACACCAAAAAAGACGCTCAGGGTAACTCCGCTGATCAAAAAAAGAATTGGTTTCAGTTTCTCTTGGATACTAGCGATTTTGAGCTCACCACCTGCACAAAAAGCAATAAATGCCAGTGCTAAGCTGTTTAAAAAACTCAAATCATCGAGTGTTTCGTTTCCGTAAAATTTTAACAGGTAAGGTCCCGAAATAAGCCCTGCAAAAATATATCCGGTGATTCTCGGCAATCCAAGTTTTTCCAGGAGATATCCGCTGCAGTATGCCGATAGCAAAATGAATCCCAGCACCAATGTAGGAGAGACAGTTTCACTGCCGCTCAAAATGCCGGTGTGTACGATAGCCGACATTCCTCCTGCAATTAAAATGAGGCTGAAAAATCGGTGGGTCATCGGATCATGTTTGCGAAAGGCCACATAGGGGACCGTTTTTTTCAACTAATTGGGAGTTCAGCTGGCTCAGGTTGGTCCAACAGTTTCAGAATCAACCAGGGACTGATCAGTTCATTTAAGATAACGGAAATGATAATAATGGTGCTCAATGAGTCAGCAATGGCGGGGTACAGCAATCGAAAATTCAAAACGATAGCAATGGCTAATCCTCCCTCTGACAATAAACCCATTCCGATCAGTTTGGGGACATGGTAGGCGGCAGGGAAAATTTGAGTGGCAGCAAAGGTGCTGAACAATTTTCCGAAAATTCTTAAAATAAAATAAACAGTGGCCAGCACAAGACTGTAGTCTATGCTGATCTGCCAACCGGCTCCCACGAAAATAAGCAGGATAATATAAATCGATTTTTCTGAGTGAATGACGGTAGAAAGAGCGCGGACCCGGTATCTGCAAAAATTGGCGGTTACCATTCCGCAGATCAGCCCGGACAGCAGGGGGGAGTGGTGAATTTGATGGGCCAATCCTCCACAGAGCATCACGATGCCGATAATAAATACTAAAAACTCTTGTTGAGAAAACCGGGTTTTGGAAAGCGATATTAAAATGATTGCAGGAACAATTCCCATACTGACCGAAGCCAGAAGCAGCTTTGCGGATGCCAGAAAACTGAAGGCCTCAGCATCTTCACTGGGGATAATACTCAATGCAAAGGTGAAAAACATCAGTGAAAACAATCCGTCGACACTGGAGATATACCGCAGCAATTCCAACATTCCTCGATTTTTGATCTTTGTATTTTGACTGACGATAGCTAATGCGGATTGAGCTGTGCAGGAGGCAATGCTTCCGAGGGTGATGGATGCCAATAATAATATAGATTTTGGCAGACTGATGAAGTGATCCAGTAAATAATACAGTGGAATGGCCACTGTCAAAAATGTGAGTACGGATTTAACCGCAGTGATGGAAAAATAAAAACGGGGAAGGTTTTTTATTAAACGGAACTCGAATTGCAGACCGAACAGAAATCCGATCCAGCTTAAACCAAAAAGCAAAAACGGTTGCAGGAGATCGAGTGATTCAGAATCAATGACATTCAATCCCATTTTACCGAGGACGACTCCAAGAAAGAGGTACTCGATCCCGGTCAGGAGAATGTTTCTGAAGCCCATTGGAAGTTGGCGGTTCCGAAATGTGACTCGTGTCCCGATTATGGCGGTTCCGGCAATAATAACAATAGCAAATAATAACTTCATTGCTCAGTCCCAGTGCCAATCCGGCAGGGCTTTGCCGGATTGCCACAAAATTTCCTCCTCCCCCATTGTGGCACTGACCCAACGTCCGAAAACAAAAAGCGCATCGGATAGCCGATTGAGATAAGGAATGATGATCTCTCCAGTAGATTCCTTCTCACTGAGGCGAATTGCTTCTCGTTCCGCGCGCCGACAGACCGTCCTTGCCTGATGAAGGTATGCATTGAGAGGACTGCCTCCTGGAAGAATGAAACTGCGCAAAGGAGAAAGCTCTGCATTCATGGCATCGATGACTTCCTCGAGCCACTTGACATCTGATGATTGCGCTTTCACTTGCCCTTCATATTCGTCACCCGGATACGTGGCCAATTCCGAACCAATATCAAACAATTTTTGTTGAATTGCCTGCAAAATCACTTCAAATTTATCTCGCCGAATGGAAGCTTCCTTTTGATTATTAAAACATCGTGCTATACCAATAACACTCATCAGTTCGTCGATCGTACCATAGGCTTCTATGCGGGAATCGGTTTTCGGAATGCGCCTTCCTCCCACCAGACCGGTTTCTCCCTTGTCGCCTGACTTTGTATAAACTTTTGTGATTCGAACCATTTTTTTCCAAAACTTTTTGTTGATCGTGATCTTCAGATAAAAGATTGTCTACTACCGAATGTTGCCAAGAAAGAAAAGCTAAGAATCGAACCCGCACGCACCATGTCTTCATCGAACCCGCAAAAAATTGTCATTCGGACACCCAATTGGCTGGGCGATTTGATGATGTCGACAGCCTTTATCAACGCTGTGTTGGCAAAATTTCCGGAAGCACGAGTCGATTTGATAGTCAGAGCAGGCTTTGAGCAACTCCCCCTTCCTCATCGGGGATCAGTCTTGGCCTTTGACAAGCAAAAACAATCGGCAGGAAACTTTGGCAGGATGCTGAGGAAAGAGGGCTACGACAACTTCTACATTTTGCCTCCCAGCTTTTCTTCGGCATGGATGGCGTTTTGCAGCGGAGTTCCCAATCGAATTGGATATGCAGGTAATTTTAGAAAGACCTTGCTGAGACCGGCAAAAAGTTACCAATCGCCTCCCCGGTCTCAACATCTTGTTAAAGAATATTTGACTTTACTGGATGAGGATCTTTCTCTGGAGACGCACCGTCCTTTTCTCAGAATCTCAGATTCGTGGGTTGAACAGCAGTTGAAAAAAAAGCAGCTTCCTGAAAAATTTGCAGTTTTTGCCACCGGTGCGATTTATGGTGCTGCAAAACAATGGCCGGTGTCTCATTTTCGGCAGTTGGCAGAGCAGCTCGTCGAGCCGGGACAATCCATCCTCCTTGTGGGAACTAAAGCCGATCATGATGAAGGTGAGAAAATCTGCAAGGACTTGCAGGGAGTCCAAAACCTCTGCGGACAAACTTCGTTGACTGAACTGGTTGCAATTTTAGCCAAAGCAGAGCTTCTGGTCAGCAATGATTCCGGAACAATGCACATCATGACAGCCCTGCAGCGTCCCCAAATTGCCATTTTTGGCTCGACCAGTCCCACCTGGACCGGTCCTCTCAATCCCAATGCCCAGGTCCACTATCTCGAGCTCAGCTGTTCCCCCTGTTTTCAGCGGAAATGCCCTTTTGGCCACTACCGATGCCTTCAGCAAATCACCCCGGATCAGATTCTTTCAAAAAGGGGACAGTCCCCTTTAATTTAAAAAAGCAGGTGATTCTGTTTTTTTTCAACGGTTCACATACTTTTGAGGAGGGCGGGGACAGTGTGAGGCGACCTCCTGAGCATGGTTTTTCCAATGCTTGAAAAGGAATGATTTCTGGAGCAGTGCTTTTTGAATGGCCTGGTTGATGTTTTTTCGTTTTTTTTCTTTACTGATTATATGAAATGCAATGAGTGTTGCAGGCAGCCATCCGACAATCGTGATTTGTAAAATGAGCAGGCTTGTCCCGATTCCGACCCTTTTATTACAAATTACAGCAATGCCTGGAAAAATTATTGCCAAAAAATATTCCATTCGAGTCATTTCCCAAAGGTTCTATGCCATGATCATGACGAGACAACAGAATTGCGAGATGAGAAAATTGCTCATTGTTCTGTTGTTGAGTCAAAAATCACAAAAAATAAGTAAGAAGGAAGTTAGTAATTCATGGCATATGCCATTCCAAGAATCAAAAGGAGAATGTTGCCTGTTTCGAGGACGGAGATAAAGTACGGTTTGTTGAAGGGAGATGTGGCTCCCCAGCAAAAAACGTAGGAGTGGTTGATTTTTTGCTGGGGTGGAGGAAAATGTGTCTCGTTGAAAGACGTAATGGATATTGTTTGCAGACCCCAAAATATCCATTTCTTATAAGTCTCCAATTTGCGAAAAAAGTTCACATAAAAGTAAAAAAATATTTTTTGGGTGAAAATATGGATTCAACGATCCTCAATAATGGTGCTGATTACCGTGCGCTGCTGGCGAGGACCATCAAATTCGCAAAAGAAAATATTCTGCCATCGTGAAAGCCCCAGACTTCCTTCAATCAATGGGATGGTCTCGGAGGGTCCGATCAGACCCGCCTTTAAATGGGAGTCCCCATTGCCGTCTTGCTGGTCGTGGAGCCATACACCTCGTGGAATGAGCTTCCGGAGGAGATGAACCACATCCGTGCGGATGCTGGCATCCCAGTTTTCCTGAATCATAATAGCCCCTGTTGCCCCTTGTGCATAGAGCGCAACAATTCCGTTTCGGATTCCGCTATTACGGACATTTTTCTGAACTTCTTCAGTGATGTCGATTAATTCTTCTCGCTGATGAGTCCTGAATTGAATGGTGTTTCTCATGGGTGCTTTCCTTTCAAGAAAAGGGAATGAATAATTCTTTTAAAGAATTTTCATTTTCCAGGAATTGAACGACATTTCAAAAATCAAATAATTCTTCAAGTAATTTCCTTTTCAGTCGATATAGCAAACAGGGTGTATTTGTCATCCAGTTTTTTTATTTTATTTTTCCTGAACTTGCGAGCGCTGGTCCACCGATCCGCAATGGTTTCAAATTCACAATGCTGCTGATTGCAGTTTCTGAGATTTTTGGAAATGATAGCCGTTTCAGATCGTGAGGTTTGCACTATTCCCACAAGGGTTTTGCCAATTTTTTTGGACGGGAGTTCGGTCACGCAAGGGTACAAACTGTTTCAGTTCTGTGTCTTTGACTGACTGTGAATCAGCGTTCATGTTGAGGAAATTTTTCTAATTGCAACGAAAGGGAGTTCGTTTATGAAAGCACTTGTTTCAAAAAGCATTGTGTCTCAGGAAATTTCCTCTGACATGGAACTGCGCATCAATCGAGCTGTTGAATCATTCATGAAAGGGGTGGATGAAATGTTGGCAGAAGAGCATTTCACTGCATCCCAGGATTTTGACTCATTGGAGTTGAACAACCCCTCAACAGCAGTTCTCAATTGAGCTTCATCAAATTTAAATTGGGGAAGGGCCTCTTCTAAACAAGGGGACTTCGAGTGAATCGACTGAACGGCTGCGGAATTCCTGCAGCATGCAGATAAAATTCTCCAGGATATGCGCCGGAATCTTTTCTTTTCGGCGCACCATTTGAACTGTCGGCACAGGACACGCCGGCCTTGCCACTTCTTTTCCTTTTCGGTACAACGCGTTTAAATCCTGTTGTCGAATTGCATCAATCCGTCATGATTTCCATTGAAAGGTGTTTTGTATGAGCAGTGTAGAACCGAATAAAGTGATTTACTCCATGATTGGGGTGAGCAAGTTTTTTAACAAAAAACCCGTTTTGAAAGACATCAATTTGTCCTATTTTTACGGGGCAAAAATCGGGGTGCTCGGTCTCAACGGATCAGGGAAAAGCTCGCTGTTGAAGATATTGGCAGGAGAGGATGAGGATTTTGTCGGAAAAACCACGATTTCACCAGGATTTACCGTTGGATATCTGGAGCAGGAACCCCTGGTGGATGTGGATAAAACAGTCTTGGAAGTGGTGCAGGAAGCTGTTTCGGAAACTGTGGCCCTGCTCAAGGAATTTGAGGAGATCAACCTCAAATTTGCCGAACCCATGGATGGCGACGAGATGAATGCCTTGCTGGAACGTCAGGGGGAGGTGCAGGAAAAGCTGGATGCCGCAGACGCCTGGGATTTGGATTCTAAACTCGATATGGCGATGGATGCACTGCGTTGTCCGCCGGGGGATAAACCGATTAAAGTTTTGTCCGGTGGAGAACGCCGACGGGTGGCAATTTGCCGTCTGCTGCTGCAGAAACCTGATATTTTGCTGTTGGATGAACCCACCAATCACCTCGATGCTGAAACGGTTGCCTGGCTGGAATCTCACTTGCAGCGCTATGAGGGAACGATCATTGCGGTGACTCACGACCGTTATTTTTTGGACAATGTCGCGGGATGGATTTTGGAGCTAGACCGCGGTCAGGGCATTCCCTGGAAGGGCAATTATTCGTCATGGCTGGAACAAAAACAAGCGCGCCTGCAAAATGAAAAGCAGGAATCTTCTCAACGACAGAAAACGCTGCAACGTGAATTGGAATGGATTCGAATGTCGCCTAAAGGGCGCCATGACAAATCAAAAGCACGGATCAAAGCCTATGAAGCACTGCTGAATGAAGAAACGGAAAAGCAGATTCAGGATTTGGAAATATTTATCCCGCCTGGTCCTCGTCTGGGAGATATCGTCATTGAAAGCCGAGGGCTGACTAAAGCCTATGGAGAACAACTGCTCATTGACAAACTGGAAATCAAAATTCCTCCGGGGGCCATCGTCGGGATCATTGGTCCAAATGGGGCTGGAAAAACAACTCTATTTCGTTTGATTACCGGACAGGAACAGGCGGACTCGGGATCAATTAACCTTGGGGACACCGCCAAGCTGGCTTTCGTTGACCAGAATCGTGATACCCTCAATCCGGAAAAATCGATTTGGGAAGAAATTTCTGAGGGAAAGGACGTGATCTCCCTCGGCAACAGAGAGATGAATTCGAGAGCCTATGTGGCACGATTTAATTTTTCAGGCAGTGATCAGCAAAAAAAAGTGGGCACATTGTCAGGAGGAGAGCGGAATCGGGTGCATTTGGCGAAAATGCTGAAAGAAGAAGCCAACGTAATCCTGCTTGATGAACCGACAAATGATCTTGATGTGAATACCATGCGAGCTTTGGAAGAGGCACTGGAGCATTTTGCGGGCTGTGTTTTAATTGTCAGTCATGATCGCTGGTTTTTGGACCGCCTGGCTACCCATATTCTTGCTTTTGAAGGAGAAAGCAATATTGTTTGGTTTGATGGCAACTATTCCGAATATGAAGCAGATCGAAAAGCTCGTTTGGGACATTTGGCCGATCAGCCGCATCGAATTAAATACCGTCATCTGACCCGTTGATTGAGGATTCATTCGGCTAAACATTGCGTTTCTGTTGAAGAAAATGCGGTTAAAATATGAAGGAACTTGCGGGCAGAATAAAAACATAGAAATATATTGAGTTTTATATATTTCGATGAAAGGATGAGCCGATTTTTTTAAAAAATATCGACATTCCAGTTTAAATTTTTTAAGAATAAGCAAAAATTGGCTCACCAAAAACTGATTGAGATAGGAGAGGAAGAACTATGAAATTTGGTTTCATCATTGATAACCGAAAATGTATCGGCTGTCATGCTTGTACGGTTGCTTGTAAGTCGGAGCATGATGTTCCTATCGGAGTCAATCGGACTTGGGTCAAATATGTTGAGAAAGGAGAATATCCCAATACCCGCCGCCTCTTTTCAGTCATGCGCTGCAACCACTGCGAGGATGCCCCCTGCGTTACGATTTGTCCCGTTACGGCACTGCATACGAGAGAAGACGGTATTGTCGATTTTGATAACCGCCGCTGCATCGGTTGCAAATCCTGCATGCAGGCATGTCCCTATGATGCACTTTACATCGATCCCAGCAATCATACCGCTGCAAAATGTAACTACTGCGCTCATCGAATCGATATTGGTCTGGAACCCGCCTGTGTCAATGTTTGCCCGGAGCATGCAATTGTTTCTGGAGACATGGATGATTCTCAGTCAGAAATTGCTCAGCTTCTGGCACGTGAACAAGTCACGTCTCGAAAAGTGGAAAAAGGAACTGTTCCCAAGCTGTTTTATATCGAAGGAGATGAAAGTTCACTTCGCCCCTCCGCCACGGAACAATCGGAAAGTTATTTGTGGAGTTCCCAGTCTCGCGGAGTAGGGCACTATGCTCAATATGCAGAGTCTCGAAAAGCGGCGGCGGATCCGATGCAAATGCTGGAACAGCTGGCCGGCGGCACTTCCAAAAAAATAACTGGACCGAACAAATCGAAGCCTGCGGATGCAAGGCGCGTTTATGATGCTCCCAGCAAAGGTGTTTTGTGGGGATGGGAAGTGGTTGCCTATACATGGACCAAAGCGATTGCTGCCGGTTCCTTCCTGATGATTTTCCTGGCATCCCTGTTTGAAAGCACTGTTTTGCCGAATTCGCTTCAATGGCTCGCAGTGATTTTCTCCCTGGTTTTTCTTGCACTGACAGGCGCTTTTCTCATTAAGGACCTTGATAAACCATCACGATTTGCCTATGTCCTTCTGCGTCCGCAGTGGAATTCCTGGCTGGTTAGAGGGGGATACGCCATCACGGTCTACGGGGCTTTACTCACGCTGTGGGGGGTTGCAAAGTATCTTGAGTGGGGGTGGATGGAAACCCTGATGCTTTGGGTGGGAACTCTTTTTGCGATCATCACAGCAACTTATACCGCGTTTCTTTTTGCTCAGGCCAAAGGACGTGATTTTTGGCAAAGCCCAACCCTGTCGCTGCACATGCTGGTCCATGCGATTATGGCCGGGGCCGCGGTTTTTGCTGTTTTGATTTTTCTGACAGGAAACGGAGCTCAGTGGAATCCATTTGTTCAATCTACTTTATTCATCAGCATCGCGCTCAACCTGATCGTGGTTTTCGCTGAAATCATCTCCAGCCATCCGACCGCTGATGCGAAAAAAACAGTGCAAATGATTGTTTCCGGACGCTATAAAAACCTTTTCTGGCAAGGATCATTGGTGCTGGGAAATTTGATTCCGCTGATTCTGATATGGACCGGATGGGGATTTTTAATGGCTCTGGGTGGAATTCTGCTGCTCGCCGGTCTTTACATCACCGAACACATCTGGGTCAACGCTCCTCAGCAAATTCAGCTGAGTTAAAAAGTTGAGCCGGAGCAGTTCCGATTTATGGTTTTAAATATTCAGATCGAAGCAACGAAAACGTCAGATGGACCTTGAAAAAGATGGAATAAAGATTTTTAAATTACCGAAGTAATATTCCTTACTCATAATTTTGGAAGAGCGAAATATTTTCTGAACGGGCGTTCCAATCGCAGTCAAATCCCATAGTGGCGGGACGGTCAGTTAGTATTTGTTTTCGAAAAAAACTAGACCCTGCATGGCATCTCAAACCGGAACAAAACAATCCAATCATAGATGAATTATGACGACAAAATCTGCACCAACACTTGTTGAAAAAATTGCTGAAAAGCTGCATCTCATTCCCAATCTGCACGAGGATGCAGCATCGGAATTGCCCAGGATGGCAGAACCGGGAGATTTGAGCAAATATCCCCCCCCCGATCGATGGGATGACTGGACGGAATATGAAGCAAAAAACTGGCCTCGACGGGAGAAGAAAAATTATCTGATTGTACCCACCAGTTGTTTCAACTGCGAATCAGGTTGCGGTCTGTTGAGTTACGTGGATAAAGACACGATGGAAGTGCGGAAGTTTGAAGGGAACCCATACCATCCCGGCAGCCGGGGAAGAAACTGCGCCAAAGGTCCGGCAACGATCAATCAGATTACGGATCCGGACCGCATTCTTTATCCATTGAAACGGGTTGGAAAGCGAGGAGAAGGTAAATGGGAACGCGTTTCCTGGGATAGCGTTTTGGACGATATTTCCGCCAGAATTCGCAAGGCAATTCAGGAAAAACGAAACAACGAAATTTCCTATCATGTTGGACGTCCCGGCCATGAAGGATATACCAACCGCGTGCTTCAAGCCTGGGGAATTGATGGTCATAACAGTCACACCAATATCTGTTCGGCAGGCGCACGTTTCGGGTATGCGATCTGGCATGGCTACGATCGGCCATCACCGGATCATGCAAACGCGAAGTTTATTCTTTTGATCAGTGCTCATTTGGAATCAGGGCATTATTTCAATCCTCATGCCCAACGTATCATCGAAGGAATGATGAGCGGTGCTAAAATGGCGGTGATGGATCCTCGCTTATCCAACACAGCGAGCATGGCGGATTATTGGATGCCAACCTATCCAGGCAGTGAGGCGGCTGTTTTGCTGGCGATGGCAAAAGTGATCATTGACGAAGGAACCTACAATGAAGCCTTTCTAAAAAACTGGGTCAACTGGCAGGAATATTTAAAAAACGATCATCCAAATTTGGATCCCACTTTCGAAAATTTTATTGCTGCCCTCAAGATTGCTTATCAAGAATACACGCCGGAATTTGCCGAAAAAGAAAGTGGGGTGTCCGCTGAAACCATTGTGGAAATTGCCAGAAAAATTGGAGAAGCCGGAACCCGATTTGCAGCCCATAACTGGCGCAGTGCAGGAAGCGGAAATCTCGGTGGATGGGCCGTTGCACGATGTCTCCATTTTTTAAACGTTTTGACTGGTAGTGTTGGAACTGTCGGCGGAACCTCGCCGAGTGGGTGGAATAAATTTCATCCAAAAATGTTTGACAATCCGCCGGCACAGAAATTTTGGAATGAACTGCATCTGCCCAATGAATATCCCCTTTCCCATTTTGAGATGAGTTTTCTGCTGCCTCATTTTCTCAAGGAAGGGCGCGGAAAACTGGATGTCTATTTTACTCGCGTTTTCAACCCGGTCTGGACCTATCCTGACGGTTTCAGCTGGATCGAGGCACTTTCGGATGAAAATATGATTGGAATGCACATCGCGATGACTCCCACCTGGAATCAAACGGCTTACTATGCAGATTATGTCCTGCCGATGGGACATGCCGGTGAACGTCACGATTTGGTCAGTTACGAAACACATTCGGGGATGTGGATGGCTTTCCGGCAGCCTGTGCTTCGTGAAGCTCGCAGAAGAATGGGGAAACCGGTTGAATTCACCTATGAAGCCAATCCGGGAGAAGTTTGGGAAGAAGATGAATTCTGGCAGGAACTTTCCTGGCGAATCGATCCGGATGGTTCCATGGGGATCAAAGAACATTTCATTTCTCCCTATCGACCCAATGAGAAAATAAATATTGATGAATACTATCAGTACATTTTCGAACATACTCCTAAGTTACCCGAAAAGGCCGCGGAAGAAGGACTCTCTCCTCTGGATTACATGCGTAAGTACGGGGCCTTCGAAGTAGAGAAAACCTCCTACAGCAAACATCTGAAAAACCTGTCCGAGGACGAAATGGCCGGAGCAACGGTGGAAGAAGAAACGGGTTCAATTGTAAAAAACGGGAAAGTGATTGGAGTTTTGGACGAAGGTCAATCCTGTACCGGTTTTCCCACTCCTTCCCGCAAACAGGAGTTTTATTCACAGACGATGGTCGATTGGGGATGGCCGGAATACAAGATTCCCACTTACATAAAAAGTCATATTCATGAAGAAGAAATGGACCGGTCTAAAGGGGACTTCCCGCTGGTTCCGACTTTTCGTCTTCCTACCCTGATCCATTCACGTTCCGGAAACGCAAAATGGCTGGCAGAAATTTCCAACCGCAATCCTCTGTGGATGCACACCTCGGATGCTGCCTCGCTTGGTTTGGAAACCAATGATCTGGTACGCGTCAATACAGATATTGGATATTTTGTCGTTAAATTATGGGTCACCGAAGGGATGAAACCTGGAGTGGTGGTTTGTTCTCACCACCTGGGCAGCTGGCGCAGACCTCAGGATACTGGAAATCGGTGGGCCAGCAACAGCGTCTCTATAGAATCTCCTGAAAAAGGCAAATGGAAAATGAACGTGCTGGAAGGGGTGCGCCCGTTTGAAAGCGACGATCCGGATTCTTCCCGCATCTTCTGGAATGATGGTGGTGTTCATCAGAATATTACTTTTCCGGTTCATCCTGATCCTGTCAGCGGAATGCATTGCTGGCATCAAAAGGTGAGGCTCGAAAAAGCCCATACGGGTGACAAATATGGAGACGTGTTTGTTGATACCGAGAAATCCTTCCAAATCTATCGGGAATGGCTCAAACTGGCCCGCCCGGCTCCTGGTCCCAATGGCCTTCGCCGACCACTCTGGATGGGACGCCCCCTCCGACCTGTTGAAGAATTGTTCTACCTCGACAAAAAAGAAGAAAAATAGTTGGAATCTCATCTAAAAAGGGGGCAGTCCCCCTTTTATATAATTAAAGGGGACAGACCCCTTTAATCACATAAGGACACAAATATAATATACTAAAATAGTATGAAATATATAATTTATAAAACATTGATATTATTGTTTATATTAATTTTATTAAAATAAGACTTGACTGATAATGACCATATATCATATTAATTCAATCAGGTAAAGGAGTTCACGGATGAAACGTTCGACTCGATGCGATTATTCATTAAGGGCGGTTTTGGAACTTTCCTTTCATTATGAGAAGAAACTGGTTCGTGTTTCAGATCTTTCCGATGCTCAAGACATTCCGCTAAAATTTCTGGAGCAAATTATGCTGCAATTGAAAAAATCGGGTTATGTTCGGAGTAAAAAGGGACCCAATGGTGGTTATTCGCTGACGAAAGCCCCGGGCGATATTTTTTTGGGAGAAATCATCCGTCTGGTTGATGATCGTTTGTTTGCCCCAGTTCTTTCGGAACCTATGAACCGTTTAACAACGCTGGATGCCGCGCGGGACAATTTTTTTGGAGTGTGGGCTGAGGTCGAAGATGCGATGGCCTCTGTGTTAGACTCAATCAGTCTTGCTGATATTCAAAAGAGACAAGCGGAAGTCTTGTCGAAAAAAAAACTGAACATGGTTTATCACATATAGTGAGCCCAATCCTTTGTGAAGTCCGGCATTGAATCGAATTCCTTTGAATTAGCAGTTTCGAGAAAAGTTTGGTGATCAGTTCGCTGAAAATTTTCTTTGGAGAAAAATTTTGATTGGAGAAATGACAATGAAAGAAGAAATAGGATTTGATGATTATTTGGATTGCCGAAACCTCACCTGCCCGATGCCTGTATTGAAAACCCGCAATGCCATTTCAAAACTCTCATCAGGTCAGGTTTTGAAAATGGCGGCGACAGATCCCGGATTCATTGCAGACATTGACTACTGGAGTGCTCGCACGGGTAATTCTCTGTTGAAATCAGAACTTGATGGCAGCGCTCATATCTTTTTTATTCAGAAAAACTGAGCATTTTTTATTCAGAAACAGGCTCCCTTTTTTTCAATCTTTTCTTGAAGAGAGCCTTTCCTTCCTCAATGCATTTCCCTGAATGCTCTCTGTCTAAGAATAATACCTCTTCTGGTAGAAACGCTTTTTTTGCCATCTCATTCAATTCAAAGTTGATTTTTTTTCTGGATTTGTTGCATAGTGCGTTTGATTGATGTGCACTGACTCAAAGAACGACGATCCTGGGTCCAGTGCAACACACCCGTCCCCCGATCCACCGATAAATCTTTGCTAAAAATCACGCGGAATGAATTCTTTTCCAGGATACTTATGATTTTTCCGCATGTCAAAGTTAGGATGGCCTTATCATTCAAATTGTAGGAGAACCGCATGTTGAATTTATCTTCAATTTTGGAAAATAGTGCACGGGATTATCCTGAAAAAACGGCGCTGGTTTTTATGGGAAAACGCATGTCCTATGCCCAAGTCAATGCGATGTCAAATCAGGTCGCCCAGGGACTGAAAGCCGCCGGTATCGTCAAAGGAGACCGCGTGGCCCTTTCTTGTCCGAATGTCCCCTATTTTCCAATCGTTTATTTCGCGATTTTAAAAGCCGGAGCCGTAGTGGTTCCTTTGAATGTCCTGCTCAAAGCCCGTGAAATCAAATACCATTTAGAAGATTCACAAGCGAAGGCATATTTTTGTTTCGAGGGGACAGCAGAACTGCCAATGGGAAAGGAAGGATACTCCGGATATGAAGAGTCGAACTGCTGTAAAAACTTTTGGATGATAATGGCAGACCCTTCGGCGCTTTCGACGATGGAGCATGTGGAGACGTTGGGGACAATGATGGGAAAGCAATCCCCTCATTTAACGGGTTCGGCAAGCAGTGCCGAAGATACTGCAGTAATTCTCTACACATCGGGAACCACGGGCCAGGCCAAGGGAGCCGAATTGTCTCATATGAACATCATGATGAACACGATTCTCATTGGAGAATTATTTGATGCCCGACACGAGGACATCCAACTGACTGTGCTCCCGCTCTTTCATACCTTTGGCCAGACAGTTCAGCTGCTGGCTGGATTTTATCGGGGAAATACGATTGTGCTGATTCCCCGATTTGATCCCGAAACTGTGTTGACTGCCTTTGAGCAGGAAAACGTGACGGTTTTTTGTGGTGTTCCAACCATGTACTGGGGCTTGCTCAATTTTCCGGATGCAGAAAAAAAATTTGATTTGAAAAAAATCGCTTCGACGCTGCGTTTGTGCGGGTCCGGCGGGGCACCTATTCCGGTGGAAATTCTTAGAGGTTTTGAAGAACGGTTTAAAGTTTCTATCCTGGAAGGGTACGGCTTGTCTGAAACTTCTCCTGTTGCAACTTTCAATCGGGCTGACCGTGAAAGGAAAGTGGGCTCAGTGGGACAAGCAATTTGGGGAGTGGAAGTCAAAATCGTTGACAAAGACGAGAAAACGATGCCGATCGATGAAATTGGAGAGGTTGTAATTCGTGGACACAACGTCATGAAGGGGTACATCGGGCGCCCTGATGCGACTGCAGAAGCGATTCGAGACAGCTGGTTTCACACGGGAGATATGGGGAAAATGGATAAAGAGGGCTATCTGTACATTGTGGACCGTGTCAAAGATATGATTCTGCGCGGGGGCTTCAATGTCTACCCACGAGAAATTGAGGAGGTGCTGGCAAGCCATCCCGCCATTTCAATTGCTGCAGTGATTGGGGTCCCGGATGAGTCGCATGGAGAAGAAATCAAGGCTTTTGTGATTTTGAAAGAAGGCGCGCAGGCAACTTCGGAAGAAATCGTAGAGTGGTCAAAGAAAAATATGGCCGGATACAAATACCCACGGTCGGTCGAAATCCACCAAAGCTTGCCCATGACTGCCACCGGGAAAATTCTGAAACGCGAACTGAAGGCGGCTATTGGTTTGTGATTGACGTGGCGCGAGGGCAAATAATATTATTGACGCTGAAAAGAATAATTACTCAGGGGGCTTATAGAAGCAGAGGTTCAACCTCAATTTGAGAACCATGCAATTGAATGCGATGGTAGGAAGAGAGTTGTCCAGGGCGCAGCGTCTCTGTTGTCGATGCGGAATTGATGAGGTGCAAGGGTTCAGTTTCCCTGCTCATTTGATGCGACCAGTTGCGGTGAATATGGCCATGCAGATAAACTGCAATGCGCGGTTGATGTTTGATCCAATGCAAGACATGAGCTAAATTGTAGAGTTCATGGTGCGGTTTGACTTGTTGCCCAGGAGGAAACCACAGAGGATAGTGGTTGACGAGGAGAAATCGTATGTGAGGGGCTTGTGCCCTGATATAAGCTTCTGTAGACAGCAAGGTTGCCCGACTGACAGTGCCTCCGGCTGTGATCCAATCGTTCGGATGCGTGCTGTCCCAGCCAATCAAATGCCAGTCTTCCGTCAAGCGCTGAGTCTTAATTCCTGTTTTTACAAAGTATCTGGCAAAATATTTATTGAAAAGATCAGGCTGACAAGCCGCGCGAATATAGCGGTCGTGGTTTCCCGGAATCACGGTCACTTTGTCAGGATATTTCAACAAGGGTTGAAGCAATTGACGTGCTTTTCGAAACTCCTGTTCCAATGAAAGGCTGGTGATATCGCCGCTGATTACCAGATGATCCCAGTTCGTATTTTGTAATTCGGAAACCAGTTTGTTGAAACGTTGATCAGGATACTGCTGTCGCCGGCTGAGGAGCAGATTTAATGATCCCAATGCCTGTTTTGAGGCGTATTTTGGTAGGCTTCGAGGAAAGGCGTGGAAATGAAGATCGGAAATATGAATGATGGTAAAAGGCATAGAAGAGAACAGAGTCGGATGCTTCAGGCTCTTTGGAGCAAACATCGCCAATCGGCAAAACTAAAAAAAATGAGGATCAAAAATATTCCCTCTGTGATACCCGGATGCTGGAGACGAGCGTAAGCCGATTGTTGAAGTTCTCCGGCATTTCTCATTCATATTCGAAAGAAAATTTAACTCGAGGATCGTTATTTGAAACGGTTACATCTCTCAGATAAACCTTAAATCCATTGACCTGCCCTGGCTTGATATCTTCTGATTGCAGATAAGTAAAATTGTTACCCAGTTCCTTTCCCTGACCGTCTGAGACATTCAAAATTACCTTCACGCTACTGAAGCGCTGGATGGAATTGTTGTGAACAACTCCCTGAATCCGAAGCATTTTACCCACCTGTTTCCAGTTCCAGTGCAGAACGTTGAATTGCGCTTCCCCGGTTGCCTGATTATTTTTGTTCTCGGGCATTTTTTTTAAAGAAGGGGAATAGACCCATCCTTCTAATGAAACAAATGTCCATCCGTCCTTTTCCATTATTTTTCTCAAACGGGCCCCCTCCCTGACAGTCCCGATAATTTCCCTGCCATTGGGGAGAATACGCAGATTTTCTTCTGGAATCCTGGGGGTGAGATCAGCAGCAGAAGCAAAATTTGTGATCAGCAAAACACTGAACGAAATGCTTAATGCAGAAATGATTTTTTTCATGACAAATCCTTTTTTATTGATGGGGTTCCCATGTCTGTTGAAATAAATCGAATTCCAGAGTCCCCGATTCACTGCGGTATTCGATTTTAACCGCGCCCTGGATCCCAACTGGAATTGTTCCTGTATTGACAAAAAATATATCTAAAATAAGCCTCTATTCTTCATAAAGAGTTTTGCTATTGTTCCAAATCAACTCTAAAGAATCCTTAAAAATTTCGACTGAGTCCAATGATGTTTCATCGTCTGGAAACGATTTTTCGATAAACATAAAAGCAATGCCGAGTGTCAATCCAGCAATGGAGCTGGTGATTGCCGTGGTGACGCCCACTTTCAAATCTCCGCCGGCGGAGAAGGCCAGGAAAAAACCGACAAAAGTTCCCAAAATTCCAATCATGACGAGGATTTCGTGCCAAGTTTTCAGCAAACTATTGGCCGTTCCAACAGAAATAAATTTCAGTATTTTTTGAAAATATGGATTGTAGGTGAATGCATAAGTGGCGATGTTCAGAAAGTTGGGAGCAGCCTGATTGAGTTTATAGTACATCGTTTGCTCCAGAGTATTCTCAATAATCTTTTGAATTCCCTGTTCAATGGAAAGGCGTTCATCCCAAAAGGCACGGAACACCTGTCTGAAAGTTGGTTTGGGTTTTTTTACCTGGGACGATTTGAGCGCGGCAGCGTCTTTGCTCGATGCTTCCTTACTTTTACCTCCGCCAAAAGGCCCGCTGGAAACTGATGTTCCGGAATCTTTACTAGCAAAGGGTCCCGCGCTTTCTTTCTTTGCATTTGTTTCGATCTGTTCCCGTTCGCTGGATGCTTTTCGGAGGACATACCAGACAATCTCAGAAAATTCTTTTGTTTTTTCTTCTTTGTATTGCTGGTTAATCAATTCATGGGTGCGGCGGTGCAGGGCAGTTGCAAATCGGTGCTCACTTTCCACAAGATAATGTCGGATGAACAAGATAACCAAGCCTATAAAGAAGGCGATGATGATCAAGTAGACCAGAACATCACCGCTGACCATTTTAGAATACGATAAAATTAATTCATTCATATCAACCTTTTCCTTGAGATCATACAGATTTTCAGAAAATGAATGCTCCCTCTGGAGAGAGGAATATCCGTATGGGATGAATGCTCATTGATTCATCCGAAAATCAGTCCTATAAACGGAACGAAACTATCACGTACCGTTCTTCCGCACACGCATACTCACCTGATTGGCAAGAAGCGAATTTTCCTAAATATTCTTTGGGGACGGCATTCGCTTTCAAATATCCATGAGCGCTGACGTCCGTGAGTTTACTAACAAATTCCTGTTTATAATCAAAATTCATTTGATATTTGATATAGTTGAATACAGATCGGGCTCTTTCATAGCTGAGGTCCAAATTGTAATCGTGTGCTGTCCGGGCATTTCCAGATGAATCTTTAGGATCCACATACAATGCTTTATAAACCGGTGAGGCATGTCCTCCGACCTCCACCTCAACAATTCGTTGACAGATCGTGGGATCCCCGCAGATAGAATGAGCGTAACCGGGAATAATGCTGTTCAGGAGCTGCTTCATCGGGTCGAGGATAACGGCGCTGCCTCTTGAAAAATACGTGTTTTTCAAAGGAAGAATCACTTGTCCTTCACCGGTTACAATGGCACCGAAACGCTCGAGAGTTTTCAACTCGTCAATAATATCTTTTTTAGTGTCTTCTACTTTGACAAAGTCCTTGAATTTTTTCTCGAGATCTTCCTTGTCAGCAAGCAATGTTTCATTGCGTTTTGCCTCATCCTCTTTTGCTTTGGCCAGGTCGGCTAAGGCCTTTTCCTTATCACCCAGTTGATTCTGCAGGTCTTTTATGGCACTATCCTGCACCTTTTGGACACTGGCAATTTTATCTCCCTGATCCTTGTTGGCATTCTCCAAATCCTGAAGTACCTTTTCCTGGTTGGCCAGTTGGTCTAAAAGATCATTGACCTGGTCTTCTGCTGCCTTTTTATCCCGGTCTAAATCTGCAAGTGCGTTGTCTTTCGCAGCAATTTGATCCTGAAGATTTTTTCGCTCATCCTCTTTTGCCTTGTTAAGATCTGCAATTTGGTCTTCGATCGCTTTTTTCGCTTTTTCTATATCTTCGATGACATTGTCTTTGTCTGCCACCTGATCTTTGAGGTCTTGGACTTGATCCTCAACGATTTTTTTGTCATCGTCCAGATCAGCAAGGGCTTTGTTTTTTCCAGCAATTTGATCCTGAAGTTTTTTAAGATCGTCCTCCTGGGCTTTTTTGAGATCTGCGATTTCTTTTTCTTTTTCTTTAACCGTGGTGTCCAGATCTTCCAGGACATTGTCCTTATCTGCGACTTGATTCTGAAGATCCTGAACCTGATCGTCTTTATCCTTCTTTTCTTTGTCCAGGTCAGCAAGGGCTTTGTCTTTATCCGCTAGTTGATCTTGAAGTTTTTTGAGATCATCTTCCTTCGCTTTTTCGATTGCTGCAATTTTGTTGTCCTTATCTTTGTTCGCTGTTCCCAGGTCTTCCAGGGTTTTGTCTTTGTCAGCGAGTTGATCTTGGAGATTCTTAATTTGATCTTCTTTCCCCTTATTTCCCTGGCCCAGGTCATCGAGCTTCTTGTCTTTGTCTGCCAGTTGCTTTTGAAGATCGCTGATTTGATCTTCGTTGCCTTTGTTCCCCTGTTCCAGGCCCTGAATGACCCCTTCCCTGTTGCCAATCTCCCCCTGTAAAGCACCAATCTGATCTTTCAAACCGCCGATTTCATCTGCCAGGCCTTTGTTTTCTCCTTCCAAACCTGCCAATTCACTTTTTAAACCTTCCAGTTCGCCTTTTAAACCTTCGTTTTCTCCCTGCAAGCCCCCAATCTGATCTTTCAAGCCACCAATTTCATCAGTGAGCCCCTTATTTTTCCCTGCCATTCCTGCCAGCTCACCATCTTTTTGACCCAGTGCTCCTTTCAATCCTTCAATATCACCGGCCATATCTCCCAACTGACCTTCTAACCCTGCAATCACACCATCTTTTTCTCCCAATTGTCCTTTCAACCCTTCAATGGAGTCCCCACTTGATTTTTTTAAACCAGCCAGTTCGTCAGACAAACCCTGGTTGGCATCCTGTAAACCTTTAATTACGCCGTCTTTTTCTCCTAGTTTGCCTTCCAGACCTTTGATACTCTCCCCGCTAGATATTTTCAAACCAGCCAGTTCCTCTTCCAATCCCTTGTTGGCGTTTTCTAATCCTTCGAGGACTCCATCTTTGGCGCCCAACTCTCCCTGCAAGCCCTGGATGGCATCCGCATTAGAGGTCTTCAATCCTGTGATTTCCTGCTCCAGGCCTTTTTTCTCCTGCTCGAGCCCTTCAATTTGTCCGTCTTTCTGACCAAGTTGTCCTTTCAAATTTTCAATGCTCTGAGAGGCTTCCTGCCGGGATCTGGACATTTCCTGAGCCTGTCCTTTCATCTCTTGTTCAAGCCCGTCGATCACCCCATCCCTTTGAGCAAGCTGTTCCTGAAATCCCTTCGTGGTTTCAGCATTTGAGTTTTTGAGCTCTTCAATTTCCTTGTCTTTGCCTTCGCCTTGCTGCTCCAGTTCGGCGAGTGATTTGTTTTTTTGCTCGATTTGTTCCTGAAATCTCGCCGCAGTTTGACCATTTAAGTTTTTGAGCTCAGTGATTTCTCCGTCTTTACCTTTGATATCGCGTTCCAGTTCTTCCACAATTTGATCTTTTATCTCTATTTGCTCGTTCAATCCCCGGATCGCCTCGTTGCTTGACTGTTTGGATTGAGCCAACTCCTGCGATTGAGCATTGAGGTCTTGTTCAAGCTGCTGTGCTTCCGCCGTTTTGGTCTGGATTTGCATTTCAAAATTTGCAGCAAGTTCCGTATTACTTTGCTGCATTTCGGAAATCTCCTGGTCTTTTGCTTTGCCTTGCTGGCCGAGTTCCTCAATGACATTGTCTTTCGAGATGATTTGATTTTCGAGATTCTGGATTGTCTCGGCACTGATTTGATTGATATTTGCAATTTCCTGTTGCCGTTCAGCATTCCTGGTGTTTAAATCTTGAATCGTTTGCTCCTGAAGTCGGATGTTCGATTCCAAATTTTCAATCGTTTGCTGGCTTGTTTGAGTGAGTTCCGAAATTTCCTGTTTTTGGAGTTCGCTTTCCTGTTCCAGTTTTTGGGCAGTTTCTTCTTTTTCCCTGATCAGGCTTTCCAGGTTTTTGATCGATTCATCGCTTGTTTGCCGAACTGTGGAGAGTTCTTGCGATTGAGCAACAATATCTTGTTCAAGTCCCTGAATATTATCTTCGCTTTGTTTCAACTGATTTTCGAGATTCTGAACGAGTGCCTGGCTGCTTTGCCGGACTTCTTCCAATTCCTGATCTCGCAGCTCTATCTTTTTTTGAGCTTCTTCATTTATTTCCTTGTTTTTTGCCAACTCCTCCTGGGCTGTTTGAATTTCTGATTCAAATTTTTGAATGTCTTCCAGATTCTTCTGCTCCAACTCGGAAATATTCTGGTTGTATTCGCTTTCTACTTTTTGCAGGACCTGCTGATATTGATTGAGCGTGTCATCTTTTTTCTGCAGGGCTGTTCCTAATTTGGCGACTAAGTCTTGAATTTCATTGCTCGCTTCATTGCTTTTCTGAACGGTAGTTTCGATTTCCTGCTGTACATCGATTGTCTTTTCCTGATTTTTCTTCTCTTCTTCAAGTTGCTCCAGTTTCCTGCGTTGTTCTTCGGCTTGCGTCTGATATGCCTGCATTTCATCCCTAAATTTGTCGAATCCGGTCTTTGTCTCCTGAACTTGTTGCTCCAACTTGGTCACTTCTTCTGCATGTTTGGCTTCTTTTTGATCGGCTTCATCCCCTGATTGAATCATAAAAAGGAACGCCAGCAGTGCCAATACGTCAATAAAGTAAACCAACGACTTTATTGAAGATCCGCTTTTTTCTCTGCGATTCTTAGTATTCATTCTCTTTTCCTTCAAAAAGGGGTAGCCCGCATCCTGCGGCACGGTTTGAACAGGCAACGCATTTGATATCGGCGCAAATTTCTATAAAATTCAGCTGGCCGAAGCGTCTCAAATTGAAATAGTCCTGGTTTTGTGAATCTTCCGAATTCACAACTTTTTTCGTAACTGCTTTTGGTGTTTTTACAAATCGGATTCTTTTTCTATAGGTATGATTTTATCACCGAAATGTCAATTGGTATGGGCGAGGACTACAATATAATTTGAGCGCAATTTTGGATACGTAATTCTTTTTCAGATCAAGGAGGACAGGTTTTTAAAAGCATGACTCAGACGACCCGGTGAGTGTGTTTTACAGGACAGATATCAGCATATATTGATCGACCGTCGAGTCCTGCTTTGGAATGGTGAAATTTTAAAAAATGTATCTTCTTAAAAGGTTTGTTGGCACCGGTATTTATTCGTTTGAGTATTTGAATGGAGATGGCATTTTCCAGATACCTGTGATAAGAAAGAGCATTATAATTTTTGACCCAAATTTCCTAATCAGCCAACCAGTTAAGGAACAATCATGGAAAAAGCAGGAGTCTCTTTTAAGCCTCAGACTGAAGAAAATATTCAGCAACTTGCCCACTTGCTCAGTCCCCTCTGGAATCAGGAAAATGGAGATCTACCCTCATTTTTAAAAGAGCTCCAGGAAACGAAATTTTCAGGAAAGGATGGGGATGCGATTGTTGAAGAGTTTGACAAAAATGCACAAGAGCTTCCCAAGCTGCTCGATTCGCAAAAACGGGCAAGCGCCTTATTCTTGCTCCAGCAACTGATATACAGTGATTCAGCAGGTATGGATCTTGGTATGGAAGCAACGAAAACTTTGGCAGAGTGCTTCTTGTTTTTTTCACATTTAGAAGATCAAGACGATATCAGGCATTTTTATGAAAGGTTCCATCGCAATGTGGAGATTGATCCAAGCAAAGACGATGAGACGCACCTGGAACGTCTGCTGCTCAAGCACTTATCGGAAATGATGATCATCATTGCCATGTCCAATAAGATGGGCGAAGAAGATATCGAATTCATTTTTTCAAATGTTCGTAAAGAATGGGATGGAAATGGCAAAGAAGTCGGCCCATTTTTAAATGATATTTTCAAAGAAGTGGAAGTTCGGGAAAATATAGGTCAGGATCTGGTTGCTCATTTTAAGGAAGTGACCGAAGGATTGGAAAAAATGTGCAATAAAAAGCAAAAAAAGAAGGTGATGGAAATCATCCAGGGATTGATTGATGCTGACAGTAAAATTTCCGTCCAGGAAAAAATTCTCTACAAAATCGTCAAATCAACGATGGGCTCCTAATCCGCGGGAAAAGAGCTGCACCCGAAACGATTTCTTTTCAAAGATGAAAAAAACTTTGTCAACCAGGGATAAACCGAGCCTTACTTAACGGTTTTGATTTTTTTCCATCGACGCTTCGATTCGGCTGTCTGCTCTTTCTTTGCTTTTGATATAGGCCCGTTCTGGTTCGACTCCCAGTCCTTCTGCCAAACGGTTCATAAAATTGTAGAGACAAACCACCAGCACAACATCCAGGATTCCACGATCATCCAATCCTGCATTTCTCAGTTTTTCAATATCATCCTCCGAGATTTTTCCCGGAAGAAAGTTCAGTTTTTCGGCATACTCGAGAATCGCTTTTTCCTGATCGTTTAAATCTGCAAGAGCCGAGTCATGCTGGATGTGGTAAACCAGTAAATCATCTTTGGTAATGGAACGGAGATACTCTCCGTGTGAGAGAGTTCAATAGTGACACTGATTCAATTTTGAAATATGAGTCGAAATCAATTCTTCCAGCCTCCGCCCCAGAGTGGAACCTCCTGCGGTCACACTTCGATTCAAGACTCTCAACCCTTTCAGTGCTTCTGGATTGATACTGAGTACGGATAAAACAGCAGGAAGCCGACCTAGTCTTCCCTGAATTTCATCGTAAAGTTCTTTCAATAAACCGTCCGCATTTTTTGCTTCAACTTCCCTAATAAAACTCATTGCTCTCCTTTAATAGACAGTAAAAAGCATAGGAAACGTTTCCATTGCCCTTTATTCTTTTGTGGATTAAAGACTGAATTCACGTCTGGATGAGACCCTGGATAACTTATTCCAAGCTTCTAGCATTTGTAAACAAATCTTTTTCAAAAAGTATTTCAATGAACCATCTGCGGCTTGTTTTGATTGCAAGGCACATTCAAAGATTCGAATTTTGCCAACGGCAGCTTTTATGAAGAATATTCATGAACGGTTCTCTTGATATTAATTTTCTTGAACTTCTTCAATTTCTTCAATTTCTTCAATTTCGCTTACGGCTGAATCGATCGTACTGAAAAGAATGGCAGGATTGTTGAAGAAATAGGGTTTTGCAACTGAAATGTAGAGAAACAGGAAGAAGAAGAGAACCAGGGTGATCCACAACCAGGGATTGATCTGAAAGGAACTCAAACGTTTACGAGAAAGAGGTTTTGCGGCAACATTTGCAATCAGATGCTGCTGACGGAGCATCAAAAAGAGAAAAACCAGGAAAAGACCCGATTTGTAATGCAGCCACAAATCGTCTTCGCTCTGGAAAAGACCCGTGGATAAACCCAAATAAAATCCTGTGCCGATCACCAGAAACAAACCTGCGTAACAAAGAAATCCCGACCACTTTTTTAAATCTTCCAAAACTTCAAAGGCGATTCCCTTTTTTCGGGAGATAAGAAAAACTTGGGCAAAGAGCGAAGCAGCAAGCAAAGCAAGCCCTGCCAGATGCAGAGTTTTCACGAAAAAAAACATGAAGGATCCATTTAAACTTCAAAGTATCGATTTCGTCGAATAATATATCAGAATTTTATTATTCTACAATCATGCCGTACCAGGGGGTCCGGTTTTGAGGGCAGCGCCAATAATATTGGCCAGGTTTCAGACGGATAGCCTTTGTCAGTTTCGAATCTCCGACTTCCCAACCCCCTACGATGAAGACGGTTTTGGTGCCGGCCCCTTTTTTTACAATTTGAAAACCGAATTGTTCTCCTCGCCGATTGGCCATTTTCTTGCTGATGGTCATTTTTACTTTGAAATATTGATTAGCAGGCACATGAAACATTTTTGTTTCTGCCGGTGGATTTTTTCCGTCGCTGAATTCTCTCACCCGTTTGTTTCGCAAGGTGACACATTCGGGTTGTTTGTAGTGGGCATTGGTCCATTTTTCTGGTGTGATTTCTGCCTCCCTGAAGATACAGTTCTCCTGCGTGACTTCAAATACAGGGATTTCACGAATTTCTCCTTTGACCTTGATTTTCGCTTTGCCTTTTACCAAATCCATTGGCGGCTTTCCCTTCCATGCTTCATATCCCCAGAGAGGGGCTGTTGAGCCGATCAGGAAAATAATAATTGGGGGAAGAACTATTCTGAGTGACAAAAATAGATTTTTCTTCATGACATCTCCTCGTTTTGCCGAATAGATTTTGGAAATTAATAACTGAGTCGGATCTTTTCCTGATGGAAGGATTGATGAACATGAGGGTTTTAAAATCCCGAACATCCGGAAGGGATTATGCAGCGAACCTCTCAAACAAGTTGAGTTTCAAATGTAATTTAGCATACAGCATCCAATCTACAAAGATAAACTCAAAAAGAACCGTCTCGGCTTCGCATGTCAATTTTGTCGAGCCTGTTTTTATTATCTTACAAGAATTTAGGATAGAATAGATTTTTCATCGAGAGAGGAGGGAAAATGCCGAAACCCCGTTCAATAGCCATTGGGCATAGGAATCATAATCGACATGAAACCAAATCCAAAGAAAGAGGAAAAAGCCGACAGGATAGATTAATATTTTAAGAAAAGATTTGATGACTTTCATGACAAATGAATAAAGCAGGAAAATAACAGGAGCATATTGATTTTTGTCTTCAACAGATGCAAGTTCTTACAGTCTCAGTTTCGAGGAATTATCTCCTCAACCGGACATTGCTTATCAACGGAGTTGAATGACTAAAGAATCAGGCGGGATTTATAAGAAGAATATTGTTCATAGTCACCACCACTGGACATGATCCGCAATACCAGGTCCTGCGGGCATTCTTCAATGAACCGTGAACGGGAGGATAAATCGCTGCTGCCGAAAGAACTGTTGATAATCGGGGCAGTGAGGGTCAAGTGGCGGCGGGCGCGGGTCATAGCAACATAAAAGAGACGACGTTCTTCTTCCAGTTTTTCCTCTGGTTCAAGGCAACGCTGATGGGGAAATTGCCCTTCTGTAAGTCCTATAACAAAAACTGCATCCCATTCCAGACCTTTTGCTTGATGAATGGTGCTCAAGGTCAGGCAATCATCTTCCTGAACCTCTTCGGCTTCGTAGTCTTTTATCACAGTTGGGCCCACCAAGGAGAGTTCATTGAGCA
Source organism: SAR324 cluster bacterium (assembly GCA_015231825.1). Classification (GTDB taxonomy): domain Bacteria; phylum SAR324; class SAR324; order SAR324; family NAC60-12; genus JADGAV01. The sequence continues at coordinate 62,811 of JADGAV010000018.1, forward strand.
AGCGTTCCAAGGACTTATATTTGGCAGCAAATTCTGCTAAGAAGGAAATATCGATCCCCCTCTGTCTAAAATTCTCGTAGGAAACCAAAAGAAAGTCCTTGTAAACCATATCATAAACTGTCGAAATCATTTCTGCAGGAGTGATTCCTTCTATCAGAATACTTTTAAAACAATGAAGAATATGCCCCCACTCTGTTTGTGCATTTTTGGGAATACATTTTTGAAGTTCAGTGTTATCGAGGGTGAGACGGACTGCTCTTTGTTCCAAAAATACATTGAATATTTTCTGGGCGGTTCTGTTTCCGATTCCGGGAATCAGTTTTAGAACACGCATCCAGGCAATTTCATCAAGGGGGTTGAAAACAATTTTTAAGAATGAAAGAATGTCTTTCATATGGGCTTGTTCAAAAAACTGAACCCCGGATCGGACGATAAAGGGAATCCCTCTCTGGGTTAATACCAACTGGAGAGCTGCTGCCTGGACATGATTGCGGTAAAGCACGCTCATCTGATTGAGTTTAATATCCTGATCGAGCAATTTGAGGATTTGTTCCACCACCACCTCCGCTTCTGCTTCTGGATCATAAAGGTAGTGAATGGCAGGCTTTTCCAGTTTTGGCAGGATAGAATAGAGCTCTTTTCGGAATTGCTCTTTATTCAAATTAATACTACTATTAGCCAACGCGAGAATGTCAGGAGTGCTGCGATAGTTTTGTTCAAGGCGATAGGTCATCGCTTTGTATTTCATCGGGAAATCAAGAATATTTTTGAAATTTGCTCCCCTCCAGCTATAGATCGACTGGGCGTCATCGCCCACCACCATCAAATTTTGATGGGTTTGAGCTAGATGTTCGAGGATGCTTGCCTGCACCTTGTTGGTGTCCTGATATTCATCCACCAAAATAAACTTTATTTGTTGAACCCAAGGTAAGCTCTCTCGTTTTTTCAATAAGAGATCCAGCCAGTTTTCCAGTAAATCATCAAAATCCATCGCATTGTTACGACGTTTTTTTTGACGATAGGTGTGATGAACCTTAACAATTTCGTCAATAAGATGGTGAAAATGAGGATATTGTGACTCGATGAGCCGCTCTAGTTCGAAAAGACGTTGGGAGTAGGAGTTTTGGTGAATGGTGATTTCATCGCAGTTCTGGTTGAAAGCCAGGGAAAAAATGTTTTGCAGAAGCGCTGCTTTCGGGAAGTTTTTTCCAGGTTTCCCCAAGGCTTCTGCGAGAGCGGCTTTAATTAAATCACGCGAGTCCGAGCTGTCCAGAATTGAAAAATTGTGTTCGTAGTGAAGCAATGGAGCATGGCGGCGTAAAAATCGATTCCCAAGACTGTGGAAGGTGCCATGGATCAGGGAATTTTCAATATTTTTTTGATCAATCGCTTTGGCAACGCGATCGGCCATCTCTTTGGCTGCTTTGTTGGTGAAAGTGAGCAGCATGATGGAAGAAGGATCCGCACCAGACCGTACCAGTTCTGCTACACGGTGGGTAATGACGCGGGTTTTCCCACTTCCCGCCCCGGCAATTACCAAAGCAGGACCCTGCTGGTGACTGACGATTTTTTGCTGGGCTGCATTCAAGACTTCCATGTCTTTTTCACATTGGAAAGATGTTCGGTTCAGAGAATATTCGGGCGTTTTAGACGACTCGTCTGCTCATCTTAAATTTTGCTGCCGTCACTGCGGGCCGCGGACGCTCGTTGCTTCGTAAACTCAGCAGAAAAATTACCTGCCTGAAACTGAACTGAATGGAAGAGCGTCTTATTTTTTAGAAACTATATCGGAATCCTCACAATATGAAAAGGACTTTCCAAGTACTTTAACCGCAAGAAAAAAAATTATGGATCTGTTGTCAATTTTACCAATCATAAACAAATATCTCGATCAATTTTTCGGCACTCAAGTTCCAGAAGAATACGTCAGCTACCTTAAAGAAGGAGAAGAATTCATCCCTTATTTTCTTGGGGGAGCTGCCTTGATGATTCTGATCATGATCTTCCTCATCATTCGAGTTTCCCGGAAACGATCGGTCCACAAGGGTGCCAAGAAAACTCCGCTTTCCGAGAAGGCTGCTGAAAAGCAACTGGCACAGCTGGAAAAAGCCCACCTCAAAAGGCAGAAAGAAGAAGATCAGCAGCGAAAAAAAGCTGAAGCAAAAAAAAACGAGGCGCGTTTAGCAAAACTGGAGGAAGAGGAAAAACGGCTTCAGGAGGAGTTGGCGAAAAAGGAAGAGGAACGTCGGAAATCCCAAATTCTGCAAAAAGAGCTGCCTTCCCAGGAGGATGCTCCGGCCGAACCTGTTAATTTTATAGATCGGCTGAAAAAGGGGATGGAGAAAACCCGCAACAACCTGGTGGGCGGAATCAGCAATCTGGTTTTAGGGAAAAAGGAGATTGATGAAGAACTCCTGGATGATCTGGAAGAATTATTGATCACTGCAGATATAGGCCCCGAAACCACCGAACGGATTCTCAGTGCTATCACTGAAAAGTTTAAGCGTGAAGACCTGAAAGATCCCGGCATCCTGCACGAAATGGTGCAGACGGAAATTGTCAGAATTATGGGAAAAAATTATCCTGCTCCCACCACAGAAGAAAAGCATCCGCTGGTGTATCTCTTTGTCGGAGTCAATGGGGTTGGAAAAACAACCACGATCGGAAAAATTGCAGCTCAGTTTAAAGCTGAAGGAAAGAAGGTTTTGATTGGGGCCGGGGACACGTTTCGGGCTGCTGCAATTGAACAGTTGGCAGAATGGAGTCAACGGGCAGAATGCGACATTTTTGCGAAAGACGCGGGAAGCGATCCTTCTTCCGTGATGTACGAAACAGTCCAGAAAGCGATCAATGAAAATTATGATGTCGTGATATGCGACACTGCGGGAAGATTGCAGACGAAAAAAAATTTAATGGAAGAATTGAAAAAAATGATTCGTGTGATGGGAAAGTTGATTCCTGACGCTCCACACGAGACCTACCTGGTGTTGGACGCCACCACAGGACAAAACGCAATTTTTCAAGTCAGGGATTTTCGTGAAATTGCCGAATTGACGGGGTTGATCATCACCAAGTTGGATGGAACCGCGAAAGGAGGAGTTGTGATAGGGATTGTCAATGAATTCGATATACCCGTTCGATACATCGGTGTGGGAGAGACGGTTGGTGATCTCAGGCCATTCAATGCCCAGGAATTTACCCAATCCCTGTTTGCCTGAAGTGAGACGGGTACTCAGCGATTGAGCATCAAGTGCTTTCCCAGCCTCCGCATACGTTTTTGGAAGGTTTCCAACATCTTCCAACGCGCAATCGGAATATCTAGCAGAACTTCCCCGGGAATCTGGTAGAGTTCCGCATCTTCTTCTACCCGCACCGTGAACAAACAGGGAATGTCGAACAAAATATCTTCTTCACCAAAAAAGTCTCCTTCGCTTAAACTTTCAAAAGCTTCATCATCGATGTAGCTTTTTAAACTTCCACTCCGGATCAGATAGAAGATAGAAGAGTCTTTTTGGGGAAAAGCATGGCCGGTCGTGTAGGGAATGAGTTTGGCCCTTTGTGCCAATAAATTTTGGACCGGATCAGATATGCCGTCTCCCAGAAGCCAGGTGTTTCCGAGGAAAGTCCTGTTTTTTTGCAGTTTCGCCAATTCTTCATAAACATTGTTCCGTTTGGCAAATTCGAAGTACAAACTGCTGGGCAGCTGCAATGCCTGTACAAAACTGGCTGCACGGTAGGTGGTGGTCGAAGGTTTTCCCGTAAATTCTGAAGTTTCAGATATAAGAGATCCGGCAGAGAGCAGATGCTGAAATCCATCTTTCGCCTGAATTGCCTCTACAATTCCTCCTACGATCAAGTAGATGTCATCGTTGGTTGTTCCTTTTTTAAGCAGGATGGAACCAGCGTTGAAGCTGATCAAATTGTTGTTGAGCAAAATTCTTAACTGGTGGGAAGGAACCGAAGGAAAATAGGAATGCAAATATTTGAAAGCATATTGCATCACATAAATTTGTTTGGAGGAAATGAGCACATCGGTCATCCCGAATGCTGCTTCAGACCCGATTTCTTTTTCATGCGATGAAAGTGACTTGGAGGTATGGGACAGTATGATTTTCCCGGATTGATCGTCCCTGAAATCTTCAGCCATTCCGTGAATCAGTCCCCCACCAATATCGATTTTTTTCAGGTCTGCAGGAATGAGGTATTTTTCTTTGACCTCTTCGAAATATGCCTGAGTGATTCCCGGTTTTGTCTCGTCATCGGTGACAAAAGATTCCAAAACTTTTAAAGATACAATATCTGCATAATGTCCATAGGAACGATAGCCTCCTTTCCAGAGTGTTCTGAATAAAAAACAACAGGTTTCGACAGGGTGAGGAGAAAAAATCGGAAAAACTTCGAGTCCTTCAATATCATTCCACGTATCAAATTCGAGGTCATGGACTTCAAAAAAATGAGAAAAGTCGCTTTCTTTTATGGAAACCAAGGCCGACAGTTTTTTGACGACCGAGGCCCGCACCAGCGGGGTACTGAAATATTTGATCCGGCGGTCTGTGCGCATCAGGGTGGGGAGTCCGGCAAAGTGATCGTCGTGGGCGTGGGTGTGAAAAATTCCCTCGATTTCGTTGACTCCTATGCCTAAAGACATGAGACTGAAAATAACATTGGGTCCTACATCGAGCAAATATATTTTTCCCTGAAACATCAAAATGCTGGCCATACAAGGACGGTTGGTATCCCAGCCGTCTCCTTCACCTGAATGGACCACCGAGAAATAGTCTCGCTTTGCCTCGTGAAAACCGAGTTGGTAGGCTGCCCCATAGTTCTCACTAGAGTCTAAATTCAGGTCGACAGAAACGGTTTCTCCCTGATATTTAAATTCAAAGATGTTGATGTCCATTCGCCGTATTTCAACGCCGTTTCGAATTTCTTTCACTTGATCTTCAAGTTCAAGACTATCCAGCAACTCGTCATAGGTTTGAATTTTTCCTCCCAGGGCAAATCTCAGCTTCAGACGCATCATTTGATGGGCTTGTTCTTCAGAAATTCCGGCGTCGATGATTTCTTCTTCTGAAATCAATCCATAGTTTCCCCGGTAAATATATTGGAGTTGCGATTTCAGTTGGTCTTTTGCTCCAATCAATAAAGGTTTTTTTCCGGAGTTGGGGTGATTGGGGAAAAGGAAACCCTGCTGGTAAAACATTTGTAGGACCGGAAATTCGGCAAGGTTTGAAAAGCTCCCGTTCTGCACCAAAACATCAGAAAGTAAAATCGTATTGGGACCGGATTCAAAGACAATTCCGTCTTCTTCCTTATTGACAATCAGCCCTCGTTTTTTCAAATGCTTGACGCTGTCTGCGGGACAACCGCACAAGATAGATAATTCAGCTTCAGGGATCCCAACCCAAAAAACACCTTCCGTGACCTGAATTTTTTCTATTTTAGACATTTAACTTTTTAGAATTCGAATACAGCAGGAAAACAGCTGTACTTATTTAACGTTGAAATAGCGAACGGGCAATTTGAATGTTGGAACAAAATTTATACCTCTTCCAACATGAAGACTTGTCCGACCTGTTTCAGACTGCTGTTTTTAGTCGTTTCATGACTTTTAGTCTTCTGTCGGTTGCGGTTCTGTCATAGCACATAATCCTGCAATAAATAAAGCGGGATTTTTCCTGGTATAGGTGAGCAGAATCATCTTTTAAACGATCAATCCCATTTTTTCAGTGCGTGGAGCAATGTTTCAAAATCGGCAGGAAGTGAGGAATTGAATTGTTGGAACTCGCCAGTTACGGGATGCTTGAATCCCAGTTCTTGTGCGTGAAGTGCCTGGCGATTAAATAAGGAAAGGATTTTTAATAAGGGAGGCGGAGAAGAACTGAGCCGATTGAGTCGGTACCGGCAATATAAAGGATCCCCTAAAAGCGGCATGTTTTCAGAACTAAAATGAACTCGGATCTGATGGGTTCGTCCGGTTTCCAGGCGGCATTCAAGCAAAGTGAAATGCTTGAAGCGTGTGATCACTTTCCAATGCGTCGTTGCTTCTTTTCCACTTTCAAGCACGGCCATTTTTTTACGATTGACAGGATGGCGTCCGATGGCTTTTTGGATGCTGCCATGGTTTTGCTGAGGCTGCCCCCAAAGCAGTGCTTTGTATTTGCGTTGTATCGAGTGGTTGTGAAATTGAAGGGAAAGCGAAGTGTGGGCCCGGTCGGTTTTGGCAACAACCAGCACACCAGAGGTATCTTTATCTAGACGATGGACAATGCCTGGACGCGCTACGCCTCCAATTCCTGAAAGATCCTGACAATGGTGCAGTAAAAAATTAACCAGGGTGCCTGAAGAATGTCCTGGGGCGGGGTGGACGACCAGTCCTGCGGGTTTATTAATGACAATTAGAGAGGAATCTTCAAATAATATTTCCAGTTCACCAGCCTCTGGAACTGCATCGAGGGTTTGCGGTTCAGGAATCGAAAAGCTGATTTGGTCTCCTAAACGGGCTTTGTATTTTGGAGAAACCCGTTGCCCGTTCACTTCTGCCCGACCCTCTTTTAACAAACGCTGGGCAAAGGTTCGTGAATTTACCTCCGGATATGAACTAAGTAAGACATCAATACGTTTTTTGACCTCATCTTTTGCAACGGTGTAGCAAACGGTTTCTCTCGTCAGATCATTGGCATCATCAATATTGGTAGAGTTCAAATTGTTCATGATGGAGGTTGTTTGACATTTTGAAAGTGATTTTTTGTCCTAAATCTTTCTCAATTTCGTTTAATGTGTTGGTTTCTGCTCCAAGGTATTCGTAAACATCAGGATGAACGTGTACGACATAGGAGCCGTTTCCTTTTTTCTGCTGACTCCGGTACAATTCCCGAAAAATTTCGTAACTGACAGTGGATGCTGATTTTAACCGTCCTTTGCCTTCACAATAGGGACAGGGATCGCAAAGATAACGGGCCAGATTTTCCCGGTCCCTTTTACGGGTCATCTCCACCAATCCCATTTCACTGATCTGGAGAATTTTGCTCCGTGTTTTATCATGCTTCAACTGCTCTTTGAGGGCATTGTAAACTTTTTGCCGGTGTTCGGAGAGTTCCATGTCTATCAAATCAATAATGATGATTCCGCCGATATTTCGCAGCTGAAGCTGACATACCAGTTCCTCCACCGCTTCCAGATTGGTTTTGAGAATGGTTTGTTCGTGGCTTTCCTGACCTACGAAACGACCGGTGTTGACATCAATTGCGGTCAGGGCTTCGGTTTGATCAATGACCAAGTATCCTCCTGATTTTAGCCAGACTTTTTGGCCCAATGCCCTCTCGATTTCTGCTTCGATTCCGTAGTGATCAAAAATCGGCACGTCTTTCGTAAAATATTCCAGAACCGAGCGATATCGCGGCAAATAGGTATTGAGAAATTTTTTAATATTTTTGTATTGCTCCTTGTCATCGATTATCAGTCGTCGAATCTCAGGAGAGAGGATATCTCGGATTGATCGAAAAACGACGTGCAGATCACTGTGCAGCAATGCCGGCGCTTGTCTTTCCTGGTGGTGTCTTTGAATCTCATCCCAAGTGGAAACGAGATAGTTTAAGTCGGACCGCAAGTCGTCTTCGCTGCGTCCTTCAGCTACTGTGCGGATAATAAAACCCGATTTTTCAGGACGCAGCCGATTGACAATTTCTTTGAGCCGCTGCCGTTCATCATAGGAGGTAATTTGGCGGGAAACTCCCAGTGTTTTAACCGTGGGCATATAGACCAGATTTCTTCCCGGAATTGAAATATGACTGGTAATCCGGGCACCCTTGGTTCCTATCGGGCCTTTGGAAACCTGCACCAGAATTTCCTGACCTTCTTTAAGCAGTCTTTCGATTTTGATTTTGGGATCTCTTCCGGAACGGGGTCGTCGCCCTTCCTCATCAATGACACTGTTGTCTTCCAAAACGTCATCAATATACAAAAATGCGGCGCGTTCCACGCCAATTTCGACAAAAGCGGCTTCCATACCAGGCAGTACTTTCAGTACTTTTCCTTTGTAAATATTGCCGACAATGCCTTTTTCCTTGAGACGTTCATAATACAACTCGGAAACCAGGCCATTTTCCATAACGGCAACTCGCGCTTCGTGAGGCGAGTAATTGATAATCATATCTTTTGGCATAATAGGTTTTTTGTTTAAATTGATGTCTGCATTGTTGAGACCCTTGTTATTTTTTGTCGATGAAACAACATCGATCTCAGACAAATTAATTTCTTGAACCTTATTGAACAGGTTTTTTCGTCTCAGTTTCTGTCTTTGGTGAATTTTCGTCAATCTGTAATTTTTGCGGTTTGACCCATAAAGATATAATCGGCCATTGCTGAAGTGTTTCAATCCCCTGGGGAAGAACAGCTTCGGGTTGGACTTTATGACTTCCAGGCTCATAATTTGACAGATCGATGCTGCCGTATAGTTGGGAAGAATCTAGATCTTTTAAAATTTCTTCAGGCCCTTCCACATATAAGGTAAACGTTTTTGGATTGATCAGTGTGATGTAGGTCTGGTTTGTCAGGTAGATGGCGACATCCTCAAACTTTCGGGTGATGGGCAGATTTGCAACTTTTATATGTGCAATATAGGCATCCACATCCTGATTGAGAAACTGCAATTTGGGATTGGGCAAATTCAAACGGACGATCATGGCGGCTGTTTGATTGATATTTTCCAAATCGATATCGCTTGTAAAAATCCAATCGACGGTTTCTAAAATCGTTTTGGGCCCTGTCAAACGAACAGTGTTCGGTTCAACATCGATCCCCTGAAGAATTTTTCCTGATTTCATCTGTCCCTGGAATCGAGGACGGATCGTCACCGTTTTTTCTGCGATTTCCTCTATGAACAGATCCACTTGTGACGGGTTTATCTGAACGATGGTAACGGTGTCGGGCGTGGGGATGTTTTGCTTCTTAAGTGTATATTGAAAGATTCCGGATTCAGCATTGGTCAGATCAACAACGGCCTGCAGGCCGGCTGGATTGAAATCACTGCTGTGCCGGCGCGTGATTCGTCCTGAAACACTTATTACCGAAGGAAGGTCTGAGGTAATTTGCATGTTCGGGGGAAGGTTTTTGAACACCAGAGGAACAAAAAAACTGATTTCTACGGATTCTGCACCTTGTTTTGCCAAATACCAGACAAACACTGCCAGAAAGAATGAAAGCAGTGAAAATGGTAAAAATTTTCTTATAAATAGCACGATTGTCCAGTGAGTGAGCAGTCAAAAAAGTGATCAACAAGCCAAGAGTTGCAGGAATACTTCATTGTTTAAACTGCAGCGGTCACTTCCTTTTTATCGTCTTCATCAACGACTTCTGGCAGCGGATCCTCCCCCTTATCCTTTGGTAATTCCTGGGCTTTCACCTCCATTAATTCGAACAAAAGCTTCTTGATATTTGTATCGCTTGATGCCTGAATCAATTCGCCCTTATAACTCAGGCTGATTTCGCTTCGTTCTTCCGAAACAACTAGCACCACAGCATCCGTTTCCTCTGTAAGTCCCATTGCGGCGCGGTGCCTTGTACCGAAAATCGGACTGACTTCCGTATTGGTTGAAATGGGCAGGATGCAGCCTGCTGCTGCCAAACGCCCTTTTCGGTCGACAACGACTGCGCCGTCATGCAAAGGAGAGCTTGAACGAAATATACTCAGCAGGAGTTCTTTGCTGAGGACGGCATCAACAGCAGTGCCTTTTTCGATAAAATTGCGTAACCCCATTTCCCGTTCAAAAACAACCAGGGCCCCCATTCGTTCCTGAGCCATCAAATTTGCTCCCCGGATCACTTCATCTAAAACATCTTTCTTGTATTGGTTGCCGCCGATGAAAAATGTTATTAATCCGAATTGGGCCAAGACATTGCGGATCTCGGTATGAAAAAGAATGACAAGCACCAAAACCAGAGAATTGGCAAGATTATCCAAAAGCAGTCCAATGGCTTCCAGATGCAAGGTTTGGGAAATCAGATAAACAGCAAGAACCAGCGAAAATCCTGCTAAAATAGGAATCGTTCTCGTTCCTTTAACGAGCGTGAAAAGTCGGTAAAAAATAAAGGTCAACAAAAGGATGTCAACAATGTCCTGCCATCCGATGTTTTGAATCATGCCTCCCATGAGCGGGTACTGCGATGCTGCGGTGAAAAAATCCAGGAACTACCTGAGAACGCGAACGAATAAATATCAAACCACAATAATGTTCTGCTGTTGAGGAGTGAAATTCACCATTGATGAGGGATTGATGCGGAGGGGTTTTCCTTCTTGATTGAATCAATTAGCTGATCATCGGCCAATTGAGAAAGGAAAAATTGACCTTCTAATTCAATTGATCATCGGGGAAAATTTTTTGATAGCCTGTGCCACTTCTTCTCCGTCAACGGTTTCTTTTTCAATCAATAATTTTGCCAAATACTCCAATGCCTGACGATGCATTTCCAATATTTCTTTGGCCCTCGTATAGCAGGTTGTGATCAATTCTTTCACTTCCAAATCTACGATCTGCGCGGTTTCATCACTCACCGATTTGTGCATCAGCAAATCACGTCCCAAAAAAGTTTGGTCTCCATTGTCTGCGCAGGCGAGAGGCCCCAATTTTTCATTCATACCCCATTGGCATATCATTTTACGCGCGAGATCAGTCGCTTTCCTCAGATCATCGCTGGCTCCAGTAGTGAATCGATTGAATATGAGATGCTCGGCTGCTCGACCTCCCATGGTCATGGCAATGTGTCCCAGCAGTCCTTTTTTTGTGTAGCTGTGCCGATCTTCCAGGGGCAGCAATTGTGTCAAACCGAGAGCTCTTCCCCGGGGAATAATCGTAACCTTGTGCACAGGGTCGACTTCTGGAATACTGGCGGCAATTAAGGCATGACCTGCTTCGTGGTAAGCGGTGGTTTCTTTTTCTTCATCTGAGATCAGTAAACTTTTTCGCTCAGTTCCCATCAGCACTTTGTCTTTAGCGTATTCAAAGTCGCTCAATTCGACAACGGATTTATCTTTCCGAGCAGCCCACAATGCTGCTTCATTGGCAAGATTTGCCAAATCGGCTCCGGTGAATCCAGGTGTACCTCGGGCAATCACGCGGAGATCGACTTCTTCTCCCAATTGAATAGGTTGTGTGTGGACCTTCAAAATTGCTTCTCTTCCGTTTATGTCAGGAAGAGGGACATTGATGTGACGATCAAATCTCCCTGGGCGAAGGAGTGCGGGATCCAGGACGTCCGGACGGTTGGTTGCTGCGACAATGATCACACCATTGTTCGTGTCAAAGCCATCCATTTCCACAAGCAATTGATTTAGAGTTTGTTCACGTTCGTCATTTCCTCCCCCCAACCCTGCTCCTCGACTGCGTCCCACAGCGTCAATCTCATCGATAAAAATGATGCATGGTGCGGCTTTTTTTCCTTGTTCAAATAAGTCGCGAACACGGCTGGCCCCCACTCCAACAAACATTTCTACAAAATCAGAACCGCTGATGCTAAAAAAAGGTACTTCTGCTTCCCCGGCAATTGCCTTGGCCAGTAAGGTTTTTCCAGTCCCGGGATTCCCAACCAGAAGCACGCCTCTGGGAATTTCACCCCCTAATTTTTCGAATTTCTGCGGATCCGACAAGAACTCAACAATTTCGCTGAGCTCTTCCCGGGCTTCATCAATTCCAGCAACGTCTTTGAACGTGATCTCGTTTTCGTGACCTTCGGTTGTCCTGGCTCGTATTTTTCCAAATCCTAATGTTTTATTGCTTCCACCTTGAAGCTGTCTCATAAAAATGATCCAAATTCCGATGATGAGCAGCATCGGCAGCCAGCTATTCAGAATAGCAAAGAAAATATTGCCTTTTGCAGGCGATTCCACAGTGATCCCAATTCCGTGTTTTTCAAGAAAATCGATCAATTGAGGATACTCCGGAACTGTGGTTTGGAAAGTTCCGGACTCCTGATTGATTCCGTGAATTTCATCACCACGGATGATGACTTCATTGATGTTTCCTTTTTCGACTTGATTTAAAAAATCTGAAAAAGTAATCGCGCGATCCACCGCTGATTGATTGCCCATGAAGTTGAACAGCACCACAATCACAAAACCTATAACCAGCCAGATGCCGATATTTTTAAAAAATGAATTCACCATTTACCTCTTGTTGGAATGAAGATATGATCTGAGAATACAAAATTTGACGACGCATGAATTATTTTTTGCAGGTATTTTTCCCAAAATCGTAAAGTAATATAGTATGAATTCTGTTTTTACACAAGACTACCCCTTTCCTGGAAGGAGCAATTTGTAATTTTATTTTGTTGCTAATGAATAATTTTCTTCCTATTGCCGAAAAACTTGCTCACCTCCCCGATTCACCAGGTGTTTACCAGTATCTAAATCACAAAGGAGAGATTCTTTACATCGGGAAGGCCAAATCGTTGAAAAAGCGTGTAACCTCCTATTTCCAGCCTTCAGCAGATCACACCCTGCGGATTGCTTTGATGGTCTCTCTTGTTCACGATTTGCAAACGATCATCACCAATACGGAGTCCGAAGCACTGATTTTAGAGTCCCAGCTGATAAAGGCTCATCAACCACGTTACAATGTGGAACAAAAAGATGACAAGTCTTACCCCTATTTCAAACTGACGACTCAAGAAATGTATCCTCGTCTGGTCCTGGTCCGAGAAAAGTTTGTCAGGCAGAACGAATATTATGGTCCTTACACCTCGGTTCGCAATGCCCGGCAGGTATTGCGGCTGATCAACAAGCTGTTTTTGCTCCGCACCAGTCGTATGGATCTGGACGGAAGCAGAACCTATCGTCCCTGTCTCAATTTTCAGTTGAAACGCTGCCTAGCACCCTGTCGAGGTAACGTCCCTGTGGAACAGTATGCAGAAGAAATACAGCAGGTCCGGATGTTTTTACAGGGAAAATACAGGGAATTGATTGCAAAGCTGCAAAAACGGATGTACGACGCATCTGAATCACTGGATTATGAGCGTGCGGCCAAGTTGCGGGACCAGATCCATGCCACACGCAATACTTTTGAGAAACAGCAGTTCTTCTCTCCTGCAGCAGAAAACATTGATGTTTTTGCTCTTTACCGAGACGTTGACAAAGCGGGAGTTCAAGTTTTGTTTATTCGTTTCGGGAGACTTCTGGCTACCGATTTTTTCTTTTTTGAAGAGGCGGAACAAGCCACCAATGACAATCTGATGGGGCAGGTACTTCACCGGATTTACATGGGAGAAAATTTTGCGATTCCCCGTAAAATCTATTTGCCCTTTCCTTATTCAGACCAGGAGGCATTGGCCAGGACCTTGAGCGAAAAACTAAAGCGGCAGGTTTCCATTTTGGTTCCCAAAAGAGGTCAAAAAAGAAAAGCAGTGGAAATGGCCTATCAAAATGCGGTTACGCAGTTGGATGAAAAGAAAAGGCAACTTAGCCAAAACGAAGAAGTTCTGCAAAAAACGAAGGACTTGCTCCATTTAAAAAACCTGCCTGTTGTCATCGAAGCGTTTGATATTTCAAATATTTCAGGAACCCTCACAGTGGCGTCCATGGTGGTTTGGAAAAATGGCAAAGCGGATAAAGACAAGTACCGAAAATATAAAATTCAAAGTGTTGAAGGACCTGACGATTTTGCCAGCATGAAAGAGGTACTGACAAGGCGCTACCAGCGAAGCAGCAGCGGAGAAATTCCCTGGCCTGATTTGATATTAATTGATGGAGGAAAAGGTCAACTGAATATGGCTATTCAAGTTTTATCAAAATTGAATCTTGTATTTGATCAAGTGGACGTGATTGGTTTAGCCAAAGGCCGAAGCGAAAAAAGAAGAGGGATACAACGGGATCATGAAGAGGATTTTGAGTATGTCGTCAAACCCAATCAGAAAAATGAAATTCGGCTCAACCGCCATTCCGCTGTGCTCCATCTGCTGCAAAATATTCGAGATGAATCCCATCGTTTCGCCATTACATTCCACCGTAGTCTGCGGCGCAAGTCAACTTTGCACTCGGTTTTGGATGAAATCGATGGAGTCGGGAAACATCGAAAAAAAGTTCTCTTGAAACACTTCGGCAGTTTAAAAAAAATCAGGAGCGCGTCGCTGGAAGAATTGCAGAATGTTCCCGGTATTTCAGAAGCTCTCGCTCTTAAAATCACCGGTTTTCTCAAGCAGAAATAGATTCTGCTGATAATTTCTGCAAACCTGGGCGTCCCCCTTAATTTTCAGTAAATACTCCTACTCCTACTCATACTCCTATTCATACTCCTGCTCTTAATCATAATCCTCACTATACCCGATTGCGTTGAAGAGTATGACTAAAACGACAAACGAAAAAACATAATCAGGTTTAAAAGCAAAGTGTCACATTAGTAAAAAAAGTTATATTCTCGGTTCTGTAGAGGGAGGTTATGATAGACTTCACATAATAATTACTTAATCAATCAAAACAACTTTGACTATGAAAACCGGAGAAAACATTATTCAGTTCGCCAGTATTTTCAAAAGAACAAAAAAAAGAACAAGCCTTTAACAACAATAAACAACTGGAATCTATCTGGAAGATCATGAATGGCGGGCACCAGAAAGTTCTGTCAAAAGACGTGTCCGGCCGTTTTCGAGGTGTCGGCGGGCGGCCTGGGCCGCTGCATCCGGATCCATTCTCTGGATGGCTTCGACGATGGCGAGATGTTCGCGGTAGCGGTATTCAGGCCATTCCAATGGCGATGGGTTGGTGGCTCTCACAAGAGTTGACATCCAGTTGCGAATATGTTCGCCAAGGGAACGTTGAGCATTCACAAGAATCGAATTTTGAGTTGCTTTCGCGATGGAGAGATGGAATTCGAAATCAAGATCAATGGCTCGATCACCGACCTTTGCCAAATTGATCAATTTCAGATGGAGGTCGCGAATCTTCTCAAGATCGTCTGCTGTGCACCGTTCGGCGGCAAGGCGTGCAGCCTCCTGCTCGATAGCTATTCTGAGGTCCTGCCAGGCAATCAAATCTTCGACTCCTTCGATTGGGGAAAAATGAAGTTGGCTGATTGTCAGGAGTTTCGAAACAAAGGTACCTCGTCCCTGTTCGGCGCGCACGAGGCCTTCAGCAGCCAACTTTGAAACCGCTTCCCGCACGACGGGTCTCGATACTCCAAGTTTCGTTGCAAGGGCATTTTCGGATGGCAATCGGCTGCCCTGACCATACTCACCCACCTTGATTGCATCAAGAAGAAAACGATAAACCTCTTCGGTACGACTCCCTCGTTCGCCTCTTTTTGCAGATGACATGGCTCTCTTTAAAATTTCGAATCCGTTTCTTTAACAGTAGATTAATTTGTAAGATGAAAGCTGATATATTTCAAAATATGTATGACAAGTCAAGAGCAATTATTTACTTGACATCCTAATTTTAAAATGGGATTAGAAGTTTGTAATGTCTTACAACATTTGATTTTGTTAGATATTTGTCTTACAACTTAATTCTTACAATTTGAGAGGAAGGGTGGAATTATGAGAGAAAAATCAAGAAATATTTTCAGCGCGTTAGCCAAAGTTGTTACAGTTGGGGCATTGGTGGTTTCGATGGCGACTATAGGAAATGCTCAAGAATTGACGATTATCGGTCATAAAGTTCACGAGAGGGTCAGCACGGGCAAAGCCGGCGGCGATTTTGCCGGAGAATGGGCCGCTGCGAAAAATACGAAGATCAATTGGCTAACTTTTAACGTACAAGCCGTTCATGAACGACTCTTTCGGGAGGCCAGCCTCGGGTCGACAACTATCGATGTCGGCTTCGCCGCGAACCGATATTACAAACCGCAATTCCCGGAAATGTTTCAGGCTTTGGACGATTATCTTGCGAGTGCTCCGATTAAGGACTTCGATGAGTTGCCAAAGGGAATGCTTGGAGCCTTGACCTATGGTGGAAAACTCTATGGTATTCCCTTTCGACACGCTACAGCAGCTTTGCATGTTAACACAGCGATCCTTAAAGAAAAGGGTGTGGCTGTCCCAAAAACGTTTGAAGAACTTCTGTCTGCAGCCCGCAAGTTGACCTTCACACGAAGCAACGGAACAAAAGTACATGGTCTGCTGCTGGACTATCGCAGCCCGGCAATTCTCACTGACTTCGCACGTGCGATGAACAATGGCGATTTTCTGACACCAGATTTCGAGCTGAAGGCGAATAGTCCCGATATGATTGGGGCTGTTGAAGAAGTTGTCAAACTTTTTAAAGAAGGAGTCCTTCCCGAAGCTTTCCTTAATTTCAAGACGGAGGATGTCATCACATACATGCAGCAGGAGCGCGCTGCCATGGCAATTTCTCCATTTGGTCGCTACCGAAACTTCAACGACGCCAAAAAAAGCAAAGCAGCAGGCAAAATTATTTCGATTGCCGTTCCCAAATCGGAAAAATTAGAGGGATTCAATGTGGCACCTATTCGGACTGAGTTTTGGGCTATGCTGATCCCGAAAAACAGTGATAACAAGGATTTGGCATGGGATTATATCCGTAATAGCGTTTCGCCGGAAAATACCATTCGTGCTGCAGTAAACGGCAACGGTCCGATTCGTCCCTCTGCCTATGCCGACCAGCGGGTAAAAGATCTTGTTCCTTACGCGTCTGACGAGCAGGCTGCTTTGAGCGTAGCACGGCCACCACTGCCTGGGTTTACTAATTCGGCACGAGTCGAAGATATCTTTATCGAGGAAGTTGAAAGTGCTTTGCTTGGTTTGAAAACCACCAGGGAAGCCCTGGATTCAGTGCAAGCGAGAAGTTTACCCTTGTTGCCGTCTAAATGATCAGGAAACTTTTTCCTGTACCGAAGAACGAGCCCCGGATTTGATCTTGAAAGTTTTGCCCGGGGCAATCCCTCCTGAAAGCTCAGGCTATGTTTGATGATCGAAAATGGCTGTCGTTGTTTCTGATTTCGCCGGTAAATACACTCCTTATACTTTTAATTGCCGGTCCGTCGATCTATATCGTCTGGCTGTCATTGCATCAGTCGACTTTCGGTGCCGATTCAGTCTTCATCGGTTTTGATAATTATGTCAGATTATTCAGCGATTCAATTTTCTGGCGTGCGACATTCAACACTTTTATTGTGGTCAATGTCATTGTCTATGCAGAGTTGGCCCTTGCGTTGATGTTGGCTTTGGCGCTCAACACAAACTTTTGGGGTAAGGGACTCGTCTTCTCAATCCTGATCGCCCCCTATGCAGTCAGTCAGGTGAGCGCCGTGGTGATGTGGCGCTATCTATTGGAACCGGACATCGGCATGTTTAATCTCCTGCTCCAGAATTTTGTGGGCGCGCAGTTGAACTGGATAAGAAACCCTGTACACGGACTGTCATTGATTTCGATTCTGTCGATATGGATCCATCTTCCGTTTACACTGATCATCCTTTATTCGGCCATATCAACAGTCCCGTTAGATTTGAAAGACGCAGCCCGTGTTGAAGGTGCATCTGAATGGCAGGTGTTCCGGAAAGTGACTATGCGTTTCATTGCACCCGCTGTATTGGTCGCCATGATGTTCCGTTATATTTTTGCGACGCGCCTTTTCGCGGAGGTCTGGCTGCTCAATGAAGGCGGACCTGCGCGTTTGACGGAAGTGCTGGGCACTTATTTGTTCCGTGCCGCATTCCGCTATCACGATTTTGGCGCTGCGGCGGCTACGGGACTGGCGATGCAGCTGCTTGCCTTGCTGGTCGCCTCGTTTTATTTGTACAAACTGTATAAAAGGATGCAGTCCGATGGATGATCGTAATTTGCTCTCAGCAGGAAGGTGGCTCATTTTGACGATTGGGGTCCTTTGGTCCGCTTTTCCGATCTTCATGGTGGTCTCGTCTTCGTTCAAACCGCCCCTGGATATTTTTGCCGTGCCACCCAAATTTATCTTTGAGCCTACTATTGAAAACTATATCCTTCTTTTTCAGGAATGGCCTGAATTCGTCAAAGCGCTGGGGAATTCTCTGATTATTACGGCTGGTGCCACAGTGCTGACCGCGGTGACATCTCTACTCGCTGGATACGCATATTCCCGATTCCACTCACGTCTGCTGACTCTTTCTGCCTTTTTTATGATTCTGGTTCGAATGCTGCCGCCTATCGTGGTGACCATTCCCCTCTTTCCTGCTATCAGCGCCCTTCGCCTCAGTGATACTCATGCGATTCTGATTTTGCTCTATGCCGCGTTCTTTGTCAGCTTAGCGACCTGGATTCTGAAGACATTTATTGACCAGATTCCGCGAGAACTCGAAGAGGCGGCAGAAGTGGAAGGGGCTTCGGTTTGGCAGCGTCTCTTCAAGGTGGTGCTCCCGCTTTCGATTCATGGTACCATCGCTGCTTGCGTATTCGTGGTTATTTTCTCATGGAATGAGTATGTCTTCGCATTGATATTCACCTCCAATACTGCGAGAACAGCACCCTTGGTTCTTTCTGAAATTGCCGGGTCTGTCGAAGGAGTTCAATGGGGAGTTCTATTTGCCGCTGCCACTGTCCAATTGTTTCCAATTCTCATCTTTGTTCTCGTTGTGCAAAAATTCATCGTCACCGGGCTGACTGCCGGTGCAGTAAAAGGTTAGAGATTTTCCTATGTCAACATTGCAAATAAAAGGACTCTGCAAAAGCTTCGGGGATGTAGATGCCCTGATCGAGATCGATCTGATGGTGCGTGATGGCGAGTTCATTGTCCTTGTCGGTCCATCGGGTTGCGGTAAATCCACTCTGCTTCGCTGCATTGCTGGCCTGGAGAAGCACCAGGCTGGCGATATTGTCGTCGACGGAAAATCCATTACCAATGTCCAGACGCGTGACCGCAATGTCGCCATGGTGTTTCAGAGTTACGCCTTGTTTCCCCACTTGACCGTTACCGAGAACATTGCCTTCGGTCTGCGTTTGCGTCGAATCGATCCAGGAGCAATTGAAGAAAAGGTGAACTACGCAACAGAAATGCTCAGTCTGAAAGAATTGGTCGACCGCTATCCACGAGAACTTTCTGGTGGCCAAAGACAGCGAGTGGCGATGGGACGTGCAATTGTGCGTGATCCGATGTTGTTTCTGTTCGACGAACCATTGTCAAATCTGGATGCCAAGCTCCGTGTTCAAATGCGGACAGAAATCAAGGCCCTCCGCCAGCGGCTGGGAATCACTTCAATCTACGTCACTCATGACCAGGATGAAGCGATGACGCTGGCTGACCGAATTTTTATTTTGAACAATGGCCGGATTGAGCAGACCGGGACTCCTATGGAACTCTATGACGAACCCGCGAATCTTTTTGTTGCAGGATTCATGGGATCCCCGCCAATGAACTTCATTGAACTGCACCGAAAAGGGGAGGGGAGCCATACTCAACTGGAAACTTCTGGCGGGCAACGGGTACCTCTGCCGCAATTCGACATTTCATCCGATATGCAAACGGTTGTCCTGGGTGTGCGCCCGGAAGGGTTCCGAATCGCAGAAAATGGACCCTTGAGAGGCGAGGTTGAAGTGGTCGAACCAAAAGGTAACGAAACCCTCGTGTTTGTCCGGCTCGACGAGTCACATCTCCTCTGCGTCGTTGCTGGCAAACGCGCGGTGTTTCAGCCGAATGATTCAGTTTCGATCGCTTTCGATGATTCAGAAACTCATTTGTTCGACTCAAAAACCGGGTTGAAAATAACCCATTGAATGGTGTCGGCTGACGCCTAAATAGAATGGCTCAAAAACTGTAAACAATACTGATCTGAGGAGTCGGCAGCATGAAACACTGTATGCAATGAATCAGTTCAACTCATGGAGACTACATAATGGCCCTTATCGAGAAAATCGAACTCATTCATTTTACCTATGATGTTGAGGGACTTGGTCCTGATGCAGAGGGTGTTTTGGGTTACAATCCTTCCGCACAGACTCAATTGAAAAGCTTTGTCCTCAGGATCCGTGATTCGGATGGTACCGTTGGAGAGTATTGCCCCATGCATTCCGGCAAACATCCGGCCGTCATCAATCAGACTATTCCCCTGCTTCCTTCCCTGGTTGGTCAGGATAGTCTAGCCCGCGAAGAACTCTATCAGCACTATAAGCGC
This sequence comes from SAR324 cluster bacterium, assembly GCA_015231825.1. Lineage (GTDB taxonomy): Bacteria > SAR324 > SAR324 > SAR324 > NAC60-12 > JADGAV01. Next base: position 82,899 of record JADGAV010000018.1, read on the forward strand.
CGTTTCAGACATCTTGGTGGAGTCGGCTACTCGGCAATTGATATTTGTTTATGGGATCTTTTCGGAAAAAAAGTTGATCTGCCGATTGCTAAACTGCTGGGAGGCTACCGCTGGGAATTACCAGCCTATGCGAGCACTATTTCAGGCGATCGCAACGGTGGATTGTCGGAACCCGAAGCCTATGCTGAGTTTGCACAACAATGCTCTGCGCTTGGATATCGTGGTTTCAAGATGCATTGTTGGTCCGACGGTGATCCTAAAGCCGAAATCGAAACCATTAAAGCTGTTGCACGTGCTGTTGGAGGAACAATGGATTTGATGACCGATCCTGCCAGCAGCATCAGGACTTATGCTGATGCACTTCGTGTCGGGCGCGCCTGTGATGATCATGATTTTTTTTGGTTGGAAGATCCTCTTGCAGATTGTGGGCATGCACCTCAAGTGCACCGAATGCTAAGACAGCAGATCAAGACGCCGCTGCTTTTAACCGAGCATGTTCGGGGACTCGAAGCAAAAACACCATGGATTACCGAAGAAGCAAGCAATTTCTTGCGCGCCGATCCTGAATACGATTTGGGAATCACTGGCGTCATGAAGACAGCGGCTCTCGCGGAAGCCTTCGGTCTGGATGTGGAACTGCATTCGAGCGGTCCGGCCCACCGCCATTGTATGTCCGCCATCCGAAACTCAAACTACTACGAGTTAGCCTTGGTTCATCCCCGGATGGCCAATCCGCTGCCTAAGATTTTTTCCTGCGGCTATTCCGATCAGTTGGAGGCAGTGTCTTCGAATGGATGTGTCCCAGTGCCCAGCGGGCCAGGATTGGGGGTTATGCTTGACAGTGATTTTCTTGCCCATGCTGAAGTGGGACGCCAGATTTTTGAATAACCGCGTCTTATTGGCGATAAATACTGAGAAAACTCATGATGATAAAATGGGACTATCTCATAGTTGGCGGAGGCTCTGCCGGGACGGTGCTGGCCAACCGTCTCTCTGCTGATCGTAATTGTCAAGTTCTGCTGCTTGAAGCCGGCCCGGACGTTCTTCCGGATCAAGAACCTGATGATGTCCAGGATCTATGTCCTTATGAAGCCTGTTTCAATCCTGCCTACAATTGGCCAGGAATGAAAGCCCGTTTTGCGCCGCCAAGTGTGCAGGAAGAGGCTCCCCTAAAAAAATACGAGCAGCCGCGGGTTATTGGTGGAGGCTCGACGATGAATGGTCAGCTGGCGAATCGTGGAATACCTGAGGACTACGATGGCTGGGCGGCAAAAGGAGCTGAAGGTTGGGATTGGGAGTCGGTACTTCCCTATTTTCGTTCCCTGGAAAATGATCTTGATTTTGATGGTCCGTTCCATGGAGCACAGGGTCCGATCTCAATCAGCCGTGTCCCGGAAGCTGCATGGCCGGGTTTCACACGAGCTGTTGCTGAGGCTTTCAAGTACAGGGGTTATCAAAATATCAAAGATCAAAATGGTGTTTTTAGGGATGGGTGGTTTCCCCTGGCTGTTTCGACAGATCGTCAACGCCGAGTTTCAACGGCCCGGGGATATTTGTCAAATGATGTCAGGGCCCGGGACAATCTCAAAATTCGCGCAGGGACATCGGTTCAGCGAATTCTCATGGAAAACAAGAAGGCAGTCGGTGTTCAAGTTGAAGGAGAAGAGATTTATGGCCGGGAGATCATTGTCTGTGCGGGTGGCTTGCAGAGTCCTGCGATGCTGATGAGGTCCGGAATTGGTCCTCAAGCCCACTTGCAGCAACTGGGCATTCCCGTCATCTGTCACCGGCCCGGAGTCGGTGAAAATCTGCAGGAGCATCCCTCCATCGCTCTGTCAGCCTGGATTAAAAGAAACTTTCGAATGGGTAAGAGCCCTCGCCGCCATGCTCATATCGGTCTTCGCTACAGTTCCGAAATTGCGGAAACTCCGAAACATGACATGTTCATGGCAGTGATAGCAAGGACCGCATGGCATCCTCTTGGTGTTCGCATCGGGACTCTTTTCTCTTGGGTCAATAAACCCTATTCGAAGGGTACAGTGCACCTTTCTGTCGAAGATCCTGACGGATATCCTGATGTTGCTTTCAAACTTCTATCGGATTCACGTGATCTGGAGCGAATGAAGGCCTCCTTTCGCTTGATGGCGGCTCTTTTCGCGTCTCAAGCATTGCGGGTGGCTGCAGCTGATCCCTTTGCAGCAACCCACGGAGCCCTGGCTTCGATTGTCCGTAAAGAAAATCTGCTTAATCGCCTAATTACTTTGGGTCCGGCCTTGTTGACTGACGGACCGCCTGCTTTGCGACGAGCAGTGATTGGCACTTTGATTGCGCCTGGATTTAATCTTGCTGCTGCGCTTAGCGATGAAAATAAGCTGGAAGATGTTGTCAGAAGACATACTATTGGTGGCTGGCACCCATGCGGGACGTGCCGGATGGGGAAAGCCGGTGATCCGGATGCCGTGGTCGATCCGCGAACTGCGAGAGTCCACGGAGTAGACGGTTTGAGTGTGGTCGATGCTTCGATCATGCCGGCTGTGCCTTGCGCCAATACCAACATCCCTACCATCATGCTTGCAGAAAAGATGGCGGATGGGATTCTGGTGAGGTGACCATAATTCTGTAGTTGCTTAGAAATTAGTAGAAATACAAGGATAAGAAGTTTTTGGAATGAGGACACTATGAATGAAATCGACTTGAAAAACCAATTTGCCATTGTGACAGGCGGGGCTCAGGGAATTGGCCGTGCCGTTGCCGAACGGCTGTCTTTGAGTGGCGCCAGGGTTGCCCTTTGGGATATGGACTTTGCCTTGGCTACGGAAACAGCTGATCAGATAGGAAAAGGAAGCATTGCTGTTTCAGTTGATGTTTCAGACTGGGCGAGTGTGCAGGAAGCTTTTGATCGAACCATGAATGAATTCGCGCGGATTGACATCCTGGTCAATTCTGCTGGTATTGCCGGGTCAAATGCTACGGTTGCCGACTACTCCGTCGAGGAATTCAAGCAGATCGTTGATATCAATTTGATGGGAACTTTTCATGTTAACAAGTCCGTCATCAAGACGATGCGTTCTCAAAATTACGGTCGAATTGTCAATATCGCTTCAATTGCCGGCAAGGAAGGCAATCCCAATGCATCGGCCTATTCAGCTTCTAAAGCAGGGGTGATCGGCCTTACAAAATCTCTAGGCAAAGAGTTGGCGGATACCAACATTGCCGTGAACTGCGTAACGCCCGCTGCTGCACGCACCCGAATTTTTGATCAGATGAGTCAGGAACACATCGACTATATGCTGCAGAAGATTCCTCGCGGTCGCTTTCTGGAACTTGATGAATCTGCATCGATGATCGCCTGGCTTGTTTCTTCAGAGAACAGTTTCACCACCGGCAGCACCTTTGATCTTTCCGGCGGACGGGCCACCTACTGAGAGATTAAAATAAAGAAAGGCAAAGATTGGAAAAATTAGGAGTATTATGAAGACTGTATTTGTTCTCTTCGATTCCCTCAACCGGCGTTCTCTGCAGCCGTATGGCGCTAAAACGATCAAAACGCCGAATTTCAATCGCCTTGCCGATCGCTGCGTGACCTTTGATACCCATTATGTGGGCAGCCTTCCTTGTATGCCGGCACGTCGTGATCTGCAGACCGGGCGCCTTAGTTTCCTTCATCGATCCTGGGGACCGCTCGAGCCTTTTGACAATTCTTTTCCTGAACTGCTTGGCAACGGCGGAGTGCAAAGCCACCTGGTGTCGGACCACTTTCACTACTGGGAAGACGGGGGTGCGACCTACCACAACCGTTATCATACCTATGAATTTATACGGGGACAGGAACGTGATCCCTGGAAAGCCATGGTGCAGGCGCCGTGGGAACGACTGCGCGAAAAATATCACGAGATGCAATTCGATACCACCCCCCGAAGCTTCCACCGCAATCATATCATCAACCGTGAATTCATACTTGAGGAGAAAGACTTTCCCTCGGTTCAATGCTTCGATGCAGGCATCAACTTTCTTAACTACAACCGCAACGCTGAGGATTGGTTTCTTCAAATTGAAACTTTTGATCCACATGAGCCGTTTTTTGCACCAGAGGGCTACCGCAGAGATTACCCAACGGACTATGAAGGTCCGATTCTTGACTGGCCACGCTATGCCCGGGTGACGGAAGCTCCGGAAGAATATGAGGAATTGTGTGCCAATTACTGCGCGATTGTGGCTCTTTGTGACGCACAGTTGGGTCGTCTGCTCAACTATTTTGACGAACATGAATTGTGGAAGGATACTGCATTGCTCGTCAGCACGGACCACGGCTATCTATTGGGCGAACACGATTGGTGGGCTAAAGTTCGGATGCCGGTTTATGACGAACTCGCCAAGATTCCGCTTTTTGTCTACCATCCCGACTTTGCTTCCAACGCTGGCGAACGGAGAAAGTCATTGACTCAAACCATTGACCTGATGCCCACGATACTTGATTTGCATGGCCTGCCATCACCTCCTGAAGTAGAAGGCTTCTCACTGATCAATCTGCTGGAAGACGATGGACCACTGCGCAAAGCAGCACTTTACGGAGTTTGGGGCAGTGCAGCCAATATAACAGATGGTCGCTATACTTACTTTCGTTATCCTGACGACTTCGACAAACAGGAAATTTTCCAATATACTTTGATGCCGATGCATCCGATGTCACTTTTTGCTCCTGAGGCATTGCGGTCTGCTGAACTTGTCGAACCGTTTAACTTCACGAAAGGTGTGCCCCTCCTAAAAATCTCGGGTCATGCTGAAACTTCAATCAATAGTGGGCTCGGGATTCCAAATCGCTCATTGGCAAAAGGTTTTTTCCAAGATCAGGGAACAGTTCTTTTTGATACTTTGAACGATCCTGGGCAGATAGACCCGCTTGAAGAAAAGGACTTGGAGGATCGCCTGGTGTGTTTGATGCGAGATCTGATGAAAGCAAACGATGCTCCTCCGGAAGTTTACAGACGTTTCGGAATGACTTAGAATGAGGGTTAAACAAAAGTGCTCCTTCGAGCCGCTTTTGGTGTAAAAATTTTTTCGCCAGAATCCGCATCGGTCGAAGAATGTTTTTTTTTCCGAGATGCCGCCCTCCATGCCAATCTGCCGCTAGTCTCTCCTGTTTTTCCAATAGTAATGTCATCAATTCGTCCTCTATTGCAATTTTAATTGCAGACGTTTATGTTGAATTGCTGTACTGAGTTTATCGAAGGATCGAACAGATATGAAATCATACACAATAGGTCTGGATTTTGGCACAAATTCTGTGCGTTCCATTATTGCTGATTGCAGCAATGGCGACGAAATTGCTACTTCCGTTTTTAACTATCCTACCGGAGAACATGGGGTAATCCTCGATAAAGACAATCATCACCTAGCACGGCAAAATCCTGCTGACTACATTGAAGGATTAGAGAGCAGCGTCATCGATGCACTCAAGGATGCGCATGCATTTGCGGGTTTTTCAAATGAACGGGTGATTGGAATCGGAGTAGATACAACCGGGTCCACTCCTATGCCTGTAGGCAAAAATAACAGTCCCCTGGCGATTTCTTCTGTCTGGAAGAATAATCCTGCAGCCCATGCCTGGTTGTGGAAAGACCACACGGCAGCAGAAGAAGCACAGCAGATTACAAGACTGGCCCGAAAACACCGGCCTCAGTACCTGGCAAAGTGCGGTGGAATTTATTCCTCCGAATGGTTCTGGTCTAAAATTTGGCATTGTCTGAATTCAGCACCGGACGTATTTGATGCTGCCTACAGCTGGCTGGAGATCGCGGACTACATTCCTGCTCTCCTCGCGGGAATTAGAGATCCTCATTTAGTAATCCGGGGTATTTGCCCGGCAGGTCATAAAGCGATGTATTGCGACGAATGGGAGGGTTTGCCGGACAAGGAATTCCTGGCAATGCTCAATCCCAAACTCGCCGATCTGCGAGACAGGCTTTATCTCAAAGCCCACAGTGCCGACTTTAAAGCAGGTGAGCTATCTGCAGAATGGGCCAACAAATTGGGGCTAATTGAAGGAATTCCCATTGGTGTTGGTGCGCTAGATGCCCATTATGGAGCAATTGGTGCGGGTGTCAAAGAGGGAACTCTGGTTAAGATTATCGGGACCTCGACGTGTGATTGTACGGTGGCTCCGACGACAAAAAAAGTGGAAGATGTTCCGGGAATTTGCGGCATTGTTAACGGTTCTATCCTTCCTGGATTCTACGGATTGGAAGCGGGGCAGTCCGCTGTCGGTGATATTTTCAAATGGTTTGTTGAAATCATTTGTCAAGGAAACGACGGACATCATCAAATTTTGACTGAGGAAGCATCGGGCTTGCATCCGGGGCAATCTGGACTTTTGGCATTGGATTGGAACAATGGAAATCGAACAATACTGGTTGATCCCAAACTTTCTGGATTACTGATAGGACAAACTCTGTATACCACTTCTGCAGAAATTTATCGGGCATTAATTGAAGCGACTGCATTTGGAGCACGTGCGATTATTGACAGGTTTCAGGAGTTTAAAATTCCAGTGGAAAAAATTGTTTGTTGTGGAGGAATCGCGGAAAAGAATCCCCTGTTGATGCAAATTTATGCCGATGTTACCGGCTGCACCATGCAGGTTTCGGCCTCTGAGCAAACCTGTGCGTTAGGATCTGCCATCGTCGCCTCTGTCTTGGCTGGAGAGCTGAAAGGTGGTCATCCGAGCATTTTTGTCGCTCAGCAGAAAATGACGCAAATTAAATCACGTGAATATTTTCCAAATCTCGAAAATAAAGTCATCTATGACAAGCTGTATCGGCTCTACTGCACTCTGCATGACGGATTTGGCGGGGTCCAGCCAATGGTTGATCTTTCGAATGTCATGAAAGATTTAATGTCACTCAAGAAAGGGTAAAGAGCTGAGTTGATGGCAGGCTTTTCCGGGAAAAGAATATGAAACCAATATGGTATCGGATTGATTTGGATGGCAGAAACAAACTATGGAAAACCCGGTGATTTTGACAGCAAGCCATGCCCCGTTTAATAGGGAGAAGCTGTCTATCGAGCAGTTTTTCTTTATTTGGAACTGGAGGGTTTGGTAAAAATGAACTAGCTCAAACGGAATATTTGTAGTCGTACTCAGGTTTTAAAAAAATCAGTCTTGAATAAACTTTTGGCAACGGAAACATGGGAAAGATGCTTATGACGGGCAAATGTGATTGTTGAAAGTTCAACTCTTCCTAAAAAAGGAACTTTGGAAAATCAAAAGAAAGTTTTTCAAACGCTTGAAGAACTATTCAGAGAATCATTCGGTAACTCCCATGAGGAGACACGCTGGTTTTTTGCGCCGGGGCGAGTGAATTTGATTGGAGAGCATATCGATTACTGCGGAGGATCTGTCTTGCCTGCCGCTCTTCAGATGGGGACTTTTGCCGTTGCCCGCAGGAAGGAATCTGCAGAAATCGTATTAGAATCGACCTCGATGGAAAATAGAGTGTCCTTTTGTGCAGATGATCCGGTGTATTTGGAATCTGACGGATGGGGAAATTACCCTAAAGGAATCTTTGCAGAATATCACCAACGTGATGTTCCCGGTCAGGGTTTAGAAATTTTATACCATGGCAATATTCCGGGGGGAGGCCTTTCCAGTTCGGCCTCCATCGAAGTCTGTACCGCTTTCATTATTGAAACACTCAATCAGTTCCGTCTGGATTCCGATACATTGCAAAACAGAAAAGAAATCGCCCGGCTTTGTCAGCATTCCGAGAACCATTTCAACGGAATGAACTGCGGCGTGATGGATCAGGCAGCGGTTGCATTAGGCAAAAAGGGACATGCCATCCTGATGGATTGCAGTGACCTAGCAATTGAATACGTCCCGTTCGAATTAGGTGATTATGCTCTTTTGATTGGCAACACCTGCAAAGTAAGAAAATTGACGAATTCGAAGTACAATGAAAGACGAGCAGAAGTGGAAAAGGCGCTGGCCCTTGTTCAGAAACATCGTCCCGTCAATCATTTATGCGAGTTAAAAATGGGTGAATTGGAAAGTACATTGGGACTGCTGCCTGACCCGATTTTGAAGCGCCGAACACGCCATATAATTACTGAAAACAATCGTGTTCACGAAGCGGTCGATGCCTTGAGAGTCGGTCAACTTAACTTGTTCGGTCAACTCCTGATCGAAAGCCATCAATCTTTGAAAGACGATTTTGAGGTCACTGGTCAGGAATTGGATACCCTCGTCGAAGCGAGTTTGGCACAAAAAGGCGTTTTAGGAGCGAGAATGACAGGAGGCGGGTTTGGCGGCTGCATGATAGCATTGGTTCACCATCAGCAGATTGAAGCATTCAAACACAATGTCAGTGCTCATTATCAGAGCAAAATTGGTTATTTTCCCGAATTTTACCAGACGATTGCCGGTTCCGGCGCAAATGAAATTTCAAAATCTTAGAAATTATTTTTCTTGAATTGGGCAGACAATGAATGTCAATCTTTTGAATCTGATT
>JADGAV010000019.1 GCA_015231825.1 SAR324 cluster bacterium
CATGGAAAAATTGGCCCGTTTACGATTCTTTCTCCGATTCTTTTGCCTAAGATCATCAATGTTTTCTCGCGCTTAAACGCAAAAGAGTGATTCTATACGAATAATATATTTTGTCAATCTATTTTTTGTAACTATTTTGAATAATATATTTACAGGAATCAATCATCAATTTTGTTCTTGCCATCCGCACTCTTTACCGCAGAAATAAATGCTTGGATACGTTTGAAGTCTTTTACTCCTGGAACAAGTTCAACACCGCTGCAAACGTCCACACCAAAGGGGCGAACAGTCTTAATGGCTTCTCCAACATTATCCGGGGTCAGCCCTCCAGCTAATATTAGTTGACCAAAAGATTTGGCTCTTTTTGCAATTTCCCAATTAAATGATGCGCCAGTTCCTCCATAATGACCGGCGTGATAACTATCGAGCAAAAAGTAAATCCCCCGGTATTTTGATATCTCATCCAGTTGGAATTGTTCAGACACTCGAAAAGCACGGAAATATTTGTGAATTAGCATCTGAGTGTATTCAGGAGTTTCATCACCATGTAACTGAACAAGATTCATACCGGTATGCCTCATAATCCGGTTCACTTCCCCAGCAGATTCATTGACGAAAACTCCTACAGTCAACACATTTTTAGGAACAATTGAAACTAGTTCACGAATTTTTTCGGGAGGAATGAATCGCTTCGATTTAGGGTAGCAATTGAAGCCAAGCCAATCTGCCCCATAAGCGAGGCAGGCTTTGACTTCATCCATGGTCACCAATCCACAGATTTTAACAACCGTATCGGGCATGAGAGGCAAAATTGATTTTGGATGAAAAATGTTTCAAATTCCTGTAAATTGTTGGAATTAGCTTACATGAAATCCTAATTTGGTCAACTTTGAAAATTCAATTGCTCGCACAAATGAATAACTTTATCTTGTCTTTAGTATTGTTCCCATGAAGAGTTTATAAAGAGAATATTATGCCTACCCCAAATAAAAAGATAGACTCTTCAAACAGATCGGTTTCGCAACTGATAAAAACCAAAAGCATTTTAGATGTCAATCAGGTTATTCGAAATTGGAATCAAGAAATTGAACAATGGAAAGAATATTGGAAAAACAAACAGGAAGAATATTTTGAAAAAAATTTTGATACGAACTCTCCTGCAGTGCTGGAGACCAGTGAAATTCGGCGTTTTTTTAATCAATTCCTTCAAAGAAAATTGAGTTTGATCCAAGATTATGACGAAAATTCCAAGCATCAAGCGCTACGCTTTATCCTCCCTTTCAATACGGATGACGGCATCAGCGAATTTCTATTACATTTTTTTCAACTGGAGACAAATAAGGAGGGAACGCTCGAGTATATAGAACGCGACAACTTCGAAAAAGAAGTCCGCATTCTCTATGATATTTACAAAATCAAGAAGACGATGGAATGCATCGACGTGATGCGCAAGACTTTGAGGGTTCCTGAAAAAGATTTCAAATCTCAATTTTCGAATCAGGAAAAAAAAATCATTTTAGAGCAATTGAGGGAAGTGCTCAAAGTTCTTTTCAAATTTACAATTCGCCCAGAGTGTCAGAAAAATCTTTTCCAATCAATCAGTTTGGATCTGATTTCACCTGAAAAAATTTTGGAACGTCGAGAGAATAATTTTTTCTATTGCTTCCCCCACGTGATTGAAAAATATGACTATCGTAATTTATTTTTTCTATTGTATTTTCGAGACGGTCTTTCTGCAAAAGTTGGGGGAGAGAAAACGACATTTCATTACAATTATATGAATTTTGAGATTTTGAAACAAGAATATCTCATCCATTGGCTTGAAACGAGACTCAATAAAAATCCCGCGAAACAGACAATCTATGAAACCTATGAAATCGAAAATCGTACAATTGCCTCATGGATAGAAGAAGATCCATCTCAAGAAATATCACTGCTTAAAAAACTACCAGTCAACAAATTCAACAATCTGATTGCCCAAGTCGATGAAAAAATTGAAACTGAATTAAAGATTGAAATTCCATCCATGAGTGAAAAACATGGAGAAACCGCTCAGTTTAAAAAAGGTACCAAAGAGGCCGTAAAATTCGCAAAATCTCCTTTAGAAAAGCTAAAATCCATGTTTGGACTGAGTAAAAGAACTGAAAGCGTGCCCGAACTGCCTCAAACTCCTCCAGTTGAATCGGAGCAAGTAGCGGATCCGGAGCCTGAGTGGCGTATTACGGCACTGATTGGAAAACAAGTACCCTACTATTACCTTTGCCAATCCGCCTCAAAATACAAAGGAATGATGGGCATGATAAAAACGAAACTGGGAGGAGACTTTCAGGTCCTGAACAAATTGGTTACCGACCTAATGAACGCTTTTGGAGAATCCAGTGTTTTGCGCAGACGGACACCCAAACATGACTGGGTAGTACCCTATTCAATGAAGTACATCGTGGGAGATCAGTCTACCGACTATCTTTTAATATTGGGCGGAGAAGCAAAGGTAAAACCAAAAGGGATGGGGTACAGCACGGGTGATGAGTATACCTACACACCTTATGTTGTATTTGCCGTTGCAGAGCAAGACGCCCAATATGGCGCTATCGCAGGAGAACGTCAGGTCGGCCAAAAGACATATTTTGAATACGGGATTGAAAACACGTCTGTCAAAAATAAAATCGTAGAATTATTCCAGTTGGTCAAAGAAAAGGAGTTTCCCGGTTCTTAAGTAATAGGTTCGCTGGGGTCTGACATGTGGACCATTCGTCCTCATTCGAATGTATCTAAATTTGCCTCACTTTCCGGTTTACCAGGGATCAAGCTGGCGCAACTGAATTTTTTTACCATCAAAGTTGAGAACCCCAATTCAATTGCGGATCTCCCCAGAAGAACCCTGACTGAAATGACAATACTAAAAAACCGTCATGCTGCCTGAAAATGGATTCTTTTTAAAAAACAAGCAATTGACCCTTTATTTGTATGTACAACCTCGTTCCTCGAGAACTGATTGGGGTCAAATTCACAATAATAGAATCAAACTCTGCGTTTCTGCCGCACCCGTCAATGGTCAAGCAAACAAACAATGTATCAGTTTTATAGCAAAATCGTTAAAAGTCTCAAAATCCAGTATTTCGATTCTTCAAGGTGAATCCAGCCGAAACAAAACCATTCTAGTTAATAATATTGATCTCGAATTCTGGGATAGCACATTTCGTCAAATACTGAATGTACATTGAAAACCAATTTCCTAAAAACCAATCAAATTCTTGTCAAAATGAATTGTTATAAAAGTCATTTTTTTATTTTATCAGTCCTGATTGCTGGTTTTTTATTTCCATCTGAAGCTTTGCCTGCAGGATTTTCTGAAGAAAATCAGTTTCAATTTATCCAACATTTATATCAGGATAAGCTGTACGCAAGCGTCCAGAAAGAAGTAGAAATTTATTTGGAAGCATTTCCCAACGGTCCTTCACTTGAGTCTGTCTATTTTTATCGAACAAAGTCGAGGGAATTACAAAACCAGAATAGACGCGATGTCGTTCTGGAATATCACCAGTATCTACAAACTTATCCGTTTGGAAAGTGGGTGGAAGATGCAATGTTTTCTGAGGGATATTTGAGAGTTGAGCTTGGACAGTACAAACAGGGAACTGCAATTTTAGAGGAATTTTTAAGCAAATTCTCCGGAAGCAAACATCGAGACAAGGCACTTTACTGGTTGGGAAAATCAATGTTTTATTCTGCTGATTCCGAGAGACAAAACCTATCTTTGGAAGCCTCCCAGGAATTGTACAAAAAAACAACTTCCGTTCTATTAGAAATTTCCAAACCAGAGCAATTGACAGAAGAGCAGAGAACCGACCGATTTTACTTTTTGGGCTGGTCCTATCAATTTCAACAGCGACGGCGCCAAGCACAAAAATGGTTAACAAGGTATGCAGAAGAAGTTAAAGACAAATCCCTTCTCGCTCGCGTATACTATCAATTGGGACAAAATGAAAATGAAGTCAATAATTACAAAGAAGCACTCGATTATTTTGAAAAATTGTTCCAATTTCCAAATTCGTCACTCTTTAAACCCGCAATATTTTGGAAAGCAGAATGCAGTTACCGAATTTTCAAAGAAACGCCTCCCGCAAGTAACTACCGCCCCAGTCTCGAAAAAATCATTGATTCTTTCCAAGTGTACCTCAATTCTGACCATCAACAATACAAAACCATCGTCTATTCGAGAATTGCAGATCTCTATTATCAGTTAGGAAAATTTGAATGGAACAATAAGAACTACCGTGATGCGATCTCGTTTTTCGAGAATTTGACTGCATTTCCCGATTTTCCCTTTTTTGATTTAACTATTTTTTTTAAAGCAGAAGGAGCTTATCAGCTATTTTTAGAAAATCCTTCAATCAAGAACCAAAAAGCGAATATCGAACAAATAATCGATCTTTATCAAAGTTACTTAAAAACGGGACACCAACAATATAATAAAACGGCCAACCTGCATATTGCAGATTTAAGCTACCGAATGGGGCAGAATGAATGGGAAAGCAAGAACTATCAAAAGGCACTGTTCTATTTTGAAAAACTAAATCAATTTCCAGATACTCCTTATTTCCATCCCGCGCTTTTTTCAAAAGCTGAAATGAAGTACCAGATTTTCCAACAAGCCCCCCCGACAGAAAATCTGACAATTCAGAGCCGGCAGGTTATTGATTCATACAAGGCTTACCTCGAAACTTCACACCAGGAATACGCCGACGCCGCGATCTACCGATTGGGTCAAATTGAATGGAAAGCCAAAAACTATACGCAGGCAATATCGTATTTCGAAAAACTGGATCAATATCCCAATTCTCAATATTTCAAAACCTCGCTTTTTTCAATGGCTGAGGTGCACTATACAATGCTGCTGGAAAACCCGCCGGCACAAAACCAGGTAGGTCAAACAGAAAAGGTAATCGATTTATACGAGTCTTACCTCAACAGTGGGCACCAGCAACATCGAAAAACCGCTCGTTCTCATTTGTCAGAAGTTTATTACCAGCTTGGCCAAAATGAATGGAAAGCAGGAAACTATAAAAAAGCTATTGAAAATTTTGATAAACTGGCATCATTTCCAGAATTTTCTCTCTCCGCCCTGACGGCTTTTTTTAAGGCAGAAGGCACTTATCAAATATTTGTGAAAAACCCTCCAAATAAGGATAAAGAATTAAATTTTAAAAAAATCCGAGATTTATTCCAAGCTTATTTAGAAACAGGACACAAAGAGTATCGTGACGTTTCTTATTATCGTCTGGGACAAAATGAATGGATGGCAAAGAACTATAAAAGCGCACTAGGCTACTTTGAAGAACTGGATCAATATTCCAGCTCGGAGTATTTTCTTCCTGCTCTTTATTCAAAAGCAGAGATGCGCTATCTCACGCTGCTGGAGAGTTCAGATTTTGAAAGTCAACAAATCGAAATCGAAAAAACCATTGATCTATACCAGGTATACCTAAAAACGGGTCATCCTAAATTTCAGTCAATTGCTCAAGAGCATATGGAAGATCTTATTTACCAACTCGGGCAGGCTCAGTGGAAAGCAAAAAATTATGAAGAGTCATTGAGTTCTTTTGAAAAACTGATTCAGTCAAGATCCTCTCAATATCATTTCCCTGCTATATTTTGGAAAGCAGAGGTGACATATTCAATGTCAAGCAATCTTCCTCCTGAAGAAAAAAATAATGACCAATTTCAGAGGCTTATTGTTTTGTATGAATCTTACTTGAAGACCAGCGATCCTCAATTTCAAGCCATCACTCACTATCGACTAGGGGAACTGAATGCAGGTATCAAACAGAATGAAAAGGCAATTGCATCTTATCAAAAATATTTAAAAACCGGAGATAGTTCGAATGAGGGTGAAGTCCATTACGAACTTGGAAAACTATTTATTGAAGAAAATAAAGACGGGCAAGCGATCAATTCACTGCAACTCGCACGAAAGAGCACTAACTTTCAAAATGATGGAAATCTCATCCAGCTGCTCATCCAGCTCTTAGAAAAAAATAATCGGCAGGATGAGCTTCAAATCCTTCTGGCAGAGGCAAAGAACAATCAATCATTCAAAGGAGAGGAAAGAAATTATTTCCTATTGCAAGCAACCAATAACGCACTTCAAAGCAACAATTGCAACCAGGTACTCGAGGACCTCACGCAAATCCCTTCTTCTTTACAAAAAGAGAATCAAAATTACTTACTTTATGCAAGAGGCAACTGTTACGTGCAAAACAAAGAATGGTTAAAAGCGGAAGCAGACCTGGTCCCACTTTTAGGGGACCCTGACTACCAGGAACCCGCTTTTGACTTAATAATGCTTTCCTATCAAGGTTCTCAAAAATGGGAACAACTGGCAAATCATATTGAATCGTTTTGGCTAAAAGATGATTTTGTTCTCAAAAGTGCACATTTTGAAACATTAGTTGCCGCCTATCAGCAACTAAAAAATTGGGCAAAAGTCAACTCGACTTATACCCGCTGGCAATCTGTTCATCAAGAAGATTTGGAAAAACCGGAACTCTTGATCAATTGGGCTGAAGCGGAGGAAAAAATCGGTCACTTCGAAAATAGCAAGATATTATATGATAAGGCATTATCGTCCAATGCTTCTATGGAAATTACTCTCAGAGAGAGCGTTGTCGGGAGGTTGGCAGAATCACATCTCAAAGACGGAGACTTTCCAAACTATACAAAAACTTTGGAGCAATATCTGATGCCTTATCTCTCCGATTCACAAATTCGCCAAAAATATGCTTTTGCGCTCAGTAGAGTCTATTACGAGCCTCTGAAGGAATTTGAGAAAGCACGTCGCTGGATTAAAGAAGTAGATCAGGGGAAAACAAGTGACCTGGAAGTTGAAGCAGTCCAGTTGTTAAGCGAGATTGAAGAAGCAGAAGGCAAAATCAGCCAGGCAATAAGAGTTTTGGACGAACTTACTCAGCGCCCATTGAAGAATACTCAATGGAATTTAACGATCAATTACCGGCTCGGTTCCTTGCTCGAAAGCCAAAAACAATGGTCCAAGGCATTAGAGAAATATCGTATTGTCGCCAGCCATACTCCTGCAACAAAAGAATCAGAAAAAATTGCGCAGGACAATGCAAAGAAACGTATTCAAGAAATTGAAAAATCGATTGCAAAAAGCAAATTGGATCGCCTAATAGAGAAGAAATCATGGAAACAAGTGGTGCAGCTGATCAGAAATAACCTGGAAAAGAATTATTTTCTCCCCAGTGATGAACTCTATGAAATTTTGATTCATGCAGAGTTTCAGCAAAAAAACTGGGAAAGTGTCCTGCGCACCTATGAAGAATGGGGAAAATTGGATCTTTCCAAAACAAAATCGTTTGTCGCATTACTCACACAAGGACAAGCATCAGATTCTCTTTCAAACAGGGAACAAGTCAAAAAATTCTATGGAGAGGCATTCAAGGTTCTTCCAAACGAAGATCTCACGAACCGTATATTTCTCACAGAACGCTTGAGCGAGATTTACGAACAGGAAAAAGATTATACGAAAATAATTGAATTGTATGAAAAAACTTATCCTTTTTTAAAAACTAGAAAAGATCTAATCCGCTTTTCCTTTAAAATTGGAGAATATTATCTGAGTCACCTTAAAGACCAAAAAAAAGCTCGTAAATGGTTCGCAAAAACAGACAAAGGCGGAACCAGTGTGGAGGAATTAACGGCAATTTGGAATTTAGTCGAAATGGAAACAAGACGAGAGGTTTCAATAAAAATGCTGGCAAGACTTGCATCTCGTCCGATTTCCAAAGAAAACGATTGGTATATTGTAATCAACTACAAACTGGGAGTTCTCTACGAGACGCAAGCATCCTATTCAAAAGCAATTATCCACTACAATCGAGTGGCAAAAGCGAAACCATCCAAACAATATGGAGAATATCAGCAAAGCGCGATGAATCAGGCAAAGGCCCTCACGGAATATCAAAAAAAATTGAATGAAACAAAGAAGGATTCAAAAAGTAACCCGCAGCAATAGTTCATCTTCCAATAGAATTTTCCTGGAAACCCCATAAATTCCGAATGAATCATCAATTTTTTTACATCATCTTGATACTTTTCTGCGGGTTTTCGCCGAGTAAACTTTTTTCAGAAGAACGTTCAGAATTGCTTTATCGGCATACGATCCACGAATATCATCAACTCCTTTCTCAGAAGAAGCAAATTCCTGAAGAAATCTGGCTACAATTGGTACGTGATTTCAAACATATTGAAAAAAACTTCCCCACCAGCCCGCAGGCTCCTCAATCATTGCTTCAAATCGCGCAAATCTATCGCATTTTGTATCAAACCACACTAAATAAAACACACATTAATCGCAGTCTGAGAACTCTTCGGCAGTTGATCGAAATTTATCCCGAAACCCCACTGGCGGACGACAGTCAGTTCATGATTGGGAAAATTTTTGAAGAAGACAAAAAGGAAATGACCTTGGCCTTGCTGGAATACAATAAGGTCCTTCTGTATAACGGTGATCAAAAGACCAAAGCCACACAAAAAATTAGAGAACTTCAGAAGAGAAAACTACCCTCTTATCAACTACTAAATATCCCCAAAACAGCACCCCAATTCGGTGGTAGGCATCAAGGAGGGATTTCGATTGACCAATCTCGGGCTTTACCCAAGGCCAGGATTCTTTCAGTCCGATACTGGGCGACTGCCAAATGGTCGAGGATCGTCATTAACTCTTCTCGTCCAATCCCTTTTCTCCATGGAAATTTACCTTCCAACGTTTCTCAAACATCGAAAGAATTTCGTCACCGATACTTCGTTGATATGCTTGACAGCCGGTCAACTCCTAAAATAATAGCTTCCCTGGAAGAAAAAAATAGATTAATTCATGAGGTGGATATTCAAATCTTAAATCCAAGAATTACCAGGTTAGCATTTTCAAGTGACAACCCGGTTTCTGTGAAAGTATTTGACTATGAAGTTTCCGGCCAAAATTTCATTACATTAGAAATATTACCTGAAAAAGTTGCTCCCCCTTTTCTTTCACCAAATGGAATGCAGCAACAAAACACTGATCCCGCCTTTACAAAAGGAACAATCAAACGTATTATTATTGACCCCGGTCACGGAGGGCACGATCCCGGAGCCAGCGGTTTTGGCATTCACGAGAAAGACATTGTTTTAGCTGTTGGACGAGATTTAAAAAAGACCATTGAAAAAAATACCCATCTTAAAGTTTTTTTAACGCGAAACACTGATCGATTTCTTTCTTTGGAAGCTCGTTCCGCGTTTGCAAGACAACACAAAGGAGACCTGTTTATCTCATTGCATGTGAATGCGCATCCTGCTCAAGAAGCTCGGGGGATAGAATCCTATTTTTTGGACGTAACCGACGATCAATCATCAATAAAACTCGCAGAGCGGGAAAACAGCATGAGTGATCAAGGTTTACAGAATTTCAATATGATTTTAAGAGATTTGCTCACGTTGTCACAATCCTCCCAATCATCTAGGCTCACACACGCCATTCATGCTCGACTGTTAACCAACATTCGCACCGATTTTCATATTGATACCCGTAATTTGGGTGTCAAAGAAGCACCGTTTCTAATTTTACTGGGAGTAGGAATGCCGGCTGCCTTACTAGAAATTTCATTCATTACCAATCCTGAAGAAAATCAGAGATTACGAGAAACAAAATACCGCGAATCAATTTCAAAGGGGATTTTTCAAGGAATTCAAGACTATATTTTACAACAAAATCAAGGTTAGACTTATGCCATCCACTCTCAGTACTGCAGTTTTCCGAGGAACCTTCATCGTTCTCCTATTCCTCGCAGCTTGCGCGGTTCCCAGCGATTCCAATGACAGCGAAATAGATTCATCAGATGTTGAATTAGTTGGAAGTGTGCAGGTTTCCTTTCCTGATTTATACCCAAACTCCAATATTGTATTGAGCATTCCAGAAGGGGTGACTGTTCCTTTGGATTCAGCCAAAAAAATTTATGAAAAAGTACAATCAAACACAGCTTGTCAATCAACCGCACCTATCGATCTGACCTTGGCCCATGCTTGTACCTTGTACCATATTTATTATTTATACCCTGAAAATTTGCCATCTTCTCTGATAAATTTCACGAAAGTGACAGACTATGTCGATCAATTGAGAAAAACCGACATCTATACCACATATTTTGATCCTCAAGTCTATAGTGCATTCAACGCTACATTCGAAGGAGACTTCGCGACGATCGGTTTTTCGTACGTATTGAACGGCAATGTGGTCAGCCCCGATACCCCTTTTCGCATTACTGGGATCACCACTCTCTCCAGAGCCTGGTTTGATGGACTGAAGGTCGGTGATGACATTATCGCAATCAATGGAGAAGCCTTAGCAGGTTTGGACAAGCAGGCTATTATTGAAAAATTGCCCACCGAAGAAGAAGAAACTGTCAGCTTAACAATCAGCCGTAACAGTGAAGAACTGACCATTCAAACCGCTTCAGAAGAACACATTGCCTTTTTGTTAGGAAGCAATCGAAATATCGCTTATTTAAGAGCAAAACAATACACTGTTGCGACGGGAAAACAGATTCAGGCAGATTTTGAGGAATTGCAGCTGCAAGCCCCTGCTCCCATTGAAAAATTGATTTTGGACCTCAGACGGAATGGTGGTGGCAGCGTATTTGGAGCCTTGGAACTCGTTGATTACCTGGTTGATCAAGATACTCCTTCCCAAACAAATCCGATCCTTATCACCAATGGCTATACCGATGAAATCAACTACTTGGGAGAATACAGTAAGTCAAATATTGGAAATTTTACAAAAAGCAATTTTGTTGTGCTGATCGATGGAGCATCAGCATCCTCATCAGAAATTACAGTGGCCGCATTAAAAGATTATGGAGTGGCCACCATCATTGGTGAAAAGAGTTTTGGAAAGGGAGTCAGTCAAAATGTTTTGGACTTGGTCGATGGCTCCGGACTCATCATCACTTCTCACAATTTACTGCCACCATCCCAGGTGACCTACCATTTAGTAGGAATTCAACCCGATTATAATGTTCTGACGGCTCCTACCTCCCTTGAAAATGATTTTCAGCTGGACGCAGCTATTGAATTTTTAAATACTGGAAAAGTAGCATCCAAATTACTTTCCCCCTCAATTTCATCTAGAAAACCTGCCCAACGTCTCGATCCTTTAATACAGCAAATGAAGGAAAAGGTTCTGCAAAATTAGGGTGAAGTAAGGGAAAAAAACGAAAGAAATTTGAAATCACTTTTCATCGTCCTTGAATTGACGAGTGGAGTCTCGAAATTTATGACCTTGACTCAGCAAATTAAAAAAAAGGCACTGGACCTTGGATTTGATTTAGTCAGTATCATTCCTGTTTCTCCCAGTACGACCATTGACGTTTATGCAAATTGGCTGGCTTCCGGATATGCAGGGGAAATGTCTTATTTGGAAAAGCACTACGAAAGGAAAAAGGATCTTCAAAATGTGATGCCTCAGACTCGCTCATTAATATCCCTTGCAATCAATTACTATACAAAGCACGTTTTTGAAGCAGAAAAAAAAGATCCCTCTAAAGGGCTGTTCAGCTCCTATGCCTGGGGAGATGATTATCATCAGATCGTACGAGAAAAGCTGGAACAGCTCCGTGCCTTCATCCAAGAAAGAATGCCTGTTCAAGGTGATAGTCGAGTTTATGTTGACACAGGGCCTATTTTGGAACGAGAATATGCTGTCCGCGGCGGCTTGGGATGGTTTGGAAAAAATTCGATGTTGATCAACCGTCAAAAGGGTTCCTGGTTTTTTCTCGCAGAAATACTGCTGAGCAACGTGCTCGAATACGATCCTGTCATTGTGAAGGAAGGATGCGGCAGCTGCACCCTCTGTCTTGACGCCTGCCCAACCAATGCTATCGTGTTAGACGGACTGGTGGATGCGAGACGTTGCCTTTCATATCTTACCATTGAATTGAAGGGAAGCATTCCCCAAGAATTCCGGCAGGCGATGGGAAATATAATCTTTGGATGCGACATATGCCAGGATGTCTGCCCCTGGAACATAAAGGCAACGGTTTCTCAGGTATCTGCTTTCCGGTCAAGAGGAGAAAATAATATGCCGAATCTGATTGATCTAATGTCTCTGAGTCAAACAGAGTTCAGCCGACGTTTCAAAAACAGCCCGGTGAAACGTTCAAAGAGGCGTGGATTTTTGCGAAATGTTGCAATTGCATTAGGGAACTGGGGATCACCCCAAGCAATTCCTGCATTGAAACACGGATTATCCGACGAAGAACCGCTCATTAAAATTCATTCTGCGTGGGCCTTAGGTCAAATATCACACCCGGAAGCTAAACAGGTATTGAAAGCAGCACTGGAGGTTGAAAAAGAGGAAGAAGTAATCCGGGAAATCAAAGAAGCGCTATTCGTAGTTTGAGAGCCAAAGATTTAGAAATTGTTCCAGCAGTGGTGCTGCTTTGAAGAGCACATATGCGTGATGCCGTTTGAAATCAGAAAGTGCTTCTGCGTCTCCAAAATCACTCACAACCCGAAATGCAAGTGCAGAAATTTGATGTTGTTCGCAAACTTTCATCACAACAGCACTCTCCCAGTCCCCGCAAAGTGCCTGATAACGGAAAAATAGCTCTTGTTTCAGGAAATCGCTCTCAATGTTCTGATCTGCAGAAACGATCGGACCTGTTAAAATCTGAGGAATTGAATGCACTAACTCCAGCAGTTCTGAATCAGTTTTTACAAGTAACGAATCAGGGGGAGTCTGCTGGTATTCCGCCGTTGCACTCGCCACTACAACAGAGCCAATACTCACCTCCTGGCTAATCGCTCCGGCACTGCCAAAATTGATGAGCAAGCGAGGAGAGTGATGCTGAATCAGCAACTCAGTTGCTTTTACCGCATGCATTTTTCCAATTCTACTGTGCACAATCACAATAGACTGTTGCTGCCATTCCAACGAAATCCAGGTGTAACCTTTAAATTTATAAATTCGAGGTTTCGGGTGCCACGCCAACAAGGGCTTTGCTTCTGCCCAAAGAGGACAGACGATTCCAATCATTGCCACAACTGACCTTTTGCTGTTTCTTAGGATTATTCTTGATAAATTAGCGAAGTCACTCTATTTTTTAATCATGACTTCCAAACTTCTCGTAGAAAAAATTGAAGAGAATATTAACCGACACCACTTGTTTGAAAAAGGGGACACGATCTTGGTGTGTGTCAGTGGAGGCAGCGACTCTATTGCCCTACTGCACATTTTACTCGAATTGCAAGAACGATGGCAAACCAAGCTGATAGTCCTTCATTTTGACCACGGTTTACGCCCCGAATCTTCATCAGAACAAAAATTTGTCGAAAATCTTGCCAAGCAATACAAGCTTCGCTGCTACTCTTCCACCTCCCATCATTTAGCTCAAGAAGCCTCCGGAGTTCAAGAAAAGTCACGTCGATGGCGTTTAGAGATTGCAGAAAAATTCCGTTCTGAAACGAAAGGGAAGTGTATTGCAACAGCCCATCATGCTGATGACCAGGCCGAAACACTCCTGTATAAACTGTTGAGAGGATGCCATCTTTCAAATCTTCGTGGCATGGAATGGCAAAACCATTTTTATATCCGTCCTCTCCTCAATTGCAAGAAATCAGAACTTCAAACATATCTGAAAAGTAAATCTCAAGAATGGATGGAGGACCCTTCCAATCAATCTTCAAAATATCTCCGAAACCGGATTCGGCTGGAACTGATTCCTTTGATGAATGAACTGGCACGAGGTGAACTGGGTAAACGATTGGACAATTTATCGGAACAAAGCCGGCATCTTCAAGATTGGATTGAACAAACCGAAGAAAATCATGAGATCAGCAAACTCTTTCAAGAAGAAGAACTCTCCATTAAAAGACTCACTCAGATTCCTCCCATGGTTCTGAGCAATTGTTTGCACCAGTACCTCAGATTTCGCGGAATAAAAAATTTGGAGAACGGTCACATCAAGAAAATAATCCAACTCCTGCAAACTGAAAACAAGCAGTGGCAACTCCATTTACCCGGGAAGAAAACCATCAAACGCGAGGGGGAAAAATTATTCATTTCTCTTCCCTATTCCAACGAACCAGAAACGCTCCTCGAGCATCCGATCACCATCATCAGCAAGCTTGGTTTAAAAATACAGGTCCAGTGCCAAATTCTGACGCTCTCCGAAATTCCACCAAAGGAAGGAATCACACTTTTCAATATTCCTCTCAAACAGACGCTGACGCTGCGTTTCCGGAAAAGTGGAGACCGTTTTCAGCCGCATTGGAAACAAAGAGCAGTCAAATTGAAAGACTTTCTGCGGGATCAGAAATTTCCGCTTCATCAAAGAAATCAAATTCCCCTGGTTCATGATGAAAATGAAATTCTGGCAATTTATCCCCATTATCTATCTCGATCGACTTATTCCAATAAAAATACCTGTCCACCCCTGCATATACAAATTGCTTTCCCAAAATAAAATAATGTTAGTCGATTTTAAGACAAAAAATGGGGGCTCAACGAAAATGCACGAGTTCAATGCCTACTTTTGCAAACAATGCCCTGACGAAATAATGAAACTAATGCCTTTTTCGATTTTTTTTGGAAGTTCTGGTAGAAGAACGAGTAACGGCTTGGGGAACTGGATCCTCTTGTTCAAAGAGACGTCTTTTCCAGATCAAAAGCAGGGCAGCGGTCACTAAAACAGCGCTGATGCTGTATGCAGCGAGAAATTTCTCTCCAAATATCGTAAAATACTGGTTGTCCATCCGCAGCGGAGTGAGGGAGGATCTCAAAATTGAATAAGAAATGAAGTGTAAGGCAAGCAACATTCCAGGACGAAAGTTTTTTAAACGAAGCTTCCATAAAATTGCAAAAATCAAGAAATTACCAATAGATTCATAAATCATTGTTGGATGAACCGCTTGCCCTTTAGCGTAGGCAAAGGTCGGCGACCCTGGCGGAAAAACTACACCGCCCCAAAAATCTGTGACCGGTCCTGCGACTTCACCATTGGTGAAATTTCCCCACCTTCCAATCGCTTGTCCCAGGATAATACAAAGGGCCCCAATATCTGCAAATTCCAAGAACCGCAGCTTTTTGACTCGGGTATATAAATAAACTGCCAATGTTCCTCCCAGAATTCCTCCATGGATTGCCAAACCACCATGCCATACTGCAAAAGCTTCCCACCAGGGTTTATGAGCAAACGAGTCCCATTCAAAAATCACGTCGTAGGCCCGTCCTCCAAGCAGTCCTCCAAGGAAAACCAGCAATGTACAATTCATCGCCTGATCCTCATCTAGAGGCAAATGCCGACGCTTACTTTCTGAAACCAGAATCTTGTATCCCAGGAGAATCGAAATCGCATAAAACAATCCATAAAACCGGGGTTCCAAAGGAAAGCCGAGAAAAGGAAGCTCCACAGAAAAAATATATGGACGATAAGTTTCAATTGTGAGCAATGGTGTTGTCAGCATGTGTTTTTATTTTTTGATCAGATACCCGTCCAATGCATTTTTCTGGGCAACAAAATTCTGGAGCATTCCAATTTCAGCAAAGTCCAGCATTTCATTGAATTGCAGCCTTGTAAACGGTTTACCTTCTGCTGTGCCCTGAACTTCTATAAGGGCATGATTGTCGAGCATGACTACATTCAAATCAACTTCAGCGTCCCGGTCTTCTTCATAGTTCAAATCAAGCAAAGTTCTATTGTTAAAAATTCCGACACTAATGGCAGACATATACTGAGTGATCGGGATTCGTTTTAATTTGTTGTTTTCGTGCAAATTCCTCAATGCCAACACCAATGCGACAAAGCCTCCGGTAATCGAAGCAGTTCGGGTACCACCATCGGCTTGAATGACATCGCAATCTATCCAAATTGTCCTTTCTCCCATTTTTCCTAAGTCTACAATGGCTCGAAGAGACCGGCCAATCAGTCTTTGAATTTCCTGAGCACGACCATCGACTTTCCCCGCTGTCGATCTTTTTTTTCGAGTCATAGTCGAACTTGGCAACATTCCGTATTCTGCGGTCAACCAACCTTTCCCTTCACCGCGCATAAAGCCTGGGACCCCGTCTTCTACAAAAGCCGTGCAGATCACCTGGGTATTTCCGGATTCAATGAGCACAGATCCTTGTGCATGCCTCGTAAATTTTGTGGTAATTTGAATTGGACGCGGTTCATCCACTCTGCGTCCATCACTTCGGGGCATAGATTCCAATATTTTCTGAAAATCGCCATGGTCTGCAAGAGAGGTTTTTAGTGTGTCCATAGTCTCCTATTTTCCGGATAAAAGTTACTCAGTAAAATTACTGGTCAGCGTAGATGACTTCCATATCCGGACTAATTTCAAAACGAAATTGATCCTCATCCAAAGTCAGATTGTACTCCATTTCTTTAAATTCAATCACGCGGTGATTTCCTTGCGTATCTACGAGCACAATTTGCAGAAAATCATACGTTTCAGGATCGACTGCCAACTGAATGAATTCAAGTGCGGCAATCGAATTCTTGGGTTCCAATTCAACAACCAGCACCTCAGGATTGTCAATTAGATTTCGTGTGACAGGTCGATAAATAAAATCGTCCTCCAAATTTCCCGCTCCCAGCAAAAACTCAAGTGGAGTTCCTGGAGTGACTTTTTTTAGTGCCTGAACGGTGACGTTTTCCAATAAAGGATCAAACAACCACAAAGTAATTCCATCCGTAACAAGCAGCTGCTCATCCGGCTTTTGATAATCCCATCTCATTTTTCCCGGTCGGATATAAGAGACCAGTCCCGCAGCGGATCGTGGTTGCTCGGAACGGGATGAGAAATTGCGTTGGGTGAAACTTCCTTTAAAACTGGCAATCTCTTGATAGCGCTTTTGGATCCGGTTCAAAACATCTGATTCAGCGGCGTTCACTGTTTGCCCGACAAGGGTCCAGACGATTAAAGCAATCCAGATAGTATTTACGGTTTTCTTCATATTGTTTCCATTAAAACTGTTCTTTGATCTGCCAGGCTACTTTCATGGCATGCAACCCTGCTTCCGCGCTCACAAGCGG
The DNA here is from genome assembly GCA_015231825.1 of SAR324 cluster bacterium. Lineage (GTDB taxonomy): Bacteria > SAR324 > SAR324 > SAR324 > NAC60-12 > JADGAV01. Next base: position 17,094 of record JADGAV010000019.1, read on the forward strand.
TAATGATTTTTGAAAAATAGAGTTTAAAAAGCTTTGAATCTCTTCGAGTAAAGCATCGTTTTTTTCCAGTTGATATTGAATCGGGTTCAGATCATTTCGATCCAGTGATTCCGAAGGATCAATCTGAAGCTTGCGGACCTGGCCTGTGCCATAGTCCAGAGAAAGGTACAATCCCGGTTGAAAAATTCGCATTTTGCGTTCTGCTTTGTCCGAAACCCGACTCGCCGTTAAATTGGCTACGCAACCTCCGGAAAACCTCAGGCGCGCATTTGCTAGATCGACTTTATCGGTCAGAATGGAAGTCCCCACTCCTTCAATTTCAGAAGGAATTTCACCCAGGATGGTGAGCACCAAATCAATATCATGAATCATTAGATCGAGGATTACGTCAACGTCGGTTCCTCTTTCGGGAAATTTGGAAATGCGTGTGCTTTCAATATACTGGGGTTGTCCAATCAAGTCTTGAAAGTTTTTAAAAACTGAATTGAAACGTTCCAGATGCCCTACCTGGAGGCAAACCTGAAGGCGCTTTGAGATTTCAATGAGAGATTCTGCTTCTTCCAGGGTTGCAGTAAAGGGTTTTTCAACCAAGACATGAATCCCTTTTTCAATAAAACTTTTTGCAATTCGAAAATGATCCACGGTCGGCACAACAACGCTGACGGCATCGACTTTTTCAAATACATCTTCGGATTCCGTGTAGAAAGGAACCGACAACTCCTCTCCTACAGCCCGCGCCTTCTGCAAATTTTGATCTACCACGGCAACCAACTCGCAATCCTTCAGCAAGGAATACTTTTGAGCATGAAATCTTCCCAGATAACCGACTCCAATCACCGCTGTACGTAAGGGACGTCGCACCATTTTAATTTCTGTTTCCTAACTCGGAGATTTGCTCCTGGAGAGCCTGGATCAACCTTTCTTTCGAAACAACTTTCTCACGCAGCTCTGCTATCACATGCTGCGGTGCTTTTGACAAAAATTGTTCATTCTGGAGTTTCATCTGGCTTTTGTTCAGGAAACTTTCCTCTTTCTGCAAATTTTTTCTCAATTTTTCGATTTCCTCTTGCCAATCAACTTCAGAGGCCTCTATCTGAACCAGTGTTTCTTCAAAATAGGAACTTAGCGAATCATCCGTCATTTCTGGTTTTCGGTTCTCAATTTGCAGGGTATTCAGCCGCGCTAATCGCTTTATTAGGCCTTCATGTTCCCGAAAAAGTCCCCCGTGCTGCTCTGAATCGATACGAGCATTGCTTTTTACATTCAAACCAATGTTTGCCTTGTCCCGCAATGCTCGAATTTGAGTTATGGCTTCCTGAACAAGAGAAATTTGGAAAGCACTTTCAGGAAAATTGTATGCTTCAACTGGTTCAGGCCACGCACTTCGAATCAACATCTCTTTCGTATCAAATTCTTCCCAAAGTGCTTCCGTTACAAAAGGCATATAAGGGTGCATGAGTTTCAAAAGTGTCGTATAGCTGTATGCCAAAACTTGATTGTCCTCCTCAGTTCGTTCCTCTTTTTTCGACATTTCGAGATACCAATCACAAAAATCACCCCACAAAAACCCACGCAAACTTTCTGCAACATCAGACAGTCTGAAATTCTCTAAACTTTTTTGTACTCCATGAATCAATTCATTCAGTCGATGCAAAATCCACTGTGATACGGACCACTCGACATTTTCTGGAGGGTCAATTCGTGTCCCCGGCGGTAGCGTGATCAAGACATAACGGGCAGCATTCCAGATTTTATTCACAAAGCGGCGGCAACTTTCCAATTTTTCCGGATATATCCTAAGATCTGTCCCCGGTGAGGTCCCACTGATCAAGGCAATCCTTAGTGCATCGGCCCCATATTGATCAATACTTTCCAAGGGATCAATACAGGTTTCAGGGTCGGATTTCGACATTTTTTTACCTTCTCGGGTTCGAACCAGGCCGTGCAGGTAGATTGTTTCAAAAGGAATTTCCCCGGTCATATAGGTCGTCATCAAGATCATCCTGGCAACCCAAAAAAACAGAATGTCATATCCGGTTTCCATCACTTGGGTGGGGTGAAATTTCTGGAAATCCGGGCTTTGTGCAAGCATTTCTTCAAATGAAAGGGAAAAATCGCTCGCAATTTTTGGATCAATCAAGGTACTCCATGTCCACAAAGCTGAGGAAAACCAGGTATCCAGGGTATCTGGATCCTGTAACCAGCCTTCCTCCTGAGGGGCTTGCAGAAAAGGTTTAACTTCATCATCGCGGTACCAGACAGGAACCCGATGCCCCCACCAAATTTGTCTCGAAATACACCAGTCCTGGAGATTTTCAATCCAGCGAAAATAGGTGTTCTCAAAGTGCTCCGGAACAATTTTTATCTGCTCCGACTTCACCACATCCAACAGGATATCCTTGAGGCTCTGATACTCTCCTTTCCATTCGATTACGGCCTTATTCACATCGATAAACCACTGCTCTTTTGGAAGCGGTTCAATAGGTTGCTTGGATCGATAACACAGGGAGAGCGGTTGTTCGTAATCTTCTTTCTTCTCCATTAGACCTTGAGCTTCCAAATCTTCCACAAAAGCTTTCCGGCACTCTTTGACCGTCATTCCCCGGTAAACACCGGCTGTTTCCAACATGAGGCCATCTTCCCCAATCACCTGTACAATTTCCAAATCATGTTCACGTGACATTTGATAGTCTGCCTGACTGTGTGCCGGAGTAACTCCAATAACTCCAGAGCCAAATTCAGGATCAACGTGCCGGTCTGAAAAAACTTTAACACGAATAGTAGGGCCCTTGGGCCATTCGATTTCAATGGATTTTCCGATATACTGCCGGTATCGCTCATCATCTGGATGAACCGCAACCCCCGTGTCACCGAGTTTAGTTTCCGGTCGGCTTGTGGCGACAACAAAGGGGCCATATTTGATATAGTAAAGGAGAGCCGGTGTATTTTTGTATTCGATTTCATCATCAGAGATCGTTGTTTGTAAGATCGGATCCCAGTTTACAATCCGGTACCCGCGATAAATAATTTTCTCTTCAAACATCCGAATAAAAATATGGTTGACACATCGATTGAGCTGAGGATCCATAGTGTAGCGTTCACGCGACCAGTCACAACTGGCTCCCATTGCCCGAATCTGGCTCCGAATGGTACCTTGAGATTCATTCACATAACGGGCGATCCGATCCAGTAACGCTTCTCTTCCCAGCGTTTCGCGAGGATCCTTGATTCCTTCTTCCGTTTGAATCTTACTGATCACGACATTTTCTGTAGCAATTGCAGCATGATCGGTCCCAGGTACCCAAAGTGCTTCTTCACCCAACATACGATGCCAGCGGATCAGAATATCTTCAATTGCCAACATTACGGCATGACCTACATGTAGCTGACCGGTCGCATTGGGCGGAGGAAGAGAAATCGTGAAGGGTTTTTCTAAAGACTTTGCATCCGCTTTGAAAGCATCATTATCTTCCCATTTTTGGTAAATTCGTTTTTCAAATTCTTTTGGATTGTACGCTTTCGCAATGGGCTCTCTCATATCAATTTAAACTTTCTCCGTATTTTCAAAAAACTCATAAAACAGGTACACATACTTAAAAACCCGCACCACATACTTTATTTGATCTAAATTTTGAAAAAAGCCACTCTTTGGTCAAGATAGAAAAGATAAAGTGAGGCCTTCTGATTATTCTTAAAGAAGGTGTTCCAAACCGTAAATCAAAGTATCCAAATCAAGCACTTTTTTGCAGGCAAAACAAACACCGGTCATAAAGGACTCCCGATGGATGGAGTCATGACGGATTGTCAATGTTTCACTGGTGCCACCAAACAGCACTTCCTGATGTGCCACGAGTCCGGGCAAACGGATGGAATGAACGTGGATTTTATGCTGGACAGATCCTCTTGCCCCGGGAAGAATTTCTTTTTCTTCCCGATGATTCGGTTCGGTCTGGCGAGCTTCAGCCAACATGTCCAAAGTTTTGATTGCTGTTCCAGATGGGGCATCTGCTTTCCGGTCATGATGGAGTTCAATCACCTCAACATTGGGAAAGTAACGCACAGCTTCTTTAGCAAATTTCATCATCAATACAGCCCCGATTGCAAAATTTGGAGCAATAAGGCCTCCTAATTTTTTTCGCGCGGCAAGCTTTTGAAGTTCTAGCACTTGTTCCGGCATCAACCCGCTCGTACCCACCACCGGATGGACATTGGCTTCAATAATCTTCCTGCTGTTTTCAAATGCTACGGACGCTGTCGTGAAATCCACCACCACCTGAGCCTGGGTATCATGAATGAGCTGAACCAAATCGTCGCCGACGTCAGCTTGACCCGCCAATATCAATCCCTCATCCGCATCCACAGCTTTTACGGCTTCTTGCCCCATTCTCCCCTTCGCCCCGTTGACGATCACTGAAACGGCTGTCACTGCTTTCCTTTCATTTGAATTTCAATGTTCATTTTCTCTTTGAGATTAAGAAGTTACGATTTCATTATACAGGGAAAAAGGCAATTCAATTGAATTGAAACAAAGCATCGTGAAATCATAGTTTAGAAAAGAATTAAGCAGCACTTCAGGCTTTTTCATATTAAAAAAAAAATAAAATTGTGTTACCTTTCATCACTAAATCTCTAGTTTTCCTTTCAACCAGATCAAAAAATTTTGAATCAGACTCAATAGATGAGATCTTATGCCTGAACCGCAAAGCAACTATCTGAAAAACACAGTTCCCGAATTGGAGGAAGAATTTATTGAAGAAATTGGAAAAATTCCCCTTTTTTCTCAACTTTCACACGAGTTGCGACATCAGCTGTTCAGTTATTCGAAGTTTGTCAAACTCCAACATCAGGAAAAACTGATTAAAAGAGGGATGTTTGATCAGGAGATTTTTGTATTGCTGCAGGGAAAACTGAACGTCCTGGTACCGCACAATGACAATCAGGAAATTGTAATTGACGTGATGGATGCACCTTTTTCATTATTTGGGGAACGCAGTCTTTTAGGAGAACCGAGAGGCAGTTCAATCGATTCTGAGGGCGAAAGTCTCTTGCTTGGCATCGATTTGTCCCCTCTTCCCGATGTATTGGAAGCATTTGAAACCCCTGAAACTCGGCAACAAGATGCAATCTTCGCGCAAAATATTGCAATGTATACCATTATTGCGACCGCATTGATTCAGCGTTTGGAACGACTTGTTGACGACCAGTACAAACTGAAACAGAAAATTGGAGCATTTGAAAAACGTCAGGATTCATGGAAACAGGAGTGGTGGCTGAGTCGTGTTTTCAACCAAATGAATGCGGATAAACTTACCTTGAATCCGGAAATCCAAGATATTTTGCTGATGCTTTTGAAAAAACACAAGATAGAGCACCCAAGTCTCGAAAAAATAATCCTTTCTCAACAATTCGGAAGTCGTCGACTTCACACAGAAATGATTCGATTGAATGCTTTGGGTGAGCTCGAAGTGATGGAAGACTTCATCCTTGATTCGGTCAGAGAAATCGCTGAGTTTTTCTGCAGGCACCCCGATTATTCCAACCTCGGCAATATCAACTTGCTGGAGGTTCACGAAATTCCGAAAATAACAACGCTGTCTAACTTTCTAGAGGCTTTCTTCAATTCAGTATTAGAGTCCAAAATTCTCGCTAAACCCTTATCTAAAAAGGAATTTCTAGATTCTGTACTAGATGAAGAAGGAATCAATCCTTCTCATTTCTCTACTACCCTTCGCAGCAAAGGCTGGGTTTCAGATAATTTTTCTCAAGCCTACCTTCTCTACTTGAGCTGTCAGCAGTGCATCTACCATGTTACTGAAGCCAACCAGACTATTCGAAACTATATTCATTTTTTAACCACCTACAACACCCCTAAACAATCGGCAAGCAAATCAAACAAATCAGTTCCATCAGTGAGCAAACAGTTTTTGAAAATGCAAGAGCGGCATGAATCAGTGTTAGCAAACCATGCATCTCCACTGGAATCCAATTCTTCTGAAGAATCAAGTACGCCAGGAGAATCCAATTCAGCACAAAACGATGCTGAAGATTTACTGAAAAGTCTGGGGTTATAAATATGAAGCACATTCCGAACCGATCTATTTCATTGTTGATTGTCAGGTTGAGCTTATTTGTTTTATGGCTTGCGGGAATACAAGTATTTTTGGCAGCATGTCAAGAAGATCAGAAAAAAACCTCTTTAGAAAGAGGAAACGTCCTTTTCTATGATCAATTTGATAGCCTTGGAGAAACCCGCTGGAATATTTCTCAGCAATCCTTTGATAGCGGAACAGGGGCAACCGGAACCGATTTTACCAATTTGCTAACCAGCCACGTCGTTGAAGACAATGATGCCTGTTTCACCGCCTCCAACACCGATGTTTCGAGCATCCCCAGCCAGTTGCGAATGTCCGTGGCCAGTCAGACATTAAATTGTCCCGATACGGACAATGTCTATCAATTTAGCGGGGGAGAGCTGCGGTCTGCAGCAAATTTTATTTTCGGGCGTTTCAGTACAAAGCTGCAAACTTCCCTCAAAGCCGGAGCAATGACGTCCTTCTACTTGTATGCCAATGAGCTCGAAATCGGCATACATTTTCCAGGAAATGACCCAACAATCGTGGCATTGAGTTATCGCAACGGCACGGTTGAAGAAATTACTCCACTCAACCCCAATGATCATTCACAAATCAGCAATTTCAACGCAGGAAACCGTTTTCACACCTATTCGATTCTTTGGCAAAAGGATTTGATTCAATGGTCGATTGACGGTCATGCTGTTTTGGGAATCAAAAACAATGTTCCCGAAAACTCAATGAATCTCATTTTATCTACCTGGGTAAATGGTGATAGCAGCCAAGCCGGAATTGCTGATTCGAACCTCTCTGCTTTCACAGATTTCGCATTTGTAAAAGTAGAATCCTTTCCTTAAAATAGAGAAAATCAATGAAACATTATCGCCAATTATTATTTGTTCTATTATGCACAAGCTTTTTGGGGGGCTGCGCGCTGGCACTGGTCGGAGGCGGAGCTGCCGTGGGCGGATATTATGTCGGAAAAGACGAAAGAAGCGCCAAACGAATAGCAACCGACACTGCCATTACAGCCAAAATCAATGCAGAGTATATTGCCGACGAGAACGTCAAAACTTTTAAAATTGGTGTAAAAACCTATCGAGGTGTTGTGACGCTCACAGGAAAAGTACCGAATCAACAAATGATCGATCGTGCGATTCGGATTGCTGAAGACATGGAAGGAGTGAACGAAGTCAATTCGCTTCTAACTGTTGAACAATAAGAAGCCTGGATAGAGTCGAGACTAATTGGTTTTAAAAAAGCTTCATTTGCTCGGAATGACTTTCCAGGCCTAGATGTTCATAAGCTTTTTTTGTGACCATTCGCCCGCGAGGTGTCCTCTGAATGAAGCCCAACAGAAGCAGATACGGTTCATAGACATCTTCCAGAGTATCCTGCTCTTCAGAAACCACCGCTGATAAAGTGCTCAGCCCCACGGGTCCTCCATTGAATTTTTGAATAATAGCTTCCAGAATAAGACGATCCACGTTGTCCAGTCCCAAAACATCGACCCCCAATCTCGACAAACTGTTTTGCACCAGCGAATCCGTTACCACACCCGATGTTTCCAGATCCGCAAAATCACGGCAGCGCCGCAGCAAACGGTTGGCAATACGAGGAGTCCCTCGGGAGCATTTTGCCAGTTCTAAAGCGGCTTCTTCAGTGATTTCAATCTCCAAAATTGCGGCTGAACGAATAATAATAATTTTCAGTTCTTCCGCAGCATAAAAATTCAATCGGCATTGAATTCCAAACCTTTCCCGCAGGGGATTTGAAAGCAAACCAGAACGGGTCGTTGCTCCAACCAGTGTGAATCGGGACAAATCCAGCTTCACCGTCCGAGCAGCTGGTCCCTGTCCAATTAAAATATCGAGGGTAAAATCTTCCATAGCCGAATAAAGCACTTCCTCGACTGTCCGGTTCATACGGTGGATTTCATCGATAAACAAAATCGAACCGGGTTCCAGATTGGTTAGAATCGCGGCCAAATCTCCCTGACGTTCAATGACGGGCCCTGATGTGGAATGGAGAGAAACTCCCATTTCATGAGACAGAATATTGGCTAGCGTCGTCTTCCCCAACCCGGGGGGTCCACTCAACAAAACATGATCGAGCGCTTGTCTGCGTCGTTTGGCGGCTTCGATAAACACCTGCATGTTTTCTTTGATTTCAGGTTGGCCCACATACTCATGAAGCCTGGCAGGTCTTAAAGACTGATCGTATTGTTCACCAATCTGGGATTCCGGATTGACGACCCGTGATTCATCCATGATTTTTAATGGCTCGCAGCAGGTTTGGTTTCTTTCTCTGCAGTTTCAGGAGAAACACGCCAAGTCAGAAGGGGAGATAGAGTATAGAGGGACATATAAAGAAATGCCATCAGTCCAAAATAAGGTGTAAAAACAAAAAGGACCAGGACCAGGACTGTCATACGGAAAAACCAGGGGCGACGTCCCATCATTCGACCCAGATGAATATAACGGATTGGATAGATATTCATCAGGATCGACGCGGTAATCATGACCGCGAAGCAAAAAATTCCCCAGTTTCCGACCTGATTGGGAGAGTTCGTCAAGGATTCGTTAAACATGATCAGCGGAGCTGCGACCCATAGTGCTGCACCCGGCGTGGGAAAGCCTTTGAAAAATCCCGGAATCGGTGTACGGTCCAAAGTAAAATAAATCAAACGCCCAATGCCAAAGACAGCATAGCAAACTGCAACCCACCCGTAAGGAAGATTTTGAATGGTTTCATCCGAACTTTGATTGAGAGCAATATAAAAAATTGCAGCGGGAGCCAGGCAGAAACTGACACCATCGGAAATATCGTCCAGTATCCCGCCAAAACTTATCTGATGAGTCTTCTTGGAATCGGGAAGGGGCTCAGTCAAACCAAGTTTTCTCGCAACCGCTCCATCCAGCTTATCAAACATTGCGGCCCCTAAAAGAATCAGATAAGCCTCCCGTATTCTTCCTTGATAGGCAAAGAAAATTGCCAATACGCCCATCATCGCATTCATCACGGTTAGAGCATTGGGAAATAGTGACAGAATTCTTCGCCTTAAAACTTCATCTCCCAGGCAGAGATCATCTAAACAGTAAGATCCGTATTTCCTGCAGTACATGGCCACAGAGCCAAAATTGATTATTAGGAAGAGAATTTCGATGAAAAATAAAACCCTTAAAGGGATATTTCCTAAACCGGAAATCCAAAAATACAGTGCTGAGGGAGGTCCTTCGGGTACGTAAAAAGCATGAGCATAAAGCAAGGCGGCAACTGGGGCAGCAACAATGGTTCGAAGGCGAGTAATTTCTGTCATCTCCTCGTCTTCTCCTTTGCGCAATGCAAAATTACGCATGAAATGCGCAAAACTGTCACGGACGAGCACGCTGACCGACAGGATCAACACAAAAATAACGTGCAGGATTGCCTGCCGGGGGTTTTCCGGTTCAATAAAATGATACCGCCACATCATCCCCAAAGCCACCAGCGGAAAAATGATGGAATAGACAATTTTGTCCATGATGCGGTCTGCAAGATGCGACAATTTAGAATGAGGATGGAATCTTGCCGCAAACCAGCCGTCAACAATATCGAAAGACATCGCGACAAACAAGCAGACCACTCCCACCGTATAGATTATCGGATTATGCGTCAGAATCACGGCTATAGCACAAAGCATCCCCATAAAAATCAAAGGGGGTCTGCCATATACAAGGATGATCGCAAAATTCCGTGATATAAATTGCTTCTTAGGCATTGGTGATTCTTTCATAGTCACCGAACAAAATGAATTCCCTTGGGCGTGACACTGCCATGCAGCCAATGATTAATAGTCTACCAAACGATGTTCCATTTTGAACAAGTATAGCAGTAAAGCAGCGCGAATGTACATCCCGTTTCGGAGCTGCCTCCAATACATTGCCCGTGGATCAGAATCAAGAACCGGATCGATTTCTTTCCGTCGGGGAAGAGGATGTAAAATGATTGCATCCTTTTTCATCAAACCGATATTTTTCGGAGTGAGACAAAATTTGGAATAATCGATGATAGAAGATTCTCCTGATAGGTCATATTCATCCTGCACCCTTGTCATATAAAGGCTGTCGAGATAAGGGAGAACTTCATCCAATTGATCAGTTTTATGGATTTTAACATTGTTCTCCGTCAAATGTTCTTCCAAATCCGGGGCGATCTGCAAGCTTGGAGGTGCCACGATATACATTTCCAAATCACTGTAACGGGTCAAAAGATAAATAACAGAACGAACAGCTCTTCCCCTCAGCAAATCTCCTACAAAACCATAAGTTTTTCCTGAAATCCCCCCCCGATCTTGAAAAGATCGATGCAGAGTATAGACATCCAGTAAAGCTTGAGTGGGGTGCTGATCTTTCCCGCTGCCACCGTTTATAATGGGAACACTTCTCCCTGTCAAATCGAGCAGGTAGGCCATATATTCACTGAATCCGGCTTTACTGTCTCGCATGATAATCAAATCAAAATAGCTGCTGATCGTTCTCAGTCCATCCTCCTGCGTCTCTCCTTTTATCTCTGAAGACAAAGAAGGGTCCCGCACTTCTCCTCCGCTCATCCCCACAATTTGACAGGCACTGAGGAATGACAAAAAAGTTCGGGTAGACGGTTGCGTAAAATAGAGCATGGCACGTTTGTGTTTCAACAAAGCATGAAGAAATTCCACTCCATTGGGCTTACGGGTAATAAATTTGATCAAATCTGCCGTATCAAAAAGTTTCTCCATGAATTCTAACGAGAATTGCTGCGATCTCATAATATGATAAAGTCTTTCTTCTTTTTCATAATATGAGAGCCTTTCTTTGACTGGTTTTTTTAAAAAATTTTCAAATGTTTCAATTTCAAGTCTCATTTTTTTTCTCAAAAGGGGTCCAAAATTTTAATCTACCCTTACTGCTAAAATTGAACGAAATTTAGCATGCAACTTCATAGTAAACAATCTATTCTTAGACTTGAACCCCGGACAAATCAAGTGAGATCATCCCTGTCGAAAATGCAGAGTAAATTTCTCCATTTGAAATCTTGATAAAAGATCGTCAGGGGCCGGTGGTTTCAAATTAGGAATGCTCTGACAAATGTAAGATTTTTGAACAGCAATCGACTTGTGAGAGGTATTGAAATAGACAAACCCAACGATTTAAAGATAGCCTCCTTCTTCCCTTTTGAAAAGATACAAAAAACTGCCCTATGGACTCAAGTTCTTTAAATTTAGAAATCTTGAAAAAGTACAATTTTGCCAACCATTTACGACGTGAGGGAATCACTCTCAAACGAAAACCTCTAACAACCCTCCAGATTAACCTGGGGAAAAAATGCAATCAAGCCTGTCACCATTGCCACGTTGATGCGGGCCCAAAACGAACCGAACAAATGGATCAAAAAACTGCAGAACGGGTGATTGCCATTTTAAAAAACTCTCCTTCTGTTGGAGTGATCGACATTACAGGCGGCGCTCCCGAACTGAACCCAAATTTTCAATTTTTGGTAACAGAAGCGAAAATGCTGGAGCGACATGTGATGGATCGCTGCAACCTGACTATTTTGTTGGAAAAAGGTCAAGAAAACCTCGCTGAATTCCTGGCTGAGAATGAAGTAGAAATTGTCGCGTCTTTGCCCTGTTATTCTTCAGAGAATGTTGATGCCCAAAGAGGTCGAGGTGTTTTTGAAAGGAGTATCAAAGGCTTGCAGGAATTGAATCAATTGGGATATGGAAAGCCAGAGAGCGGATTAGTGATCAATCTTGTCTACAACCCCATAGGAGGAACACTTCCACCTCCTCAGGCATCCCTTGAAACAGAATATAAAAACCGATTGAAAGCCCAATTTGGGATTGAATTCAACAACCTGTTTACCATAACAAACATGCCCATCAGCCGTTTTGCCAGTCAATTGTACAGAAACGACCAGTTGGACAACTATATGAATCTGTTAGTCGACGCATTCAATCCATCTACAGTGGACGATTTGATGTGCAGAAGCCTAATTTCTGTTGGCTGGCAAGGAAATTTTTATGACTGCGATTTCAATCAGATGTTGGAAATGGAAGTTCCGGGAATGCAAAAAACCTTGTGGAGTGTCAACTCCATTCAGCATTTTCAGGACAATGCGATCGCAATAGGATCACATTGTTTCGGCTGTGCTGCGGGAAGTGGGAGCAGTTGCGGAGGAACCCTTTCGTAGCAGCTTTTTCATGAAACACATTTTGGCATCATTTGTTGTTTCTCATCGTTTCCCATTTTAGAATTTCATGGAATTTCTCAAGCAGAACCTCTTAAAAACTTCTATTGCCCTCGCAATTTTGCTGGGGATCCTTCTTTTTTTCCTTTTTGATCTTCAGCAATATCTAACTCTTGAATATTTGCGGCATTCCAAGGAAGGGTTGATTGCATACAATACCGACCACCCCTTATTAACGATGGGAAGCTATTTGCTCCTCTATTTTTTCATTGCAGCACTCTCGCTGCCAGGAGCAGCAATTCTAACAATTGCCGGGGGAACCATTTTCGGCCTGGTCAAAGGCACCATTCTCGTTTCGGTTGCCAGCACATTGGGGGCAACAACGGCCATGCTGGTCGCACGTACCCTCTTAAAAAATTATGTCCAGCAAAAATTTAAAGAGCAAATTCCTGCCATCAACAAAAAAATAGAAGAAGAAGGTGCGTTTTATTTATTCACACTGAGATTGGTTCCGGCATTTCCATTTTTTGTAATCAACCTGGCAATGGGAATCACTCCAATCAAAACCTTCACCTTTGCCTGGGTCAGTCAACTTGGTATGTTGGCAGGAACAATCGTCTATGTGAACGCCGGTTCAGAATTGGGTAAAATTAAGACTTTAGGAGATATCGCCTCTCCGGGTCTCCTGATTTCATTTGCACTGCTCGGAGTTTTTCCGCTCATGATTAAAAAATTATTGGATTTTTTCTTGAAGAAGCGAAATTCCAGGCCTTCTTCCTAAAATCCCATATCAGCCAATAACGAATCAACATCGCTTTGAGTACTTTTTTTAGTTTCCGATTCGTCAGGGCCGTGAAGATGAACCTCCTCACCTTCGATCCCTTTATCAATCCGAGTCATCGTCTCGTTGTTTGAGTCAGTTTTATCCTTCGATTTCACGGATTTGGTCTCTTTGCCAAATTTCTGAATCAATTCCAACAGACGAAGTTCGAGCTTTTCTATAAAATCAACAATTTTTTTCAGAGTTTGCCCGGTGAGGTCCTGAAACCCCTGGTTGGTCATGATGGTAAGATATAAATTTTCATTTTCATGAAAGGTATTGATCAAAGCTTCTTTTTTGCTGACTAGTTCGTTGTGGATCAAATCTTTCATTTTCTGTACTTCAGTTCCTAGTTCCTGATGCTTTTCCCCCAAATTTGTCAGCATTTGATCCAATTGATTAAATGTCGCCCCCAGGTCTTCCAGCAATTCCACATTGTGTTCACTCTGTTGAATCAGAGATTCCAAAAATTCCAAATTGTCATTGGCAGCCTCTTCCAATTTGTCGATCACAGAATTGATCTTTTGCACCGCATCCGGCATTTCATCAGTGGCAAGCTGAAGTTTCTCGGTATCCAAATCCTCCGAAAAATCTTGAAGTGACTCAAAAATTTCTCGAGTGACTTTTCCTACTTCCGCTACGAGCAATTGGCTCTCTTTAGTCGATGACAAAAGATTGATCTGCGTAAGCTGCAGTTTCATATCATCGCCATCCTGACGGATAATGGACTTGAAGAGTGAGCCTATAGAGCGCAGAAGAGGAGTAAATTTCTCCTCACTTTCCGGCGGAAGGTGGCGAGAGAGATACATCACCTGTTCGACAATTCCCTGCAAAACAGATTCAATATGCTGCACAGAAGCAGAAAGATCCGTGATTTCTTTATAGTCCTGGGGGTGCGTCTCAACCGGCACTCGAAAAATCAATTCTTTAGGATTGATCCGCTCCAAAGCAAAGGCCAGAACGGAGCCTGTCATCTCCAGGGTCTGCAATTTGACATTTGTTTCCACCAATTTCTGATGTTGCTCTCGAAGATACTCAACTACCTGCTCATCGTTTGAAAAAATGTCTAAAGGAAAATTTTCCAAAAAATGCCAATAATGCGTCAACCACTGTTTCAGTTTCGCATAATCAGACAACAACTGTTCTTTTTGAACAGTAACTTGACGGGTTTGGGGCATAAATCCTCCTCATTAGTATTTCAGGGCAGTCTCGTCTGGAAAGAGCGATTCGGATCATTTTCGGACAAGCAAATTACTGAAAACCGGAAATAAAACTATGCAAATATATTTTCTTTGGGGAATTGTTCCTTCATTCCTATAATTGACCTCTAAGAAAAATAATACAAGCAAAATTCATAGGACTCCTGAATAGAAAAGAGTTTTATCCAATCTTGCAACTTTATTCTCCTTTGCCTTACTATATCGGTTTTTAACAGACCGAATTCAGAGGTCCTGATACGAGGAGACAAAATGGTAGTTGTGCCAGCCATTGATTTAAAAAACGGAAAATGTGTTCGATTGCTGCAAGGGCAAGCTGATCAAGAGACGGTTTATTCAAGCGATCCTGCAGAGATGGCAAAAATTTTTGAAGACGCCGGGGCAAAAAGATTACACCTCGTCGATCTTGATGGCGCTTTTAAAGGAAAAACAGCAAATCTGCAAAGTATTCGGGCTATCATTGATTCCATAACGATTCCCGTAGAATTGGGTGGGGGAATTCGAAATGGGGATGACATTAAACGAATGCTTGATTTAGAAATTGACTCTGTCATTGTGGGAACAATGGCCGTCAAACACCCAAATATTCTTGAATCCGTACTTAAGGAATATCCTGGAGAAAAAATTATTTTAGGAGTCGATTCACGCAACAGAAAAGTTGCAGTTGCCGGATGGGAGGAACAAACTGAGATTGATGATATTGCCTTTGGAAAACGCTGGAAGGACCATGGGATTCAACGGATAATTTTTACAGACATTGCTCGAGACGGAATGCTCAATGGTCCTAATATTGAAGCCCTGCGTCAATTTGCTCGGGGAACCCAATTGAAAATAACTGCCTCTGGAGGAATCTCTTCCAAGGAAGATATTGAAAACCTGCAGTCTTTAGAAGCGGATGGGGTTGACCATGTGATTGTCGGAAAAGCAATCTATGACAAAAAAATTAAATTGAATGAGCTTTTCTCATGCTAGCAAAAAGAATTATTCCCTGTCTGGACATCAAAAACGGAAGGGTCGTTAAAGGAACCAGTTTTGTCTCATTACGGGATGCTGGCGATCCTCTGGAATTGGCCAAGTTATACAACGAGCAGTCAGCTGATGAACTTGTTTTTCTGGACATTGCCGCTACACAGGAAAATCGGGGAACAACAATTGAACTAGCTTCCCGCTTAGCCAGAGAACTCTTTATTCCTTTCACCATCGGCGGTGGAATATCAAGCGTCGAACAAATCCGCGCCCTGGTGACCGCTGGAGCCGACAAAGTTTCAATCAATTCTTCCGCGATTCACTCGCCAAACCTGATCACAGAAGGCGCCAACCGCTTCGGATCTCAATGCATCGTTGTCGCCATGGACGTCAAAAGGAGTGGATCCCACTGGAAAGTGTTCACTCACGGAGGAACTCGTGAAACAGACTTGGATGCATTTCAGTGGGCTTTGGAGGTAGAAAAAAGAGGAGCGGGAGAAATCCTATTAACCAGCATGGATGCTGACGGCCAAAAAACCGGCTACGATTTAATCATTACTTCTCAAATCAGCAAGGCTCTTAATATTCCCGTAATTGCTTCAGGAGGCGGTGGCGAACTCGTGCATTTTAAGGATGCATTGGAAGAAGGAGCAGCAGACGCGGTTCTGGCTGCATCTGTTTTTCACTATGGGAAATATACGATTTCAGAGGTGAAAGAATATCTCCACCTGCACCAAATTCCAGTAAGATTAACCCGTTAATCCGGTTTCAATTTTCATCTTGGTCTATGACGGGCAAAGATCTTCTCTTCAGCAAACCATAGATCAATAAGAAAACTACAGATTGAATCCAGGAATTTTCATTCCTCCTAACCCTCCCAACTGTTTCCCCAGTTCATCCTGCACCACTTTCTGGCTCAGACGAATCCCCTCATTGACCGCGGACAGCACTAAATCTTCCAAGGTTTCAATGTCTTTTGGATCAACCACTTCAGGATCAATATGAATGGAAATGGCTTCTTGTTTACCATTGAAGGTCATCTTGATCATCTCACCTCCCACCGACACGTCAATCCTCTTTTTTGCCAATTCTTCTTGCTTGGCCTGCATGTTTTGCGAGACTTCCTGAGCTTTTTTCAGAAGATCGTCCATAGAACCGTCGAACATACTTCTCCTTTTCAATAATTTTAAATTTTTGGTTCCTGGATTTGAATATCTATAATTTTGCTGCCAGGAAATGTTTTCAGAATTTTTTGAGTTTGTTCATCCTGCTCCGCGATTTGACGCCGTCTTTCTCTTTCATCATTCAAAAGACGCTGCTGATTCTCTGTCATCGTCACCATCTCGCTCGCAGGAGCATCTTCTTGTATGACAATCCGAACTGACTTCCCGTAAAAATTTCGGGCAATTTCATTCAGGGAATTGGCCTGTTCCCCTGAAAGCATTTTTGCAAATTGAGATTCCTTAAAAGCAATTTGCACTCGATCTTCATTTCTTTCCAATAGCACAGCATTTTTTAAAACGCTACCGATTCTAGGAGAAATCTGCTGGACATGCTCCACAAAAGTTTCCCATTCTTGAAAAGACGGTGAAGAGGGGATTGGAGAATTGATTCCAGAAGCAGGTGATTGTTCTTCACCGGCAGGTTTTTGATTCCGAACAATTGTAAGGGATGCATCCGGCTCTATCAGAGAATTTGCATCAGAAGCTTTATAGGAAGGTCCCTGTTCCTGGTTTGAACCCGGTTCCTTTGAATTACTTTCTTTTCTTTTTTCGTTATGAGGCAATGATTTTTCTTGCTCTCTCGTCGGTGAATGAGGCGACTGTCGATTGGAAGTAAATGGCTCACTATTGGACTCTCCAGAATTCTGAAATCCCGGCGACGATTTTTTGATCTTCAAAGCTGTGCCGCTTGTTCCGTCGTCTTCTTTAATTGTTTGGATCTGCTCCAGCAATTCGGTAATTCCTACCAATGGCTGAACCGACGTCAACTGCAGCAAAGCCATCTCAAAGCAAATTTGAGCATGATTGCTTCGTTTGATCCGTTCTTCCAATTCAAGCAAAATATGGAACATTTGCTGAAGCTCATCAATGCTGATTTGAGAAATCAACTGTCGATACTGTTCTATATCCTCCTGACCAATTTCCTGAAAAAGGGTGGGAGGGATAGCCCCGGTACTTTGAATCAAGGTATGCACTAATGAAAGGTTTTTCACTGTTTGCAAAAGCTCTGAAAGAATATCTTGATAATCATGCCCGTGCTGCTGCATTTCAAAAAATTGATTCATCGCTTCCGTGGAGTTTTTTTCAACCAGGGCATTCAACAACCCGAAGCGTATTTGAGAATCTACAATCCCGAGAATCTGCCTAATCTCTTCATCACTTGCTGATTTTCCCGTGAAACTGACAATTTGATCGATCGTTGTCAATGCATCCCTCATCCCTCCTATTGCATGCCGCGCCACCATTTCCAGCGCCTTCCTGGAAAGTTGGATATTTTCGTTGCGGGTTACTTTTTCCAGGTAATCAACAATTTTTACGAGGGGGATCCGAACAAAATCGTAACGCTGGCAGCGGGAAATAATCGTTTGTGGGATCTTGTGGGGATCGGTTGTCGCGAGAATAAATTTGACATGAGCCGGAGGCTCCTCCAAAGTTTTCAGGAGCGCATTAAATGACTCCAGCGTCAACATATGGGCTTCGTCAATTACGTAGACTTTGTATCGGCAATTGGCCGGGACGTATTTAATATTTTCTCTGAGTTCACGAATATTATCAATCCCACGATTAGAAGCTGCATCAATCTCAAAAACATCGGGAGAGGCGTTATTGGTGATATCAATGCAATTCTGGCAGGCTTCACACGGATCAGCTCCGCGGGGATCAAGACAGTTGACTGCTTTGGTGAGTATTCTCGCCGCACTGGTTTTTCCAACTCCACGCGATCCCGTGAACAAAAACGCATGACTGACACGATCTGTAAGAATGGCATTTTTAAGAATCTGAGCAATGGTTTCTTGCCCAACCAGGTCATCAAACTGGGTTGGTCTTAGCCTGCGTGCCAAAACAACATATGACATTTTAGACCGTTGTCAGGAGGGAGGCGGCTGGGTTTCACGGCACATCTCCAGAATCTTAGTGCTGCTTCCGCTAGGATCTGACACGGTTCGAGACCTTCAATTGCGCAAAACCCAACCATATGCAGTGGACAGTTGGACAAAAAATTCAGATTTTGGCGGAAAGGGTGGGATTCGAACCCACGGTACGTTGCCGTACACACGATTTCCAGTCGTGCACCTTCGGCCTCTCGGTCACCTTTCCAAAGTGAACCAACAAGTGTATTACAAGAGCTCCATCATTACAAGTTTTTTACTTCATCATTCTGTGCTGAGGGGTCTTCAAAAAAAAGAGTGTGCACTCTTGTTTTCTTTCGTATTTACTTTATACTCTAAGGTATCTTCAACAGCTCGATACAACGTCAAATTTTTTTTATTAGGATAATTATGAGTCACCATGTTGCGATTGCCGGTGCCACTGGAGCAGTGGGCCGTGAATTTTTGAAATTGATGGAAAATCGGAACTATCCTCTCAAAAGTTTAAAATTGTTGGCATCTTCCCGATCAGCCGGCAAGAAAATTTCCTTTATGGGAGAAGAACTCGTAGTAGAAGAGTTAACACCCCAATCTTTTAAAGGAATCGATATTGCGTTTTTTTCTGCAGGCGGCAGCAACAGTAAAAAATTCGCACCCAGCGCCGTCGATTCAGGCGCCCTGGTAATTGACAACAGCAGTGCATTCCGTATGGATGAAGAGGTACCTTTGGTCGTACCGGAAGTCAATCCAGAAGCAGCGAATCGGCATCAGGGCATAATTGCAAATCCAAATTGTTCGACTATTCAAATGGTCGTAGCACTCCAACCTTTGCATAAAGCAGCAAAAATCAACCGCGTGGTGGTTTCAACCTACCAGGCAACATCTGGAGCCGGAGCCTCGGGAATGCAGGAGCTGCTCGATCAGGTAAAAGCCTATCACGAAAATCAACCACTCATCTCCAAGGTGTTTCAGAAACAAATTGCGTTCAATTTAATACCACAGATTGCGGACTTTCAGGAAAACGGGTACACCACTGAAGAAATGAAAATGGTACTGGAAACTCAGAAAATCATGTCTGCTCCTGATATGAAAATCGCGGCTACCTGTGTCAGAGTACCCGTCTTGCGTTCCCATTCAGAATCCATCAATATCGAGACTGAAACAAAGTTGAGCGTGGAGGAAGCAAGAAAACTTCTCTCTGAAGCACCGGGAATCATCGTCGAAGATACTCGTGAAGATGGCGGTTACCCGGTTCCCTGGGATGTTTCTGAAACCTATGACACATACGTGGGCCGCATCCGGGAAGACATTTCAACAACAAACGGGCTCGCCTTTTGGGTGGTAGCGGATCAATTGTATAAAGGTGCCGCCCTGAATGCATTGCAAATCAGTGAATGGCTCAATTCACACAGTTGACTTCAACTGCCGGAAACGATATTGAGTCTGAAGGAAAAACGCACATGTTGAAGGTTCCATTGAGCTGATAGGTCGTCTTCTGAGACATCAACTCCCATTTGTGACACTTAAATTAAGGAGATCAACCCAATGAGTGAAAAAGATAAAGACGAAGTGAGCGAAGCGCAAATTGCCGTTCACTGGCAAGAAGAAAATTATTATCATCCTTCCCCTCAGTTTTCTGCTCAGGCAAATATGACTGATCCAAGCATTTTTGAACGTTTCAGTTTGGAAAATTTTCCTGAATGCTTCAAAGAATATGCCGATCTTCTCACTTGGGATCAATATTGGCACACGACTCTGGACACGAGCGATGCACCCTGTTGGAAGTGGTTTGTTGGTGGAAAAATCAATGCGAGTTACAATTGTGTCGACCGGCATCTGAAGCAACACAAAAACAAAGCTGCGATCATCTATGTTCCAGAACCCATGGACGAACCGCATGTCACATTGACTTATCAGGCTCTCTACGTCAGGGTCAATGAGATGGCCGCTCTCCTAAGAGATTTTGCTGGTCTAAAAGCGGGTGATCGAGTCACTCTGCATTTGCCAATGACTCCAGATCTTCCGGTGACAATGCTTGCTTGTGCACGCCTGGGAGTGATTCATTCGGAAGTGTTCGCAGGATTCAGTGGAAAAGCCTGCGGCGAACGCGCTGCAGATTCAGGCAGCAATATTCTGATCACGATTGACAGTTACTATCGAGGCGGTCATCTTCTCGATCATCAGGAAAAGCTGGCTGATTCGATTAAAGCCTCAGAGGCAAATGGCCAAAAAATCGACAAAGTTCTCGTATTCAGGCGTTATCCAGGAAAACATTCCTCAAAAATACCGATGCTTGAGGGACGGGACTACTTCATCGATGAACTTCTGAAAGACTATCAGGGCAAGCGAGTTGATCCAGTTTCCCTTCCTGCCGAAGCACCTCTTTTCATGATGTACACCAGCGGCACAACCGGCAAACCGAAAGGTTGCCTTCATGGAATTGGTGGATACCTTTCTTACGCCACAGCTACATCAAAATATGTTCAGGATATTCATCCGGAAGATGTTTACTGGTGCATGGCCGATATTGGATGGATTACTGGACATTCCTATATCGTATACGGTCCTCTGGCACTTGCTGCATCCAGTGTGATGTATGAAGGAGTTCCAAATTATCCAGATGCCGGACGTCCCTGGAAGATTGCAGAGGAATTGGATGTAAACATTTTTCATACCGCGCCTACAACGGTGCGAATGCTGAGAAAAGCGGGACCGGACGAACCTAAGAAATACAACTATCATTTTAAACACATGACAACAGTCGGGGAACCTATCGAACCTCAAGTCTGGAAATGGTATCATGAAGTTGTCGGCAAGGGTGAAGCCGTGATTGTGGATACCTATTGGCAAACCGAAACCGGAGGATTTCTCTGCAGCACCCTGCCCGGATTTCAAGCCATGAAACCCGGAAGTGCCGGCCCGGGCATGCCAGGAATTCATCCTGTTATCTTTGACGAAAATGGGAATGAAGTGGAACAGGGTTCTGGAATCGCAGGAAATTTATGTATAAAAAATCCCTGGCCCGGTGTGTTTCAGACTATCTGGGGAGATCGTGATCGCTATGTAGAAAACTACTTTGGCAAATATTGCAAAAATCGGGACAGCAAAGATTGGCGGGACTGGCCATATTTCACAGGAGATGCGGGCATGCAGGCTGAAGATGGATACTACCGTGTCCTGGGGCGGGTGGACGATGTGATCAACGTTGCCGGACACCGTCTGGGAACCAAGGAATTGGAATCCGCGTGCATGGTTGTCGATGCTGTTGCCGAAGCATCCGTAGTTCCAATATCGGATGAATTGAAAGGAACAGTTCCAGTTATTTATATTTCATTGAAACCAAATTTCCAGGCCAGCACAGAAATTGAACAAGCGATTATTCGTGCTATCGAAAGCGAAATCGGAAAAATCGCGAGACCCCGGCATGTCTACATTGTTCCGGACATGCCCAAGACTCGTTCAGGAAAAATTATGCGTCGCGTGCTCGGATCGATTTCCAATAGAGCCGACGTGGGAGATATTACCACGCTTGCTAATCCAGAGGTGGTTGAAGAAATCCGAAAGATGGTGCAAGAAGATTAAAAATCATTCCACTCAGTGTGTGGAGACACTCGTCCGTGTGTTTCCACACGAAATTCCAAAAAATTTCTTGTCTCTGCAAAAATCTTAAAGCTTCCCCCCTTTTTATAACCCCGCGAAATTCACTTCGATTTGCTTCATGACGATGTTGCCAGTTTCGACGAAATTTTTAATCGCCTGCGTACTATTTGAGAGGTGGAATCGATCCCCATATTGAGCATGGCCGTGATTACTATAAGAAGAATCGCTTTATCCATTTTATCATCTGACATTGCACTGTCGATGTAGAACCCCAAGGTATAAAGTCCAAGTATTCCCAGAATCGCAGATTCGCGCATCATCACTTCCCATCGATAAAATAGAAACGCAAGAAATTGTCCATAAACTCTCGGAAGAATTTCAAAAAAATACAAATTTACTTTTTTCCGGGGAGCGTCAACCTTCAATCTTACCAGATCCGCATTCTGTCCGCTCAAATGACTGATAATTGCACCGTTATGGAGACCAATGGCTAAAATCGCTGGCAGCATCGAGGGTCCCCACAACTGAAGAAATATATAGGCCAAAATATATTCGGGGGTCGTGCGTATCACGATCAGCAGGTAGGACGAAATGCGTCTCGGCCATCGCTCTTGAAAATGTCTGCTGACTAAAGGAAAAACCATCAAAGTCAGAACACCTGTCCCTACCAAAACGATTTGAGTTAAAATCAGAGTATTCCAAAGTCCCGGAAACCCTTCTTCCATCATAACTGTTTCAATCCAGGCCCAAACCTGCCCTGGTGCAAACTCCAAACTGTAGGAACCATCCGAAACACCGGCCCTCCTCATCGGCCAAGGAAGAATTTCATAGGTGAAGAATCGAATAATATTATTCCAGGAAAAAGTAATTTCTTTGGAAATTACAATAAAAGATAAAACGACGTAAAACAAAACCGCTTTCTCTTTGACCCAGTATTTTAGCGAGGCGATCAGCAGATAAAAACAAAACAAAATCGCAGCTGCCTGGGAATAGGTTCCTTCTCGAAACGCTGTTTCCAAATGAAATCCTAAGGTGGGCAGACCAATAAAACCCAGAATCGCACTGGAACGCAGCCCGCATTCAAGTCGATAAGAAGAATAGTGTTTGAGATCAGCATAAATTACCGGGAAAACACCAAAGAAAAATTTGCTGATCGGGTGAGAATGGGGAGGCAATCCTTTCAGTGGAAGCTGATCCGATTCCTGGCGAATTTCAGCAAAAACTTTAGCAAAAATACCGGCATAGGGAATGGCAATTGCCAAAATTCCGCACGTAGAATTCAAACCCACCACAGGCAGAAATATAATCGCCCAAAATATCTCATGAATGGCACGAATGAAAGCACAGAACAAACGTACCGGTCTGAATTCAAAACAAAACGCGAGAATTGATCCGGATAAAATGGCAAGGAAAATGCCACAAAACGCGAATGTGATCGTATTCAAAAAAGCGACTTTAATTTCGTAGACTGCGAGGAAATCTGGAGTGAGAACCCCTTGCGCCATCCGCCGCAATTCCTGCCAGGGATTTAATGTCAAGATCTCGAAATCGGCAAAAAAAAGGCAAAGAATAGCAGTTCCAGCAAACAAAAGACTGGTTCGTGTCATGATTGATATAGCCGGGAGAGGAGCGAGTCACTGACTTTCGAAACGGGCAGGTCGAAAACGATATGTCCAAAATGCAATCCGACAATTCTTTCTGCAAATTCTAAGGCTAAATCCACCGCATGCAGCGAAAGAATGACGGTTTTTTTTCTCTGGGTAATCAATTCCAAAATAGCCCCGGCCTGATGGGGATCAATCGAAGAGACTGGTTCATCCGCAAAAATAATATTGCTTTTTCTGAATATAGCCCGAGCAATCGCCGTGCGCTGCTGCTGCCCTCCTGAAAGTGTTCCAACGCGTTTATTCAGAAAGACTTCCATTCCCAAGGCTTCCAGAATCGGTACAATCTGTTCGACCTCTTTTTGCTGTGGTTTGAGCAAATTCAAGAGATTGTAGGCAGTTTTGTGATTGTCCAACCGTCCGATATAAACATTATGAAAGACTGATAATTGGGGCACCAATGCATAATTTTGATGAACAAATGCCGAATAGTTCTTTTCTAGCTCATACAAGGTATAAAGCAATGTTGTTTTTCCAGACCCGCTGGGTCCAATCAAAGCAACTTTTTCACCTTCTTCAATCCGGATCGAAATATCTTTCAAAGCCAGTGCATCTTTGTAAGACACACTGACATTATCAAGTTCAAACATTCACTATTTTTCTATAATCCCGACATCCACTGCCGTTTTTAAGATGGGCTCGTACATGGAATTATCAGCTTTAATAAAACGTTTTCTGGGGAAAGAATTGAGGAGCTCCGAATCATTCATCTGCGTCAACGCGTTTTGTAGTTTTGAGATAAATCCCTTTCCAAATTTTTGATCCGCATCCCCTCGAACCGTCCAATTATAATCGACATAGGTGGGGGTTTTCCAAATCACATGAATTTTTTTAGTATCAATTTTCCCTTCACTCAGTTCTCGTTCCCAAACCTTATAATTAAGGGCGCCAACTTGATAACTTCCTGCTTGAACCAAAGCAATTGTTTTCGAATGGTCGCCACTGAACCCTACCCGTTTGAAAACGTCCCGAGGCGATTTTTTAAAGTGCTGTCGAACAAAAAACTCAGGCATCAGACGTCCAGATGTTGAACCTTTCGAACCAAATGTAAAAGTCTTTCCCGCTATGCCCTCAGGAAACGTATCGGATGCTTGCAGACCCGTACTTGCGTGAGCAATGAAGTATGTTACAAATTTTTGATCTTCCTCTCCCTGAGCAATTGCCTGAGATCCAGGTACGCCACGTCGAGCCTGAACTCCGGAAAGGCCACCAAACCATGCCAATTGTACTTGGTCATTTTTAAAAGCGTTGACAGAAGCACTGTAAGATTTTACAGGAATATATTTAACCGATACCCCCAATTGATTCGAAAGGTAATTGGCCACTTTTCCAAATCGCTGCTGCAGCCTTGATGTATCTTGATCGGGAATTGCAGTAAAGCTTAAGGTCTGAGCAAAAGCAAAAAAACTGAAAGACAAAAAAGACAACCAGAAAAATGCGAAAGTTTTCATATTTTCTCCTCAAAATTATTAGAATAAATGAGCAATTTATCATCTGCAGTTTTAAAAAACTGCCTTTATAATAAAGCGATTTTGTTACTTGAGAACAAGGGAAAAAAGGAATTGAAGGGAAATTTGAAATATTAGGAACGATAGAACATAGGATTCAAGAGGTTATCAGCATAAAGCAATGAGAAAAAATAACAATCCAAATGGAAAACGGAACCCAATTTAGAGTCTCAAACCGTTTTAAACGATTCATTAAAGTCTAAAGCTTCGTGCAAAGCCCTCGTTTTTGATATTGAACTTTGCATAGAGAGCTCTTAAAATACGCAGGATTGATCCCCTCATTTTAAAAGAAACTGCATGACTACTTCGTTACTCCAGCAACGTGTTTTACAATTTCTGGTCCATTCATTTTTGTATTATCAGTTAGGAGAATCTTTAATATCGGATCAAAAATACGATAGTCTCTGCGGTGAACTGAACTCCATGATGCAAAATTCATCAAAATCAACAGTACCATACATAGAATTAGTCGAGCAACTGGGAGCAGAAGCATCTGGATTTACCATCAGAAAATACCCTCCTTCTATCATCAGCACTGCCCTGCATTTGATCTATCAAGAAAACTATGCCAAGCGGATCACATTTTCCGACTTTGCCGCCCGGCACGGCTACCGACTAGAACTCTATTCAGTCACCCCAACTGACAATCCTGTATCCTCTTAAAAATTTTAATTGTCTCCCGAAAAATAATGCTCATTCATGTAAAGAGGCTGAACAGAGAGCAGGAATTAACTTGAGATTTTTGCGGAAAAAAACGCATATATCTTAGTTATTTAATTCGATATTTCCAATTCATTCATATCGTTGAGTGACCAAGACTCATCATTCTGTAGATTCAACCTGGAGACCTGGCAATATATTTAGCCTGGCAGCGAGCAAAAACCGGTAGATCCCGGCATTCCGGAATCGGTTAAAAACACTTTATTTTTTTCCACGAAAGCAGACAGTTTTTGATTTACAAGATTTAGAAAAGGGTAATTTATGAAAGTTGGTGTTATTGGAGGCAGTGGGCTATATAATTTACCAGGCATCACGAACGTTAATGAAGAAAAAATCACCACTCCTTTTGGAGAGGCATCCGACCTTTTTATCAGCGGCACTCTTCACGATATTCCTGTCGTATTTTTACCGCGTCACGGAAAAGGACACCGAATTACCCCGACCGAAATTCCGTTTCGTGCCAACATTTGGGGAATGAAAAAACTGGGGGTGACCCACCTGATATCGGTCAGTGCCGTCGGAAGTCTAAAAGAGGAAATAGTCCCGGGACATATTGTTCTGCCGGATCAGTTTATTGATCGAACCCGACAACGTGTCTCCACTTTTTTTGGAAATGGAATTGTAGGTCATGTTCAATTTGGTGATCCGGTTTGTCAAAATTTATTGAAATATGTTGCAAAAGCGTCCAAAACGGTCGGCGCCTCGTTTCACCAAGGAGGAACCTACATCTGCATGGAGGGGCCTGCTTTTTCGACACGTGCTGAATCAAACTTATACCGTTCCTGGGGAGCATCCGTGATTGGTATGACCAACATCCAGGAAGCAAAACTGGCAAGAGAAGCAGAGATGTGCTTCTCCACCATCGCCCTGGCCACTGACTATGACTGCTGGCATCAATCAGAGGAAGAAGTGACGGTAGATCAGATCCTGCAAGTCATGCATAATAATATAGAAACATCCAAAAAAATTCTTTCGGAAACGTTAAAAATATTACCTGCTGAACGTCCATGTTCATGCGGTTCTGCACTAAAATACGGGATTGTTACTTCAGCAGAGATGATTCCCGAAAAAGTGCTTTCCGATCTGGAAATAATTGTTGGAAAATATTTATCAAAATAACCAATGAGTCCCTTTCTTTGATCATACAAAGAAGAAAATTCAATAAAATTTAAACACCATCCAAGAAATCTATTTTTTTGGCGGAATCAATGACCGAAACAACGGAAAAAGCTCAAACACCTTTAGAACATATTGGTCGTCAACTGAAAGAAGCACGCGAGAAAAAAAAATTTTCACTGGAACATGTTGCCAAAGTGACGCGCATTAACGTTGGGATTTTGAGAGATATCGAACAAGGTGACATGGAGCATAGTCCCGGTCCGGTTTTTTTACGAGGATTTATTAGAACCTATGGTGAATTCATGGGAATGGATGGGGAAACGCTTCAGAAAGAAATTGTCGCAATTCCCGAATTACAGAAAACGGTTGACATCAGCAATTCGGCAATCATTCCTACCGAAATTGATCGTCCGATCTGGCAGGATCAAAAATATGTTTTCACTTTCCTGTTATTGATTTTACTGGGAACCGGATATTTCGCGTATGAGTATTTTAATCTGCGCTCGACTCAGTTTATTCAAGAACTGCAGACATCCAGCACGGACCAAGAAATTGAAGAACCGGAAACTACCTCGATTCAGAAAGAACCTAGCACGGCAAGCGAAGAACCAGCTGAGCAAAATTCTCCAGAAAGTCTAGTGGAGAGCGACGCTGAAAACAAAATTAGTGAAGAAAGCGACAACGAAACTGAGGAACAGGAAATAACGCAAAGTACAGAAACGCTACCAATTGTTTCTACGACCTATTTTTCGGTTTCGGCTGATCCGGTCAGCATAGAATCCGAACCTGCCGAATCTGTAATTGATCCTGATCTGCTGACCCTTTCAATCAAAACCACTCAGGCAGTTTGGCTCAACATTACGGTGGACGGAGAAGACCCCATTGAAATTTCGTTGGAATCTGGAGAAGAATACACTTTGGAAGCAAAAGAACGCTATGCTCTGACAGTTGGAAATACCAAGGGGGTCGAGGTGCTTTTGAATGGAAAACCACAACTTATCGACCAACAATTTGATTTGTTGGAAAACTGGATTTTGGACAGATCCTCTCTTGGAAACATGGAATAGGGGGCAATGTTTCCTGCAAACCAATCAACCGTTTCAATCTTCATCTTTTCCCATTAATCTTTAAACAAGTGTATTTTAAAAATGATCATCGTACTGAGCCTTTTACTGTTTATCGCCACGGTCCTTGTCATTGCCTATCCTTTGTATTTTCAAAAGGTGAGCGAATATATTTCAGGAAATGAAAATTCCTCGGACTTTAATGAGCAAGATTCACTCTTGTCAGCACTAACGGATCTGGAAGAAGAGTATCAATTGGGCCGAATCTCCAACGAAGACTACCAGCGATTGAAACTTCATTTTCAGAGAAAATATCTTCACCAGAAGAAACCGGGTTCCTCAAAGAATTCATGAGGAATTTGATCCTTTATGGCTTTTAGACCGCCATCATCTATCATTCTTCCTATATCGACTCGAATGATACGCAACTCAACCCTGGGCTCGGGTCCATCGACCAGAACTTATGTTATTGGTCACTCTTCTGACGAAAATGACAGCCTGGAAGACCCCTTTCTGATCGATCTGCCCCATGGTCAATTCGCCATTAATTCAAAACGGGGAATAGGGTATAAGAAAGTGAATGAAGATCGGGTAATCGTTCTTCCCCAATTCCAATTTTTTTCAGTGATTGATGGAATGGGCGGACCAGGAGATGGAGAAAAGGCTTCAGAGATTTTAACAGACGAGCTTTCTCGAATGCCGTCACCCAATCTCGCCGAGATTATGCACGTTGAGGAACGCGTTGCAGCACGTATTCAAAGCGAATGTCACACACCTGAATCAGGAGTGTGCTTCGTTATGTTTTGGGTTAAAAACAGCACTTTAAATATTTGCCACGTCGGGGATGTCAAACTGGCGTTATTGGACAAGGATCAGAAAATCAAACTTGAAACCCGAGATCACACGATGCTCAACGCCTGGATTGATCAAGGCTATCTTTCACCGGAAGAAGCACTGTTTCATCCGCAGCGGCATATCATCACCAAGGCTCTGACTGGAAATGAGATCCCAAAACCGGAAATGCAGCAAATTGCTTTGAACTACGGAGATCGGCTGATAGTAGCAACAGACGGGCTCTGGGATAATTTTACCATTGCAGAAATCATCGATATGCTTTCAGGTTCAAGTCCTCAGGAAGATACCAAGATGCTGATGGAAAAATCTCTGGAAAAAATGCAACGACCGCGTTCTGACAACTGGGAAGGCAGTTTGTTGCCAAAGCCTGACAATATCAGTATTTTAATTGGGGATCTCACCATACGATGATACGATCCAAAACTACTTATGACTTTATAAATTTCGGTTACAAAAACTGTTTCAATATTGATAATGCAAAAAGACTTTATTAAACTCTGCTTATTTATGGCATTCTGCGGTTTCACTCTTCTTTCAACTGCTTGCAGTTTTAAAGAACGTCCTTCCGATGATGAAGACAATACTGCAACGACAACAAAAATTACAATCACGCGGATCGATGGTGTTATCGAAACACTCAAATTTTCTGCGCCTATGGAAATTGACCAGATAGGAAGCAACCCGTTAAATTTCGTCATGAAAGATTTAAACAATGACAACAGAGAAGACTTGGTATTGCTCAATTCTGCTGTATCGGAGGAAGATCAAGCGATTCGAGTTCTTATCAGAACTTCAGTGGACACATCTGATGACCCAAATGAATTTTTTGAAAATTTGGTGGTATTAAAAACAGGGACCGATCAACGACCTCAAAGTTTAATTGTTGAAGATGTAAATGGTGATGGAATTCAAGACTTAATCGTCTCCCACCCGGTTGCTGATAGTATCAGTTTTTGGGAAGGAAAATTGAGTGAGAATCAATTTTCCCTGGCCAACACCTCGGTCGAAATTCAAGTGGGGGAATTTCCTACTTCACTTGCTGCTGGTCAATTCAGGGGGACCGGAAGTTTCGGCATTGCGATTGCCAACCGTTCAAGTGATAACGTTTTCCTGATTTACGACATCCTCAATCAGCAATCGACAATCCTGGATGGAAACCATGGCGTCGAAAAGGATCCCCTCCAGCTGGTCACTGGAGATTGGAACAATGACGGTTGCCTGGATCTAGCCATCTTGAGCGGAAACAAGGAAAGAGTGAATATTTTTAAAAATACCTCTTGTTCCAATGTATCCGAAAACAGTGCTCCACAGGAATTCACTTTCGAGAAAATCGGAAACTCCGATGTTGGCGAGGACCCCCAGGGGATGATTGCTGGAGACTGGGATCATGACGGATTGATGGATCTAGCCATCAGTAACCGAATTGATGATGATATCACCCTGCTATACGGAGAAGGAGAAGGAATATTTGTGCGATGGGATGTGCGAGTAGGCGATGGTCCAGGTCAACTCGCTTCTGCCGACTTCAACGGTGACGGAGTAGAAGATTTTGTGGTGGGAAATCTCATTGATCAAGATTTGACGGTTTTATTGAGCAACGGTGATGGCAGCCGCCCCGGAACTAACAATCAGAGAGCTTATTCTCGTGCGCATATTGCATCGGGTTCAATACCGGCAGGAAACCGACCTGCCTTTATCAAAATCATTGATGTCAATGGAGACGACAGACTGGATATTCTCCTTACTCTGCCTTTTGAAGACAAGATTTCCCTACTATTGCAGGAGTAAAACCCTGTTACTCTGTTAAAATTTATAGAAAAATTATTCAAGAAATCCTAAGAGGCGATATTGCTAGCGGCACGGGTAGGTGCCGGGAGGGAGATCAACTGCAGCCGGTCTTGCAACAGACTGGGTGTAGTCATTCGAAAAATAGACCGTAATTGTATTTTCTGTAACAACCAGCAATTCCGGACCGGAAGAATTCACATATGGCTTTGATTTAAATTGAGGGATCCGGTAAATGCTTTCACAAAGAAAAAGAATATCACGGTTGTTCATCGAAGGATATAAAAACGAACGGTCCGGATCGGGAGTTGAGGGATACAACGGACGTGAGCGATTTATAAGCTCTGGAGAAGATTGACAGGCCATTATTCCGGCAGCACCGATCAAAACCAACATTTTGAATTTCATCACCATTTTTACTCATCCTGAAATGGCGTCATTCCTTCACCAGGCAGAAAAGTCAAGGCTTGGGGCGGGTAGGGTTGAGATCTGATTTCGTTCATCACCAAACGGAGTTTCCCTTGGTTGAGGGGAGAAATAATTTGAATTACTTTTGGAAACAAATTCCCTTCAATCTCTTGATATTTTTGCAGGGATACTTTGTAGATTAACACTCCTTCCACTTCTTTGATCAGTTGACTCATAATTCCATTTGCATCCAATGTTACGAAAAACTCAGCCTCTTTTGAAGTGAATTTCAAACTTTTTGATGACACGTAGTGTCCCTGATGCTGCTCAAATTCCTGACGAGGTATCCGGCCCCAAACGACCCATCTCAATTCATTCAAAGAGATATCAATCCCAAACCATTGCTGCCGGGTTTGGGAGTCATTGTCATCCAGGAAGTACTTTTTCTCCCTAAAGTCCAAAATCATGAATTGATCTTTATTTGCCCGGAATTCATAAACCAAAGTTCCAATAATCGGAGCAAAGACCTGGAATCGTAGTTCGAGATCTCTGGACAAGCTGAATTCAAGCTCTCCTGGGACTTTTTGATCAGGAGTCACAAGCAAGACCCGGCCGGCGGATTGATAGTTTGTAAAAGAATCAGGAAGAAAAAAAGACTGGGGTTTAGAAACAGGAATGAGGGAGCTTGAACACCCCGCTCCCCAAAAAAGAAAGCAAGTGGAAATGATCAAAAAACAGAAACGTAGACTTTTCATCCAATTCAATGCCCTATATTTTGAAATGGACATCACAAATCAATTATTTTCGTTTACTGATGACAATCACTTCAGCAAGATAAAATAAGGAGATGTAAATCCCTGAGATTACAAAAAACGTCACTAAAGTGTTCATTTCATGCATAACACACCGTTTCAGATTTTAATATTAACGAAGCAACTAATAGCAACTACTCCCTGAGGAGCAGTGAGCTGTTTACACGCCGCTACTCGATTAATTTTCCGAGTTGCCTGTCCTTTTTTTACAGGATTGCGAAAGACCGCAACAGTTTCACCTGATTAAATTTTTCTGTCAATCTTTTTATATCTAGATTTTGAAAAGACTGGACATTTTATTGGGTACACTATGAAATCAAGCCACAATTAATTGAACTCAAACAGGACAAAATGAATAAAAGTACCTATAAGATGCTGACTCCTGAACAACAATTTTGGTATGCGAATGTCATGATAGACATGATTCTGGCAGATGGAGTCATTCATCCTTCCGAACAAAAATATCTCGGGATAATTTTTAAATCATTTGCGGAAAACCCGAAGCAACTCGATCATTTGAGAGAAAAAAGCCTAAGGTCAGAGCCCGAAAAAATTCTCCCTATTGAAGGGATTTCCAATGAACTGGCCATTCTCATACTTGAAGATTGCACGGATGCAGCAATTGCTGATGCGGAATTTCATGAGAAAGAGCAGAAACTGATCCATGAGATTGGTCACCAGCTGCAACTCAATCCTAAAGATATTGAATCAATAATTCTAAAAGGGAAGCAGCAATTGGGACACATTTTTGCATTTGCCAGCTAAAGTAATAATTCCTGCGTTGGTTATAGGTTGAAGCGCCAAGCGCTTCTTTTTTCAAAAAAATTTCCGGCAATCCAATCAAGAACCGGGTTCTTTGGCATATTCTCTTCCAACTTCAAACTTCTGAAAAAAATTCCTTAAATTGAATGAGGCATAATTCTTGTTGTATTTTGTGTGGGAAATGGAATCCTGCTCAATTTTACATTTTCGACAAGGACGCGCTGCCCACCGAAAAAAATTAAATTGATATAACAAGAATTTAAAATGACAAATAAAAAGCGTTTAACCATTTTATGGTTTGTTTCGGTGCTCTTCTGTTTGGGCACGAACATCTCCTATTCAGCATCTCCCCAACTATTTGAACCCAATACTGAAAATTACAGAGCTTCTTTTTTAATCGAACCAAGTACTGGCACCATACTTCATGCCGACAGGGAGCATGATAAAATTGTTCCTGCCTCTTTGGTAAAGATGATGGTTTCCTTGATTGTGATGGAATACCTTAGTGAAGGTCGGGTGAAACTGGAAGAAAAAGTAACTGTTTCCAAATGGGCCAGCAAGATTGGAGGACATCAGGTCTATCTAAAGCAAGGGGAAGTTTTTGAATTGAACGAATTGATGAAAGCTGTCGCGATCGGTTCTGCCAACGACGCAGCTGTTGCAGTTGCAGAGTTTATCGGAGGCGATCAACAGGGATTTGTTGATCTCATGAATCAGCATGCCAAAAAGCTGAACATGAAAAATACTGTTTATCACAACCCCCACGGCTTGCCGCCTGGAAAGAACCAGGAGGAAAACATCACAACCGCCTACGATCAAGCGCTGCTCGGCATGGAACTGTTAAAATTCCCGAAGTATCTCGAATGGTCTTCTACAATAAGGGATACTTTCCGAAACGGCACGTTTGAACTGATGAACACCAATCGAAGGCTGCTCAGTAAAATGCCTGAAGTCGATGGATTAAAAACCGGTTATTACCGATCAGCGGGTTTCAGTGTCGTTGCTACTGCCAAAAAAGGAGAGACGAGGCTTCTGGCAGTTGTAATTGGAAGTAAGAAGCAGTCGGTACGCACTCAAGTTGCTTCTCGTTTGTTGAGAAAAGGAATCAATCAGTACGGACTCGTCAAACTTTTGGAAAAAGGCGAGAAATTAGAAAAATCGATTCCTGTCAAGAACGGCCGGCAAGAAAAAATTGGTTTGCTGATTGAAGAAGATGTTCGGTTATTCTTAAAACTTTCGGATGCCAAAAAGATTGAACAACACTTCTCTCTTCCTGATTCAGTATCGGCGCCTGTTCAAGAGGGAGCAGTCATCGGGAGCATTGAACTGCGAAAAAAGGATCAAGTTCTCAAGAAAGTGAATTTGCTCTCTTCACAATCCATCGAAGTCAAAACATTTTGGGATAAAATCAAAGAAATCTTCAGATTTTAGGAATCATTTCGAACAGCATTTATTTGTTCTTTGATTTCATGAGCCCTTTCACCAGCTTTTCGGCCAAAGTCCGCTCCTGACGAAACGTAAAGAACATCACGTGAAACATTGATCAAAAACGGAAAGGATGTTCCATTTTCTGCAGAAGAGACCGTTTTTTCCAGATTTCCCCCTTGCGCACCAATGCCGGGAATTAAGAAAGGCATGGTTCCAGAAATGTGACGGATAGCCTCAACCGACTTAGCCTGTGTCGCACCCACCACCAACCCGCAGTTTTGACGGGTATTCCACTGCATTGCTTTTTCAGCAACTCGCAAATACAGATTTTCAGGGATTTGAAAATCGTTTGCCCCGGGATTGGAAGTTAGGCATAAAATATAGGTGCCTTTTTCCTGATAGTCCAAAAAAGGTGCCACTGCATCAAATCCCTGATAAGGATTAACTGTAACCGCATCACACTGGTAAGTCTCAAACACTGCCTTTGCATACATTTGGGCTGAATGACCGACATCTCCACGTTTAGCGTCTCCTATGACTACGATTTCCTGAGGGATTGCTTCAATAACCTGTGCCAACGTTTCCATTCCTTTGGGACCTAGAGATTCAAAATATGCGAAATTGGGTTTGAAAGCCGCCACGGAGGACAGGGTCGATTCGATAATTTGCAGCAAAAACGACAAGGTGGGGTTCTTTTCCTTCAGAACTTCTTCAGGGAGACGCTCCGGCACCGGATCAAGCCCCACACACAACAAACTATTTTGCTGTTCAATAGCCGTTTTCAATTTCTGGTAATATTGCATGCTCCTAGATTTTCCGCTTTCGGGTTCGGCTTCTATAGGAAACCACACCCAAGATTGCTACGATTCCGGGAATGAGTAAAACATTTAAGGCGAGTAAAAAATTTCCGAGAGATTCTATATCCTGCCTCAAGCTCTTCCGTACCATCCGCAGCCGTTTTCGGGTTTGCAATTCCTCAAGTCGGAATTTTCTGATTTCTTCCTGTTGTTCTTTCGTGAGCAATCGATTTTTCTTGGGATCTTTTCTTTCTTGCAGCATTTTCAACTTCTCTTGCACTTCCTGAAGCGACTTTTGAAGTGTAGATTCTTCTTTTTGAAATCGGAGCTGGGCAAGATTTTCAAGTGCAAGGACTCGAGTGAACGGACGAGAAAAACGTCCTCGGGAACGAATGCTCATCAGAGCATCGTTTCCAGAGAGTGTTTCTACCGCATTCAAAACAAAGTTTAGATTGTCATTGAGCGGTTGAATCATCATCTGCCCTAAAAAATTAAGTTTTTGTACAGAAAAAGTATCGCTGGCAAAATCCACATCAGCAACAATCAAAATAGATTGGGCTTCTTTCGCTTCGTTCAGGTGTTCATGTTTTAGAGGGGCCAACGGCTCTTCTTTTTTATTTTGTTCCTCAGAATTCTTGGGAACATTTGGAGGACGTCCCTCCGGATAAGCCGTTTTGAACTTGTCCCGCAGCAACGCAGCAAGAACTTTAGGTTCCTGATCGGTTTTCATATCCCGTGTGATCTGTGCTGGCTGGCTGAATTGCACCATAAAAGCATCCACCATCCCACTATCCGGTGAAGTCTGGATAATCGGGGTAAATTCGGCAGGACTGTCTTTAACTTTTTTCAAAACTCCGGCATCAGCAAAAAGCAGCTTTTCAAGCTGACTGGTGATCGGATGTTCAGCATCCAATGCTTCCCTTGTCAAACTCATCCAAACCGGATAACGGACAATTTCCCCATTTCCAGCATTGATTTGAGTGGCGTAACGAAAGTCGCCCACCAGCTTGCCGGCATCATATTCAACCCCCCAGTTTTTCAATAATTTGGAGAGATCGCTTCGCGTGTCTGGTGGTCGCCCTGGCTGCTGTCTCGAATTTCTTGCCTCATGGTTGGAGTTTGGATCAACAAAAACAATCAGACGTCCTCCACGCAACACATACTGATCGATCGCATATTGAGCCTGCTCGCTCAACCTTTTTGGATGCATTAACAGCAACAGGGTGATGGCATCGGGGACTTCATCAATAGAAGTCTGCAAAATTTCAACGTCAAAATTCTTTTTCAACTCCGAATATAACGCCCATTCTCCTGCGCCCGGAGGTTGTCCCATTTGAGGGGCTCCGCCTCTGATACTCAATGAGCTCAAGATTCCAATTTTTGGAGCCTTCGGAGTATTGAGACTCAAAATCGTTTGAGAAATATCGTACTCCAGAAATTTCTCCCGCCTGAGATCAAAGAAAGGAATGCTCACTTCTTGATCCAGCAAAAGGGCCACCATTCCCAAGTAAAAACTATCTCCGCTCGGCAATCCGACTCGAGAAATGCCATATTTCTGGGCCCATTCCTCTTCTTCACTGTCTGGTTCCGGATCGAAAACCTCAAGTTTGATAGAATCATTTGCTAAATGCACATACTCTCCCAGCAATTCTTCAATTCGCTGGGCATAAGCTTTGAACTGCGGAGGAAGCTCCGCATAACTTTTTGAAAAATACAGTTTAATTGTGACTGTATCTTCCAGATCGTCCAGAATTTTTTTCGTCCCCTCAGAAATAGTATAGAGTTTATCGTCTGTCACATCGACGCGCAGCGGGATAAAACCAAATACGACATTGACTGCCACAAGACAAACAATCAAAAGCGCAATGCTTAAGGTTGAATATGACCATTGACTCCGTTTCATATGAATCCTAATTTTAAAGAGCTTTGTGAGAATCTAAAATGACAACGTTGACCATGAGCATGAACACAATCACTGAGACAAAATAAACCAAATCCCGCAGGTCCACCACTCCACGGCGTAATGCATTAAAATGCGTGGTAAAGCTGAATTGTGAGACCAAATCAGAAATCCAGACCGGAAAAAAAGAATTGAGAATATTGTTCAACACTCCCCATCCCAACAAAACAAAAATTAAACAAATCACCACACTGACGATAAAACTAATCACCTGATTTTTGGTCAAAGCAGACGTGCAGCTTGCAATCGCCAAATAAGCACCTGCCATTAGAAAACTTCCGAGGTATCCCGCAATAATCGGCCCGTTATCCGCATCTCCTAAATAGTGTACTGTCACAATCATGGGAAATGTGAGAAACAGGGCGATTCCCACAAAAGCCCAGGCCGCCAAAAATTTAGAGAGTACTGCTGTGACGGTGGTCACCGGGAATGTCAACAATAGTTCTACGGTTCCCGACTGTCGTTCTTCGGCCCACAGACGCATTCCTACCGCAGGAATCAGCAACAAATAAAGCCAGGGATGAAACACAAAAAAACTTTCCAGGCTGGCTTGATTGGCATTGAAAAAATTCCCAAGCAGAAAGGCGCATCCTGCATTAGAAATTAAAAAAATAATGATGAACACATAGGCAATTGGCGAATGAAAATACGCCCGGAGTTCACGTTTAAAAATTGGCATTAATCCTGTCATAGATTCCTCACTATACATTCAAAGTCACTTTACGAAACACTTCATCCAAACGACCTTTTTCAGAATAAAGCTGCTCAACCTGGAGCTGCTGTTCCTGGATAAACTGTTCCACTCCACTCAAGATGATCTGCCCTTGTTTAGGGAATAATATGAATGAAGCCGAAGCTCCGGCTTCCGCATTCAACACTTGAGCCGACTGAACACCAGGGATATTTTGTAACTTTGAAAGAAGCCCCTCAGGGTCGGATTTTTTAACTGTCAAAGAAATAGCATTGTGGAAACTGGAACGTGCTAACAGGTCTTCAGGTGTCCCATCAGCGACCACTTTTCCATCCGCAATAATAATCGCCCGACTGCAAACGGCTTCGACTTCTTCCAAAATATGAGTGGAGACCAGGATGGCTCTTTTCTCACTGATACGTTTGATCAGAGTACGTACCTCGTGTTTTTGATTGGGATCTAAACCATCAGTCGGTTCATCCAGAATCAGGACCGGAGGATCATGAAGGAGTGATTGGGCCAAACAAGTCCGTTGGCGATATCCTTTAGAAAGAGTATCGATCATTTGGAAACGGACTTCCTGCAAAGACGTTTGGTCCAGAACGCGATCCACATGATTGTGCAGTTCCGACCCTTTCAACCCGCGCATTTCCCCTGCAAACAACAAAAATTCTTCCACCAGCATTTCATGATAGGAAGGTGCACTTTCAGGCAAATATCCAACGTTTTCTCGAACTTTGAGAGGATTTTTCAAAATATCATGCCCGCAGACTTTAGCCGTTCCTGACGAAGGGGGTATGAAACAAGTAATCATTTTCATTGTGGTGGACTTTCCAGCACCATTCGGACCCAGAAATCCAAGAATCTCACCCTTTTCTACATCAAAAGAAATGTTGTCCACGGCTTGAATTCTGCCGAAGCTTTTACATAATTTATCGACTTGAATCATTATTTCTCCTTGTCCTCTGCAAGCAAATCAGAACGCACCTTTAAAAACCGCTTTCCCATCCAGGAATGCAGACCATATAACCACGGTTTCGAACGCAGATTAAATTCTTCTACTTCGGCCTGGAGTTTTTCATCAGCAACACCATCCTTCAAAGCCATTTCAACAGATAAATAATGGTGTTTTCCCTCACTCTCGATTTCCTTGTCCCCAACAAGGACACGGACAATTCGACCATCATACGATTCTGCTGTATATTGGACCAGATTTTCACGACCAGTCTCCTCTGCCGGAGTGTCCGCGGGAATGAAAATGTCAAAATTTAACCCTTTGAGCGCATTGCCAAGGGATTTAACAGCATTTTGACTGATTTTTTCCTCCAATCCTTCTGCCTTCCACTCTTCTTCCTTTTTTTCATGAACAAAACGAAAGACATCATCTCCGTTTTTCAATTCAACGGATTTGATCACTTCGTCTCCATCCCAATCAATAATATTAAGGTTGAGCCATTCTTTGCTGTCTGTGTCGGCGTCAATGTTTTCTGTAATCAGAAAGACTTCTGGTTTATCAGCATATCGAATATAATTTCCGGTTTTAAATCCCTGTTTTTCACTCCTTGATTTTCCCAGCAGCAATTCAAGCAATGGTTCGCCACCAGCATTCTTCAAAATTAACAGTTTCCCGGTTTTTTCTTCCTCCCATTGATTGTTGTTCTCTTTAAAATGCAGCAAATGAAAACGCGCGTGGTGTTTGGCTTTATCAGTGACCTGTTCGCCCAGTTTGACATCGAGCACTTGGAGGAGCAACTCTTGAATTTTCTTAGCATTCGCTTCGTAATTGAGGTCCTTGACCACCCATTGTTGATTCGCTCCTCTTACGAGTTCCACTTTTTCCGTGTCATCCTTCTGAATCAGAATCTCTGATAATTTTTCGGTATCCAGATTTGCCAGTATGGCAGCGTTTTTCTTCTGCCCACCTGTGGAGAAAAAATTACCTTGAACCAACCATAAAGCTATTCCGAAAATTACTGTCACTCCAGTAACAATGGACAACTTCTGCAACATACATCTACTCCTTCTCCTCTTTATTCGAAAATTTAATTTCTTTAACCCAAAATCAAATATACTTATGTAAATCTCTTAGGTTAGCATTGAAATTATTCATCGGTCAAGCTTTTCGCAGGAGGAATTCAGGTCTCTACTAACATTGTTCAATTCAATTCAAAAAACATCCGGGAATTTTCGGATAAACCTTCTCTACTGCTGTATTGCTGATTTCGGAATACATGCACTTCCTCCGTGACGGTGACTGTGTAACAGATTAAACTAAAAATGTTCACAAATTTTAATATCATTTTTCTGTTCTCTCAGTTTTTTTATAAAAAACTGTTGGGACAACAAGATATGATGAGGCATATCGCTTGCACGCTGAGCATTATCACAGACCCTTTCTTTTGAATCGATCCAGGCATCATAAAGGAGACAAAATATATGAATTTTAAAGGACACATCACAGGAGGAATCATTACTGGTGCCGCCATCACGTCAACCGCTATTTTTCTCAGCAAGCCCTTAGGAATTCCGGCCCCTCCACTGGTCCTCGGACAAATTTTCGGAGTTGCTCTCTTTTTCAGCATGTTTCCCGATTTGGATATCAGTTCCATTCCTCAACGATGGTTTTTTCGCGCAATTTTTGCAGTTCTCCTGGGCCTCAGCTATTATGACTATTTTGAAGTCGCAACTTTAGTGGCCCTGGTTTCTATTACCCCACTGCTCGACCATCATCGCAGTTGGACACACAATGTGATTTCCGTCCTCCTGTTTCCAGTGGTCCTGGCCTGCATTTACGAATACCTGTTGAGCAAAGAACGTTTTTTTGATCAATGGTCTGCCGACCAGGTTGCCAACCACTTGAGCAATCATATTTGGCTGGTAATTGCGTGCGTCAGCGGATGGTACACCCATCTTACTCTCGATTTTTATCAGAAAAAGAGATTTGCCCGCAATTGATAAAAATCTCAAAGAATTATTTTCGGAATACGATTCCTCGATCTTCACCCTCAAATCCAGCAAATTAGTCGCCAAACGGAGTAATCTTCCACCCCCCTCATCTGTTATTTCCAAAAATTATGCTTGTGTAAATCAACATTTTATGTAGAATTTTAGGTTGACTTACCAAGCATGTTAATCAGCAGGTGCTTTGAAATCCATCGTCTGAACGCTTCCATTTCAACTTTTATAAAAATTAATCATGAGTACTTCATTAGTGATTGTTGAGTCTCCGGCAAAAGCTAAAACAATCAACAAATACCTGGGTTCTGACTTTAAAGTACTTGCTTCCGTAGGCCACGTCAAAGATCTTCCAAAAGATCGTCTGGGAGTTGATATCGAAAATAATTTTGAACCCGAATACGATGTCATTGCTGCCAAAACAGGAGTGTTGAAAGACATAAAAAAAGCGGCCAAAGCCGCTGATAAAATCTACCTTGCTGCCGACCCTGATCGAGAAGGCGAAGCCATTGCTGCTCACCTGGCGGAAGAAATTCGATCTTATTTTAAGGGAGATATCCATCGGCTTCTCTTATTTGAAATCACAAAAAATTCTGTTCTGGAAACGATCAAAAAAGCCGGCGCACTGAACGTTCACAAATACGAAGCGCAGAAAGCTCGTCGCGTCCTCGACCGTCTTGTCGGCTACCAGATCAGTCCTTTACTTTGGGAAAAAGTTCGTTTTGGTTTGAGTGCGGGGAGAGTCCAATCAGTTGCAGTCAGGCTGATTTGTGAGCGAGAAGCGCTCATTCGTAAGTTCAAATCCGAAGAATATTGGAAAATCTCGGCTGTCGCGCAAAATCAGGATAAGAAGACATTCCAGATTCGCTTTGCTCAACAAAATGGGAAAACGATCAAAATTGGTGACGAAAAAACTGCTTCCGCCATTGTGGCTCTGTCGCAAGAAGCGGCTTTTACCGTCAGCAAGGTGACTAAAAAGAAGCGTTTGCGCAATCCAGTTGCACCGTTCATCACTTCAACCCTGCAGCAGGAAGCAGCCCGCAAATTGAGTCTGAGCAGTGCTCAAACCATGCGCCTGGCACAGCAACTTTATGAGGGGACCAGTGAAGAAATCGGTGGATTGATCACATACATGAGAACCGATTCGCTGAGAATCTCAGACGCCGCATTGAGTGAAGTGCGCCAAATGATCACGGAGACTTACGGTAAAGAATTCTGCCCAAAAAGTGCGCGAGTTTACAAATCAAAACAAGCAAAGAAAGTTCAAGATGCGCATGAAGCAATTCGCCCGACATCTATGGAGTATCCTCCACAAAAAACCCGTTCATTCCTCAACAAAGAGCAACAAAGACTTTACGAATTGATCTGGAACCGATTTGTGGCCTCTCAAATGGAATCCGCCAGGTTTGATCAAACTCAGGTTGAAATAACTGCGGGCGAGTTACTGTGGAGGGTCAGTGGCTCCGTCCTAGATTTTTCCGGATTTCTCAAGCTCTATGAAGAGGGAAAAGACGATGTAAAGAAGGACGATGACGAAGAACAGTCGCTACCTCCACTCATTGAAGGCGAGGTACTGCAGGTGAGCCATATCACACCAAAACAGCACTTTACGGAACCGCCTCCCCGATACAATCAAGCAACTCTGATCAAGGAATTGGAAGAAAAGGGAATTGGACGTCCCAGTACCTTTGCCACCATCATGGAAACCATTACCAAACGTGAATATGTGGAACGGATCAGCAATCGTTTTCATCCCACTTCCATCGGCCTGCTGGTCAACGATCTGCTGGTTGAAAATTTCCCCGAAATTCTCGAAGTGAGTTTCACCGCCCATCTAGAAAATATTCTGGATTCTGTGGAGGAAGGTGATGCCGATTGGACGGAGGCAATTCGTGCCTTCTACACAAAATTCAAGACCGACCTCGAAACCGCTCAAGTTTCCATGCGGGATGTAAAAAAGCAGGAAATCCCAACTGACATCCAATGCTCAAACTGTGGAAATATGATGGTCGTCAAATGGGGAAAAAACGGTGAATTCCTGGCTTGCTCCAACTACCCTGAATGTAAAAGCACCTCTGAATTTGAATGGGATGCTGAGGGAAAACCCCAAATCGCCAAACCGGAAGTGAGTGATATCGCATGTGACAAGTGCGGAAATCCCTTCATCGTCAAGACAGGTCGCTATGGAAA
This sequence comes from SAR324 cluster bacterium, assembly GCA_015231825.1. GTDB lineage: Bacteria > SAR324 > SAR324 > SAR324 > NAC60-12 > JADGAV01. The sequence continues at coordinate 59,787 of JADGAV010000019.1, forward strand.
GTTTTATGCGTGCTCCAATTATCCAGAATGCAAAAACACAAGACCGCTGGAGGAAGTCCAGGTCACCCCTGTAGAAGGGACTTGTGAAAACTGCGGTTCCGGACTGGTTCGCCGCAAAGGACGATACGGTCCTTTTGTTTCATGTGCCAAGTATCCGGACTGCAAATACATTCAAAAGAAGGCCCAAATAGACACAGGGATCGCCTGTCCGCAATGTGCAAAAGGCAACTTGATTGAAAAAAAATCAAGACGTGGCAAAGTGTTTTATAGCTGTTCTGACTATCCCAAATGCAAATACGCTCTTTGGAACCCCCCCATCAATGAAGCTTGCCCTCAATGCCAGTTTCCGATTTTGGAAGAGAAACAGACCAAAAAGAATCACTTTATCAAATGCCCTCAAGCCGATTGCAATTATTCACGTTCACCCGAAGAAGAAAAGGAATCTGCATGAGTGCTGTGGAAACTAATCCTTCCTTGTTTGTCAAATCTTTTCCAGTCGGCCCAATTTCGTGCAACTGCACAATTTTGGGAGATCCAGTCTCCAAACGCGCCATCGTGGTTGATCCCGGTGGCGATGCAGGACTCATTTTGGAGACTTTAAAAAAGAACGATTTTTCTGTTATTCAGATCATCCATACCCATGCGCACCTCGATCATTTTTTAGCATCTGGTGAAATGAAAAAAGTGACAGGAGCACCGTTGGCCGTACATCAGGCAGACAAATTTCTTTGGGAGAATCTAGAAAGTCAGTGCAAAAGATTTGGCATCCCTTATAACCCGGTTCCTGCTCCCGATCACTGGCTGGAACATGAAGAAGAACTGGAAATCAACCAATTCAGAGGGAAAGCAGTACACACGCCAGGTCATACTCCCGGTTCGATGAGTTTTTCCTTTGAAGAACAAAAACTTTTGATCGCCGGAGATACTCTTTTCCAGGGATCAATTGGCCGAACCGATCTTCCAGGAGGAGATTTCCAGACAATTGCCGAATCCATTAAAAATCAGCTCTATACACTTGATGAAGATACCCATGTTATCACCGGGCATGGTCCCCCAACCACGATTGGTAACGAAATGCGGTACAATCCATTTGTTCAATTGTAAGTGTAGAAATTTGAGACAGGAACGAATCACTTCTTCGATAAAATTTTATTTACAGGCAATGTAAATATCAGTCCAGATCTGGCATCCGTATTCGGAATTTGCGCGAAATCAGTGGCCGCAGGCTCTAAAACACCAAAAATCTTGTCAAAAAGCCAATTTGTCAGTGGATTGTCTAACAATTGAAATCTCCCGCCTTCTTTCCTTTCCGCTTCAAAAACTTAATCTTTACACTCTTCTCATCGATTTTTCAGACAAGGTGGAGGAGAGTATTCTCAAATTCTTGTACTTGTAACATATATAGGAAGTGCTATTTTAGTTTGCCTGAGATCAATTCATTTGAACTCAAACAATTTTAAGGAGTACAAGTTTTGTAGGACTTGTGGATATGATAAATATTTAAAACAGAGGATCCAAAGATGTTGATAGGTGTTCCAAAGGAAATCAAAAGTCAGGAATTTCGCAATGGCATTACGCCAGCCGGTGTTTTTGAAATCGTACACCATGGCCATCAGATTATGGTGCAAAAAAATGGGGGATCGGGAATCGGAGTCAGCGATAAGGAATTTGAATCGGCAGGAGCGATTATTATCGATACAGCCGAAGAGATATTTTCAAAAGCAGACATGATCGTCAAAGTCAAAGAACCTCAACCGGAAGAGTGCCGGATGCTGCGAAAAGGACAAGTATTGTTTACATATCTCCATCTGGCACCGGATCCTACACAAACCAAGCTGCTGCTTGAATCCGGTGCAACCGCAATTGCCTATGAAACTGTAACAAACGATGACCACGGACTTCCACTGCTGACGCCAATGAGCGAGGTTGCCGGCCGATTGTCTGTTCAGGCAGGAGCTCATAGCCTTGAAAAAATCAATGGAGGGTCTGGAGTATTGCTGGGAGGAGTGCCGGGGGTAGCTCCCGCCAAAGTTGTAATTATTGGAGGAGGAGTCGTTGGTGTCAATGCTGCAAGAATTGCGATTGGGATGGGAGCCAATGTCTCCATCATTGATCGTTCTTTAAGTCGGCTTCAGGAACTCGACCTGATTTTTGAAGATCGAATGGATACCCTCTTTTCAACAAAAGAGTCGATCAGAACATCAATTAAAGATGCAGATCTTGTGATTGGAGGAGTACTCATTCCCGGAGCGGCTGCGCCAAAACTGGTTACTGAAGACATGATAAAGAAGATGAAAAAAGGTTCTGTCCTGGTTGATGTCGCCATTGATCAGGGTGGGTGCTTCGAAACCAGCCGTGCAACAACTCACAAAGATCCTACTTATATCGTTCATGACGTCGTTCACTATTGTGTAGCCAACATGCCGGGTGGAGTGCCTCGAACTTCCACTTTTGCACTCACAAATGCTACCTTGCCCTACATTCTGAAATTGGCAGATAAAGGTTATCGTGAAGCGCTGCTGGGAGATGAGCATTTACTCAATGGTCTGAATATCCATAATGGAAAAGTCACCTATGAGGCTGTTGCGAGGGATCTCGGATATGATTATGTTCCCGCAAGGGAAGCACTTTGATTTAAAAACCGAACTTATGTTTTGAAGCAGGAATTTTAATAAGTATTCATTCATTTCAAGGAAGTAGGGCTGTTGCTGCTGATGCTATTCTCATTGTTTATTGGGATTGGCCCTTCTTTCAGGGGTCATGTGACAGACAGGGGCCTTTTCAACAAAACCGGGTACTGTCTAATCAGATGTCGGATCATAAGTTTAAATAGGAAGCTCAAGAACAGATTTGATTATGATCCAGGTTTTTCGGATTGAAAAAAAACCGAAATAAGGGCTAAAACACCCGAAGCGACCATCAACAGGAGAGAAACCGCGTTCAGAACCGGAGTAGAACCTTCCTTGAGTCGATCGAACATTGCAATGGTGAGAGGAGCATCTGAACCAACCAGCATCAAGGTGGTATTGAAATTCTCAAAAGACATTAAGAAACAAACAATCCCTGCTCCTATCAAAGCAGGTTTAAGATCAGGAAGAGTGACTGTCATCACCGCAGCGATCCGGGTAGCGCCAAGGTTCATTGCTGCTTCTTCCAAACTGGAATCAAATTTTCGCAGACGTGCAGAAATAACCAAGGTGGCAATTGTTGTAATGAACGCAAATTGTCCCAATACCACCAAAGTTATACCTGGGCGTAAAAATTCAAGATCATAATCAAATTGCATTTCAGCCCAGTTGGCTATAGTGCTGCTGAATGCTAATATTGATACGCCGAGGATCACCCCCGGAATCACAAGAGGCGTCAGCATCAAAATATATAACAGGTTTTTTCCAGGAAACTGTTCTCTTTCAAACAAAAATGCATTGCATGTCGCCAATACGAGGCTGGCAATCGTTGTAAAACAGGCCACCACAAAGCTTACCCCGATGCTTTCCAGCAGATCCTCATCATGAAATAGTCCCAATTGCGGCTCAGTTTCGTTGAGAAACCAAGCCAGGGTACCTCCGTTCCAAGGCATTGAAGGGAACATGCTGTCATTGAAGGCAAAAATGCCGACCACTGTTAAAGGCGTGATCAAAAAGATGAAGAACAAGCCGACGTAAACGGCGTAGGTTCCACGGAAATAAAGACTGCTAGAGATCGTCGGAATCATCTGATTTAGGACATCACATTTGTGAAAGATTGACGGGAAAGCTTCAACCCTGCCCAGACAATCAAAGAAGAAAGAATCAGCAGTAAGATGCCAAACGCCGACCCTTGTTCCCAATTAAAGCGGGTAATAAACTGGGTAAAGATCTGCTCTGTAAACCAAAGGCTGTCCTTGCCTCCCAATAAAATTGGAGTGAGATAGTTTCCCAGTGACAACATAAAAACCACAATGCAGCCACTCACGATCCCGGGCATTGCATGTGGAATAATTATTTCAGTCAAGACGTTCCAGTTGCTGCCTCCCAAGTCGTATCCTGCTTCTATCAGACTGTCATCCAGGCTATCCAAAGTGGTCACTAAAGGGACGACCATAAACAGCATCGAGGTATAGACCAGGCCAATCATGATCGCGACATCGTTATAGAGCATTTCAACGGGTTGATCACTGAGCCCGATCCATTGAAGGAAAGTGCTGAGCAATCCAGTTTCACGCAAGAGAATCATCCATCCGTAGGTGCGCACCAGCTCGCTGACCCAAAAGGGAATCAAACAAAGAATGAAGAGCAATGCTTTGAGTCGTCCCCTCATCATTTTTGCAATGTAATAAGAAACAGGAAAGGCGATCAGCAAAGTTATCAGAGTAGCCAAAACCGACATCCAGGCGGTTCGTACAAAGGTCCTCCAGTAAAGGGGTTCAATGAAAAATTCTGTGTAATTTTTGAAACTAAAAGTATAATTTCGAGCAGACACTCGCTCTCGTAAAGAGATGCTCACCATATCCACATGCGGCAATAAAATGAGCAGTAGAAGCCATAAGACAAAAGGCAGCAGCAAGATCCACAAACTGAATCGGGTATAAGAAGATTTATCCATCATGATTCCCGGAAGAACGACGAAAACAGAGACATTGGTCCGCAGCCCAGGCAATATTGATGGAATCTCCTTTGCGTAATTGAGCATGTTCACCGGTTTGCGGCATCGCCACACTGATCTCCCCCTCTGTTTGGGGCAGCCTTATAAGAAACTGGCTTCGAGCACCATCAAACAAGACGCTGATGACCTCCCCACGGCACTGATTGGGCAGATCAGATCGATTCTTCGGATTCTCTATATTCACAGATTCAGGACGAACATAGACTTCAACAGAATCTCCCTTCTTTAATTGATGCTTGACAATACTCCTGCCAACAAAGCTTTCACCCTCCACTGTTTTGATTTGAATCCGTTCTCCTTCGATTGCATCAATGTGGCCTTCCCAACGGTTGCTGTCCCCCACGAAACCTGCAACAAAGGAAGTTTCGGGATGATAATACAATTCCTGAGGAGTACCAACTTGTTCAAATCGCCCTTGATTCATCACCGCCACCTGGTCAGACATCACCAAGGCTTCTGATTGATCGTGAGTAATATATATAAACGTCGTCCCAAATGTTTCCTGGAGGAGCTTTAACTCAACTTTCATTTGTTCACGCAGTTTGAGGTCAAGAGCACCGAGCGGTTCGTCCAGAAGCAGCACATCCGGTTTTAAAACCAAACATCGTGCAATTGCAATTCGCTGCTTTTGTCCCCCTGACAATTGGTCAATGCGTTTGTCTCCAGCATCCGGTAAATCAACCCGCTTCAATACATCAGCAACACGCGTCCTGATTTCCTCCCGTTTGACATTACGGCGCTTGAGCCCATAAGCAATGTTGCCCGTCACACTCATTGTTGGAAATAGCGCCAAATGCTGGAAGACCATGTTGACGGGGCGTCGATTGGGTGGTGTACCCAAAACCGATTTGCCTTTGATCAAAATTTCTCCCTTGTCAGGGTGCTGAAATCCGGCCAACATACGCAGCAAAGTGGTCTTTCCACACCCTGAAGGACCGAGAATTGAGAAAAAAGAACCGGTAGGAATTTGAAAGGAAACTTGATCGACAGCTGTAAAATCACCAAACGACTTCGTGACCTGTCGACATTCTAAATCAAATGTTACATTCGAATTTTCCGGCATAGGAGATCGGTGAATGGGATAGCAGAATCAGGGAGGAATAAAGATTTGTTGCCCCGGAAACTGTTCCGGGGCGTCAATGAAAGGCAATTATTGAGCGGCTTTAACCCGATCCAGAACTTTTCCTTCAATCTCTTCTAATCCTGGAGGGACCGGAGGATACCATTTGATGTTATCCACATCTGCTGGTGGGAAACTTTCCTGAAATTGAGCTTTCAATTTATCAGCTACATATTGATCCCCACCTTTTGCGGCAGTGAAGTTTCCAGCAGAACTAGTGATTTTTCCGGCGATTTCCGGACGCATTACAAAATTTATCCATTTATAAGCAGCTTCTTCCGCTTTTGTTTTACGGGGAAGAGCAAACGTGTCAATCCACCCTAAAGCCCCGGATTTGGGAGCAACAAAAGTAATATCGGCCATATCTTTGTTCAGTTTCCAACCGCCGGCGTCCCATGCCATTGCTGCCACTGCTTCACCTGAACGCATCAGGTTCAACATGGCATCACCGCCGCTCCAATAAGCTTTCACATTGGGTTTGCAATCAATCAATTTCTTTTCGACCTTGTCCAAAATCATTTCATATTTTGCTTTATCACTATAAGCTGCGAAGGGATCTTCTCCCATTGAAAAAGCAAAACCAATCAGAGTCGGTCTCTTCAGGCGATAAGTCACTTTTCCTGTCAATCCGGGACCGCATAGATCTACATAATCTTTGATTTGACCGGCCATCTTCCGATTGACGACTAAACCGCTGGTCCCCCAAACATGAGGAACCCCATAGACTTTCCCATCAAGCGAGGTATTTTTTTTAGTTGCTGCCAGCATTGAAGGGATGATCTGACTGGCGTCGATCTTGCTCAAGTCAATCGGTTTGTAAATATCAAAATCCGCCTGTGCACTGGTGATTCGATCCTGACTGGGTTGTGCCAAATCAAACCCCGACCCACCCGTTGCTTTCAATTTGGAAATCATATCTTCATTGTTCGATTTAGTCATTTTGACTTCGATTCCCGTTTCTTTTTCAAACTGCTCAATAACTTCCTTCGGCGCATACCCTCCCCAGGTGAGGAGTCTCAAGGTTTCTGCCTCGACAGGTGAGACCACTGCGACCAGGGCGACAGCCAGCATTGCAATGAATAATTTTTTAAATGATCTTCTCATTTTTTGTTCTCCTGTTGAAATTTGATTGATTCGAGCTCCCTCGTTAAAATTAAATGCCGAAAACAGCCCGCCGTTTGTCTCTTAAAAAATCATATATGACGGAGTTTGCCCCTGTCAATCTTTAAATGTTCGAATTATATTTAATGGAATGAGAGAGTATAAAAATCAAAAAAAATGTGAATGACAAATCTACAATGTTTTCTGTAATGCCGAAAAATTCACGTCTCACAAATTGCATTGAAGACTATCTGAATCACATCTCTTGGCAAAGCATCTAGTTTTTGCTAGTAATCGACTTTGTGTCATCTTTCAACATACCAGTTATAACACATCATCGGTATCGCAATTGAATCAATTATATGGAACAAATATAAATTTTGGAAAGCAAATTTTTCAATCTGTTACGTTTTATTTTATATTGCTTTCTTTAATTGCTGGTTCGTGTTTATTCATTCCTGTTTTGAGGGCAGCCGATTTTGAAGATTTTGCAGGTGGAGTGAGCAATACTCGGGTTACTATCAATCCGGCAACAGTTGGCTTGGTTGATCGGTTTCATTTTCAATATGGGGTGCTGGGAAACACCGATGCTTCCACCAAGGCAACAAAAACTGAAAGAGAGCTTTCCACATTTGTGGACCAGTTTACGCTCAATAGAGAGGAAGCATCCGTACTCGCGCCTGACGGACTGACGGAAGTTTCCGGAATCGAATATGAGGAAGCACGGCTCAGTATCTTCAACATGCTATTTGTCTGGCCATTTGACGAATTTTCATTGGGAGTGAGTATCGACAATCAACGTCAAATATACGGCAATGGATCTTTTCTGGATTTGAATGGAGATCCACTTACCGGGACTGAAAATGAAACGGGAGCAAGCGAGTCGTTCGACTATGATACGTTCAGTTATTTGGCAGGTATTGCGTTCAAGCCATTTTCGCTTGGAATCCGCTACAACATCCGAACCTTCAATCACAATATTAAGTTCTTAAATCCGTTCGCACTGATCAACCAAACCAATCCGCTATCCCCAGCCAATTTCATAGGAAGCATTGATATTTTGGGAACAGCCGAATATGTCTACCTGGACTATGGAATTCTTTTTCCAAATTTTTTGCCAAAATTGGATATTGGTCTCACCTATCGTCCTTCTACAACAGGGACACTGAAATTCGATCAGAATGGATTGAAAGACCTTCCTCCCGGAGCTGTCTATAAAAAACGAAACTTTACTGAACCTGCACTGATGCTGGTGGGATTCGGATATATTTTTGAATTGGGGGGCACTGCACTTCAACTTCTGGGAGATTTGGGAAGCTATAGTGAAACGGATGAAAATGCAGCGGGAGAATCTGGTTCCAACGGCAATCGGGCAGGTGGATTAATCCGCTTTGTCTGGTCTCCTTTAATCGACATCAGTTATGGAGTTCAGGAAGAAACACTGGCAGGACTGACCTATCAAAATATCTCCACCAGTCTTCAATTTCCTATTCCCTTTATTGATGGATACAACCTCAAGTTGGGAACACGAACAATAAAGCTAACGAGTGAAGGAAGCACGATCATCGATGTCACTTTTGCCACGTTTTCCTTCAACCTCCAATTTGGAGAACGACGTGGGCGTGCTCTTGAAGTGCCCCCGAAAACTAAAGAAATTCGTTTTATCGATCGCTTGTAAAGCGACTAAACTTTCATTGAATCGAGCCGGACCGATTGGCGTCTCGAACCCCACGTTCCCGGGAGTGCTTCAAACTTTCCCGGACAACGGGCCCTGCAGTTGAGACAGAGTCCCCCGTTTGATAGATTCCACTCACTCAAAACATACCAATCCCGGCCGATCAGGACCTTTTCGCAGTTGTGGCAATAAGTACTGGAACCGGATTTATCATGGACGTTGCCGAGATACACATAATAGATTCCGTTTTTTTGAGCAATTTTCCGTGCTCGATGTAAAGTGGTAGGGGGAGTCGGTAAAAGATCTCTCATTTTCCAATCAGGGTGAAATGCGGTAAAATGTATCGGAACTTCCCTACCCAAATTTTCAACAACCCACTGGGTCAAATCTTCCAATTCCTGCTCTGAATCGTTTTGCCCGGGAATAAGGAGAGTTGTGATTTCTAACCAAAGATTGGTCTCTTGTTTGAGATATTTTAATGTATCCAAGACAGGCTCTAATTTTCCACCACACACTTTTTTGTAAAAACTACCTGAAAAAGCTTTCAGATCAACATTGGCCGCATCCATATTTCGGAAAAACTCTTCTCCTGCTTCCGGGGTAATATACCCGGCAGTTACCGCAACCGAATAAATTCCTTCATCTTGGCAGGCCTGAGCAATATCAACGGCATATTCCAAAAAAATCACAGGATCGTTGTAGGTATATGCGACACTGCGACAAGCGAGCTTTTTTGCAGTCCGTGCAATTGTCTGTGGATCCGCTCGATCCATCAAACGGTCCATTTCACGGGATTTGCTGATGTCCCAATTTTGACAAAATTTGCAAGAGAGATTGCAGCCTGCTGTTCCAAAAGACAAAATCGGTGTGCCCGGAAGAAAATGATTGAGCGGTTTTTTTTCAATAGGATCAATACAGAACCCGCTTGACCGACCATAGGTGGTCAGTACCATTTGGTTTTCTTCCCGTTTGCGTACAAAGCACAAACCTCGCTGATTTTCATGCAATCGACAAAAACGGGGACACAAATCACACTGAATGCGCCCATCGTTCAAAGCATGCCAGAATCTTCCTGGACTATACATCGTCATCTCCAAATTCCACCGTAGAATACCGTTCCACATTTATTGCAGAGGACCAATAATCAGCAGAAAAGCCTGCTTTTCGTTTTAAATGCTGCAGAAATTGTTGAGGAGACGAGAGATCACTCCAGACACTCGGCAGAAAGGTCCCCCGCTGGTTTCCTTCAGACAAGATCAAACCATCAATTCCAGGCTGGAGCATTCGGATCAAATCTGCTTCTGAACCGAATTCCATCGGTACAGGCCGGCTAAGAACCGAAATTTTGATGTCCAAACCGCCCATTTCTTTCTCCTGCAGAGGAGGAAAACGAGAGTCCCGGAAAGCAGACGAATACGCATTTTCCAAAACATCAATCGCCAGAGGACGTTTTGCCTCCAAAAAACCAATGCATCCCCGCAACTGATTTGCTTTGTGTAAAGTGACAAATGATGCACCTTTTTCCGCAAGGAGACCTTCTAAATCCTTTGCCTCTGCTTCAGCAGGTGATCCAAATTTCAGGCCATGCAAAATGGACTTTTTAGCCAATTTCAACAAATGCCTTTTTTCATCAGAGGACAATTCTGTCTGCTTGGATAAAGAACTTTCCATAGCGGCTCCGTTTATCTGTAGTGCTGGACCCTCAGAAGGTATAGGAGTAAAATAACAAGAAAAGGATAATTTCAGAACTATGTGCCAATTAAGGGGACTCAACCCAGCAAAAATGAAAAGATTACCATTTCAGTCTTGGGTCAGTATCCATGAACCATAACCGACAACTTGATCTTTACTTCCGGCAGTGTCACCAGAACTGCGAAGGTCAACCCGTTCGATTTGCAGATGGTATTTTGGAGCAACGGCAAGCAGGCCTTTGATCGGATTACGACCGCAAGCACTTTCATAATCGAGCTTTTCTCCTTTGAATTGTTCGATAATTTCAGCGGTCCTTTGATCAAGAAGTTTGGCTTCCTGATAACTGTGGTAGTGGCTCAAATCAGAACTGATCACGACCAATGTTTCCGGCCCTCCCCACAAAGCATCCAACACGGCTCCCACTTCAGGCCCGCTTGCATTACCAACCAGGAAAGGAATTAGAGAAAAACGATCGAGTGCCTCCTGTAAAAAAGGAAGGTGTACTTCCAGACTATGCTCCGAGACATGGGCACGATCCAAGAATTGGACATATTCAAAGCGCTGCACTAACTTATCAATAGCCGCTTGATCAACAGGAATTTCACCGAAAGGTGTCGAAAAAAAAGCGGAGGAAGGAGCTGCAATCCCAGAAACCTGCACTCGATGTGCGGGTCCTAAAAGCACAACTCGCTTGATCACGGATTTAGCTGCTACGAGAGCCTTATACGCGTACGCAGCTATAGGACCAGAATAGATATATCCTGCGTGGGGAACAATAATGGCTTTGGGGATTTTTTTTTGCTCTACAGGAACTTCCTCCAAATAATTTTTTATTTGGGCACGAAGAATTGCGGGATCTCCGGGATAGAAACTGTTTGCCACTGCGGGCGGGCGAATTGTATTTTCCGATGCAAATTCCATAAATCCCTCCATTCAAGATCACTTGTAGTTGGTTTTTATGTGAATGAATCACATCTCTTCTTTAATCTTCTTCACAATTTGATCAACCAATTCCGGCATCGCCGTTTCAATTGATTTCTGAACTGAGCCAGTGATGATACTTTCCAGCAATTTTCCCAACTGTTCAGAGGTTTCACTTGAGGAAATTTCATCGCTTGAAGCAGAATTCTGAAAGATCACCTGGTCTGCATCTGATGCCGAATATTCATCATCACTCAACTCCAATTCCGTCTCAAAGGCAATTTCCGGTGATTCAGAAACAGGTTCTTCGAATGTACTCTCTATCATATCTTCTCCTTCCGTGGAATCTTCCAAAATCAATTCCGGCTCTTCGAGAGAGTCTGTTTCCGCACTGAGTTCTTTGCTGACCTCTTCTTCTGTGTCCAAATCCATCGTTAGGGCCGGAGAATCGTCTAATTTCTCCAAATGCAAATCATAGTCCTTCTCTTCGAGTTCTGCCATTTCCTGTTCCAGATCATTCAACTCAGAGAGGGCCTTTTCTTCCATTTCAGTGGTATCCAATTCATCAATCTCGCTGCTATCTTCCAAATCGAGATCTTCTTCAAAAATTTCATCTTTGGTGATTGCATCAATAGAAGAAGTCTCATCTTCTTCTGATTCTAGCTCAAGAGAATCGGGAATTTCGCTTTCAAAATCGAGCGTCATTTCATCTTCAAAAGCATTTTCACTACTTTCCTCTTCAGAAATATCCGTCTCGAGATCTCCCGAGATTTCATCATCAAGGTCTTCTTCAAAACTTTCTTCGGGCATCTCGTCTAAAAATTCAGCTTCTGTATCTAAATCTTCTTCCAGATTTTCATCACCCTGGATTGCCTCCTTCGAAGGCGCATCCTCCAAAATGATTTTATCTTCTTCATGCTCCAATTCGGCACTTTTCTCTTCGCTGGAAATTCCCAAAACGAAAGCATCCATCTCAGCAAGATCGTCGGTGGGTAAAAAATCATCCAATTCCATCTCCTGACCTTCGTCACCATCCGCGATAATATCAGGAAGATCCGGATCAAAATCGTTTTCATCCAAACGAATATCCACCAATTTTTCATTCAGTGTCTGATCCTGTGTTTCATCATAATCTTCGATTCCAATTTCTTCTTCAAAATCATTAAGGTCCAAGCGAATATCGACTAATCCAGGACGTAATTCCTGAGTAGGACCTTCATCGTCAAATTCAGGAGTGGCGTCCTTTCGGGATTCAGCGAACTCTTCCTCCTCCAGGTCGAGATCCATTTCTTCTTCCTCAATTACATTTTCTTGAGAGAAATCGGTATCTTCCAGCACAAGGGAATCGTCTGCATTTTCCCCGCTCGCCATCATTTCGTCATCGCCGGCAACGATCAGGGAGTCCATTTCACTCGTATTTTCTTCATCAAAATCAAGCTCAGTCAATTCAAGTTTTTCGTCATCCAGGATCCCTTCTCCAGATTCATCTCTATCCAACAGCAGTTCTTCCTCATCGATTTCAATGCCCTGTTCCTCCTCTTCAAGCAGAAAATCCTCATCATCTGAGTCCAGAGCCAATCCTTCCTCTTCCTCATCATCTGAGTCTAACGAAAGCTCTTCTTCCTCATCATCGTCCATCAGGATCATCTCGACAGCATCGGAATCAAATTCATCATTCCCGCTGCCTAATTTTATCTTTTCAGGATCAACTCCATCCAAGCTCAGGGTTTCAGAGTCATCATCTTCATCCAAGTCCAAACTCAATTCATCCTGCTCCTCGATTTCCATTTCAAGGGATTCCTCTTCCATTAGAAAGTCATCCGCGGAATCGTCTTCTAAATCCAGCATCTCAGAATCCTGGGCCGCCAGGGCCTGGACCATTTCGTCTTCCATACCGGATTCTTTTAGATCACTCAAAGGTACTTCGAGATCCTCTTCTTCAAAATCGTCCAAGTCCATTCCCGGTTCTTCTTCCAAACTAAATTCTGCAACTTCCTCATCCAGTCCACCATCTGTTTCATCAATCGATTCCAGTGCTTCCGCTTCGTCGTCATCTAAAGCCAATCCCTCTTCCTCATCGTCAGAACTGTCTTCTTCGAAAATGATTTCTTCTTCAAAAATGTTTTCCTCTTCAACATTTTCCAGTTCCATTTCTTCAAATTCAGAAGAATCAACGGTTTCCAGGTTTTCATCGACTTCAGACAAGGACAAGGTCTCATCCATTAAAGTATCATTTATCTCGTTATCCGCTTTTTTCATGGTCTCGTCTTCCTCCTCGATTTCAAAATCATCGTCCTCACTGAACTCATCGGAAAAATCCACTTCAGGTACAGCGCTTTCCTCAACATTCGGCTCCTCAGATTGACCATTGAGTAGGTCCAGCATCTCATCATCAAGAACAGAAAAATCGTTCATTGCGTCTGAATCCAATTCTTCTGAAGATTGAGCTCTATCATATGCTTCTCCTGCAGGGAGAGGAAATGCAGAAGGAAGAAATTGCCGAATTCTCTCCTGCAATGCTGATGCTTCAAAGGGCTTTCTCAAATGACCATCAATTTTCAATTCACGCAGCATGACACGATCCAGATCATCGCGAGATTCCGCCATCAAAATCAAGGGAACGATTCCCAAATTTTTATCACCCTTTAGCTGCCGACATACTTCATACTCTTGTTTGTGATCAGAATTACTGATAAAAATCAAATCAGGCTGGAGTTGTTTCGCTGTTTCAAAAAACTGTTCACGTTGGCTTTCATGATAAACAGCAAGAGCACTATCTTCAAGAGCAGAGGCAATGATGCCTTGTATGGGACCACTTTCTTCAAGCACAAGAACAGACTGCGACATGGGTGGAATCCTTCCAAAATTGAGATCTATACTGAAATTTGTCAAAATTGGGAGAAAAAAAGTATTTTTCTCCATTCAAGAAGACGGTTTTTTGACTATAACTGATGCGAAACATCATAGCAAGCATGATCCTTGAAAAACATAAGCTCCAGGTCCTGATGCCCATTGGCCAGTATGACCCGAAAATGCACTTCTCTCGCAATGAAAAATCAGACGCAGTGATCCGCATCTGATGGTTCATTTTCACATCACAAAATATGACTATTCTTGTAAAATATATAGCTCAAGAATTTACAAAATTTTTTGTTCTGTTTCTTTTCGCATTCGTGATGATTATCGTGGTTGGAAATCTATTCAGCCGTCTGGGTAATATTTTTTCCAGTGTTGATCATTTTCTCCTATTTTTAAAAGAAACTGCGCTGCTGATGCCAGATCTTTTGGAATTGATCATTCCTGTCACCATTTTGCTGGCTACCATTACAACCTTCAATTTACTGAATCGTACCTCTGAAATTGTGGCCATGCGGACCACCGGGATGAGTGTTTTCCAACTAGCCATTCCTGTTCTCGGGGTTTCAACGGTGATTGCCCTTTTGAGCTATTTCAATCAAAACTATGTTTATAACTGGATGGAGAAACACTGGTCTCTCCAAAAAGCCACGCAATCCCTCCCTCCATTGTGGAAGATAGGAAAAGAACGCATTTATTATTTTGGAATTCGACAATTTGACGAAAGCATCGGACAGATTGCTATTTTTAATATTGAAAATAAACCCTACCGCGTCACGCAGCGCACGACCATCGAAACAGGAAAACAAAAACAGGGAGAATGGCATTTTAAAAATATCAATCATCGTGATTTTCTTTCAGAGCAATCATCGTTCCAACAGGAATCAGAAAGGCTGGAACGAGCACAGAACTTCCCTACCGTTTCCTTCGAACAATCTCTTAATCCTCGGCATCAGCCCCTCTGGTCGCTATATCAGACCAGTTTCAGGCTCCAGGAGGAGGGTCACGACGCTACCCGTCATTGGGTAGAATTTCACCAAAAATTCGCTTTTCCATTCACATTGCTAATTATGGCTTTGCTAGGATTGTCATTGTCCCTTTCTCATTCCAGACAGGGAAAAGCTGCTGAAGGGATGGCCATGAGCAGTCTATTTGGCATCTTGTTTTGGATTACCAATCAGATTTTCCTGGCAATTGGAAACGCAGGTGCTCTTTCCCCGTTTCTCGCCGCCTGGCTAACCAATTTCATTTTTCTCGGACTGGCATTGGTCCTGATCCGATTTTACCGTCCATGAGATTTCCTCCTTGAACGAAATATTGACATCTGAAAGATCTTAAAGTATTTTTGAGTATCAAATTAGTACTGAAATAGTGCTATATACACAGATATAAGGTAACACCCACTTACACGAGAGGGTAAGATGAAGTTAACGAATGAAGAAATCAATCGATATGCCCGTCATTTGACATTACCCGAAGTCGGTATGGCAGGGCAGCTCAAATTTAAGGCAGCAAAAATCCTTTTGATCGGGGCTGGCGGTTTAGGTTCTCCTTTGGGAATGTATTTAGGTGCTGCAGGGATCGGCAAACTGGGGATAGTTGATTTTGACGTGGTTGACAGTTCCAACCTACAACGTCAAATCGCTCATCGAGTCGCCGATGTGGGACGGCCAAAGGTTGAATCGATTAAAGCGACTATCCTTGCGGGAAATCCAGAAATCGAGGTTGAAATTCACGATACCCGTCTGAGTCGAGACAATGTCCTTGAACTGTTCAACGGATATGACCTGGTCGTTGACGGTTCTGATAATTTTGAAACTCGATACCTGGTCAATGATGCTGCATTTTTTACTAAAAAACCGCTTGTTTATGGTTCAATTTTTAAATTTCAGGGGCAAATAACAGTGTTCAATCCCCATGAAGGAGGGCCTTGTTACCGATGTCTGTATGCAAGCCCGCCCCCTGCCGCACTTGTTCCTAGTTGAGCGGAAGCTGGGGTCCTGGGCGTGCTCCCGGGGACAGTAGGTTTAATTCAGGCGACCGAAGCGATAAAACTCGTTTTGGGCAAAGGCGATTCTTTGGTAGGACGTTTGATGCTTTTTGATTCATTGAAAATGACTTTCAGGGACGTAAAAATTCAAAAAGATCCAGATTGTGAACTCTGTGGAGAACACCCCACCGTAACCGAGCTGATCGATTATGAAGCCTTTTGCGACATCCCCATGCCGAGTTATGAAAAAGAAGACATCGACGAAGCGGCATTCAGTATGGACGTCCAGGAATTGGAAGAAATTCTAAAATCAGGAAAAGAAGTTGTACTTGTGGATGTTCGTGATCCCAACGAGTGGGACATCTGTCATATTGACGGAGCCAAACTGATGCCTGTGGGCGAATTTGACAAATACATCCCGGAATTGAATCCTGAAGATGAAATTTTGTTGTATTGTTACAAAGGGGTGAGATCCATGAACGCCTTGAAAAAACTTCATGCAGAAGGTTTCACTAAACTCAAAAGTGTGACAGGGGGGATCGACCGCTGGGCTGAAATTGTCGACACCAGCATGCCCCGTTACTAAAATTTCGCCGCGCGCTCTTTTAAAGAGCGCTTCTCATTTTATTTTCAAGAATTTTGCTGAAAAAAAACTACCACACCCATACCTACCGCTGCAAACACGCTACAGGCGATGTGTCGGACTACTGTCAAACCGCAATTGCCGAAGGCTTGACCGTATTAGGGATGTCAGATCACTCAGCTCTGCCGGACGACCGTTGGCCTCATATCCGGATGGACTTGTCTGAACTTCCTGATTACTGTCAGGCCATTGATGACGCACGCATACAATTCCCACAACTCACTATTTTAAAGGGGATGGAGTGCGAGTTTGATCAACAGTACGTTTCATTTTATCAGGAAAAACTGCTGGGAGAACTCCAGTTTGACTACCTGATCGGTGCCGTTCACTTCGTTCCTGTAGATGGAGAATGGATTGGAGCCTATGGAGGGCTTGACAATGCAGCCCGGTTAATTGCCTACACGAAATATTTCATTGATTCAATGCGGTCCGGTCTTTTTACTTTCATGGCTCATCCCGACTTATTTGGCAATTGCTATTTGAACTGGGATGACAACACGATTTCAGCGGCCAGGGATATTTTTGAAGCTGCCGAGGTTTTAAAAATACCTTTGGAAATCAATGGCTACGGTCTCAGAAAACCGAAGATTTCTACCCCCCTCGGCATGCGTTGCATGTATCCCTGGCCGCCGTTTTGGGAACTGGCCGCCGAATACGATATTGAAGTGATCGTCAATTCAGACGCGCACCATCCCGGAGATATCACAAAAAATACACAGGAAGCAATTGAAATAGGGGAAAAATTCCTTCTAAATTTCGCAAACCTCAATTTTTTGGAAATTCCCTAAATCACCATCTATCCAGAACCTGAAAATTTAAATTCCTGACAGTTTTCACAGCACATATCTTTCGATAGATACCCTGAATATTGCTTATTTGAATTTCTTCATCTCCAATTTTTCAAGATCAACTACCTGGAATTTGCCAGGAATCGAATCGCGTTGATCAACTCCTGAACACTTTTCACAACGAGGGTATCCTCGATGTTCTCCCATTGAAGCTTAAGATCAGTGGTGCTGAAATTGATTTTGCCGACTACCTGATCGTTTTTGTTTCGAAGAACGAGGGTGTAGCCTGTTGCTTCCCCCTCTTTGGCAGTTAAAACAGAAATGTCATATTGAGACAAATTTTCTCCAAGAACTTCAGCAATTTCAATCATTCTTTGGTACTGATCAGCAACTTCGTCTAAAAATTTCTCAAACTCCGCAAGCGTTTCAAACAGTAGCAAATTTTCGCCGGAAATCAATTGTGCAGAGTTTTCATTGACGACGAGAACAGCCAGTTCATTGACTTCAGCCATTGTTTTTTGCAGCATCTCCCTTGTCACTTCCTGAGCATCGGAAAGTTTTTTCATACTTTCATTGGGAGCATAAACCGGAAGGCCTCCCTTTTTTGATTCAGCGAGCTGAGGGAATGTGCTTTTTGATTGCTGCCTCTCAGGCACGACCACAGTTTCGAATGAAGATCCCTTCTGACTGGCCATTCCTGCTTCATTAAAACTTTGAGATTGGAAAGATTTGGGTTGTTTTGAATCAGGTTTTAGAAAAAGGCTAAGAAGCGAAAGCACGCCGATGATCAAGCCAATCAGAGGGATAATCAGCAGGGCCTTTTTACTTTTTTTAACCGGTGCATGCTTTGTTTTTCCATAGTTTTCTTCGCCTTCTTCACCATTGGCAGTCCTTGATCTATCCGGCAATATGAGGTCCGGGTCGTTGAGAAATTGAAGTCTTCGTGCCAGTTGTTTGTTTCTGGTTTGTGCCAATTGCGCTCGTTCCAGCAACTCAAATCCCTGGGTCTTTTCGTCAATTTCCCGAATTTCTTCAACCAGCACCTGAAAAAGAGGATACCGGAAAACATCGGCTTCAGTGCAAACAAACTTTTTCCATTTGACGCGAAACCGGATTTCTAAAAGCAAAGCATTGAAACTGACTTGAATCACTTTCCATCCAACGCGGTTAAAATGAGGAGCTTCGAGGCCATCTTCTTCTGTAGATTCTTTTCCCTTATTTACCTTTGCCGCTTTCTCTTCTTCATTTTCTTCTTTTGATGACTCTTGTTTCTGCTTTTTCAAAACCTTAAACTTCTGCCATTCTTTTTTGTATTTGTTCCATTGCTTCCTCATTTCGAAGTAGACTGATTTGAGCTTTTCAAAAAGAAGAGCAGTCTGATCTTCCAACTCTAAGTTGTTAATTTTTTGCTGCTGCAACTCGCTTTTCAAGTTTTTCATCTGCTCTAAAGCAGTTTGAAATTGCTCAAAAATTCTTTTGGATTCTCCAGACTTCAGAGGTCCATGGGCATCTTCCTGTAAAATTGGGTAGGCAAGGATCTCCAGCATCATGACCTCAACAAAAATTTCATTAAAATCAAGAATGGATGAATTTCCAGGATACTGCTGTACATTTTTTTGAATACTTTGCCACGCCGCATGAAACTCGGGACTTTTGCTTTCAGAAGGAATCAAATCCAAAAACGAGCTGAATTCTTCACCGTTGAGCGGCTGCAGTTGAGGGGAATCCATTAGTTTTTCCAATCATTGAAGGTTGCAAACTGTTCAATGCGATTATTCTGCCAAAAACCATACCTCCCCAATCCTTATCCATCTGAAACCTTTAATCTAGAATACATGCCTGCAGAGGCGATTCTTGACTTCTGACATGCAATCTTTTACGGTGTTGCATCCTTATAAAAATTTTTCACAGAATACCTTCGAAAAAACCTGTATGAACGTTAATATTTTCAACAGTTTCAATGCATACCGTGCCCATCTTGAAAGTCATGCTTCCCACAATATTTCCAATACTGTCCAGGAAATCATAGCAGCGGTTCGAGAAAGAGGAGATGCCGCGTTAAAAGAATACACCGAAAAATTTGACGGAGCTCATATTGACAATTTTCGAATTCCGGAATCTCAAATGCAGCAAGCGTTGCACCTCCTCGATCCCAAACTGAAACAAATTCTTTTGGAAGCTGCAGACAATATTCGAAAATTTCATCAACGTCAAAAAAGCGAAACCCAATTGGAATTCAGTGAAGACGGCACCGTACTTGGTTGGAAAGTGACTCCTATCGATGCAGTAGGAGTCTATGTTCCCGGAGGTCGAGCGGTTCTTTTTTCAACACTGCTCATGAATGTAATCCCTGCACAAGTTGCTGAGGTTCCCCGTATCGCTGTGCTTTCTCCTCCGGAAAAAAACGGACTCCCCAGTCCTTTGATGATGGCTGCTGCCGCCTTAATGGGAGTCCAGGAAATGTATGCCATTGGAGGAGCCCAGGCCATAGCGGCTTTGGCTTATGGAACAGAGAGCGTCCCCCGCGTTTTTAAAATCACCGGTCCTGGCAACGCATATGTAGCAGAGGCAAAACGACAGGTTTACGGAGTTGTCGGGATTGAATCAATTGCAGGCCCAAGCGATATTTTGATCCTCTGCGATCAGCGAGATGCTTCTATTGAGTATTTAACCCGAGATATGCTTTCACAAGCAGAACACGACCCGGAGGCCCGTGCGCTTCTGATCACCACCTCAACTGAACAGGCGACCTCGGTGGCTGAGCGTTTGCAGAACCTTGTGCCGACACTACCAAAACGAGAGATTATTGAAGCGTCTTTTGACGGGAGTTCCGCGATCATCACGGTGGATGACCTCGATTCCGGTTTTGAGGCAGTCAATGAAATCGCACCGGAGCATCTGGAAATTTTGACGGCCCAACCTTTCAACGACTTGCACAAGGTCCGAAATGCCGGAGCTATTTTTCTGGGTCCTAATACTCCGGAACCTGTGGGTGACTACTACGCCGGTCCTAACCATACTATTCCGACTTCCGGATGTGCCAAGTTCTCTTCTCCCCTAGGAGTTCAAGATTTTGTAAAAAGCAGTTCCATTTTGAAATATTCTGCTTCCCGTCTCAGGAAAGAAGGCCCTTCAATCATCGGATTTGCCGAGGCAGAAGGTCTCCATGCCCATGCCGCTGCCATTCAGGCAAGACTGGATCAATTCAGTCTTGAATAGGACGTTCCTCTCACCGAATTATTCAGATCGACACATGCCCACAGTCAGCGGAATGCTCCGCAAAATGAACACAGATCACAACACGAAGTCAGGCTTGGTGACTTACACCTTGAACCTCGACGGGTCAGCAGTTCTGCCTTTAAATCCGCTGGTAGGAAGCGAGTTACATCTTGAATTCGCAGGAAGGATCCACTGCCTTTTCTGTCATGAATCGATTTCTAAAACATTCAACGGCGGATATTGTTACCCTTGTTCTAAAAAGCTGGCTGAATGTGATATTTGTATTGTTAAACCCGAACGATGCCATTTTCATCTCGGCACGTGCCGAGATCCCGCATGGGGAGAGAAGCATTGCTTTCAAAGACACACTCTCTACTTAGCGCGGAGCAGTTCTATTAAAATTGGCGTCACTCGCTCTGTTCAGCAAATCCACCGTTGGATGGATCAAGGTGCAGTCGAAGCACGAGAAATCGGATTTTTTCAAAATCGCTACGAAGTAGGACAAGCAGAAGCGTCAATCGCCAAAACCATGCAAGATAAGACCAACTGGCGGAAAATGCTCAAAAATGAGGTCACTGACGAAGCCTTTGAACCTTATATTCAGAAAATAAAGGGAATACTATCTGAAGCACAATGTCATTCCTTACTCAGCAATGGAAAATCGTACTCATTCAACTATCCGATTCTAGCATTTCCTCAAAAAGTGAATTCAAAAAAATTTGATAAATTTCCTTCTTATACCAGTAAATTAATGGGAATCAAGGGACAGTATCTTATTTTTGAAAGCCATGTTGTCAATCTTCGATCACAAGGAGGCTACGTGATCAAACTAAGCTATTGACTCTTCCCAAAAGACTTTCTAAAAGAAAGATGGGTTTAATCTCACCAGTGAACATCATTGTAAAATAAACCTTATTCAGGAGAACCAAAAAATGACTGCTCAACTACATCAATTGACCCCTCAAACACGTATTGGCTGGATTGGTACAGGTGTGATGGGAGTTTCCATGTGTGGACACATCATGAATAAAGGATACCCCTGCACCATCTACACCCGGACAAAATCAAAGGCGCAGTCTCTCATTGACCAGGGCGCCCAATTTGCCGATTCTCCTAAAGCAGTTGCAGAGCAATCCGACATCATTTTCAGCATCGTTGGATTTCCCCAGGATGTCGAGGAAGTGTATCTCAGTGAGAAAGGGGTGCTCGCGGGAGCAAAAGCCGGAAGTATTATAGTTGATATGACAACCACCGCGCCCAGTTTGGCAGAAAAAATTGATCAAGCAGCTGCGGCGAAGGGAATAGGAGCCGTCGATGCTCCAGTTTCGGGGGGAGATGTTGGGGCCCGCAATGCCGCTCTTTCAATTATGGTAGGCGGCAGCAAGGAGGCTGTAGAGGCGGTGATGCCTTTGTTCGAAATAATGGGAAAATCCATTGTTCATCAGGGAGCGGCCGGGGCAGGACAACATGCCAAAATGTGCAATCAGATTACGATCTCAGGAACGATGATTGGCGTTTGTGAATGCCTGCTTTACGGGCATCAGGCTGGTCTTGACCTGGAAACCATGCTCAAATCCATCAGTGGAGGAGCAGCCGCCTGCTGGTCATTGGACAATCTGGCTCCTCGCGTGCTCAAACGCAATTTTGATCCCGGCTTTTATGTTGAGCATTTCATTAAAGATATGAGCATAGCACTAGATGAAGCCAAACGAATGGGGATAGTGCTTCCCGGACTAGCCCTGGTCCATCAGCTCTATCTGGCAGTTCAGGCACAAGGTCACGGAAGAAAAGGCACGCATGCCCTAATGCTGGCTTTGGAGCACATTTCGGGACTCAAGCAGCAGTCTTGAAACGGTAATTTTTATACCATTCAAAAATCCGATCCGGTAAAATTTTTTAAAAGCCGGGCCATGATACTCGGATTGTTTTTGAGAAGAGGAAGGAAACTCGGCAGTTTGGCAACCATCTCAATATTGAGGACTGCCGAAGTTTTCTATCGAAACGGGTCGCAGAACGATAAACCGTCATCCTAACCGATTCCCATGCCAAACGCGAGGATGAGACTGCAAATCCTCTGCGATGCAAATCAATTCCATGGAATCTGGAAGAAGTGCCTGTATTCCTTGAACTTGATCATACCCTATCTCAAGCAGCAATTCTCCATTCACCTTTAGGTGTTTCACACCATTTAGAAAAATATTCCGATAGAAATCCAAACCGTCCTCTCCTCCATCCAAAGCCTGTTTGGGCTCATAGAACAAAATTTCTTTCTGAAGCAAGGCGATTTGGCCAGTAGGGATATAGGGAGGATTGCTGATGATAAAGTCAAATTCTGCAGAACGACTCAGCATTTGGAACTGATTCCCCTGGATCAACTTGAGAGAATTGAATCGAGGGTTTAAAAGATTTGAATGCCGCCGAAGATTTTTGGAAGCAATCTTCAAAGCGTCTTCACTGACATCTACAGAGATGCAGCATATATTTTGCAGTGAACTGCATAGTGCCAGAGGAATGGCTCCTGTTCCCGTCCCGATTTCCAAAATAGAACATGTTTTCTTCAAATGCAGTTTTTGCCATTTCTGAATAGCATCGCACGATTTTTCAACCAGAGTTTCAGTATCCGGGCGCGGGATCAGAACTCCTCTTTCAACGAATAAATCCAAATTCCAAAATCCCTTTTCCCCCATCAAGTAGGCAACAGGCATCCCCTGTACGCGTTTTTTGACCAATTCTCGAAATTGCTCCCGTTCTTCTGCCCGCAAAGGTTTATCATAGTCCAAATAGAGATCTATCCTGGAACATTGACACACGAACGCCAGCAACATTTCAGCATCCAGGCGAGGAGACTCAATATAATGTTTTTTAAAGTACTGCTCGGTCCACTTGACAATAGTCAGCACTGTCCATTCCTGCACCGTTGACACCATATTGATTTAGGAAACAAAGAGGAAATTGGGGAGTTTTTTCTGTTGCTCAAAGAAGCTGAAACAGGAGTTTCACATCCGTTCCGGAGGGGTAATTCCCAGTAAAATCAAGCCGTGCTTCAAAGTTTCTGCAACACAATGAAAAAGAAGCAGACGCGCGGATTGCAACTCAGCAGATTCGGCATGTTTGACAGAACAAGTTTGATATGCACGACTGAAAGTTTTTGCCAGATCAAACAGCATTCGAGCCAGTATCGAAGGGCGATGCTGGTCTCCGGCTGCCTGAACCACATCGTTAAAATCGTAAAGTAGCCGAATCAGGGCATGTTCATTCGGATGACAGAGCAAACCAAAATCAACTTCAACAGAAAGACTTCGCTCCACCTGTCGGGCAATACTGCGGATTCTCACGTAGGCGTAAATGAGATAAGTTCCTGTATCGCCTTCGGAAACCAGCCAATCTTCCATTGCAAAAACAATTTGCTTGTTCGGATCCTGATTCAACATCCCATATTTGATGGCAGCAACTGCAACTCGTCGGGTCGTTTCTTCGATCTCCTCTTCCGTCCATTCTCCCCGGAATCTGTTTAAATAATTGTTTTGAATATAGGAATTCATTTCCTCCTGCAGCTGAGAAAACAGAATCACATTGCCTGAACGCGAACTCATTTTTCCAGAAGGCAATGCTACCAATCCGTATGAGAGATGAAAACATTGGTTTGCCTGAGCGTAACCCATCCGTTTGAGCGTCTCAAACACCTGCCTGAAATGGAGAGTTTGTTCTGCACCCACCACATAGATGGAACGCTCAATCTGAAACTCATCAAACTTCTTTTTAGCCAAAGCCAGATCTTTTGTGGAATACAAAGTGTTGTTATCGGATTTCAGCAAGAGGAAAAAGCCAAGTTCCACATCTCCCAAATCAATCCCAATCGCTCCTTCAGAACGTATGAAAGTTCCTTTTTCAAATTCCTCCAATACCAATTTTTTTCCGGATTCATCAACTTGAGATTCATAAAAAAAATGATCAAATTTAACATCCAGCCAATGATAGATGGTTTTGAAATCCTCCATGGACCATTGCCGTGTTTTTTCCCAGATTTTAGAAAGCTCAGGTTCTTTTTCTTCCAAATGCTTCAATATCCGGCTGATTTCTGACTGGAAGAGTGCAGCTTCTTCCGGACTTGAACTTTCGAGTTTTTGTATTGCTTTCATGTACAACTCCCCTAACCATTCCCCTCTTAAATGGTCAGGAGCAGACTCCTGATTGTGATTCATATAGAACCACAGACATTTGGCAATATGCGCTCCAACATCCCCAATATAATTGGAGGCGATCACCTCGTCACCATTGTAACGAAAAATCCGACAGAGGCTGTCACCTAAAGCGACATTTCTCATATGTCCCACGTGGAAACCCTTGTGGGTATTCGGCTGAGAAAATTCAATCATCACCCGTTCTGAATCTCCGCTTTTATTTTCTTCAAAATAACTCCCGTTGATCATTTGAGGCAAAGTGAGGGATGCCATCAACGAAGTCGAAATACTGAAATTAATATAGGGTCCCAACGCCTGAACGGCGATCACTTCTTTTTCACCAGTAAGCGAAGCTGCTAGGATCTGACTCAATTCCTCTGCAATTTTGTTGGGGGCTTTTCGAAACGATTTGGCAAGAGTAAAACAGGGAAAGGCATAATCCCCCATTTCCGGTTTTGGGGGATTTTCAATCAATTTTTCGAGATTTTCGGGAAGAGTGGTTTCTTGTTCGGGACTTACCTGCTGCAGCGCACTATGAAGGAGCAGACCGATTTTTTTTTTAAAGATATTCATCATTTAATTGTGAACAAGGCTTCATTAGCATCTAAAAAACCGAGTTGAGATGCTCGTTCTTAATCCAGTGCGATAGTCTCCAGAAGACTCATTTGACTGAGGACTTTTCCGGTTCCCATGGCAACACTGGTCAATGGATCATCAGCATGCGAAAAAGGCAATCCTGTGCGTTCACGGAGTAAAATATTCATGCCCTGAAGCAATGAACCTCCCCCCGCCAAAATGACACCTTTGTCCACAATATCTGAAGCCAATTCAGGAGGTGTTTTTTCCAATGCATTCCGCACGGTATGAACAATGGCTTCACAGACATCAGAAAGCGCTTTGCGGATTTCCTCATCATTGAGTGTCAAGGTCTTGGGAATACCCGTCACCAGATCTCGACCTTTTACTTCGATGGTCCGTTTTTCTTCCAGCGGATAAGCAGATCCAACAGTGATTTTAATGTTTTCTGCAGTCCGTTCACCAATCAGCATATTGTACTTCTGCTTAACGTACTGCAAGATGGTTTCATCCATTTTATCGCCGCCAATTCGGGTTGAATCACTATAAACGATCCCGGACAAGGAGATCACAGCAACTTCTGTGGTCCCCCCACCAATATCTACAACCATATTTCCACTTGCTTCTGTAATTGGCAGTCCTGCACCAATGGCGGCGGCCATCGGTTCTTCAATCAGGAATACTTCTTTGGCCCCTGCAGATTTTGCTGACTCTCGCACCGCCCGTTTTTCAACTTGGGTAATCCCGGAAGGAACCGCAATGATAATGCGGGGTTTCAACCGAATAAAACTCTTTTTATACTTTTGTACCTGCCGAATAAAATGGCGAAGCATCTCTTCTGCAATTTCAAAATCAGAAATCACACCATCTTTCATTGGACGAATAGCGACAATGCTGCCCGGGGTTCGACCCAACATAACCTTTGCTTCTTCCCCAACTGCCAAGACCTTGATTGAATTTTTTGAGTCTCTTCGAATTGCTACAACAGAAGGCTCTCGTACAAGAATGCCGTGCCCTCGCATAAACACCAGAATATTGGCTGTTCCCAAATCTATTGCCAAATCTTCTGAAAAATAATTCATAAACGAATTTAAAATACCCACAACAACTCCTTGTCTAGAGAGTGCAAATGTCTAATTTGCATGAGAGAACCATCAAACAACTTCCTTTTTGATTGAATCATTCAGGTGAATCAACGGATTATTACTTCTGCTTGGTCACCCGTTCTCTTTGAATGATACGTCCTCGATCTAAATCGTATGGAGAAAGTTCAACTTTGACCGTATCTCCGGGAAGGACACGGATTTTATACATTTTCATTTTTCCTGAAAGATGTCCGACTATGACATGTTCATTTTCCAACTGGACTCGAAACACTCCCTTGGAAGAATCAAGAACAACTCCATCAAATACTAATTTTTCTTCACTCAAACGATTCCTTTCCTATTCAATTTACAAAAAACACTGCTCCAATGACAGAAATTCTACAAATTTCACCCCTCATTCTCTTTTGGGATTGTTGAAAGCGGTGATTTATCGAACAATAACATGACAGCATAGCAGAAAATAAAATCAATAAAAAGTCTCTGGATGATTTGGTCGATTATTTCGAAAGGCAAATTTCCATGAATATTGGCAAAGGTAGGGACAAAATCACCGACAACAAACAACAATGACCCAAAAATTAGCGCCAACTCATGAGGTTTTCCAATCAGAATATTATGGATCGGAAGGATCGCCAGCACTAATAAAATTCCCTGTTCCCATAAATAAACCAGTTTCCAGGCCCAGGTAGTTTCAGGACTGACAAAAAACGAATTTAAATTTTCTAAAGGAGACTCCCAATGTCCCAAGGAATAAAATGCAACCCGAAATATCAAAAACAAAATGACATACCCTCCTGCCCCAACCCCAACTCGAACCCACCAGGACCAGGAGATTTGTCGAATTAATCGACGAACCATCCCCGACATAGTCAGTTGAAATTGGCTGGGAGACAATATGAGACTCCCCAACAGTGTAACCACAAGTAACGGAATGATTTCCGGAATCATCCGCTTTAAATACAATTGATCGATCGGCCGACCCCACATTAAATATTCCGGGACAGTACTGAGCGGTCCCATCAACAAAAGCATCAATGCCACAAAAACAAAGCTGGTCCGGCGAAACCAATAGATTCGCTGCAGGACAGGGCGAATGATAATTCCCAAAAATAATCCTGACAAAACAAACAATTTAAAATCTGCATGGGGGGCCAATTCCGGTTCTAACCAGCGAATCGTCATTATTTTCGAAACGGCATATCCGGCCCCTATGGCGAGAGGGCCAATATAACCAGTGAAATGACGTTGTGAAAGCTGGGAATTGATGCGCCGTTTCGGCATAATCAGTCTTTGAAATCTGTGTGATCTGCAAATGGGATTTGCTCAAACATCTTGCTCTTTTTAGAAGTCATTGACAAAAAAGATGAAGTCGAATTTTTCAAAAAAAGTTCACTCACTTTTTCATTGTTCGGCATGAGCCAAAATCCTAAAAACACTCCCGGACAACTATATTCCATAAACCGCACATTTTCGCTTCACCGTCCCATCCTGGTAGGAATTTTAAATCTGACTCCTGATTCGTTTTCAGATGGTGGACGCTTTAAAAATCAGGATCAAATCCTCAATTATTTTCAAGAAATGGTCAATCACGGAGCGGATTGGATTGACATAGGAGGAGAATCTTCCGGGCCTGGAACGGATGCAGTTTCTACGACAGAAGAATTACACCGTATCATCCCTATCATAAAAGCAATTCGTCAGGAAAGTGATATCTGGATTTCCGTAGACACTTATAAAGCTGAAGTTGCTGAAAAAGCTGTTGAAGCAGGAGCAGATGCGGTCAATGACATTACTGCTCTGCGGGGCGATCCCGAGATGATCAAATTCTTGGCAAAAACAGAAGTTCCAGTAATCATTACCTATTCCAAGGACCCGGACGCCCGCACAACGAAAAAGCAAATTGACTATGAGGACGTGATTGAAACGATATACGAATTCTTCAAAAAACGCCTGGTTTATATGCAGAATCAGGGAATTCCTATTGAAAATGTCATCATAGACCCAGGAATGGGATTCTATATCAGCAGTCTTCCTCACTACAGTTTCGAGATCATCCGCCGTCTTCCTGAATTAGCCGAACTCGGGCGTCCGATCATGGTTGGTACATCCCGCAAATCCTTCCTTGCCAATGTTTCTTCAGGAAAAACATTGTCGGTTCATCAACGTGAAATCCCCACTGCAGTCTCAACCAGCATTGCCGTCTGGCAGGGTGCATCGTTGTTGAGAGTGCATGATGTCAAACAAGGACGACTTGTACTGGACACCATGTATGCGCTTCAAAACACACAATAATGTATAATTTTTCTTCTCAGAAGCGAGTTTGGTAGGCCGCATGCCCTCCATCCCAAAAATCAGAGAAAAAATTATCCACATTCCAAGTTGTCGTGAAAAAGAAATGCCCTTGATTGACAAGATTGTAAAGTTCCAAACTCACCCGCAGTTTGGCCTCAAGGCTTTGCTTCTTCTTGTCCGGATTCAATTGGCTCAAATTGTCCTTCTCTTCCAGAGTATCTCCCAGGTAAAAACCGTAGTCGTAATTCCACCAATTTCCGCCAGGATGAAGCCAGGTTCCATAAACCTGCCAAGTCTGAAAGAGATAATTGTAGCTCTCCTCCTGATCATTTAAATCTCGAAATAGATTCCGAAAACGATCGAATTGCGTTCCCAGAGTCAATGAATGACTGCCCAAAATTGGGAAGATCCAATATAGATCCATTGAGAGAAACTGCAGCGTTTGACTTTTATTTTCTCCTGAAACAAGAGAGTTATCGGCCAACCGGGATTTCTGATAGTCAAACCCTCTATAGTTAAGACCCCAGCGGTTATCATCTGCTGGTTTGTATTCAAGAACAAATCCTGCATCTTCTCCTTCATATTTGAAGATGAGCTGCTCATCGGGAAAAAATTGTTCCATGCTTTGATCAGACGTCAGTTGAAACCGTAACTGCCATTTTTCCAAGAATCGATAAGCCCCCTCAATTCCATTTTCAACAGGTTCTTTAAGAAAACGATCTTCTTCAAAGTTTTTTTCATTGTAATAGGGCGCCTGCTCAAGATGAGAAATTCGAAGGTAATGCCAAGGAAATTCTCCAACTTCAAATGCAGCGCCGACTTCTCCAACTCGTTTGTCATAAGCAGGAAATCCAATGAGAGAAGCAGAATAATTTTCAAGAAACTGATACTTCACACCGACTTGCTGCCTCACCGGTTTGATCGCGTAAAACTCTTCTCCCTTCAATCGATAACTGGCTGAGATCTGTTCTGTCACCGTCTGAAGGATTCGGATTTCTGTTGCCAAATACAAATAATCTAAATCCAGACTCCCCGACGCAATACGGAGACCATTCGACGTTTCATGCCAGATTTCAGCGAGTTCAGGACGCAACTGATAGGATTTGATATCCAGGAAATTTTCATTGTTGAAATTTGGAAAATTGAGTTCGATGTCCCGATCAAAGGCCCAGGCTGTCTCGAAGAAAAACACCAGAATCAACAAAAACCAACTTTGCCAAAACTTTGCCGGCATTGTGGAAATTTGCGACTCTCTCCCATGCCGTACAATTCTTAAAAGAATTTCCATCTTTTTTTCAACAAAATATCGATACAACAATAATTTTTATATTGACAAAACAGTAAATAAACAATAAAAATGTCGTTTATTTTTGACGTCCCCATCGTCTAGTCGGCCTAGGACTCCGCCCTTTCACGGCGGCAACAGGGGTTCGAATCCCCTTGGGGATGCCATCTTCCCTCAAGATTTGCATCAAAGACAAATTCGTTTCTCCGGGGACGTAGCTCAGCTGGGAGAGCACGACGCTGGCAGCGTCGGGGTCAGGGGTTCGAACCCCCTCGTCTCCAC
>JADGAV010000055.1 GCA_015231825.1 SAR324 cluster bacterium
ATTTATCTTTACGGTGTTGAATAATTTTCACTTTGACGGGCATCCAAAACCACTTTTACCCCTGGATGAAAAATCATATGAAGAAGTCATTGAAACGTCTTTTATCGGGAAAGGAGTCAATGCTGAGTGCTTAAAAAATCCGGAGTTGAGGATGCAGATTTTCTATTGGACCAAATCAATAAGGACCTGAACCGTCAGATCAATGAAAGAGAGGTAAAATTGCGGGCCCGCAATCTGGTTGCGGTTAGCGGAAACTCTCTGGTTGTTCTGTTTAAAGGCTGGATACTGAAATATCCGTTAAACTAATTTTTGCTTCCCCTCCTGGAGGCAGAGGCAAAAAAGCATGAATTCGCCTATCATTTATTCCAGGAGTGGCAGATTGATCCCCAATAACACCGTTTGGCATTTGAACCGGAAAAAAATTCGGTTTCCCCAAATTGAAATTTGAAGATGGTGTTTACCAAATAGAATATGTTGGAAGATCACTCGATGTGATGATGCTCAAAATTTTGATTCAACGCATTGACCCGAAAATAAACGAGCATCTGGACAGGAAATTTAAAAAATTGAAACTCGAACGATTGACGCCGGCTCAAATGATCATTTTGACCAAAGAAATCATCTATCACAACCTTCCCGGTTTAAAAAGGTGAAGAAATCTTCAAAAATGAGCTGCTTCCGGCAATCATTTCCATAGCGCGGCCTTGTTTAAAAAAAGAACACATCGAGGCGTTGTATTCGTTTTTGGACTATGCTTAAAGGCTTAAAAAAGTGGTACTCCCGCCGGGACTCGAACCCAGAACTACGGTTTAGGAAACCATTGTTTTATCCAGTTGAACTACAGGAGCAGAGGCGATGATGCTTGAAGAAGCGGAATGAATTGCCGATTCAATTATTGAGTAGGAATATGAATTCAATCTAAAGAGTCTGATTTTCCATTTCAAGTTAAAAACATGAAGGGAGGCCAGTGGAAGAGCCTGCCTGTCTCAATCCAGAGAGGAGCAGCTTGAATTTTCATATGAAATTTTCAAATATTGAGATCCTTGAGAGATTCTGTGGTGTTTGTTGAGCAGTCGTGATATTTTCTCGTGGAAAGATCAATACTGCGTCAATTTTGTTGTGATGAACAATCTCTGTTGAAAAAAGGGTGCCAAACGCCACCCTCCACGGTACTAAAAAGTCCATGCCCCGTTCCACGTCGGCTGCATTTTCTACTCATCAAATTAAAATGGACAAGGTAACAGGTTGAGGAAGCAAATTTGAAGCGTGTCAGATTATGGGGCAGACGATTTATGTACCAATCGCCGGCATGGGAATTGGTAAATCAGGAGACAAACTCTATACAGTGGTAGGATCTTGTGTAGCAATTATGCTTTATGATAAACATCTTTCCATTGGTGGAATGATTCATATCATGCTGGGATACTCACGAAACAGAAAGGACAATCCTACCAAATATGCAGATACAGGAATTCCTTATCTCATCCGGATGATGTGTATGCAGGGGGCATCTCCCCATCGGTTAAAATCTGCAAAAATCTCCGGGGCCGGTGAAATGTTTGAAGTACTCAATCAGGATACCAGTGTTTCTCGAAGCAATATCAAAGATGTGAAAGAGCTTCTGGAACAGCATGATATTCAGATAATTGCCTCTGATTTGGGCGGAACAAGCGGACGTCGTGTGAGCTTTGATACGTCTACCGGCCGTGTCCAGATTGTCGCCCAGGGGCGTCGAGATATGATCCTGTAGGGAACAAGTCCACAATTTTTCGGGCAGAGAAAAGGGTTCTGTATTGGAATCGCTTTAAACCGTTGATTTTAGGAATGTTCAAATGCTTTGGACTGTGGGCGTGACGGTTCTGCAAGCAATCAACAAATGTCGTTTGAAGACAGACAAAAGATTTTTGGTAATGAAGAGAGGAGATACAATGACCATTCAGGAAAATATCGAAAGAAAATTAGAGGCGGACCTGAGTCCAATTCATTTGGAAGTTCTCAATGAAAGCCACAAGCACAATGTTCCTCCAGGTTCTGAGTCGCATTTCAAAGTGATAATTGTTTCAGAAAAATTTGAGAAAAAAAGCCTTGTGGAGCAGCATCAGTTGGTCAATCAGATTTTAGCAGACGATTTGGCGGGTCCGGTTCACGCCTTGTCCATTCAGGCAAAAACCCCCTCGCAATGGAATTCCGGCGGGCGTTTTGTTCGCAATACACCGGAATGTCTGGGAGGCAGTCAGGCTGAAAAAGTCTAAGAGTTTGCCTGACGACGTTAAGGGCTTCAGAAGCCCTTAACTGGAGTCAGAGGAAAAGCGACTGCTGAAGGTCACTATGCGGAATGTGTGGTTTTCTGCTTTTTATCCCTTTTCTTTTTGCGGGCACGGTTAGAAACATATTCTTTTTTCTTTTGTGCTCTGGGTTTCCTTTTTGGCTCTTCCTCTTCCCCGTGGCTGTAAGTGGTTTCCACCTCAGGAGCAGGGGTGTCGACATGAAAAAACAGGTATCGGGGATGAGGTAATTTGCTGCGATGAAAGAATTGGATCACAGACTCTCGAGAAATTTCTGAAATCAATGATTCAAATAAAGCGTAGGCTTTTCGGCGGTATTCATCAATCGGCTTTTTCTGAGCATATCCAGCCAGTCCCACTTCTTCTTTGAGATGATCCATTGCAAGAAGGTGCTGCTTCCACCGTTCGTCATTTGTGTGCAGCAAACTTTCCCGTTGAATCAGAAGCAGCAGAGTGTCAAATATTTCCTGTTTGAAGGTCGGGTAGTTGTCTAAAAATTTCCTGCGAAATTCTTCGGAGATCCCATTTAAAAAACCAGCCGCCAATTCATTGGGATCGGTGGTATTCTGCTGCTGACAGTATGAGTGAAATCGTTCCATCCAAGTGCGAAAGAATCCATGTAGTGCATTCATCTGCGGGTATGGAAATTCCCACCGTTTTGGATCTGAGTGAAGAATGATTTGCAGATAAATTGCCACCACCTCAAAAAAATCATTTTCATGATGATCCCGGAAAAAATCCTCCTTGAAGTGTTCTACTTTGGAGTGATATAGATCTTCGGTGATTTCAAAAAGTTTTACAATAATTTCATCCTGCTTCAAAACCGGATCCTCCCAGGATTCATCCGGCCTGGCGTTAAAAACGTGGAAAAACTCCAGAGTGAAATCTTCTCTTTTCCACTGATCCTGAAATTTGTCGCTGCAGAATTCGTTCATCAACTCTTCCACCAGTTGGGCACACATGTCCAGCAGTCCGTTCTGGATGTCGTCCCCCAGGATAGCCCTCCGTTTTTCATAAATGATATTGCGCTGACGCTCCATGATATCATCATATTCCAGCAGACTTTTCCGGGCGCTAAAATGCATGCCTTCCACCTTTTTCTGTGCGTTTGCGATGGCTTTGGACACAAAGACATGTTCAATCGGCATGTCTTCCTCAATTTGGAATCGGTCCATCCATTTGGCCAGTTTTTCTCCTCCAAAAATTCGCAGGAGATTGTCTTCCATTGAAAGAAAAAATTGAGATTCTCCAGGATCTCCCTGACGTCCGGATCGTCCTCTCAATTGATTGTCAATGCGGCGGCTATCATGACGTTCTGTTCCCAAGATAAAAAGACCCCCCAATTCCAAAGTTTCCCTGGAGGGTTTGATATCCGTTCCCCGTCCGGCCATATTGGTGGCGATGGTCACTGCGCTCAACTGCCCGGCATTTTTGATAATCTCTGCTTCTTGCTCATGAAATTTTGCATTGAGCACGCGGTGCTCGATCTTTTTTTGCTGCAGCCTCTGACTGATCAGCTCTGAGGTTTCTACGGAAACTGTTCCTACCAAAACAGGTTGTTTTCTTTCGTAGAGTTGCTGCACCTGATTGGCGATGGCATTGTATTTTGCCTGATCAGTTTTATAGATTACATCCGGTTTATCCTTACGAATCACGGTTTTGTGAGTGGGAATAACAACGACGCCCAGGTTGTAAATCTTTTTAAACTCCTCTTTTTCGGTTTCTGCGGTACCGGTCATCCCTCCTATTTTTTGATAGAGTCTAAAATAATTTTGGAAGGTGATCGAAGCGAGGGTTTGGGATTCCATTTCAACCGTCACTTTTTCTTTCGCTTCCAATGCCTGATGCAATCCGTCACTGTAGCGCCTCCCTGGCATCAGGCGCCCTGTGAAATCGTCGACGATGATCACTTGCCCATTTTGGACGACATAATCGACATCTCGCTTGAAGACAAGGTTTGCCTTAAGTGCCTGGTTGACATGATGCAGGGTTGGCGTGTTGACACGATCGAACAGGCTTCTCAGAATTTCCACATGAGGAAGGATTTGAGGGAGAAATGTTTTGGTCTTTTCCTCTCCAACTGTACTTTTTAATGCTTCAATAAACGCCTCTTCGGTCTCATACTCCAGATCCTTGAGCTGATTCAATTCAGGAAATAGCGGCGCCGCTTCGGGATTCTCCTGGATTTTGTTCAGACTGGGTTGAGCCAACCGATAAGTGGGCAGGAGCATCCCTCGAAAAGCCAGCTGCTGAATTTTTGATTTGTATTGAAAAAGAGCTTCTTCTCCAATTTTTTCTGAAAGCGCATTGAGAAAAAGTGCCTCTTGTCTGAAGTCGTGATTGACGAGGCTTTTTATCCCTTTGATGACGGATTCGTCGCTGATTTCCGATTCCAATCTCAAAAAATCTTCTTCCCGCAATTGATAATGTTCAAATTCCGCCAGACGTTCTTCAATCTTCCCGGCTCCTCGATCAGTCAATGAAACGTGCCGGGATTTTTCATCAAGGGTATAGTCCCCCTCCCGCACAATATCCCGATCTTCCTTTTCTTCCCAATTGGAATCTATTTCAAAATTTTCATGAGCCTGAAGTTGGGGGACTTCTATTTTTTGAATTTCGCGCTGCAGGCCATAGATCAGTTTGTTGACGGTTTTGTATTTCTCAACGTTGTCATCAGTGGCCCCGCTGATGATCAAAGGGGTGCGGGATTCATCCACTAAAATGCTGTCCACCTCGTCTATGATCGCGTAATGAAAGTCACGTTGGACATAGTCGGCAAGGTCCAGTTTCATATTGTCGCGCAGATAGTCGAAACCATACTCATTGTTGGTCCCATAAGTGATGTCTCTGCGGTAGTTGGTCTGCCGTTCTGTGGGGGTCGAGTCATGTTGAATCAATCCGACTTCCAATCCTAAAAAATTGTAAATCTGTCCCATCCATTCGCTGTCGCGTTTTGCCAGGTAATCATTGGGAGTGACAATATGCACCCCTTTGCCGGGAAGTGAATTGAGGTAGGCAGGGCAGGTGGAGGCCAGGGTTTTTCCTTCACCCGTCTGCATTTCGGCGATATTGCCTTCATGCAGTGCAATACTGCCGATCAGCTGCACATCGTAATGACGTTCTCCTATGGTACGCAGACTTGCTTCACGGACCAGGGCATAGGCTTCTGGAAGAATTTCATTCAAAATCGTTTTGGTGTCTTCCTGAATATGACGTTTTGCGACCGCCTTGACCTCTTCGGCCTCCTCTTCGATGACTCGCTTTTCGATTTCATTCAATATTTCTTCTTGTGAAACAAACTCCCTGCCTTTCAGACTTTTGAGCCGTTTCCAAATGTCACTTGATGAAAGTTCAGATTCCAGTTTGAAAAGACTTCGTTCTGTGAGCGTGTAACGTGTGTTTTCTTTGACACGGTCACGAAGTTTTTCGGTGAAGGCAGGAAAATCTTCATCGTTGAGCTTTTGCATCTCGGGTTCCAATGCGTTTATTTTCTCAACAATTTTTCGGTACCGCTTCAATGTTTTTTCGTTTTCATTACCAAAAAGATGTGTAGCTTTTTTGAGAAGGGGCTGTAACATGGGTGACTCTTTTTTAGATTGCCTGTTTTTGGCATTTTCTGGTAGGGGCTGGAACCGGATCTTCTTCGCTCATCCGCCAACAACGTGGACATATTAAACTCATCATAATAAATTAACGTGAAAAAAAGACAAGACGATTTTCTGCGTATTCTCCGCTGGATCTTGATTGTTTTTTTCTTTGGAATGATGGTTTTCGGATTTTATTTGAACTATAAAAAAACCATTTCACTTTCCCAAAAACCTTCCGTGGAAACCTCTCTTTCAGATTCAGAATTGCCCATTGAAAAATAAATACAACCATGAAATTTCTCTTTCCGTACAACTATAAATCCTTATTTGGTTTCCTTCTGTGCAGTCTCTTACTCTTCTGTTTCAGCATTATCAAAGCGAATGAAACTTTACAACTGATTGATTCAATACGCGGCGGGAATCACACGCTGGCAGCAAAAATGCTGCAGCAGGGTGCAGTTCCAAAAAAGGAGATCGATGCACGGGATGAAAATGGCAGGACGGCTCTGACCTGGGCTGCTTTCAAGGGGAATTTGGAACTGCTGCAGAAATTAACCAATCTCCATGCCGATGTCGAAAGTGTCGACAATGCAGGGATGAGTCCCTTGATGTATGCGTCGATTGAAGGAAATCCGGAGATTGTGACATGGTTGCTCGACCATGGGTCGACGATCAATCGAAGCGATTTGAAGGGGAAAACTCCGCTGATTCTTGCTGCAGTTTATGGCAAAAGCAAGGTGGTGAAGATCCTGCTGGACTATGGTGCGAACCCTTTGCTGAGGGACCACAACGGGATGACGGCCCTGGAATTGATTGAATACAAGAAATTCCCTGAAATCAAAGCGCTTCTTGTAAATTTCAGGTTAAACTCCCCGCCGGAAAAAAACTCTTCCGCAATCCCGTCTTCAAAATCTGGGAAAAGAATAAAGAACCCTGCTTCTCCCCAATTAATGTTAACGTCTCTTCCTCTAAAAATCCGTCAGGAAGAAAAACACAAAATAACGGGGCAGGAAGCCCTTCTGTGGCATGCCGCCAGACAAGGCAATCCTATAGCTGCCAACCATTTGATCGAGACCGGAACCGACGTCAATGCAAGGGACCCGGACGGTATGTCCGCCTTGATGTGGGCTGCCCGCTACAATCGGATTCAAATGGTAAAGCGGCTTCTTTCTCTGGGAGCAAACCTTCATTTGCGTGAATACAGCTACAGCTGGAACGCTTTGATGTGGGCCAGTCGTTTTGGCCATACGGAGGTCGTCAGCCTGCTGGTCGAGCAAGGAGGTGAGCTTCAAGCAAAAGATAAATTCAACTGGACTGCCCTGGATATTGCACTGGCTCATCATCAGAAAGAAACGGTGCAATTTTTGGAAGGGATGGGACCATAGGTTCCGTGTCAATTTTTCCCGTGTTTGGCAATTTTCTGTTTGATTCTGCTGATTTCTGAATCATTGAGTTCAGGCAAAGTTTGAGATCGGGTGATATTGAGAACACTTTCCTGGGCTTCCCGCCAACGGAAAAGCCGGTCTTTGATGGCACTTTCATGACCTTCACTGGACGGTGTATAAAAGTAATTTCCGACGAGAGCATCCGGCAGATACTGCTGGCCCGTGTGATGGTCAGGATGATCATGTGGATAAACATAGGCTTTCCCGTGCCCCAGGGCTTTTCCGTCCCGACTGGGGTCTTTCAAATGGTCCGGCACTTCAACATGGCCCTCCTTTTCAATCTGGGCAAAGGCAGTAAAATAGGCGCTGGCGCTGTTGGATTTGGGGGCCGTCGCCAAATATAAAGTTGCCTCCACAATGGAATAAATTCCTTCCGGCATTCCGACGTATTCGAAACTTTGTGCAGCAGCATTGGCCACCAGCAATCCCATTGGCGAAGCGAGGCCGATGTCTTCACCGGCAAGAATCAAGAGTCTGCGCAAGATGAACCTCGGACTTTCTCCTGCGTAAATCATTTTGGCCAGCCAATAGAGGGCCGCATCCGGGTCAGACCCGCGTACCGATTTGATGAACGCGCTGATGGTATCGTAGTGAGCATCCCCGTCTTTGTCGTAGAGCAATGCTCTTTGCTGAATGGATTCCTGTGCAATTTCCAGGTTGATCTGAATCTGACCTCCTTCCGCAGGCGGAGTCGATTCCACCGCCATTTCCAAAGCATTTAAAGCGTTGCGCGCGTCACCGCCGGCTACATTGACCAAATGGGACAGAGCGATCTCATCAATTTGGATATTTCTCTTTCCATATCCTCGTTCCTCATCGGTGAGGGCGAGATGCAGAATTTTTTGCAGATCTGGTTCTTCAAGTGATTTAAGCTGAAAAATTCGTGAGCGGGAAACGAGTGCAGAATTGACTTCGAAGTAAGGGTTTTCGGTTGTGGCACCAATAAAAGTGACTGTACCGTCTTCGACATGCGGCAAGAGCGCATCCTGCTGCGCTTTGTTCCAGCGATGTACCTCATCAACAAACAAAAGCGTCGATTGAGAATGGAATTTGCTGCGCTCTTGGGCTTCCAAAATGATTTGCCGCAGATCCGCTTTGCCGGAAAGTATGGCGCTGGTCATTTGAAAATAGGCGCGGGAAGAGTTGGCAATAATTTGGGCGAGCGTCGTTTTACCGGTACCTGGCGGACCCCAGAGGATGATTGATGAAAATAGCCGGTCGCTTTCAATCGCACGGCGTAACAGTCTTCCCGGACCAATGATGCTCTCCTGGCCGAAAAATTCATCCAGCGATCGCGGGCGCAGACGTGCTGCCAAGGGTGCATTCTGAAAGGATTGTTTTCTAACAGCGTGGTCGAAGAGATCCATGTCACTATATTTTAAATACCTGATTTTATTGAGTTAAATTAAGCTGTTGATTGTGAATGTGTGGAAAGAAACGATTTGGTTGAAAAGAATTGAATTTACGATTTCAGGTGTGCTACAAACAGATTTTTCTTCAGTCTTTTCTGAGAACACATTATACAGTTTTTTTGATTGAGGTCAAAGAGGAGTGCGGTACAATAAGTGTGAAGAATTAATCGTTCAGCGAATACGGTACGCTTCTCAGAATTCCTGATTAACCTGTAAAATTTGGAGTAATGTATGAAAAAGTTATTGATTTTTTTGAGTTTGGTATTGTTTCTTTCTGCTCCGGCTCTGGCGACGAAGGTTGCTCTAGTTTTTGATGCCGGCGGCAAATTCGATAAAAGTTTCAATCAGTCCGCTTGGGAAGGTGCCGTCCGGGCTCGGGATACCATTGGAATTACTCTCAAGGACGTCGAACCGGGAGACACCAGTGCTATTGAAGAAGCTTTTCGTGTTTTTGCAAAAGAAGGGTACGATCTGCTGGTAGGGATCGGCTTTGCCAATGCCCCGAGTGTTGAAAAAGTTGCCAAGGAATTTCCGAACACAAACTTTGCCATTGTGGATATGGTGGTCAATCTGCCGAATGTCGCCTCTTTGGTGTTCAAAGAACAGGAGGGTTCTTTTCTCGTGGGAATGATTGCAGGAATGCGCTCGAGAGTGATTGATGGACAACGGACAGTTGGATTTATTGGAGGAATGGACATTCCCCTGATCCATAAATTTGAAGCCGGCTACACCCAGGGTGCGAAACTGGTTTGGCCGAACATCAAAGTGATTGCCAATTATGTGGGAAATACCCCCACCGCCTGGAATGACCCGGCCAAAGGAAAAGAGATAGCCAACTCCCAGATTTCCAAGGGTGCTTCTGTCATTTATGCCGCCGCCGGTGCTTCCGGTAACGGAATGTTTGATGCCGTCAAGGAAACCAATCCCAAAGGTCCCTGTTATCCCCAAAAGAATCGCACCGACAATTGCGTCTATGCCATTGGTGTTGACTCCAACCAGAACTATCTGATTCCGGGGCAGGTGCTGACCTCCATGCTCAAGCGGGTGGATGTGGCAGTTTATGACACCATCAAAGCAGTTGATGCTGGAAATTTTGAAGGGAAGATCACAGTTTTTGATTTAAGCAACAACGGAGTTGGTTACGCATTGGATGAACACAACGATCGGTTGGTACCGAAGAGTATTCAGAAAGTGGTTGACCAGTATCGTCAAAAAATCATTGCAGGAGAAATCGTTGTTAAAGAAAAATAGAGCGATTTTTTGAAAAGTCAGATGGGAGAGGAATGTGTATGCAGTTGAGATGAAATCCATCACCAAGACTTTTGGAGAAGTCGTGGCCAATGACGCCGTGGATTTAAAGATAAAACAAGGTGAAATCCATGCGATTGTCGGCGAAAATGGTGCAGGGAAAACCACCATTATGGAAATTCTCTATGGATTTTATCAAGCCGATTCCGGAGATATCAAGATCTTCGGCAAGCCGGTCCGCATTGAGAATTCGCATAAAGCGATTGCGCTGGGAATCGGCATGGTTCATCAGCATTTCATGCTCATTCCTCCTCTCACTGTCACCGAAAACATTATCCTGGGGATGGAACCGATTCAACCAGGCGGAATTCTCAAAATGCAGGAAGCTGTTGAGAAAATCCGGCAAATTTCGGAAGAATACGGATTACAGATCGATCCGCTTGCCAGGGTGGAATCACTTTCTGTGGGACTGCAGCAGCGAGTCGAAATCCTCAAAGCGCTTTATCGAGGCGCTGAAATTCTGATTTTAGATGAACCCACCGCTGTTCTCACCCCTTTAGAAGTCAATAGTTTTTTTGAAATCCTGCATCGTTTGGAGGCGCAGGGAAAAACGATCATCATAATTACCCACAAGCTGAAAGAGGTGCTGGAGGTTTCCAATGAGGTGACCGTGATGCGCAATGGAAAAAAAGTGGGTCACCTTGAAACCAGGGACGCCACTTCTGAGTCATTGGCGACAATGATGGTCGGGCGGGATGTGCTCCTGCGTGTTAGTAAAAAACCTGCTGAACCGGGGAAAGTGCTCCTCAAACTGGAAAATATCATCGTTGATGTAGATAATCAGCCCAAGCTGAAAGGGGTATCCCTGGAGGTGCGCTCGGGCGAGGTATTTGGTATTGCGGGTGTGGAAGGAAACGGGCAGACTGAAATCATTGAAATTCTCACGGGATTGAGGCCTGTCGGCTCTGGTGAGGTTTGGTTTCGGGATCAAAATATCACCAACGCATCTGCAAGGAAAGTTAAAGAACACCGAATTGGCCATGTGCCGGCAGATCGAAAAGCCCATGGCTATGTGGCACCTTATTCCAATGCTGAAAATTTAATCCTTGGCTTTCATTACAGAGAACCATTTTGTCGAAAAAACGGATTTTTCAATTTTTCGGAAATAGAAAAAAATGCGACGCAGCGGATCAAGGAAAACAATGTCCAACCGCCATTCAATGACTTGCCGACTTCGAAACTTTCAGGAGGCAATCAACAGAAATTAGTGGTTGCGAGGGAATTCAGCCAGAATCCGGATTTGCTGATTGTTGCTCAATTGACGAGGGGAGTGGACATTGGCGCGATCGAATTCATCCATCAAAGAATCATTGATCTGAGAGACGAAGGAAAGGCAATATTGCTGGTCTCTGCAGAACTGGAGGAAATCCGTTCATTGTCTGACCGAGCCGTGGTTTTTTATGAAGGAGAGATCACGGGTGAAATTGATTTGGAAAATTATGATGAACGGGAAATTGGTCTGATGATGACCGGAGAATTGAAAAAACCGATGCTTGCAAATCCCTAATTTTTGGAATCGACGTGCTCAAAAAATACGAAATTTTTATTCTGCCGGTCCTGGCTGTTTGCGCGTCTTTGATTGTCGGAGCAGTTTTAATTCTCGCCGTGGGTGAAAATCCTTTGGACGCCTACGTTTCTTTTTTAAAGAATTCAGTTTTTTCAATCAATGGGCTCGGATTCACCCTTTTTTATGCAACCCCCTTGATTTTCACGGGACTTGCTGTTGCTTTCGGATTTCACTGCGGATTGTTCAACATCGGCGGTGAAGGGCAGTTGGCAGTTGGGGCGATGGCGGTGACCCTGACAGCAATTTATTTGGATGGATTGTCGGCGTGGCTGATGATCCCGATTTGTTTCATCTCTGCCTTTCTTTTTGGCGGAATCTGGGGAGGGATCCCCGGATTCCTGAAAGCAAAATTTGGCGGCCACGAGGTGATCAATACAATCATGATGAATTACATTGCTTTGGGGATCGTCAATTACTTCGTGGTAGGGCCTTTTCATCGGCAGGGAACTTCAATTCTT
The DNA here is from genome assembly GCA_015231825.1 of SAR324 cluster bacterium. Classification (GTDB taxonomy): domain Bacteria; phylum SAR324; class SAR324; order SAR324; family NAC60-12; genus JADGAV01. The sequence continues at coordinate 12,063 of JADGAV010000055.1, forward strand.
GAAACTGAATTTATTCCCGAAGAAGCCAGAATCCCCCGCCTGCACGATTTTTTCCCCAGCATTCCTGAATCACTTCCCCTCAATATGGGGTTTATTGTTGCACTGCTGACCTGTGTCTTTGTTTATCTTTTACTTTGGAAAACCAAATGGGGATACGAGATCAGAGCGGTGGGAATCAGCAACACTGTGGCGGAATATGCAGGAATTCAAGTGAAAAAGAATATGATTCTCGCAATGTTTCTCTCAGGAGGTTTTGCCGGTTTGGTTGGCATTCACGAGGTGATGGGGTATCGGTTTACTTATCATGACAGTTTCTCGGGAGGGGCCGGTTTCATCGGAATTGCGGTTGCTTTGCTGGGGAGAAATCATCCCTTCGGCATTGTTTTGGCCGCCATCCTGTTTGGGGCTTTGAACCGCGGCGCACTCTTTCTTGATCTTCAATTTGACAATTTGTCCCGGGATTTCGTGATGGCTTTGCAGGGAGTTATCATTTTATTTGTTGCCACTGATCAACTGTTCAAACGGTTGCTCCGCCAATCATAAAGAAAGGATACCGTTGTGAACAAAGAGAGATTCTCTGAATTGCGTGAAACCATCAAAAAACTTCCAAAAACAGATCTTCATGTTCACTTGGACGGGTCCATTCGTTTGGAGACGCTGATTGAAATATCAAAAAAGGAAAATCTGGAACTGCCCAGTTATACTGTGGAAGGTCTCAATGAGACGGTTTTCAAGTCCCATTACAAAAACCTGGAAGAATACCTAACGACCTTTGCCTATTCCTGCGCCGTCATGCAGAAACCGGAATATTTGGAACAAATTGCTTATGAATTTGCTCAAGACAACCAAAATGAAGGTGTCAGGTATGTCGAAGTTCGATTCGCTCCGCAGCTTCATATCAATCGTGATCAGAGTATGGAGACGGTCTTTGAGAGCATCAACAAAGGCCTGCTGAGAGCCCAGAAGGAATTCAACCAGCAGGAGGAAATAACGAGTGGAGAGGCACCTCCCTTTTACTATGGTTTGATTGCCTGCGCCATGAGGAATTTTGGCCCATTTTCCGAGTATTACAAAACGATGATCGATTTGCTCTGTCACTCCGATATGCTTGAAATACGCAGATTGGCATCAATGGAACTGGCCAAAGCAGTGGTGCAGATTCGAGATGATCGCGGGATCCCGATCGTCGGCTTTGACTTGGCTGGAGCGGAAGACGGGTATCCGGCAAAAGATCACTGGCGGGCTTACCAATATGTCCATGAATCTTTTATGCACAAGACAGTGCATGCAGGCGAAGCCTACGGCGCAGAGTCGATTTTTCAGGCCATTACTGAATTGCACGCGGACCGTATTGGACATGGCTACTATCTTTTTGACGCATCCAAAATCAAAGATGCCAAAATTGAAGACAAAGAAAAATATATTATGGATCTGTGCCAATATATTGCCGATCGGCGAATTTCGATTGAAGTTTGTTTGACCAGCAACCTGCAAACCAATCCGAGCATCGGCAATTTGGAAAACCATAATTTTCGGAAAATGCTTGCACAAAACCTGAGCACGACGATGTGCACAGACAATCGCACAGTCAGCAAAACCACAGTTACCGATGAGATTTGCCTGGCGATTGATGGGTTTGGTCTTTCAAACCGGCCACTGAAAAACTGCATTGCCTATGGTTTTAAGCGAAGCTTTTTTCCGGAAACTTACACGAAGAAACGCGATTATGTGCGTCGCTGTGTTAATTATTATGAAAAATTATCTGCAGGGATTCCTGAATTGGAATAATGATTTTCTGATTTTCTGAGAATAATTTATGTGGGAAATTCTGGATTTGGAACTGATCACTTCAGGGGTAAGGCTTTCGACCCCGCTCATATTGGCTGCCCTCGGCGGAATGTTTTCCGAGCGTGCCGGAGTGGTCAACATTGCTTTGGACGGCATCATGATCTTTGGTGCATTTGCTGCCGCATCTGTTGCCTATGAAACAGGGAATCCCTGGCTGGGTCTGATCGCAGCAGTCCTGGTCGGAGGCCTGATTGCCCATGTACATGGGGTCGCCAGCATCCGGTATCAGGCAGATCAGATCGTGAGCGGAACCGCCATCAATATCCTGGCCATCGGGGCACCGGCGATGTTGGCCAATGCCATGTATGGTTCCACCAGCATTACCCCAAATATCAAGCTGTCGATTCCGACATTGAGCATTCCCCTGATCTCGGACATTCCGGTTGTAGGGATGCTGATCGGTGAATATTCTTTGTTGATTTATTTTGCCTTCTTGATGGTTCCATTTTCCTGGTTCATATTGTATAAAACCAGCTTCGGTCTGAGATTGAGATCGGTTGGTGAAAACCCTGAAGCCGCTGATACCGCGGGTGTGAATGTGTATTTGATGCGATTCTATGGGGTCTGGCTCAGCGGAATCCTTGCTGGATTGGGAGGAGCCTATCTTTCCATCGCCCATGGCAGTGCCTATGTGCGCAATATTTCTGCAGGAAGGGGCTTTATTGCGCTGGCTGCTCTGATTTTCGGGCGCTATAACCCCAAGTTGACGCTCGTGGCCTGCCTGATGTTCGGGATAGCGGATGCTTTTCAAATCAGGGTGCAGGGCGTGATTGACATCCCGGTTCAATTTATCCAGATATTTCCCTATATCCTGACGATGGTCGTTCTGGCGGGATTGATCGGAAAGTCACAGGTTCCCGCCGCGGACGGAGTTCCTTATACTCAATCTAAATAATTGATGGCAGACATGAATGTCGAAAAAAGTTGGGTCTTGGTCGTTTTCAGTCTGGTTTTAATCATTCTGTTCTTTCTGGGCGGTTCTTCGATGCTTTTCGCAGAAACTCCTGTTAAAAATTCCGAAAATCCTGGAAGTGTTGATCTGCAAAATACCGACTGGGACGCAGAAGAACCGGAAAAAACAAAAGAGGCCGACGCTCCGATTGACTTGCAGAACACTGACTGGGATGCTGAAGAACCGGAAAAACCAAAGGAAGAACTTTCTCCGATTGATTTGCAGAACACTGACTGGGATGCAGAAGAGCCCAAGAAAACGGGAGAAGAAGCCGCGCCAGTCAATTTGCAGAATACCGATTGGGACGAAGATTCTCCTAAAGATGCTCCAGGCCAGCAAATGAAGCCGCCAGCGCGTGCCGGAGTCGTCGAATTGAATGACGGAGAAATAAGTCTGATACATTGGAGCGGAGGCTTTCTTTTTGTGATCTATTTATTTGGAGGATTTCTGACGGCATATTTTTTAAGGAATGCCGGAATTTCGAAAAGGTGCCCCCCCGATGTATTGATCCTCCTCCATATTTTCTGGCCTTTAGAGTGGATTTTGTCTCCTTTTTTTAGAAATCCTGTCACCCTAGTCAATCAGGGAGGATGATGGAATTCAAAGGGCAATTGGAATCCAGGGTCGATATCTAATTGTATTCCTTAACAAATCGGATTGTCAGGTTTAACAAAAAAATTTTAATATCAGTCGGTTAATTTATTGCCCTATGATTTGGGCAGAAAAATTTTGAAACGGATTTATTTTAAAACTCTAGTCTGATCTTTTATTATTGTCAGCGGCGTGGGTGTTTCGCCGTCTGGTGTTGTTGGAAACTCATCAATTTATGGAGGCTGTTATGAAAAAAACTCTCAGTATGTTATTGCTGGCTTGTTTCGTTTTTTACGGAAGTTTGCTTTATGCTTATAAAAAGGACCATGTTTATAAGCTGACTCTTTTACACACGAATGATCATCATGGACGATTCTGGAAAAACAGGAATGGCGAATACGGCATGGCCGCTCGAAAAACGATGATTGATCGCATTCGCCAGGAAGTTCGCTCTTTTGGCGGATATGTCCTTTTATTGTCCGGCGGTGACATCAATACAGGCGTTCCTGAATCAGATCTGCAGAGTGCCGAACCGGATTTCAAAGGGATGAATATGTTGCGATATGACGCGATGGCAATAGGAAATCATGAATTCGACAATCCTCTTGAAGTGATTCGGCAGCAGGAAATTTGGGCAGGATTTCCTTTTCTTGCAGCCAACATTTTCAAGGAAGGCACCAATAATCTGCTCTTTCGTTCACATGTAACCTATTCCTATGATGAATTGAAAGTGACCATCCTGGGATTTACCACAGAAGATACCCGGATCATTGGAAACCCGGAATATTTGGGTGGCATCGAATTTCGCTCTCCTGTCAAAGTCGGCAAAACACTGATCCCCAAGTTGCGTAAAAAAACCGATATTCTTATTGCAGCAACCCATATGGGACATTATAAAGACGCAAATTATGGCAGCAATGCTCCGGGTGACATTACCCTTGCGCGTTCTGTTAAAGGGCTCGACATCATCGTAGGAGGCCATTCTCAAAATCCTATTTTTGAACCGGACGTTCAAAACGGCACCATGATACTGCAGGCCCATGAATGGGGAAAATATGTAGGACGAATGGATCTTGAATTCGTCAATGGAAAATTGACCATGAAGCGGTACAAGCTGATCCCCATTAATTTGAAAAAGAAGGTCAAAGACAAAGATGGAAAATCCATTCGCGTTCATCAGGAGATTGAAATTCCGGAAGATCAGGAAATGATCACCTTTTTGAGCCCTTACCAGGAAAAAGGAAAGGCGGAACTGGAGACGGTCATTGGCAGAACCAATGGAGTTTTTGTCGGTGAGAGGAATCAGGTTAGAAATAACGAAACCAACCTTGGTAATTTGATTGCCATCACTCAAATGGCAAAAGTGGGTGCCGACCTGGCGGTGATGAATTCGGGGGGAATCCGGGCGGATCTTCCTGCAGGCGACATCACTTATAAAGACGTACTGATTGTGCAGCCTTTTGCCAACACGATCTGTACTGTGGACCTCAGTGGAGATGAACTCAAAGAGTATTTACAGATTGCCGTCAGTAAAAAGAAAGGCTCCGGTGCTTTTGCCCAGTTTGTTGGAGTTGAATTGAAATTGGAGGGAGACCGGCTGGTCGAAGTGAAAGTGGGAGGAAAAGCAATTTCTTCCGATAAAAAGTACAAATTAGCCGTCAACAGTTTTGCTGCATCAGGAGGAGATGGATACATGAAAGTGAAGGATCACCCAAGCTATGTCAATACCGGTTACAATGATGCCGATGCTTTGCGTGAGTACATTGTTAAAAACTCTCCTTTGAAAATCGAAGATTATGCTCCCACGGGTGATGTAACCCGGATGTAAAATTAAAATATTCTGAAGGCGTCGCACCCGCGAAGGAGCGTCGCCTCCAGGCAAAAGAGAGCTCATCAGTCAACCTCTCTTAATCTTGGATCCTAATCATAATCCTAGTCTTACCTCTTAGTCTTCGTCATCACCATCATCTTCACTCTCAAATTCACTTTCAAGCTCCTCATCAACGTCATTCCCATTACTTTGAGGGGTGTCAGTGGAAGGTGTGCCAGTCGTCGTGGTGGCACCTCCGAGGTACAGTATATATTCGACCAGGTCGTTCAATTCCTGATCGCTTAGTGCCGCACTCATCGCAGAAAAAGAACCGCTCGTCCACATACTGTTCACTGCTCTTTGCAGACTTGTTCCGCTTGGGAGAGATTTGGTAAGATTAGAGCCTCTGCTGGTACCCTTCCCATCCGCACCATGGCAAATGCTGCAGCTTCTGCTGTTCGAAGCTGTTCTGAGATACAGTTCCTGCCCATTTTCGTTCAATCTGACTTCCGCATTGGTGGCGGTTTCTGCTGAAGAAGTCAGACTTCCGCTGCTGTCGACGCCCGAATTGGAAGCACTTGGATCTTCACCGCAGCCCTGAAGCAATGCCGATAAAAAAAGTGACCCAATGAACAGGATTCCCAAATTTACAGTAGTTTTCATAAATCAACTCCTTTAGTGTGAATCTCATCAGTCATCATTGTCGTCCTTGTCTTCATCACCATCTTCATCCTCACCATCGTCATCTTCATCCTCACCATCGTCATCACTATCTTCACCATCATCACTATCATCACCATCGTCATCTCCGCTTCTGCAGGAACTCAGGCCACAGTCATTCGAAGAATTCTCAGTATCAGCCGATGTTTCAATTTGGGTGCTATCGTCGACATCACTGGTGTCGATCGTTTTTGCATTGGTGCTTCCCGCATAAGCGACAATCAGGGATAACAGAAAAACAAATTGGATCAAAAAAGACTTCAAATTTTTGGAATTTTTCATGGGTATTCTCCTTATTGAATTAAATTGATTAAATGATTGAAACAACCGTTGGAGTTGCTCACAAGACTTACCATTCCTTCAGCAATTGTTTTGCCATAATAAAAAACAATATTATTTCAATAAGTTACGACTTGTGAAATATTCCTTGAATCCAAATTGGCAGAATCTGAAAGGAAAAATGGAGAAAGAAACGGGGAATTGGGCGCGGGATATCCCCCAATATTCCAAGTTCCGGTTTGAACAGTACCGGGCTGCACACTCAGATTTGTTGTGATTGGGAGTGATTGTTGAAAGAATGGACAGGGACGTCACGCCGTTCATCAAATATTCCCTATACTTTGAGAAATGATAGTGTTAAAAATTCTGCCTGGCATTTCTATTGCTGAATAGTGACGAGTATAATTAATTTGGCAAGCTAGCCATCCTATCGTCTGTTTTTGGAGCATCTATGAAACGTCCGTTTAACCTCGTTCTCACATTCTCAATCGCCAGTTTGATTTCAATTGTCATTTTAATGATCGGTCTCAGTTGGCTTTTAGGGAAACAATTGGAATCCCGATTGCTGGCAAGAGATCAACTCCTGATAGGAACTGTGATCCAGGAAGAAGTGAATGAACATTTGGCGAGAAATCTTCCTTTTGAAACCGTTTATAAAGATCCGGAATTTCTTGATGACATGTTGGAAGCAACGATGGAAATTCCCGGAACTCGGGGACTGGAAATACTCGATACGTCCGGAAAAGTTTTGTGGTCAACGGATCCTGAGAGGTTAGGGACCGAAAGAAAAACAGACTTGCTGTCCCAGGTGCTGGAAGGAAAAAGTGTGATTGAATTTCGAGATGATGATCACAGCGAAGCATCCTCTGTCGATTGGAAGTTTGATACGGGACTGTATGTCCCTATTGTCCAAAATCAGCAGGTGATTGGCGTATTCGAGATCCATCGCAACAATGCGAGGTTGAAGCAGCAGGTGGAATCATTGAAGTCCGAAGTGCGTTTCTATTGCGCCATTTTTGGACTGGGCCTTTATTTTGTATTGATGGCTATCATTGTCCCTGCCTCGCGAATTTTGCAGTCTCAATATAAACAGTTATCCAGCACGGCAAAAACTTTAAAAGATGTCAACGAAGAGCTGAAGCTTACCCAGCGCGAGTTGCTGCAAAAAGAAAGATTGTCTGCGATCGGAGAAGTCTGCGGAGCCGTTGCCCATGGATTGAAAAACCCTGTTTCCAGCGTTCGCTCTGCCGTGCAGCTTTTAGGGGCAATTTCATTGTCTGCGGGAGAACGGGAGGAAATCACTCAGGAAATTCTTCAGGAAGTCGATCGTCTGACAAAGCGTCTCAATGATTTATTGAATTTCATCCGTCCGTTTGAACTGAATTTGCAGTATGCTCAACTCACTGATATTTTGAAAAATGCGGTCCGCGATCTGAAGTGGAAAGCGAGGGAAGAACAAATCACATTGAGCACTGAATTCCCGGACGGGGTAGAAAGTATTCAAATTGATGCATCACTGATTACGGAAGCCATTCTGATCGTTTTGAGCAACGCAATGGATGCTTCTTCCAACGGCCAAACCGTGACGTGCCGGTTAGTCTCCGATGAAGATTGTCAGCTTGTCCTCATCACCGACCAGGGCAAAGGGATTTCTGAGGAGGTACTTCCCCATGTCTTCGATTGTTTCTTCACCACCCGAAGTCAGGGGGTTGGGTTGGGCCTGGCCCTCTGTAAAAAAATTATCGAACTGCACCGGGGCCGGGTTTCCATAGAAAGCGGAGAAAACAAAGGCACCACTGTTCGTTTGGAAATCCCTGTTGTACGGGAAATTGCCGAATCTCCGGCCCTTTGAAAGAAACTCCATGAGATCGCACAAAATAATTGTTGTTGAAGATGAACGATTGTTGGGGAAAAGTATTCACCGTTATTTGTCCAATTTTCATGAGTGCCAGCTTTTTGACAACGCAGAAGAGGCCCGGATATTTTTAGAAAATAATTCCGTGGATGTGGTGGTCAGTGATATTCGATTGCCCGGAATAAGCGGAATGGAGCTGCTCCAGTGGATTCGGGAAAAGCAATTGAATCTCCACGTGATCATGATGACGGCTCACAGCAGTATCCGTAATGCGGTCGAGGCGATCAAACAGGGTGCTTCAGACTATATCACGAAGCCGCTTGATCTGGATGAACTCGAGTTTTCCATTCGCAGGGTTCTTGAAACTCAGGGACTGCGCGAGGAAATCAAATATCACCGCAACAAACAGCAGCAGGGACATTCGGAAAACTACCTCACCGGAAATTCTGTTTCCTCCCAGGAAGTAGAATCCATTCTGCAGCGTTTGATTGAGGTGGAAGAAAAAACAGGTGAAACCCCGTCAGTACTGATCACAGGCCCCACCGGTACTGGCAAGACTGCCCTGGCGCTTCGCCTGCATCAGCGTTCCCCGCGTGCTGACGGACCTTTCATCGAACTGAATTGTACTGCAGTAACTGAAACGATGTTTGAATCAGAATTGTTTGGCCATGAAAAAGGTGCCTTCACAGGAGCATTGGGAAAACGCATCGGTTTGTTTGAGCTGGCTCATGGAGGAACGCTTTTTTTAGATGAGATCGGGCATGCCCCGCTCTCCATTCAAGCCAAGCTGCTCAAAGCCATTGAAAGTAAAAAAGTACGCCGTGTGGGAGGCAATCAGGAAATTCCTCTCAATGTACGATTGATTGGTGCGACCAATCTCAATTTGAAAGCCGCTATTCAGCAGGAAAAATTCCGGGAAGATTTGTATCACCGTTTGGCTTTGATTCATCTTCAAATGTCGTCCTTGAGAGAAAGACCGGAAGACATCCGGCCGCTCGCAGAGTTTTTTCTGAATGCCGCAAAAAGCAAGTATCAGCTTGAAGGGCCGAAGCTGACTGAAAACAATTTCCGGGCCCTGGAAAAGTACTCCTGGCCGGGGAATATCAGGGAGTTGAGCAATGAAATCGAACGCAGTGTTTTGCTTTACAACGGGAAAGGCTTTCGCTTTGATTATCTTTCCCAACTGTCAAGTGAAGTTCCGGAGCTTCCTCCGAACTCGTCGATGGATGCGTTTTTGAAACTGCCACCGGAAGGATTGGATTTGGCGATCCTTGAAAAAAAAGTTCTGGAGCAGGCACTCATTCAAACTGACCAGAATTTCAGTCAAGCAGCCCTGCTTCTGAAAATCAATCGGAGCACCCTCCGGTACCGTATTGAAAAACACCATATTGATCTCGAAGATCTGACGGGTTACTCCCAGCCCATTCCCGAAGAAGGTGTTCCGCTTGAACACATTGAAAAAATCGTCATCGAGCAAGCCCTCAAACGAACCAATGGGAATGTTACCGGAGCCGCCCGCCTCCTCAATACGAGTCGGGATGTGCTGCGATATCGTGTGGAAAAATACCAAATCGAATCGACGGATTTGCAGTGAACACCTCAAACTTCTTCCCGACAAAAATCAATGCTCAATTCATGCAGATCGGTTTGAACGTTGTTGGGGTCGCCTCTGGGCAATCCTGGCAGAAATTCCTGCCGGGCTGCCAATCTGTCATTGTTTGGGGATCGGGAGGAACTTTGTTGTGGGAGGAATTTTTGAAAGATTTGAAACAATTCCCACAACGTTTTTCACAGAATTCTCATCCCCTGGACAATTATGTTCTGCGTGCTCTTACCCGGATCGACCCGAACCCGCCTGCCTCCCGACGCTGGATTCGCTGTGCTGCAGACGAAACCGAGTTTCTCGATTTTCGCACCCTTGGATACCAGGCAGGACTGGGTTGGGAAAGCAAACTGGGCTTGTTGCTGAATTCCGATTATGGCCCCTGGCTGGGACTGCGTCTTGCCTGTTTTACCATGGATTCTATTGAACCGACAGGGCCTCTCCGTGATATTGAACCATGCGCAGGCTGCCGGGCTCCTTGCGTGGAAGCATGCCCCGCGGGAGCCGTGTCGAAAAATTCCCGCTGGGATGTCGCACTTTGTGCTTCATTTCATCAAAAATCGACCCTCTGCGACCAAACCTGTCTTGCTCGTGAAGCTTGTCCGGAAGGGCAGCCCCACCAATACAGCAATCTCCAGCGGCATTATCACTATAATCGAGAAAGCGGGCGTGCGGCCCTGGCTGAGTTTTTAAATATCAGTCCGGAGAAACCCGGTAAGAATCTGCCTTGGAATGAATGGGTCCGCGGATGAAAATTTCACCGAATCATCCATAATAAATATCAATTTTCGATCGACTGGTGAGATTTCGAGGCTTCCTGAGTTTGGTCCTCAAACCGCTTCTGAAAGATTGGAACGTCTATGAATAATGCTTGCACAATGTTATGGGAAGATGCTGAATGTAGCCCGTTTGGCTTCCAATAAAGGTGTAAAGGTGTCAGGCTTGTATAATTGTAATAATACATTGCAGGGTCGTCTACTCGTATTCAATAAGGGAGATTAGTGGTGGTTCGCAAAAGCACATATTCGTTATTGCAAAACCTTTAATCATCGGAATCCGGCAATGGTTTCTTTTTTTATTGAGCTTAGATACCTAAAAAGAAGTGGCGAATTCTTTCGTCGTGAAATTTCAAAACTCAAACCGCCAGGCATGCTTCCTCGTGAAATCAAGGTCGCCATAGAGCAGAATAAAACAGAGCTTGAAACGATC
>JADGAV010000072.1 GCA_015231825.1 SAR324 cluster bacterium
TGGTCCAGATGGAATCGATTCCGGATCACCTCACATCCATGCCATAACGTCAGAAGCGTATTATGTGCTTGAAGGAGAAGGGCTTGTTGAGTTCAATGATCTTGAAAAAGGCTTTTATACGATGCCATTAAAGAAAGGGCAGTTTCTCCAATTTTCTCCCTGTGTGATGCACCGCCTGATCAACAAAGGCCATTTGGAAATCCTTGGTATCATGGGAAATGCAGGTCTTGCCGAAAATGGAGATGCCAGAATTTATTTTGGACGAGCCGTTGATGAAGATTCTGAAACATATCAAAACATAGTAAACCTTCCTAAAAATGAAGGACTGGAAGGAGCTCTCAAAAGACGGGATCTGGCCACAAAAGGGTATCAAGAACTGATTCAGCTTTGGGAAACTGATCAAAGTGCCTATTTTCAAGAATTGAAACGATTTATTTCAAAACATCAGCAATTTGTTCACGAGAACCAGGAAAGATTTCTTCCCTTCATAGAAAGTGGTCCAATGGCATGGGGGCATAGCGCGGAAAATCTGATGAAAGAGGCACCAACAGACTTGCGACACAACAATTTAGTCTCAGACTTGATCAAGGAAGACTATCTCTACGGGATGTGCGGTACTTTGAAGGTGATCCATCCGAACTGACAGACTTGCTCTCAGTACAGTTTCTGAGCAAAAATTGAATCAGTAATGACAGTTTTTTGTTTATCAACTGATCGTCAAACGGACTGAAGAAAAAATTTCTCAAGGAGAGGAGCAGTTTTTGAGAGACTGAATTTTCTTAAGTGAGGACCCAGTAGGTGCTGATATCCCGATCAATCCCCTTTACCCGAATGTTTCCGTGGGGTTCGCATGAGACTTCGTCTTTGACCAGATTGTAAGTCTCTTCAGAAATGTGAATTTTTCCCGGCTCGCCATAGTGTTCCAACCGAGAGGCGAGGTTGACCGATTTTCCAATGATGGTGTAATCCATTCGTTCCTCGCTGCCGAAGTTTCCCACAGTGCATTTTCCAGAATGAATTCCCATTCGGATATTGATGTCGAGTTCCTGGGCTTTCCTATGCATTTCAATCGCCATCTGGGCACAACGGACCGCATCCTGCTTTTCACCAAGAGTTTTTGGATCTCCAAAAAAGACCATCACGGCATCGCCAATAAATTTGTCCAGGGTTCCGCCGTAGCGCAACGCAATACCGGACATTTCATTCAAATAGTGATTCAACCATTGCGTCAGTTCATGGCGGTTCATCCCTTCTGATGTTGAAGTAAACTCAACAATATCAGAAAAAAAGATGGTCATGACCTTTTCTTCGGTTTCAATGCGGACATCTTTCTCCCCAGAAAAAATTGAATCATAAACCTGAGGAGACAGATATTTAGAGAGTTTTGTCGCCAACTCTTCGATCTTTTTCTGGACATTCCTAAGCTGCATGTGAGTATTGACCCGAACCTGCAGTTCGGTGACATTAAACGGTTTGGCCACATAGTCCACCGCGCCCAATTCAAAACCTGCAACAATGTCTTCGGTTTCGGTTTTTGCGGTCAGAAAAATAACGGGAATGTCTTTGGTTTCCGGTGCCTCCTTAAGATGTTTACAGGTTTCAAATCCATCCATCACCGGCATCATAACGTCCAGGAGGATCAAATCCGGCGGGTTTTTCAAAGCAATCTTTAAGGCACGCTCCCCATTCGGTGCCGCTTTAACCCGATATTTTTCACTTAGAATTCCAACTAGAATATCAATATTTTCAGGAGTATCATCGACGGCAAGAATAGTCTGCTTATTTGCTTCGGCTGCCATATTTAGTCCTTTTAGGGAACTCACTCAAAGAGGGAGACTGACCGTGAAGGCTGTTTTCCCGGGCGCACTCTCAAGTCTGATGTTTCCTTTGTGTTTATCCACAATTCGTTTGACAATTTCCAGTCCCAGTCCCGTTCCTTCTCCTGGCGGCTTCGTGGTAAAAAAAGGTTTGAAGATGTCTTTCTGAATTTCAGCAGGAATTCCTGCGCCACTGTCTGTAATTTTAACCGAAACATGAGCATCCCCCGATTTGATGCAAATTTCAAGCTGTCCTTGGTGACGCATCGCCTGCAGGCCGTTGTGGATCAAATTGGTCCACACCTGAATCAATTCATCTTCATAGCCTGACACCATCGGAACCGGTTCAAAATTCCGGATCACCTCGACTCCCTGTTTAATCTGGTGATTGTACAAGGACAGGACCGTTTCAATGGTTTTTTCAATATTGACCTCCGCCTTTTCCCCCCCGGAAAAATCGCCTCTCGTGTAATTTTTTAATGAAAAAATAAGCTTCGATACCCGTTCAATGGCGATTTTCATATCGTCCAGTCCATCCCGCTGCTTTTTTCCTTTTCGGACAATTTCGAGCAATTCCATTGCTTTCGGTTCTCGAAAAAAAGATTCGTATTTTTCGAAGTGCTCTAGGATGCCTATATCGATCATTATTACCGCCAGCTCCGTTGCATTGGAAAAACCCATTGTTTCCAACCGGGAACTGAGAGTGCGGCGATGCTGACGTTCTTCACGAGTGCTTAAACGCTGTCCAGGCGAATCCGCGTCTTTCAGCAACTCTAAAAATAGAGAAAGCTGGTCTGCGGTCAGATTTTGAGAGAATTGAAGGAGCTCTGCTATATTGGCAAAGGTGCTGGAAAGGTGGTTGATGGTCGATTGAATTACTCCAAAGGGCGTGTTGATTTCATGGGCAATTCCTGCAACCAGATGTCCCAATGCCGCCATCTTTTCAGAATCAATCAACTGCTCCCGCGTGTTTTTCAACTGAAGGTGGGTGTTGATCCTTGCCGTCAATTCAACAGGATTGAAAGGCTTTGTCACATAGTCCACGGCCCCCAGATCAAATCCTTTAACGAGATCTTCGGTTTCAATTTTTGCGGTCAGGAAAATTACCGGGACATCTGCGGTCTCAGAATGTTCTTTCAGTTGTTTGCATGTTTCAAATCCGTCCATGACCGGCATCATGATGTCAAGAAGGATCAAATCCGGCGGATTTTTCAATGCTGTTTTGAGGCCCTTTTCCCCGTTGGGAGCAGCTTTCAGCTTGTACTGACTGCCAAGCATCCCCACCAGGATATCAATGTTTTCCGGGGTATCGTCTACGATTAAGATCGTCTGCTTTTTTTCCATGATCCTTCTTACGAACGAAGTTGCCTGTACTGGCCCCGCAACGGGCACGCCCTCTCTGCAGCTTGGGATTTCTTACCTCGATTGTATATATTGTCTGTTGAAATATTTCAAACGTTCAAGTTCTTTTGCTGTACAATACCAAACAAAGAAGTTCGGTCCGCGGCGCTTCTTTTCACCAGAAAATGAAGGCATTTACCAAAAAAGTGCTTCGCAGGTTTTGAGAAAACGGAGCATCCCAGATCTTTCAGAGCAGTCAAATTCATCTCCTGCCATGTTTCAAAAACCTCTTGAATACAAAATAAGCCTGCTGTAGTTTAGTCGGCAGAGCCGGACACGAAAAAGGCTACTTGAAAAATCAGATCGAAGGTAAGGATTTATGCAAAAGCTTGTGGTGTTGTGTGTTGATGATGAAAAAATAATCCTCAATAGTTTGAGATCTGAGCTGGATTCAGAGATTGTCGGATCCGGACTCAGTCTCGAACTTGCGGAAAGCGGGGAAGAAGCCCTTGAAATCGCCGACGAACTTGATGAAGAAAATGGCCGCATTGCCGTGATCCTATCCGATCAAATTATGCCGCAGCTCAAAGGAGATGAATTGCTCATCCAACTCCACAAACGTTCTCCTGCCACAGTGAAAATATTGCTGACTGGACAGGCTGATGCCGATGCTGTCGGGCGGGCCCTCAATCAGGCAAAATTATTTCGATACATCAGCAAACCCTGGGAAAAGAATGATCTGAAGATGACTGTCAAAGCAGCAATGGAAAAATATAAATCCGATCAGCAGCTGAAAGAACAAAAGGAACTGATTGACAACCTGAAGGCCAATGTCATCGAAAATTTCATGACCTCTCCCGTGAGTGAAGACGAAAACGAAGAGGAACTGTACAATCAGGTTTTTTTCTCCAGGTTTTTAAACAGTTTGGAACCTCACGTACAAAAATGGGTAGCCCTTGCAACAGTCGGTCTGGTTTGCGCCGATACCAAAATCACAGGAATAGAAATGGGATACATCAATGCACTGGTGACGGTCAACCGGGAAAAAGACTATGTCCAGCAAATCGTAAAATTTCTCAAGTCAAAGGAAATACCCGAATTGGAAAGGCTGCGCTTACCCGTTAAGCAGGCCATCGACATCCTCAACTATATGATCCGAATCGTGGTCAGTGGCGGCAGACTCACGAAAGGAGAAGAACAGCAGCTGGTTCGCATTGCCAATAAGATGGGAATTGAATCCCAGCATATTAAAATGCTGCTTCCTTTCGCAAAAAACGACATTCAGTCGACAAACGAAAGAAAAAGGATCTTGGAGAGTTTGAAAAATATTTCGCTTGCTTCCTTTGATTGACCGGAGGTAAAGAAGTTCGGATGCTCATCTCCATTTTTTATAATCCAAACCGGTTTATGCTGAAGATCCAAATTAGTTGGGGCATCCCGTTTTTCAAAAACCATATTTTTCATCCCGAAACCTGCCGATATAGCATCTTCGTAACCCTCTGGCTGAGGTTTTGGGGCAGACAATTTTTCAATTGATCAACAGTTTCTTCTGGAAATCCTATTTGACAAAAATACTTTAACCATACTTTTCACAAAGAAAGTAACTCAGCGATGAGATATCCTTCCCCTGAGTTTTAAGGATCATAACCAGGCAGCCATCCAGGAACTCGCATTATGGAATTTTTAGCCTCACCAGTTGATTATTCCGGCACCATGCAATTCCAATTTAAACCAAACCGAATTCGCAAATTATCAATTAAATTGTGACGCGTTCCAGCAGTTCCAGGGCTTTTTCAAAGTCGTATTGTCCAACGGCTTTTTCAACTCCAGACAAAGCAGTCCAGCCATCAGAACCTTCTTGTAAATGTTCTTTCAATTTTTCAATGGTGTTGACCGCATCGGTGTCATCGTCCTCCAGCAGTTCCGTCAATTCCCTGAGCAGGCGTTCCACTGCTGCTCTATCGATTGATTCTCCCTGACCCGGGGCTGATTTGGCAGATTTTTTCCTCTGTAGTTTGTTTGCAGTTTCCCGGATGGAATCGAGGACAATATCCAGATTCGATTGAATCAATGCCAGTGTTGAAGCCGAAACTCGTGCTTGCTTTTCCCTGATTTCTGACTCCAGATCTCGAGCCGCAGAATGAAGCCCCATGGCACCGATGTTTCCGGCAACCCCTTTGATAGTATGTGCCAACCGCTCAGCCAATTCAATATCATTGTTCTGCAAGGCTGCCTTTATCTCTTTGAGAGCAGATCCCTGATTCTGAGCAAACTTGTTCAACAGGTTGCGGTACAGTTTCGTATTGCCTCCCACCCGGGAGAGTCCGGC
>JADGAV010000020.1:0-25506 GCA_015231825.1 SAR324 cluster bacterium
TTCATAGCAATCCATAGTATCGTTTTCAAATGCACTGCAGGTCGAGCAGCTCTGCCGCTACTGTTAGTATTAAAGTCCGCAGGCTTCTTCCTCGCTCACTTGCGCTGACTTACCCTGCCAGCAGGGTGAGGACGACCTGCTCTTTTTGATTGGCCTGCGCCAGCATGGCTGTCGAAGTCTGCAGCATGATCTGGTTTCTGGTAAAATCAGCCATTTCCTTCGCCATATCTGAATCTCGAATTACGGATTCGGCTGCAGTTAAATTTTCAGAAGAAGTCCGCAGGTTATTCAATGTGCTCTGCAGGGTATTCTTTTGGAACGCGCCCAGTTTACCTCGTTCATCAGTGGTTTGCTGAATCGCTTTATCCACCATCAGAATCGCGTCCTGAGCCCCCTGAAAAGAGGTGACGTCGATTTCGCTCAAGGCTTTGTAACCGCTTTCTGTGTCGACACCCTGACTTAAAGCACGAGTGGCCATGTTTCTCAGAGAAACCGAAACCGTTTGGTTTTCATTGGCACCAATCTGAAACTTCAGGGAATTTTGAAAGACGGAAACGGTCCCGGCAATCTGGTCTTCCGGAGTCACTTCGCTGCCTGTATAGCGAATGGTCAAGCCTGCGACACTGGGAGCATTGCCTTTGCCGGTAAGAATCTGCCCTTTTCCTGTGGCTTCTTCTCCATTGATGGTTCCCTTGACATCCTTGCCCAGGGTGGCTGCATCGGTGACATCGCCCACTTTTGAGAGCACTCCTGCCGTGGTACTGGCCACTGCAAAGTCAAATTCACTGCCGAACTTTTTGTGTCTCAAGCCAATGGTCCCATCCTCGTAGCGAATCAGATCGACATCCAAACCGGCCTCATTGATCCGTGTCTCAAATTCATTGAGATTGCTGGTGACACTCTCTCCGGCCATTGATGTATAAGAAATGGTTTTTCCACCTTCGCTGACTGTGAATAATTCCCCGGCATTCATCATTTGCTGAGTCAGAGCGGTTTCCCCTTTCAGTTCGCTTTTGGTGGCGACCTGGTCAATTCGAACGGAATAGCCTTCTATCTGCGATGTTTTAGTATTGGGTCCCGCTTCAACAAACTGCAGTCCTGCACCATTGGTCACCCCATTGGCCCCGCGACTGCCATCGAGCAGACGTTTGGTCCCAAACTGGGCCACTTCCGAAATCCGGTCGATGGTTTTCAGGGCATTCTCTATTTCCGCCTGATCGGCTTCCAGCATTTTTGTGTCATTGACTCCGGCGTTTGAAGCATGAATGCTCAATTGCCGAATATCCAATAGCAAACGGTTGACCTCCGCCAGGGCTCCTTCGGTGGTCTGCACCATCGAAATCCCGTTTTCCGAGTTTTCAACGGCTTGATTCAAGCCCGCGATCTGGGCCCGCATGTTCTCTGAAATCACCAGAGATGCCGGGCTGTCGGCAGCAATATTGATCTTCATTCCTGAAGAGAGGTGTTCCAATGTCTTTGATGATGCCCGATTCACTTTTTCCAACTGTCGCTGCGTATTCAGCGAACTGATATTATGATTAATCCGCATGGCCATAATAAGCTCCTTGTTTTATTAAATTTATCCCCATTTTTCAGCATGAATTCAATGGGTCTCTATCCTACGATAAATCCGAATCATCCCTGATTCGTTTCAAACCTTCTTGGCTGATCTCTTCAATAAACTTCCTGTCAATTGATGCAACCATCCCCTTGTTGCCATTAAATTTTTATGCTTTGAGCTTTTTCCTAAATCCTGTTTTTCGACATGAATGCCTCTTCCAACATGAGAGCCATCTGTGCAATATTTTCCGAGTGTGTGTTTCCAGGTATTTTTTTGATCGTTTCAAACTCGGTCGTTTCCAAAGCTCTCATTGTCATCTCTTCAAAATGCCTTTTCCTTGCTTCCAGAATGATCAGACATTCTTCCAGCTCTTCCAGGCTCAACTGCACTAAATACAACGAATCATAAGTCGACTGCCATGATTTCTGGGAAATTTTTGCCAGGGAATTAAAACCACTTTTATTGTTGACGCCCTGGGCAAGGGTTTCAGGATCGCAAGAGCGAATCGAGATCCACAATCCAGGTTTTCTGGCAAATTCTCCCCCAGGAACCGCAACGGCATTATGAGAAAGAGTCAAATAGTCAACACCGAGTTCCTCACCTTCCCAAAGAATCGAGACTCCTTCCAATCCCTGTAGATGGCTTCCGCACAGCAATAGCTGCCCGCGGGATTTTACAAAGTGCCCGTTCACTTTACCAATACAGTTTTCCCCCAATTGGCAGAAATGAAAGGAATCCGGTTGTTTTGACAAAATCCGTGTTTTACGGCTCCGTCCAGAAAAGACAAAACAGCTCCCATACTGGCGGTGCCTGACTTGCAGATGTCCTTCATCATTCAATTGAATTTCGAGATCCAGGCCTTTTTGAGTGACGAGCTGCTGCAGTTCTGAAAGCAAACTTTCTACTGTTTCTCCGGATTTGATGGTGTACTTTGCCATATTGCCATTTTCAGAAAGAATGATCTGGGATTCCCGGCGCACCAGATCGTCAGTCAATGTTTCGTAACCTGTCAGAACACTGTGTGTTGCTAACCTGAGAAGTTCCACTCGCACCAGGTTGCTCAACCTTCCTTGCGAGGCGGGAGCTCCAGACAAAACGCGTGTTACTCTTCCTTTTCCGCATACTGACAATTTCCCATTCAACAAGTGACGTTCTTTGAAAACTGTCTCATTGGCAAGTAATCGAACTTGATCCAAATGCTCCCGAACCGTCTTGTTTAAATCTGATTGGGGACAGGATTTGGAATTGACATGAGACAATTCTTTGAGCAGGCAATTTTCCGTTTCCCGTAAAACTCTCTGTATGTTGCGAATTTCTTGAATTGCTGTCTGATGAAGCGATACCGCGATTTCTCCGTTCTCTATCACCTCATTCGGATTGAGCCAACCTTTGTGAAAGACCAATCCTTTTCTTTTTTCTGATTTTTCTGTTCTGGCGTTATGGGACATCAACGCCCGGGGCGCATGCATTGTCCAGTTTGTTGTCGGCATCCGGCTTGTATCGATGAGTTTCATAAAACCTCTCTTGAACCCTGGAATTCGATTGACATTATTTGTCATAATAATGAATTTTTTATGACAAAAATAAAAATAACATTAGGATTGCAGGTAGTTCCTGCGAAATAAATTAAATCAATATTATAAGAAATATTCTATTTTTATTACAAAAAGGCAAGGGATCCTATATTCTTCAATACTTTTGGAATGGAAATTTATTTACCTGTGTTTCTGTTTTAAGATTCTGATGCGTGCTTCCTCAACTCCGCAGCAGGACGCAAGTATCCCTTTGAGATTAAAAGACTTCCACCAAAATTTCAATATTGGTTAGAACTCTTTTTTGCTCAAATCAATGATCTGCCCTGCTTTAAACCAGCTGTGAGCCTGTTAGATTAACCCTGTACACGTAATTTTTTCTGATGCTGGGCCGGCTGAATTTGTTTTTGTCGGTTTTGCTCCGCTTTCATCTGAACCCAACCCTGGCGAAGATTATCCATCACCTGAATCACTTCTTTAATCATTTCCGGGTCCTTTTTTAGATTGGCCTCCACAATTTTTTTGAAGGAGTAAAGATACAAATCTTTTAAATTGTTCGCAATTTCACCCCCGGCTTCCACTTTGAGCGTAGAAACGAGTTCGCTGATAATTTCTTTGGCACGGACCAGATAGTTATGAGCTTCCTCGACTTCTCCCTGTTCAATTTTTACAATGGCTTTTTTCATAAAACGAATCAAACCATCATACAGCATGATAATCAGCGACAACTGATCGGCTGTCTGAACATTCGTTTTGTAATACGCTTGATAAGAGTTTGTTGGATTTTTCATAATAGATTTTCTGTTAAAAGTGATTTTTTCAGGAAAATTTCAATTCATCCTTTCAGACTGATTCGTTTTGCTTCCCCTGCCATTCCCGGTGAGGTTTGCGGGGAAGTCGGCTGTTTTTTGCCGATGTTTGCCCATGCCTCACGCAACTGCAGCAAGAGAGCAAGGACCGTTTCCGCCGGTTTGCTTTCTTTCTGCATATTGGCTTCAATCAATTGGCCAAACATGAAAGAATAAAGAGTTTGCAGGTTTTTTGCGATCTCCCCTCCTTTTTCCATATTGAGAGAAGCCATCAATTCTGAAATGATATTCTTACTTTTGATCAAGCTAGTATGGACTTTTTCAATATCTCCCTCTGCCATGTGTTTCAAAGCGAGTTTGATTTGACGAATCGCACCATCATACAGCATCACTATGAGTTTATTTTGATCCATAGTGCCCACCGCCGCCTGTCGATATGCGTTTTGATAACCGCCGTAAGTGCTCATTCTTTCCTTTCCTAAAGTAAATGCCCATCAAATCGTTTCTGCGGAATGATGAGCAGCGAAATCAATTCAATTGAAAATCACGAATCTTTCTTTTTATTCCCCGACAATGCCGCCAATTGTTGTCCCAAATAATTTTGCTGAGATTTCAGACGACCCATTTTACTGTCCAATTTTGCAAATTTTATCTGCAGTTCTTCTCTTTTCGCTTCAATGCGTTTATTCAAGCGACGAATCTGATCATCATACGCTTTAATTTCTTCAGATATGTCTTTCGTCGAACGTGGAATCTCTCCTTTGACCGGATCCAATAGATCTTTCAATCTTTCATCCAATTGGGTGCCGACTCCTTTGGTCACCAGAACCTTGGTTTCCGATCCGGTTTGCAGCTGATCTTCTGAAAGATCAACATACAGGCGCAACCCGCTTGCATCGGTTGATTCCTTTCCAACCAATAGTTGTCCTCTTCCTTCAGCCTCCAATCCATCAATTGTTCCTTTCACATCCTGACCCTTCGTCGCAGTACCGTTCGTCAACCCCAGACTGTCAATTTCCTTGTCTTTTCCAGGTGCGATTTCAATAGCACTGTTCGCGCCATAGGTTCCTGAAATGAATTTGAGTCGTCCTTCATCAGCAACTACCTGAATTCGGCGTTTTCCTAATATTTTGTCATCTGCCAAACGAGATTGAATGGAACGTGCAAGCGCACTCGGTGCGTAGACGTCCTCTCGGAGCTTGATTGCCTCCGAGCTTCTCCCGTCTGCAGTCACAAATAGTTCGTTG
Source organism: SAR324 cluster bacterium (assembly GCA_015231825.1). Classification (GTDB taxonomy): domain Bacteria; phylum SAR324; class SAR324; order SAR324; family NAC60-12; genus JADGAV01. The sequence goes on from JADGAV010000020.1 coordinate 5,150, forward strand.
TTCTCACTGCCTATTCGTATCGACTGCGGTAGCGGTGTGCCTGTGTAAGTTCCTCGCTTTGCAACTTGCGTGACATCCACCTCGTACCCGGAAGGATTGATTTTGGTTTCCTTCGTCACTCCCAAAAAATCAATTGCGTTGTTTTCCGAATCACCATTGCTTCTAAAAACGTTGGCAACTTCAGCGAAATTGTCGCCAATTTTTTCATCCAGTTTTGATTCATCCAGAGACATCACGCCCTTGTCATCTATCCGCAAGCCGAGAGAAAACAACATGTTGGTGGCTTTGGGAAGTCCTCTGACGGCTGAGATGGTTGTATTGGCAATTTCATTCTGCAGATTATGTACCGTTCGATCACTGAGAAGGGGTGCGGCTTCATTGAGTGCCTGATCAAATTTTGTCACTTCGGTTATTGTAGCATTCAACGTGTTGTATGCTTCGACAAACTCTCTTATCGTTTCTTTCGCTCGTTCCGTATCCCCGCTGACAGTTATGGTTACCGGTTTTTCACTGGTCGAGAGAAGTTCAAGGTTAACTCCTGGAATGATATCATCAACAAAGTTGGTCGGTCTTGAAATTTCGATCCCCCCACCCAAATCCGTAGCTCCCAAGCGCATAATCGCATCCTGTGGACGCTGTACAGTCGGTGTTCTTGTATCAATCATAAAGGTGTCCGATTCAACCAAATTGCCTTCTCCCAGGGCTACTGACAATCCCGAATTGAAGGGAATCATTGTCCCCGGCTTGTAACCTTCTCCAAAATCAATCATTCCCGAATTCCCTTCATTGTCTTCCCACTTGACTTTCAAAACTCTTGTTATGCCAACGCCCCCTTTTTTCTGGGCGGTGAAGGTGTAGTTTTTTTCTAGATCTTCTGTGTATTCCCCGGACACTGCAATCTCTGCAGTGCTGTATTGGGCTCCAAAAGGTTGAATTCCGTCTTTCACATTGGCTCTCCCCACCGGGTTCCCATCGTCATCCAAAAAAGGCTGCCAGGTCAGAGTCTCATCAACCTTCCCGTCAAGTCCTCTTCTTTCAGCCGGCAGCCACCAAAGTTTATCGGAGACTTTGGCATTCAAATCAATTTCTGCGGTATCGCCATCGTTCAAAATTCCGGGTGGTATTTCAATTTGCAGTCCATTGGGCAGCGTCAACTTAGAGGGATCACCTCCTGCACGCATAAAATCAAGTGTGAAAAGTCCTTCTTCATCAACAAAGTCATAAGCCGTTGCTCCGGTGAGTGCGTTGGGGTCGCCCAAATCGGAAAGATATGGATAACCAATGTTGATCTTTCCTGTCTCGCCGGTTTCAATGAATTCATAGTGAAGGAAAATCGGTTTGGGTCCGCCAACCTGCCCGCTCCCTTCTATTCGAAAAATCAGTGTCTGATCTTCTTCTCCCGAATAAGTTCCCTTGATCTTGAGCCCTCCTTCCGTGGCTTTTTTAGACCAATCTGTCGGCCCTTCAATTGCCGGTGCACGCTCCTCTTCCGAAAGCCACCACAAGAGCGGAGATCTTTCGGAATATGCAGTCACTGTGAAAGAGTCTCCAGAGATGACCTCCCCATCACTGAACTGAACACTCAAACCATCAGCAAACTCAAGAGGTTGACCTGGTGAATAGTTAAATTTGTTAATCTCAAAATTCCCTGACCGGCCTTTGGTATCGGTCCAGCTGACCGTCACCCCCTGTTCCGAGTTGATCACGCCTCCTTGAGTTGCTGTGAACGTGTAGGTGACATCTTCAGTGCCGGTGTACTGTCCGACAATTCCAGAAATCGGGGTGGATGCGCCCCTCGATCGTGACAGGCTAACCGGCTCTTCCGCCCCAACGCCTTCCCATTCTGAAGTTTCATCAAAGGAGTTTTTGTATGAAGGCGGCTCAACATCCCCATCTTTCATTTCCACTTTTATATCAATACGTCCCTGCTCTCCAGTCAACATGCTGGTCAAGAGCAATTGATACGGTTTTTCGGCACTGCCTGTTTTGATAACAAATGCTTCAACTTCCGCATCTGAATCATTGATTGCCTGTTTCACTCCTTCCAAAGTGTTGTGCGCTTTATTGATCGTGACCGTTACCGGAGCCTGCTCTTCCGGATCACCGACCTGCAAGGTTATTTTTCCGATACCCACATTTTCATCAGAAGTCTCATAGCCCTGTGAAGTGATCTGATGAGCGGCAGCGAGCGCGTCAACTGCAATATTCGTTTTACCAGGTTGTGCTCTCCGGGTGGCTTTGACTCCAATGACCTTCGGGTCACTGGATTCGACATTTTTTCCTTCCCAAATGTCAGCTTTGGACAAGTTTTTGGAAACCGAATGGAGTTTCGTTACTTCAACTTTTACTGCATTCCATGAATCAAGCTCCTCGGTTTTTTGCGTTTTCCGCTGCTCCACCGGAATCACTTTGCGTTTCTCAACTTCGATGAAACGCCCGATTATCTCTCGTGTGTCTAATTTAGACCCCAGTCCGGTGACTGCATTGGGATTCATTTCAGCCAAAGTATTCTCTCAATTCTTGAAGCGTGAATCTTGCCGACCGTCGGGCAGAACTTGCCCAGCGGCTAATTTTATAACCGACTGATATTTATTATCATTCGATCTCGCTCCTTTTGACGGAAGAGCAATTACTAAAATACTTCAAGAATTATTCCAATCCTACTGATTGTTTCCCAGCAGCTGGAGGACTGTTTTTGGTATCTGATTCGCTTGTGCCAGCATCGCTGTGCCGGTCGATAACAATATTTGATTTCTCGTAAAGTCGCTCATTTCTGCAGCCATATCAGAATCCGCCAACTGGGATTCAGAAGACATCAGATTTTCACGTGCAATTCTCAAACTGTTTAAATTGCTTTCCAATGCATTTTTCTGGAAAGCACCAATTTTTGCTCTCAAGAAGGAAACTTCGTCAATCGCTGAATCAATCATGCCAATGGCATCGGTTGCTTCTTTTCCTGACAAAACGGTGATTTCGTTAAGATTTTGAAAACCACTGTCATTTTCAACTCCCCGGGCCAGGCGGCTGGGTCGTGTATCCGCAATCGAAATTCTTACTTGTTGCCCCTGGTTGGGACCGACTTGAAAAGCAAGTGCGCCTTGAGTCAAGTGAACATATCCGTCGATCTCAGCAATTTGGTCACCAAATGCAGCGGCTCCCGGCTTGTCGTCTCCAATCAACGCCTCATCGTCATTTTCTTCTACAAAAACACCGTCCACTGTGATTCCATGTCGTTGAAGAACCTGATGGATCACGTCGTCTGTGTCTCTTTTGTATTTGACCGTCAATCCTGCTGCCTGGGTTCCAGGAGCGCCTGTCAGCAATTGCCCGTTTCCCAGCGCCGGTTCACCAACCTGCAATTCTGGATGTCCTCCAATTGTTCCTTCGATGTCTCGTCCTGGCAAAGCGTTGGCTGCCGAATTTGCTGCAACTTCTTCTTCAAAGGCAAACAAGCCTTCCATTGAAGTGGTCACAGTAAATGTGGGCTCACTGCCAAATTTCCGGTGACGAATTACTAAAACTTCTTCATCAACCAAATCTTTCAGTTCCCCAGGAAAGTTATCGATTTTTTCCAGTCTCTGTTCGAGCTGGTCCCAGTCTGCAAGCTGCTCCCCAAAACTATCAAAGGGTTTGTAGACAACCACGTCGAGTTCCAGTCCAGCTTCGTCAATTTTCTTCTGCAATTCAAAGGCGACCAGATGCTGGATCGTTCGAACCGCTTGATCTTCCATTTCTGCATCAACGGGGTTCATACTGTTTCCAAACCCGGAATCTTTTAAGATTTTATCGATCTGACTGCGCAATTTGTTGTTGCTGTTCAAATCCAGTGCAGCGTTTTTTCCACTCTCAGTGAGCACAATCGAAAAATTTTGATCTTCCACAACATCTTCCAATGCCAGCGGCGCTTCTGCAAACACCATGGCTCGTGTAGGAATTTGAGTGATGTCGATTTTATATCCTTCTGCAGGAGATGACTTGGTCTCGGTCTGTGCACTGATGAATTCCAGTCCGTCACCAACGGCTACGCCTTTGGTAGTATTGCTGCCGTTGAGCAAAAAGCGTGTGCCAAATTGTGTCGTGTCCGAAATCTGCTGGAGCGTATTCAAGAGATTGTCAATTTCACTTTGGTCGGCCAACAGCATTTTCTCATCGTTGGTTCCTTCGTTGGCAGCGTGAATTGCCAGTTGCCGCAAATTGATCAAAATGTTACTGGCTTCGTTCAAAGCCCCTTCAACCGTCTGCAGCATCGAAATTGATGTTTCTGAATTGTTAATGGCTTGACCCGTTGAAGCAATTTGTGCTTTCATTTGCTCTGATATCACCATAGCAGCGGGACCATCTGCGGCACGATTCAAGCGACGACCGGAAGACAAGCGTTCCAAATTGGTCCGCAAACTCTTTTCCGTGTGCTCCAATTGCCGCAATGAATTCAAAGCTGCAATATTTGTGTTTACCCGCATAGCCATTGTTTATTCTCCGATCAAGCTATCATTAAATAAAAAGTTGTTTCACAAATCTTATCGGTCAATTAAAAAATTTCTTTAGAAAAAATTTTTATTTTGATTCCTTTAATTAATTGAAAAATTGATTTCCTGGCTTACTTATCGACCCCTTGTCAGAAAACTTGAGCCGCAGATAGATTTTTTAAGGATTCCTCCTTTTCAGGTTTCCAAAGCTTCTACATTAATAATTGAATATCAATATGGCCCGCTTTCAGCTCGATGTGTTTCAAACCCGGCTTCTGGATTGGTTTAGAGAATTTCAACGTCCGCTGCCTTGGCGAAAAGATTATCTTCCTTATCAAGTTTGGGTCTCTGAGATAATGCTGCAGCAAACGCAAGTGACCACGGTCCTGCCATATTACGAACGGTGGATGAGGACCTTGCCGGACATCAAATCATTGGCGCAAGCTTCTGAAGACACCGTCCTAAAGCAATGGGAAGGATTGGGATATTATTCCAGGGCATCTAATTTACAAAAAGCAGCAAAAATAATAGGCGAACAGCATGAGAATGAATTCCCATCCGAATTTGAGATAATTCGGACACTTCCTGGAATTGGCCGATACACCGCAGGAGCCATTGCAAGTATAGTGTTCAATCAGAATAAACCCGCTGTTGACGGCAATGTTGTCCGGGTCATCTGCCGACTGATGGATTTTCGAGACAACCCGAAGTCTCGAGAGAGGGTTAAAACACTCTGGCGGCTTGCAGAAGATTGGATTCCACAGGGAAAAGCACGGTTTTTCAACCAGGCTCTCATGGAATTGGGAGCCATGATTTGCAGTCCAAAGCAGCCCACATGTTTACTCTGTCCTGTTCAATCGTGTTGCCAGGGATTCGCAGCAGGTTCCATCGAGCAAATTCCCGCAAAAAGCAAACGTACTCCATTGAAATCGATTGAAACAATGCTGGCAGTGATTCAAGATCAGAAAAAATTTCTGATCCAAAAACGACCTCTGGAAGGTTTAATGGGAGGGTTGTGGGAATTTCCCAACGTTCAGCGAAAAAAGAAAGAGAAGAAAGAGAAAGCGCTGGTGGAGGAAATCAGGCGGCAGCATGGTTTTAATATTACTGTTGAGCAATTACTGATAACAATCAAACACGGTTATACCTCTTACAAAGTACAACTGCACTGCTTTTTGTGCGTCCCGGAAGAGGAGATTGCGCATTCAGACAAGAGGACAGTCAAGTGGGTCACTCTAAATGAACTTCGGCAGTTTTCCTTTCCAGCGGCCCATGTCAAACTGATACAGATTTTGCATGACAAGATGAAAAATGAATAGTTTTTACCTTGAAAAACCAACTTTTTCTTTGTATACTTATTTCTTGATTTTTCTATCCATCAAGTGACGTTCCCCAATAGCTCAGTTGGTAGAGCAGGTGGCTGTTAACCACCTTGTCCGTGGTTCGAGTCCGCGTTGGGGAGCCACATCCTCTTCCTATTTTTCTTCCACAAGTTCTTTGTTCTTCATAAAACTATGGTTCTGGACGTGGCAGTCTGCATCATGTTCATCCAGATCTGCAGGGGCATGTTCTCCGCAACTGCAGGGATCAAACAACTCCTTGGCAAAAAGTTTTCTAACATCTTCAGGCAGGATTCCGTCAGGCGTCAATTTCGGTAGTTTTTTCGGCAGTTTTTGTGACGAATCCGCCAGTGCCTCCGTGTGAATGTTCACCCTTGGGGGAAGTTCCATCCGAAACGGATATTGGCACTCGGGGCAAGGATTTTTCCGGGGCTCCTCATCTTCAAAAAACAAAATTTCCTGTTGAACCTCTTCAACAAATCCACATTTAGCGCATTTGAGATCAATCTGGCGTGGCATGAGTTTCTCCAATATGATATAGAAATCTGTCAGTATATCTGTCATTTTAATTGTTGTATCAGCTTAGAATTTTTTTTAAAGAAAAACAAGATTCGTTGATAAGGAAACCTGGATGAATATTTTTCAACGTAAATCTCACATGATCCGAAGGCAACACAAGTGGTGGAAGTTTGCCAAAGATTGGTTTTCTCCCCAACATTCTTTCCGTCTGGTCATTGTTGCAGCCGTGCTCATTACGGTGGGAAGCTTATCTTATATAGGCCAATGGGCGAATTACCTTCAACTCGGCTATCGGACCCAAACCTTGATAAAGGAAAAAACTGCTCTGGAAAAAAAAATTGCACTTTTGGAAATCGAGGTCAGCTTTTTGACGCGTTTGGAAAGGCTGGATCGCATTGCAACAACTCAAATGGACATGCACCCCCCTTCTCCCGCCCAACGCCTCATCTTATTTTCTAAAAATACTGATGAAAATGAATAAGCTTCCGGGTTTCAGTGTCTATAGCTTCCAATCCAGGCTTTTTTCTGTAACAGCAATGGTGGGATTCGGCCTTCTTATTGTTCTTGGTCGGGTCTTTTATCTGCAAATCTGGAATCCCGGGTACTATAATGATTTGGCGAGTCGGCAGCAGGAACGGACCATTGAGTTGAAAAGTAAACGGCAGGCGATTTATGACCGTCGAAAACGTCTTTTGGCCACTTCGATAAAGGTCGACTCAGTCCATGCACTTCCTGCGAAGGTTCGAAATCCTGAAAAAACAGCGAAGCAGCTTTCTCCGTTACTCGGCATCAAGGAGGGGACATTGCTGAAAAAACTCAAATCGCCTCGGTCCTTTGTCTGGTTGAAGCGCCAAAACAGCCCGGCAACGACTGCAAAAATTAAGCGATTGAAGATCAAAGGAATCGATTTTATTCAGGAATACAAACGTTATTACCCCTATGGCAAATTTGCCGGTCCACTGCTGGGATTCACAGGAATTGATCCCAAAGGACTCGAAGGCTTGGAGTATGAATATCAAGATTTACTGCAAGGAGAAAAAAACCAGTACGTTGTGGAACAGGATGGCACTCACCGAATCATCCCTTCTAAAGATTATCAAATGCTCAAACCTTCACAACATTATTCTCTGCACCTCACCCTGGACAATTCCATACAATATTTTGCAGAAAAAGCGCTGAGAAAAGGGATTGCAAAAGCCCAAGCGAAAAAAGGCATTGCAATTGTAATGGAAACTCAAACAGGTGCAATTTTAGCGATTGCAAATTCCCCCGACTTTGACCCAAACAACTTTCAACAATATCCCCATGACACTTACTTAAATCACGCAGTTACCAGCGGATATGAACCTGGTTCCACTCTCAAAATTTTAACAATAGCAATTGCCTATGAAGAAAGATTCATAGACATTGATCAAAAATATTTCTGCGAAGACGGCTCTTTTCAAGTTGCCGATCAGGTAATCCATGACGTCACTCCCCATGGGTGGCTGAATGTCAGGGAAATCATACAAAAATCTTCCAATATCTGTGCAGCCAAAATTGGGTTTTTGATCAGTAAAGAACAATTTTTTGACTATCTTAAGAAGTTTGGATTTGGACAAAAAATTGATATCGGATTGCCTGCAGAAGCATCCGGATCCCTGCCTCTTGTTGAAAACTGGACTCGTGTGGACCACGCTTCGATCTCATTCGGCCATGGTATTCTCTCTTCTCCAATGCAGCTCCTCACAGCAATCAACACCATCGGCACACACGGATTCAAAATCATTCCTTACATTGTCGACTACATAGAAGATGAGAAAGGAGAAAGCATTCGGGAGATCAAGGATTCTGAAGGAGTAGTAATCCAGCGTTTTGGACCTCGGGAAAAAACGCGCATATTAAGCGCGAAAACGGCTGACACCATCAGGGATTTTATGATTTCGGTGACAGAGGAGGGAGGAACCGGAACTTTAGCGGCAATTTCCGGTGTCAGTGTCGCGGGAAAAACCGGAACTTCCGAAATCTATGATGAAAAAATGAAGGCCTATTCGAAAAAAGATAATATTGCTTCCTTTATAGGAATGGTACCCGCAGAAAACCCTGAATTGACAATTTTAGTGGTCGTCGAATCTCCTCAAACCTCAAGTTACGGAGGCGTTGTTGCTGCACCAATATTTAGGGAAATTGCAGAACGCTCCCTTTTCTTTCTTGGAAAAGGATTTCCAAAGATTCAACAATGAGAACCTTTTCTCAGCGTCCTTGACTTCCGTATTCCCTAAATTAGAGCAGAATGATTGGAGACCAAACGCTGAGCAAATCGAATGGCATGAATCATAGAACTTGGATCTGACTGAAAAAGTGCCGCTCGATCAAATGCAGTGCCATGATCTACGGAGGTACGGATGACCGGCAGGCCCAGGGTGACATTGACTCCTCGCTCAAATCCCAATAGTTTGAGGGGAATATGGGCTTGATCATGATAAAGTGCAATCACTGCATCAAAAATTCCTTCCCGATGCTGCAGGAAAATGACATCCGGTGAAACCGGGCCTCGACAGTCAATTCCTTGTTTTTCAGCCTCTTCGATGGCGGGGATGATGATTTCCCGTTCTTCCTCCCCGAACAATCCATTCTCACTTGCATGAGGGTTCAAACCCGGTATTCCAAATTTAGGATTTTGAATTCCCATTTGACGGAGTGTTTTGTCTGCAATTGAGATTACTTTTAAAATCCGTTCGATGGTGAGAGAGGCAATCGCCTCTTTCAAAGGCATGTGGGTTGTGACATGTATCGCACGCAGTTCGTCGACAACCAGCATCATCACCGGCAGAGCCTGATTGGTTTGCAGAGAAAGAATCTCGGTGTGTCCCGGATAAAAATGTCCCGCTTCATGCATCGCCTCTTTACAGAGAGGTGCCGTGACTATGGCAGAAATTTCATTATTCATTGCCCATCGGATTGCCTCAGTCAGAAAAACAAAAGAAGATTCTCCTCCCCAGGCACATCGTTTTCCCGGCTGCCACTGTCGATTTTCGGAAACCGCCAAATTGAGCACCGAAACAGACTCGGGAGATGGAGACAACTTGTTGAATTCACAAAACTGGAGCGGGTTTCCAAGCATCGCATTGACTTCCTGCAGAACAGACAAATCACCAAAAACCAACGGTTTCCAGGAAGTAAGGGGTTGGAGCTGATGAATTGCTTTAATAATAATTTCCGGGCCGATACCATTGGGATCTCCCATTGTCAGCCCAAATCGGGGTAATTTCATATTTTTGTATTTTGCTTGAAAAGAGTGGAATTGAGTGTTCTTTTCAGATTGTAGCTCTCAACTGGAATCAAGTCGAATTTTATTCCTGTTTTTCGTTGATTCACCAGCGAAACCAGCCAGTTGACACCGTTTCAATCGAGGAAGAAGATGACTGTTTACGGGGCGAGGCGCTTTATGGACCAAATTGATTCATTTTGTTTCTGATAACAAAAACGGTCATGCATTCGGTTCGGAGCTTCTATCCAGAATTCAATTTGTTCAGGAATCACGCGATAACCTCCCCAAAAAGGCGGAAGCGGAATTTTCTGGTTTTCAAATTTTTTCCTTAATTCATCAAATCGCTTCTCCAGAACCATCCGATCCGGGATCTCTTTACTTTGTTCAGAAGCCCAGGCGGCAAGACAGCTTTCCCTCGGACGAGATTGAAAATAAGTCTCGGAAGTTAGATCTGAAACGCGTTCGACCGATCCTTCAATCCGAATCTGTCTCCTTAAGACATCCCAATGAAACCCTAAAGCAGCAAACGGGTTTTTTTCAAGATCGTCCCCTTTCCGGCTTTCAAAATTCGTATAAAACACAAACCCGGATTCATCCACTTCTTTGAGCAGAACAACTCTTACCGAAGGTTTCCCATCTTTACTTGCCGTTGCAAGGGCCATCGAATTTGGATGAGGAAGATCCGTTTTTTTGGCGAGAGCAAACCATTTTTCGAATTCAGCTATCGGGTCCCGATGTAAATCAGTAATTTCCATTGGTGTTGCTTTTTGAAATGTGGTTCTTGAAAAGCATGATTTCTTTTCATTTCATCCGCACCGGAAATATCAAACTTCTTCAACAAAGACTCCAAAAGTGTAACTTGATTCCAATATTCGATCACAATAGAATCAGCCAAACTGGAGAGGGTTCAAGTCAGAATGACACAATTTCCGTATTTTCCAAAGGAAGTAGATGAGGACGAATTTTGAGAAATGGATGAGCCCATCCCTGGGCTCGATATAGACACTTCCTTGTGTCTAATTCTAAGAAATTTGAAAACTGCTTTTCGAATCCGCGTGCAGACAGAAGACCATCCGAAGATCCTGCTATTCAATCCAGTAGGAAAAGAAATTAATTTGAGGTGAAAAAAGAATGAAAAAATTTGAATGTAATGGAAACACAAAACGAAAATGAATTGATTTTCCTGTCTCCGATTATTTGCAGGTAGCAGAAGTTCGCTATAGAAAGGGATGTCGTATACGGGGATTTGGAATTTTCCTGCGTAGCGATTAGAAAAATTGGAATACGATGACCCAGGAAATTTCATTCAGTTCAATATCAAAATGGAGTCTTTTGAGAGCTTACCGGGAATTAAATGACTATCTGAAAAACCAGCACTTGATGCCACAAAAACACACAAATCTCTCTCAAATGTCAAGCCTGACATCCGTCGATTTTTCATCAATTTACAATTGAAAAAAATAATCTTTTTCAAATCAGTCTCTTAATGTAAAAAAAAAATTCCGGTTTATTTTTTTTGAAATCGTATAGGTAGAATCTAGAATTCAAACCAACCACACGGGGTTTTTTATCCTTTGAAAAAATCGATCTGCAGTCAATCGCAGGAATAAAGACTATAATGGAGTATTTTAAGCAAAACTGAGATCTCTGCTGAAAAAAAATTAAAAACAAATTTCAGATGGTTCTGAAATTTATTTTGCCCGCATAACTTGAACTTTAAAAATCAAATCCGAATTTGGCGGAATTTTTGCTCCAGAGTGACCAGAAACCCCATATCCCAAATTAGAAGGTATTTTTAGCTGCAGGACGCTTCCCACTCGGACTCCTTCCAAAGCTTCTTCCCATCCTGCAATCACTTGTCCCTGGCCCAAGACAAATTCAAATGGACGTCGTTTTTTTCGACTACTGTCAAACAACGTGTAGTCTTCTGCAAGCCAACCTTCATAGTGGACCGTCACTTTTTTCCCTTTTTCAATTTTATCTCCGGAACCATATTTTTCGACATAGAATTCAAGGCCCGATTTGCTCTTTTTGAAGGCCGCATCCAATGCCAGTTTTGGCTTTACGTTCACGGGTTTTTGGGGATCCTGCCCGCCAGCTGTAGCACTTCCGACCTGCATAGTCTTATCGACACGTAATCAGTTGCGAATTTGGAACTTGTTTGGAAGACGGTTCGTCCAGAGGGAGTATCATGCGAATCGGACTTTCACTGTCTCCCACCGCCTCACCTTTTTCAACATCCAAAAACAAAGTGAATCGTGGAGCATCCATATAGATTCCTCCCCGACTCATTTTGAAGTTCCCTTCCAAGTGAATCGTTTGCTTTGGCTCATCAATATCCGCCGTGTCAGCACGGGCTGCACGTCCCGGTTGCTCAATACAGACATTCTGCTCGGCATGGCTGCTCAGGAGTTCCTGTTTTTCATCAAAAATCAAAAGAATTGATCCAGCGGTCATATAAAGATTTCGTTGAGGATAATCGAGTTCCACATTCCCTTCAAAAGTTGACTTTCGTTGTTTATTATCCAAAACAGCCTGTTCGGCCAATATCACATCCGGTTGTATCCCCGCCGATTTTTCTGACCCTGCCAGCTGCTTAGGGTGATATTCAACTCTTACTCTTTGTTTCGTATTGGAGTTATTTTGTCCCCTGACTTCAATTTTTTCCTGTTGCTGATTGAGCGTAGCGGTTTCTCCATTCAAGGTGACGCCCTGCTGCTTGTCGACAACAACAATATTGCCAACCAAATCCAGGAGTTGGGAGGTCCGGTTGTAAATGACACGATCTGCCGTAATATCACGTTTGGACTGCCAAATATGAACATTGTTCTCTAAAACGAATTTGTTAAAACGTTGACTGCCTTCCGTGACAACACGCCCCTTGTCTGCAGTGAATGTTATATCTTCCTTGGGAAATCCACCTCTCACATTTCCCGTCAGCACGCTCTCCCCCGTTTTAAGATCCAGAGTCACTCCATTGGAAAGAAGCCAGGAGTCCTTGCGGATAGCATGCTTTAAAATGACTTCCAGCTGATTTGGCTTGAACGAAAAATTTTTCAATTGCTTCAACGCCTTCAAAAATTCTTCTTTAGAAGTATAAAAACGATTGAGAATTGGATTGAGTGCGGTCAAAAGCGATTGAGGAAATTTTTCTTTTTTATACTTTTTCAGGGTTTCATCAATAATGATAAAACTCTCTACTGAATCGGCCGCGAAAAGTGGCATCTGCTGGGCACGGATCCCCAGCAAAAAAATCAATAGAAATAGAGAAATCTGCCGGAAAGAGGATTTCCGACAAATTATTTGGACCAAAGATCCATTAATGTTTGTCACGTTTATCAATCCTTTTCAACAGATGCTACCGCTTGCTGCAAACTTTGCCGGAAGCTGTAGGATGCTGCAATAAAAGAAGCAAAAAGAGGATGCGGCTTCAAGGGTTTCGATTTCAATTCAGGGTGATATTGACAACCGAGAAACCAGGGATGATCATTCAACTCAATGGTTTCAACCAAATCTCTTTCGGAATGACGTCCAGAAATAACCATGCCTGCTTTTTCCAATTGTGGTAAAAATCTATTCATCACTTCATAGCGATGACGATGGCGTTCCACGATATCTTCGCTTTCGTAAATTGAAGCAATCAATGTTCCTTTTTTCAATTTGGCACTGTAGCCACCCAGTCGCATGGTGCCTCCTGTTCCTTCAACTCCCTCCTGTTCCGGCATCAGATCAATTACATTTTCACTATGATCCGGGGTTATTTCTCCAGAACTCGCATTGGGAATTTGCGCAACATTTCTTGCAAATTCAATCACCGCCATCTGCATACCAAGACAAATTCCGAAAAAGGGAACTTCATTAATACGGGCGTATTTAACCGCCTCTATTTTTCCTTCGGTTCCACGTTCCCCAAACCCGTGGGCCACCAAAATGCCGTCTGCCCCTTCCAAAAACTGAGAAATCTTCCCCTGTTCCAGTTCCTCAGAATCTACATACTGAAGATTCACACGGAGACGATTGGCAATGCCTCCATGGATCAATGCTTCATTCAAACTTTCGTAGGCATCCTCATGCTGAACATATTTTCCAACAAATGCAATGGTAACTTCAGCAACAGGATTTCTAAAGCGATCTACTGTTTCTGCCCATTCATGAAGTTTAGGGCGACCCGTCCACATGTTCAGATACTCTACGATTTTATCATCCAAACCTTCCTGATGAAACATCAGAGGCACTTCATAAACACTGCCCACATCAATCCCGTTGATCACCGCTTCTGTTTCAACATTGGTGAACATTGCGATTTTCTTTTTGATCTCTTGCGGCATCGGATCTTTAGTACGGCAAATAAGAATGTCCGGCTGAATTCCGATTTCGCGCAACTTTCCAACACTGTGCTGCGTCGGTTTCGTTTTCATTTCTCCATTGCCTACATAGACAATCAAAGTGAGATGAATAAAAAGGGTATTTTCACGACCATAATCATGACGAAGCTGCCGAATTGCTTCCAAAAACGGCAATGATTCAATATCTCCTGCAGTCCCTCCAATTTCAACAATCGCGACATCAGCCTTTTCTGTGCTTTCCCTGACTTTCTCCTTCATTTCATCAATAATATGCGGCACAACCTGAATAGTGCTTCCCAAATATTCTCCGGCTCTTTCTTTACGAATCACTGAATCGTAAATTTGTCCTGTTGTGAAATTATTTTTTCTAGTCAGGACTGCATTGGTAAAACGTTCATAATGTCCCAAATCCAAATCAGTTTCCGCCCCGTCTTCCGTCACAAACACTTCACCATGCTGGAACGGGTTCATCGTTCCTGCGTCTACGTTGATATAAGGATCCAGTTTCATAAAAGACACATGCAATCCGCGCCCTTCCAACAATGCTCCGATTGAAGCGCCAGAAATACCTTTCCCCAGTCCCGAGACTACTCCTCCGGTAATAAAAATAAATTTCGTCTTCATCGTCTTCTCTAAGGTTTCATGTCAATGGCAGTTGACCCTCCCCAAATAGAGGCCAAATATTCTTTAAAAAACTAAACAGCATAGCACTCCAATAGCCATTGTCAAGAGAAGCCTCCTTCCTGTGAAATGAAACATTTGTTGCCAACTTTCCATTCATTACGATACTCCCATTGGAGAGTGTCCCTGTTCGTTCGGTTCAAAATCGACGAGAGTGTTATCGACTTCTTCAACTGTCAAGAAATCAATTTGAAAATTTCATGAAAGAGAGCTAGTTTCCTGGCATCTTTTCACTTTTTTAAAAATTACCAATGAAGGAATTTTCTTTGTGGAATTTCCTGCCTCTGATTGGGGTAGTAATATTTGTCTCTCTTACTTTGCAAGCTGCCCAATCTGAAACTCCCACCATTGACGAATTCGCTCATGTTCCCGCGGGTTACACATACCTTCGATATGGATCTTTTGATTTGTATGCCAAAAATCCCCCATTGATGAAGCTGCTGATGGCCTTCCCTTTTTTTATGGAAGATGGCATCTTCATCGCTCCCACGAATACGGAAAAAAACGACTGGAGTCCATGGATTTATGGGTTTCAATTCATGAAAGACAATCAACAGAAATACTTTAAGCTCTTTTTTTTAGCACGCCTGATCCCAATAATTATGGGAACTCTGACAGGGCTCATTCTTTATCACTGGATCAGGGATCTTTTCGGGGTTCAGTCCGCTGCAATCACGTGTACCCTTTATTTTCTAAGCCCGTCAATATTGGCTCATTCGCATTTGGCGACCATTGATTCCGGTTGCATGTTTGCTATGATTTTGAGCCTTTACACTTTTCGCTGGGCATATCAAAATCCATCTTATTTTCGAATTGCAGGTGCGGGAGCAATCTGGGGAGTCGCACTTTTGATAAAATTCACTGCGATCCTGTTTTTTCCCGCCTATTTCGTTTTAGTGTTCGTGTTCCGGTGGCGCCAAAAATTGAAAATTTTCCCGGAATTTCTTACACTCGTATTTTTTGCAGTTCTAATCCTCAATACCGGAATGGGGTTCAAGGGGACAATGGAACCCCTCGGCAACTTCAACTTTCAATCCTCTTTCGGAAAGTCCGTCCAGAGCCTGCTGCCTCCTTCCCTGGTCATTCCTCTTCCAAAATCCTACTTGATTGGCTTTGATGAACAAAAGCATGATACCGAACAAGGAGAATTTGACAGCAACAACTACCTTTTGGGAGAATTTTCGCAGAAAGGATGGTGGTATTATAATTTCGTCGCCTTTGCGGCCAAAACCCCGCTTCCTTTTCTAGCAATGCTGATCGTTTGCCCGTATTTTATAAGAAACTCCAATCTTGCGCGTCAAGAACTTGCCACGATTTTAATTCCTTTGACGACCCTGATCTTTTTTGTGAATTTCTTCAATCACCTCAATATCGGAATCCGTTATCTGCTTCCGATTTTTCCGTTGCTTTTTCTATTGACCGCCTCGATTTGGCAGAAATTCAATAACCGGACTTCCCAGTTTGCCACTGGAATCATCCTATTCTATTATTTATACACAGCGGTTTCGATCCATCCCAATTATTTGTCATATTTCAATCAGGGATTTGGAGGACCGGCACAGGGTCATCAAGTATTGCTCGATTCAAATCTGGATTGGGGACAAGATCTTTATCAAATCAAACCGGCTTTAAACCGACTTCAGCATACCGGCAAAATTGGACTGCTTTATTTTGGCCATGTTGATCCGGCAATGTATGGAATCGAATATGAACTTGTTCCGCCCTGGCCCATTCCGGGATTGCTGGCAGTCAGTATAAATTTTCTGATGGGAATGAACTATATCGTTACTGCACCAGATGGAAAAATATTCCAGGTTGCTTCCAATCATCTGGCATGGCTTCGGTCGCATCAACCCGTGATGCGTCTGGGATCCATTTGGATTTTTGACACACGCGAAACCATTCTTTCCAACGAAAACCAATGATTCGCCGCAATCCCTGGATCATTCCCTTATTCCTTTTTCTGTCTGCACTGACATTGCGTTTTGTCTATCTTTTCCAGCTTAAGGAAGGTCCGTTTTTATTATTTTTTCAAGGTGATGGAAAGAGTTACTACGAGTGGGGGAAAACTATTGCGGAAGGAGACTGGCTCGGTCAGGATGTTTTTTATCAAGCCCCTTTCTATCCCTATCTCCTTGGATTGATTCAAGCAGTATTTGGGTCAAATATCGTAGCTATTCGATTGGTGCAGGTGGTTTTGGGAAGTCTGGCCTGCCTCTTTCTGTACCTCGCCGGCGCGCATTTTTTTTCGAAGGCTTCTGGGCTGGCAGCCGGATTGCTGGCCTGTTTGTATGCTCCTGCAATTTACTATGACGGTTTAATCCAAAAGACGGGGATTGCTTTTTTCCTGATGGCTATGAGTCTGTGGATGCTGGGCAGGGCTATTCAGAAATCAGGCAATCTGTCGTGGTTTGGTTTAGGCATCGCCTTGGGACTGCTGACTCTTACCCGTGAAAACGCTGCGGCTTTGATCGTTGTGATCCTGCTTGGATTGCACTTTGGATCAGGTGTTCAATTAAAAAGCCGGAGATGGCTTGCCGTTGCTTTGATCCTGGCAGGTTCCTGCTTCATTCTAGGCACAGTTGGCATTCGCAACTGGGTGCTCTCTGACACTTTTTCTTTGACCACATCCCAGCTGGGACCCAATCTATATTTAGGCAACAATCCTCAAGCCGATGGATTTTACCACCCTCTTGTACCGGGACGGGGCAATTACCTTTTTGAACAGGAAGACGCCATTTCTCTGGCTGAAGAGGCCCTGGGCCGTTCTTTGCTTCCTGATGAAGTTTCAAGCTATTGGATAAAGCAAGCATTCCACTTTATGAAAACCCAGACGGCCGACTGGCTGCTGCTGACTTTAAAAAAACTACATTTGTCTCTCAATTATTACGAAATCCCCGATACAGATGACTACGCGATCCACCTCTCATGGTCTTCGCTACTGACTGGTCTCAATCGGATTTTCAACTTTGGGATCCTGGCTCCGCTCGCATGTGCCGGTTTTTTCCTGGCCTGGCCGCTTCGAAAGAAAATTTTGATCTTGTATGCAGCTCCAATTGTACTCCTTTTGAGCATGCTTCCATTTGTTATCTATGGGCGATATCGTTTCATATTGGTGCCCGTTTTGTTCCTCTTCGCAGGACATGCGCTGATATCAGGTTTCAAACTGCTTCAGCAAAAATCTTATCAGTTTCTTGTTCCTGCATTGATCGGCGGTCTTGTGATGACATTTGTTGCAAATCAGCAAATTTATTCCCCTGACCTGCCTCAGGGACTTCTGACACAGGGCCTGGCTTATCAGTACCTGGGAAACCCTGCCCAAGCCCTTGAATCGTTCAGTCAAGCTATCCGGCAAGCGCCCAATTTCCTGCATGCTTATCTTTTCCGAGGTTCCATCTATCAGGATCAGCATCGACACGAAAAGGCGCTTGAAGATTTTGATGCTGTTGTGAGGATGTATCCTACCTATCCAGATGTTTACTTGCTTCGAGGAAAGAGCTATGCCAGCATCGGAATGCAGCAAAAAGCAATTCAGGATTTTACTCAAACTCTTTCATTTGATCCAGAAAATCCGAAAGCTCTGCTTCAGCGCGGCATCGTTTGTTCCCAATCTGGACAATACGACCAGGCATTACAAGATTTCAATAAATTGATCCAGCTCTTCCCTAATCGTGCTGAATACTACCACAATCGAGGACTGCTCTACCAGGAAGGATTCCAAAACATGAAGGCGGCATGTTCCGATTGGAAGCATGCCTGTCTGTCAGGAAATTGCACCTACTACGAATTGGTCGTAAAAAAGGGTGCTTGTTGAAAAAGAAAGTTTTTTTCCGCTGACAGATTTTATGGTGCGGTTTAAAAGGCCTCATTACAACCGTGTAAGTCTTTAAGATAGCGGATCGGAGGATGAGGAGAAAGTAATCGGAATCAAGGAACAGAATTGATCTTCAATGTGGTCATCCCGTTTCAAATCGGTCGCGGAAGGGGGATCCAGACGGCATTCCACAGAGTTAAGAATTACACTGACTGGATCCCATATCAAATCCGGGATGACGTTTTTTACATCCGTTTTTTGATTGCCGTTAAGTACAACTGCCCTGAGCAGAAGTATAGGCTGACTTATTACCGGCCTCGTCTTTCACAATTACGTTAAAATAATAGGAAGTCGTCCCTCCTGAAAATGAAGTGAGATTGGCTGTGTAACTGGTGAGTACGGTTCCATTGGCTTCCATATTTGCCACTGTGTCAATATTGTTGGAACTGGATGTATATACTTGATAAACGAGACTGGCTGTTGCTGTCGTCTCATCTGTTGCTGTATTCCAAGATCCGCTAATGGACCCTACAGAAGCAATTTGATTCTCTGCTTGAGACCTACTTAACATTCTTGCGACAGCAACACAGGTGAGCGTGATGGTCCCGCTGCTTACCGTCGGTGCCTCTGCAACATCCGTCACAGTGATCGTCAGCTGGGCCTCATAGTATGCACCCACTGAATCTGTTGATCTGACCCGGATGCTGTAACTGCTTGTGGTTTCATAGTCAAAGGAGGCCGCTGTGAGGAGAGTGCTTCCGCTGATGCTGAAGGAACCATTATTCGTCGATCCGGTTCCGGTTACTAAAGAATAGGTGTGTGAATCGTCACTATCGGCATCGGTCGTACTGAAGGTACCGACGGTTGACCCAGAAGAACTGTTTTCAGCGATGCTGGTCGCGCTTAAGGAAAGAGCCGTGGGACCATTGACAGAAAAAGTAAAACTTTCCTCATAAGTCAAACCAGTTAGATCGGTAGCACGTACACGGATCGTTTTTGAAGTACTTGTGCTGAAATCGAGGGCCGTGCCAATTTTTAATGTCGTTCCATCAATGCTGAACGAGCTGTTGTTAGTGTCACCCGTTCCGGAAACCAGACTGAAAGTGTGTGCATCGCCCGTATCAGCATCAGTTGCACTCAGTGTTCCTACCGTGGCGCCCGCCGTATTAGAACTGATCGCAGTGGAGCTCAAACTGATATCTGTGGGGTTCCGCTTTGAAATCGTGACTGCCGATTCTGAAGAACTGTTGATGGTATCGACCACATCTGTAAAATGAGTGACTGCTGATGACGCGCTGGTCAAACCGGTTGTGCCAATGCTTGTTTTGGAAGTTAACGTTGAGATAATGGTGGCGGTACTGGTTTCGAAAGCTGTCGTTGATTGATCGAAATTGACACTGGAATTCGCTGCTGCTGACCGAACGGCTGAGTTGATCGTGATTCCATTGCTTGGATTGCCGTCATCATCCAGCGTCTGCAGGAACCGTAAAATGTTGACCACTTTACGATTCGTGACAAACTGGTCTGCAACCAGATTTACCGGAGTGACCTGACTCTGACCCGTCGCTGTTCCCAGTGTAATGCCACCAATGGTAAAAACGACGGTATCACCACGAAAATAATAAAATGTCCCGTTTCCATCAGTCAAACCGCCTCCCGCTGAAGACGTGAACGATGCGCCCTGGACTGCCGCATCAACAAATACTCCGGACAGGAGTTCACGAGCTCCGTCTGCGATCTCCACCGGGTCGTCTTTTTTGGCTTCGTCATCTCCAAAAATTTCTTCCAATCCATTAATTTCTTTAAAAGCATCAGCACAAGAGATCAAAAGAAAACTCAGACTCAGGATAAAAAATAGAAGTATGTTCTTCATTACTGGATTCCTATATCAATAAATTCATTTACGTTCCCTCTATTCCTGAGCAAGTTGTTCTTTCAGGG
>JADGAV010000020.1:25606-89004 GCA_015231825.1 SAR324 cluster bacterium
TATCAATAAATTCATTTACGTTCCCTCTATTCCTGAGCAAGTTGTTCTTTCAGGGCTTCGGGAGTGTGGACGGGCAACTGACAGGCCATATTCTGACAAACATAGGCCGTCGCTTTTCCGTTAATGGCTTCACGAGCAAGCGCCAATGGAATAATTTCGGACACAGGCGCTTGATCAGATTTTGGCACAAAAACTGTTACCGTATTGGGATAATATCCCTGCCGAACCACTTGAAGCAGCGATTCAGTTTCTGCTTCGTTTCGGTCTCCGACAATAACAATTTGTTTCGGATTTAACAAGAACCAATGCAGGGCCCAATGCATCGCGGCAAAGTTCACTCCAGCCTGTTCCAGATGCCGGGCAAAACCTTTAAGGATCCTTTGTGCATCTTCATAATGCTGGCCTGAGACTCCATAGGCATGCAGTTTGAGAAACGCAAGGGCCGCCGCACTGTTTCCTGAAGGTTCCACTCCATCATAACCTTCCATATTGCGTGTGAGCAGTTCTTCAGCATCCTCTCCCACATCAAAATAAGGACCGCTTTCATTTTTGAACAAAACATTGATCTCATTCATTAAATGAACAGCAGTTTTAAACCATTTGAGGTCATAAGAATATTCATACAAATCCAAACAGGCAGTCGCCATTTGAGCGTAATCACACAAATAGGCATAAAAACGGGCCTCGCCTTGACGGTAGCGACGCAATAACCTTCCTTTTTCATCTCTTAGTTTCGATAAAATAAATTCGGCCGCCTCCACCGCGATGTCTCCATAATGCTCCTTGTTAAAGACGCGGGCTGCACGTGCAAATGCTGATATCATCAAAGCATTCCAGGAAACCAGAATTTTGTCATCACACAAAGGACGGATTCTTTGAGAACGTGCTGCCAACAATTTTTGACGAGCTTCCGTCATATTTTTTCGGAGCATCTCGAGAGAAATTCCTAATCGCTCTGCCACTTCATCCTCAGGGTCGGGACGATGCAGAATATTTTGTCCCGTCTCAAAGTTCCCTCTTTCTTCCACCCTCCAATAGGCACAGGCATGCCGGCCTAACTCGTTGCCGAGAATCTCGAAAATTTCATCTTGCTTCCAAACATAAAATTTCCCTTCTTCTCCTTCACTGTCGGCATCCTCAGCTGAATAAAATGCACCTTCTGAAGAGCGCATGTCTCTTTCAATGTAATTCAAAACATCTTCAGCAGCCTGCCGATAATAACAATCCCCGGTCACTTGAAACGCTTCAATCAAGGCCCACGTAAATAGCGCATTGTCATAGAGCATTTTTTCAAAATGAGGAACCAGCCACTGATAATCCGTGCTGTAGCGGCACAAACCTCCTCCCAATTGATCATAAATTCCTCCGCTGAACATTTTTTTCAGAGTCAACTCCACCATTGCGAGGGCCTGAGGATCTCCTGTCCTCTCGTGATAGCGCAACAGCAGCATCAAACCCATGCTTGGAGGGAATTTATTTTGTGCCTGCAGCTCAAATCCTCCCTCCTGCTGATCAAAGGATTGTTTAAAATATTCGATGGCATTTATTTCCAGATTCCATTTCCAATCAACATGATCTGCTGAAATGAGCGTCGCTTGTTGTCGCAGGAAGGCGGTCAACTCTTCCGCCGATTTATAGATGCGCTCCCGTTCTTTTTGCCAGATAGTCGCAATGGTTTCCAAAACATGACGAAAGCTGGGACGACCATATCGATTATCCGGAGGAAAATACGTACCTCCAGTCACCGGCATTCCTTCCGGTGTCAAAAACATATTTAACGGCCACCCTCCCTGCTCTTTCTGTGCATGCAAGGCGTCCATATAAATTTTGTCAACATCAGGACGTTCTTCCCTGTCCACCTTTATTGCAACAAAATGATCATTTAAATACTCCGCCAATTCAGGGTCTTCAAATGATTCCCTTTCCATCACGTGACACCAATGACAGGTGGCATAACCAATACTTACGAGCACCATCTTGTCTTCATTCCTGGCTTTTTCAAAACCCTCCTTTCCCCAGGGATACCAATCCACAGGATTGTGCGCGTGCTGAAGCAGATAGGGACTTTTTTCGCTAATCAAACGATTGCTGTAAACGTGTTTTTCGGTTTCTGACATAAACAAGAACTCCTGCGGAAAAATCTTTTTAAATTAAATTAAAATGTTCGTTGTATACTCTTTGCATTGTCTCCATCATGGCTTCAATGTTCTCAAGCAACTACAAAAAGAGGAAGACATGCAAAGACGGCAAACCCACTTCAAACCGTTCTACTGCTACGTTGAAACACTGACAGGGCAAAAAGTTGTGACATTGCAAAACGTTGAAAAAACAGAGGAAATGGCTTATTTTTATGTGGCGGCCTGCCCGAATGAAATGATAGCCCGCACCGTTTACGATCGCCATTTGGCAATTGCCCAGCTATAAAATATCCTCAAATTCCCCTTCTTTGCTTCAACTGATTCTGTCGTATATTCAATCAACTTGATTAGATTTCAGGCACGATAGAACAGAACTATTTCGCAAAATACCTGCTTTCAATTGTTTTTCAATTGATCGATTTCTCTAAAAAGCAACGCTTTTCTGGAATTCTTCAAATCTACGGCAGGCAAAAACACATGGGCCGAATTTTCAGAGGATGGAAGATCTTCTTCAGAAATTGCCAGTCCTGTAATCGAAGAAACCTCCTGGCGGTAATTTTCCGGATTAGGAATGGGCAGGACCTCACCTGTCTTCAATTCAGGAATTTGGCTCCAATCCAGTTTATTTTGATAAGCCGGAGTCTGAATAATATGATGGGCAATTTCAGACCAGACCGGCACTCCTCCAGTATGCCCTGTGAGTTTAAAGGGAAGAGGATCCTTTTTTTCTTCCTGACGGTCCAGGCCAACATAGGTTGTTATCGTATACCCCCCCCGCATGGACACGAGTCCTCCTTGGATCACCGGAAGAAAACCGGCATAGGTTGCATTGCTGTAATTGTTTGCAGTCCCGGTTTTTCCGTAGGCCGGAATTCGAATCGTCGAAACCGGCCCTTCCGCGATCACATCCATTTCAAGAGACGGTTTTGAACCGCGACCTGTTCCATATTCCACTACCGTCCGTAATATTTCCCGCAGGGAATGGGCGGTATTTTCCGGAATGATCCGTTTTCTAATCGTACGGTTCTGATAAAGAATATTCCCCCTGGCATCTTCAATCCGGTCAATCAGTTTCCATCCATTTTGTTTTGGACCTTCCTCCCTGAAATTGATTTCCCCGGAAACATAAGTTTGATACATGAGAGCAAGTTCATCCAGTGAGATTTCATTGGAACCGAGAGGAAAAGAAAGCACCGGTTTTAGTTCACTTCTAACACCAAGAACCTCTGAGAGAAGAATCACCGTTTTCAGAGCCAGCATGACGCGGAAGTCATGATGAAAATACAGTCGCTCCGCGGTGTAAGGTTTGAATTGTTTGGTTTCTTCCAAAAGCTGACCCATCAGATCATTTGCAGTGTTCAATAGCGACACTCGAATTTTTCCATTGATCCAGATATTGTCCGGACGAAACAGGGCTTGTCTCAGTTTTTTCCCCCAAAAACGCCGGTATAAAATCAGGTTTTGGCGTTTTAATGGTTTCCATTCTTTGGGCATTTGGGTACCTGGAAGAGCATAGCTCAAGGGAGGCACCTTCGCTTTTCCCACCATTTGTGCTTGAATGAAAAATCCATTCAAAAGCTTTTCATCCATCTGACTGAGCGGCAACGGATCTTCATTGACAAAGGTCGATGCCAAAGGAGCTGTGCGTTGCAGAGCAGTTTCCGCGCTTTCCTGAAAACGCAGAAAGTTGTTTCTCAATTCTAACCTTTCCAATACCTTTTGACGGTTTTTATATTTTCTCCTTGCTTTATATGCTTTTTCCCATCCCTGGCCATAAAACAAGCGATCCCACATGAGACTTTCTTCCGAATTCGAATCAAACAAGAGTTCATTTTTCAGGCGTTTTTGCACTCGGCCAAAAATCCCCGGCATTAGGTGTTTTTCGGTATCCAGAATCCCCAGTTTGTCTCGCAATCGGATTTGGTACTCTTTAATGGATTCATGATCTTGTTGCACCAACCCGTTGAGGCGCATGATCTCTTCAAACGACTGCAGATCCAAATGATCCAGCAAATGGACCATTAAATATATGCTGGCCAAATTTTCTGACTTTGCTCCTGCCCAGACCATACTGCTGACACGGTCCTTGGGCTGGTGATCAGGGCGAGGAAAATAGAACTGACTTTGAAAGGGGTAAATCCGCGGTTCATTGGGCAAAGGTTCCAAAGGATCCCAGCCCAACTGCAGAGCAGCCAAATACACCGGCAATTTGAAAGTGGATCCTGGCTGCCTCCTCGCTTGCAGCGCACGATTGAATCCGTAGTCATGATAACCTCCAATCATTCCGCGAACTTCTCCTTCCTGCAATATGAAGACACCTCCATTCAATTGAGGTTCCTGTTCAATGGCAAGAATCCATCTCCCATCAGGTTTTCGGGTCTGTGTAGAAATGAGAACAGGACTGCCGATCTTGAGAAGTTTGAAGGCCTGCTTATAGTGAGATGCATTTGTCTTCCGTTTCAGTTGAAGCGCACTTCGGACGAACTCCTCCAGGTGCTTTTCCTCAACCACCCCTTGGTCGGCCCCAATTTTGATCAAAATTTTTCGAGAAGGTTTTTCTATAATCTGGGTGATGGTACCCACGTAAAACTTTTTTGCTTCAGGTTTGGTTTTTTCAGAAACGGGAGGGGCAACCGGTTCAACATATTTTTTTATTCGGGATTCCAATCTTGACAAATGCCGTTTGAGCGCGAATTCGCCGACTTTTTGTAATTCATGATCCAAAGTTGTATAAATATTGATTTCTGCCTGCTTCAAATCCAAGATGCCGTTTTCCTTCAATTTGCTTTTCCAGGGCTCTGCTTTGAGTGCTTCCCAGACAGCATTCATTTGATGGCTTTCTTCGAAACGAAAGTCTCCCTGGTGAAAGTCAACCGGGAATTTTTTTGACTCTTCCAGTTCTTCTGCGCTTATCGCTCCGGAAATATGCATATTGTTTAAGACATAATCTCTACGAGAAGTAGCTCGTTTGACGATCGCCTTAATTTTCTCAGGATCTTTTGTCCGAAACGGATTATAGTTCGCTGGTCCTTTGACTGAACCGGCGATAAAAGCAAGTTCGGGAAGATTCAGTTCAGAAACCGATTTATCAAAATAATATCGTGCCGCAATCGCCAGACCCTGCCCGGTTCCATGAACATGAAAAAGATTGCTGTAAAATTCCAATATCTGATCTTTGGAATACCGAACTTCCATGCGAAACGCGTCCAGTGTTTCCAAGGCTTTTTCTTTCCATTTCTCCCACTTGTCTTTCGCCTTGTGTTCAAACAGCAATTCTGCCGTTTGCTGGGTGAGGGTGCTGCCTCCCTGGACCACCTTGCCAGCCCGGAGATTGGCAATAGCTGCTCGAAATATTCCCAAAATTGAAACGCCGATATGATTATAAAAATTCTGATCCTCACTGGCGACAATGGCTTTTAAGAAAAGAGGAGGGATGACATCATCAGGGTTGGTGCTGATGGTCATTTGATTGGGAATGACCAGATAATCCCGATGCACATCATTGTAAAATGCCCCCAGTTTTGTTTGGCCATCGCGATAATAGACCGTGGACTCGGTAAGAACCGATTTTTTGATCCGATTGAGGTCCAAATGATCTCCAGGAGCTACAAATATCAGATAAAAAAGAAATCCTGATGCTCCGACAAAAACGGAAATCAAAAGGAGAATTAGAAAGAAAAGGAACTTTTTCACGTGCTTCTTTTATGCAGCTTCATAAACCTGTTTTGCCGACACCTGGCAAATAACGGGTCCGGGAAAAATTGCGGCAGTTAATTTGTTTCCATAAACGCAGCCGGTATCCAAACCAATTGCATTATTCCGCAAAATTATTTCTTTTTTCGCCCAATGCCCGAAAATGACCGGTTTGGGACCATGATATAACTCATACCATGGAGGGTCGGAGGAATTATTGAGGTTTATTCCCTCCCCGTCCCAAGTCCGAATTGTAGTTAAAATGGAGGCCTTTGTATTGGCGGGATGTTGATTGGGAACCAGACCGGCATGTACAACCAAAAAGTTTTCATCCTCAATGAAAGTTGGCAGTTGATTGAGCCAATCTCGCCAAAATTCAAGCCGTTTTCCCAATTGTCTTTTCAACTCAGCAAACCCTGCAGAGGCATAGGACCCATCCGCCAAATACTGTAAAAACCCACGTTCATGGTTTCCGATGACCACTTCAGCGTGCAATGAAAAGACCAATTCCAAAACCTCTAATGAAAAAGGTCCTTTGTTGACAAGATCTCCCACAAAAATTAGACGATCCTCACCAGGAATAAAATTTAGCTTGGAAAGCAAGGTTTGCAATTCTTCAAAACAACCATGGACATCTCCTATGAAAATCACTCGCTGGTTTTTCATAAATCGAATTGACCAAGTTCAGGTTGTGGATTTAAAAACAATGGAGGGAAACAAACCAATTTATGCAGTGAGGAATCGAAGAGACGCTTATCTTGAATGCTCAGTATATTAATAGAAACACACGATGAATTGAAGTAAAAAATTTTTTGGAAGGAGCTGATGGAAAACTTCTTCTGCAGACCATCATTAAGTGGAATGGAACACTCTACAGTTCCTTTTTCAAATCAATGGGGTCGTCTGAATCCAGAACGGGTTTGACTTTCTGAAAGACTTCTTCCGGAGTAATCACTTGCAGGCAGACATTGTCTTTGCAGGGAGTTTTTCGGTGATTGTAAGCGCTAACACAGGGCGAACATGCCATCCCGGAATAGATGGATTTCGAGTTACCCAGTGAACCGTACAAACTCGGAGTTTCAGGTCCGAAAATCACAAAGGTCGGTAAATTGACGATCGAAGAAAAATGTCCAGGTCCAGAGTCATTGGTGACCATCGTGTGGGAAATAGAGTAGAGAATGGGCAATTCCGGGAGGGTCAGCATCCCCGTGAAATTACAGCACCGTGAGTTACCGACATTTTTCCTGAGTTGCTCTGCCTCTTCCCTTTCCCCGGAAACACCGGTGATCAATACAATAGCCTCCGGATAATGATCCAAAATAGTCCGGATCAGTTTCGAATAATACTCCGGCATCCATCGCCGCTGGATGATCATTTCACTGGCATTTGGGTTGATCAAAACAATTTTATTTTGTTCACGAAGGTATTGCGGAAATGCCTCTCTGACTTTGTCTTGAATGGGCTCCTGCGTTGCTTGATCAAAAACCAATTGATCGAGCCTCACTTCTTCATCACCAATCACAATTTTGGAATAAGGAACTTCTTCATTTTGGGAAAGCAAGGAATTGGCAAGTGCGATGAAATTTTTCGCAATGTGGATATGAGCATTGTAGGCAACTTTATGCGTCAAGAATTCGCCTCGATAGAGCCCTTCATTGTGAAATGTGTAAAACCCGACCCGGTTGACTGCACCACACAGAATGGAAAGCAGGGAAGTAAGCCGGGAAAAAAGCTCCAAATCGATGACGGTGTCAATTTTCTTTTGACGAGCCCATATCAGGAACTTTATAACATCCGTCGTGATGTTCAAAAATGAATTTTCCCGAATAGTAAAAATATGATCGCTTTTGATGGTATTGAGCAAACTCAAACTGGCTTTGTTCGTCTCAAAAATCAAAAAAAATAAATCGGCATTCAGCTCCTTTTTGAGCTTTTTCATTGCGGGATCAACCAAAATGGTACTCCCCATTTCTGACAACTCGATCAGCAGGATGGCTTGAGGATCTTTTTTCTCTTCTTTTACAAAAAGACGCCATAATTTATGGCAAAAGGACAAACCTCCGCATAATGGTACTCCGACCAGGTGATCGATTTTTCTCATCAAATCTACAGACAGCATAACTTTTTAATTTTCAATTGAATTTAATGGTGTTTTCGCAACATGATGCCTTGATCAAATACTGGAACGAATCTCAAAATTTCATCTCACAACCTTTATGGAGGCAGGAATTGCTTTCGCCTGACAGATCACCAGAGATGTTCCCTCAAAAGTCTGATCTTGATACTTTTTTTGAATGATTGTTTTGGGGGTACAAAGCAAGGCGGTATTGATGATTTTATCAATGGAAGGCCGATCCCCCACTTTGCGCGCATCGGCTACAAAATACAAATTTTGATTTCCATGTTTTGACTGCTGGTAGATTTGCCTCAGGTTTTCGAGATTTTCCGGATTGAGATGATGTATGTCAAGCTGGGGATAATACTTGTAAAATATCTGTATCGCCGTCAAGGGAAATCCCCACTGGGAATCGACCAGCATGACTCCAGGTGCCAATTTTGAAATTGCATCAAGCAACTTCATGATCCCTGCACCGTTCGCCCAACCAGGGGGAGTTTCTTTCAAAACTAAATCCGTTTGCCCCCAATTTATCAGGGGTTTCCAGGTATAAGAAATTTTCCACCATACAATCATTAAGAAAAAGACCAGGCCCAGGGCTTTTTTTATTCGGGGTGAGCATTTTTCCCAACACAAGTACAATGCAATGGCATTTGGGATGTAGAAAAAATAGAGACCCATACCAAAATATCTCACAGCCTGTCCTTTTGCGATTAATACCAATGGTAAAAATGAGGTGAGACAAATTCCGATTAAAATCAGATAGCGCCAAAGGAAGGGATTTTTTTGTTTCCAAAGCCAGAATATAGTCAACAGGCTCAACCCCAGGAGCGGGACAAGCCAGTAAAAAACATCAAGAAACAGCAATGTCCCATAAAATTTTAAATTGGCAATCCATGCGGCAAAAGGAAATTCAAGCAATTCTGAAAAACTACGCACGAGTCCTTTTTGAAAAGAAGCCGCTTCTACGTCATCATATCGATCAGGAATCAAAAAAGATACCGCTCCTTTTGCGACAAAATACGTACCCAAAACAATCATGAACAAGCGGAAGCACTCTTTTTTAAATGTCTCTCCGATTTGATGCAGAGTTGTATTATTCTCAGTGACTGCCAACCAGGGAAACAGACAAGCAAAAAGCAGCCAGTAGGTCCCCGAACTTTTCGAAATCAGGAGGGCCGAGAGAAACAGAATTGTCAGGAATCCCGTCAACCACGAACGATGCAAAAGCGTGTAATATAAAAAGAACAAATAGGCCGCTCCCAACCCGTAAAGAAACGCTTCTGTTAATCCGATGGAATCAAAATAGAGATAGTATTCGGAAACGACAATCATCCCGGCAGCCCACAAAGCGGCTGTTTTATTCCAAAGATATGCAACTAAAAGTTGAGTGAAAAAGAGTCCGCAGAAGCCCATCAGAATTGACCAGAGACGGACACTGACGAGTGGGTTTTTCCAAAGATTGATGGTCAGAGAATTCGCCCAAAACTGCAGGGGCATTTTGTAGTCGTAATTCAATTCTCCGTTCACTGACAAGTATCTGTTTGCTTCCCAGTCTCTCGCCATTTTCATCGCAATATGGGCATAGTTGACTTCATCATTGTGCGGGATAAAGAAAAAGGCTCCTCCAGCTCTAGAAATGAAATAGAGGAGAAAAATAACCACCAATATTCGGTTCTGCAAAAGGATTTTAACAGTGCTTTTCATGACCGGATAGAATTATCGAAATTTCTTGTTTCCAAAATCAAGATCCCGTGACAGTTGGCAAGCATTTTGAAGGGAACGAATTGTTTGCTGAATACGGATCATACAATGCAGATAGAAAAATTCAATCGTTCATGATATTTGTTAATTCGATGATCGAAAAAATCCATCTCCGACTTCTCAGGACTTTTTCCTCATTCAAACCGAACAGATCCAGTACCTGTTCTGAAAAAGTTTCAATCAACTTCATTCCGTGGGGATTCAGTGCAAGGATTGAATGTGATTCTTTTTAATATGAAAAAAGAACCTAAAACCTGGACAGTGGACAAGTTTTGGGCACGACACGACAAAGGTCTTGCAATTTGGATAGGGAACGGCGTTTTTAGCTGTCGAATTGAGAAACCTAAATATCAGGAATTCGGATTATTTGATCGGATCAAACTCTACCGGGCAATTCGGAAATTGAAAGCTGAATTACAAAAATAAAAAACTGAAGTCAAAGACTTTTTCTCCACCAGTTCAGAATCAACGCTGTTTCCCGATTTTTAAATGCCGCTTCTTCAATCTTCCCTTCCTTTCTGCCTTGACGCAGATAATGAAGTTTTGCCAACCATTCTTTTTCACTATTGCAGGCGCTCCAGCCATTTTGATTCTGGCGAACCAAATGTTCATATTCTTCTGGTTCCACTTCTACCGGAAAACGAGAGGCATAAGGGGTAAGTGATATCATTCTTTCCTTTAGATTGACATTGTTTTTTGAATTGTTAGTAATGGCTTTCTTTTAGATTCGATTTGACGATTTTTTGTTTTAAAAATTCCCTTCCTCTTCTCAACAAAACAAAAAGCAAACATTGAAAAATGAATCAGCACACTGCTCACTCACGAATTGAACGCCTGCGCCAGCAGATTCACGATTATAATCGCGCTTATTATATCGACGATACAAGCATTCCTGATGAATCCTACGATCTTTTAGTCGAAGAATTAAAATCCCTGGAGACGACTTTTCCCCTCCTGCAGACCCCTTCTTCTCCTACCACAAAACTGATCGGAACGCCACTCCCTGCTTTTCCGACTCACACACATCAAATTCCAATGTTGAGCCTTGGGAATGTTTACTCTGTTGATGAATTGCTGTCCTGGGCTGAGAGTGCAAAAAAGATATTGGGCACCGAAGATATCGAATATTCCTGTGAGCTTAAATTCGATGGCCTGGCCGTCTCGATTTTGTATGAAAAAGGGGAATTGGTGAAAGGGGTGACACGGGGCGATGGTGCAACTGGAGATGTAATCACTCCTAATATCAGAACTATAGAAAGTCTGCCTTTTCGATTACCAGAAGCGCTGAGCCTGGAAGTCAGAGGAGAAATTTATTATTCCAAAGTGAATTTTGAAAAATTGAACCAACGCCGTACAGCACTGGACGAACCTTCATTTAAAAATCCCAGAAATGCCGCAGCGGGATCGATACGTCTATTGGACAGCAGTGAGGTGAGGCGAAGGCACCTGGATATTTTTATCTATTCAATGGTCGAAGGGCCTATGGAATCAGGACATTTTCAAAATCTGGAAAAATTGAAGGCCCTGGGATTTCCTGTAAGCGACGAGATCCGGAAATATGAAACGATGGCTGAAGTGGTCGCCTATTGTCAAAAATGGGAGCATGAAAAAGAACAACTGCCTTATGACGTTGATGGAATCGTCATCAAAATAAATCGTCTCCATCATCAGAAACAATTGGGATTCACTGCCAAATCTCCGCGTTGGGCAGCAGCCTTCAAATTCACCGCCGAACAGGCTGTCACCCGTCTCCTCGAGGTGGAAGTCGGAGTTGGAAGAACAGGCGTTTTGACCCCGGTTGCCATTTTAGAACCAGTTGAACTCAATGCAACCCTCGTCTCTCGGGCCACTCTTCACAACTATGATCAAGTTGCTCGACTTGATCTTCATATTGGCGATGAGGTAACCCTTGAAAAAGGCGGAGAAATCATTCCGAAAGTGGTCGCAGTCAATAAAGATGTGCGCAGCAAAGAAGCAAAATCCATTCAGGCACCCGCGCTCTGTCCTTCCTGCGGGAATGCAGTTGCACAGAATCCTGGTGAAGTTGACTGGCGATGCCCCAACCTCCAATGCCCGGCCCAGCAGTTGGAAAACATCCTGCATTTCGTTTCCAGAAAAGCAATGGACATCGACACTATTGGACCCGCATTGATTGAACAATTACTCAGCCGTCAACTGATTCGGGATGCTTCCGATCTATATCTTTTGAAACATGGAGATTTGAGCGCTCTGGATCGGATGGGAGACAAATCCGCAGACAATGTCCTGGAAGGAATAAAACGCTCAAAAAATTGCCGGCTTTCCCGGTTCATATATGCCCTCGGAATTAGAAATGTGGGAGAAAAATCTGCAAAACTGATTGCCCGTCATTTTGAAACCCTGGAAAATTTGATGCAAGCCTCCAGTGAAGCATTGAATCAAATCGATGAAATTGGTCCCATCATCGCAAAAAGCGTTAGTGAGTATTTTCGAAATCACGAAAACCAAAGTCTGATAAAACGCTTTTTAGAAGTTGGCATCGCTTTGGAAGGAGAGCCTCAAACAGTCCAAACTGCTTCTGCCATCGCGGGAAAAACAATCGTAATTACAGGAACACTTTCCGAATCAAGAGATATTTGGAAAGCTCGTCTTGAAGCGGGTGGAGCTTTTATCACTTCCACTGTTTCAAAGAAAACTGACTTCCTGTTGGCAGGAGAGAACGCAGGATCAAAACTCGCCAAAGCAGAAAAACTCAATGTTTCAGTAATTGATGAAGCGACTGTTCAGGAATGGCTTCAGTCGGAGTGAGACCCAGAAGGGTGCTTGGAAATTGCTTTTCTTTCATACTCAGGAAGTTCAAAGGAAAGCTGGGCTCCTTGGCTGTCCGTAAAAAAATTGGTCTTTAGTTCGATTCATTGTTCTTTCCCACGGCAATTTTTCAAGAAATTATGAAAACCGTATTCCTTTTTCACTCTGAGCAACAAGGAGAAAAATTCAAATGGAAGAAAAAAAAATGGAAATTCGCGTTGACAATGAGATCGCACATGGAGTTTATAGCAACAACTTTGTGGTCAGTTCCAGTCCAACTGAATTCACTCTGGATTTTATCTACCAGAACTATCAGCAGGCCCTGATACAAACCCGCGTGATTCTGCATCCGAAGAAAGCAGAAGAGCTGATCGATTTGCTGAAGCAACAGATGCAGAAATATCGAGAAAGCATCGCTGGAGATCTCCCTGTGAATTGATCACTAATGAGCAGAGAAATCACGATTCCGGATTATTCTGAACAATTGTGAACGTACGAACCCCTGATGTGGTTTCAGTACCGTCAGATTTGCGCCCGACCACTCTCCAATAAAGAATGGATTTGCTGTGAGTTTTCATCAACCCCAAACCAAATTTCGGCAATTCCCCGGCAAATGGAACAAATTCATTTTCAGCAATCCAGCGCTCTCCGGAAGGTAAGTCAAAAGAGTTGGGAGGTCCGCTGAATTTGTCATCAATTCCAATTTGCAATTTAAATTCATGAAACAGCAAACTATCCCAGCGAAAGAGAAATAATCCTGTTTCATCAAACTGATGACCATCAGTGGGTATAATTATTTTTATATCGCTAAGAAGAATCACATCGGAAAGAATCTGATTATTATCTTCTTTTCCTTCTCCTTCATCAATTATATTTTTAGGATCTGCCACTGCTATGATTTGGTAGTTTCCCAGCAATTCATCCTCGGGGAAGGTGTACTCCATCTCGAATGTCGTCGTTTCTCCCGGTGCAAGAACCTGGGCTTTCTTTTCTGCAACCCGGGTTCGTCGCCGAGGGAGACGCACATTAAAAAAATCAACCTGAGTGTCAATTCCCCTGACAATATCCCCTCCCACATTGACCAAATCCAATCGGATTCGGAACCGCTCTCCACGAAGTACGTGCTTGGGTACCACGTAGATATTATCCCAACGGAGATCCGGAGGATCGAATTCAAGCTTTTGCGGTTCTCGCTTCTCCTCTTCGATCCTTTTTTCTTCCTCACGATCGGCAGTTAATTCAACATCAGATTGTCTCAGAATATAGAATTCTCGCTCCACCCCGGGTGCTGATTTCACCAAAACACGTTTGGATTTTGCATCCAGCACTTGAGCAGAAAGATGGTATCGGCCTCCTTTGTCAGGAATTTTATAGCTATAGAGCATCCTGTATTCTCCAGATGAAGGCAGAGACCGAATTTCTCCATGGCGCTTGACCCGCTTCCCATCCAACTGAATGTCCAGGAGGATATTGATATTCCGCGGACTGGGAGATCGGTTTTCCACAGATACCTGAATCAACTGATTGTCCCCTCTTTTGGGACAATCAGGATTATCCATTGCCAAAAAACGAGTCTCAAAATCTTGAGTTTCAACACAGTTTTTCGACACGACAATTGAAGTGACCTCAAATCCCGTTGACTCCTGTCCCCACAGTGGCATTATCCCCCACAGGAGCATGACTAGTGTTCCGATTACAATTTGCCAATTCAATACTCTCATTTCTTGCCTGTTTTTATTTGGATTAACAGAATTTTTTATTTCGCATGGATCTATTTTCGACTTATGCATTTTCCATGCGCATAGTGAATTTGCTTTGCAAATGTA
This sequence comes from SAR324 cluster bacterium, assembly GCA_015231825.1. Taxonomy (GTDB): domain Bacteria; phylum SAR324; class SAR324; order SAR324; family NAC60-12; genus JADGAV01. The sequence goes on from JADGAV010000020.1 coordinate 39,931, forward strand.
TGAGAGAATCAGTTCTGACGTTTTTTTTGGTAGAGCGAGGAAGAGAGGTTGCTGGGTTGGACTGAATTCAATCGGCTCAGTTCAAATAACTTTGCTTCTTTTAAAAAAGTGGAAAAAGACGAACTCACGGCAATTATAAACCCCTGGATTCCGTCCAAAAATCCTTTTTTTATAAAATAGAGTTCAAAAAATTTGCTGGTGGGTTTCCACAGAATTCGTCCCAGTGATCCATTCTTTCCATTATTGAATCGTGTCAAGGCAACAATACTTGAAAAATTATTGATCGTCTGAATTTGATCCGATAAATCTTTAAAACTCAAATGAATCAAATCTCCGGCCAATGTCACTCCTTCTCCTTCTATGATTAAAAGATCATGCGGATTTTCACCTCCCCAAAAAGCTTTGCCTTTTCGGATCAGGCGATAGCGGGCATTGGGGTACCATCCTCCATGACGAATATATTTTTTCAGATGGTAGGTCAATCGAGCCATTTTTGCTCCGTGAACAAGTGGCTGTTTTGCAAGAAATTCTTCAATAGACTGGCGTAATTCAGGACTGACTCGCTCATCCGCATCGACAGCAAGAATCCACTCTGAAGCACACTTTTCAAGGGCTCTATTCTTTTGCTGAATATGACCGTCAAAGGAATGCTGAAAAAACCGAACTTTCTCATATTCGCGACAAATTTTCTCAGTGGCATCCTTACTGAAACTGTCAAGCACCACGATTTCATCCACAAATTCCTCAACAGATTCCAGGCACTCCCGAATATTTTCTTGTTCGTTTAATGTGATTATTGCGGCTGCCAAAGAAGGGCGTTGCTTCATAGTTTGATCTCTCATTTGAAATATTTGACAAAATTTCTCTAATCATAAGAGTCTCTGAAAGAGTTGTCAATGTCCTTCTAGGTCCCTGATGAAGCTAGATATTTCTTGAGCTTGAAGCAATATTGGCGTATTTTAAAACAACCTTGCATCACCCTAAATTCTGATCACTTCAATCACGGCCTGATTTTTCAAGGCGACTCCAAACCGAAAGAAAAAAGCATGTTTGAACCAATAAAAATGGCCCCTGCAGACCCGATCATGGGAGTCGCAGCAGATTTTAACCGAGATCCCAACCCCAATAAAATCAATCTCTCTTCAGGAATTTTTAAAGACGAAAACGACAACACTCCGATTCTTCAGTCGGTCAAAGAAGCGGAATCGCGTATTCTTCAGAATGAAACAACAAAAGCCTACAGCGGAATCGAGGGTTTTCCTGCCTTTGCCGAAGCAGTTCTTCCTTTTATTTTCGGAAAAGAGCATGAAGTCCTTAGCAGTCAACGTGCGGTGACCGCTCATGCGCCTGGAGGATCAGGGGCGCTTCGCGTTGTTGGAGATTTTGTTCACAAAACATCTCCTGGAACCACCGTTTGGGTCAGTGATCCAACCTGGTCAAACCACATTCAGATATTTAATGCAGCAGGACTGAAAGTCGAAAAGTATCCTTATTTTGACGTTCAAAGCAATGGACTTGCTTTCGAGAAAATGATGGCAGTCTTAAAAAATATTCCGGCAGGAGATGCAATTATTCTTCATGGTTGCTGTCATAATCCGACAGGAGTTGACCCATCCCTGGAGCAATGGAAACAAATTGCAGACCTGGTCCATGCACGTGATATTCTTCCTATCATAGATTTTGCCTATCAGGGATTCGGAACAGGAATCCGGGAAGACGCCATTGGTCCGCTGGAATTGATCCGTCCTGAAAAAGAAGCACTTATATGCGGAAGTTTTTCAAAAAACTTTGCTTTGTATAATGAACGGACAGGAAGCGTAACGGCAGTCGCGCGCGATCAACAAACCGCCGATGTGGTCATGAGTCAACTGAAAGTTGTCATTCGTTCAATTTATTCATGCCCTCCTGCTCACGGGGGGATTATTGTCAGCACTATTTTAAATGACCCGGATCTTCGAAAGCAATGGGAGGCAGAATTAAAACAAATGCGCGACCGAATCAATGCAATGCGTCATTTACTTGCTGAGACCATGACAGCCAAAGGAATCCCTGGGGATTCCTCATTTATTACTCAACAAAAGGGAATGTTCAGTTTTTCCGGATTAACACCAACTCAGGTGCAGCGTCTAAGAGACGAATACTCAATTTATATCATCGGAAACGGGAGGATCAACGTAGCTGCTGTCACTCCCAGCAATGTCATTCCACTCTGTGATGCAATCGCCGCCGTGATCTAATTTATTAAAATCAAAAAAATGGAGTTCTGCAATAGAATATTGTTAAAATTCCAAGAAATAATGTAAGTTCATTTTTTCCTTCGGATGCCAACGGCATCATTGAGCTGTGACATCACCACTTCAGTATCTTCCCAGCCGATACAGGCATCCGTGATGCTTTGCCCATAGGTTTCTGCTTTATCATTTACTAAATCCTGACGTCCTTCAACCAGGTGACTTTCGACCATCACCCCGAAGATTGCATCGTTGCCCGCAGCAATTTGCCTGGAGACATCTGCACAGACATCCATTTGTTTTTTGTATTGTTTTTGACTGTTGGAATGACTGAAATCAATCATCACTTTTTGGTTCAAGCCAGAATCTTTCAACGTTTCAATCACTGCGGCGACACTTTCTGCATCATAATTGGGTTCCTTTCCCCCTCTTAAAATAATGTGACCGTCAGAATTTCCTGCTGTTTCAACAATAGCCGAGTGGCCAAATTTCGTCACCGAGAGAAAATGATGAGAAGCATCTGCTGCTCGAATAGCATCCCCGGCGATCTGAATCGTGCCATCCGTTCCGTTTTTAAAACCAACCGGACACGACATCCCTGATGCCAGTTCTCGGTGAACTTGCGATTCGGTCGTCCTTGCCCCAATCGCCCCCCAGCTGATCAGATCCGCAATATATTGGGGAGTGATCATATCCAGGAGTTCGGACCCGGTCGGCAAGCCCAGTTCATTCAGATCCAGCAAAAGCTTTCTTCCCAGACGAAGACCATCATTGATCTGGAAGCTATTGTCCAGGTTTGGGTCATTGATCAATCCTTTCCACCCCACAGTTGTCCTTGGTTTTTCGAAATAAACACGCATTACAATTTCAAGATTTTCTCGATATTTCTCTCGCAATCCTACCAGTTTTCCTCCATATTCCATCGCCGCCACCGGATCATGAATAGAGCAGGGACCAATAATAACCAGCAAACGACTATTTTCTCCCTTCAAAATTCGATGGATCGCCTTGCGGCACTGATAGACAACCTTCGACGAAAATTCAGTGATTGGAAATCGTTCCAATAGTGCGATCGGAGGTAATAATTCCTTTATTTGTCGGATACGGACATCATCAGTATTGTAACTCATCTAATTCTCTCTGCTTTGTTGGGAAATGTCCGTCTGAATAATCCAGTACGGGTTTTTACCTATTTTTTAAATCAAATTATATTTTTTCGAAATCTGAACTGAATGACAAATTTCATCAGTTTTTTGGATTTTTCAATGGATCCAGTTGTTGGTGTAGATTACGTTTGAAAAATTCCTGCCTTAAAATTTCTAATCATAAAAATCGGTGAATATTATGGAATTTTCTATGTTTCTAACTTATCATGTCAAAGAATTCCCGGTGTTCAGACAGTAAATTCTGCAAATTGAACTATTGGAATTTTCTTTCTGCGAAAAACGGACATCATCAAGGATTGAGTTTGATTTGTTCAATGATCGCCTTGGCCCAGACACCGATAATGGGGACAAAATCAATTTGTGAAAGCAAATAAATAAAAATTGAGACAACCACTGTTGCTCCCATCACGGTTCCAAACCCGACAACAACTCCTCTGAAGAAGAGATATATAATCAAACGACCGATAGAGTTGTATGTTTTGATTAGATTATGGGAGTTGATTGCTTTCAGTTCCTGTTTTATTTCTTTTATTTCTGATAGAATTTCTTTTTTGCTTAAATCATGATCGTCCATCCGGTATCCTCTTTCCAATTTAGGCAAACAATCAAAATTTCGGACAAGACACAATACACTTATTACTTTTTATATGCAAACACGATTGAATCAGTTCTTGATGGAATTTTTGCGAATTCCCAGTGAGATAACTCGAGAAAAAGAATTTTGTGACCACCTTGAGAATCGTTTCAAAAACAATGCCCCGTATCTAGAATCCTACCGTTTAAATCACAATTTGGTTTTGCGTACTTCTCCTCGACCACAAAATCCAACATTAGGATGGTTTGGACACATCGATACTGTTGTTGCCCAGGAAGATCAACCACCACATGAAACGGAAGATTTCATTCATGGATGCGGATCCAGCGATATGAAATCGGGATTGGCCGTGATGACGGCTCTGCTTGAGGATCGGGAGCTGATCGAAAAAACTCCGATCAATTTTGTTTTTGTATTTTACGAGCAGGAAGAAGGCGACTACGAGCAAAATGGTCTGCAACCTGTTTTGGAAAAATATGCCTGGCTGCAGGAGATCGAACTTGCCTTCGCTCTTGAACCCACCAACAATACTGTTCAGAACGGTTGTGTGGGCGGTCTTCACGCCCGCTTGAACTTTCAAGGAAAGAGAGCCCATAGTGCCCGCCCCTGGGAAGGAGAAAACGCAATTCACAAAGCCGGTCAAATGCTGGTCGAACTCGGAAAAAAAGAACGAATTCCTGTCGAGTTCAAAGGACTGACATTTTATGAAGTCATCAATGCAACCTTGGCTCAGGGCGGTCAGGTCCGCAATGCGATTCCGGACACGTTCATGCTCAACTTGAATTACCGGTTTGCACCAGGAAAAGATATTCCTGCCGCAAAGCAGGAAGTTCTCGATTTTGTTGCAAACCGGGCATCCGTTGAATTTATTGATGAATCCCCTTCCGGCCCATGCTACACCGACAATCCCTGGCTGCAAAAATTTTTAGAAAAAACTGGACTGCCCCAAGTTGCAAAACAAGCCTGGACTGATGTTGCCCGTCTGGCACTTTTTGAGATTCCTGCCGTCAACTTCGGACCAGGGGATACCAAACAAGCCCATCAACGGAATGAAATCATTGCCAAAGCAGCATTGCACAAAAATTACGAATATTTTGTTCAGTTCCTAAAAAGCCTGCAAACTTAAAATAAGTGAAATCAGAATGAAGAAAAAGCGCATCGTAATCAAAGTGGGGACGAATGTCTTGCAGAGCGAAAACGGGAAGTTGGATTACAATCTCATAAGAGATCTGGCAGATCAAATTTCGGTTCTTTTTAGAAAAAACTATCAAATTATCTTTGTCAGTTCAGGAGCAGTCGGCGCGGGAGAGGAACTGCAATCTTTTTCTCATGAAAAAAATCACCTTCTTCGCCGACAAATGTCTGCTTCCGTCGGACAAATTCGTCTGATGCAGATATACTCTGATTTTTTCCTGGAACATCAGATTGTGATTGCTCAAGTCCTGGTCACTCGTTCAAATTTTGGTGAACGGATCTCCTACCTGAACATCGGCAATACCCTGGAAGGACTTCTTGCAACCAAGGTTTTACCCATCATCAATGAAAATGATGTGGTGGCAGCAGATGAATTGAACCTTCAGTTTGGAGACAATGACCAATTGGCGGTTTTTGTTTCTGCCCTGGTTGGAGCCGATGCATTGTTCTACCTAACCATTGCTCCGGGGCTTTTGAAAGGGACCAAACTGGTTGAAACGGTCAGTGAAATCAATGAAGAGATTTTAAGTTACTGTGACCCCATCCTTTCTCAAGGCGGAAGAGGAGGAATGCTCAACAAAGTAAAATCTGCAGGAATGGCAATGTCATTCGGAATTGACACCTATATAGTTTCTGGAAAAATGGAAAATGTAGTTCTGCGCATTTTAGAGGGAGAACGGATCGGAACTCATTTTGTCGCGCAAGGAGAGAAAATCAGCAGTTACCGCAAATGGATGACAGTGGCAGTCATGGACAAGGGAAAACTGGTCATCGACAAGGGAGCAGAAAAAGCCTTGTATAATAAAAAAAGTTTGCTGGCTGCAGGGATTACCGAAGTTTCGGGTGATTTTAAAATTAAAGATCTTGTTAATATTTATAATCATTCCAATATCAAAATTGGAATTGGGCGCATCAACTTTTCTGCAGAAGAGCTGAGATCACAAATTTTAGAATATCAAGGATCCCGCTCCAACTCTGAAAAAGGGCATCGAGCCAACAGTCGAAAAGCCGTCATCAACCGGGATTACCTGGTCTTGATAGACACTCCACTGGCCTTCGAGGAAGACCTATAGAACACTCGCATTTGAACTGAAATTCCCTTCCAGAACAAACATGAAACACGGCCAAAAAGAAATCGTTGTAGTCGGAGCCAACGAACACAATCTTAAAAATGTCAGTTTGACAATTCCGCGAGACAGTTTAACGGTTTTCACAGGAGTGAGTGGGTCCGGAAAGTCATCCCTTGCGTTTGATACAATTTTTAAGGAAGGACAGCGACGTTTCGTCGAGTCTTTATCTTCCTATGCACGCCAATTTTTAGGGCAAACTGACAAACCAAAAGTCGAGCATATTGAAGGACTGAGCCCCACAATTTCTGTTGATCAAAAAACGGTCAACCGAAATCCAAGATCAACGGTGGGAACCATCACAGAGATCTATGATCATTTTCGGCTGCTATTCGCTCGTCTGGGCACCCCACATTGTCCCAACTGCGGAATTAAAATCACAACACAAACAGCTGACCAGATTACAGATCATGCCTTTCTCGAGGCGCTTGACGAACCATGTCTGATTCTGGCTCCTATGATCAAAGAACGTAAAGGGGAATACCGAAAGGAACTGGAGCAGTGGTTTAAAGAGGGTTTTATGCGTGCCCGTATTAACGGAGAAATTCTCCGACTCGACGAAGAAATTGCCCTCGCTCGATATGAAAAACATTCAATTGATCTTGTAATAGACCGTTTAACTTTAAAGTCTTCCGAAAAAAGCCGCTTTGCAGAAGGGGTCGAACGGGCTTTGCATCTCACAGAGGGATTGGTGCTGGTCCATTACAGGGATGAAGATCACCTCTTCAGTCAGTTGATGGCCTGCCCCCGTTGTCAAATTGCGATCCCTGAGATGGAACCGCGACTCTTTTCTTTCAATGCCCCTCAAGGAGCCTGTTCAACTTGCAACGGCTTGGGAACCGTCACATTTTTCAAAGAAGAAAAACTGTGCGATCCCGACAAATCCCTGAAAGAGGGTGCCCTGAAATGCGTTACTGAACGGGGCAACATCATGTTTACCCGAATCGATCAATCCCACTTCAGTCTTCTTTTTAAACAATTCAAGATCAATCCATCTCTACCCTGGAAAAAGCTACCGCAGGATCAACGGGATTTGATTCTTAAAGGCAATGCAACAATTCCTTTGGGGATTTCAAATGTCTTCCGTTACGGCTCGCATCTTCGAAAACGACTAAAAAAAGATCAGTGGCCAGGAGTTGCTTCTATTTTGCAGTTTGTCAACAAGTTCGTAAAATCCGCACTTGAGAAATACCAGGACAAAATCATTTGTCCGGACTGCAGCGGCCATCGTCTCAATCCAACCGCACTTGCTGTGCAGTTTCATGATCAAACCATCGAAACTCTCTCAATTATGCCCATTGAAGAAAGTTTGGAGTTTTTTGAAAACCTGCAATATGGGGAAAAGGAACAGAAAATTGGTCGTGATATTTTTCGTGAAATCAGAAGTCGTCTTAAATTTTTAAATGATGTGGGAGTGGGCTATCTTTCGCTCAATCGCTCCGCGGCGACGCTTTCTGGTGGAGAAGGACAACGAATTCGCCTGGCCTCTCAAGTCGGTTCAGGATTACAGGGCGTCCTCTATATACTGGATGAGCCTTCCATCGGTTTGCATCAAAGCGACAATCAAAAACTGATTCATACCCTCAAGATGCTGAGGGATCGCGGTAACACCGTGTTTGTAGTGGAGCACGATGAAGAAACCATAGCCGCGGCAGACCACCTGATCGACATTGGCCCAACAGCCGGTAAAAAAGGAGGCTACATCACTGCTCAAGGGGGCATGAAGGAAATCATCAAAGCGAAAGAATCGGTCACTGGGCAGTTTCTGGCTGGTTATGAAAAAATCGAAATCCCGCAAAAGCGCCGCAAACCAGGCAAATTTCATCTGACGATCCAAGAAGCAGCCCTGAACAATCTGCAGCACATCACGGTCAAAATTCCTTTGGGACTGTTTGTTTCCATTGCGGGGGTTTCAGGTTCCGGAAAATCCTCTCTGATTGATGGGATCCTCAAAAAAGCACTGTCCAAACACCTTCACGGCAGCGCTGAAATACCTGGACCACATAAAAAAATTACGGGTCTTGAATTTATTGACCGGGTGATCGAAATCAATCAATCTCCGATTGGCAGAACACCCCGCAGCAACCCTGCGACTTATACAAAAGCATTTGACGAAATTCGAAAGCTTTTTTCCTCGGTTCCCGAATCGAAATCGAGAGGATACAAAATTGGCCGCTTTTCCTTCAATGTCAAAGGTGGCCGCTGTGAAGACTGCAAGGGTGCAGGAATACAAACAATCGAAATGCAGTTCCTGAGTGACGTCGAAATACCTTGTGATACCTGCCAGGGAAAACGATTCAATACAGAGACTCTGCAAATTTTTTACAAAGGAAAAACAATTTATGAAATCCTGGAAATGACCGTCAACGAGGCTTCTGAATTTTTTTCCGCGATTCCAAATCTGGCAAGAACTCTTCAGACCCTCAAAGATGTCGGTTTGGGGTACGTCCATTTGGGTCAACCGTCAACAACTCTTTCAGGAGGAGAAGCTCAACGAGTCAAATTAGCCGCCGAGCTGCGCAAAAAATCTACAGGAAAAACCCTTTATATTCTCGATGAACCAACAACAGGGCTGCATTTCCAGGATATCCGTTTTCTGCTCAGCTGTCTCAACAGGTTGATCGATCAAGGCAATACTGTGATTGTGATTGAGCACAACCTGGATGTGCTAAAGGTCACCGACTATATGATTGAACTCGGACCCGGTGGCGGAAAATACGGCGGGCAGCAAGTCTGTAAAGGAACCCCGGAGCAAATCGCCCGTCACAAAAGTTCTTTGACAGGTCAATTTCTCAAACCGGTGCTTGCGGAAGAAATCAGCTGGATTGGGCCGACGGCTTCAGAAAGAAAACCCAAGGGGTCGAAAAAACCTGAAGTCCGAAATATCATCGTTAAAGGAGCCTCCAAAAACAATCTTAAACATGTTGATGTCACCATTCCCAACAACAAAATGACTGTGATTACAGGCGTCTCTGGATCAGGAAAGACGAGTCTGGCCTTTGATACAATTTTTGCAGAAGGACAAGCGCGTTATCTTGAATCGCTTTCTACTTATGCTCGTCGATTTCTAGGTCGAGTAGACAAAGCCCCTGTTGATTCCATCGATGGACTGGCGCCTGCCATCGCCATCAATCAGAAATCCGGGAGCCGAAACCCCCGCTCTACCGTCGCCACCACCACAGAAATTTATGATTATCTCCGCCTGCTGTTTGCCCGTATCGGACAGGCCCACTGCCCCCAATGCCAGGAACCACTTCATCACTTCACTCCCACTCGTGCTGCTCAATACTGTGTAGACAATTTTGATGAGAAACGTTTGATCCTCATAGCCCCCCTTTTCCGACCACGCTCCAAAAAAATACTTTTACTGGATGATCCCGCTCATCTCAAACACGTCATTCCCAATTTGCGTGCAGAAGGATTTATCCGACTCTATGTCGACAAAAAAGAAATCCACCTTGATGACTGGGAGCAATTGGAATCGAGTCTGGTTTTTTCGAAAAAAAATCATGTCGATCTCGTGGTCGATCGCATCAAAGTCACAAAGTCTGATCAAAAACGCCTGGCAGAAGCCATAGAAGTTGTTTTTCAAAAAGGGCACGGACTGCTCAAAATTCTTCTGCCTGATCAAAAAAACCAGTCCTTCTTGCTGTCAGAACGTCCTGGCTGCGTCAAATGCGACTATTACCAGGAAGAACCGCTGACTCCACGGATGTTTTCTTTCAATTCTCACGTAGGTGCCTGCCCAGCTTGTGATGGTTTAGGAACAACGGCCACTCCATATTCGAAAAAAAGCGGCCTCCCCTGTCAAGTTTGTCATGGCGAACGCCTCAAACCCGAATACCGTGCCGTTCGAATCAATCAACGGAACATAATTGAGTTTTGTTTTTTAAACGTAGAAGAAGCCGTGCAGGAAACAAAGCATTGGAAATTGAGCAAAAGCCAAAAGACTGTTGCAGACCAGGCCTTGAAAGAAATCATTTCCCGATTGAGTTTTTTGATGAATGTGGGTTTGAGTTATCTTTCATTGAATCAAGCCGCATCGACGCTTTCCGGAGGAGAATCACAGCGAATTCGGCTGGCTTCTCAGATCGGGTCAGGATTGACAGGAGTGATGTATGTTCTGGATGAGCCGACCATCGGTTTGCATCCTCGTGATACGGAACGTCTTCTGACAACATTGCACCGGCTGCGCAATTTGGGAAACACCGTTATCCTGGTAGAGCACGACCTGGAGACCATGCGGTCGGCCGATCACATCATCGATATCGGACCGGGTGCTGGACACTATGGAGGCGACGTGGTCAAAACCGGTTCCCCAAAACAATTGCTTCGGTCAAAATCTTCATTGACTGGGCAATATCTCAAAGGAACCAAATTCATCCCGCTTCCGCCGGCAAGAAGAGCCTTGTCAAGCTCACTCAAATTGACCGTCCAGGGAGCACGAGAAAATAATTTGAAAAATATCGATGTTTCTTTCCCGATAGGGGCTTTTACAGTAGTGACCGGGGTCTCCGGTTCAGGAAAATCTTCGCTGGTGATCGACATTCTTCAAAAAGCCCTGCAAAAAAAATGGGTCAGCAGGAAAATTTCCCCTGGAGAACATGACAAAATTAAGGGGCTTGAATTAATTGACAAGATGGTCGTGATCGACCAGGAGCCCATTGGCAAATCTCCTCGATCGAATCCTGCCACCTATACCAAATTGATGGAACCGCTTCGGGACTTGTTTTCCCAGTTACCCGAAGCAAAAAGCCGTGGATTCACCAAACGACGATTTTCATTTAATGCCATCGAAGGGCGCTGCTCCAGCTGTGAAGGGCAAGGGCAAAATCAAATTGAAATGCATTTTCTTTCAGACGTGTGGATTGTCTGTGATGAATGCAAAGGACAACGCTACAATCGAGAAACTCTGAAAGTCACTTTTCGGGGACACTCCATTGCAGATGTATTGAATTTGGAGATCAATCAGGCTGTCGAGTTATTCCAGAATCAACCAAGAATTTTGCGGGTCTGTAAAACACTGCAGGATGTGGGTCTTGGATACATCAAATTAGGGCAGGCAGGAAATACTTTATCTGGAGGAGAATCACAACGGGTCAAACTGTCTGCAGAGTTATCAAAACGTTCGACCGGAAAAACGCTTTATATCCTCGATGAGCCAACAACCGGACTTCATATTGACGATATTGCTCGTTTACTGAAAGTGCTCCACCGTTTAGTTGATGCAGGCAATACAGTCATCGTGATTGAGCACAATCTCGACATTATCAAAACGGCGGATTATATAATTGACCTCGGACCCGAAGGAGGGGACAATGGAGGAGACGTGGTATTTGCAGGGCGACTTCAGGATATCATTTGCTGTCCGGAGAGCCATACCGGTCGTTTTCTTGGTCCGCTTATCAAACTTGCAAATTGAGTGATCTCCATCCCATTTTTCTCCTGAGATTTCCCAATGCCGTATCTACGATTTGCAGTAATCATCCTCGTGTTTTCGTTCTGTTTTCGCGTTCTCTCGGCACAAACGCTCAATCCCTCCGGAAATCTTGAAGAACAGTATCAACTTTCCATCAAGTTGGGTGATGAATTCTATTATTCACGAAAAGTTCCGGGCAATGCCAGAAGAGCCCTGAAATACTACCACCAGGCATTGAAACTCAAACCCAATCAGGGTGAGGTCTATTGGCGCCTTTCCCGTGCTTTATATGGAGTGTCGCGATCTGTGCTGGATCCTGAAGAAAAAACAGCATTGATTCGCCAGGAGATCGAATATGGAAAACGATCGGTTGAGCTGTCTCCTGAAAGTGCCAATGCCCACCTTTATTTGGGACTCGGTTACGGACACTATGTTCTACATGCTGGTTTGTGGAAGACCTGGTATTATATTTTTCCGGTCAAAACACAGATGGAAACCGTGTTGAAACTGGATCCTGAAAATGCTTCTGCTTATCTGATTTTAGGAAATTGGTATGCAACCGTTCCCTGGTGGCTGGGAGGGGATGATGGAACAGCGGCTGAGTTTTTCTATCAAGCAATCGAATATCAACCGACTTACACCACGCACTACCTTTCGTTGAGCCAGTTGCTGCTGGCACAGGGACGTAAACAGGAAGCAACTCAAGCCCTGCAGCAGATGTTCAACATTGAAGATCCCTTCGATCTCATGATAGCAACTGAAGATCGCGCAACTGGAAAAGCATTGATTGAACAACATCAATTGACGGTCACGATACCTGCCAAATGATTCATGTCACTCATGATGGGTGAAACAGGAAATTCGCTATTTCTTTCTCTGATGTTCACTGAGCCGCAGATAGCCATCCCTGGTCTGAGGTGATTTCATCTCTAATATAGAGGAAGCCACCTGATTTCTGAGCATTTGGCCAGTTCCCCCGCCAATGGTAAACATTCTCGCATCCCGAACCATCCTCTCTAAAGGAAGATTTCTAGAATAACCCATTGCACCATGAATCTGCAAAGCATCATTGCTCACCTTGATTGCCATGTCAGAAGCAAATATCTTTGCTTGAGCAGCTTCCCGCATGTCCGGAAACCCAGACCCGGCATTAAAAGCTGCTTTGTAAATAAGGGCTTGCGATGCAGAAAGCTGAGTCGCCATATCAGCCAACATCCACTGCACCCCTTGAAATTCGGCAATTGGGCGACCAAACTGCTCACGATCCCTGGCATACTTTAGGGCAAGTTCATAGGCACCCCATGCTATTCCATGGGCAACCGTAGCAGCACCGACCCTTTGACCATTGTAGGCAGACATCAGCGCAGCAAACCCACGCCGAAATCCCTGCGGTAATTGAAGTACTCTTTCTTGAGGAATTTCGAGATCTTCAAAAATGATTTCCGTTTCCGGAATACCGCGAAGCCCCATAGAGGGCTCCCTTTTTCCGATTTTCAAACCATGGCTTTCACCACGGATAGCAATAAAGCCTCCAATTCCTTTGTCTTCACCATCTTCAACAATCCGAGCAAAGATCATGTGAAGTTTTGAAATTCCACCTCCAGTGATCCAGTGTTTGCTTCCATTGATCACATAACCGTTTCCCTTTTTTACAGCTGTGGTGCTCATCTCAGTGGCAGCACTGCCTGCTCCCGGTTCGGTGATGCAGATCGCCGGTTTATCGCCTGCCAAAACAAAGGGAGCACATAGTTTTTTTTGATCTTCTGATCCATAAAACATAATCGCACCGATCGCGCCCATGTTTGCTTCAACAACTATACGGGCTGATACACCGCAAGTTCTGGCAATTTGCTCAATGACGAGTACCGTATCAAAATAACTTAAACCTCGTCCGCCATATTCTGTCGGAATGGTCATGCCCATGAATCCGCTGGATGTCAGTTTTTCTACATTGTCCCAGGGGTATTCTTCGGTACGGTCCACTTCTGCTGCACGTTCTTTAATAAAAGTATCCGCGAGTTCCTTAGCCTGGCATTGCAGTTTTTTCTGTACACTTTCTAATTTAAACATGGTTTCACCCTCCAATTTCTCGCAAGCATGGATTTCTCCAAATGATTTTCAGGATCAAGCTTTTGGCTTTCGTGCATGCACATAAAAGCGCCAGGGAGCAGGATAGCCTTCAACCGTTTTGGAGTCGTCTTCCGGATCTAAAAAATCTTCAAGACTTTCAAAAGGAGCCCACTTTGTTTTTCTCTGTTCATTGCTTGTTAATTTTTGTGCATAAAAGGGAGTCACTTCACGAAATCCGGAACGTTGCAACCAGTTGACCAGACAAATCTGAGTTGGAACAAACCAGGTCCCGGGAACTTTGGCATACCGTTTTTCTGGAAACAATGCCGTCGAAGTTTCACCTGGGATTCCCAAAGTCTCGACAATCAATTGGCCCTGCGGCTTCATTGCTTTCCAAATTTTTCGCAGCATGCCGACCGGATCAGGGTGATGATAGAGAATCCCCATGCAGAATATAGTGTCAAAAAATGAGGGAAAGAAATCGATGTGTTCCACCCCCAATAATTCAAAGTGTAAACAATCTATTTGCGCAAATCTCTGCAAAAACTGAAAAGTGTACCAATAGCGAACCGTAGGATCCAGCCCAATCACTATATCAGGCTCGTGTGCAGCCATGCGAAACATGTAATAACCATTGTTGCAGCCAATGTCAGCGACCTTTTTTCCTTTTAGAGAATCTAAAACCGGCAGAACCCTTTCCCATTTCAAATCACTTTTCCATTCTGCATCAATATAGGTTCCAAAGACCTCAAAAGGACCTTTTCGCCACGGAATAAAGGTCTTCAAAGCATCCTCGAGATGCTCCTTCTGCGTGGGAGTGAGCTCTTCTAACTTTCCAATCCTGACTGTACTGTCGCAAATGATAGGATCGCTTTGAATTGCAGGGATGAGTTCAAGCGCATCTTTGAAGGCGGCATTGCTTTCGCGGTTCAGCCACAATTGACGTTCTGCCCGAAGCTGCTGGATCGATCTATATCCAATATCCTCAGCAAATTTTTCAAGGTAATCGATGCTCATATTTTATTCGGCTCACTCGCTTTAATCGCCAGGAATGATGCAAAATTATACCATTTGCAGATCACTTCCACAGCCGCAAAACCTGCCTGTTTTAAACAATCCATATTCTGTTCCAGAGAGCGGGGTATCAGCACTTCTTCGAGCGCTTTCCGTTTTTGAGAAATTTCCATTTCTGAATACCCATTCCTCTTCTTGAATTGCTCATAAAATTTTACTTCAAGTTCTTCAATAATCTTACTGGATGCTTTGACTTTTTCGCCTAGAAGTAAAATTCCTCCGGGACGCAATGCTTCAAATAAACGATCCAAAAACGCCTGCCGCAAGGGTAATGGAATAAATTGCAGAGTGTAGTTCATAATAATTACCGAAGCATCCGTTACTGAAGTGTGAAGTATATTTTCACAGCGGAATTCAATTTTTGCAGACGGGCAAAGGGAGGATACCAGTTTCGAGGCTTTCGAAATCATCGCTTGAGAAGAATCGATACCAACCAGAGAAGGCTCAGAGGAAGTTAACGTTTTGGAGAGGCTGCATAAAACCGCGCCTGTGGAACAACCAAGATCGTATATTACACTTTGCGGCTGATAAAAAGATGCGGAAATTTCTACGACCATCCGATTGACTTCCTGATACAAAGGCACCGACCGATGCAACATGTCATCAAAAACCTCCGCAACGGACTCATCGAAGGTGAATTTGTATCCTTCCGGGATAACCTGCCTGAATATCTGATCTTTCATCTTTCTTGTTTGTGCAGCGATGAACTTGTTGAAAATCAATCAGCAAGAACAACCCTTATGACTTTTGCCCAAAGAGCCAGTTCCAAAAGGGAAGGTAGTTCAGCAAGCGCATTCGGATCTTCACTGCACCCACTTCATATTCTGGAAAAACTGTACTGATGATAAATGGGTCGTGATTTTGTGGATGTAATTCCCAGACGCCATTTCCCTTTTCATCACCACTGACATTGACGCGGGTCCAGGGCTGATCTTCAGGACCAAAATTAAAGCTATAAACAAGCTCGCCTTCAGGATTGGAAAGTTCAATGAAGTCAATATCCCACTGAGTAATCTGGCGGGTGAGCGGGTCTAAACGAATCTTGTTAATTTTTGCAGGATTTCGGAAGGAAATCTGATACTCAGCAAAGTTCCCATCAATTCTGACGGGAAACTTTTCTTGAAAACTTTCTGAAAAATCTTTCCTGTTTTCAGAACTCCAAAATATTTGTCCCTGGTCATGGAATTCGTGAAGTGGCTGCAAAACGAGATAACGCCAGTAAAGTCCTGCAAAGATAATCCCCACCAACATAATCGACACTACCAACCTCCGGCGGAATTGCTTTCTATGAAGAGCAAATTGCTCCTGATCCTTCAGTGTAGCCAATTCGTTTTTTAAGAGTTGGTTGTATCGACGCTGGAGTTGGTAAATCAGGTCCCTGTATTGCTCAGATAGCAAATCATACTGACGTATTTGCTGCTTATCATGCAATAATGTGAGATCAAACACCAAAATCTGCGTGAACACCTCTTCCAATTTTTCTTTGACAAGCACTTCACTTTGATTGAGTTCACTAAATTGATTGATCCGCTTTTGATCTTCACCTGGCAACGCCATTCCGTGTATGACAAAATAACCATCCATCAAGGCCCTGGCGGAGTTTTGCAGCAATTGGCATGAATGACGAAACTTTTCATTTTCCAGCAATATTACCGCTGCCTCAAAATCATCAATGGCGTTTTCAATATATTTTTTCGACTCTTTTTGAATTTGATTTTTTTGCTTTTCAGTCCAATTCATGAGCTTGTTGTGTTGAAAGTGAAGATTGGGAGGATCAATATATAAAAAAAGGCTAATTGACAGAAATAATTTTTCCGGATTGAACAGTCAGCAACTTCATTTCCCGGTGTGCTTCACCATTGACCAAAAAAGTAATAATTCCGGTAACACCCAAATACGAATCCATATTGAGCAAGGCCTTCTGCAAAGCAAGATGGCTCTGATTTTTTGGTGAAGAGAGCAAAGAAACAAGAAGATTTAAGGTATCATAGGAATAAGCACTGTAAGAACTTGGTCCTCTGTAATTCAAATGCGTAAAAAAGAAACGCTCATGCAGTCTCACGAAACGCTGTACATGAGTTTGGCTGTTTTGTTTAAAAAAACTGTCAACGAAAACTGAATCTTGGACATGTTTTTCAATTGCAGAAACCACAGAATAATCATTCCATCCGCTGTCTCCTAAAAAAACAAGATCATTCATTTTATAAAATGCCAGGTATGGCAACAACACATTCAAATCGTCTATACTGTTCCTGTCAACAGGAATAAATAGAGCATCAAAATTATGAAGAGGCTGAAGTTTCTCTTCAAACTCGTTCATGATCTTTTTTTCATCTTCAGGAAGATATCGATCCATCCCGGTAAATTTTTCAAACTGTTGAATAAATGTATTCTGTCCCAGTTCGAATCCTTCGCCCCCGACAACCGTTCCTCCCAGACGCTTCACTTCATCCCAAAAAAATGACATTTTGCTGTTTCCCTGATTGGTTCTTGGATAAAGAATCAAGAATCGACGCGCATTTTTATAGTCAAATGCGTATCGTACCAGCGCTCGCATTTCCTGTTCCCAACTCTGATTATTTCGAAAAATGTATGAACCAATGTCTGGTATGCTGGATGTCAAAGAGAGCGAAATCAATGGGACCTGCAGCCGCTGCGCCTCCTGAGCTGCGGCTTCCGAGGTTTTTCGAACCAAGGGACCGATAATCGCGATCACGTGCTCATCTTCAGCAAGTTCCTGAACTGCCTGGGCACTCACTTCCGGATCAAGTTCAGAATCTCTCAATATCAGTTCAATGGGACCGAGTTTTTCATGTTCATCAGAATCTGAAGTCTTTAGGATCGAAGAATCTTCTTCCTCCAGTGCCAGCACAGACAGTCGCAAACCCTCCAGCACTTCCTGCGTCAATTGCACCGCTTGCGGGATATCACTGCTCAATGGCAAAATTACTCCAATTCGACGGGGATTCGCCTGCGTCGCGATAAGGAGTTTTTTTTCAATCTCAGAAAGTTTTTCAAATCGTTCGGAATCGCTGTGAACATTAGAATGAGACAAAAGGTTTTTTACCAACTCAAGAGCAGGTGAATAATCTGAGTGTTCCAGATATAATTTCAAACGCAAATAAGGTAGCTCAAGTGATACAAATTCGAATCGGGAATATTCCTCCTCAATGCTTTTCAGGAGCTCCAGACTGCCCAGTTCTGACAAAACTGAAAGAATTTCTTCGGAAGAAGCCTTGGTCTTATCAGGCTGCATTTCATACCGACGAAAAAACAATCGGATTGCTTTTCGAACCTCCCCTCCTGCCAAAGCCGTGTGAGCAAACATTTGAAAAAGATCGGCTTGATATTCCAATGGTAGCTGAATCACAGCCGATTCAAAAATTTCCTGCTGACTTGTTGGAAACTTTTGCTGCAGAGAAAGCGATTTGTTGTAGTAATAATAAGCATAGGGAAAAAACCTGCTTTCTAGATAAGTATCCATGAATCTGCTGGATAGATTTTCTGTTCGACCAAATTGTCCCCAGTGATAGGATATTTCTATTTCAAGAATCAATGCTTCATCTGGAGAAAGCGAATCTCGAATTTTCAGGAATTCTGCGAGGGCTTTTTGAGGATTGTCTTTGAGGGATGCTTTAACGGAAAGAAAATTTATATCCTCCGGGAATGGATCTTCGTCTGAAATGAAAGAATCATAGGTGAATTGTTTCTCTTTTAATAATAGTTCATCTTCAGGGGCGGCGTTCCTATCCGATTCGCTATCTGAAGACTCAAAGGGAAAATCAGCGCTCAGAGGAGCCATGGTATGAGCAAATTGAACTCCGGATTCAATCCACTTGGGCATGCTCAAGATGCTCTGTCCCCAAGCTGCAGTCCCGCAAATCATATAAATGCTCCAAAAAGAGCACAAGCACCCCTTCCAGTTCAATGAATCGTCTCCTTCAATGATAAAGTTCCCGCAGAACAAATACAGGCCTCGCCATGTACTCCGCATTATTGATTTCCTCAACGGCCTTTCTTACAATTCCTTCCTGGCAGGCTTCCAAAGTCAGATGGAATACCGTTTTCTCAAGATTACCTTCACGATGATGATATTGCGGAAGCTGCTCCAGAGCATAGATATTAATGTGATATTTTGCCAATATCGATCCAATATCTCCTACAATTCCAGGTTGGTCATTGATATCGATTCTAAGGGTATGTTTGAATATATATTCCGAAAAGGGACGCAACGTAAAAGGGTGATCCTGCCAGGGTGGATTGAAAGAATAATCCGTTTCCCGGATTTTATAAATATCTGAAACAATTGCAGATGCGGTGGGGTGAGAACCCGCCCCCTGCCCAATCAGAGAAATTTCATCAGAGTACTTTCCTTTCACTGTTACAATATTAGTCGCTCCCCCGACCTTTGACAGAATATGATCCCGAGGCACCATCAAAGGCATAACAAAGGCATCCATGAAATTTTTCTGTCTGCTAAAATAGGCAATCAATTTGATTTTGCAGTTCATTCGTTCTGCATATTCAAAATCTGATAATTCTAAATTATCAATACCTTCAACCCCAATTTCATCAATAGGAACCCACTTTCCTGTAATCAAATATATCAAAATCAATATTTTGTACCGTGCATCATAGCCTTTGACATCATTGGTTGGGTCCTGTTCGGCAAAACCTTTTGCCTGCGCTTCCTTTAGGACTTCTTCAAATTCGACACTTTTCTCATCCATTTCGCTCAGAATGTAATTGGTCGTCCCATTGAGTATTCCTGACACTTCTTCTACATCCGACAGCGAAAAGTAATTTTCCATCAATCGGATTACAGGAATTGCACCCCCTACACTTGCTTCGAAAAGAAAATGCTTTTCCGAATTCCGTGCCATTTCCAGGAGGAATTCCCCGTGCGTTGCAATTAAATCTTTGTTGGCACTTACAACGTGTTTGCCATGATTTAAGGCTTCTTCAATTAAAGTTTTAGAAAATCCGCGTCCTCCAATCGTTTCCACAATCACATCGATCTCAGGATCATTCAGTATCTCTTTGAGATCTGTAGTGAACAGCCCTGGAAATTGAGCATAAAAAGGTTTTGCGTAGGGACCATCCGTATTGACTTCCAAAATTTTAACTAACCGAATTGGTGCACCTTCTGACTCATGAGCACGAATTACTGCGGCAACTCCGCTGCCAATCACACCTAATCCGGCAATAGCGACATTAATAGGTTTTTTCTCCATGATACCCTCTTTTTAGGACGGAACTATTCCGTTTTTCATTTTTGATATAATTTGAAGTGCTTTTTGTTTCCATGTCCGGTCTGGGAAGGGAAGCTTCAAAAATATTTCCAGTGCCTGTTGAGCTTTAAGATAACTTTCCTGATTGAAGTAGATGTAGCCGATGATAAAGTGCACAAAAGGGTATTGGTTTTGAAAATCCCTACTCAGCTCTTCCAAATCACGCAATCCTCCCTCATAATCAATCGCGTGTGGAGCTAATTGAAAAAGATCCTGATAAGTTTCAAAAGATTTTTGATATTTGTGCATCCGTAAATAAGTTATACCCATATTCATTCGAACGTAACTCAATTGACTATTCATCTGCAATGCTTGTTTGCTGTAATGCACAGCACGTTCATACTCCGCGAGCAAATAATATCCCCAACCAAGGTTTCCAAGGAGGAAGGGATCTCTGAGGTCATAGTCGAGAGCTTTTTGATAGGCATCTACTGATTTCCGGACCATTTCAAGATCATATTTCGCTAAGCCATCTGGCTGAAGCTGGTATCCCTGGTAATAGTAAATAGTCGCCATTTCTTGATACAGAACGCCCCTTTCGCGAGGATCTATTGTTTCGTTCAATCCATTTTTGAGGGATTCGATCGCCTCTTCGTGCTGTCGAAGGTTGAACAAGCCTCTGCCGATCAAATAATAATAACCCGTTTTCCCGTTGATTGGTTTATTCAAAAATTGTTTGGTGCGAAAGCGATTCAACCATTCGACCAATTGATCTTCTGCGCTGCCTTTCGATTCCTCATTTGCAGAAAACAGTTCCATTAACTCCTTCATTTGCTCATTCAGGACAGACCAAAGTTCATCCCGTTCCAAAGAATGCTGTCGCCCTGACTGTCTGCCTGTCGTCCAAAATTCATCCCACCATGATCGTTCCCTTTGTTGTTCTCCTGTTTGTTGCTGCATCGAAAGCATGAGCATTTCCATCAAATCCATTTGTCTCGGAAAAAAAAGAACAATCAAAGTATAGAGGCTGAACAGTACAAAAATTGTCACGGCAATGGTTTTCCACAAAACCGAGCGAATGTCTGTGGCCTTTTGCTGCAGAGAAGCGGGAGCTTCTCTCAACAAAACCGATTTTTCCCAAGCCGAATTTGCCCGATCAGGATCTTGGGCATCAAAAAAAAGATTCCCTAATCGATAGTACCATTCCGCACTTGCTGAGGGATTTTGCCCGGAATAAGTCTCTAAAAGCAACAATGCTTGTTGACGGTTTCCTTCTGAAATCAATTGCTTGATCTTCAGAAAGACATTCACTTCCTGATTGGAATCTAAAACTAAATCAGCCATTTGTATTTTTGATTGACTCAATTGGAGGTTTCGTATTTAAGACACCAGTCCTCATAGGAGAGGTTAGCCTGGGACGCTTTAAATTTTCGATAACGTGTCAGCAATGCTCCGGTTGCAAAATAGAAAATTACCGCCGATGGAATGGCGACAAAAAAACTTCCAACCAGCATCGGCAAACCCAAATCAATCAGCAATAGATGAGACCCCTCCTCAATAATTTTCCAAATACTTTCATCTGACATTTTTTGAAATTTTTGATGAAATGTCTGCCAATCTAATGAAACAATTGGCCATTGCATCAATTGGAAGAAAGTATTTCCTATCATGAGGAAGATATAATAGAGCGGTAAAAAAGTAATCGGATTGCTGATCCACACCAATGCCACCCCCACAGGCAGATAAAATCGAAATCGAAACACATACCAGCAAACCGCCCAAATCGCAGCGACGATATACATTTGTATTCCCATGGTAGGAGTCAGTCCAACAAAAAGTCCAATCGACCCTCCCCAACAGACTTGTTTGATGGGGGCCACACTGTTGATAATCGGGAGAATCAAATGTTCATAAACCGATGTTGAAAATGTTTTCATAGCTAGATAATAAATATCTCCATTAAAAATCCCAACATGAAAATTACCGAGAAAAAAGAAAAAAGGATTAAGAAGAAAAATACCTCAATCGTTTCCGCTTAAATCACGTCCTCCGGGTGGACTCAGAAACAATCGGTTTCTTCAGAAATGTTTCAAGGTTTAAAGTAGTTGCTCCATTCTTCTCCCGAAAGCATTGTATCTTGCCCGATTTACAGTTCTGATCGAACCAATTCAAGTGCTTTACTTCTGCTTTCTACCATATTCATTAACCCCTCGACACCGATCATTCCCAAAGTTCGTTGAACGTAATCATTAGTAATCGCAACAAAAATTAGTTTTTTTTCAGAAATATTTTTGAATAGTTCCAAAATCAATCCTATGCCGCTGGAATTCAGCATATCCACTGTTCGTAAATCCAAAACCACGCCTTTCAGTGTTTTTTCTTCCAAAAGGGGTTCCATCGTTTTTATGAAGTCATAGGCCTTTTCAAAAGTCTTATCTTCAACATACTGGATCCAACAAATGTTTTCTTTTATTTCATATCTGCTTTTCATCATACCGTTTCTTAAAATGATCAGTTCAAAAACCCGGAATTCAATTTTCCAGGCAATTGATAACACATTTTTTATATCTCATCCGTCAAATTAGGTAAATCAATATCACCGGCCCGACACCAAACCAGGGGAAGCCCTATCCGAGAACAATATATTTAATCGACTGATATTGAAGCCAAAACCACAAAGATTTTTGTGCTGTCGCAGAGGCATTCCCTGAGGTCTTTTTTGAAGAAACCTTTTCGCCTTGCGATATAAACTGAAAAAGCTATCTTCTTTTGAGAGTTTTGCTACGGCAAGTTGCTCAATTCTATCACTAAATTTCACTTTGCAGCAATTGAATGCTGATTCATAAAATTTCTATATCTTAACCCATTCAATAATCTCAGTCCCCCGGATGGAGAAATCAATATGGCTGAAAATTCTTCAAAAGCACCAAAAACAAGCAAGCCAAAGACGGTAAAACCTGTTCAGACAAAACCCAAAAGAAATAGACAATCAAAAACTACAATCCCGGCAAAAACCACCAAAACCAGCCAACTCAGTAAACAGCTCCAGCAGACGCTCGATGAATTGGGAAAAGAGGTTTCAATCGAAATGATGCGAATGATGCTGCTGATTAGAAGATTTGAAGAACGCACAACCGAAATGTACCAGCAACGTAAAATCGGCGGATTCTGTCATCTTTACATTGGAGAGGAAGCAATTGCTGTGGGAACTGCCTGGGCGAAGAAACCCGATGACTATTTGGTCACCTCCTATCGTGATCATGGTTTTGCCCTGGCTTTGGGCATGTCTCCCAATGAGTGTATGGCAGAAATGTTCGGAAAAGTCACGGGCTGTGCGCGAGGAAAAGGAGGCTCAATGCATTTTTTTTCCAAAGAAAAAAATTTTCTTGGAGGGCATGGGATCGTTGGTGGACAAATTCCTGTCGGGACAGGAGCCGGTTTTCGTGCAAAATACCTGGGAACCGATCAAGTGAGTTTGGTTTTCTTTGGTGAAGGAGCAATTTCTCAAGGATCTTTTCATGAATCCGTCAATCTTGCTTCTATATGGAATCTTCCCTGCCTGTACATTATTGAAAACAACCGGTATGGAATGGGAACAGATGTCTCTCGCGTGGTCTCTATTGAAGAACTCCACAAGCGGGCTACCGCTTTCAGTATTGAAGGGCTCGCCATGGACGGAATGGACGT
Organism: SAR324 cluster bacterium; assembly: GCA_015231825.1. Lineage (GTDB taxonomy): Bacteria > SAR324 > SAR324 > SAR324 > NAC60-12 > JADGAV01. The sequence continues at coordinate 63,725 of JADGAV010000020.1, forward strand.
GTTCGAATGTTACCGAGTGATGAAAGATCAAATAGAAAAATGCCGCAAAACTTCACGACCTGCGCTGATTGAAGCCAAAACTTATCGATTTCGAGGCCACTCCGTCTCTGACCCCGGTAAATACCGCAGCAAAATTGAATTGCAGGCTTACAAAGATGCTGATCCAATCAACAGGACACGAAAGACATTAACAGAAGTTGGATGGCTGAATGATGAGGATTTCAAGAAAATTGACAAGGAAGTGAAAGCAATTGTGATTCAGTCCATAAAATTTTCAGATGAAAGTCCGGAGCCGAGTTTGGAGGAGTTAACCCAACATGTCTATAGCTAATTTTTCCACTGAAACCCATTGCGGTTCAGATTCAATTACAAAAAAGGGAATAGCATGAGTACAAAAACAATAACAATTCGAGAAGCTCTCCGAGAAGCCATTTTCGAAGAAATGGAAAGAGACCCTACTGTTTTTTTATTTGGAGAAGAGGTTGGAGAGTACAATGGGGCCTATAAAATTTCTGAAGGACTACTCGATCAATTTGGTCCAAGACGCGTGATCGACACTCCAATTTCAGAAAGTGGATTCACAGGATTAGCAGTTGGAGCTGCAATGGTCGGTCTGCGACCAATAGTTGAATTTATGAGTTTCAATTTCAGCTTAGTGGCAATGGACCAGATTGTTTCCAATGCCAGCAAAATGCATTATATGTCGGGTGGGATGTTCAATGTCCCAATGGTAATGCGTGGGTGCAACGGTTCGGCTGCTCAAGTTTCTTCTCAACATTCACACTGTATGGAGTCTATTTTTTCCTACATCCCAGGATTGCATGTGATCTCTCCTTCTTCAGCAAAAGATCATAAAGGTTTGTTGAAATCGGCAATCCGGGACGACAACCCCGTTATTTTTTTAGAAAATGAACTGTTATACAGCCTTCCGGGAGAGGTGCCATCGGATGAATTTACCATTCCGATTGGAGTAGCCGAAATAAAAAAAGAAGGGACGGATGTGACTGTCATTGCTCACAGCCGTATGGTCGAATTTGTCAAAGTCGCATTGCCGGCTTTGAGTGAGATGGGCATCGATATCGAATTGCTGGATCCGCGTACCTTAAAACCGCTGGATATCGAAACCATTGTCCGATCCGTCAAAAAAACCAATCGGGTTGTGATTGTTGAAGAAGGTTGGAGATTTTGCGGAATCGGATCAGAAATCGCTGATCAAATCTATTCGGCATGCTTCGATTATCTCGACTCTCCAGTGGTGAGGGTCACCTCGACTGAAAACCCGATGCCTTATGCAAAAAATTTGGAAGTTGCGACACTCCCCTCTCCAGAAAAAATCATTGAGGCAATCAAAAGTGTGACTTATCGCAATTGAGCATACCGGAATTTGACCAAGACAACGTGTTAAATTTTTCTAACTCAGGTGTTTAAGAAAAAGGTATTATGGCTACGATTATCAATATGCCCAGTTTAAGTCCCAGCATGGAAGAGGGCAAACTCGAATCCTGGGAAAAAAAAGTGGGTGATTCGATTGAATCAGGAGACCTTCTGGCCAACATCGAAACCGACAAGGCCGTTGTTGAATATGAAGCAATTGAAGAAGGTATCATACGACATTTTTTTATCGAACCGGGAGATACCGTCATGGTTGGTCACCCGATTGTGATTGTTTCTGAGACAGAAGATGAAGATATTTCCGGCTTGATCGAATCAGCAAAAGAAGCCTCCACTTCTCTATCAAAACCGACTAAGATCTCGCAACCGGAACATGATTCTCAGGCCAGTGCGGTTTCTCACCACGAAGAAGCCGTGGCGCCTCCTCCTCCCCCGCCCGAACCTGTTAAACCGGCTCCCCCCAGTGATGGGCGCACAAAAGTTTCTCCCATCGCAAAAAAAATTGCTGAAGAACACAATCTGGACTTGACACATATTCGAGGATCTGGACCCAATGGCAGAATATTGAAAACAGATGTAGAGCAGGCATTAAATAGAGGGACCTCAGAGATAGTCACCTCTCCTCCACCGGTTCCTGTGCTGTCGCCTTCCTCTCACGTTGCTGTTTCCCCTATGCCGGAGTTGGATTTAGAAGGAGACTTTCAGGAAGTTCCTCTCACATCGATGCGGAAAACGATCGCTTCTCGATTGGTGGAATCAACACAGACCATTCCCCATTTCTATTTATCGATAAAAGTACAAGTCGATGCTTTAATGGAGCTTCGTAAAAAACTCAATGAAAACGGGATCCAGAAGATCTCCGTCAACGACATGGTGATTAAAGCCTGTGGAAACGCATTGATGAATCACCCTGCCGTCAATTCACGTTTTACAAAAACGGCGCTGATTCAATTTAAAAATGCAAATATCGGCTTTGCTGTTGCCACTCCAGAGGGTCTGATTACTCCTATCATTCGAGGAGTGAACCAAAAGGGGTTGGGACAAATTGCGAAAGAATCCAAAGATATGGCGACCCGAGCCAAAGAAAAAAAGTTGAAAATCGAAGAATTTACCGGAGGCACTTTCGGCACTTCAAATTTGGGAATGTTTGGAATTGAAGAATTCACCTCAATTATCAATCCTCCTCAGGCAAGCAATCTCGCCATCGCACAAAGCAACCTGGAATTGCAGTTGGATGAAGACGGCAAGGTGGTTCAAACGCAACAAATGAAACTGACCCTTTCCTGCGACCACCGGGTTGTTGACGGGGCCCTCGGAGCACAATTTTTGGCAACGCTCAAAGAAATTCTCGAAAACCCAATCACACTGATGCTGTAAATTTAAGGATAACAAGATGGCTGAAATAGCAAGAATGCCCAGTTTGAGCCCTACGATGGAAGAGGGAAAAATTGAATCCTGGGTAAAAAAAGTTGGAGATTATGTAGAATCAGGTGAGGTGATCGCAAATATTGAAACAGACAAAGCAATTGTTGAATATGAAGCACTCGATGAAGGATATCTGCGGCATTTATTTGTCAATGCTGGAGACACAATTAAAGTAGGTACCCCGATTGCACTTTTTAGTGAAGAAGCTGATGAAACGGTAGAAGATCTGATCTTGGAGATTAAATCAGAAGGAACGGCTTCCGAAAAAGTTTCGGGAACTCCTTCAGATGAATCAACAGGAGGAAATGCATCAAAAGCACCCCAAGAAACATTTGCCAGTTCTGCCAAAAAAAAGAATGCTGGCGAAAAGTCTGCAGGAAGCTCCAGAGACTATGATTTAGTCGTTGTTGGAGCAGGTCCTGGAGGATATGTTGCAGCAATTCGTTCAGCTCAATTGGGATTAAAAACAGCTCTTGTCGACAAGGAGTGGCTAGGGGGAGTTTGCCTCAATGTCGGTTGCATTCCTTCAAAATCGTTATTAAAAAATGCAGAAATAATACACACTATTAAAGAGCGCGGAGATGAATTTGGTTTTTCCTACAAAAACCTGAAAGTGGACTATTCAGTGGCTGTTCAGCGTTCCAGGAAAATTTCAGAAAAGCTGACAAACGGAATAGGGTTTTTAACAAAAAAAAATAATATTTCAGTCCACATGGCTCATGCTGTATTGAGCAATGCCAACACTTTGGAATTAACCGATTTAGGTGGCAAAACATATAGAATCAGCTCAGAAAACATTATATTGGCTACCGGAGCCAGTACACGAATGATTCCCGGACTGGTTGCCGACGGTAAAAAAGTACTGACTTATCGAGAAGCAATTTTACAGAAAACATTGCCAAAGTCAGCCATCATCGTCGGATCTGGTGCGATTGGAGTCGAATTCGCAACAATTTGGAATGCTTATGGTGTCGATGTGACCGTTGTTGAAATGCTTCCCTCAATTGTTCCACTAGAAGACCAGGAAATTTCAGAGGCACTAAAAAAATCATTCAAAAAATCGGGCATCAAGAGCCTTGTCAATACTCGAGTCGAAAAGATTGACAGCTCCGGCAAATCTGTTGAAATAACAATCTCTGATGGGAAAGGAAGTCGGGTCCTTGACGCCGAGCAAGTACTGGTTGCAATCGGGTTTGTGCCAAATGTTCAAAATATTGGTCTTGAAGCGGCAGGCATTCACACTGAAAAAGGTGCTGTAGCAGTCAACGATTTTATGCAGACCAATATTCCAAATATCTATGCGATTGGAGATGTCACTGCCAAATTGATGCTCGCACACGTTGGATCAGCAATGGGGATCATTGCCGCTGAGCATATCGCAAATCATCCAACAGCTAAACTGAACTACGAAATGATGCCTCGCGCTACGTACTGTCACCCTCAAATTGCCTCTATGGGCCTCACGGAAGTTCAAACAAAAGAACGGGGATATGATGTAAAAATTGCGAAATTTCCTTATGCAGTCAACGGAAAAGCGATGGGTTTAGGAGAATCTGAAGGATTCGTGAAAATCATTACCGAAGCAAAATATGGTGAAATTTTAGGCGCCCATTTGATCGGTCCTGACGTGACTGAGCTCCTTCCCGAATTCACCCTTGCTCAGGCCTCTGAATTGAGTATCGACGAAATTGCCCGCAACGTACACGCTCATCCTACCCTTTCTGAAACCATCATGGAAGCAGCCCATGGAGCAACAGGAGGATACATTCATATCTGATTAACTTATTCTGAAAAGAGGTCAACTTACAAAGTTCCTTCAACTATTCATCTTCAGCAATAGGTGATTCTTCTTTGAATGAATCGGAAAAGGCGTCGTTTAAGGATTGACCGAATTTAGCTGAAATCACTGGTTTATTTTCTGGAAAAATAAATCCGGGATGAATAGGGCATGGTTCCGAAGGCAAGTCGTTGCCAGGATAATGGAAATATTGCACATCCGGGCAGGAATAAGTTGCCAGCCCTCCGGAAACAGTGCAGGTCGGGAATTTTTTGTATGCTGGAGAAGAAGGTCTTGGACGATCGGGCAGCACAGCGAGGCTTTTTTGCATATACTTTGACCAGATGCGTGCAGGAGTTCCTCCTCCTGTCTCATTCCTCATGGAAGTATTGTCATCATTCCCCACCCACACTCCGGTGGCCAGTTCTGGAGCAAAACCGATGAACCAGGCGTCTCTAAAATCTGTGGTCGTGCCTGTTTTTCCTCCAATAAAGTGCCTGTTTTCTTTCCAATTCGCAGCTCTGCCAGTCCCTCTCAAAATGACACCACGGAGCATTTGATTCATTTGATGAACCGTCCATTCTGAAAACACAGTCTTTGGTTTTTCAGCTTGGTACTGGTAAATTTCCTTTCCGGAACTATCTTCAATTCTCAAAATAAAGACTGGTGCTGCATAGCGTCCCTGGTTCATAAAAGTAGTATAGGCGGCCACCATGTTCAAAAGTTTTACCTCGGAACATCCTAGAGCCAGACACAAACCTATACCGTCTGGAAGAAAGATATTGAGCTGCCTAGCCTTTTTCAATACTTTCCGGATGCCGATTTCATTTAAGATTTGTACCGCAATAGTGTTCATTGATTTTTCAAAGGCCTTTGAAACTGTTACAAAATCTTCATAATATATTTCACCATCAGCATTGACCTGTTCTCGTTCTGCCCCATAGAGCCGATCGAAATTTCGGGGTTCATAAACTGAGATAGATCCATCCGCTTCCTGCCACTCAAAACTCAGAGGTTCATCCACAAATCTTGAGTTGATTGCAAGATGCTCCTCTAGCGCTGAGGCGTAGACAATGGCTTTAAAAGATGAACCCGGTTGGCGCATTGCTTGAGTTACCCTGTTGAACTCGGAAATATTGTAGTTTTTTCCTCCCACCAGAGATCTCACATAACCTGTATGAGGTTCGATTGAAACCAATGCGGCTTGATCAAATTGAGGTTTTTTTCGAAATGCCTGACTGATTTCAGCTTCCGCGTAGGATTGTAACCTGGAATCCAGAGTGGTATAAATTTTATATCCACCACTGGAAATATGAGGCAACTGAAATTTGTTTTCAAGCAGTGTTCGAATATGCTGCACAAAATAAGGAGCACGCACCGGATAGCCCGGAGGAATGCGGACAAACAATTTTTCTTGCATAGCCCGTTCATACTCTTCACGTTTAATCCATCGATGCTTGTAAAGCTGACTCAGCACCAATCGTTGGCGTTGCAGTGCTTCGGTGAGGATGTTATCGGGAAAGTATACATATTTTGGTCTTTCAAAATTTTTCGGAAGCTTCAAATAGATTTCTGGTTTGTTGATAATTCCTGCTATCAAGGCGGATTGGGCCAATGTCAATTCATTGGCAGATCGGCTAAAATAGACGAGTGCTGCCTGCTGCACCCCATAATTGCCATATCCTAAATAAATGGTATTAAGATAATGTTCTAAAATTTCCCACTTGCTGTATCGAAACTCCAAAGCCCATGCCATGAACATTTCTTTGATTTTTCGAACTATTGTTTTCTCCGGGGTCAGCAGCATTAATTTGGCCAGTTGCTGAGTTATGGTGCTGCCTCCCTGGAGATAGGCACCTCCTTTGACATTAACCCACAGTGCACCAAAGATTCGAAAAATATCTATCCCCCGATGTTTTAAAAATCTCGCATCTTCAATTGCCAATATACTCAATTGCAGATAGCGGCTGACCTGTTTTCTGGGAACTATCTGACGATCTTCAATCCCGTCGATAATCGTATATGGTTCACCATCACGATCATAAATAACGGTATTAGTGCGGAGTTGGGCAAGAGAAAAGTCAAAGTCTTCGATAATGTGAGGATATGCGATGGAAAAACCGACTAGTATGGCAAGCAATCCAAGAACTGGAGCACTCAATAGGCAGATGAGAGGAATCCAAACAACACGTTTCATGCCCATTCCTTGTTCGGAGTTTAAGGCAAGGGAAATTTTAGGAAAGAATGGGAAGGATGGAGTTATGCGGGGTTCAAAAGATGACCCCGCATAGCTCCACAGGAATGGGATGGATTAGTCTCGAGAAAGTCCGAGCAAACTTAACAAATGAATGAACAAATTGAAAACATCCAAGAACAAAGCAACCGTAGCACTGACATAATCATCAGTACTGTAACGACGAAGAATATTGGAGGTGTCGTATAGAATAAAGCCGCTGAAAATCAAAACACCCGCACCCGCGAAGACAAATCTCAGCATAGGACTTTGGAAAAAGAATACATTGAGCAAACCGCCAACGATCAAAATGATCAATCCTGTCATTAAAAATCCAGCCATAAAGCTGAAGTCCTTTTTCGACACAAACACATAACCTGTCAATCCGACAAATGTTATGGTTGTCAAAGCCAAAGCCTCTACAACAATTCCTCCCTGACCGACCGCGACAAAGGAATAGAGCATCGGACCAATCATGAGTCCAGCAACTGTTGTAAAGCTAAATAGCGCAACCATGTTCAACCCGGGCTTGCGCTGGGCAAACATTAAGAAAAAGAAGGATCCAATGAAGAATACAAAGGACAGCATTCCCATTGATGCTACTATTGGTAAGAGAGGCCCCATCCCCAGGAACGCTCCTACCGTTGCAGAGAGCAACGAAGCCGCCAGCAGACCATAGACTTTTTTCAAGAACACCAAACGTTCGCTTACAGAAACATCCGCAGCAGTCTGGATACCCGTATAGGCAACCGTATTTTGTTGGCCAAACATATTTTTTCTCCTTTATTTCAGTTAATCATCAAAATTCAGTTTTTCCTAAAATACCATACCCATTCTACAAAGACAAATTTCTAATATCCTTCATATTCCAAGTAAGTTTGGAGGAATACCATAACTTTGGCCGAAAATAAAGGACCCCGGCGATACATAAATTGTTGGGCTGATGTATAGCCCTCTAAATGTGCCCGTTTTTCCATTTTCAACTCTCCATTTTGGTCACGTCTGGGAGTTGTTTCCTGATCCAAAACAAAAACGGGCAGGTTAAAATCTATCACTTCAATTTCAGAGGACAATCCGGAAGCGAGCAGTGTCAAGGGTAAATGATACAAGTGCTCAATGACATAAAATCCTACAAAACGTGCAAGCGCCTGCATTTTCTGGTCTTCCTGGCCAACAACCCAGTCGACAAAATCTTGATGGAGTTTTCTGAATAAAGGATCTGAAATATTCATCTCCTTGACAGAAATTGCCCTGTTTTCAATATAGTCCAGTACCAGTTTATTGAAAAATTGAAAAAAACTTTTGTTGTTCAGCACCGTTTCATATTTAAACAATCGATTGGCAAAATCGCTCAATACTGCTCTGCCCACCTTCAACTGTTCTGACTTTGCCTGCTGACTCTCAAGTTCGGAAATGCTTTCTATCAGTGCATCATTTTCTTTTTGGAGTGCTTGATCAGCTTTCGCGCTTTCTTCGAGTGGCTCAGTATTTTCTTGTTCTTCGATGGGAGAAGCTGCAGGCAGTTCGATATCTGAAGGAGAGTTGAGGCTGATTTCAAGAGGGGATTCCTGCTGATCTTGCCAATATGAAAAAAGAAAATAACCCCCAATTGCCAATCCCAAAGCCAAGACAGCGATAAATGCAAATGTTCCCAATGGGGTTTGTTTCTTTGTTGAAGCGTACATGCTATCTGACTCCACAGGGAATGATCAAATACTGCCTTTTTTCTTCTTCATTATTCGATTGTCAATTTTTAAAGGCAACGCATTCAATTTGATGAATCCAATTGCATCCTCCGGTTGATACGCGCCTTCATCCGCTTCCATTGTTGCAATGTCCTCATCATATAGACTATGGGGAGAACGCCTTCCGGTAACCAGGCAATTTCCTTTATACAATTCCAAACGAGTGGTTCCGGTTACATTTACCTGAGTTTCCTGAACCATTTTCAGCAGGATTCTCATTTCAGGGCTGAACCAAAAACCATTGTAAACTACTCGTGCAAAGCGAGGCATCAGCGAATCTTTGAGGTTGATAACTTCTCGATCGACAGTGATTGATTCCAAAGCACGATGAGCAATATGAAGAATTGTTCCTCCTGGTGTTTCATAAACGCCGCGGGATTTCATTCCTACAAATCGTGACTCAACCATATCAATGCGACCGATTCCATTTTTTCCACCAATTTCGTTGAGAAAACCTAGTAATTTTGCGGGAGAATATGACTTTCCATCCACTGAAACAGGCACTCCTTCTTCAAAATCAATCAGAACCTCCTGTGTTTGATCAGGAGCATCCTGAGGCGATTTCGAAAGCTCAAACATTTCTTGTCGAGGTGCTTGCCATGGGTCTTCCAGCATTCCTGATTCAAAACTGATATGCATTAGGTTTTCATCAGAACTCCAAGGTTGTTCCAGGGTTGCTTTGACGGGAATCTGATGTTCCTGTGCATAAGCAAGGAGCTCAGCTCTTCCAGGATACTTTTTATAGAATTCAGGCATTTTCCATGGAGCAACAACCTGAATCTCCGGATTCAGGGCAAAGTAAGACAATTCAAAGCGAACCTGGTCGTTTCCTTTTCCAGTTGCGCCATGTGAAACAGCAACAGCACCTTCCCGTGCAGCAACTTCAATTTGCTTTTTTGCAATCAAAGGACGAGCAAGAGCAGTTCCAAGAAGATAGGTTCCTTCGTAGATGGCATTCCATTGAATTGCAGGAATCACATAGTCTCTGACAAATTCTTCTTCTACGTTTTCTATCAGAACTTTTGCTGCGCCCGAGGCCAATCCTTTTTGACGAATTGCTTCAAGGTCTTCTACTTTTTGCCCTAAATCAAGACAGAGAGCAATCACTTCATAGCCTTTGGCATTCAACCAATGGACCAGGACAGAAGTATCCAATCCTCCGGAATATGCCAGCACTAGCTTTTCATTTGACATGGAATACACTCTTAAATCTGAGGTGAAAAAACAAACGAACTCAAAAAATTTTATCGCGCACGAGCATATTGACGGATCATCTGTCTTGCTGCGGACACCTTCCTCACATTTTTCGCAACAGGTCCTTTCTTGCCATGACCCACTTCAAACTCAACACGATCATCTTTGTTTAAAGAACGAAATTTATTGTTGCGAATTTCAGTACGATGAACAAATAAATCTTCCCCTTTGTCTTGTTCAATAAAGCCAAATCCCTTATTGGGATTGAACCACTTGACGATCCCTTTTCGAAGGTTTTCTGAACGTTTTCTTTGAAAATAACTCCAAATAACAAATCCAACAAACAAGCCCCCTCCCATTCCTGACAGCAGGTAGATTATGATTCCTGTTTCAGGATTGAGTGGCCCCCCAAAAAGACTGATGATCAATCCGATTCCCCCGCCAATAAGTATGGTTATCGGAAAAATGAATAAACTTTTAAAATCCATAAAATTTGTTCCACTTTTTAAAATTTGTTTCACCTGCAATAAAATTGATCACGTCTAGGATTCCTGTTCCGCCAACCAGCGCTCTGAATCTATTGCAGCCATACATCCAGTCCCGGCGGCTGTAACCGCTTGACGATATACATGATCCTGCACATCACCACAAGCAAATACACCTTCTACTGAAGTATAAGTCGTTCCCGGTTTGACCACAATGTAACCATTTTCATCCAGGTTAAGCTGTTTTTGGAATAGATGGGTATTGGGTGTATGACCAATCGCGACAAACAGACCGGTAATTGGATGTTCCTTAATTTCATTTGTCTTGAGATTCCTGATCTTTAAACTTGTCATCCCTTTTTGATCATCTCCCAAAACCTCGTCTACAGCGGAGTTCCAAACAAACTCAATTTTTTCATTTTGAATCGCACGTTTCTGCATAATCTGGCTTGCTCTCAATTCGTCCCGTCGATGAATAACATAGACACGCTTGCACAAATTTGCCAGATACAAAGCTTCTTCCATGGCAGTATCACCTCCTCCAACAACGGCGACGTCCTGGTTCCTAAAGAAAAAACCGTCACAAGTTGCACAAGCAGAAACCCCTTTGTTTTTATAGCGTTCTTCTGATTCCAAACCAAGCCAGCGGGCAGATGCTCCTGTTGAAATGATCAGAGCATCGCAAGTCAGTTCAACAGAAGCATTTTGCAGTCGAAAGGGCTTTTGCGACAAATCGGCGTTTTCTATATCCCCCGCGTAAAATTGAGTCCCAAATCGCTCTGCCTGTGCGCGAAACATGTCCATCAGCTTGGGCCCCTGGAGTCCTTCTGGAAACCCGGGATAGTTTTCAACCTCGGTTGTGATCATCAACTGCCCTCCGGGTTCAAAACCGGAAACCAGCGCTGGTTTTAGATTCGCTCGTGCAGCATAAATTGCAGCGGTCAAACCTGCCGGACCTGATCCCAAAATCAGGAGTTTATGATGTTGCCTTGTTTTTTCTGACATAAGATTTGATTTTCCTTAAAATGCCGTTGAGTTTGCGGGAGATCCCTGATAATTTTTACGCCGATGCCTGAGCAAAAGTTCCAACATCATGACATCAGGATTTTTAAAACGCGTGATTTTGCAGACCTAAGCACGCAGAGCGTTAGCTTGGGTAAAATCGTTTCATCTAAACAGCGTGTTTAAAACATCTCAACTATAAAACTGGAATTGGAAATTGATTTCCAGGGATAAAACAGGAGAAAATGTTGAGCAGGGCCCAAGAAATTCTTGCATTCTAGCATGAAATCGCGTGACACATTCAAGACAAAATCATACGACATCCGAATGATCTGTACTCAAAGCAATTTATTTATATTATCTCGAGAATCTTTCATCTAAAGGTTTTTTTTTCGTGATTTAGCAACTTTAAGGGAATCAGCAAAATGGAAAAAGGAGTGGTTGAAATTTATACAGATGGCGCGTGTTCACCCAATCCTGGGGTGGGGGGATGGGCTGCTGTTTTGATTTCTCCATCGCACAACCATTTTAGAAAAGAAATTTTCGGCGCTGAATCCGATACGACCAATAATCGGATGGAACTTCTTGCAGCAATCAAAGCTCTGCAATCTTTAAAATTTCCCTGTATTGTAAAACTATTTACCGATTCCAAGTATATTCAACAGGCTTTCAGTAAAGGATGGTTAGAAAAGTGGAAAAAAAACGGATGGCTGGCAGCAAATCGTAAACCGGTTGCCAACCAGGACCTTTGGCAGGATTTGGCGAAACTCTCGCGGATTCATGAAGTGAGTTGGATTTGGGTCAAAGGGCATTCCAGCGACCAGGAAAATGATCGTTGTGATTTTCTGGCCGTTCAGGCGCGGCAAAAATTGGCAGATGAGCTCACGTCATCATTCCGATGATTCCATAAGTGTTTTAAGCGATCTTCAAATGCGCCATTTGTTCCAGCTGCATCTGTTCAAATTTTTCTATCTGGTCGGCATGCGGAGTATAATACATATTCAAATTTCCCCGGTCCGTATCTTCCCAAAAAGTAGGCCCTGAAAATCTCAATCGAGCAAACACTCCCTTCATAACCTTAATAAATTGAGGTTTTTGCATTAGTTCCAAATCCTGCAAAGTATCATTCACCACATTTGCTGCAAATTTATCCATATTGTGCTTGAGATAATAAAGGCCAAGCCCAATTTGAATCACACGAATACTGCTTTTTGAAATGAAAAATCCTGAAACTTCTTTTCGATCAACACCGGATGGATTGTCGAGCAGGAGAAAATCTTTTAAAAGTGCTTCCTGAATGTCAAATTCCCACTGATCTCGATGAATCTGCATCAACACTTTTGTCATCTCAAATGCAATCACATCCAATATAAATGCAACCGCAGGAGAATTTAAGCCCGCTTTGAAGCATTCGTCGCTGTAAAATTTCAGATAGAAAAAGCATGTCTTCACTTTCTCTATAGAATGATCATCTACAAGAGAGTTTACGAATTGACCGTAATGAAATACCAAATTATATAGATTTCGGGCTTCATTAAAGCGTTGGGCATGTTTAAGTGCAGACCGAAAATGAGTATTGAAACGCACCATAATCAAATCAACCACGGTCTGATCTCCGCATTTTATTGCTCTCGTCCCAATCGAATCCAATTGTGCGGCACACAGAGCAGACAAGTCAAATTGATCGGCGTCCAACAAAGTGAGATAGGCCTCACTAATCACTCTCAATCCTTTCAATTCGTAAAAAGTTTCAGTTTTTTCGATTTCAGAAATTTGGTTTTCCAAAGTTTTGAAGGAAATATCCTCCTGGATTTCGGAACTGATGCGGAAAAAATTGGGAGAAATATTTGATTTACGTTCAACATAATATCCGAGCAATTCTCCGATCCCTTGAATAATATCCGCTTTAGGTTCCTTGAAGGGAGCAAATGCCAGAAGGTCCGCCAGTTGATTCAAAATTTCGAAAAGAGATTTTTGAGAGTGCGCAACAGCTTTAGAAGACCGCATCGAAAATTGAGTTCTGGAACGAGAAAGCCGCTTGATAAGGTTGAAGTTTTGGGCAAGCAGCTGCTTGATCACATTGTCAGTTTTTGTTGTTTTTAAAACATGAAATGTATAAGGAAAAGTCAACACCCCAACAAGACTTAACATGTGAATATTGAGGAGGATGCTGGCATCATTGAAGATTCCGGTTTCATTGAATAATTTGATCATCAAAACATGAATTCCTCCGCCAATAATAAACCAAATTAGAAAAAGAGACCACCACTCCTCCATGTACAAATCTATTAGTTTGGGAATATTTTGGGCAGCAAAAGTGATGACAATCACCAGGGTTCCAATAATAAAACCAAGGAAGGCAATCCAGACAACGGGAACATATCCCAGATCAATTTCTTTAAAAGAAGCACCATCCGCTCCCAAAAATGATGTCAGAAATTGAATATAGTGAGAAAATAAATAGGACTTGAATACCCAATCAACCAGGGCGATCAGGGTAGCAACAACAAGGCAGGCTTCCAAAGATTTTTTTCCTGTCAGAAGCCTGATCAGAAAATAGACAGGGATTCTGAGAACCTGAGATAGGTCCTGTTTCATAGAGCAATCTCCCTTGATTTCAATTCCCTGTGGTGGAAAGATTTTTATGAGACTGGTTTATTCAGAAAAAGACTCCTGGTCATCCGGCACTGTATCATCCGGTTCAGTTGTCTCTATTGGGGATGAGACCACCTCTGCTGATGCATAAGTCAACTGTACTTTGCCTTCATTGATTTCTAAAATTGCCTGATAAGTCGGCTTATGTGTCGCTTTTCTTTTTTTCCTTTTGACGTCGTCTTCCTCCTCGACTTCCTTTTCTTCGTCATAAATTGCTTTTGCACGTTGTGTTGCCATCAACACTTTTTCAAAGACATTGAAGTTATCATAGTTTTCATGGGCTTCAACAAACTTTAAATAATCTAATGACATAGTCTCTCCTTCTTTATCAATTCAATGTCAGTAAAATGGATTCTGCTTCACGCTTAAACACCGATTGGGGTGTTTCCTTAATCAACTGCTCCAAATTGGATTTTGCGGTGTTTTTATCTCCCTGCATGAGAGCAATATGAGCCAGGTTTTTCCAGCGCACATCACGCCAGTTTTCACCTTCAATGCTTTGCAGGATTTTATTTGCAGCATCCCATTGTTGCTGATTTTCATAGACGACAGCCAAACTCAATTTTGCAGCGTTGATCATACCGATAATTGCTTTAGGATGCTCTGCTGCTTTTTTATAAGATTCTTCGGCTTGACCCCATTTTTTTTGGCTTACATATAATTTCCCAAGATAGGTCCAAGCAATCGCAGTATTCATTTCATCGGGAAAATCTGCTAAAAAACTTTCAATTGCTTTCAAAGCGGATTGCTGCTGCTCTTCTTTTCCGTCAATCGCTTCATTGACCGCCTTTTGAGCCTCGTAAAGCAGATTTGCCTGCTTTATTTGTTCAGTTTGGTAATACCGCATTCCGGAGAGTATACCGATAATAATGACGACCAAAGCAATGCTGCCGGCAATAAACCACTTTTGGTTTTTAAAAATAAAATTACTTGCAGTATACAACCACTTCTGGATGCGATCCGGTTGATGTAACTCTTTACGGCTTATCCGTTGCTCACTCATAAGATTCCTGTCTCGATCTCTGACGACTTATTGAAAAATATAGTTAAACCTGAATGATATGATGGATTTGCATTCCACACAAGCAAAAAATAATAATTGCTCCCAATTGCCCCTATAATAGAATCGGAATAAAATTTCCAGTCCATATTCCTGATCGAATTCGCTTCCATATCAATGAAACCCAAACAATTGAATCAAGCCGCGATTTCAAGAGAGGATCAATGAAAGCGAAACGCTGCGGTT
Source organism: SAR324 cluster bacterium (assembly GCA_015231825.1). Taxonomy (GTDB): domain Bacteria; phylum SAR324; class SAR324; order SAR324; family NAC60-12; genus JADGAV01. Next base: position 78,879 of record JADGAV010000020.1, read on the forward strand.
TCCTTTTGAGCTATTAAAGTTTGGTGTTTTTCTTGCTTTGATTACGTGAATGGAACCAATTCGATTCTAAAACGGCCAATCTTCACACCGCTCATCAAATCTTTTCTTCAGCAGTCCGCATTTTCTGGCCTTAAAGCCGGTAATGATACTGAGGCAATAGAGAGAAGCGGTGAAGGGAAGAGATTGCCACACAGGAAAAAATCAAATGGTAAAGAAAGCTCTTTTTCACAAATTCTTATTAATTGTTCATATCCGCGTAAAAAACCCATGTTACAGCAATTCATAATAAAAAACTTGCGCATCTCCTGCTTTTTTTTCGTTTTAAGCATTGTTACTCCTCCAGCCTTCGCACAGCTAAATAGTTTTGACAGGGATTTTTTAAGCGGGTTCAGTGAAGACGGACGCATCAAGGTATTGCTGTTAAAACTCTCACCCACCGGAAACATGTCGGATACCCAGGCCGATGGATTTGTCGATGCGCTACAGAAAAATCTATTCAACACCAATCATTTCACCGTTGTCGGTCCGCAGGAGTTAGCGGCTCACAGCCAGGATTTGGAAAACCCAAGTGACGTCGACTGCCACGATATTGCCTGTGGAATCAAAATCGGCAAAGAGCTGAATGCCGATAAAGTGATGGTAGGTCAAATCAATTTGGAACTCGTTCAAGGGCAGAATGCTGAAACTATTCAGCTCTTTACGATGTCCGTTCGCCTCCTCAACGTGCTCACCAATTCACTTGATTTCTCGGATGAAATTCAATTCAACTTCGATACCATGCAAGATCAGTTGTTCGAGCTGGCGACACGCATTTCAAACAATACGGTTTTTCGGGGTCAGGTGCTTTCAGTCAACAACAAAAACATCGTGATTGACTTAGGAAAAGCCCATGGATTGAAAATCAGGGACCGGATCGTTGTCTATACTCAAACCTCCACCAGTGATTTGGAAGGACAAACCCTGGGACTCGAACAGAAAAATATCGCGATCGCAGAAGTCAATCGACTGAATGATACCTCTTCTAATGCAATTGTTTTGTACAAATACGAACCCATTGACCCCGGCGCCCTCGTAAAAACTTATGTCAATCGGCATAAACAAGTCGACTTAATTGCAGAAACAAGACGTGAACTGGATACACGAAAACGGATGGCGCGCCCAACCCGCCCCCTGGTCCTCAAACCTGAAGTCATCGACAATGTGACAGGAGAACCGATCAGGGAAGAAAAACAGAGATGGCAGAGGCGAATGGCAGCAGCAGAAGCAAATCAAAAACGTTGGATGTATTATGGAATTGGAGCTGGGGTAGGGATGGCTTTACTTCTGACTAAAAGGGTGGATTTGGGTGATTTTCACACGATGGCTGTTGTTGGAGGAGGAGCGGCAAGCGGATATTTAATTTACAAGTATTTTCAAACACGAAACCAGATCAATGCCCTCCAGGCAGAGGGCAGAGTGAAAAAATTTCTGTCCTTTCAATACGATTTCAACATCTCCCCTCAAGGGATCAACGTATCATTAAACTATAAATTCTAGTTCAAACCGATGCGTACGAGCAGCCTACTGCCTCTGGAGCAAAAATTTAGCTTCAAAATACCGGGACAGCAAAGCTTGACAAACTATCTGACATATTTTTGATCCAGAACGAACTCCAGGTCCTTGGTTCCCAAAGGAACGAGATCCGAAGAACGTCCGACAATCTCTCCAGGAGCAGCATTGAACGGTTGATTGTCCTTATCAGTAATAATCCGAAGCGAGTAATCTCCCTTGAGTGTTTGCCCCGGCATGGCCTGAGCCTGGCCGATGCTGAAAGTTTGGTTATTTCGAAATTGCGGGATAATTTTCATTGCCACCGGTCGTCCTAATTTGGGGTCAAACAGCATCACAATAATGCGATCCGACTCACTGACTTGAGCCTTCAATTCAGCACTCACCATCACTTTTCCCTGAATCATCGATGACGAGTTCTCTTGTGTCTGGCTCTCAGAGGATGTCTGAAGTTCCTGAGGCCATTGGCGAAAAGGTTTGGTCAGAACATACTGATAACCTTCCGTTGACAGAGGGAGCGGTTCAGACACTTCTCCCATCACCTCACCCGAAGAGGGATTCCCCAGCCGCCCGTCTTTGTCGGAAATTACCAGAAGACGATAAGCTCCCTGCAATTGGTAATTCCCTAAAACATGTTCCTGTCCAATATGAAACGTCAGTGGAGGGACAAATGGATTGAGCGTATTGATTGCCACAGGCTGAAGCGTCTCTGGGTCAATAAGGAGTATATGAGCATTATCAGTTTTGACAATGCCCGCACCTATTCCCGGAGAAAGCCGAATGACTCCGCTGATGCTGGATCCGATTTGTTTTTCATTTCTATCAAGTTCCCGCCAGAGGGCATAGACCATCAGGCAAACAAAAATCCCGAGAGAGGTAAAGAGAATAAGTTTATTTTTACTCATATTATCGCCGAAGCTTGCGGTGAAGATGGTAATTCCGATGATCCCATCAGATATTGATCAATGCATCGTGCTGCTTCCCGCCCCTCCCAGATCGCCCAGACAACCAGAGAAGCGCCCCGCCTGGAGTCACCGGCAGCAAATACACCATCGACATTTGTCATAAAATTGTCATTTGAATGGATTGAAAACATCACTTCCTTTTCTTTGAGCAACTGGAGCAGATCTTCGGGACTCTCCAAAGCTTCCTGCCCTTTGACACTCAAACGCACACCAAGTCTTTCAATCAATCCATCAACGGTTGGTCCCAAAAATCCCAATGCCAAAAAGAGAAGCTCGATTTTAATCGTAAATTCCGAATGGGGAATTCTTTCCATTAACATCTGTCCATTTTCCCTTTTCCATTTGACTTGAACCGCATGGATTTCCGAGACATTACCATCCTGGTCTCCTGTCAGGCGCTCGGTTAGAATACCTGCTCGGCAGTCCATTTCAGCTTCCTCGTGGACAGGAGTCGGACGTGGGATCATATCAACCAACTCGAACTGGTATACTTTTTTATTGGCTTTTTGTCGATTCAACGTTCCCAAACAATCTGCGCCGGTGAATCCGCCTCCTAAAATAGCAGCTGTTTTTCCTTTTGCAGAAATTCGAAAATCGGGATCCAGGGAATCCCCCGCGTTGGTTTTATTTTGTTGGGGCAAATATTCCATGGCATAATGGACTCCTTTGAGATCGCTGCCATCAACCTTCAATTTTCGTGGATGCTGAGCACCTGTTGCCAGGAGGATCGCATCAAAATTCTCCAGCAATTCTTCGACTCCGATGTCTTTTCCCACATTAAAATTTGTTTTGAATACAATCCCTTCTTCTTTCATTTGTTGTTCACGTCGCTGCACATTCTTTTTGTCGAGTTTAAAGTCGGGAATTCCATAGATCAGAAGTCCTCCGATACGATCTTCTTTTTCGAAAACAACGACTTCATGCCCAACACGCCTCAATTGCTGGGCTGCAGCAAGACCTGCTGGTCCCGAACCCACTATCGCGACCTTTTTCCCCGTTAATTTTTTGGGTGGAATCGGCTGGATCCACCCCTCTTCCCAACCACGATCAGCGATGTGTTTTTCAATTTGCTCGATGGTAACCGAATTTTTATTTTTACTTTTTTCCCCTGGATCCAGAGTATAGTACTCATTGAGCACACAAGAATCTTCACAGGGAGCCGGACAGATCCTTCCGGTAAATTCCGGAAAATTGTTGGTACTGTGCAGCATATCCAATGCCTCTTTCCAACGCCCGCTATATACCAAGTCGTTCCAATCGGGAATCATATTTCCCAGGGGACATCCGGTGTGACAAAAGGGAATTCCGCAGTCCATGCAACGGGACGCTTGCTGCCTAATATCTGCTTCTTTAAAATGGATATCATATTCTTTATAATCCGAGACACGTTCAGCCACAGGGCGACGCGGAATGTTTTCCTTCTCGAATTCTAAAAAACCAGTATCTTTACCCATTTAAGCTCCTAAATTGTTTTCTCTGCTCTTCTATTTTAGCAAAACACTAAATAGGCCTTTTACAAAGGCTCTATGCGGCTTCTGATTTCATTTTCTGTAAAACCAAGCGATATTCAATCGGCATCACTTTCACAAATCGTTGAAGTGTTTTTTCCCAATCAGCCAACAGGTTCTGCCCTTTTAGACTATCGGTATATTCCACATGCTTTTCAATCCATTGTCGAACTTCATGCTGTTCTCCGGGGTCATCGAAAGGCTCCAACTCGACCATTGCCAGATTACAATGTGATTTAAAAAGCCCATCTTCGTCAAAAACATAAGCAATTCCACCACTCATTCCTGCTGCAAAATTGCGTCCAGTCCTTCCCAGGATAACCGCTCGTCCTCCAGTCATATACTCGCAACCATGATCCCCGACACCTTCAACAACAGTTATTGCCCCGCTGTTTCTGACAGCAAAACGTTCTCCTGCCAAGCCATTGAAAAATGCCTCTCCGGCAGTCGCACCGTAAAGCACGGTATTGCCCACCAAAACGTTTTCATCAGCTCGGTAACTTGCCTTTTTTGGTTTGGAGACAATCAATCGTCCACCACTGAGTCCTTTCCCTGTGTAGTCATTGGCATCTCCTTGAAGCTCCAGGGTGATTCCGTGAGCCAGGAAGGCACCAAAACTTTGCCCTGCTGACCCGGTAAACTTGCAGTGGATAGTGTTATCAGGAAGTCCTTGCAAGCCGTATTTGAGCGCAATTTTACCGCTTAAAATGGCTCCTACCGTGCGGTCGGTATTGTGAACATCCATTGTAATATTCACCGGCTTTTTATGTTCAATTGCCTCATGAGCCAGTTCAACCAGCTGGTAGTCCAATTGATCGTCAAGTCCATGATCCTGTTTCTGAGTACAGAAGATCGTATCGCCCTGCCCGACTTCAATTCGGTGAAGAAGTTGGGATACGTCCACATGCCTGGCTTTCCAATGATCCACATTGAGCTGCGGTTCCAGCATATCCGAGCGACCAACCATTTCATCTATTTTACGGAACCCCAATTGTGCCATAATCTCACGGGCTTCTTCAGCGATGAAGAATAAATAGTTTATTACATGTTCCGGTTGTCCAGTGAATTTTTTCCGCAGAACAGGATTTTGAGTAGCGATTCCTACCGGACAGGTATTCAGATGACATTTTCGCATCATGATGCATCCAATCGCAATAAGAGGTGCCGTAGCAAAGCCAAATTCTTCAGCACCCAACAAAGCTGCAATAACAACATCTCGTCCGGTTTTTAACTGTCCATCGGTTTGAAGACGGACCCGTCCCCGTAGACGGTTGAGCAATAAGGTTTGATGGGTTTCTGAAATTCCCAGTTCCCAGGGAACACCTGCATGCTTGATCGAAGTCTGAGGTGAAGCTCCGGTCCCTCCGTCATGACCACAAATCACAATCATATCAGCATGAGCCTTTGCCACACCGGAAGCAATTGTTCCCACACCCGCTTCTGAAACCAGTTTAACGGTAATTCGCGCTTTCGGATTGGCATTTTTTAAATCAAATATCAACTGTGCCAAATCTTCAATAGAATAGATGTCATGATGGGGAGGAGGAGAAATTAGAGTCACTCCAGGCGTAGAGTTTCGGACTTTGGCGATATAAGGACTAACTTTTTGTCCGGGCAATTGACCTCCTTCACCCGGTTTTGCCCCTTGCGCGATCTTAATTTGAAGTTCGTTACAATGAGCTAAATATTCAATCGTCACCCCAAACCTCCCTGAAGCGACTTGTTTGATCGAACTGATCGGCCAATCTCCATTTGCCTGCCGATGAAACCTTTCCGGGTCTTCTCCTCCTTCGCCGCTGTTGCTTTTTGCGCCTATGCGATTCATTGCGATAGCCAGGGTTTCATGGGCTTCTTGACTGATTGATCCCAAAGACATCGCACCCGTGGCAAATCGTTTGACAATTTCGTCTGCAGACTCGACTTCATCAAGAGGAACCGGATTCCCTTTTTTGAACTCGAGCAACCCTCTCAAAGTCGCTCTTTTTTTGTTCTGATCATTCACCAGCTTTGAAAACTCCTGGTATGCTTTTTTATTGTCACCTCGGGCTGCTTCCTGGAGTTTTTGAATCGTGATGGGATTGAACTGGTGATGCTCTCCTCGCCGGCGCCAGAAATAATGACCTCCGGAATCCAGGACTTTTTCCACATCAGGAGAAATTTGGTAGGCTTCCTGATGACGCATCAAAGATTCTTGTGCAATAATCTCTAAATCAATACCACTGATCCGAGAGGGAGTGCCTGTAAAATAATCATGGATGACATCTTCATTCAACCCGATTGCCTCAAAAATCTGAGCACCACGATAACTTTGAATCGTCGAAATACCCATTTTTGCAAAAACTTTGAATAAACCTTTTTTTACTCCTTTCAAATAGTTTTCTATCGCCTTTTCAAAGGTAATTTCTTCAGGCAGCATTCCATCGCGAATCATTTGCTCGAAGGTTTCAAAAGCGACGTATGGGTTGATGGCACCGGCCCCATATCCAATCAACAAGCAAAAGTGAGCGATTTCACGTGCTTCGCCGGTTTCTACGACAATTCCAATTGAGTTACGCAGACGTTTACGAATCAAATGATGGTGGACTCCTGCAACTGCAAGCAGAGCTGGAATGGGAACCATTTCCTGGTCGACACCCCGATCGGATAAAATCAATAAAGAAATGCGGTTTCTGGCAGCTTGTTCCGCCTGTTTACACAAATCATCCATTGCCAATTTCATTCCGGATGGACCATCGCTGGCATTAAACAAAATTGGAAAAGTGATGGTCTTAAAATCCTCCTTGTGCAGCTCCTTAATTTGTTCCAATTCTGTGTTGGTCAAAACTGGATGCTCAATCTTGAGGAGATGTGCATGCTGCGGAGTTGGCTTCAAAATATTTGATTCTTTTCCCAAATGACTGGTCAGGGACATCACCAATTCTTCACGAATTGAATCGATAGCGGGATTACTGACCTGAGCGAAGATTTGTTTAAAATAGTTGTAGAGCACCTGAGGTCGGTCTGATAAAACGGCAAGAGGAGCATCGTTTCCCATAGAACCGGTTGCTTCAGTACCTTCGACAACCATCGGTTTGAGGAGCATATTCACATCTTCCCTTGTATATCCAAACACTTTCTGACGCTCTAAAAGGGTCTCAAAATCCGAGTTTTGAATTTGATTCGGAGCCGGTAAATCTTTTAAAAGAATCATTTGTTCATCCAACCATTGCTGATAGGGAAGATGCCCGCAAATTTCTTCCTTGAGTTCCCTGTCATCAATGATTCGCCCCTGATTTGTGTCAATAAGAAACATTTTCCCGGGCTGCAATCGGCCTTTGTGAACGATTTCTTCGGGGGGCATATTCAAGACACCCACTTCAGACGCCATGATGACCAAATCATTTTTCGTCACCGCATATCGTGCTGGTCTGAGGCCGTTTCTGTCCAAAATGGCACCGATTTGAATACCATCCGTAAAAGCCAGGGCTGCAGGTCCGTCCCATGGCTCCATGATGTGTTCATGGTATTCATAAAACGCCCTCTTTTTCGGAGTCATGTCGGGATTATGCTCCCAGGCTTCAGGAACCAGCATCATCATTGCGTGGGCTAATGAATATCCGGAAATCACAAGAAACTCAAAGACGTTATCCAGACATGCCGAATCACTGCCTCTCGGCAATATCAGGGGAACCAGTTGCTGGATTCTTTCATAAAGGGGAGAAGAAAGATCTGCCTGACGAGCAGTCATCCAATTGATGTTTCCTCGCAAAGTATTGATTTCACCGTTGTGGGCCAAATAGCGAAAGGGCTGTGCCAAATCCCAACGAGGGAAGGTATTGGTTGGAAATCGTGTGTGCGCTACAATCAGGGCACTTTCAAATTCGCTATGTTCAATATCCGGATAAAACTTCCCCAGCTGAGCAGGAGTGAGCATGCCTTTGTAGACAATCGTCTTCGAAGACATGCTGGGAATGGTAAAATCCTCGTAGTGGATAGAATTTCGAATTTGTTTGCGAACTCCATACAAAAGTCTCTCAAAAACATCTTGAGGCATTTGATCGTCATTTTTCCCAATAAATATTTGACGAATGACCGGTTGAGCTTCCGATGCCTGCTGGCCCACATGCTGCTGATCAACAGGGACATTTCGCCACCCCAAAACCACAAGCTCCTCTTCAGCGATCAGACTTTCGATAATCCCGCCACAGAAATGCCGCCGTTCCCGGTTTTGGGGAAGAAACATTACCCCAATTCCGTAGGCCCCAGCTTCCGGCAGGGAAAAACCAAGCGACGGACACTGCTCCTTGAAAAATTTGTGCGGAATCTGCAGCAGCAGTCCAGCCCCATCTCCGGTATCGGGGTCTGCCCCAAGTGCTCCTCTATGATTTAAGTTGCACAATAATTGTAGACCTTTCTTTACAATATCATGGGATTTTCGGCCTTTCATATCTACCACGAATCCTACCCCACAACTATCATGTTCAAACTGTGGATCATACAATCCCTGTTTAGCTGGATAACCGGTTCTCATGATTGCCCCTTTATTTGACAGCAAATCCTTCAGTTTTTGAGGAATGTTGTTTCAATTTAAGACTGCTCTTTGTCAGGAAAATACAGCCTTGTATTATCAGTCTTTTGATTGTTTTCGGAGTGTATCTTCGAATTACTTTAGTCTCTCAATGGAAACCCCGATTTTAACGACTGCGTGGTGTTCTTTTGGTAGGAAAGCAAATTAAAAAAGTCTGTGTTTCAGTCTCAAGGATTTTGGGAATTTTATGTATTCAACAGACTCTTTTTGCTCCAACAAAACTGAAAGGGTTTCCATTTATTCTGAATTTATTAGCGTCATATCTTCAAGGATTCTCCTGCATCACCTTATAAAATACTCCCGGGTAATGGAAGGGTTTTCGATCTCAATCATTAATTCGATTTAACATTTTTATGAAAATCACTCTCAGGCACAAGAGGACATTAATACACAAAACACGGGATAAATGCAAATGAAATAGGTTCTGCTTCTCTCTACTCTATCGAATTATATCGCAAATACTCTCTTTCCTGTGAGAGAGATCTTACACGCAAATACTTCTCTTATGACCTACAAAATTGGATCGCTCCGAAAACCTCTGATTTGATACCTTAACAGAGAAATATTTACTATTTTTACAACAAGATATAGGAATTTCCAAAAAAAAGATTATGTCGGCATGAAAACTGTAGAAACCCAATAAATGAATGCTGAACCGAACGATACACATCCTGGACAGCTGCCAGAAAAATTGGAGGAGTGATGACATACAAAAACCAACTTGTGCCATGCATACTCGTTGTGTTCATGCTAAACATCAATTCTTGTGCAGATCAGTTGCCAGAAAATTCCTCTTTCCAAATGAATCGCAAAGAATCATTTTCTGATCATCCAACTCATGAATTGCTTTCAGACGAGGTCGAAATCCCTCTTGAACTGAGACACAATTCACTGCTGGAATACTATCAAAAACTTTCAAATTAGAAGAAATCGAAGAGAATCAAAAATCCGTCTTCTTTTCAAAATTGAAGGCCTGCCCAAAAAAGGGGAGGGTTGGCGGAAACTGACTTTTTGATTCTGTGGGCAAATCGAATTGAAGAAAAATTTAAGTGCATCATTCTTTCATTCATCTGGACCATCAATCCCCGGATCAGTTTATTCTCCAGTCATGGACAAACATCATGATCAAACAGGCAATTACAATTGTGGAGCAAATCAATATTTCCGTTTGTGAGAATTCTTCGGGGAACCGGCTGCTTCCATTGGTCACGGGTGTTTTTTGTTCAATTTCTGTATTTGAAACTTTTCTTTCAGGCAAGTCCTCATTTCTCATTACTATCCCTTTCTACTGACTCGTTTTGGTAAAACTCGATTGCTGACTCCAGCGGATGAAGGTCACTATGGCCTGATCTTATCCTATCTTTTTGCTCAGAGCAATCCCTTCGAAACTTGGTGCGCTGCTAACAATAAGGGAAAACTTCTGTGTTCGATTCTATTGATTCGGGCAGGACTCTGATTTTAGGGGAGGAAACAAGGATACTATTTTCATTTGGTGGGTTGGCAGGGAATCGAACCCTGGACCACCTGATTAAAAATCA
>JADGAV010000056.1:0-18765 GCA_015231825.1 SAR324 cluster bacterium
GAGAGCACGACGCTGGCAGCGTCGGGGTCAGGGGTTCGAACCCCCTCGTCTCCACTCTTATCAATCGAACAAAATGAATTGGATTCCGCACTCTTAATTGGTGTGACTGAAAATGATTCGGATTGGGCAAAAGGGTGGAATGAATGGGCAAAGTTCACTGTTTTCTATAACATTTGCATCGGAATTGGGAGGTATTCATGAAGCATCAATTCGGGAACTCCTCCATTTTGCTTCTATGACGGAGCCCGGATTCATACACGTGATCAAAATCAGCATTATGATTTGGGCATTGATCCAGGCGACTATCCTCCATCCGCATGTGAGAGATGCCGGAAATATCTTTCGAAAACTTTAAATTTTAAAGATGAAACCGCAGATACTCACCATTTAAAACCTGACTGATTGCCATCCCTTCTCCTGCAGACCCATTAGTTTAAACAATGCTACTTGTTAATCTTTTTCATTGCTTCCTGCACCTTTTCTTCAATGGTATCCAGAATTTTGCTGGAGGAGGAAGATAAATCATGAATCTTTGCATCAACTTTTTCAGAAATTTCTTTCAGAAGTTTAGATTTAGAGGAGGGAGCAGGAACTTGATCCCCTGCGGTTTTATTTGTTTTCAATAACTTGGCAACCATGCCCTGATTTTTTAGCATAAACTCAAGGTCATAGTCGGATATTTCAAATGGGTTACTGTCCGCTTGCTGAAGTACAAACGAAAGGTATTTAATTTTTTCCGTTAAACTGCATTTACCTTTGGTGGACTGGATTTTTTTCTGTATTTTAACAAACACGTCTTTTTCTTTTTCCTTTAAAGAAATATTAGGTGTCAATTTCTTTTTTGCAGGCATGGGTCATCTCTCAAATTACAGATTGGAAGAAAATTACTCACACGAAAGTCGTTCACAGGATTTATCATTTCTTCGTTCGAAATTCAACTTCTCTGATGATACAAAATCTAACGAAATAAATTTTTATTAAGCAATATCAATAAATCGGCGGTTCTTCGACGGGTGCTCCAAAATCACTTCTTAAAAAATCAAAATCGCATCCTTCGGAAGCCTGGTTTATATGCTGGGAAAACAAATATCCGTATCCTCGTTCATAACGTTTAGCAGGTGGATGCCATTCCGATTGTCTCTGCTTCAACTCATCATCGCTGACTTCCATCCGGATTAATCTTTTCTCCACATCAACTGTGACGAAATCGCCTGTTTTAACCAATGCCAAGGGTCCACCAATATAGCTTTCCGGTGCCACATGCAAGACGCAGGCTCCATAACTCGTGCCGCTCATTCGTGCATCAGAGATACGCAACATATCACGAACTCCTTGTTTCACGAGCTTCTTCGGAATCGGAATCATCCCCCATTCAGGCATTCCGGGTCCACCTTGAGGACCTACATTTCTCAGAATCAAAACGTGCTCTTTTGTAACGTCCAGGTCTTCATCATCCAAGGCTGCCTTTAATTGAGGATAGTTATCGAAGACAAGCGCCGGACCCGAATGCTTTAGAAACTGTTCTTCCAAAGCCGATACCTTCATTACGCAACCATCCGGTGCAAGATTGCCTTTCAGGACAGCAAGGGCGCCACTTCGACAAATCGGATTGTCGGGGTGCCGGATTACATCGTCATTGTAGACTTTAGATTCCTTGATATTTTCTCCGAGTGTTTGGCCATTGACCGTCATGCAATTGAGATCAAGATACCCTTCAATTCGCTTCAGCATCGCCGGCAAACCACCGGCTAAATAAAAATCTTCCATCAAATAGGTGTCCCCATTTGGACGAATATTGGCAATTACCGATACCTTGGAACTGAATTTTTCAAAATCATCCAAACCGATATCAAAACCGGCACGTCTCCCCATTGCGATGACGTGAATGATGGCATTGGTGGAACATCCCATAGCCATTGCCGCAGCAATTGTGTTCTCAAAAGAAGAACGCTGCAAAATATCACTGGGTTTTTGATCTTCCCAAACCATTTCCACAGCCCGTCGACCAGAAGACGATGCTAAACGGATATGATTGGAATCGGCTGCTGGAATAGAAGCTGCTCCGGGAAGAGTGAAACCCAGTGTTTCTGCAATGGATGTCATCGTACTGGCTGTTCCCATCGTCATACAATGACCATAGGAACGAGCGATCCCTTCTTCAACTTCCTGCCAGTCCTGCTGTGATATATTCCCCGCGCGAAGCTCATCCCAATACTTCCAGGAATCTGAGCCACTGCCGAGTTTTTGACCTTTCCAATTTCCGCTCAACATGGGGCCAGCCGGAAAAAAGATTGCCGGAATATCCATGCTGATACTTCCCATCAGCAAGCCTGGAGTGGTTTTGTCGCATCCCCCCATTAAGACAGCTCCGTCGATAGGGTGACTCCGCAGCAATTCTTCCACCTCCATTGCCAAAAAGTTGCGATACATCATCGTTGTCGGCTTGACAAACTGTTCAGCCAGAGACATTGCCGGCAGTTCTATCGGAAATCCTCCAGATTGCAGAATACCGCGTTTGATATGCTCCACTCTGTCTTTAAAATGGATATGGCAAGGATTGATATCAGACCAGGTATTGATGATTCCGATGACAGGTTTTCCAGACCAATCATTAGAATCGTAACCCATCTGCATGGCACGCGACCGATGACCAAATGAACGAAGATCATTCAAACCAAACCAGCGATGACTTCTTAAATCTTTGAAGTTTTTAACTTTGCTATTCCCCATGAGGCGGTCCTTTCCTGTCAGTTTTTTACTTCCCGAAGCATATAGGATGCGTGAATTTTTCAGTATTTTTTTATTCGCCCCTTTCCTTTATCAAAGCTGTTTTCCCTTGTCTACTCCGATGTTGTTGAGAAAGAAATTAACAGAGAGGTCCAGCTGCAAGGGACCTTGATTCAAGCCAGGAATGCATATGAAAGTCTTTGCAAATATCAATTTTTTTGCGAAAATGATGTCATTCATCACTCATAAAAGTCTTCGTCCGAATCTCAAAAAATGCAAAGCCGGATCGATGCAAACTATTAAAAAGCTTGAAATCCCTCACATTTCAATATATATAATTTGGTTTTGTTACATTACAGAGGCAATGTTAATCAGATTGTCTATAGAGTTTTTATCTCCAGACATCAACACGACAAATAAAGCCTGAAAAGGTAAAATAAAAATCGTGTTTCAATGAGAAAAATCATGTACGCTATTATTCGAACCGGTGGCAAGCAATATCGCGTAGAACCTGGCAGCGAAATTCAGGTGGACTTGTTGCAAAGTGAACCGGGCGCCGCATTTGAGACCAATGACGTTCTTTTAATGAATGACGGTTCCACAACCCGTGTTGGAACACCGACCATAGAGGGAGTTGTCGTAAAAGGAACTGTAGTAGACCACATCAAAGCAAAAAAGATAATCGTTTTTAAAATGAAACGGCGAAAAGGGTATCGCCGCACTCAGGGACATCGCCAACAGTTCACTCGAATAAAAATCGACTCAATCAACGCATAAGTTAATTCTAAAAGGTAATCATGGCTCATAAAAAAGCAGGAGGCAGCAGTCGAAACGGAAGAAGTACGGAAGGGAAACGTCGCGGCGTCAAACGTTTCGGCGGACAGCAAGTTACAGCGGGTACGATTTTGGTTCGTCAGGTCGGATCGACATTTCATGCGGGAAAAAACGTAGGCACCGGAAGAGACTTCACCTTGTTTGCCCTCACTGACGGCGCAGTTGATTTTTCAAAAAAACATAACAATCGAAAATATATCAATATTGTTTCTGCACAATAATGACCGCTAAACGTTCACTTTCGGGCATCAAACCCACAGGGACTCCCCACATAGGAAACTATCTGGGGATGATCAAACCGGCAATTAAATTGCAGGAAGTGTGCGAAACATTTTATTTCATTGCCGACTATCACGCATTAACAACACTCCCCAACCCTCAGGATGTCCGTAACCATAGCTACGAACTGGTTGCCACATTCTATTCCCTGGGCATGGATACTGAAAACCATGCGTTTTTCAAACAATCCGATATTCCTGAAGTTACCGAATTGACCTGGATCCTTTCCTGTATCACCTCCAAAGGAGTATTGGAACGGGCTCATGCCTACAAAGATGCGACTGCGAAAAAACAGGAAATCAATCACGGTTTGTTTTCTTATCCAGTATTGATGGCATCGGATATTTTAATCTACGATTCTCACTACGTCCCTGTAGGAAAAGATCAAACCCAGCATCTGGAAATGACACGGGACATGGCGATTCGGTTTAACCATATTTATGGAGAAACGCTGGTGGTGCCTGAAGCATTGATCGCTGATGAAGTGGCCACCATTCCAGGGTTGGACGGTCGCAAGATGAGTAAATCTTATAACAACACGATCCCCCTTTTTGCTCCTGAGAAAAAACTGCGAAAATTGATGATGAAAATCGTGACGGATTCAAAAACCGTTGAGGAACCAAAGGATCCGGAAACCGACAACGTCTTTGCACTTTTCAAACTCTTTGCTACCGAAGAACAGCAAATAGACCTCGCAAACCGATACCGCGCCGGTAATATGGGATATGGCGTTGCGAAACAAGAATGTTTTGAAGTCATCAATGAAGCGCTTCAAGAAGCTCGTGCAAGTTACTTTGAAATTCGGGAAGATTATAAAAAACTGGACGGGATCTTAGAAACAGGACGGGACAAAGCACGACCTGTCGCACGTCAAGTCATCAATCGAGTGCGTGATCGTGTCGGATTATAGTTCTTGAATGGCATCCCACCACAAACCTGCCTAAAACCTTATGTCCACTGAAAAAGCCTTCATTCCGGATGTATTGGCCCAACGCTATGCGAGCCCGGCTATGTGTGAAATTTGGTCTGCCACTGGACGATTCAAACTGGAACGGGAACTTTGGATTGCAGTCCTGAAGGCGCAACAGGAATTGGGAGTGGAAATCTCAACTGAAACCATCGCCGATTATGAACGAGTCAAGGACCAGGTTGATTTGGAAAGCATCGAACAACGTGAACGAATTCTCCGTCATGATGTCAAAGCCCGCATCGAAGAATTTTGCGATTTAGCCGGACATGAACAAATCCACAAAGGCATGACCAGCCGAGATCTGACTGACAATGTGGAACAATTGCAAATTCTTCGATCCTTGAAGCTGATTCGGATCAAATACGTCGCAGCCCTGCATTCCCTCTCCCAATGGGCAAAACGTTATCAAAGTTTGATGATTGTTGCACGGACTCACAATGTCCCTGCCCAACCAACAACGCTGGGAAAACGGCTCGCAATGTTCGGACAAGAAATGCTGCTCGCCATTTCCCGTTTAGAAAACCTGATCTCAAATTATCCGATGAGGGGACTCCAGGGAGCAGTCGGAACCCAACTCGATCAATCTGTTTTGCTCAATAACAATCCTGAATCTGTCCAACAGCTGGCCGACAAAATCCGTCAGCATCTTGGTTTTACCCAGGTCATCAATGCCGTAGGGCAGGTTTACCCAAGAAGCCTTGATTTTGAAGCAGTCAGCGCAATGTTCTTTTTGAGTTCAGGTATTTCCAGTTTCGCCAAAACCATGCGTTTGATGGCAGGAAACGAACTTGTCACAGAAGGCTTTCAAAAAGGGCAGGTGGGATCTTCGGCCATGCCTCATAAAATGAATATGCGCAGCTGCGAGCGTATCAATGGTTTCCATCAAATCTTAAACGGGTATACCAATATGCTGATGGGAATCAGTGGAGATCAGTGGAATGAAGGAGATGTTTCCGACTCGGTGACCCGTCGTATTGCCATTCCAGGGGCCATGTTTGCAATAGATGGGCAGCTGGAGACCATGCTTCATATTCTCAATGAAATGGGATTCTTTGAGTCTATGATCGATCAGGAATTATCCCGATATCTGCCGTTTTTAGCCACCACGACTTTGTTGATGGAATCTACGCGGCGCGGTAGCGGAAGAGAAGAAGCCCATGAGGCGATCAAATCCCATGCTCTTGATGTTGTCCAGGACCTGAGAACTTCACAAGTGGCACACAATGATCTTCCGGAACGGTTGGCGGATGATCCCCGCATTCCTCTGAACAAGGAGGAAATCGATGCTATTCTAACAAATCCCGAACTTTTCCTCGCCGCTTCAGAAAGTCAGGTTGAAACCTTTGTCAATGATGTGAACCGGCTGACAGATGCTTACCCTGAAGCACGAAACTACCAAGCTTCCCCATTGATTTAATCTTTTCAAAAATTCTTTTCTGAGTTTTACTTGTAAATCTGGATTTTCAAGTATCCAATGTTTGGATTTGATTTGAATTGAAACATTTTTTCAAATTCTGTTTGAATATTTGTTTCGTAGTAGGAGCTTTGCTGCAAATGGGTGGTCGCTTCAATGGTTTGAAAATTTGGAAAATTTTTCAGAAGGTCAAGGACCCACTGAAAATACTCCTGATGGTCGGTCTTGAATAAAAACTGTCCTTCAGGACGCAATAGAACTGAAATTTTTTGAAAAAAATCATGATTCAACAAGCGATGTTTTTTCTGTGCTTTTTTCGACCATGGATCCGGAAAATTGACGTGGATCCGATCAATAGAATTCTCACCAAAATAGTCGCCCAAATACTCCCCTTTGTCCTTCAATAACAAGACGTTCGCACAATCAAATTTTTCAATTTTCTTTGCTGCCAGAACCAAACGTTTGTAACGCAGTTCAAACCCTGCAAAACAATCGTTCGGAAAATTCTGCGCCAATTGAATTAAGTATCCTCCAGAACCGCATCCGATTTCAACATGCACTTTGTTTGAGCGCGAGCACCTATTTTTCCAGAACTCTTCAAATTTTTCAAAGCTTGGGTGGGGTATTATGGTCCGGGGAAAGTCATAAATTTGACGCATATAATTATTGTGCCGCGCCTTTCGTTCAAATTCTTCCGTTGGCATGTCCCGGTAATCAGGAGGTCGATAGCGCATTCAAGCCTTTTTCTTTATCGCTGGGAAGTCAATTTAAAACCGCTCAGAGATCTAGTGGGCTTCCAACCAGTTTTGCCCTTTTCCGATCTCGGCAATCAGGGGCACCTCGAGAGTCAAAACGTTTTCCATTTCTTCTTTAACCAAATGAGAAAGAGCCGTTTCTTCCTCTTTGAGCGTATCAAATACCAGTTCATCATGAACACTCAAAATCATTTTCGAACACATTCGCTCTGCTCTCAGACGTCTTTCGATATTGATCATTGCCATTTTTATGATTTCGGCAGCACTTCCTTGAATCGGCGTGTTGATCGCAGCCCCTTCCGCCATCCGTTTTGGTAATCCATTGCCATTGATTTCCGGAAGGTACCGTCTTCGACCCATGAGCGTGGAAGAAAATCCTTCTTTTTTTGCCCTTTCTAAAAAAGTTTCCTGCAAGGCATGAATTGTCGAATATTTTCGAAAATAATTTTCAATAAATTCCTTTGCTTCATTCTTAGTGGTTTGAGTGACAATGGCCAAGCGGTCTGCTCCCATTCGATAGATTAGACCAAAATTAACTTCCTTCGCTTTTGCCCTCAACTCACGACTGACCTGATCATCCGGAATATTGTAAATGGCCGCTGCCGTGAGAGCGTGAATATCAAGGTTTTTGCGGTAGGCTTCTAAAAATGTCGGGTCTTTCGAGTAGTGGGCGACAACCCTTAGTTCTATTTGGCTATAATCCGCCGATACCAAAATACGTTCGGGAGAAGAGGCAATGAATAATTGTCGAATCCGACGCCCGTCGGCGGTGCGGATCGGAATATTCTGAAGATTTGGATTGTCTGAAGCCAGGCGCCCTGTTGCTGCCACAGTTTGACGGAAACTCGAATGGATATTTTGAGTTTTTGGATTGACGAATGAAGGAAGCGCATCGATATAAGTATTCTTTAATTTATTGATCATTCGATAGTCAAGAATCGTTCGAGGCAATGGTACCGCACTCATTTTTTCGAGAGTTTCTTCTCCAGTAGACATGCCATTGCCCAATTTTATTTTTTTCGGACGAATTTTGCAGGTTTTGTGGAGTGCCAGTTTTTCATACAGGATATTTTGCAGTTCCAGAACCGAGTTGATATTAAATTTTTCACCCGCCATCTTATAAATTTCTTCACTCAGTTGATCCAACCGTGCAGAAAAATCCTCGGAAATTTCACGGACATGCTGCTGATCAAAATGCACTCCGGTCAATTCCAGGTGAGCCAAAACGAGCACCAGGGGCATTTCAATGTTCTGAAACGGAAGGAGCATCTCTGTTTGTAGCAGTTGTTCATGCAAAAGATTCTGGAGATTCAAGATCATCTCGGCATTTTCACAAAGATAGTCCCTGGTTTGAGTATCTTCCGGGTCGAGAATAGAAAGCTGCTGAGTTTTCCCTGATCCCTCCATCGAATACTGTCTGGTGTACTTTAGTTTTGCCAATGCAAGATTTTCCAAACTGTAATTGCGTTCAGATTCGACAAGGTGCGCGGCTACCATCGTATCAAAAATATTTTCCTGAATCTGGATCCCGTAGTGGGTCAAAAGTTGAATGGAAAATTTTAAATCATGCCCGACCAGAAGCAGGGATGAATCTTCAAAAATCTCCTTTAGCAGTCGGCTGACTTCCTCTAAATGCTCAGACAAACTGCTAGCCTGTAAAGCAAGATAATGAACGGTACCCTGTTCAGTGCAAAACGCCAAAGAGAGGATGCGATCCGAAATCACATTGTTCCCTGCGGCAATTACATCAAAAGCTAAGGATTTTGCTTTTTTCAGTTGTGGAATTGCTTCCTGCAAAGAAGAAACGGAGTCGATGGTAAGATAGTTTTTCTTTTGAACAGCAGCCGGTTTCACTGTGATTCCTCCCTCCGGCTTAAAACGAGTCAGAAACGACTTAAATTCCAGTTCTTCCAGCACATCATGAAATGCAGCACTTTTAAAGAGGATTTCCCGATCAATTTTTAAAGAATCAAAATCGATGTCTATTGGAACACGTGTATCAATGGTGACCAATTCCCTCGATAAAAGGGCACTCTCTTTTCCAGCAATCAGATTTTCCTTCAGTTTTTTTCCGCTAATTTTATCCAGGTTGTCATAGACATTGGCAATATTCCCATATTCTTGAATCAGTTTTATCGCGGTTTTTTCTCCAACTCCCCGCACTCCGGGAATATTATCGGAACTGTCTCCCATCAAGCCCAGTACCTCAATCACTTGCTCCGGAGTGCAGCCAAAGCGATCAAATACTTTTTTAGTATCGACAATTTCATTTTTATTATTCAGCATCACAATTCGATCTGTGATCAGCTGCATGTAATCTTTATCGCTCGTCACCATTACCCCTTCCACTTCTTTTTCTCGGCAGAGCCGCATCAGCGTTCCGACAATATCATCTGCTTCATATCCGGAAATTGACAAATAGGGGAGGTCAAGAGCTTCAATAAGCTGAGACAAATAAGGGAGCTGTGATACTAAATCGTCCGGCATTTTTTCACGAGTCGCTTTATATGCCGGAAATTGTTTGTGTCGAAATGTCGGATCAGCCAAATCCGTAGTCACCGCCAAATAGTCGATTTCCTCGGTTTCAATGATCTTTATTATCTGCGATAAAAACCCGAAAATCCCACTCGTGTTGATTCCTTTGGAATTGATCAGGGGATTGCGGATCATGGCAAAATATCCACGATAAAGAATGGACATCGAATCAATAGCAAATAATTTGGACATACGGCGATACAAGGTCTTGAAATGAGAGATGAGGAGTGTTTAATTCTCACTCAATTTTCTTAAAATTAAGCAAAATTTATCACGATTTAGGTTCCATGATTTAGCATTTTTCACTCCGTGAAGCGAGTTAAAATGAATATAACGACAGATCAAGCAAACCGACATCAAAAACGAATCAAAAGAATTGACCAATTTACGAACAGTTATAAAACCCTTAAAAATGATGCAAGGAAATGGTATATTCCGCTCAGAAACTGGTCTCTGCATTCATTTCTCCTATCCGAAACAGGTATGTTAAATTGAAATGAAAGAACTCCACCTCAAACATAGAAAGTGTCCATTGAATTTTAGATTTCTGCTTTTTTTTTGGATCGGGCTATGGATATTCCTCTCCTTTGGTTCAGTTTGTTCCGGGAAAATTCTCCCTCCATTTGAAATTCCTCATTATGACGTCATTCAAGAAATGCGTAGCGCTTTTTATCAACTTCGTTTTGATGAAAACCGCGCTTTCCTGCAAAAACGGATTGACCAAACAGAAGCACCTGTCCGGGCGACGTATCAAACGATTTTTCATTACATGGAATTGACTTCGGAATTGGGTTTCAACGATTCAGCCCACTATCAGTCATTTGACCAGGAATCTGACAAAGCGCTCCAGCATTTGACTGAAGCGTTGAAAAATGAACCGGAAAATCCGGTATGGCAGGTTTTTTTGGGAATGGTTTATGGATTGAAATCTGGTGTGGCGATGACACTCCACCGCTCCTATTTGAAAGCGTATTATTATGGCATCACCGGGGTAAACATATTTGAAAAAATCAAGATTGCCTATCCACAATTTTACGATGTTTTTTTGAGCAGTGGAATTTTAAAAATCATGATTGTTCAATCCTCTTGGATCATCCGATCGGTTGCCCCCATACTTCTTTCTTCAGGATCACTTGAAGAAGGAACGGCACATTTGGATTTGGTGATTCAACGAGGAACCTATGCCAGAGAAGAGGGAAGGTTAGTACACTTGTTTCTAACTTGGGGAGAGGTTCCAAGTCCATTACGGGTCAAAAGCATCCGACATTTGTTAATATTGCTGAGGAAATATCCTGAAAATATTCAACTTTATTATTTTATTGCAAAAGGCTACTGGCAAATGGGACGATACCGTCAAGCCAATCAATACGCTACTATCGGAATACATCAATTATCTCAAAGTAACAGCCATTTTATCAAGCGGCATGGCGTTGCACTGAAAGCTTTTTTACTTCGATATCAATATCGATATTTGGGGATTCAGGACCAATGGGAAAATTTGTATGCAAAGACAAACCAAACTCCTGATATTTCAGGAGTGACTCAAGCCTATCATGCCTATGCGTTACGAAAACTGAACCGAGATAAAGAAGCAACCGATTTAGCTAATCAGGTTTTAAAAAAGCTCAACAAGAATAACCTTTCCATGCCTTTTTTTGTTTCACCCTATCCTATTTCAATGGAGAATTCACTGAAGAACTTTGTGCAGAAATATGTATTGGAAAAATAGCCTTTCACCATCCTTTTCCAAAAAGAACCGTCCGAACCGTTCTGGCAATTATGATCAGATCAAACATCAGGGAAAAATGACGGATATAAAACAAGTCATATTCGAGCTTCCATTTTGTTTTAAAAATGGAATTGGCATAAACCAAATTCACCTGAGCCCAGCCTGTGATGCCAGGTTTCATAAAGTGCCTCAGTTCATAATAGGGAATTTCCTGCTCGATTTTTTCAATCAATTGGCGACGTTCCGGTCGGGGTCCAACAATTGACATTTCTCCTTTAAGAACATTCCATATTTGAGGAAGTTCATCCAAATGGGTTTTTCGCATAATTTGCCCCCATGCGGTAGCCCGATCGTCATCTTTTTGAGCCCACTCTGGTGTTCCTTCCTTCTCAGCGGATTCAAGCATTGTTCTAAATTTAAATATTCGAAATTCTCTCCCATACAAACCCACTCGCAATTGCGAATAAAATAAAGGGCCAGGATTGCAGACCAGATTGGTGAGGGCAACAGCTCCTGCCAGAGGAAATAAAAGCACCATTCCCCCCAGACTAAAAATGAAATCGCTAATGCGTTTTACCTGACGAGAAAATCGGGTGCTGACAAACCCTTCTGCAAATAAAAACCAGTGCTCATCCACATAATCCAAAGGGATATAACCGCGCAATTGCTGGCAAAGATCAGAAAAACCGAGCACTTTCATTCCCTTTAATTTCAAATGCAGCAGCATGTTATTCAAAAGACTCGGAAGGGGTTTGATATAGCTGATGCATAATACGCTAATTTGTTCGGATTCAAGAATTTGCGGTAAGTCCTGCCATTTTCCCAAATTTGGCATTGTAGAAGGAGATTCAGTGGGTTTTATCGAAACATAACCAATAATTTTATAGTCGGACAACTGCTCAAAAAATGAATCGGCCCACTTCAGTTCCCGGCCTTCTCCAAGGACTAAAATTCGATTTGAAATCTGGTTTTTCTTGCGAATCCAATAAAGTGTCAGCCGCGTTGTAAATAAATAAGCTAAGCATACTGCAAAGGAAAGAACAACTCCTGCTAAGGAAAACGAAACATCAAAAATGCGGAAAAGAAAAGGTTGAACAACATGAAAGATGCCGCTGGCAATTGAAGCGAGAAAAATAATCTGTGTTTTTGAACGGTCCTGACCTAAATGATAAGTGTCCAGCGAGTAGAGGCACCCGATCAACACAACCGCCAAGACCATGAGAATCGCCGTAGTGTAACTATGCCAGTTTCCATGGTTAAAAAACCTTTGAGCCCACAAAACCTCAAATACTGCGATTGTATCGCATCCGACCAATAGGAAAGTTGTATTGTTTTGATTGATTATTTTCATGAACTTCACATTTAAACGATCGAAAAAAAGCGCTTGTTATATAGAAAATTCACTGTGACAAGGTCAAAAAACAATACACGGAAAACCAATATTTATTAAACGTCATCCAGCAAATTTTGATATATTTCAAAATATCGTTTTCCTAACTGATCAAAAGAATATCTTTCCACCGCTTCTTTGCGAGCAGCCCTTCCTATTTCCCGGGCCCTTTCAGGCTGACTCAAAAGAGTACTCAATGCCTTTGCCAGGGCCGATGCATCCATTGGGGGAACCAGGAATCCGCATTTCCCGTCCCGAATCACTTCAACAATTCCCGGTATCGCTGTTGAGACAATCGGCAATCCACAGGCCATCGCCTCCAAGATCACATTCGGCATTCCTTCAAGTCGAGAAGGAAAAACATAATAATCCGTGATTTTCAAATAGTCTTCTACATTGGCTACTTCTCCTACAAAAGTTACCTGTAAGGAGAGGTTTAAGGAATTGACGTGAGAACGACAGGATTCAAACTCCTCTCCTGTTCCCACCAAAACCAAATGATGTTGGGGAAATCGCTCTGCGATCAACTGCCAGGCAATAATGAGATCAATCACTCGTTTTCGTTCTTCAAATCTTCCCGTGTATGAAATCAAAAAGGGCTTATCCTTAAATCCCAATTTTGTTTTCAGAATCTGCTTTTCTTCTGTTGTGGCTGGACAATAACGTTGAACATCCACCCCATTGGGAAGAGCCAGGATTTTTTGCTCGGGTGCATTAGCAGCTATCAATTCTTTCCTTATATTTGAATTGAGGCCAATAAACCGAGTCGCCTTCATCAAGTTTTCCAAGGCTTCTTTAAAACCCGCAATTTCAGCACTAATCTGTTTTTGAAATTCAAGAATGTCCTGCTCGGTTGCGACTTTAACGAGTGTTGGAATTCCATATTTCGAAGCAATCCGAATTGCCCAGCCTGAGGTGAAATCAAAGGCATGGCAATGCACAATATCGATTTGTCCCTCAAAATCATGAGCAAACAGCTTCTCCAATTCCCATTCATAAGTTCGGGTATGACCCTGAAAAAAAGGATAGAAACGAAATATTTCGATATCTTGGCGCACCTCGAAAGAGGGCAAATCTCCCATATTTTGAGTGACAATATAAGGATGCTTGCCCATTTTTTGGTAAGCCTGGCACATACTGAAAGCCTGGCGTTCATACCCACCAACCCGATCAAAACTGGGGACAATCATACAGATGTGGTGAGGGTGTTTCGAGAGCCTGTTGCGATTCTTTTTTTCAGAAACATAGTTCAGACCATGTTCGATTTTTGCCTTGATGGATTCTCTCTCTCGCTCCGAAATTTTTCCTTTCACCCATTCACCCAAACGGTACCCTTTTGAAGTTTTGATACTATCCAATTCAACTTTGCTTAACTTTAATTCAAGAGCCGTTGTTTTCAAATCTGTTGCTAAGAAAGAATTGACACGGTCATAAAAATTGCCGCCAAATTCCTTAATTTCTGCTACTTTGCCTATTTCCTGATTTAGGAGGAATTGAAATGAGTCGCGGATCTGCTCCTCTTCCTGTCCAGATGCCTCTTTGATAAACCGGACTTCCCAGTCGACAAGCCGGGCAAATGTTTCGCTATTCATCATGAATCCGATCTGCCCCAATGTGCGGACAATCCATTCTTCAATCGTGCAGTCTTCGAAATAGGCAAGATAGGTTGCCAACGCCAATTGATCGCTAATATCTGTCAAAAGCCCGCGAAAAACGACCCACATTAATGGAATCGGAGTTTGTACTACCCACTCCTGATCAATATAATGGTACTCGTTGCCGTCATGGATTAAATTGCGGGGAATGCAATCCACCATCTGTCCGGGAAGCCACCCCTGATCGAGCTCAGGAAGAAGTTGCCATTCATTCAAAAGTTCTTCGTTTTCGACTTTCGACAACACAAACTTTTGTAAATAGGTAACCCAACTCTTCAACTTGTCTATATAAACCGAATGCCATTGCTCATTCAACAGACCTTTGGCAATGATTTCCCCAAGATGAACTCCTTTGACGTAGGATTCTTTGATTAAGACATGTTTCAAAAACGAAGATGCCTTTTCTCTTTGCGGAAACAGGTATTGTTTTTGGACCACGCAGTTTTCATTCTTCTGGATCGAAAACGTACTTTTCGTGCAATAGCCTGATTTACGTCCCAGATTAAAAATCTTTAGCAGCCACTCTTCATTGCAAAGGGATTTCGACTGATTCCCGGAGGCAATGATTAAAAAGGAATTTGAAAAATCAGGAATTAAGCGATTGCGAGCCAATGTCAACCAGCAAAGCCGTTCGGCAAAGTGTCTCACAGAACGCCCGTTATAATCCCTCCCGGGAAACTGACCAATAATCGAACCCAGCTGCAGCGACTGATCTTCGAGGGCACCTTCTCTCACAATCAACTGCGGCAGTTTATAGTCGGGGAAGGGAAACAGAAATTCTACTTTAGAAAAACCTGCTTTTAAAATTCGTTGTTTGAGTTCATGGTAGCCAAAGGTTGTTGCCGTTTTGTGATATAGATCATTGATTCCAAAAAACAATTCGCCAACATGATCTTCTCCGCAACCGTTAAAATATTTCAACCCAAGTTGATTTTCGATCGCTATCAGCAATACTCCATCTTTTGTCAAATTATGCAACATTTGGCCAAGACACGTTTGAACCGGATCGTCACCCTGCATAAACAAGGTAGCATATTCCAGAGTACCGATCATTGTGATCAAATCGAATTGGCCCGGTGCATCGATTTTTTCAAAGTTTTCACAATAATAAGATACATTGCTCAAGTCCCGACATCTCTCCGCGGCAACCATCAAGCGCTGAAAGCTTCCGTCCACCGTTGTGACTTGAGCACAACGTTCTGCCAACTGCCGTGTAATTGGCCCGCAACCTGAACCCAACTCAAGAACATTGTCAAAATTCTCCAGATCAAATCCACGCAGCAGATTGTGCCTCAACTGGGAAAAATGATATTCAAATACCCAGCTGTCAATAAACTGCTTCATTTCTTCAGATTCAGTGCTTAGATCTCCAATTTGCTGCAAAACCTCCAAAATTCTTTTTTCATTTTCATCTCCGTCACTGTATTCAAATTTGGAATAATCCGGACGAACATGGATACCATTTTTCAGTATGTAGGGATTGTTTTCTGCAAACACCATAAAAATTTTCTTGTTTGTATGAATTTTGTTTTATTGAATTTCAGACTTTTGGATACCCCAAAGTTCTTCAAAGGTACGGGCTGCTCGTTCAACCGTATATTTTTTTTGATAGGCGTCAAAGGCTCGATTGCCCATGTTCACTCGCAGGTCTTTGTTTTCAGCGAGCGTTCGAATGGCAACAGCAAGAGGATCTGATTGCTCCGGTTCCACCACAAACCCGCATCCTTCTTCTTCGATTACCAGTGCAATTTCCGAGTCATTCGGAACCTGCGCAATGAGGGGACGACCGGAGGCCAAAATCCCATACAGTTTTGAGGGTACAGCAATTCCCTCCAAACCTTTTTTGAGAGAAATCAATGAGATGTGAGCACAGGAAAGGCTTTCTGCCAATTGTTCTTTTGGTACAAAATCACGCCAAATGATGTTATTCAAATTCAACTGCTGACTCAATTTTACGGCTGATTCTCGTCGAATGCCTCCACCAATAAACAAAAACTGAATCGAATCCTGATCCCGAAGAATCGCTGCAGCGCGTACAAAGGTTTCCAAATCATGCCAGAGTCCCATATTTCCAGAATATTGAACAACCACTTTATTTTCTATACCCAGTTCTCTGGCCAATGAATTCTTTGAAAATTCCCGGGGACTTGAAATATCTACTGTGCTCCAATTGGGAATATGGATGAATTTTTCATTGGCTATAGCATAATTTTTCTGCAGCAAGGGGATCATATCTCGCCCCAACACGGAAAGTACAGAAGCTCGCTGGTAACTGATGCGATTAAGAAAAGTCCAGAATTTGACCAGAATGGAGTCCCCTCTGAGCTTGTTCAACGCGACAAGCCCTTCAGGATACAAATCATGAAAAATATATTGATATTGAAATCGACCCAAACAGGATGTCAGAAAAAGAATAATGGAAAGAAACGGTGGATTGGTCACTCCAAGAACGACTCCTTTTCTTCCAGACCAAATTAACTTCCAACCAACATGGGTTAAAAATGAGAAGTAGGAAAAAAAACGATGAAAATAACTTCGTTTGAAAGAAATATTCCATCCGCAGCGAAGAATATGAATCCCCCCAATACTTTCATTTCGTGGAAGATTCATTTCAAGGCGTTCCATTCTTCCTGGATATCCGCAGAGCACAGTGACCTCCAATCCTCGATCCGCCAGTTTTTGAAACAAGCGGCTAAACACCTGACTGGTTGGAGTGCTATCAGGGTAAAACACCTGACAAACAAAAACCACCTGCGGCTTCCCTTTCACAAATCTCCTTTGAAAAAACTATTGCTCACAATGGCAACTGCCTGTGTTTCCGTCTTAACTCGATGATTTTAATCACAATCATGAATTCATAAAATGCGCACAAAACTGAATAAATGAACGCTACTTTTCCTTCCATAAATCCGCAACGAAATAAGAACATTTGCGCGAATCGAAATAGCGGACGGAATGGCCAAAACCGTGCTGCCCAGGATCGAAGCTTCAGTTTGCGTTCTGTTGCAAAGGCAGATTTCCGATTGGTCTTCAAATAAGCGTCTATATGCTCGGCATCCCATGCCGCATAACGCTCATGGCGTTCCAGCCAATCTGAAAATCCCTTGGAATTTGCAAAGTGATCATACGGAATATCGATCCGGCCGACTCTTGCTCCTGAAGCAAAATGTTCCCAAACTCCCCCAGCAAATTGAACTTCATCGCGTTTGAGAAGGCGGGCATGCCAATTGGGGTAGCCCTGTGTCCTTTTCAACCATTTCCCCCAAAACCAAAAACGCGGAGTCAACTCAAAGGCATTAAAAGTTTGTTCCTCAAGTGAACAAATTCTTTTGATCTCCGAGGCCAAATCTTTTGGAATAGTTTCATCAGCATCGAGAAACAAAACCCAATCTCCAGACAAAGAGCAATTCTTTAAAGCCCAATTACGTTGCACCGAAATTTGAAAAGGAGCTGCTTGGATGTGAGAAATAACGGAGGCTCCCAGGGACTTTGCAAGCTGGAATGTCCGGTCGGTACTGCCTGAATCGACGACTACAATCTCTCGGCACCAGCGTACCGATTCGATGCAGCGATTCAAATTGATCTCTTCATTCTTTGTTAAAATAACTGCACTGATCGAACACATAGCCTCATTCAAGATGTTTTATTACGGGAACAATACAAATATCCCAGACATGAATGGTCAACTCTCTTTACATCAAATCCTTGTTTTTTAAGAGTCTGTTCCAACCGATCCACATCCCCTTCTGTCGGGTGATATTCCAATGCCATTTTTTTAACAGCACGTGTCCAATCCAAATTTCCTGCAAACAACGAAAATTCTCCTCCTTCGACGTCACATTTCAAAAAATCGCAAGTACCTACCTTGGAGATGTAGTTTTCAATGTCAAATATTTCAATTTGAGGGTCCTCTTTTAAAACTGTTTGGACCCATTGATTATGAGCACTTCCAACTGCCGCACATCGGACATTAACTTTTTTTTCGCAATGGTTTTGTTCCACATTTAACTTGGCAGATCGCACCAAATGAGATTGTATCTCGATGGCTTCGATCTGTCCTTCTGGTGCCTCAAGGGCAGCAAAAACAGTAAACGCACCGCTATTGGCACCTAAATCCAAAATATGACGGGCATTCTTCAATTCTCCGGGTTTCGCATAACATAGATGTCCATATATTTCCCTCACCACACCAAAATCCAATTGATCAAATCGAAGCCTTTGGTGATTCCAAGTCACTTCAAAAGAAGAACCTAACAATTGATCTAAAATACCAACGCTTCTCGTCTTTAAAAGAATTTTAAAGCAACGAATTCCGCCAAAAAACCAGGAAAAGAAGTAACACAATGGCAAAAGGCGAAAAACGATTGTTATCTCTTGAAGCAAACGATGCAAATCAGTCAGCATCAGTTTTATTCAAAATAGAATATTGATTAGCCATTTGGAAAGCCGTTTTTTGGTATGAAAATACCTGTTCTGC
>JADGAV010000056.1:18865-22052 GCA_015231825.1 SAR324 cluster bacterium
AATATTGATTAGCCATTTGGAAAGCCGTTTTTTGGTATGAAAATACCTGTTCTGCCCATTTTCTGGTCCGCAAGCGAACCTCTGTTATCCCAGTTTTATTTTGTATCAATTCGTCGATTCGGTTTGTCCAATCTTTTGCAACACGTGGCACAACCCAACCGACCCCGGCAGTTTCTACTTCACGATGCAGCCCAACTTCTGCTGAAATCATTACAGGGCAGCAACACGCAAGAGCCTCGACGACTACATTTCCAAAGTTTTCGTGTCGACTGGGCAGCAAAAACAAATTAGCTGCCGAATAAATAGCCGGTAATTTTTCGGGTTTTTCAAGATCCAAAAAGCGCACGTGCTCCAAAAGCCCATAAGTTTTGAAATTTTCATTCAATCGAGTTTTCGTGTCATCCTCACAGTTGCCTACAAATACCAGTCGCCAATTCAAGCCACGAAGAGGAGCCAGTGCGATTGGCAACAAATCCAGCCCTTTTTTATGGTGGAGTCGTCCTACATTCAGCATCAAAAATGAGTCCGAATTGAAACCGTGTTCTTCTCTCCATTGGGAAGCCTTTTCAGAATTCGGCAGCCAGTTTTCAAAATCGAATCCGTTTGGAATGACAAAAGGCTTTCCAGGCAATTTAAGGTGTCCGCATTCGTCCTTTTCTTGTTCTGTTGTATAGTGAATACCAAGAGCATTTTTGACATTGAAGCGTTCTTTTAACCAATAGTAAATTGTCTTTTTTACTCTCTTTTGCTGCCAGGAATATGGTCCCAGTGCTCCGCGAGGGGAGACCACATACGGGATACCGTTTGATTTTGCCGCCTGACAGGCAGCAAAACTGGTTCGTTGCCAGACACCGGTGATATGGATTATATCAAATTCTTTTGCTCGTCGTCTAACAGCACTTTCCATGCCCGGGCAGGCAATTCCAAAACCAGGTGTTTGAGCAAAATAGTTCACCCGGACCCCATTTCGCATTACAGCCTGGTTTAAAGGCAATTCGGAAAAGGACGACAAACCCGCATTAGAAGTAAAAACTTCGACCTCATGCCCCTGCTGGACGAGTCCCTCACAAAGCTGGCTGACGCTCTTCACAGGACCTCCAAATTGCCAGGCAGGCGCGTATACCGGCATATAATGCAGTATCTTTAATTTTTGCTTCATGCGAATCAGCCATGCCTCTTGAGGTAAAGTCCTAAACTAAGCAGTGACCAGTAGCGGCGCACTTGCTTGATATCAGCATCCTGCAATGCCGTTTCAATTTGGTCCGGATCTATTTGAAATCCATGTTCCCGGTTCAAAAACCCAAATGACGTATGCAAATGGTCTCGCAACGGCCCTTTTATGTAACGAGTGTAATCCAGCTCAAACCCTGTTTTTTTGCGATGACGAATCCAGTGATTTTCGGAAGGGAGAAGATGAGTCAATAACGGCTTATTTACTTTTCGGGACGCTTGCTTCATTTTCCAGGGAATCCCCATCACTGTTTCCATATAGCGTTTTCCGAGGTAAGGGACTCGCAATTCCTGATGATTGGCCATAGTTGCCCAATCGCTGTCACGCAGTAATGTATTTTTTAGATAACCCTGAATCTCTGCAATAGATATTCGAGTTAAGTTTTCTTCATTTGTATCATAAAATTGTTCAATCGTATTTTGATCAGAATAAGGAATTTCAGGCCAAATAGACTTGATTTGAGTTGGAATGAAAAACCTCCTTTTTTCTTGTACCAATCCTTCCAAAGAACGTTGTTTCAGGAAAAGCAAAAGGCGTTCCTGTAAAACAGGATTGTTGCAGAGCCGCAATGCTCTCTGTGCCCAGGGAAAAAGAGTATCGTTCCATTTTTCTAATCGCTTTCGACTTTCCCAAAATTGATTCAATAAGCGAAAATGGGGATAACCTCCATGCAGCTCATCAGCTCCACACCCACTGAGAACGACAGTGATACCTCGCTCTGAAGCGGACCTTGCAATCAGATAAGTATTCATCCCGTCAGATGAAGGTTGATCCATAGCGTCAAATCCATCAGATAGCCATGAAAAAAGGGTCGCTTCCTCAAGGATTGAAGTTTCGTGTTTCAGTCCCATCATACGGGCCGACAATTCTGCCAACTGACTTTCGTCCCTACTCGAATCCTGCAATCCGAATGTAAATGCGGTAAGGGTCCCCTGTTGTGCTTTTGAATCTTTTTCAAATCCGGCAAGCGCCTTTCCTAAAACAGTACTGTCAATGCCTGCCGAAAGGAATAATCCGACTGGAACATCAGCAACGCGCTGCAGTTCCACTGTACGGGATAAAACTTCTGCATGATGTATTGTTTCAATTCCGCCACCAAGTCTGGGTTTTGAAAAATCATGCAAATCCCAATATTGGGTAAAATTGGGAAATGTTCTGTGATTCTGCTTCAAATCCAAATAAGCCAAGTGAGCGGGAGGAAATGCACGGATTGCTTTTCGAATCGTTCGAGGTTCCTGAACCGATCCATAGATGAGATACTGATGGATACTTTCTTTGTCCCATTCCTCCGATACCAAATTGGATTCCATCAGTGCCCGAACTTCTGAGGAAAATATCCACCCTCCTCCTTTTGTTTGCGCATAATATAGAGGTTTGATCCCGATATGGTCTCGAGCGAGGAGCAGGCATTGTTCGGCTTTATCGAAAAGCAGAAATGCGAACATGCCATCGAGACGCTCCAAAAACTGCTTCCCCCAAACCCGGTAAGCCAAAAGCAATACTTCTGTGTCACTTTCAGATTGGAAAACCAATCCTCTTGCTTCCAACTGTTGACGCAGTTCCCTAAAATTGTAAATTTCACCATTGAACACAACCACATTTCCGCTCACGGGATCAACCATCGGTTGCTTTCCAGCTGGTCGAAGATCTAGAATTGCCAGACGTGTGTGGAGAAACTGGATCTTTTGATTTGCTAATTCTGCATTCCATTGTCCCAAAGAATCAGGGCCGCGATGGTTCAGTGCCTTGAGCACCCGATCTGAATCAAACGATTCAGTGCCGATATATCCGAAAATACCACACATTTTTAAATTTCAGGATCGAGTTCAGAAACTTCTTCCTTCCTCTTTTGTTGAGCCAGCATTTCTCGGAGCAAACCCGCTTCCTGAGTTAAAAGGACAATTTTTTTCTGCTGTGCATTGAGTTTGAGATTCAATCGGTAGAGATAAACAAATG
>JADGAV010000073.1 GCA_015231825.1 SAR324 cluster bacterium
TGATCATCAATCAATTTGATCATTGCATAATAGGCGGCCTTGAGAGTCCAGGCATCACGTTCTCCCACGGATGGGACATCTCCGCGCATACTTCCATCAGCTGGCGTGCGAGGCAGTATAGGATCACAGATATCCAGCTTTTCCGGGTGTGCGGGCCGGGATTGAAAGTCAATTTGAGAAAATTTTCTTTGTTGCTCCAAATCAGATTCACGAAAAAGAGGATCCGGCATGGACTTTGGGTCAAAAAGGTCCCGGTATGCTTTAGGGGGGTTGAACGGAGGATGGGGATCATAGACGTTGACGCTCAGCATCCAGGGTACATCGCGGGATTGCGAACGAATAAATTCCATTGCCCTTTCTGTGGCCCATGAGGTTTGATGCAATTCAGCGGGAACCCCATCCAGACTTTTAATGAGTTCTCCCAAGTCGGCTCCCCTGGTTCGGACCCAGTCTGCATAATCATGTCCGCTGTCCCAGTCATCTCGCGGCGCATGGCTCCATTTGAAGAAGCCGTAGCCGTCATCTACCCGTGGTTCTTCCCGTTCAAAGGCACTGGCAAGATGCAGTTTCCCGACAAGACCGCAATGGTAGCCTGTATCCCGCAGGAGTTTGGTGATGAGAGGATATTGATTTGCATATTCCCGGTTTCCGTTGCGGGGGGCTCTCAACGTGTTTGGATAGCATCCCGTAAGAAAGCTGGCCCGGCTGGGAGTGCAAATCGGGGACTGGCAGTAGGCTCGTGTAAAAGAAGTTCCGCTGCGAAGCAACTGGTCAATTTTCGGTGTCAGGACATGAGGATTGTTCAAGGCACCGATGGTGTCATATCGCTGCTGATCGGTGCAGTACCAGAGAATATTGGGTCGTTTCAGTTTCATAAAAATTCATCCTCCATTAATGCAAATTTCAAACTTTTAGACTCTTCATCGATCTCCTTTAGTTTGCCCCGGGTTTCTGCTCGATTGTAGTCACTTTCCGAACCTGCTACAAAGTCGAGTATCCGCATATAGGACGTCTTTTTCATTGCCATTGAACTTCTCCGAAAAAAATTGGTTTACTAAATCTAACCAATTGAACCAGAGATTTCAATTTTATCATTCCATCTGAACCGCAACAGGCTTTAAGAGGAGTTTCCGAAAGCTAAAGCGGCGCGATGCCAGGTACGTGTCGCCAGCAATGTATTGGTCAAGATACCCAAAAATTTGAAACACAGGCCCTTGCTTGACCTGTAGAAAATGTTCAGGCAGCAAGTTCTGTCCTGGGAATAAACCGCGCTCGATTTCAAAGCAAATTTTACAAACTGCTCAGGCAATCGGACGATCCAGGCTGCGGTATTGGATTGCTTCGGTGATATGGGGTGTATCGATGATTTCCGCTTCAGCAAGATCAGCAATGGTTCTGGAAACTTTCAAAATCCGATCATAAGCTCTCGCGCTGAGGCCCATTTTGTTCATGGCGGTTTCGAGGATTTTGCGTGCGTTGGGAGCAGGATTGGCATGCAGTTCACATTCTTTCGGAGTCATATTGGCATTGTTGCGGGTTAGAGAATTATTGAAACGTTCTATCTGAATGTTCCTGGCACGGATAATTTTTTGACGGATTGAGGTAGAATTTTCGCCCTTCCGTTCGTCGGAAAGCTGGCTGTATTCAACAGCAGGGACTGACAGTTGAATGTCAATTCTGTCCATCAGAGGACCAGAAATTTTGGAACGGTACTTTTGAATTTGAATGGGGGTACACCGGCATTCTTTCGGCTGAGACTGCACTCCTGAGGCCTTGCTGCCAAAATATCCGCAGGGGCAGGGATTCATGGCGGCCAGCATCAGGAAATTGCAGGGAAATTCCAGAGACATGGCTGCTCTCGCTATGACCACACGATGGTCTTCCAGAGGTTGGCGCAGCAGTTCCAGCACTCCACGAGGAAATTCCGGCAATTCATCCAAAAATAAAACCCCATTGTGAGCCAGGGAGATTTCTCCGGGTCCCGGAATACTTCCTCCTCCGACCAAACCTGCCGATGAAATTGTATGATGCGGGGAGCGAAATGGACGAGTTGCCAGCAATGCGGTATTTTGGGGGAGTAGTCCGGCGATGCTATGAATTTTTGTGCTTTCCAGCGCCTCTTCAAATGAAGGACAGGGAAGAATTGATGCCATTCTTCGAGCGAGCATTGTTTTGCCCGATCCTGGAGGACCGAGCATCAGCAGATTGTGATTTCCTGCCGCGGCTACCTCCATTGCGCGTTTGACATGCTCCTGTCCCTTAACATCCTGAAAATCTTCCGCATAGTTTTGGTTTTGCTGAAAAAGTGCATCAATTTGATAGTCCGTCTGATCAATTTGAAGATTATTCTGCAAATAACGGACGACATCCAGCAACGAATCCACGGGAATGCGTGGAATTTCTGAAACGACCGCGGCTTCTGCTTCGTTTGCTTTGGGAAGAATCAATGCTTTCAATCCCTGGTCACGCGCGGTGACCGCAATCGGCAGCACCCCACGAATCGGACGTATCACCCCATCCAGAGAAAGTTCTCCCACGATCATGTAGTCCCGCAAAGTCTCTGCAGGAAAAATATCGAGCGCAGCCAGCAAAGCAACTGCAATAGGAAGATCAAAACCGGATCCGATTTTCCTCAGATTGGCAGGGGCCAGATTGACGATCACCTTGCGTACCGGCATGCTGATTCCGGAATTGCTGATTGCCGTCATTACTCGGTCCCGACTCTCTCGAATTGAGTTGTCCGGCAATCCCACGATATTGAAAACACTCAGTCCTTTTGATACATCCACCTCCACATCAATCGGATGGGCATCAATGCCAAGCACGGTCGCAGAATAGGTTTTGGCAATCATAATTCACTATTCAGGGAAAATAAGTTGTACACTTGGAAAATAGGTTTTGATTCTTGAGGTGTCACGAGTCATTAGCAGAAGTCCGGTTACAGCAGCATGAGCTCCTATATAAAAATCAGGCAATGGGGCTATCTTGTGTCTCTTTCGTTTTCTGTATTGTATGAATACCTTGCCCGCAAGAAATAACGCTTCTTTGGGAATTTGGAGCAATTCAAAACCACACTGAACAATGGCTCTTTCTAGCTCCTCTATTCTCTGAAATCCAATAGAAATTTCTGTGTAGATGATCGGATTAATGCAGAGCGTATGGGTATCGGCATAGCGATTCAACATCGATTCCGACCAATCCCCCCAATTTGGGTCATCTTCAAATACATCCAAAACTATGTTTGTATCAATTAAAACTCCATTCATTCAATGTCCCGAGTTAAAGCCATAATTTCATCTGTGGTCATTTTAACCGTAGCAATTCCCCTAAGACGTTTGAATTTACCAGATTTTTTTGTAGACGGCTTTTTGATTAAATAAACCTTGCCTTCCTCTTCCACAAAATCAACTTCAGAATAAGGGAAGATTCCTAGTTTTTCTCGTATGTTTTGGGGAATTGTTACCTGCCCTTTAGTTGTCACTCGCATTGCAATCCTTTCATAATAAGAGTATTACTGACATTAGTATTACTTATAGGGCATAAAATCAAGCTTTGATCAAGTATTTCCTTTATACAGATTATGGCACTTAATAATTGAATTCACAAAGATTGCTGCCCCTGCGTTTTTTTCGAAATATTCCGCAAAGCCCGAGATTCGTCTTTGTATCAAAAACCAAATATGTTATTAACCGGAAACTTCAAAATTCAAGTTTCGACTGAAGCATAACAGTTTCCTCTTAATGTAAAATCTAACTCCCAATCCAGAATTTACTGAGCTAGTTCATCTAATAACTTGCCCAGTTAACCATAAATTCACTTGTATTTTGTTGATATCAACAGATTCAAAGAATACCGGTTAAATCGGCTAGATTTTCCCATGGAACGTTGGTAACTTAGTCTATGTTTCAATATTGTGAATGATTTTAAGGCATGACATTGCATCTCTGGGATAAAATGGGAGTTCTCTTGAACATTTTTGATGAAAGAAGGTATCCGATGAAAAAAACAATAAATCGTACTTTAAATTATAAAACTGGATCCTGGTTGATTTTTTGTTTTGCGTTGGCATCTGTAGCATTAGCTCAAATACCTCCTTCATCGAAAGAGAAGTCTTATTATACAGATCTTTTTGCAGCAGCCGTACGAGGAAATATAAATCAGGTTAAATCATATATTGTAGCTTATGAAAACGTCGATATCCGTGACAGTTATGGTCGTACTCCACTACATGTAGCTGCTTATGGTGGTCATCATGATGTAATGCGAATACTTGTAGCAAGTGGTGCAGACCCGAATGCTCTTGAAAATGATCGTTACGATATTGTCACTATTGCCGCTGTTGCCAATGATCTGCAAACGCTTAAGGTAGCTCTGGAATTGGGGACAAGTGCGAAAAATATCACCAGCCGCTATGATGGTACTGCTTTGATCGCTGCAGCCCATTTGGGTCATACGGAAGTTGTACAAATGCTTATTCGCGCGAGAGCACCACTGGATCACGTTAATAATTTAGGTTGGACTGCTTTGATTGAATCAATTGTGCTGGGAGACGGTGGTCGGGATCATACAGAGACTCTACGAGCGTTAATTAATGCTGGTGCAAATGTGAATCTGACAGATAAAAATGGAAAAACACCTCTGTCTCTCGCTAAGGCGCTTGGATACAATGCGATGGTCAAGTTGCTTCTGAAGGCTGGGGCACAGTAATTTCCCTCAATTACGTTTTCAAATGAATAAGGAGTTCAGATGGACAACAGTAACGGTTCTGAAGTAAACAGTATTTGCCGACGTGCGGCTATTATACGAAGTCTGCAATTAATAGGTTTCTCAACAATCGCTACACTGTTACCGAACAACAAAGTGTCTAGTACTCCTAAGGAAAGTTCTATCCTTCTTAAAATACAAATTCAAAAAGATTCTATTGGAAAAGCCTTTGAAATGAAACAAATTGCAGAAGATTCTGGAGATCAAGGCTATGGAGCGATCATTGTGAAAAACGGAGACATCGTAGGGCTTGGACCTAGTAGGGTAATTCTAAACAATGATCCAACAGCACATGCAGAAATCGAAGCAATCCGAGATGCGTGCCGCAATCTCAAAACAAATGACCTTTTGGGATGTGAACTTTATTCAACTTCAAGACCTTGCCAAATGTGTGAAACCGCTGGATATTGGGCAAATATTTCTAGGTTTTACTACGGAATGAGCATAGTTGATGGTGGCATTCCTCAATATTCTTCATGCTAACAGCGATTAGTTTACTAGAATATCGGTGGCGAATTAAGTGAGCTAATTGATAT
>JADGAV010000021.1 GCA_015231825.1 SAR324 cluster bacterium
TAACTGACATCCGAGAAGAAACTGTCCATTTTAGCACTGCTATTGGAAGCAGAAGGACTGGATGCGGTCGGATCTACCGTTGAAGGACTGACCACAATCGTCAAAGACTTGCTGTCACTGGACAGATTCACTGCTTCTGCCTGGACAAAGGTCGTTGGACTTGCACTTCCACTGGCAATTGAGTTGGTGTAAAGATCCTGGAATGCTTGGAGACCGGTTCTTCGCACCAATAACCCAGCCGGAGCTGTGGTACTGGTTTCCGTGTCAGTACGGAATTCATAAGTTGTTGAATTCCCTATACCGTAGGCACTGTTAATGTTGAACGGATTGTT
The DNA here is from genome assembly GCA_015231825.1 of SAR324 cluster bacterium. Classification (GTDB taxonomy): domain Bacteria; phylum SAR324; class SAR324; order SAR324; family NAC60-12; genus JADGAV01. The sequence goes on from JADGAV010000021.1 coordinate 333, forward strand.
TTCCTGGATAGTGAGTACCGTTGTTCCATCTGAATAACCAGAGAAGGTTGCGTTGATTTCCTGATCAAAGGTCATGCTGATACTGCTGCCGCCAATGGTCAGTGCTGTCATGATTGCTGGAGTTCGGTCAACAAACAAGACACCTGTGGTTGTGTCAGCGGCGTTTCCAGCCGTGTCGGTCACACCAGTAATGTTCATGAAAGCCAGATCTGAAATCTCTCTCCAGTCACCCAATGTAACGAGCAGGAAGTTAGAACTGCTGTTAACCGAAGAACTGGTTGTCGTGTTGACAGATGCAGCTGTGATTCCCGTCAAGGCCAATTGCAACGACGAATCGGTTGAAGGAGTCGTAGAAGTATTGCCTCTCAGTATCGATGCTGAAACTGAAGAAGAAGTTAAACTTTCTGACATATCAACAACTGCTGTTTTTGCAGTTCTTGCTGCTGTCCAGGTCGCGTAATTTGCCGCGGTGTAGTAGCGGTTTGATCGGCCCAACAAACTGGTTGTTCCATTCGTCGCTGTACGCGCGGTTTCCGCATAGTAACGTCCTCCCAATTCAATAACCGGGTATCCGATACCAGCTCCAGTTCCTGTATCATAAACACCACCACCGGTATCTACTTGAGAACTGCTGCTAGGTGTTGATCCTGCTGTTGTCAGTGGTTCCTTGTTTTCCATGATGGTTACGACTGGTGGGAAAACATCAACCAAAGTTACTGTTTGTCCCTGGCTAGTCACCGCGTCACCAAAATCGTTCAGAGGTTCAACCTTGACCGTATAACCTGCCGTTACACCGTCAAGCCATAGATTTTGGCTCGTTCCATTGGCCGTGAACTGACCTGAAGTATTGAGGGTATGAGCCAAACTGGTTGTATCACCTGCAACAATACCACCACCTGCGGAATCGTTTCCACCTGATGAATTGTTGGTGGTTCCTAATGTAGTGGAAGTCCATGCGGTTCCCAGTGAGTTTTTCACAGTCACTTTATAAGACTTGCCGGATACTGCAGTAAATGTCAGATGAGCGAAGTTCTTGTCAGACGTATGAGTCGTCTGAGTTAACGAAGTTGCCAAAGTGGCCAATGGACCAGCCGCGGCTGCGTTCAACTGAACAATATCGTTTGCTCCTGCTCCAGGACGAATACCAATGGCACCCAAGTCGGCATCACTGTTATTTGGATCATAAAGTTTAGACGGTGCTGAATATTTGTACAGTCCCGAATAATCTTCCTGATTGGAAACGCTGCTCAAGGCAGAGAAAGCAACCTGTGCCAAGTCAGAAATTGTTGTTGCAGTGGAACTGAGTCTCTTATGAGTCCGCACATTTAATGTCAAATATCCGCTGCTCACTGAAGTCGGGTTGTTTGAAGTGACGTCATCAGAATTGATATTTGTTGAAGCACTCAAGCGGTTTCCGTTTGAGTCGACAAAATTGTCAGTTTTCAAACGAATATAAAGTTGACTTCCAGGAGTAACCACGCTGGATGCAGAAGAAAGCTTCAGTGTCAACGTGCCGTTTGCAGTATCGAGTACGGTTCCTGTTGAATCAACACTCAACGTCGTATCAGAAGTAGTATCATATACAACCACTGACGCGGAGTCTCCAGTAACACTGGTAGATGCATTGAACCGACCACTTTGAAGCGGCTCAGAAAATGTCAATACCAAGTCAGAAGCAGTCAAGGAACTGCTTTCAACTGTGAATGCGTTCTCATCCAATTGCATGTAACCACTGCCGCTGAAGTAGCTGCTGCTTGCGGTTGCGAGGTCGCCGCCTGTCATGTAAATGATAGTCGGTGATGTTGTGTCTGCAATCGTACTTCCCTTAATCGGGGTAACGCGCAATTCAGGAACATCCACAATACCAGCACTGGTGGTCACAGTTCCCAAACAACTAGAGACTGGACTTGCACCGCCACAAACTGTTGCGTCTGTGCTGTTTGTGTTTCCATCAGTGGAATCGTTGGCTGCAATTGTTCGAGCATTTGCAGATTCACGGGCGTTGACCAGGAAACTTCCACCGGCGCCCTGATAATCTTCACTGGTTACAAAAATATCAAATACGGTGTTGACTGCGATTCCTGTGAAGGTGTATCGCCCATCGCTGCCCGTGGTAGCAACCAGGGTTGAAGCTTTGTGTCCCCACGTCACTTCACCGTTTGTATGACCGGAAGCGGTTCCAGCTGCAGGGCTACCTGAAATGCTGGTAACGTTATTGCTTACAGGTACAATCGTAATCGTCAAATTTTTTGCTGCTTGGCCTGTTAGATTGTTCGTAATTTTTCCACGAACGATGGCAGCTAAACGATTCAATGAAATGTCACCACTGTCTGCTGTCATTCCAACCAAGATCACAGTATTGGGTGATTGGATACCAGCAGCACTGGCATTTGCTGAATCGTTGATAACAGCGTGTGCACCAACGTAAACCACACCTGTCGTGTAACCATCAAGGATTACAGAAACAGGAATGGTCGCCAGGGTGGAGTTGCTTCCTCCACCGCCTGCTGCGGCTGCTGTCAGAGCACTGTTACTCACGGTTTGATTGACTGGGATATCGGTCAGAGTGTAGAGACCGGTACTTGCCGTGGTCGTTGATGATCCAGCGGCTGCGACCGTTGCGCCTTCCAGGGGATAACCCAGGTCGTCGGTCACAATACCGTGGATGGTTACGGGATAGTTGCTGAGATCAACAAGCTCAACATTCCCCGCTGTGTTATTTTCGCCTTCCACGTGGGTTTCGGTGCTTCCTTCATCACCTTCCACGATTCCTTTCTGACATCCGGCAAAGGCCAAAACGCCAGCAAGAATGAGCACGATGCTCCAGACTTTCCATTTCTTTCGTTGATTCATAATACTCCTACTAGTTGAGTTGACAACATGATTGGAACAACAAGATTTTTTTTCCTACAACAAAATGTCGCATACGGTGCAACATCAATACCACGACTTTAATTGGGGATTAAAGGTGGATTTATCCCGCACACCATTACATACACTCTCAGAAGCGTTTAATAAAAGGGACTCCTAGAGTCAAGTCTTTTTTTAATCTGCTTTTGACGATACACTGAATTTATTGTGCGTTTTAAAGACTTTCAAAATAAAAAAAACTATACAAGGACATTCCGAGAGTCAAGCTTTTTTGGAACAAAACTTCGTTCCCACACCCAATTTCAGGTGTTTTCCTGCAAAAATTACTTTCTGAACAAAGTAGTGATAACATATTTTATTTAAAATGGTCAAATTTATCATGGCCCGCAGTCTTTTTTTTTCAACGCTAACTCGTAGTTTTGACAAATTCCTCGTTGACAAGCTGATTTCCAGTCAGAACAGGCCGCTTTCCTGTTTGAAAACAGGATCACCTGCAGGACGCCTCGCGTGTTATAAAGTTCCCCAATTTCCGGTTTCAGTTCGATTGCCCTGGACAAATCTTTGAACGCTGGAAAGTAACGTTTTAAAAGCAGATGGAGATTTCCCCGGTTCTGGTATGCCGGGGCCCAATGCTGATTGATTTGCAGGGCTTTGTCGAAATCCTGTTCTGCCAGTGCATACTGTTTTTTTTTGATGTAAAACAAAGCTCTCTCGTTGTAGGCGTGATAATTGTCTGGCTGCAGCCGAATCACATGGTCGAAATCCGCTAAAGCCTGATCAAAATGCTTCAGTTGAACGTAGGCCCGGCCACGGTTGAGAACAGGAGAAGATTCACCGCTCAGCAATGGGGCACCGGGAATAGCCTTGCTGAAAAATTCAATAGCTCTTTCATAATCCTGCTTCTTTAGGTAGATGCTCCCCAGTCCGTTATATGCGCCCCAGGCATCGGGGTTTTTGTTAACGGTGTCCATGTTCAGAGTTTCCGCATTTTGGTATGCTTTTGTCTGCTTCCAAGTCAAACCGGACAGAATTAGAAACAAAACCAGCATAACCGGGACAAAGACCTTTTCAGATGGAAAAGCCTGGTTAGTTTTCCCACTTCCAAAAACTGAAACCCCGTGTATCACTATAGTCATCACAACAATAGAAGGGAGGTATATCCAGTGATCGGCGACAAAGGAAAATCGATGCCAGGCGTTATTGAAAAACCCCATCACCGGAAACAGCATAATCAAATAGGCCAGCATTCCAAGCAGGATGGAGCGCCCCCATTGATGAAATTTCCATAGACAGATTCCAGTGCTGCCGAAGAGGCTCAGCAATGGCAGCCAAAGGGATAACTGAGCAGGATCCAGTTTCCACCTCGGATAAAAAAAGATTAGAGGTTCAGGGAAAATAATTTTTCCGAGGTAGAAAAAAGGAGAATGTGTGGCAATCAATATGCGCTGCAAAACATCTAAATCAAATTGAGACGCACCTGCGCCGAAATAGGTCAATTCAAACTTGATTCTCAACAGGGAGACAAGGAGGGCAATGACCAGGAATGGGAGAAGAAGTCCCCAGTCCCTCATTCGTACAGACCACCGGTTCCGTGGCAAAAGCCAGAAACAAGCCAACTCGGCCACTGCTGGAAGAATAACGGCAGAGGTTTTACTCAGTACCGCGCAGAGAAACATTCCCAGAGAAAAAACGTACCACCTGAATGTTTTCCGATCTTTAAACAGTAAATATCCGATAAGTGACAGGAGAAAGAACAGGCCGGACAATACATTTTTTCGTTCGGTGATCCAAGCAACGGATTGAACATGGATCGGATGCACCGCGAAAAGGAAGCCGATCAGCCAGGCAGCCCGGATCGAAAAGCGCCTGAGCCCCAGGTAGAGGCACATGCTGACACAGAAATGTAAAAAAATGTTGATGAGATGCGCCTTCGCAAAACTCAATCCCCAAATTTGGCGTTCCAACCAAAACGAACTTCGTGTGATCGGCAAATACGGCCAGTATCCGTTATTTTCTTCAGGAGACAGCCAGATTTTTTTAAATCCGCCTTCCGTCGTCATCAAAGGATCATTGATAAAATATCCTTCATCATCCCAGATAAAACTGGCCTGGCTGGCCGGATAATACACCGAAAATGTGGCGACCAGCAAGGCAAGGCAGCCCCAAATCAATCGGGATTGCCTGGAGCGGAAAAGGAGACTCATGATTTGGAGAGGCGAGGGATTTTCGAGACTTACTGCCGGGCCTTTTCAAAGTTTGCCTTTGAACGGTTGCGGGACAGGTGGATATTTGATTCGCGGAGATCGGCCTTTTTGAAGTTGACGTCTTCGATATCGCTCTTTCGAAAATTGGCCTGCTGAAGATAGGCTTTGATGAAGTGCGCGTTTCTCAGATCGGCTTTGGAAAAATTTGCCTTGTGACAAGCAACATCATCAAAACGAGCCCCTATGGCTTTGCTATGGGAAAAATCTGTCCGTCGACAGTTTGCCTTCTCAAAACGCGCATTTTTTAAAGAGGCTTTTTTAAAAGAAACACCGGCAATATCGGCATTTCTGAAATCGGCGCCATCTAAATTGCGATTGCTGAAATCACAGTGGCGAAAATCCTGACCGGGAGCAGGTTGACAGGTTGCCGATCGGACCGGTGACTGAAGTGTTGGAGGCGGCGTGACTGCAGCCTGAGCAGCCATATCTTTTTTCCATGTGAGAGGAATTTCAGGATGGAACGGATTGACCCCACAATTGTGCTGTTTTCCCGATCGGAGCAGTTTTTGATAATGCTTCAACGGCTTTTTCATGTCCGAATTCAAATCCTTGATGCGGGTTTTATGAGAAGGATGGGTCGAAAGAAATTCCGGTCCCTGCTTGCCGCCGCCTTTCCCCATATTTTTCCACAATTGCGCACTCTCTCTCGGATCAAATCCGGCACGGGCCATCAAATCCAGTCCAATCAAATCGGCTTCACTTTCGTGAGTGCGGCTGTGAGGAAGCAAAACCCCATATTGTGCCCCCAATCCCAAAGCTCCCATCACCGCTTTATTCTGAGGACTGCTTTTGTCTCCCAATACCCCGCTGAGTACGGCCAGCCCACCTTGTACCAAAAACCCCTGTGAAACCCGTTCATTGCCATGCTGCGCAGTCACATGACCGACTTCGTGTCCCATCACCGCTGCAAGCTGATCTGCATTTTCAGCCACCTCCATCAAACCGGTGTAAACTCCAATTTTACCGCTCGGCAAAGCAAAGGCATTGACCGTCTTTTCTCGAAAAACCACCACCTCCCAATTTTTCACACCGGTTTTATCTTTGGCGTATTTGACGATCCGTTGGGCGATGCATTTGACATGCTGATTGATCTGAGGGTCGGTTTCCTGAGTGGTTTTCTTTTTGATGTCTTTGAAAGCATCGGTTCCCATGGAATTCATCATTGCTTTCGGCACCAGCAGAACCTGAGTCCGGGCATGGGAAAGCGCAGGAATGAACACGATGGTAAAAATCGCGGCCAGTACTTTCTTCAGCATAAAATCCTCGATCGCTCAGTGTCAAATAGTTTACAGTTCAATGCTTAACTGCTGAGGTTCTTCATCTATATACCTGGTGAGCAGTTCATTGGCCTTTTCCCGCAAACGGATTTCATCATCCTGATCGAGCACGCCATCTCCGGTCACATCCTGAAAAATATAGATTTGATCAATAGATCCCTGATATTTATTGTCAACAGCCAATCCGACACTGCCTTTGTTGTTCATAAACGAAATCATATCAATCTTGCCATCACCGTTGATATCGATCAGATTCGCCGTCACCAGATTTTTTTCTGCATTCATAAACTGAATTGAAAACAAGGTTAAGTTATGATGGGCAATTTACCATTTTTTCAAAAATACCTCAAAAACTATTTTTCGTAATAGAGGAAGCATAAAACAGGATCGATCAAAACAGATTCATGGACATTGGCTTTCGGCCCGTTTGATGAAATTTTCAATCAAAGCAAAAAAATTCCTTCTTCCACAAAATTGAAACTTGCCAAAGCTTACTTTCTGTAAGATAATTTCGAAGTTTTTTTCAAAAAAATTCGAGAAATATATTGATTTTGAGTGATCATTATGATCTTTAAAAAACTTTAATAAAAATCAATTTGAAGTGAACAACTTCCCATATTTTAGGGTTCTCTCATGCGACAGTTCATTCTTACTGGCATCCATCGATCCATCACAGTTGCGGTTTCCACAATCTGCATTTTTCTGGCAATGATGCCCAATGCTGTGGCAGAAGAACAGCCGATTGCATTCAGTCATGAAATTCATGCAACACAAGATCAAATTCCCTGCCAATATTGTCACATCTATGCAAGACGTTCATTTTCTTCCGGAGTGCCTCCAGTTGGAATTTGTATTGGTTGTCACGGCACCAAAGAAGCGCCTTTGATCAAGTTACCGGAAAGTAACGAAGTTGATAAAATTTGGGACTACTGGGCAAAAAAGGAACCGATTCCCTGGGTAAAAATTCATGATATTCCCGATTATGTTCGCTTTCCTCATGCCAAGCATATCAATGCGGATGCTGAACGTTTTAATGCAGGTGCCGAAGACAATTGCGACGAAGCCACGGATCCCCGATCACTTGCCTGTAAAGTGAAATTGTTCAAACAAGGGGGCGATACCCGATGCGTCGCCTGTCACGGCGACATTAAAACCATGCTGATTGTGAAGGTGGTTGACGCAGATTTTGCACAGATGGGATGGTGTTTGAAATGTCATCTGCAAGTCAAAGGAGTCGCAGAAAGGAAGACGGCGCTCAACACATTGGGAGGCTGGTTCAATGCAAAAGAACAAGAAGAAAAAAGAGCGGCCATGATCGACTTAAAAAATAGTAAAGGGTATCACAACCCCGTCTTAACAGACTGTTTCACTTGCCATTATTAGGAGACATTGCCATGAAAAAAGGCCTCAGCAGAAGAAATTTATTCAAATACATGGGAGTGGGCAGCGCAACGGTCATTGCAGCAGGTTGTGAACAGAAACCGGAAAAATTAATCCCTCTCCTGGTCCCACCCGATGAGTTTTCATACATGCCTCACACGTCCTATCATTACATGACCACCTGTCAAGAATGCGCAGCGGGTTGCGGAATGATGGTTACCGCCCGAGAGGGTCGGGCACAAAAAGCGGAGGGCAATCCGAACCACCCTTTAAATCAGGGAACACTTTGCGCCAGGGGGCAGGCCTCGCTGCAGTCCTTATACAATCCGAGCCGACTTCCTTTTCCCCAACAATCCGGAAAACAATTGAGCTGGGCAGATGCAGAGACAGAATTCACCAATCAGGTCAAAGCAGCAAACGGACAAATTGCCTACCTTGGAAAACCTGAGACCGGGAGTGCAAAACCCTTTATTGAAGAATGGCTAAAAGCCGCGGGAGGAGGAAACCACGTTCAGTTTGAAGTAATCACTCAAGCCAATCAGAGAGAAGCCAATGAAATTGCATTTGGACGTTCCGATTCAGCCCTCTATGCATTTGACAAAGCCAAATATCTGTTGAATTTCAGTACCGATTTTATGGAAACTTGGGGTAGTGTGATAGAAAACACCCGCAAGTTTACCGAGATGCACGTCTTTCAGGACGGTACCAAAAACAAATTTGTGCACGTCGGACCTCACATTTCACTGACCGGTGCCAAAGCTGATGAGTGGGTGATGGTCAAACCGGGGAATGAAGGTCTGATGGCTCTTTCGCTCGCTTATGAAGTTCGAAAGAACAAGGGAACTCATGCTTTCCTGGCGGCTTATCTCGCCCCGTATGCGCCAGAGAAAGTCGCCGGCCAAATAGGAACCAGCGTCGAAAAGATAAAAAAAGTTGCCGAGGAATTTGGAAACAGCAATCCCAGCCTGGCCGTTGGGGGCGGAAATATGATCGCGACCGCCCACGGGACCGAGACCCTGGTGGCCATCAACATCCTGAATGCTGTAGCCGGCAACCTCGGTAAAACCCTTGAATTTTCTTCTGAAAGCTCCTCTGCTGCTCATTCCCACGAAGATTTGATGAACCTGATTCAAGACTTGAATGATGGAAAGATCAAGGTTCTGATTGTCGACAACGTCAACCCGGTGTATGCACTTCCCAAGGCAGCCGGTTTTGCTGAAGCAATGAAAAAAGCCTTCGTCGTTTCCCTGTCTTCAGTACAAGATGAAACAACCCATTTCGCCAATCTGGTCCTTCCCACATTGACCCCCTATGAAAGTTGGGGAGATGCTTCACCGCGAGCAGGGATTCGAAGCATTTGTCAGCCAGTGATGGCTCCTGTAAACGCGTTCAATGCAAAGGCAAAAGAAGATATTCTGCTGGGGGTAAACACTCAACTCAATACCGGCCAATTTGCCGGAATAGTCACCTATCAGGACTACCTTAAAAAGGCATGGACCGAAATTCAGAAAGGAACCGGCAATTCCGACCCTTTTGACTCCTTCTGGATCAATACATTGACTGAAGGAGGACTTTTCACGAATCCCGCAAGAAGCCCGGTTTCACTAAGAACCGATGTCGTTCAGACAAAAATCCAAATCTCGGAATTGGAAGGCAAAGGTTTGGCCCTGCTCCCCTCTCCCTCCATTATGATGGGGGATGGAAGCGGTGCAAAAAATCCATGGCTTCAGGAAATTCCGGATCCGATGACGCAAATCGTATGGGATTCCTGGATGGAAATCAACCCGGAGACCGCAAAACAATCCGGGATCAAAGATCGCGATGTTGTTACAGTCAAAACAGCCCAGGGAAGTGTCAATTTAACTGCCTATTTTCATTTTGGAATTCATCGAGACGCCATTGCAATTCCACTCGGTCAGGGCCACACCAGGTCAGGAATGGCTGCCGACAATTACGGAGTCAATGTTCTGGATTTGCTCCCGGCAAAATTAGATTCGAAATCCGGCAATTTTGTCTGGGTCAGCACAAAAGCAGAGATCCTGCCCACATCACAAAAATCATTTACAGTCAATGTGGACGGCAATGCCCGTCAAATTGGACGAGGGATCGCTGCGGCAGCTACCATAGAATCGCTCAAACATTCCGAACATCATGAAGGCCACAAACGCCCTGTGGAGTTTTATCCAGACCGTAAGGAGACTGCTGGTTATTATGAACCCTATCGATGGGGGATGACGATCGACCTGGATCGCTGCAATGGATGTTCTGCCTGCGTGGCTGCCTGTTATGCAGAAAACAATCTATCCGTGGTCGGAAAAGAAAGAACCGGTTTAGGCCGTGAGATGTCCTGGATTCGTTTGGACCGATATATTGAAGGATATGGTGATGATTTTGAAGTTCGCTTTTCGCCCATCACCTGTCAACAGTGTTCAAATGCCGGTTGTGAAACTGTTTGTCCGGTTTATGCCACCTACCACAATTCAGAAGGGCTCAATGTTCAGGCTTACAATCGCTGTGTTGGAACCCGATACTGCTCGAACAACTGTGCCTACAAAGTGCGACGTTTCAACTGGTTCAACTACGAATTTCCTGAACCCTTGAACCAGCAGCTGAACAGCACCATCGGCACCCGCAGCGTCGGCGTGATGGAAAAATGCACTTTCTGTGTGCAGCGGATCAAACAGTCACAAACTGATGCCCGGGCACTCGGACGTGACGTGCAGGATGGTGAAGTCATCACCGCCTGTCAGCAAACCTGCCCCACACAAGCAATTACATTCGGCAATCTGATGGATGATCAGAGTGAAGTCTCCAAGAAAGCCAAAAGGAGTGAAAAGGAAGTTGAACATCGGGATCGTCAATATGAAATTTTGCCAGGGTTGAATTATAAACCGGCTATCACCTACCTTAAAAAAGTGAATCTGCGAGAGGTCAAGTCGTTGGGTCACAGCGAATCTTCACATGGTTAACCTATTATCCTCAAATCAAGGAGGCATAAATGAGTGAGAAAACTCTCACCTACGAACAAATCAACGACGAATTGCTCGGAATGCTGGAGCGTCCTCATCCCTCTTACTTTTTGCTTTTATTGGGATTTTTACTGGCATTGGGTTTATTTGTTCTCAGTCTCGCGATTCAGATCGATGTCGGGATCGGGTACAGCGGAATCAGCCATCCAATCGGTTGGGGGGTCTACATCACCAATTTTGTTTTTTGGATTGGGATCGGACATGCGGGAACGCTCATTTCTGCTGTTTTTTACCTGACACGGGCACCATGGCGAACCGCCATTTATCGCGGTGCTGAAGCAATGACGGTCTTTGCAGTGATGACCGCCGGACTCTTCCCTCTTCTGCATACCGGCCGTCCCTGGCTGGCATACTGGCTGATTCCCTATCCCAATCAGAGGATGTTGTGGGTCAATTTTAAATCGCCGTTGGTCTGGGACGTATTTGCTGTCTCCACCTACTTAACGGTTTCAGTCCTCTTTTTCATGATTGGACTGATCCCGGATATTGCGATCATGAGGGACGATGCGATTCTCAAAGGGAAAAAGCTGAAAGCATTGATTTTTACCCCACTCTCGTTTTTCTGGCGCGGCACCAATCATCAATGGCTGCACTACATGCGGGCATATTTAATCTATGCCGCAATCGCCACGCCTCTCGTCTTTTCTGTTCACTCTATCGTATCCTGGGATTTCGCAATGGCTACCCTTCCCGGATGGCACACAACGATTTTTGCACCTTATTTTGTTGCCGGAGCGATTTTCTCCGGTTTAGCAATGGTGATGACAGTGCTGATTCCCATGAGGGTCGTTTTTGGCCTGGAAAAATATATCACGGATCATGTTGTGCAAAGTGTCTGCCGGGTCATTCTCTTCACCAGCATCATCGTCGGTTATGCTTATTTCAGCGAATTTTTTATCGGATGGTACAGCGGCGATGTTTTTGAACGTTCAATTTTCTACTTCAGACCCTTTGGTGCCATGAAAGAGTGGACTTTGCTTGGAGATCAAAGTATCGGTTTTCCGCAAGTCGCTTTTTTTCTGATGGTATTCTGCAATGTGATTGCACCAATTCCTTTATGGCGTTGGAAAATTCGAAACAATATCATGGCCGTTTGGATCATCTGTGGATTGATCAATGTCGGCATGTGGTTCGAGCGATTCAATATCGTGGGAAGCTCCCTGCAAAGAGATTTTCTTCCTTCCGCCTGGGGATCCTATTGGCCTACGATTATTGAATTCGGCATCACAGTAGGGAGTTTCGGCTTCTTTTTTACACTATTTACTTTATTTTCCAAATCTTTACCAGCAATGGCAATCATGGAAATGAAAGAATCTGCTCATCCCCCAATGAGAAAGGAGACACATGGGTAAGTTTTCTGGAGTATGGGCTAGCTTTGAATACCTCGATGAAACTACAGAGGCGATCGAGAAAATACGAAAACAGGGAAAACAGCCGCAAGTCTTGTCTCCCTGTCCCCGGCATGAAATCGATCACGCTCTGGGAGAACCGCAAACCCGACTTCCGTTTATTTCTCTGATTTTTGGAGGGCTCGGCTGTTTGACTGGGTACTCGTTTCCTGCCTGGACAGCATCGGATTGGGTTTTACCCGTCAGTGGAAAACCAATAGTTGCAATTCCTCCATTCACGATCATCGGATTTGAGTTGACCATCTTGTTTACGGCGATTTTTACCCTGGCGGGAATGATCGGACTGATTGTGATCGACACGTTTCGCAACCCTCTTCCGAAAGGGGCCAAAAAATATCCTCGATTCCAAAGAGACCGTTTTGGAGTTGTGGTTTCATGTGAGCCTTCTCAAACAAAGGAATTCGAAGAACTCTTAAAAGCTCATGGAGCAGAGGAGGTGCATGTTGAAAACAGCTAAATTGATTCGAATGATACCATTTCTTTTGCTTGCACTGAGTCTGAGCTCACAGGGATGGGCCAATCCTCCCAATCGTCCTTACAGCGACCCGTACAAGGGAGGATATAATTTTAAAAACGATGGCACCCCCTGGTTTGACGGAAAAGACTATCCCTACTTTTTAGATATGTTCGATGGTAAAGGGATCAAACCTCAGCAGGAAGGGACCTATCAACAATTCCCCAAAGGGTCGGTGCCCGTAAAATTCACGCTGGGAAAACTGGACAAAGCTGTATATGAGGCAATTCTTCCTTTTGCGGAACGGGAAATAAAACCGCAAAACCCAACAGAGGCAAGTCCGGAATCCATTGCCAGGGGACGTTTGCTCTATGACACCTATTGTGCGGTATGCCATGGAAAAGCCGGAATCGCCGACACACCCGTCGCCCAAAAATCCGTGGGCAAATTGGCCATTCCCCCTGACATCAATCCGTTGCTGAAAGTTTTCGGGGGCCCGCACCTTTACAACAAAATTCGTTACGGCAGTTATTACAATACTGGAACCTATCAACCAACACCAGGTTTGATGCCTTCTTATGGTGTCCAGACTTCTTCTCAAGACCGCTGGGATATGGTCAATTATTTGAAGAGTCCAAACTTTGGTAAGGAGGAAAACTAAATGAAAGCAATATTGGATAAGTCCGGCTTTGAAATTCCCGGATCTGTCAAAATGGGACTTTGGGGTTGTGTGATCGTGGGGGTTTTAATGTTCGTCATTCGTGTAGCGACAGCGGATACAGAAGGACTGAAAGAAATTTGGGGTGCACTGCTGATCAACGTGATGTTCTGGGGTGGTCTCGCACAGGCGGGAGTGATCTGGGCCGTGATCTGGCAGCTCACTGATGCAAAATGGGCCCGCCCTTTTAAACGACTGGCAGAAGCCTGCGGCGCCTTCCTTCCGGTTTCTTTCTTTCTGTTCATCCTCGTTTTTTTCGGCAGCAACGTGCTCTATGAATGGGCGACAGAGCCCTATATGCACCATGGCGTTGCAGTCAAGGCAGGATGGTTGAATATTCATTTTTTTGTTGCAAGAAATCTGTTTTGGCTCGTATTAATGTATGGCGTTTCCTACCTCTTTTTAATCACTTCGCTCAAACCGGATTTCGGGCTGGCCCGTCAGTTGGATCAGGGATGGGGAGGAAAACTGGGAGATTTTCTCCTGAAAGGGTATGGAAAGCAGGAAGACGAAGTCGTGCGGCTGGAACTCCTTTCCCGAAAACTGGCTCCGATACTCGCCATTATCTACACGTTCGCCGGCTCCTTCATGGCCTGGGATTTCATCATGAGCCTGGATCAGCAATGGTTCAGTACATTGTTTGGTGTCTTCATGATGATGGGAAGCCTGCAAACGGTATTGGGAATTTTACTGGTAGTTGCCGTGACGTGCCGCGACAAATTCGATTTAGGGGAATACATCACCATCAATCGGCTGCACGATTTAGCTAAAATGACCTTTGCATTTACTTTGATTTGGACCTATATGGGGTTCTCACAGTATCTTGTCATCTGGTATGCGAACCTTCCGGAAGAGACTCCTTTTCTGATCATCCGTTCATTCGAGCAACCCTGGCAAACCCTTTTCATTATTATCTTTTTCTGGCTCTTTGTTTCGGTATTTTTAATCCTGTTACCAAAAACAACCTGCCGCACCCCCTGGATCATTCGACTGGTTGGAATTTATGTTGCAGTCGGGCACTGGCTGGCAATCTATTTGCTGGTTTTCCCATCATTGCAGGAGTCCGGGCACTATCATATCCCATTTATCCTTGATGAACTCCTGGTAACTGCAGGATTTTTCGGAGGATTTTTTCTTTGTTATCTGTCCTTCCTCGGGAAAGTTCCCATTATTCCAATCTCTGACAAACACCTCTGCAAATCATGGCACGGCCACTGATTCGATAACAGAACACAAACTTTTTTCAATGTTTGTGTTCTGTACCTCTCTACCGGCATGAACCTGAAACTTCCGATTTATATGCAAACTCGACCATTTGGGTTCCGGCTTAGTCGTTTGCCTGGAGGTACTGTGCTTCATTCCGCGAAAAGGCCAAAAAGCAGCGGACTTTAAAAAAATTGCCGGATTAATGCTGTTTACTTCCCATTTCGATAAAAATTAACATGAATGTTAATCCATTTATTGATTTATTCGGGGCCCCCAAATTCAGAACAATTCTGGTCATTCTATGTGCCTGCCTTTCGCTGACACTAGCCGTCACCTCTTTTTTTCAGAAATCAGTAACCTTTGACGAGTACAATATTCTTCCTCAAGGATTTGCAGTGCTCCAATCCAAAGCGTTCCACCTGGGGACAGGTGCACCTCACATGGCAGCAATCCTACCAGCCATTCCGCTTCTTCTGAGCTCTGCCAAATTACCTGATTCAAAAATCAACTCTGCAAAAAACGTCTACGATCTCGGACATCACTTTCTTGAAGAAAATGCAAAGCACTATCAGGAATATTATTTTACAGGACGATTTGTTTCAATCTTGTTCCTGGCGCTAACCGGTTTTCTCGCATATGGATTTTCAAGAAGCCTGTATGGACCTTATGCCGGGATGCTGACCGCAGTTATTGTCTTTTTTTCTCCAAATCTGATTGCTCACGGTCGATTGATCACCACCGATATTTATTTTACAGCAATGGTGATCGGAAGTTTGTGGGGATTCGACTATTTTTTGAGGTATCCTGGATGGAAAAGTATTTTTCCACTGGGGATGGGTCTCGGCCTCGCCAGTGTTTTTAAATTTTCCGGGGTGATACTTTTTGCGATTTTACCTCTGGTCCTGTTTTTTCTCTTTTTGATTCAGCGGTTCCGAAAGCATTACGGGAATAGAAGTTTCACACTGGATGGACGCATCTGGATCGGCAGCATCGGAGTGATCGTGATCACTCTCGCAATGATCAATCAATCCTATCTCTGGTACGGCTCATTTGCATCTATTGATGCTTATTCATTTGATTCGGGTTTTTTTCAAGGTTTTCAAGCCCTCTGGCCGCAATGGTTGCCGATTCCGTTACCCCACTATTTTTTGATGGGACTCGATGAGCAGCTGACGCATAAGGGATGGAATGCCTATTTGATGGGAGAAATGCGCCGAACTGGATTTTGGTATTACTATTTAGTGGCATTTCTTGTCAAAACACCTCCTCCCTTAATTTTGCTGTGCTTCTTGGTATTGGTGAACAATCGAAAAATCGACGATAGGGAAATTCCTATAATTGCAGTGACCGTCTTGTCCTTTTTAATATTTTCCTTTATGGGACACAAGAATATCGGACTGCGGTATCTTTTGTTTATCATTCCAATAATGGGAATCTGGATAGGGAGAGGGGGACGAATTGATAAAAGTTTTTCTCCAAAACAAAAACTGCTGACCTCATTGCTGATCGGATTCGGGACTCTCTGGATCGTGATCAGTTCGGTAAGCATCTGGCCCAATTATCTCGCTTACTTTAATTCATTGAGCGGCGGTCCTTCAAAAGGCCATCAATACCTTCTTGACTCCAACCTGGACTGGGGACAAGATTTAATTGCCTTAAAACAGCATCTGCAGAACAAAAACATCCAATCTCTGGATCTTGCCTATTTTGGGACGGTGGACCCCGCCCTCTACAATATCCAGTATCAATTGATTGGAGAAAAAAATCCACAACGCTATATGGCCATCAGCGCTAACATTTTGTGGGGGGGAATGCACTATTATACTCAAAAATTATCTGAAGGATTGCGCCAAACTTGGGGAAAATCAGAAGCCCGCAATTTTCCAGAATCATTTTTCAGGCAATGGATTGCTCCCTTTCAATCACTTAAAGCAGAAAATATTTTTGGTCATACAATTTACCTCTTCGACATGGAAAAACAAAATAAGGCGGTTCGGGGAGCCATTAATCTTGCCTTGCATCAGTATGAACAGGCCATTGAAATTTATAGTAAAATTGTCCATGAACACCCTGACGATCCGATCGGTTTCGTTCATCTTGCAGAGGCACATTCCGGCCTCCATCAATATCAAAAGGCAATCATCTTTTATACCAGAGCCATAGATCTCAAAGATTCCGGAATCAACTCATATTTAGGCCGTGCAAAAGCCTATCTCCAGCTCAAGCAATTTCAAAAAGCCGTCCAGGACTTTAAAGCAGTTCTCTCTTTGGACCCCAGTATGGAGCATCAGATCAAAACCTATCTGAACTTTTATTTGGAGAAAAATGCAATCGTGCCCCGTGCATCAAACTAAACAAAGGATTTTTATAAGATTCCTTCTGCTGTGAGCAAAAATTGATCTTGCAATCTCAACTCAGTGAAGTATCAGGAGAGGAGAAAAGAAAAATCCGGCAGATTTTAAAAATCTGAAGAAGCAGAAGAAGCAGAGAAATGGTTATTCAAATCAGTTAATGCTGTCGTGCAAAGGAATCTTTTAATTTTTAAAAATACGGAGAAATTATGGCAAAAAACCAGAAAGCTTATGAAAATCAAACAGGCGGGACAAGTTTTTTTGGAAATGAGGAGCTTTCTCTTCAGTGGATTGGCATTCGCTTGCTCTATACGCTCCTGTTTATGTTCATCTTTGCTATCAGCAAAACCATTGTTCAATTGACCCTGGTGTTTCAATTCATCTATCTCTTTTTTGTGCGGAGACCCAACGAGCAGGCCAGGATTTTTTCCAACAGTATTTCCACTTACGCCTACAAAGTACTCCGGTATGTCACATTGAATGACGAGCAACGTCCTTTTCCTTTTTCAGACTGGCCGGATGCACTTGAGCCGCCAGAAGGTTCGGAATGAGTGGATCATGCAAAAATGGTTTGCCGATGAAACATTTTGATATTAAAGTCTACGGTCGCGTCCAGGGCGTCTCTTTTCGATACTACACTAATGAAAAAGCAAGACATCTCGGGATAAAGGGTTTTGTGAAAAATCAGGCGGACGGTTCGGTCTATATCGAAGCCGAGGGAAATGAGCAGCAAATGGGGCACTTTTTAGACTGGTGCCACGAAGGACCCGCATCAGCACACGTAAAAAACGTCGAGGTTCGTGAAAGTGAATTACAGAACTATCGGAATTTTGAATTGCGGTACTAGGCGTTCAGGCATAGATCATGCGGAAATTAACCCTCCTGGTAAATCTTTTTGTACAGTCGGTAGGACATGAAAACACGTTTGACATAATTTCGAGTTTCTCGAAAAGGAATGGATTCAACAAATTCGTCAAGAGGAAGATTTCCAGAAGATTTCAACCATTTTTTCATCCGGTGACCGCCCGCATTGTAGCCTCCGGCTGCGTAGATAATTTCTTTGTGAAATTGCCGGGCCAACGTTCCCAGATAGTGAGTTCCGAGGCGAATGTTGATAAAAGGGTCGTGCAGACTGTGGATATTTTTCAAACGCATTTTTTGCTGTTTGGCAACTTGTTTTGCGGTCGGTTCAATCAACTGCATCAAGCCCCGCGCGTCTGCAATGGAAAGAGCGTCCGGGTCATATCGGCTTTCTTCCCGTATGATCGCGAGTACCCAGTATGGATCAAGATTAGCTTTCTTGCTTTGCTGCAGAATATAGGTCCAATAGGGTCTCGGATAGGCGAATTTCCACAGTGCTTTCTTCTCCATGGGTAGTTTTTTGAGACTCAAAAGAAAATAATCGCTGATGAAAGACTGAAGCGAATGATGTTCTTCATAATGATAAAGAAGTTCGCTTCCTTTCCAAACAATTGAATACTTGTTGGAATGTGAAACATCCTCTTTTATTTCAAAAACAGCCTGTTCGTTTTCACCAATCATGAACAAAAACTCATGCCTTCTGAGCCTTTTTACTAAATCCCCCGAAGGCTTTGGAGGAGCGTCGTGCCAGAATTTCTTTTTGGGTGGAGACTCTCCAAACGTATTGATATCAGTTACCCATTTTCCAGGTTGACTTAAAAAACGAAGATTGTAATAAGTATTGGGCCATTCACGCTGCAGTTTTTTAAATGTCATGTCCGCATCTTTGGTTTTCCCGGAAAAATACTCCAGCTTGCCTTTCCAATAGAGGAATTTTGCCAATACTTCAGGAGAGAGAGTCTGTTTTTCTATTCCCTGGTTGATATAATACAAAGCATCTTGATAACGCTTTTGTCGGTAGCGGTACCAGGCAAGTTTCCAATAAGCGATTTCAGCTTCCCTGGAACCGGAAAATGGAAGTACTATTTTTTTCCACCACAAGTCCGCGGTTTTTTCATCGTCAATGGCTTCATAGGTTTCCGCCATTTTACGGTAGGCAGAAGGCAACCATGTCGACTTGGGGTTCGTTTTTTCCAACTGCGAGAGCATAGTTTTTGCGGACTTCAGATTTCTCAATCGTTGATAGGATCTCATACTCCAAAACAATTGCGTGGTTTCGAACGCTTTATACGTTTTTGCCAATACCCTGTTTTTCCGCAGTTTTAAGATAGTCTGATATTGTTTCTGACTGAAAAGTGCGTGCAAATAAATATCCGAAATCCGAGTACGAAGTTTGAAATCTTTGATAGCGTCGATCTGTTTTGGTATTGTTTTGATCAAATAGTCATAGAGTTTCAGTTTTCTTAAGGCCTGCATCCTCTGATAATAATTCTCGGCAGTAAGATTCAGCTTTTTTTGATGGACTAGTTCCGAGATTCTCGATTCAGATTCCCTTGCACTTGCCAGGTTTTCCGGATGGAGCCATTGATTGAGGGAAAGCCAGCCAGGAACTGGTTTTTTCAAGAGTTTTGCACCTTTTCGATAAATTTCAATCACATGATAATCCTGCAGCAAAAGTGCAGGTGTTTCAATAGAACTTTGCAAAACAGGAAATATCAGGGGAGCTGTTACATTCGTCTGGAAAAAATTCGCAATGTTGGTGCGGATTTTTTTTAAGTAAAATCCATTGACAGGAGGTTGGAGCAGGTTTCTGATCAAAGGAATCGCTTTTGATTGCTGATCGGCCCGTAAATGGGTCCTCATCAGATGATAGGTCCACAAGTCCGGATAGTCTTTATCCAGTTTTTGCCCTTCTTCGAAGTTTTTTTGCGCCTGCTCATACTGACCAAGCTCCAGGTAGCTTTGTCCGAGTAAAAATCGAGCCCGAATCAGGTAGGCGTTGTCTTCGGTTTGTGAAGAAATTGAGGGAGTCAATTGCAAAATAACGTGCTTCCAGGCACGTTGCTTGTAAAGCTTAAGGATATCAGACCAGGCAGAACGATTCGCTGACAAGGCAGCAACTGATTTTGAATCTTGTGCTTGAGCCAGGGGAACCCACAGTAACAGGAAAATTCCCAGCAATCCCATCAGGAAGCTGGGAAAATTCACAGGAGAAGACCTATCTGATTTGCCTGAAATTACGAAAAACACCATCAATTTATATGAAAGTAAAATACCTGGAAGGGAGCAAAAATGAGCACAAGTAAGAAACCACCTGCCGTCCCTCTCATTTTACAACAGAACAAAAAAAAGGAAAGTTATCGCAAAACGCCGCCTTATCAAATTGGGGCTGATACTTATGATCGGTATATCAATCGAAAAAACCCCTTTTTAGAAAGAGTCCTGGCAGGTGAACCGGTTCCTTCCCAGCTTGATACAGAAAAGGCGCAGGCGTTGTTTCAATACTTTCGAGATCAAAAACAATATCGGCTGGCTTTTCCTACTGAACAAGTCCCTCACAAAAAGCGAAAAATAATAAAACCACAATCCGCTCCCCCAAAAGAAGGGGAATTCGTCAGAAGCGAAACCTTGAAAGAGGATTTGAATCGATTAAGACCGTCTATTCAAACTTTTTTCAAACATATTTTAGATCGACTGGAGAATGACCTGAATGAACTCTCATTAATTGTCAACGAATTGGTTCCATTGTTTATCGAGCATCGTATTCGAATCAAAATTTACGACGCCTACCAAACTTTTTATAGTGGAGATCAGTTTCTCGCTGCTTTAAAAAAAATCAGCGAAGATGATGATTTGGAAAACTTCGAGTTCTTTTGCAGCGCCCTGTTCGGGTACTACAGCCAGTTTCAATAGAACATCCTGATGAAATGACCATTTCAAATGCACTAACGAATGAAATGATGACACGTCCGACGGTTGCAACAATCAACCTTGATCATCTCAGCCACAATTTGTCGGTGATTAAAAATCACGTCAAGACTAGCAAAATCATGGCAATTGTCAAAGCAAATGCCTATGGACACGGATTGGTTCCAGTTGCCCGCCATCTGGTGGAGTTGGGAATCGGACGGCTCGGAGTTGCCTTTTTAGAAGAAGGTATTACTCTGCGCCAAAACGGTATCCAACTGCCAATTTTGGTACTTGGAGGAATTTTGAATAGTCAAATAGAACATTTTCTCGACTTTGATTTGGAATTGACGATTTCTTCCCTGGAAAAACTCAAGCAGGTCGAAGAGGTTGCAAAGGCAAAACGAAAAACCGCAGTGATGCACTTAAAAATTGACACCGGGATGGAACGGCTTGGGGTTCACAGCTATTCCTCAGGCTCCTTTATTGAAGCAGCAGTTGGGGCAGAACACTGTCTTCTGGAAGGAGTCTATTCCCATTTAGCCTGTTCTGACAATCCCGAGTCTCCCATGACTTTGGAACAATTGGAACGCTTTGAAGAAGCACTTTTCCATTTTGAAAGATTGGGCGTTCCCGTCCCGCTTCGGCATCTGGCAAATTCTGGAGGAATTTTGCATTTTCCTCAAACTCACCTCGATCTCGTTCGCCCGGGCATCATCCTGTACGGGGTCTACCCCGACCCGGCAAGCCGACAAATTCTAGATTTAAAACCAGTTCTTTCACTGCATTCAAAAGTCGTCTACTTTAAAACCGTTGAAGCACATCGCCCGATCGGATATGGTGCAACATGGAAAAGCGACCATATGATTCGTGTCGTGACTGTGCCTGTTGGATACGGCGATGGTTACTGTCGCGCCCTGTCAAATTGCGGGGAAGTCTTGATTCGAGGAAGACGATACCCTATTGTAGGACGAGTTTGTATGGATCAATTCATGGTGAATCTTGAAGCAGGAACCGCCTATAATGGAGACGAGGTGGTATTGATTGGAACTCAAAATCAAGAACAGATCCGTATTGAAGAAATTGCTGAAAAAGCAGGAACAATTCCTTATGAAATTCTGACTGGCTACAACATGAGAATTCCTCGTGTCTATCTCAAGAACAACACTTTATTGGAAAATTGACTATTTCTGATGGACCAATCATTGGAGTGACTATGGCTGATACCCCTTTTTTTACCAGCCCGGATGCAGAGGACGGCCTTAAAAAAGAAGAAAATGAAGTTCAAATCTTATCCTCTGAAGGATTGGAAGACGTGATCCAGGAACTGACCGCGTTGCGAGGAGAAACAGAAGAGGAATTTGATTCGGACAGTGTCGACAACGCGGTTCGTCTCTGTGAAAAGATCGACATTTGCTTTGAAACACTCGACACACAGCAAAAGTTATTGCTCATCCAAAATTTTGAGTTTTTTTCCTCCTCCAGTCAACTCACTCTCTTTGTGAAGCTCATGTTCCGGGGCGGAATAACGTCCAAAGAGATCACGTTTCGGGCATTGTCCCGAAAACTGAAAGCAACATCCGATGTGATCGAATGTGTACTTTCCACAAAATCGTTTTTCGAATCCCCGGAAACTGCAGAAGAAGCACAACACGGTCTCAAGACCTTTATTGATTCTCTGGCGAGCAGTTATGCCAATTTAATTCCTCCTTCAATCCGCAACACTACAAAAAATCACCTTTCAGTTTCCTGGCTTCAAAAAGTGTTATCCCAACATGATCCAATCTTTAACCAATCAGAAGTCTCTTATTCGGAAGTCACTCGCCAATTTACGGATTTACTTTACGCCATATTCAGCAATGATCAGCTGACCATCTATTTGAAATGGAAGGATCAATATTTACGATATTGGTTGTCACAAAAACTGCGTGAAGAAGATCGGAAAAATACTTCATCAGTACCGGCCCTCAGCACTGCTAAAGCAGAATTGTATGTTGGCTATCTCAAGTGGACAAAAATTTCAAAGCGATTGAACGCCAATCTGCGGCATCGTCAAACTTTTGATACCGAAACTACAATCCGGGCTGAAAAAGTGCTGCTGGATCGATTGCCTTCCAATATTCTCCTGGAATTGGTCTCTAAACTGAGAAAACAGATGACGGAAGAGGAAAGCGTCCCGGAAGTTGATTTGGGGATGGATGAAGGTGCTCTCGATGAAATGGCATTGTATGAAGAAATGGTTGACGATATTTTCGAGGCAGAAGAAAAACGAGGAAGTATTTCATGGTTGAGCAATATAGTAAAAAAGCTCAAGGAAGTGATGCATCCTAAAGTTCAAGAACCTGAATTGAGTATCCAGTTTGTTGAAAGAATTTTTCCTCAGAAGCTCTTGCCTGTTGTCAAAGCGGATCGTATGCGTTTCGGAGAAAATTTTCCTCAAGACTATCCCGCCGATATTCCCGAAAAGTACTCCAAATTTTTTACAAAATCTCACAACAATTTCTACGTGGCATTTGAAGAAACTGTTTTAGAGATTTTGATGATTTACGAGGAAAATGATTTTTCCTGCATCAGCAACACCCCCCATGAACTCCTGTGGACCGACAACCAGCATCCCTTTGAATTTGAGGAACATGCCCTGGCATTACTGGTCGAAGAGCAGTACCTGCTCCTGTTGGGAAATTCCTACTTTGTGATGTCATTCAAAGACTATAATCGGCATCCCAATCCACATGGATATTTTAAATGCTTCAGGAAAGTCAAAGAACCGCAAGCGGGTAAAGCATTCTGTATGGTGAATGAACAGGCTTTTCAAGAAATTCCTCTGAATCAAATTAACTCAAACAATGAGGCATCTGAAGGCTTGATCCGTGTGATTGACAGTCTCCCTGATGAGTCCAGGGAAAAAAAGGTCGTCCAGCAGCTTTTAAATTTTTTCATTTAATTTATCGAAGCTGCTCATTTTTGAGAGGAACATAATTCTGGCAATTCGTCCTGATACCTTAGACAGAAATCAGAAAATTTGTCGTATCGATTTTTCAGTTTTTCCATATCAGACTGACAAATAGCAATTGAAGTTCCCGGCAGCACCCGCCCCCTGTATCTCTTAAGAATCACATGTTTCTCGGCACAGTACAATTTGCTATTGAGGATAAAATCAATCTGAGGCCGTTCTCCGGGACTTCTGGGATCTGCTAAAAAATAGAGCGGCACCCCCTTCCGGTAAGCCTTTCGAAAGTATAGCTCAATCCCATCTGCCTGCAGAGGCCAGTGTTTGTAGTCGACATGCGGAAAGTACCGTTCATGAAAAATTTGCAGAGCCGTGATGGGATGCCCCCATTGTGGGTCAGCAATCAAAATGCTGGGAGGGAGTTTCGAGACATAGTTGATCATTTCCATAATCCCGGAACCATTCCCTTGCCCGGGGGGTGTCCGCGCCATCGAAATCTCGGACTGGCCCCAACGAACGGTATCGCTCAGGGACATTGCTCCAGACCAGCAAAGTCCGAGGCCGGCAGTCAGCATTGCCAAATCAGCCCATCGCTTTCTGGAATAATGTCCTAAAAAGACGCTCATTCCCATAGCAATCAGTGCGTAGGCATAGTAGAGTCCCGTACCAAAATAGTGAATCACATTGTTCTTCGCTACCAGGACTGCTGGCATAAACGATATGAAAAACATTCCCAAAACAGCACAAAATTTTAAAAAAAGAATCTTTTCCCTGAGCATCAGCCAACTGAAAGTGAACGTTAAAAAGCCGACTACCGGAACTGTGAATAGAGCAAATTCCCGTTGAAAAACACCATAGAAAAAAAAGCTGATATTGTTAATCCATTGATTGAAGGGAAACTCAAGAATTTCGGATAAATTCATTTGGAGTCTTGATTGATACGATGCATGGTAGTGTTCTGAAAACCGCCAATCAATAAGAATGTAGTGAACAATTTTGACCAGGATGATTAAAAGCAGAGTTTTTCCTAAAATTATTCTTCCCCGACTTTTCACTTTATGCATTATCTCTGTCATTGATTTCGACTGATTTGCAAAAACAAAGATGGGGACAATGAGTGCGTGTCCAATCCAGAGAAGTCCAGTCCCTTTCATTAGCAAAACACCCAGCAAAAGGAATCCGGCAAAGACACCAAACTCCCATCGGTTCGACAGCAAAAATTGATAAAGCACATAGATGAATACTGCCCCCAATCCATAAACAAAAACTTCCGTGTACCAAACAGAATCGAAAAACAGGTAGAAGCTTGAAAACGTGATAAAAACCGTGCTAATTATGCCCGCTTGCTTGTCCCAAATTTTGGTAATCAACAATTGTGTGAAAAAAATCCCGAAAAATCCAAAAACAACTCCCCAAGCACGTCCACCGACCAACGGGTTTTTCCAGAAATCAACCGTCAACGAATTCAACCAAAACTGCAGAGGTTGCTTGTATTCAATGGTCCTATCTCCCCAGACAGATACGGTCCCGTCTAAAGACATGTATTTGTATTTTTGCCAATCCCGAGCCATCAGCATTGAATATTGGATAAAATTCACTTCATCATTTTGGGGAACAAAGTAAATCGCAGCAGTGACCCGGGTGCCAAGATACAGAATAAAGACAACGGTTAAAATTCGAGAACCCGATAAATAGTTTTCATAAATTTTCATAACTGATGCTCAATCATTTGCTCAAAAACTCGGTGCAAGTATCGAGGAATCCAAATCAGACTCTTCTCACAGTCCTTTATTGGCTGCTTCCGATAATTCTGTGGATTCTTCAACTGATTTACACGCTCAACTCGTTGAACCAGATTCGTTTTGAAGAGTTGGCTGAATCCATACGCAATGTGTACTGGCTTGAACAAAACACAATTTACGATGGAATTTCCAGCAACGTCGGCTATTATGGGACTCTTCTTTTGATTTATAAATTTTTGGGTTTTTCAATTCATCTAGCCAAATTTGCCAGACTTGCGATTCACCTGTTTTCTCTGTTGTGCCTTGCTGCTCTGTTGCAGCGATATCTAGGAAAACCAAAAGCGTGGCTAATTTTGCTGACAGTGGGTTTGTCACCGACATGGTTGTACTTTAATACGCTTCAAACCAGTTACGGAATTGATCTTCAATACATTTCAATTTGCCTGTTTCTCGTCTCTTTCAATCCTTTCAACTCCCGATTCAGTCTCTTTCAATCCCTTATTTTTGGCATTACAATGATGATTGCATGGATGTCATATCCAACTTTCATACTATATTTGCCGCTGCTTTTTATTCTATACACTACTTCCCTTGTTAAAAAGAGGCAAACAATCCGGATCCATTTTGCCGGCCTGCATATATGTCTGTGTGCAGCCGGCTTTGTATTGCCCTTCCTTTTCGCTCTCTACTATTTAAAAGATCCCGCCTTGCTAATTCTTGATCCCAACACCCAAAAAGGGATTTTTCGTGGTGGCGGAACCCTTTTGTGGGAATGGCAAAGCTACATTGCAAATGTGAAACAGGTACTCAAAGACCTTTTTCAACCCGGTTCCAGCTACTATTTTGAACTGAAACATGTCGAGTTTTCAAATCTATTCATCCAAATTCCCTCGGTCCTGATTCTTCTCTATGGATTTTTTTTGTTGGCAACAAATCGAGCCCTACGTCCCCTTTTGATTGCGGCATTTTCGTTGCTTCTCATCACTTTGATCATTCCAAATCTGGCAGGATACTCTGCTCCGGGAATTCGCCGGGCTACGGGATTGATTCCCGCATTCTATGCGATCTTTGCAGGGGTCTGGTATTATTTAACAAGTCACAAAATACCACTTTTACTAAAGCGAATGGGGATGCTTATCTGCATTTTTCCACTTTTCCATCACCTCGCGGTTTATATTCCAAATTATTCGGCCATCGCCGATCCCAGTCGTTATAGAAATGTTGGATTTTTTGCAGTCAAAGAAACGCCTCAGCAATCTTTTCAAGAGATTTTCAAATATGTTGAAAACAATCAAATGCTGATTTGCCTCGATGTTCATCAACAACCCCAAGTGTGCCGCTACAGTGAAATTTTTGCTGCAATTGCAGGTCATCAAAAATGGAATGGACTCAAGAAAAAGCCGGTATTTGCCTACGACTGGAGATCCAAAAATCGAATTCAACTTTCAACAAAACTATGGGAAGACTATTATTTTCCCCATTAAGATTTAAAAACTTGTAATGCATTTAGATATCATGTAATTATTTCAGTTTAATTTTTACATTTTAGATAGATTCGTCAGCCAGCAAATTAAGGTTTTCATGAAAACGAGATCAGTTAGAAAAGAAGACATGGAAAATGGCACCTATCCTCGTCAATGGTGGATTGTTGATGGAGAAGGGATGGCCTTGGGACGTCTTGCGACTCAAATCGCCGATTATCTCCGCGGCAAGCATAAGCCAATCTATACCCCCCACGTTGACACCGGAGATTTTGTTGTGGTGGTGAATGCAGAAAAGATCGCTTTGACCGGAAATAAAATGCAGGATAAAATTTATTATCACCATACCGGGTATCCCGGTGGTATGAAATCTGCGAGAGCAGGAGAGCTTTTAGCAAAAAAACCAACAGAATTGGTCTACAAAGCAGTTAAAGGAATGATGCCGAAGAACGCCTTGAATCGGTCTTCTATCCACAAGTTGAAAGTCTATGCCGGTTCGGAGCACCCGCATGCAGCGCAAAAACCACAACCTTTTCCTTTGAAGGGATAATAGAAGATGGCATTAGAACAGTATTATGGCACCGGAAGAAGAAAAAGTTCGGTTGCTCGAGTTTATTTGAGGCCAGGGGCAGGCAACATCGTCATCAACAAGAAAAGCATCGATGACTATTTTGCAAGAGAGACACTGAAAATGATCATTCGCCAACCTTTGGATCTGACAGAATCAATTGGACAGTATGATATCTTGGTCAATGTCAAAGGCGGAGGTTTAGCAGGACAGGCTGGAGCAATTCGACACGGAATCGCGCGAGCCCTTCAGGAAGCCGATGAAGAACTGCGTCCAATGTTAAAAAAAGCAAAAATGCTCACTCGAGATGCCAGAAGAGTAGAGCGAAAGAAATACGGACAACCCGGTGCACGTAAACAATATCAGTTTTCTAAGCGCTAAGCACTGCCGCTCCCCCTCTGCTACCATCTTCCGGAGAGGACAACATGGCCATTCTGTTTTTGCTATGGAGCATGGTTTGTGCTGTTCTCACCTTCAATGTATTCCGCCCACTCCGTCTGATTAAAGATGGAAAATTCTATTTTGCTACATTCGTATTCGGATGGTTGATTGGCGACCTGGTGTTTCACTGGATCGTCTTCAACCTCGGAATCGCCCTCCTGTTTTATTTGGCTGGAGCCCTTGAAAGTGATATCGGCCAAATTGCTTTGATGCTCTCATTTTCCAGTTGGGTAATTTTAGGTTTTCGTGCAAAAATGCATTACCGGATGGGCCCCCTGATTCAAAATCAAATGAATGCTGCACTGGGTGCGGATTACAAAAGCAAAATCCTGCCGGAATTCCGCCAGAAATTTATCCCTTTTGCCTTTGACTGGAAAGCCTACTGGAACCCTGCAGTTTTATCTAAAAATCCGCAGATTGAAATAATTTCAGATATCGTTTTTTTTGAAGAGCGTGGTTGCCGCCTTCTGCTGGACATTTATCGCCCGCGCAATCACAGCAATGCCTGCCCGGTTTTGCTTCAGGTTCATGGAGGAGGATGGACCATCGGCACAAAAAATCAGGGAATTCCTTTAATGACCCGCATGGCTAGTCAGGGATGGATCTGTTTCGCAATAAGTTATCGATTGAGCCCTCAGGCAATTTTTCCGGATCACGTGATTGACTGTAAACGCGCGGTTGCGTGGATCAAAGAACACGGAATCAAATATGGAGCCGATCCCGACTTTATCATTATCACCGGAGGTTCTTCCGGTGCACATCTTTCCGCTTTGACAGCCCTGACTCCCAATCAGGCTGATTTACAACCCCAATTTGAAACTGTGGATACGACGATCCAGGGATGCGTTGCATTCTATGGAATTTATGATTTTGAAGCACCGTTTCAAATCCCGAGAAATAAGGAATTAGCCGGCTTGCTGAAAACGGTCATGCGGAGTACCCCTGAAACTGAACCAAAAAAATTTCGGCAGGCATCTCCAGTACGGAGAATCTCCAGGAATCCACCTCCTTTTATGATACTTCAAGGTGATTCAGACGCTTTGGTTCCAATGAGGGAAGCAAGGAACTTTTATCAGGCATTGCAAAAGGCGAACACACCACGTCTTGTTTTTCTGCATTTGCCGATGGTCAAACATTCTTTCGACACACTCCCGACAATCCCTACTCAACAGATACTCCCCTATGTAGAACAATATCTTTCGCTCCTCCGGTCAGACTATGCACAAAAGAATTTCCCTGCAGAAAAGTCATGAAATAGCGAACTTCAAAATTGAACAAACCTTAGACCTCAGGGTTCTTCCGCTGTAGAATCTTTAACCCCATTGTCAAAGCAGAAATGACTCAGTTGGGCGTAATTTTTATTCAATATGATCAACAACGTTATGCCGATGCATTTTCTACATTGGCCGAAGTGATCCGGAGCTTTGAATTAAGCTCTGTCTTCACCGTCATCGTAGACAACCTGCATGAAGAGCAAAAGCTGCAGCTGCTTGAGGACTGCACTGCAAAAATTGGCGGAAACAACTCCCTCTTCGAATTCTCCGGGTGGATGAAAGGTTGGGAAACTCTGAAAGAACTTCAAGGTGATTGTGATTGCTATTTATTTGTCACCGATGCTTTTTTAGCATATGGAGATCAATATCAGAAATTGGCGGATTCAAAATTGCTGCATTTTCTTTCAAGAGAATCTGCCGTGGCGGGTCTGGTGGATCTTCCTCCTTCGAATTTTAAGAACTTGCAACTGCTGAATTGGGATATGAAGTGTTGGGTTCGCAGCAGTTTTTTTTTCGTGCCGCACTCCGTTATGACTCAGATGAAGAGTTTGATCACGATCACTGAGATTGATCCTTTTTGTGATAAAGCCTTTCAAAGTAGAGCTTTCAAACCGGAAGCCCCGCTCAGTCCAGACTATCAAAACTACCTGGAGCAATGGCTGACCCGTGACTGGCACAGTGCGCTGACACTTTCTCACAGCAAATGGGAGCATTTCCGTCACAAAATTCGATCGATTCTGAACGAACATGCCCTCACAGCTCGCTGGCAGGCGATGGGAATACCGATATACGATCTGTACTTTTTAAAACAAATTTCTCAAGATGAGGGGAGCCCACTCCTGAATCTCTCCCCTCAAACCGCAGATCACTTTCGTTTTGATCTAATTGACCAAAAGGACTATTGTAAACCCTCATTTCCTGAACGGATAATCCATAAATTTAAAAGATTGTTTTCCAAAACCTAGATCTTAAATTTTGAAAACAGAATCAGGATCAATTTCATGGCGAATTTCATCCACCGGAAATTTTTTGTTTTTTCCCATAAACAGTTGATTCGGAAAATTTAGGACTACACCTTCATAACTGCTCAGATTTTGGTAGGCGTGAACAATTCCCGGAGGAACAAGTACACTGAGCGGAGAGGATTCTCCGGCGGAAAATACCATTTTGTTCCAGTATGTGGAAGACTCTTTCCGGTTATCCCATAAGGTAATTTCAAATGTCCCCGGTCCCAAAAAGGCAAAAAGATCCGTTTGTTCAACATGTTCATGAGGACCGCGAACAATGTTGGCTTTAGAAAGAGAAATATAGGACATTGCCGGGAAATATTTTTCATCCAATTCGTCGTGACGGAACAACTCACATAGCCATCCTCGATCGTCCTCAAACTTCTTGAGGTTTTCAATCACAACTCCTTCGATTTCACCAATTGTAAAAGCTTGATATTCCATAGACCTATAAATAAAAAATGCGGTGATTTCGGATTCTGAAAAATAAATACGATTTCAAAATTTTTCTTGAATTACCTTATTCGAACTGAAGAATCAAATTCAGGGTTGAATCAGAAAACGCTGAAACTGAAAGCAAGCTATGCAAGATTTGACGCACTGAGAAAGAAATATAAAAAGTAATTGTCCATTTCTTTATGAAACGCTATATTACCTGCAAGACCACTCTTTGCTGACAGAATAAATCATTAGAATGAAATAAAAGATGTTAGAAGAATACAATTCCGGACTCCAGAAATTGAGGTTCACTTCGGCAGTGCACCTGACCTTAAACCTTGCCAGAAAATTATTCATTTTCGCCCTGCTCTGCGGAGCGATTGGAATCTCTGCATGGACTTTACAGCAAATCCTTCCACTGAGAATTTTTGAGGCCGGCTTGTTAGTGATTGGAACAGGGGTGCTTTTTTTTCTTATTTCGATTCACGAGAAAATTCGATCAATTGAACAAACTGTGGCCGAAGAAGAATGGGATGAGGAAGTAGAATTTTATTCCGAAGAAGAGCAAAGGATTTTAAATCCCGATCCGATCGATTTTCAATCCCACTTCAGGCGTGGAAATGTAATTCATTTGAAACAGAAATCCTTTTCTGAAAATCAAGAACAATAATTATCCGCCTGCAACTTTTCTCTTCTGTCCAGAAATTTTACCAGATTGTTTCTTACCTTCACAATTTAATTTTGCTCCACTCTTGTTATGACAAAAAGAACTGGTCCCCATAGCTTGCAGGATATAATAATAGCCCTGCATCAATTTTGGGCACGGCAAGGTTGCATCCTGATGAACCCATATGACGTAGAAAAAGGAGCAGGGACCATGAATCCTGCAACTTTTCTTCGTACAATTGGCCCGGAAGACTGGAATGTCGCTTATGTTGAACCTTCACGCCGTCCCACTGACGGTCGGTATGGAGACAATCCCAACCGATTGTATCAGCATCATCAGTACCAGGTGATCATGAAACCGATGCCCGATGATGTTCAGGAAGTTTATTTGGAATCTCTAAAAACCCTCGGAATCAACCCTTTGGAGCATGATATTCGATTTGTAGAAGACAATTGGGAAGCTCCAACATTAGGAGCATGGGGCTTGGGATGGGAAGTTTGGCTGGATGGCATGGAAGTCACGCAATATACTTATTTCCAACAGGTGGGCGGACTGGAATGCAGTCCTATTTCAGTTGAGTTAACCTACGGCCTGGAACGGTTGGCTTCCTACATTCAGGAAAAAGAAAATGTGTTTGACCTGGAATATGTTGAAGGGGTTTCTTACGAGGCGATTTTCAAACAACCTGAAGTGGAACACTCGAAATATACATTTGAAGTTCTTGATGCCGACCTTCTATTTGGTTTTTTTGATCAATATGAATCAGAAGCACGCAGATGCCTGGAACACGAACTGGTTTTTCCTGCTTATGACTACATTTTGAAATGCTCGCATACCTTCAATCAGCTGGATGCGGCGGGAGCGATCAGTGTTTCAGAAAGGGCTGCTTATCTTGCTCGCGTGAGAAAGCTCTCTCATCAGGTGGCTGCAATTTTTTTAGAGAAACGCCGACAACTGGGGTTTCCTCTAATGAAGGACCAGAATACAGCTAAAAGATTGGTCAAGGAGATGGAAAAACAACTATGAATACTTATTTATTGGAAATCGGTTTGGAAGAAATGCCGGCCCAGATGATCTTACCGGCGGTTCAGCAATTGGCAGATTCGATACAATCGACATGTCAAAAAAATAAGCTCTCGCTGGAAAAACTGGAAACCTATTCGACACCAAGACGGCTGGCCGTTCTTGTTTCCGGATTGCCCGACAAACAGGAAGATCAAAATTTGGAAATCAAAGGCCCTCCCCTGACTATTGCTAAGGAAGAGAATGGCGATTGGAGCAAGGCTGCTCAAGGATTTGCCAAAAAAAATCAGGTTTCGGAGACAGAATTATTCGTGCAGAAATTCAAAAATCAAGACTTTGTGTTTGCTCGCAAAGAAATTCAAGGCAAAGCAACATCTCTTGTATTTAAAGAACATCTCAAAGACTGGATCATTGCTCTCTCTTTTCCACGCAATATGCGATGGGGAACATACAAATTGAAATATATTCGTCCGATTCGCTGGTTGCTATCTCTTTGGAATGATCAAACTTTGCCCATTTCCTTGGAAATGGTGCAGTCTGGAAATTTTTCCTATGGCCACCGTTTTTTAAATCCCGAACCGATCAATCTTCCACATGCTCAACAATATCTTACCGTTCTCGATTCTGTAAAGGTGAATCCCGATTTTGAAAACCGGAAATCTGTCATTGTTGAACAAGTCAAATCCCTGGAAAATCAGCATGGATTTCTCGTCACAATGGAAAAAGATCTTTTAAACGAAGTGAGTAATTTGGTGGAATGGCCGACGGTGTTGTTGGGCCGGTTTGATGAAGATTTTCTGGAACTTCCTTCCGAAGTGCTGGTCATGACAATGGCCAAACATCAGCGTTATTTTCCAGTTTATGATAAAAATAATAGCCTGCTGCCTTTTTTTGTCACTGTTCGCAACGGAGATTCTCAACATGCAGATCTCGTCATCCATGGGAACGAAAAAGTGATCCGTGCTCGCCTAAACGATGCCCGGTTCTTTTTTCAGGAAGATCAAAAACACGACCTCTCCTTTTTTACCGAAAAATCGAATCAGGTCGTTTTCTTTCAAAAGCGAGGGTCTATTGCTCAAAGAATGGCACGGATTCAAAGTCTGAGTCTCGCCATTGCAAATCACCTTCGGTTGGATAAAAAGCAAATTGACACAGTAAATCGAATCGCCGAACTGTGCAAATTTGACCTTCAATCTCAAATGGTGGCAGAATTTCCAGCACTGCAGGGCACAATGGGAGAGCATTATGCGAGGCTGAAGGGTGAAAACGAAATTGTATGCCAGGGAATACGGGAGCATTACCATCCTCGTTTTGCCCAGGACACCCTTCCCCAGCATATCGAGTGCCTGGTCGTAGCGCTGGCAGACAAATGGGATATGTTGGCAACTGCATTTTCACTCAAGATACGCCCCACTGGTACTGCCGATCCCTATGCCCTTCGTCGGACCGCTCAGGGAATTGTGCAGATACTCAACCAATCAAAATTAGAGCTGTCAATTCAAGAATGGACCCGCAGGGCCGCAGAAACTCTTAATTCTCAACAAAAATTGAATTTGGACCTCCATGAAATCACAACGGCTCTGGATCAATTTTTTGAACTGCGGCAACGCTTTTTCATGCAGGAAGCAGGGATTCGCTACGATGTTATTGAAGCGTTAATGAAAGGAAAGACACTTCTGCCTCATCAACAGAAGACGCTAGCCGGGTTTGTCAGACAGCATTTAGAATCTCCAGCCTTTAAATTAGCTGTTGAGGCCATCGTCCGGGCAGTCAATATTTCCAAGAGCCAGTCAGCAACAGATCTTGAAAAGATTGATGAAAAAGCCCTATCTCTATCCGAGGAAGAAGAATTGTGGAAACAAGTTAAACCGCTTGTTCACTCAGATCTGGACCTCGAACAGTATCTTCCGACTTTGATCAATCTGGAACCCGCAATCACTGCCTTTTTCGACAAGGTCATGGTGATGGATAAAAATCCCGTGAAGCGGCAAAACCGACTTTATATTTGTCAAACTCTTGCTTTGTGGTCATCACGCTACATGGATTTAAGCAGCCTGGTTTTTTCAAAGGAGACTTGACTGCACATGAAACTGGTCTGCCTGCAAAGACTTATTTCTGAAAAAAATGGAATCCATTTTTCGCTTCGCAATATGATCAGAAAAATTCCACATTCATGGAAACATCCGGGGAGGAATCGAAATCAGTTTAGAACAGGGAGAGGTACTGGAAATGAGTTTTTGAAGAAATATTGGAAATAGACTGGTTTTGAGCTGTATTGTCGGAAACTCAAAACCAGCCGGGGCAGTGGTAATCATCAAGCATTGATTTTTCTCCTATCAAATTTAAACATTAGAAATTTAATTCTCCAAGCGACTCGTAGGCTCCCCATTTTTCTGCTCCAATCACGGTGATTGAAGTTGCCTTTTCTTGAGGTAAGATTTTGATTTTCCCACCTTTTTCAAAAAAAAACTTCATAGCCTGTTCAATCTCTCCATGAGTAATATATCCTTTTGGACTCGCACGTCTCATAACTCCTCCTTTTTTTGAATTAAAAAAAGAATAAAAAATTACCGTTCTATTTTTGACTGAGGATACAACTTAGATTGAGGTTCAAAGAATTTTGCATGTCCTGCTAATATTTGCCGAAATTATTGTTTTCAAAAGTAAATTGCAGTCATTTTCAAAGTCTTGCTCTCACCTTTTCAGAATGCAAGGAATTCTACAAAAATTTTCGAAAATCGCATGAATTGAAGAATGACAAAGCAAAAAATTATGAATTGAGGAGAGAAAACGGGAAATCTCGTATACCCGAGCAATCTACTTCTTCCGGCACTAGAGCGACTGAAGAAAAGCTTCTCGTTTTTCTTTGGGAAATGAAGCAACTTCCTCAATTTTAGAGAAAAATGCTTTCCAATCTTGATCTTGTCTGCGAAATATTTTTTGAAATGATGACACATGATTGTTGTAACGTCGGATTCCCAGCAAATGGGCATTATTCAAATCTTGGTCAAACCAGGAATCGTATTTGATGATTTCAAACTCTCCAATTCGTTGTTGGTAAGTTTTTTTCATTTCCTCGAAAAGTCTCTTTTTTCCTGAAAGTTTTTCTGTTTCCGAAAGATCGGATTGGTAGAGCTTCTCCAGTTTTTCGTAGTAGGAAGAAACAATCTGGAGGAAACGCGTTTGATCATCGTATCTTTTGAGATAGCGTTGATAGGATTTCGCTGCACCCTTTTCTAGTGACTCGAGATATTGCTTCAACCCTTCCTGTTCAACAAAAACCGCAAAAGATTCGTTAAAAGAAGTATCCCCGTTAACATAAACAACCTGGTGAGCCATCTCATGAATCAATAGCCTAATGATCGAAGTATCAGAACGATCAACGAAAGTATTCAATACCGGGTCTTTAAAATAGTCGGGCATAAATTCGTTGTTCAGCCAGTTCAATGTCGAATACGCTCTTACATTGCCGACGCTCACATCCCAGGCCTTATTTTTCAATCCCTCAGCATATTCCTCTGCGTCTCCTGCGTTGAAATAACCCCGATATGACACACAGCCGACAAACAAAAAACACCATTTGTAAGGTTCAAACTGCAATCGTTGAGAGGCCGTGACTACCGTAACAACATACGGCCTTTTGATATCAGAATAGGAGGTATATCCATGAATTTTTGGCAGATGAAGTCGGTCAACAGCAAATTGGCGAACATCCTGGATCAGCTTTAATTTCCGGACTAAATCGGAGGGAGTCCCAGGAGCTTCCAGCAGGTCTTCTATCTTCTGCTTGCGGTTTAAAATATCGAGATGTCCTTCAATTGCCTGAAGGTAATATTGGATCTCACTGCATCCTGCAAGTGAAATTCCAGCCAGTAAAACGAGAAAATACTTCCAAAATTTTGGAAGTTCGCAGTACTGAGAAGATTGTTTTGAATTGAAATTAAGAATCGGAAGGAAAAGGAGTTGAGAAACACTTCTACTCATAGTGATGGAAGATCTCATAGGCTGAAACCCGTCTCCTGGTAAACTGCTTCAGTGCCTGTTATGGAATTAGCATTGATCGGACGATCTCTCCATAACCAGCAATTAACTTTTTTCGGGTTCTGGAATATAATACAGGATGCGAAAACAAAATGGACAGTGGCGATGCTGACTTGGATCACCGATCATTTCATTAACAAATTGAGGTTGGAGCGAAGAATTGCATCCAGTACATGCTTTATTGACAACTTGACAAATTGCCGGTGTAATTCCTCTTTTTAGAAAATTGTTATATTGCGCTGCAATATTAGGATCCAGTTTTCCAATTAATTCCACTTTGTTCTTTTTAAGTTTCTCCAGTTTCTTCGTAGAAGATTTTTGCTCCTTGAGCAAATCAGCAATATTTTTTTGAAATCCCTCATTGGCTTCATCCATTTGTTCTTGCAATTTTTTCAGATCCGCTTCGTACTCATCTAGATTTATTTCGCATTCCAGTAATTCGTTTTCGATTGTCCCCCGGTGTTTTCTGGCATCTTCCAGCTGCTTTTTTCCTGCAACAAATTCTTTTTGGGTCCTTATCATCGGCACTTGAGCTTCAAGTTTTGTAATAAAAATATCTGCTTCTCCAAGTTTCTGCTGACCGAGCCGGCGATTTTCGGTGACTTCATCAAATTGATGCTGCTTTTCTTTAAGCGATTTTTCAAGACGATCAACGACAAGCCGGGCTCCTGCAATTTCTTTTTCAACATCGCTCAGTTTTCTTTGCAAAACGACGAGTTCCTGATCTGTCTGACCAAGTTTTGCCAATTGTTCTATTGAAATGGACATAGAATGTTCCTTTTTAGAACTGAAAACACAAAAAATTCATACTTACTAAAAAACCCTCAATATAACTGAAATTATTATAAATTTCAATCTAATATTCATTATTCCTGCGAGAGGACTGCTCGACAAAGCTAGAAAACGCCTTCAAGGGGGACGGTCTTCCAATTTATTTTGAATCAAAGCAAAGAAGAGAGGCGGATTTTTCTCTTGATTTCTAAAACGCCATCCCAAATGCTCATAACAAGATGAGCAACACAAAACGCTCCAGGCATATCCAGCAAACCAAGTGTAATCAAAAGAAAAGGGAGAGACGTCTAAAACCGAATAGCAATTGGAAAGGGTCATGATGTCAAAGCGATAATGGCTTGGGTTGTAAAACGTATAGTAAGGAGTTTTTCCATCAACGGCGATTAAATAACTCTGCTGACTGATCAGGGTTTTACAAATTTTACAGACCAGCCTGTTCCTGTTTTTTGAGGCATCAAGCTCAATCTTTGAACGATTTTGAGGGCGCACTAAAAACATGAATCCTCTTCTGATCAAGCACCTGCTTGAAACCCACAGTCCTTAAAAAAAGGCCTTCGCGTTTTTATCCTGCGAGTGACTAGAGTCCCAATTTCTTAAAAATGTCATTGATCTTAACATCCAAGGTTGCAGGACTGAATGGTTTGACGATATATCCATTCACCTTATGCTTTGCAGCCTCCACGATGCTTTCCTTTTCCGCTTCTGCTGTGACCATCAAGACAGGTACTTTTGAAACTTTTGGATCACTTCGAATTGCTTTGAGCAGATCAAGTCCGTTCATTTTCGGCATATTGTAGTCTGAAATTACCAAATCAAAATGATGATTTTGCACCTTTACCCATGCGTCTCGGCCATTTTCCGCCATCATGATCCGAGTATATTTGAGTTTAAACAACATGCTCGTGATTAATTTTCTCATGTTTTCAATATCATCGACCACTAAAATACTGATATCTTTGTTTGCCACACAGTCCTTTCCCTACTTAGGTTTGAAGTTTAATGTTTTCTTTTGCCAATATAATTTTCATTAGATTCATTACCAAATTATGGATTTCAGAATGATTGTTTCCGTATTCGTGAAATGGGAGGTTCCGAACTTGCCGTTCCCCAGTGGGTTGACCAAATTTACTTTCATTTAACAACTCCCGAGATCCAACGACATAATAACAATTTTGACATTGATACTGATCTTTACCTGCCCCATATCCCATACTTCTGGGCTTAACCGCAACTTCAGCACCAATCAGCAATAAATAGTCAAATTTTACCTTGTTCAGATTCACTTTGATATAATTTGCCAAAACCCATTCGTTCTTGGGCATGAAACGTCGGATCTGTTTGTTTTCATCCACCTGATTGAGTAATAGAGCGACTCTTTCAGAAAACAACGGGTATTGTCCGTTCATGCTTCTTTCCAACGTAACAAGCTTTATCTTATAGTCCCGATGAGAAGAACAAAACCAGGGGAGATCAAGATCATCAATACCGAGGGCTGTCACCCGGTAGGGCGATTTTTTGGAATTCTCATTCATGGTTTTTCAGCCAATGATTTAAGATCTTCTTCTGCGTTGGAAGCGGCCGTTGATCCTGGAAAACGTTTGATCACTTCTGTATAATAATATGCCGATTTTTTGTTATCACCACGCGAATTTGAAATCTTGCCCAGCATATAAATCGCATCCGGAGTTTTATATCCCTGGGTTGTAGGACGATGTTCGTATTGACTGAGTACCTTATGAAATGCTTCTTCAGCCTGATCCAGGCGATTCAAAGAAAATTGGACATGACCCAGCCAAAACATGGCATTGTCGCTATATTCATCATCAGGAAATTGTTTGAGCATGTCCTGAAATGTTTGAATAGCCTCTTGGTATTTGTGATTGATCATGGCATCCAAACCCTGGTCATACAACTTTCGAACTTGAGGACGTTTTTTCAGTTTGAGCGGATTTTCAGGTTCCACCAGATAAGGATCATTGAAAGCCTCTTCAGCATTTTTCTCAGAATCACTTTTTCGAATATTTTCTTCGGCTTTTACCAACTTTGACGGGGGGATTTCATTGACCACTTTATCTTCTGACGGAGGAGCTAAGGGAACAAGCTGCTGCTTGACTGCCTGCTTTTCTGCAGGAGGAGGAATGGGTGTCTTTTTTGCGGATTCACTCTTTTTTATGGCAGGAAATAGCGAGTAGTTTTCTACCAATTTTTTTGGTGATTCCTGATTTGATTTTTCCTGACGTCGGATGCCGGATCCCGCAGGCGAAGCTGCATCTGCAGATGCGATCCCTTCCGAAGATGAAGGCATCGTGTTTCTCTGCCGCGCCTGAGTCTGTAGCTGATTGAGAGCAACTGTCAATTTTTGCAGGTACTGATCCATTTCAGTAAGAGAACCTGAAACGGAACGCTCCAACAATTCAAAATTCGTCAACAACTTTTGCTCCAGCTGCCGCAGTGCAGCTCGATCTTCAGCCTGTCCTTCTTTGAGCTGCTCCAGTTGCTTCTGCTGTTCACCAATGGATTGATTCAGGAGTTCGTAACTAGAGATTTTGGGAGGACTGCGAACAGGAGTTCCTTCTGATGGATTATTTTCTTGATTTGCCTGAGGGGCACTGTTTTGACCTGATTTCTTATTGAATCGATCGGCCAGCGTGCAACTTGACAAAGTAATGATAATGGAGGCAATCAATAGTGTGCGGAGGCCCATGTCATTCTCAGATCTATGGATTACGACTCGGTGCAAAACGAACCTCGATCGCTTTCTGCATTTCTTTGGCGAGATGAGGCTGCTGATTTGCCTTGTAAGCTTCAACTAACCGAAGTCCCACTTCTTTGACTCGCGGAAACTGGGAGTAGGTCTTCAGGAGGTGCAAATACCGCAAAATTGCTGAATCGTAAGCTTTGTGTTCAAAATAAAAATTTCCAACCAAAAATTCATGTTCTGCAAGATCATTTTGAGCACGACTTAAAAATTCCTTCGTATCTTGAAGATAGGCATTGTTAGCATACAAAAAGAAAAAACGCTGATACTCTTCGATAATTTTTCGATTAGGCTCCATGTCTCGGTCGAAATTTCGACTTCTGAAAAAAACTCCCTGCACATTTCTCTGGTAATTCAGGGAAATAAGCTGACTCAATACGTAAGGAGTAAGATGACTGTTTGGACTGTGTGTCAGAAATGCCTGATAGTTGGTTTCAGCTTCATTCCAATTGGTTCCAGCAAAATTGAGATCTCCCAATTTTAGGTAGGAAACCGTCGCTAGTCGTGTCCCCGGGTTTTCTTCAATAACTTTCTCAAAACCAATTTTTGCTTCTTTGAAAGATTGCTCCTCGAATTGCATCAATGCTTTATAATAGACCTCCTGGGCAGGCAGGCGGTGCGTTTCCTCTCCTGTGCATCCCTGAAGAATCATGATCGCTGTAAAAAAAAGCAATCCAGATTTTTTCATCTGCCAAACGGTTGTTTTTAGTAATGCAAAGAAAGTACAAAATATATGCCGGTACATCTTCAAAAATTTGATCTGTTGTCCTTATTGTTTTCTCTTACGATACCGGACCATTGTGATTTCATTCCCTCGTTCATTCCAAAAAACCTCATCCATAAAATTCATAATCAGCAGAATTCCACGGCCATTGATTTTGAATAAATTGTCGGGATCCTTGCGGTCCAGTATTTTTTGATGGGCAAATCCCTTGCCTTCATCACGAATGACGTATTTGACTGAGTTTTGCGTAATCTCGAAAAAAATGTAAACTTTTCTGCCCTGATAAGGTTTGATTTGCCGACGTCGATCCCCTTCTTCCCGAAAAAGCGAGAAACGCTCATTTTTCAGATCAGAAGAAATTTCAAGATTTCCATGGAATATCGCGTTTTCCAATGCCTCTGCCAAGACTATATCGAGCGTGAACAAATCTTCTTTTCCAAGAATTCCATAAGAAGGCAGATCGCGCGTAACAAAGGCAACGATTCGGTTAATAAATTCAAAATCGTTTCCAATTTCAAGATTCCTGGATTCGGAGATTGAATGATCCAAACAATATGGGCTGAATTGAAAATCTCCGTGAAGAGCGAAAACCTTGTTAATACTTCGATGCAGATTGGCGGTGGTCAATGGTTTTGTCAGGAAATCACATGCGCCCAAATGCAGAGAAGTCAATACATTACCTGCATCATCAGGTTTGGTGATCAGAACAAAAGGGAGGTTGGTTTTGAGAGATTTGAGTTCTTTTAATAATTCAATTCCTCCAAGTTTGGGCATCGTGATCGCACAATACACACCGTCAATTTCCTGTTCTTTAAAAAGCGTCAGTGCTTTGTCGCCATCCTGTGCTTCGAATACTCGGTGTCCCTGCTCTTCCAGGAAACTTTTCAGCTGATTGAGAATTTCTTCATTGTCATCGGCAATGAGTATTCGCATAGGCACTTGAAAAATGTGTTAAAATAAAGGTTCAATTCCCTTTTCGATCACGACTCGTAAAACCTTTTCAACGTTTCAAAAACGATGCAGATTCTATAAAAATTTCATGCTGGAGGATACCTTTTTATGGTGTATAGGTCTAGCGTTTTTTAAAGAATCTGGCAGAGTATCTGGGAAGAAAACAGGGGAAGAATGGACAACTCAGAGAAAGGACTCAGAGACAAGTCCTTCCTCAAATCAGGGCAAATTATTTTCCAAATCGATTTTCTACTTCTTTCCAATTGACTATATTCCACCAAGTGGAAATCCAGTTTGGACGAACATTTTTAAATTTCAAATAATAGGCATGTTCCCAAACATCAATAGTCAGCAAGGGCTTATGGCCGAGGCTCAGTGGACAGACTTGATCATGAGTGTCCGTAATCTCCAACTCTCCACTCCCGTTGACAACCAACCAGGCCCAACCTGATCCAAAATGAGCCGCTGCTTTCGCAGAAAAGCCTTCTTTGAATTGATCTACAGAACCGAATTTTTGCTTGATCGCATCTGCCAATGCGCCTGAGGGACCTTTGGCCTCTCCGTTCGGATTGGGAGCCATTGATTCCCAAAAAAAAGTATGGTTCCAGTATCCGCCGCCATGATTGCGTACCGCTCCTCGTTTGCTTTCTGCAATGCTGTCAAGGTCAGCCAATATATCCTCAACGGCTTTATCTTGAACACCGGCTGCGACGACAGCGTCATTGAGTTTGTCGGTGTAAGTCTGATGGTGTTTGGTATGATGAATTTCAACGGTTTGCGCATCATAATGCGGTTCCAATGCATCGTATGCATAAGGGAGGGGGGGTAAAGTAAATGCCATGATGTTCCTCTTTAGTTTCTGGTTAAAAATTGGCGATACAACAATCCGTATGCTGAATTAGGATCGAATTAGTCCTAATTAAGTACTCTAGAGTATTTTAGAAGTCAAGTTTCTATGCAATTACCAGCCAAATTTGCTGCTTTTTGACTTATTTTCATCCATCTGGGACCAACTCCAGTTTCAGGCGCTCTTCAAATTAGTTTTTATTTTTGCGGCAGCAAGTTTGCCTTCCTGATAAAGTTTTTTGAAATGCCCGCGAACTTTTTCCGGATTAAAATCCAGAAAAGTTCCTCCCGACTCAAAATGCTGAAGGAAGACTTTTCCAATGGCATAAGTCGAGGCTCCAGAAGCCAGCGGGCTTGAAATCATCCCGGCAATCGTTCCGACAAAAGGGACCATCTTAATTGCACTCGCACCTACTCGAGCGAGAC
The DNA here is from genome assembly GCA_015231825.1 of SAR324 cluster bacterium. Lineage (GTDB taxonomy): Bacteria > SAR324 > SAR324 > SAR324 > NAC60-12 > JADGAV01. Next base: position 43,189 of record JADGAV010000021.1, read on the forward strand.
CACCACTGCCTAGTCCACCGACTAAAGACCCGATTGCCGGTTTTCCCCAGTTTTCGGAAAAGTCGACTTCGTAAAGTTTACTCAGCTGCTGCAGCATTCTTAGCTGAATAGCCGTCGTTCCCAGAACATCAACGACAGGAACTGGGATCAAGCCCACTCCCATAGACCACAAAACACTGTTTTTAATGATCCCGTTACCTTCCATCTCTTTGGTTTTAGAAATACCAGAAAGATCTTCCTTTGTTTGTTCTTCCTCGTTTGAGTTTGCCATCGTCTCTCCTTCCGATAGAGCTTTAGGTAAATTTTTCTTATAAAAAATGCACTTTTTCCTCAATAATAGCAAGGATAAAAGCGGCATAAACGCAGAAAAAAACTGTCATCCTGGCCGATAACTTTTCATCGTTTTTAAAAAATATTTCTCTCCCAAAAACTCCTGTTGTCGAGATCCCTTACGGCTCCTTTATTATCAAAGAGAGACTCAAAAGAATGTTTGAAAATTCTGCTTAAAAACACTATACAGACGGGAAATCCTGATCACTTCCTGAGTTCAACAAATTCTCGAACAGGGAACAAGAAGCATAAGGTTTTTGATTACAGGCCCATCCTCAGTGCGACTTCTACTATGCAAAAATTTTTAATAAAATGCCTTCTTTCCTGTTTAGCCGTATTTATTGGAATGGAAAGCAGCGGTTCAGCATCCGAATATTCTACATTTTTCCTGCCCGGAAGCACTCTTGTTTACAGGCATTGGAATCTTAAAAAAAATAAAATAACCGGATACAGCCGGCTGAGCTACAGACGTGTGATGGAACCCGGTAATGAATTTCTTGTTGAGACGCACGAAGATTCGAAACCCAATGGCAAAGTATTTTTAAGAAAAAAACTCTGGTTTGAGTTAAAAACAGGACAGCCCGTCCGGTATTTCCAGGAAGATCTCCGAAAAAACTGGAGTATTGAGAACCACTACAAGCTTGATGCCGTGAAAAGCAAACTCAGCAAAAATGGGAAAATGATTGAGATTGATCAGCCCCTAGAAAAAAATACCGTCCCTTTTGAACTGCTTACATTTTATTTGAGAAGACAGTATGCCGAACATCAATTTGCGCGGGATCAGAAATTTTTACTATACCTGCCGGCCACGAAATTTGAATCGGAAATGTTGAGCGCTACCTGGGACTTTTCTGCAGTGAAAGAGAAAGAACTGGAGTTGGAAACTCCATTTGGGATGGTTTCCGCTGCTCAAATTTTGGTGACAACCACCTCCGACTTCTTAAAATGGCTGCTTCCTCAATCCAAAACCAACTTTCGATTTTTCATTGAGCAGCAAATGCCTCACCACATCTTGGCATTTGAAGAACATGAAACCCGATTTATTTTGGAAAATCTGGAAAATGGATCCGATACTCCATAGCCCGGTTCCTTCAATTGTTCTTCGCCTGGTTTTCTATTTCAAAGTTGACTTAAAATCAGTCAACCAATCGGAAATTCTTGGTTTTATCGACAGATTTTCTGGCGTTGGGCAAGTTGGTAGGTTTTGCATTCTCCCAATTGGCAGGCTTGTTCTAAATCCGGGCATGCCGATTTTGGATCATGCAACTGGATCAAATGGACCAAACCCCGATTGTGATACGCTTGAGTATAGTCCGGATTGAATTCTATGGCACGAGTAAAATCTTTGATCGCATCCTGGCTTTTTTTTAAAAGAGAATAGAGATTTCCTCGGTCATAAAAAGCATCGCTGTTAGGATCGAGTTCGAGTACCACATTGTAATCCTGAAGAGCATGGGGGTACTGTTTCAATTGGAAATAAACATGAGCTCGATTGGAGTATGCATCGACAAAGCCCGGATCAATGGTTAATGCTTTATTGTAGTCTTGAAGTGCCAAAGCATATTCTTTCAAATGGTAGTAGGCATTTCCCCGATTGTTGTAGGCTTCCAAAAATCCGGGATAGGCCGCCAATGCCTTCGTGAAATCTTCAATCGCCCTTGCATACTGACCCAAATCTGCATAGACATTGCCCCGGTTGTGATAGGCACGAAAAAGATCTTTTTTTATTTCCAGAGATTTTCCGGAATGCAGAACCGCTTGTTCATACTGTTTTTTTTCCTGATAAATCCTGCCCAATTCCTGATGTGCGATCCAAGCCTCCTGATTCTTCTCAATGGTCGCCAGCCAAAGCGATTCAGGGTTTTTATAGGCCAGCACCTGGTTCCAGCTGATTGCTGAAAGAAGCGCTACGCTTGCAATTGCAAGCGCTGAAAACAGGTATTTCACAGAACTTCCGTTTCGAGACTCAAGAAAGTCCTGCAATCGAAAGCTTGCTAAAATCAACAGTACTATAAGCGAGATACTGGGCAGGTGGAGCCAGTGGTCTGTGACAAATGAAAATTGAGTCCAGGCATTGGCAAAAAATCCCAGAACAGGAAAAAGCATAATTCCAAAAGCACCCGCCCCCAAAAGCATGGGTTTCCCCCAACTTTGATATTTCCAAAACAAGATGGCCGTTGTAATGAACAAACTGACTGAAGGAAAATAGCTCAACACCTCATTCGGGTTGATGCTCCATTTGGGGTAGATAAAAACAAGCGGAAAAGGAACAAAAAACTTGCTTAAATAAAAAAACGGAATATGTGCTGCCGTCAGCAACTTTTCTAAAAATGTTCGGGTATCAACAATAACTCCGAAAGTATTGACTTCAAACCATATTCTAAGCCAAGCCATTGCCATACTGAGCATAAAAAACGGAAGAAGCGCTATAAATTGTTCTTTTTTAAGTTTCAGCCCGAACCAAAGATGCAAAATAATCAAAATAACGGGGAGCATAACGACAGAGGTTTTGCTCAACAATGCGAAAAAAAATAAACTGAGGGACAGGGCATACCAGGCCTTCAGCTTTTTTTCCTGAAATTGCAAATAGGTCCCAATGGAAAGGATAAAAAAGAGGGCCGCAAGCAAGTTTTTACGTTCTGCAACCCAGGCGACTGACTGAACATAGACAGGATGGACGGAAAAAAGCAAAGCAATCCACCATGCCCCCTTTTTTAACCATCTTTCGGAAATTTGCCAAAGTATGATTACTGTAAGGAGGTGCAAAATTATATTGATCCAATGACTGACACGGGAATTGAAACCGGCAATCTGACGTTCAATCCAAAAGCTGCTTCTCGTCAAGGGAAGGTATGGCCAGACACGATTATTATCAGTAGGAGACAACCAAATTTTGATCAGGCCTTCCGGATCAGTCATCAAAGGATCCTCCAAAAAAAACTTGTTGTCATCAATGATATATTCGGCATCCGTTGCATAAAAATAAACAACCAGGGGCAGAATAATCAAAACAACCCATTTGAGCAAATTGACTGATTTCAGACTGGCCATAGCGTTTATCTTGCCAAACGAACCGGCATGCTGCGCTGCGGATTACAAAACTTTGATGAGGCCGGAAGGAGACGCCGACGTGGAAGATCTGCAAAACCTAGTTCGCAAAAAACCGAAATATGGTGGATTGAGTGTAGCTGTCATCGGGCTTCAGGAGAGTTGTTGGAAAATTGGAATGATTGGGAGAATCAGGAAAATGCTGGGTTTCAAAACAATATCCAGCATGTTTTTGATAGGCTTTGCCCCCTTTTCCGATGAGGCTTCCATCCAGGAAATTTCCAGTATAAAATTGCAGTCCGGGTTCGGTGGTGTGTACCTCCATTCCTCTGCCACTGGAGGGTTCTATTGTTCTTGCTGCGAGAATCAATTTCCCGTCGGGGTTGTTTAAAACCCAATTGTGATCGTATCCTCCTTGAGAAAGAAGAGATGAGTCCCCTTTTTCCGCATTCTCTGCAATTTTAACAGAATGGGTAAAATCCATCACTGTTCCCCGCACAGTTCGTATTTCTCCTGTGGGAATTAAACTTTCGTTTACTGGAGTGAAGTGATCGGCATTGAGCATCAAATCACATCCCCTAACATCTTCCAATCGTTCTCCCGATAAGTTAAAATAGGAGTGTTGCGTCAAATTGAGCACGGTCGTTTGATCGGTTTTTGCAGAGTATTCAATTCTTAACTCATTTTGATTGGTCAGCAAATAGGTCACTGAAACCGAAAGATTTCCCGGGTATCCCTCTTCCCCATTTTTACTGAGGTATGTCAACACCAATCCATCCCCTTGACTGCCCGAAATTTCGTTCACGTCCCAGACCACTTTATCAAATCCGCGGACGCCGCCGTGCAGTTGATTTTCTCCTTCGTTTTTGGAACAGCTGTATTCAACACCGTCAATTGAGAATTTTCCATTTGCGATCCGGTTACAATATCTACCGACAATGGCTCCAAAATATCGATTTTTTTTAAGATATTCTGCAAACGTATCGAATCCCAAAACAATATCTTCCAGCTTTCCTTCACGGTCAGGGACCATCAATGAGACCAGGATTCCCCCATAATTTGTGATTTTTGCTTCAAGTTTGTTGGCATTGGTCAAAGTAAAGAGAAAAACCGAATCACCATCCGGTGTTTTTCCATAAATTTTTCGATCAAGAGACATTTTCAACTTTTCTCGATAAGGATTTAATATTCATCTCCAAGCAATTCTTCGTACAATTGCTTTCCTTCCTTTGCAATGGCACTGCTTTCCGCAAAAATTTGAATCACCTGTTCCACCAGCAATTCAATCCGTTGTTCATAATCGTCCAGGGCCAGAATCCCAAAAAATCGCTTCGCAATACTGGCCGGATTGGGTAAAACAATCGCCCCTGTGAGCTCCAAAGTCGCCAGCGAACTCTCAATTTCCAGAAAACATTCTATAATTGCACGAATTTTTACTATGTATTCCGTTGTCATCAAAGAGTGAACGAGAGAATCCACCATTTTCTTCGAAACTTCTTTGACAAATTCCTCGTCCGGCAAGTTCACCAATTGTTTCAGACTTGTGACCACATTTTTCCCCGTTTGATCCATATTGGACGCTATTGTCGGCGAGACACGAGCAATCAATTTCTGAACCATTTCTTTTGAAACTGCTGAATTCTTAAATTTCTCCCAATCGTTTCTTTTTTGCTCAAAATCATCATTATCCAAAAGCGCTTTTTTCAATTGATTCATATTGGGCGGGTTGAGGATAAAAACACCCCAACGAAAAAGATTGAACAGCAATTTGGATCCAATCTTCGCTTTAAAAAGATCGGTTGCGATTTGACGGCTTGCATTTATTTGTTCTGATTCCAAAGGAGGCAGCACGTCTTTGAGGCTGGAGAGTGATTTGTTTTCAAAATAGAAAGGATCCGTTTGAAGAATATCCTGAAGAATATTCATCAAAATCGCAGATTCTCTCTCATAGTGGAGTTTGCCCAATTGAGTTAAATTTTCCTTTTTGACGAAAAGAGAATCAAGCAGCGAATACTTCTGGTGGCACTGCTCAACCCAACAAGCGCGTTCCTGGGCAGGTAAATCAATATCTTTTACCGCGATCAGTTCCTCTTCTGTTAAATTCCAGTCGCCTTGAAAGTCCTTCAACAGTTCCAAAAGTTTATAAGCATCCGTATCAACCTTTAAATTTTGCTTGATTTCAATTTGCCATTTTTGCAGAAGAGCTTCCGGAGAATCTTTTAGTTTTAACATTTTATTTTTGAGATTCTGTTGAAAGACATCCAGTTTTTGCTTGAACAATCGTTGGGTTTCAGGGAACAGGAGCTGATCCTCTTTGAGCTCGCTGATGGCTTTTTTTCCCTCATATTCCGCCAAACCCTGCAGAACTTCGGCTGCATCTGAAATTTGTTTTCGTAAGGATTCCAATGTTTCAGAAAGAGACGTTTTTCCGACAGGAGTCGAACTCTCCTGTTTTGAAACTTTCTCATTCCGTGGTGATTGGGATTTTGGACGCTGTCCCGCGGCAGGTTTTTTGCCGACGCGGATATATTTTCCTAATCCTTTGGAAATATCATCAATTGAAATCCCTGCTTCTCTTTTTTTCCAGGACTGACCCGCCAGCAATTCCTGCCAAAATCGGTTTAGATCGGGAATCGACTTCATCAATTCAGCCAACTGGTTCATAATTTCTGTTTCCTGAGCGGTTCCTTTGACTTTGCTGCGAATAAGAATTCCAATCTCTTTTTTAACCTTAAATCCTTCCAGAGTCGCCAAAGGACGATCGGTTGCCTGGACTCGGCAGTTTTTTAAAATCGTTTCTATCTGCTTGGGGTCAATCCATTTGTTCCTGTAAAGTTCATGCAGGAGCTGAATCATTTTTGACCTATTCTGCAGTTCATTTTCAATCGCTCCAACAGATTGTTTTCGTAAAGACAAAAACAATTCTGTTTTCAACAATTGATACTCGTGCAGCATATCCAAACGACTGATGATCATCCCTTTTTTTAGCAAATCATCAAATCGTTTCCCCCGTGTTGCGATCAATTGTACAAAGCAGAGGTAACTGAATCGCCCCTGCAGCACGAGATTGATCAATTCCAACCCGATTTCACCCCTCCTCACCAATCGGTCAATAATTGGCAACACAGGCATTGTTGACTTTTGAAATTCCGGCGACCCCGGTTCCTGACTTTGACTTTCTTCTAAACATCGAAGTAAGGCCTTGAATTCACCGTCATATATTTCATCAAAATGATCTAATGTTTCTACTTGTCTGGCCTGCTTGAGTCTCTCCTGAAGATTGAAGTTTTTTAATAACTGACCCCATTCTTTTCCGGGAGAATTGATGGATATACTTTGTAGACTCTCATGTTGAATCAATGAATAGTATTTTCGTTCAACTTCCAGAACTTCTTTTAGATCGTCTCCCAAAGAAAATGTCTGTTCCCGAATTTTTTTCAAAAAGGCATCCTGTACAGGAAATTCCTTCAGAAGATCCTGTACTTCTTTGATTGGATTGGAAAATTCGACAGGATATTCTGTCAATTGATCCAAATACAGCAAGCGGATAAGATGGTGATCCAATGATTGGGTAAAGGTATGGATCGCACTTTCAATTTCAGCCGTATTCTGCAGCACAATATTGTTATTGTGACAGTAGTCTTCAAATAGTTTTTTAATTTCGCTACTTTTCATCGCTGACTCTTATTCACGTGGAAGTCTCTTCTCCATCCTCGATTGCCACCCGTTTTTTTCTCCTCTGATCTTCTTCATATTGCGCCATGCGCTGTTCCAATTCAACCAGTTTGTTAAAACGATTCGTCAAATCTTCCACCATCGGCATTTGTTTTGTTTTTTTATAAAGATTTGCCAATTTGACAAATACCTCTTTGTCGGCTTTCAATCTCAGGGCATCTTCATAAAATTCGATCGCTTTGCGATACTGATGGTGAACCATAAAATTGTGGGCATCTCTTATTTTTTGTTGTCGATGTTCTTCTTTTTCTCTCAGTGCCTCTTCCACTTTCAGCTCTGCCAGCTGCTCTTTCAAAAATCGGACGGTTTGATCATCCTTCATCAGACTACTGACATCAATCATTCGTTCAAGCAGAGGAATCGTACGTTCGATTTGTTCGCTGAGTTTCAGAAATTCCAAAGCATTGTAAAATTTACGATCCTCCAACAGACTTTCAGCCTCCTGGAGAAATGTCTGATTCAGGCTTTTCAGAATTTTTTTAACTTCACTCTTGTCAGTCGAAATTTCCTCAATTTTTGCAAATGTCTCCAGTGCTTCACTATAGTGTTCCAACTCTATTTGAATCTTTCCAATATTATTGAGCAATTCCACTGTTTCCTTTTCGCTACGCACCACTTGTAAAACTTTCAGTGCTTGTTCATAGGATTCCTCTTTATAATATTGCATTCCAAGTGCTTCATATTCTGCCATGTCATAGTAGCCATCTGATTTATCCAGCATTTCCTTGGCCACAATGAAATACTTTCTGGCCAGCAGCATATTCTTTTGATTCTTGTAAATAATTCCAAGATTCACATTGGCATAACGGTTGTAAGGATGTTTACCCAAAAACGAAAACAGTTTATCGGTGTCAATTTCCCCTTCTTTCCGTAATGCGTGTGCAAGGGCTAAAAAAGATTCAAGTGTTTCATTATCAGGATGTAAGAAAGAAACCCGAGTCAGGGACCTCCATGCTAGATCGTACTGTGAATGACGTAAACAATGGAATCCAAGATTAAGAATCAGATTAAATCCTTCCTCGGATTCGAGATCAACATGAGAGCGGATGTATTTAAAAACCTCCAGCGGATTGATTTCAACGGATTGCGATTCTTCTTCGGATTTCTCATCCTTCGTCTCTTTTTCCTTTGTCTCAGATTCCTGTTTCTTCCCCGCCTCGCTTTTTTCCGTTTCTTCAGCGACTTTTTTTCCAGATTTTTTTTCGGCCGCCAGACGTTTCTTTTCTATAATTTTCTTCTGAATTTCAATGAGCTTCAATTCCCCTTCTTCACTTTCCGGCAACTTAAAGGAATCCATCCCTTCAAATTCAGAGATCGCTGAACTGACAGCATTGTCAAAAAGTTGGCTGTTGGCCAGTGTCGCGGCAAGATTGTAAGCAGCAACTTTATTTTCCGGATCATGATTGAGAACATGCTCATAGAGCTTTTCTGCCTGGCTGAAATCCTCTGATTTACGATAAGCATTTCCAATAATGTTCGCCAATTCAAAATTTTCAGGCTTTTTCAGGAGCAGATTTGATCCCACAGCAATCAATCCGGCGTAGTCCCCGCTGGCCATACAGCGCTGATAAATATCCTGCAATGCTTTTTCGACAGATTTGCTATCAATCTCCAGTGCCTTATTGAATTCTATCATGGACCGATCATAAAGTTTGCTGCCCATTAATTTTTCACCTTCAGCCAGATATTTGTCTATTTGTTCGTCACTTTTATCCATCTTACTCTCACGAAATTGATTTGCTGCATTGAATCCAATCTGTATTTTTTTGTCGCTGCAATCATATTTGCAAAAATTTCACCAATCCTTTGCAAATAGACGAAACCACCTCAAATCAGTTAAAAAAATCTGGGAACTTTTTTGGGCGAGGGGTTACTACCTTAATAACATATGTGAAATTGAATATTTCCTCAAAGATTTAATTTTTGATGGTTTTCTAAAATAAAAACGAAATATTCATGAACTGAATTTCCAACATGGAGTACCTATGCAAGACACCTCACTGAAACAGGCAGTTGATCGGCAGATCCTCAATATTGCAATTAAAAACTTTCTGGAGCATGGCGGCCAAATCAAAGTACTTCCTCCTCAAAAAGTTGCCGCGAAAGCGGTCATTTCGCGACAGGAGTGGACTGCTTACGAATCTCTTTCGGATTTCGCAGGATAAGATCATAAGCATTACGGCCGACTTCTAAAATCTCATTACTCGGTCAAAATAAGGAAATTTTTCACTTCTTGAACTTTTGAACAAATTGTTCATTGAGATCACTCAATTTTATAATAAAAATTTTATTTTTCTGAAAAGGAAACTATGAAACTTCGTTTAACAATTGTATCCGTATTGCTAGGATTTGCTCTTATTCTTGGCGGTTTAGCTGTCACTGCCCCTCCACTTCAGTCCTTGATGCAAGCTTCAAAAACCAGAGCAGATATTGTGGAGAAGGCACAGAGAGCTGTTGTCCACATCAAAGTCGAAAAAACAGTTTCGCAACCAAATAGAATGTCGAGCCCTTTCGGATCTCCTCAGGATGAGTTCTTTAAACGTTTTTTTCCCGGCATGAGACTACCTCAGTTCGATAGAATTCCAAAACAAGATCAGGAATTCAGGCAGCAAGGACAGGGAAGCGGTTCAATAATTGATCCCGAGGGGTACATTTTGACAAATAATCATGTCATAGAAGGAACCGATAAAATCACGGTCCATTTGATTGATGGAAGGCAGTTTCCAGCCGAGATTGTCGGAACCGATCCTCTTTCCGATATCGCCGTGATCAAAATTTCCGGAGAAAATTTGCCGACGATTCCGATTGGAAATTCCGAAGACATGCGCACAGGTGAAACCGTCATTGCAATTGGAAATCCCTTTGGATTATCGAACACCGTCACCATGGGAATCATCAGCGCCAAAGGGCGCTCCAATATGGGAATCGTTGACTACGAGAACTTTATCCAGACTGATGCCGCTATCAATCCAGGCAACAGCGGTGGCCCATTGATCAATCTGGAAGGAAAAATCATTGGTGTCAATACCGCCATTTTTTCAAAAAACGGAAGCTATCAGGGCATTGGCTTCAGTGTCCCCATCAATATGGCCCAGCATATCATGACGGATTTGATTGAAAATGGCAGTGTTTCCAGAGGATGGCTTGGAGTGAATATCCAAAACATCACGCCGGAGTTGGCTAAGGCCTTTGCGGTAGAAACCTCCAAAGGAGCTCTCGTCGTCGGAGTCCTGGAAGACTCTCCCGCTAAAAAAGCGGGACTGAGGCGCGGCGATGTGATCGTGGCATTGAACCAGGAAAACATCCTGAGCAGTGATGATCTCAGAAACAAAGTCGGGCTGATTACACCGGAATCAAAAGTCTCGTTTAAAGTGATTCGACAAGGACGCGCTGAAGATGTGGATGTTCAGCTAGGAAAACGACCTTCGAATAAACAGCTTAGCCAGGTTCCTATTCAGGAAACCAATTCAATCGGAGTCAAAGTTCAAAATTTGACACCTGAATTGGCGAAAAAGTTTGATGTTCAGCAAAAGGCAGGCATTGTTATCGTTGAAGTCGCAGAAAATTCTGAGGCCTTCAATGCCGGTTTGAGAGTCGGAAACATCATTCAGGAAATCAACCGTCAAAGCATAGTCGACGTAAAATCTTTTGAGGAAGCTCTCGAAAAAGCGGATTTAGAGAAAGGAATTCTCTTACTCGTCAGCACCCGCCAGCAAAGCCAATATCTCGTCTTAAAAACAGGATAGCTCTTCATGAAGAAACCCGAAGAGGGAAAACTCCCTCTTCGTTCAGCCCCCTGCCCCCCTTAAAAGAAAATAAAAAATTCCTTCCGACTTCTACCCAGCGCCGCTATCCTTTCTCCAAACAAGCGATAGAATTTGAAATCTTACAGAAAAATATTTAAGATACCCACAAGAGCAGACTGAACCGAGTTCGGTTTTCGTCAATAAGCTGCTGCCATTTGAACATACTTGAAGAAAGTACCATCGAATTTAAAAAAGAGGGACTGCTCCCTGTACTCTGGAGAAAAGGAATGGCGCCTTTGCAAGTGGGACACTACAAAGAAAACAACCTGTATATTGTCACCGTTGGAGACAATCTGACCGTCGATACCGTGGCGACCTTCAATCAATATGTCAAACCGTTGATGGAAGATGTTTTGAAAACGACTCAGATGAGGGGCCTCATCTTAAACATGAAAAAAGTTTTTATGGTAGACTCTTCCGGTGTAGGAACAATTTGCGGAAAATTAATAAAACTTAAAAAGGCAGAAAAAAAAATGGTGCTCTGCAATGTGAATAAAACCGTCACCGATACGTTTGCCGACAGTGGTTTGGGAAGTGCATTGACTTATTACAGCAGTGTTCAGGAGGCCATCGCTATTATTGGCCGCGTCGAAACACCGGTTAGAGAAGAATCTGTTCCAATCGTAAAAAAACCGGTTTTTACTAAAGCCCCTCCCAAAGAAAGAGGACTTGAAAATTTTATGGACAAAAAAGCGAGAAATCGGAAGTAGTCCGGTTTTAGACCACTTTCAAAGACAAAACCCCCTTCTTGATGTCCCGTTTCAATATCAGGGGAACTGAGAAAACTCCGATGCTCTGACAAAGCACGAAAGTGACAAAGGAGTTCAATGCAAATGACTTTTTCGCGCTTCAGTCGAACCTGTGGAAGCGGGAGCCTTCGATTAGTGGAAATTAAGACTTATTGGGAATCGACATTTTTGATTTCCGGAGTAAAGCCATGAATGAGAATGTGATCAATGTACTGCTCATTAGCGATGATGAAGTCCAGTACATGATCGTCGACAAAATGTTCCGCAAAGCTCCTCTTACTCAATATCATTTAGAAAGGGTTGGCACTTTTCAAGAAGCAATAAACCACATCAAAAACAATCGTCATGATGTTTATTTGGTAGACGATCATCTGGAAAACGAAAAGGGAATCTCAATCATCCGTGATGCCGGAAAAAACGGGTGCAGTGCTCCTATGATTCTCGTCACTTCAAATACCAGTCTCGGCAGTGACATCGAAGCGATGGAAGCGGGAGCCTTCGATTATTTGATTAAATCGGAAATCAGCGCATCCTTGCTGGAACGATCTTTACGATACGCGATTCAGCACAAGCGAGTGGAAAGTCTGCTCGCAAAACAGAATGAAACCATTTCCCAGCACGTCCGGCAGGCAGAAAAAACCAATCATTATTTAATCGAACTGACTCAGCGTATCACACAGGAATTGGAACAGGCGCGCAAAACTCAAATGGCGATTCTTCCTCAATCCATTCCTTCTCTCCCTGGGTGCCAGATTGCAGCAAAATACAAACCGATGGAGCAAATCGGCGGAGATTTTTATGATATTTTCGAGTTCAAAAGAAACAAAACAGGGATTCTACTAGCAGACGTCACCGGACACGGAATTCCAGCAGCACTGATTTCTTTCATGGTCTCCAGTTTGTTCAAATCCATTGCACCGAAAAAGCAAGATATCAAAAATACTATCGCTCAAATCAACAATTCCCTCCGCAAAGGACTTCCTCAGGATACCTTTGCCACTGTTTTCTATTGCATCTACAATTCTAAATCAAAAGTGTTGAATTACATATCCATGGGGCATCCCCCGGGCTATTTGATTCGTCCCCGGACACAACAGATCCTTCCTCTGCAATCACCGGGAGTGCTGTTGGGAGCATTTCCAATCCTCATAGAAAATTTAAAACCGAAATCTGTTCAATTGATGCCGGGAGACAAAGTGCTTCTCTACACCGATGGATTGACAGAAATGTTCAGTAAATCAGAAAAGATTTTCGGAAAAGTCCAGTTGGAAAGTTTTTTACTCAAACAAAAGGATCTCGCTATTGAAGAGCTCATTGAAAGTGCCTATCTGCATGTCTTGAAATATGCCGAGACAGCCGATTTCAGTGATGATGTGACTTTGGTCGGGCTTGAACTGAGTGAAGAAAAGGGAGAAATTCCCAAAAATCAGAAACAAAAATTATTCGAATGCGCCCATGAATAATACTGACATTGTCCCAATTGACAGGCCATTTTCCAGTCCGAACACGCCAATTCTTTCTGCTTTAATTCTCTATAAATCAATCCTCGATTACTGAGTGCTCCCGCATGTCTCGGATTGATTTCCAGCGTTTTGTTGTAATCGGCAAGCGCTTTGCTGTTTTGTTTCAAATAGCGATAGACCGTGCCCCGATTGAAAAATATTTCCAGAAAATTCGGATTGAGTTTTAACGCGGCGTTATAGTTCTCAATGGCCTGTTCATATTGCTGCAGGTAAAGGTGGGCGGTTCCCCGGTTTATCCAGGCTTTGATCTCGCTTGGATCAAGTCTGAGCACAGTCTTATAATCTTCTAAAGCCTGCCTGTATTGGCGTTGCCACAAATACATATTTCCCCGGTTGAAATATCCGCCGACGTTTTTCGGATCCAACTTTATTGCCTGATTAAAATCCAGAAGCGCCTGCTCATTTTGCGCGAGGCGTATGTGGGTGTTGCCCCGATTGAGATAGGCATTGACGTATTCCGGATCCATCTGCAAAGCCTTGTTATAATCTTTCAATGCCAGATCATATTGACCCAATCCCAGGTATGTCAAACCTCTATAGTTATAGATCTCGATAAACGGATTCTCATTAGTGAGTTCAAAAGTTTTATTCAAATATTGAAGTGCAAGCTCATATTGCTTTTCCTCCAAATACAGTCTTCCAATTTGAGCGTGGGCAATCCATGAATCGGGATTTCGGGCAACCGTCGTTTTCCACAGAATCTGCGGATTTCTGTATAGATTTGCCTGGTTTTGAGTCAAAATTATCAGCAAAATAAAAATTCCGATCCAAAACAGTCCGCTAGACAATTTTAAGAGTAGCACTTTTCTGACGTGCAAGTTCGCGGTGACCGAAGAAAACGCTCCTGCCAACAGAACAAAAATGGGAATACTGGGGAGATACACCCAATGATCTGTAACAAATGAAAAGCGTGTCCATGCGTTATTAAAAAAGCCCAACACGGGAAACAATAATACCCCGAATGCCATCACACCCAAAAAAAGAGGGCGTCCCCAATTTCGATATTTCCACAGAAGTACCCCCACCCCAAGCAACACACTCAGAACTGGCAGATACAAAAACAGCTGACTGTCATCGATTTCCCACTTTGGATAAGTGAAAATCAAGGGGTGGGGGAAAATAATTTTCGAAAGATAAAAAAACGGGATGTGTGCGGCTGTGAGGACACGTTCCAAAAAACTACGGGCATACTCCTCTCCGGACGCGCCAAATGAATTCAGTTCAAACCAAATTCTGGCATAGGCTGCTCCGGCGCCAAGCAAGAAGAAAGGCAGGAATTTCCAAAGATCTGTTTTCTTCCATGAAATTCTTAGCCAAATCTGACAAATAATAAAAACCAAAGGGAGCATGATCGTTGCAGTTTTGCTCAATAGCGCACAAAGATAGAGCACTAAGGTGAGAAAATACCACCCCTTTCCTTTTTCTTTCTCAAAATGTAAAAAACTCCAGATCGTCAATAGAAAAAACACACCTGAGACTACATTCTTTCGTTCTGCAATCCAGACAACTGACTGGACATGGACTGGATGAAGAGCAAAAAGCATCGCCGCAAACCAGGCACCCTGAATCGATAACTGCCGTAATACCTTCCAAAAAAGCAAAGCAGAAAGCAAATGAAAGGCAACATTAAGCCAGTGAGTAACGAATAAATTAAGACCGAAACACTGTCTTTCCAGCCAAAACGTGAACCTTGTCATCGGAATATACGGCCAAACATGGTTGTTCTCAAAAGGCCGGAACCAAATTTGCTGCCATCCGTCCGTTTTTTTCATGACAGGATCATTAATATAAAAATCTCCATCGTCCATAATCGATCCAGCATCATTAACCGGAAAATAGGCGATTACAATCAGCAGCATCAGAATCAGGACACCTGCTAGTGCCAAGCCGTTTTTTTGGATTTTTCCGAGATCAGTCAATTTTCCCATTAGATACTCTAAAAATAAAAAATTTCGTCGCTTATCAGATGTTTTATTTATGGCAATAGAAATGCATATTAGTGGAAGAATTTCAGACTTGAAAGGAAATTTTCCAGTTCCCCGGAATCAACCAGCACAAGGGTATCATGAAAATTAGAATCTTGATTTTTCTGATTTTACCAGTTGTCACCATTGTTTCGACCGGCGGCATCTATTTACTCGAAGGAAGCGGTGATAGCGCCTTCAGCAGCTTATTCAACAGTCTTTGGTGGACCGTGGTGACTGTCACAACCGTCGGATATGGAGATATGTCTCCAGTCACTGTCAACGGAAAAATTTTTGGCATGATGATTCTGGCGGGAGGAGTGATCATCAATTCTATTATTATTTCTCTTGTTTCCGACTGGTTCTTCACGTTCCGTTCTGCAAGATATCATGGACTCAAGGCGATCGACATCAAGGAACATATCCTGATTTGCTCCGATGACACTCATTTCATCAATTCGATTATTCACGAAAATCTACGCTTTTATCACTCCAACAAAATCGTCATTGTAAGCAGCTTCAAGGAACACCCACTCCTGACGACCCCATACGAAAAAACCCAATGGGTTTCCGGTTTACCTTACAACACCGATATTCTCAAAAAAGCCTCAGTCCAACACGTCCACATCGCGTACGTTTCATTTAAGGATGACAGTGAAACGGTCTTGACGGTCATGCAAATCGAAAATTTAACGGGAGGAGATGCTTTGACCATGGCTTTGGACAATGATAGCGAATACCACAAACATCTCCAAAATGTAGGATGCGACTACGCGCTGAATCCATACGACATTTATGTTCCTCTGATGGTTCAGGCTTATCAGGGTCCCGGAGCCCCTACATTGATTCGAGAAATTATTCTCAGGGGAGAAAACACTCCCACCATCGAGTCAGTGAAAATTCCTTCCAGTTTCGACAACAGGCCCTGGATGGAATATATCCTCGCCTGTAAAAAAGATTTCAACCAGATTCCTTTGGCACTTGTCGACAAGGAAGGCATCGAGTACACCAACCCATCAAGTCAGAAGCCGATTCCCCCGCAAAGCAGAGCATTGAATCTTGTTTCTCCAAAAGGAGGATACCGGGCAGATAAAAAGGATGGCACCGGCATTCCAGGATTGGCAGAAAGGCTGCCCACCGGACACATCCTGGTCTGTGCAGATCAGGAGGTATTCATTCGAAGAATTTTGGTCGAATTGGAATTAGCGGGAATCGATGATGAAATCTACGTGCTTTCAAAATTGAGACGCTTGCCCGATCTTTCAGGAGACAGCAGAGTCCAATGGATCCATACTAAAATCTCATCTGATGCCGGATACTACCAGGCACGAGTTAAAGAGGCCAAAATCGCCTTTGTGGACCATGAACAAGACAATCATACCCTCATGGAAGTCCTTCGCCTGGAAAATTTAACGGATGGCAAAATTTTCACCATCGCCAGTTTTCAAGGGTCAGAGACCGGAAAACGACTCGAAGAAGCAGGATGTGATTTTATTCTCAATGCAGATGAGCTGACCGCTCCCATTCTTTCCCAGGCAGCTATTCATCAAGGAGTTGGCAGGTTGATCGAAGAGATTATTTCTCAAGACCCGCAATCTGAAAGCATGATTGTCCGCCAATTGCATCATGACTGGAAGGAAAGAAGCTGGCTGGAGACGGTCACTTTTCTGAAAAGCAAGCAGGATTATCTGGCCATCAGTTTGATAAAAAAAGGGAAGACGAGCCTCATTATCAATCCATCCTCTGAAACAAGAGTTCATTCCGGAGATTCATTACTATTCATTGCCAAAACACAAAAATTTGCCCGCCATCAAAACAAGAGCCAGAAGAAGCCCGTTAAAAAATTGAGCATTCTTTGAGTCGAGGTCCCGCTTGGAATCTCAGCGGTGAGACAATTCTTCCAGCAATGCCTGAGCCGGATGGAGGGGTTTAAAATGATCAAATCGATCTACCTGGGAACGACATGAATAGCCGGTAGCCAGAAGAGACTGCCTCTGTTTCGCTTCGGACGAGATTATTTTCCCCCAGCTCATTTGATAAATTCCCCTGGATTCTGCATAGTGTTCTGATTCATGACCGAAAGTTCCGCACATTCCGCAACAACCCACAGTCAATAATTCCAGTTCCAAACCAAACAATTCGTAAATCTGCTGCCACTGTTTTTGAGAATTCAAAGCATTCGTTCTTTCGGTACAGTGGCCCAGCAGCTTGTATTTTCTTGGAGACTGCTTTTGGGTGGAGAGTAAATTTTCAAAACGAGCCAAGTGAGCACTCAACCATTCCTGGATCAGAAGCACCTCAAAATCCATATTTTTGTCCCCCAAAACTTTGACATATTCGTCACGGTAAGTGAGCACAATACTCGGTTCAATCCCAATTATCGGGATTTGTAAACTCCCCAATTTTTCCAAATCTGCAGCATTTTTTTTAACCAGAGCTTCAAACGAATTCAAAAACCCTTTCACATGAAGCGGTTTGCCGTTTGCCTGAAAAGGGACAAGATAGACTACAAAACCGAGCATCCTCAACAAATCATAAATATCGATCACCAGTTTTGCTTCAAAAAAAGTTGTGAACACATCCTGCAGCAATATGACAGAACGTTCCTTTTCTTCAGGCATCAAACTGGCCAGCTTTGAAAATTCAACCGAAGGGGCGTAACGTTGATTTAGAGCGTCTTTTACCGAGTTCATACTGATTTCAGGAACATCGCAAAGACCAATCACTTTTTGAAGAAGTATACGGGCGGGATACCATTGCAGAAGTTTGTTGTTCAGATTTGCCACGTGTGCCTGATAGGGAGTCATCGATTCAACTCCTGCAACGAGATAATCACGAAGCGGTCTCAAGTAACGTGAATAGTACAGACTAAAAAATTTGGATCTGAATTCGGGAACATCCACATGAATCGGACATTGAGTCGCACAAGCTTTGCACGCCAAACATCCCTTCATTGCCTCATGGACTTCGTGCGAAAAATCATAGTTCCCTTTTCTACGAGCTATTGAATTTTGGATCTTTTTGAAATTCCGGAGCCATTTCCCAATTTTGTATCTTGGACTGTCTTTTTCCAAATTCAAACTCACAGAAGGCGCGGAACCACCCTGCTGTGCCATGCTCAGCTGCCGGAGCCATTCCCTCATCATTCCTGCTCGTCCTTTGGGAGAATGAATACGGTCTCGCGTCACCTTGGAAGAGGGGCACATCACATCATCGGGATCATAGTTGAAACAGGCGCCGTTACCATTGCAGTAGTGGCTTTCTTCAAATTCAGAGCGAAAGGACGGATATATTTGCCGATCATAATGTCCGCGCAAGGGTGCTTCAATCTGAACGACTTGATTGTCCAACGAGTAGGGAGTGACAATTTTTCCAGGGTTTAGCTTGTTTGACGGGTCAAATACTTCCTTTACTTTTCTTAAGTCCTGGTACAGTTCTTTTCCAAAAAAGAGCGGTGTGTATTCGCTGCGGTATCCCCTGCCATGCTCGGCCCACATCACCCCCCCGAACTTGCGCACGAGATGAACGATTTTGTCTGATAATTCCCGGATCAATGCTTCATCTTTCGGTTCTTTCATATCCAGGGCCGGACGGACGTGAAGACAGCCGACATCCACATGACCAAACATTCCATACTCCAATTGATGTTCCTCCAGGATGGCTGTAAATTCAGCAATATATGCCGCCAGGTTTTCGGGTGGCACCGCGGTGTCTTCCAGAAAAGGAATCGGTTTTCGTTCTCCTTTTGTATTTCCCAGCAGTCCCACTCCCTTTTTTCTGAGAGTCCAAAGATGATTGATTTCTGAAGCCTTCGTGGTGTGATAATATCCTTTTGCCTGATGGATCCGCTTTTTGTTTTTTTCAATTCCCGAGCATAAATTCTGAATATTTTTTTCCAATTTACCAAGATCGTCACCAACAAATTCTACCAAATTGATTGCACGAGTGGCGTCCTCTTCATCGGCAATAAATCTTTTCACATGCTCATAAATTGTGTCTTCCTTCGCCAAGGCAAGAATTTTCTCATCAATCGTTTCAATGGAGACCGGGTCATTTTGCAGCAGGTTTTGTGCATCACTCAGCGCGTCGTTGAATGATTGATACTTTACGACCATCAATTGTTTGTATTTCGGCAAAGGGGTCAGTTTTAGTTTTGCTTCGCAAATCAGAGCCAGTGTCCCTTCTGAGCCAGAGAGCAAATAGTTCAAATTGAAGCGATCCCGGCTTTCCGGATAGACCTTGGCCAAATTGTACCCGGTCAGGAAACGACTCATTTTAGGGAACTGTTTTTCGATCAGCTCACTTTTCTCAGTTACAATCTGATCGACTTCCTGATAGATCCGACCGACGATGTCGTCACGTTTCTTGATTTCAGCCAACTGGCTCAAATCGACTTCCTTCGATTGCCAAAAAGTCCCATCTTGAAAAATACAGGATAACTCCAAAACATGGTTGCTGGTTCTGCCATAAATCCTGGACCCCTGCCCACACGCGTCGGTATTGATCATTCCCCCCAATGTCGCCCGGTTGCTTGGGGAAAGATTGGGTGCAAAAAATACACTGAATGGCCGTAGGGCTTCGTTCAGCTGATCCAATACCACCCCCGGTTCTACCCTGACCCAGCCTTCCTCTATATTTTTTTCCAGAATCCGATTCATGTATTTGGAACAATCAATGATGATTCCGGAACTCAGAGACTGCCCATTGGTTCCTGTCCCGCCCCCTCTGGGTGAAAATTTGATCTGCTCAAAGCGTTCTTGATCAGAAACTTTAAAGAGGCATAAAATATCTTCTTTGGATCGGGGAAAGACGACGGCTTGAGGAATTATTTGATAAATACTGTTGTCTGTCGATGTGATCAAGCGGGAGCCGTAATCTGTACGAATTTCTCCAGAAAAATCTGATTGGATCAATTCCTGAAGGAAAGAAGCATAATCACGATCTAACGTTTCTTGAAGATTTAACCGCGGAATCATAACTACATAATTACTTTGAAAATATCAGTTAAATGAGAGTTTTTTTGTCATCTTTCTTTCGTAGTTCAAAAAATAGCTCAGGACGGTATTTTCCAACAAAGCCTCAAAATCTTTTTGAGCGATATCTTCAGAAACAGAAGGCAAATAAAACATGTAGGCAACAAACAAACTGTTTCTTGTTCCTCCTTTACGAGTCGCATAAGGCTTGATAGCAAACTTGAAACGGATTTTTTCTGAACTGGCAGAGGAGTCAACTCTCAAATAATTATTATAGGTATTCAGCTGAACCTTTCCGGATTCAAAATCGAAAGCATCAAACGGAGAAAAAATTTCTTCAAGTAAAGAATTTTCTCCGTCAAATGACTTCTCCGTTTCGGCCATATCCATCAGCTGAAACCAAGTCGCCGGTTCAACTTCTTTCTCGATTCGAAAAAAACCAACAACGAGCTGATCTTCTTTGCTGAAAATAAACGTTCCGTTGTTGTCAGGAATCAAATTGACGGGTTCATACAAGTCAGGGGAATGATTCTGATGAGATTGGTAGGGTCTGTATCTTGGGAGTAGCCTGATAAAATAGTTATTTTCATAGTGACTCAATCGTCGGTTTGAAACATCATAAACCGCGTTCGGAAAAGGCGCACTGCAGGCTGCAGCGATGAGAATAATAAGCAAACAGAAGCTCAGCAGAGGAGCAAATTGGAAAGAAGTTGCTTTGGCTTTTTTCATTTTTTAGAACCAGGTGAATGTCATCTTCGAAATTGGTGAAATTTTTCCACCCATTTGAGCAAATTTTCTGAAACATGTGCTTTCTTCCATTCTCCTGCAGCATATTTGGCACCTTCCGAGAATGTCGGGTAGGAATGAATCGTTCCCAGAATCTTATTCATTCCCAAACCGTGTTTCATGGCCAAGACGAATTCCGCCAGCAAATCACCCGCATGATATCCGCAGATGACGGCTCCAATTATTCGGTCTTTTCCGGGAACCGTCAGCACCTTGATCAGTCCTGAATCTTCACCTTCAGTAATCGCCCGATCCAAATCGTCCAATCCATAGGTGCTCAGTTCATAAGGGATGTTTTGCGCTTTGGCTTCGGTTTCACTCAATCCAACCCGTGCCACCTCAGGATCGGTGTAAGTACACCAGGGGACTACAGAATAATCGACTCTGAATTTTTTGAAGGGGCTGAGCAACGCATTGACCGCGCAATACCAGGCCTGATGAGCGGCCATATGGGTGAATTGATAAGGACCCGCCACATCCCCGCATGCATAAATATTCGGCTGACTCGTCCTCAGGTAGGGATCCACCTTTATCGTTCCATTGGGGTTCAAAGCAAGCCCAAGTTCTTCAAGTCCAAAACCCTGGGAATTCGCTTTCCGTCCTGTTGCAATAATTACCCGGTCAAATGACAATTCTTCTTCGTAGCCAGCATTTTCGTAGATCACCCGATCTTCATTCTCACCTTTTTCAAACCGGACTAATTTGACACCGGTTAAAATTCTAATTCCATCTTCTTCAAAAGCATCGATTACAAATTTTACGATTTCAGGGTCCTCCCGCGGCATAATGGTGGGCAGCAGATCCATCACCGTCACTTCAGATCCCAAACGTCCAAATGCCTGAGCCAGCTCACATCCTATCGGGCCGCCTCCGACCACCAGAAGACGTTTTGGTAATTCTCTCAGATCCCACAAATTGTCTGAATGCAAATAGTCCAACGTTTCGATTCCGGGGATGGGTGGGATGTAAGGCCGGGCTCCAGTTGCAATAACAATATTGCGGGCACTTATAATTTTTTCATTGATTTTTAGCTCATGAGGAGAAATCAACTTTGCTTCACCCTGATAACAATCAACACCGAGACGGGTGAATCGTTCAATACTGTCATGAGGTTCAATTTTACGGATAATTTCCTGAATTCGCTCCATTACTTGCGAAAAATTCACGCTGTACTGAACATTCTCCAACCCAAAAGCCTCGTGCTCCTTCAAGGTTTTCACAACTTTGGCGTTGCTGATTAAAGCCTTACTGGGAACACAGCCCGTGTAAAGGCAGTCTCCTCCCATTCTATGTTTTTCAACCAAAGCTACTTTCGCTTTGCTCACTGCACCAATATAGGACGTAACCAATCCGGCAGCTCCTGCTCCAATAGCAACTAAATTGTAATCCATTTTTGCCATTTAATTCTTCACGTCCAAGTGCTTTAATGCTCGCATTTTATTGAATCAGAAGTCCTTAATTTCAGATGGAACCAAGGCCGGTACCCCGAACCCAACAGGATTCCTGCAGGGAAACCAATCAGCTACATTCCATTCTTGACTCAGTTCGAGGTCCAGGGAAAAATTCCCTCAAAAACACGGAGGGAAAGAAAATCGACGCCGGATGTTCTAAAGGGCATCAATCATTTTCTGGATTTCATTGGGTTCAGGAAAACGTCCTAATTGCTTTTTTGAAAAAATCAGCTTGTTGTCCGCCTGCACTTCAAAAACACCTCCTCCTGAAGAAACAAGTTTCGCTTCCACCCCATACTTTTCTTTCAATTCAGCAGCCAAACTGGTTGCATTGGGTAAATAATTTCAAACCTGACAGTATTCGATTTCAATCTGCATAGTTTCTCCATGACATCAAATAGATCTTTCTAGGGATGTGATCCGTGCGGCCATGAATGGCCTGATTTACGCATCACGACATTGAAAAATAACTCTTATCATTATAATGAATGCCAAAAAATGTCGAACCCTTTCCCTATTTACGAATCCCGTTGCCCCATTCACGGCATCATCAATTTCAATGAAAAAGAAAGGCGAATCATAGATCATCCTTTTTACCAGCGATTGCGCCACATTTCTCAACTTGGATTTGCAAGCTACGTTTACACGGGAGCCACTCACTCCCGATTGGCACATTCCTTGGGAGTGATGCATCTGGCAGGTCAGATCTATGATCATATTGCAGCGGTGGAAGACAATTGGTTATCTGAGCTCTTCAACGGTGATGATTTAGCTTATTTTCGCCAAATCATCCGGTTTGCCGCATTGCTCCATGATGTGGGACATCCACCTTTCTCCCATTCTTCAGAGTCTCTGCTTCCTGACAAAAAATCATTGGAACTGCCACAGGAATGGTACCATACCCTTTCCTGGAAAAAACAGGCGACTCACGAAGATTTTTCAATTGCAGTCATCTATGCGCTGGCATGTGAACCTACTCCGCTGCTGTCCATGGAAGAAGCCCAGGACGTTTGCTCATTGATAGACAGCAACATCCGACCTTCAGAGAATTTCAAGCAGAGGTGTCGGTTGGAAAAAGGAAATTCCAAAAACATACAGCCTCTCCTCAGGCATATCATCAGCGGCGAAGTCGATGCAGATCGCATGGATTACCTGCACCGCGATTCTCATTATACCGGCGTCAACTATGGCAGATTTGACATCGATCATCTGGTTCGTTCGTTGTCCTGTATTCAGACTGACGACGGAATTGTTCTTGTCTTGAATCACAATGCGTTGCATGCTTTTGAAGGTTTCCTGATGGCAAGACTGCATATGTTTCTGCAGGTTTATCTCCATAAAACTCTGCTCCCTTTTGATTACTATTTGAAGCAGGCCTTGCTTGATGGCGAGATTGATTTTGAGATTTCCGGGGATTTGGGCAACTTCTTGATGGCACGAGACGACAGAATGCTTTCCGCCCTGTATCAGGCACAGGAAAAAAAGTGGGCCTCTCGAATCGTATTTCGAAAGCTGGCAAAGCGATTGTTTCAATTCGAACACTATCATCCTCCAGAATTGAAACAAACGGTTCTTGAACGATTGAAGGAAAACGGAATCGAGGCCTTGTTTCTGCAATCGTCGCCTTATCTTTCCATGTTATCTCCTGAAGACAAAACTCCCAAAACTCCTCTGCTCCTGAAAAATATAGTCTTGGGAAAATCACATTACCTTCCTATACAAAAAGTCTCGCTCTTGCTCGAACAATATCTTCGCACCGCCGATGTGCAGTACCTGTATTGTGAACCTGCTGATTACCAAAGAGCCTGCGAGGTTTTGATCCCTGATTTGCTGGGCACTGAATTCATTGGACCAACATCATGAAAATTCAAACACCCGCCAAAATCAACACACAGCTCTATATTCTAAAAAAGCGTCATGATGGATTTCACGATCTGTACACCCATCTCGTTCCTGTCAGCTTATTTGATACAATCACCATCACACCCAATTCATCAGAAGGGATGCAACTAACTCTCGATGGCCGTCCTTGTGGTCCTCATCAGGAAAATTTGGTTCTCAAAGCCGCTCGAGCTTTTGCCTACGTGACGGGAATTAAAATTAATCTGGATTTTCAGCTTTCAAAAAAAATTCCCGTCGGTGCTGGCCTGGGAGGAGGAAGCGGAAATGCAGCCGGTGTTCTCCTCGCTTTAAATGATTATTATCAGGAACCGCTAAAAATTTCTGAACTGTTGAAAACCGCTGCGTCATTAGGGTCAGATGTTCCTTTTTTCATCGAGCCGCGTCCCAGCGAAGCAACTGGAAGAGGAGAACAATTGACTCCTTTACCCCAGTTTCCGCCAGTTTTTCTTCTCATTGTTAAGCCTTCATTTTCCATTTCCACCGCAGAGGCTTACCGCAATTGCCAACCTGCTCCATTACCGGCTTCAGTGCATCCTATTAAAACTTTCAATCAATTAGCCCATTCATTGCACAATCAATTTGAGCTCACCCTGCTCCCGTTATTTCCGCAGCTTTCAACAATCAAAAAGACCCTTCTTAACTGTGGTGCAGTTGGTGCATTAGTGAGTGGAAGTGGCTCTTCAGTTTTTGGGGTTTTCCCCGATGAAGCCTCTCAGAGACAGGCTTTTCTCCGATTTCCGAAGGAGGAACTCGGCGACATCTTTTGTTGCCGTACTCTTGAATGCCACTCATATTGTTCTGAATAAAACCACAAATTTTTAACCACAAAATCAAATGGCGTTATGTTTCAATGGAGCAAAAGATTGAGTAATTTTTTCTGGATTTTATTTTTCATAATTTTCGCGGTCGCTTTAGAAGGATGCGGTTCCTCCAGAATATCAAGGCCGAGCTACCAAAGTCAAAAAACCAAAAAAAATGTCTGGAGCCAAAAGAACTCTCATATTTGGAAGTATGTAAAAAAATATTCATCCAGATCGAATCGCACCGTAGAGTTGGCACTCAAGCGGGCCCAACCTTATTTGCCCTACATCAAAAGAGAGTTGAAAAAATACAGATTACCGCTTGAATTGGCCTACCTGCCCATGCTCGAATCATCATTCAATCCCAAGGCAAAATCACGAACCGGTGCTCTTGGAATGTGGCAATTTACCGAGGCGACCGCCAAAGATTATGGTCTGAAAGTCGGCTGGTTTTCAGATGATCGGCTCAATTGGCGAAAATCCACCCGGGCGGCGGTTCTTTATTTGAGCAGACTGGGGAAAAAGTTCAACTACAACTGGGAACTGGCGCTGGCTGCCTACAATGGAGGACCCGGCTATATCGAGCGAAGCATGAAAAGGCAGCGGACCTGGAGTTTCTGGAAGTTAAAACTGAGGGAGGAGCCCAAAGAATATGTTCCCAAATTTATCGCCATGCTTCACGTCGCCCGGCAACGCCACGCCCGGCTTTATCAATTGCGGGCAAATCGTTTCAAAGCACCATCAGAGCAAACAATCGCAACACAATCAATTGTCCCAGACGTGGAAGCTGAATCATTGGTATTGCATCCCATGGAATTGCTGGCGGAAAATCCGTGATTCACAATTCAGGAAAAAATAAGGAACTCGTGCAAATTGGAGAGTTGAAAAATCTGAGTTGGGGAAATTTAAAAAAGGAAGGGCATTTGTAATGAAGCGCTGAACAGAATGGCACGGAACCGTCTGTTCAGCTTGAAGAGTTATGCCGATTTTCGAGACTGTTCTTCCATCATTACTTCAAAATATGACTCGCGCATCACATTCACCACAATGATTTCCTGATGATTTCGAGCGTTGGACTCAAGCCAATCAAGTCCGTCGGTGATCGAAATATGATGAGTGGCCAATGTTACCAGTTGCCGCGTCATTTCATGCAGTATCTCACTCATATTCCCTCTTTTCTGAATATTATTTGTCTTGAGCGATTGAGGAATTACGAAATTTGTTCTGAGCCAAATTTCAAAAAAACAAAAATTCCTTCTTATTTCTACTATTCAAGACTCATGACACTCAATTTGCATAAATTATGCCGAAGAAATATTTTTGAGAAGATTAACCATTTCTATCGCGCTCAACGTCGCGTCGATTCCCTTGTTTCCAGATTTGCTCCCTGCCCGCTCAACGGCCTGTTCAACAGTGTCCGTGGTAAGAACTCCGAAAGCGATGGGAGTATTGGTTTTAAGCGCAAGCGAAGCAATTCCTCCTGCAGCTTCTGAACAAACATAGTCAAAGTGAGGGGTGGCACCTCGGATAACAGCTCCCAGGCAAACAACAGCATCAAATTTTTTACTGAGAGCCA
This sequence comes from SAR324 cluster bacterium, assembly GCA_015231825.1. Classification (GTDB taxonomy): domain Bacteria; phylum SAR324; class SAR324; order SAR324; family NAC60-12; genus JADGAV01. The sequence continues at coordinate 69,832 of JADGAV010000021.1, forward strand.
GGTTCTGTGCAGCCAGTGGAATTTCAAAGGCACCCGGGACTTTAATAATCGTAACCTGCTCTTCAACACCACCATGTCGAAAAAAACAATCCAGTGCCCCTCGAAGCAGATTTTCGGTAATAAACTCGTTGAACCGTGACACCACAAAAGCAAATTTCAAATCGGATGCAGTCAACTGCCCTTCTATGGTTTTCATTTTTCTCGTTTACTTTTCAGGTCCAACTGTAAAATGTGAATCTTAATTTTAACGCCTGATTCCAATTCAGCGCACTTCAAGCTGAAGAAAGATATCCATCGCATCATCCCCCAGGACTTCGTAATGGTCCAAATCCTGTTCGATTTCCAAATCCTGTTCCTCAGCTAAATCAACCAACGTCGGTTTTTCAAAGTCTTTACCATCCGCATCTCGAAAAATCACGACTTCCGGGCGTTCTAAATCGTCATCCGGCACATTCATTACGAAGCCAATCGTCCCATCGCTCATCTCAACCAACGATCCTTTAGGATAAATTCCCATCACACTGACAAAATCCTCCCAAATTCCGTCATCAAATTCAGCCCCGGCCAAAGCATCAATGTAGCGGATGGCAGCAGCAGGAGCCCAGGATTTTTTGTAGCTACGCCTGCCAATCAGCGCCTGATAAACATCCACAATGGAAACCAGGCGGGCCTCCATGATCACATCATCGTATTTCACGCCCTGGGGATAGCTGGAGTTCAGCGAAGTATCCACTTTCACATGATGGTAGTGCGCCATATTGACGATAAAATCCGGCATTCCCATCCCTGCTAATAATTCTGCGCCAAACTTTGGATGGGACTGAAGCAGGTGCATCTCTTTGCTCTCCCTTTCAAAGCGGACAGTACTTTCCAAAATATCTTTTGGAACTTTTGCTTTTCCAAAATCATGCATGAAAGCACCAAACATCGCCATTTTTTCATCTTCAAAAATAGGCTTTTCTTTCTTTTTCTTTTTGATCGCGTAATAGGCCGTTTGAAAAATTGCTGCTGCATCAACACAGTGGGCGTAGGTTTGATCACTGCTTTGCAGTGATGCAATGGCCGTCATGGCTTCCGGAGAGGATTTTCCCATCACATTGTCAATGTTACTTTTCACTTCCTCGGCACTGGGTTTTCCTTTACGTGCGCTATCCAACATATTTCTGGCAGTATCCGTTGCTTCTTCCCGGGCAATGATACTCTGTTTGATTTTCTGGATAAATTGATTCGCTTCCTGAACACTGGCCTGCCGTTTTTCCTGCTTGGTGGAAGGCTTTTTTTCAATCAATTCGACAGTAAATCCCAAAAAACCGCGTTTTTTCAATTCCGGGATCAGGCCTTTTGAGACTGTGGTCAGTTTAGACAAAGAAGTGGGCAGGTCAAACACCTTAATCATCGTATCACCCGCTTTCAATTGCGTCATCTGACAAGTGACTTTTTTCCCGCCTCGTTCAACTTCAGCCGATGCACCTTTCAAATTATGCTGAATGAATTTGCATATTTTCTCTTCCATATTGGCATACGGTTTGGCAAACTTCGTAAATTCGACGATTTTCGTATTGGGCTTTAGATCTTCCACTCCAATATTCGCTGTTCTAGTCATAGGTCCTTTCTGAGTTTCGAATTATGAAGAAATAGCGACATCCGCTTGTTCTGACTGACAGGTCGAACATGGACACAAGTCTCTCAAAAAATTAAACGAATACAAACCGGTATTGTGCCCATCACTCCAATTGATCCGTAATGCATAATTGCCGACGTAATCAGAACCTCGAATCCGGATGTTGGGAGCAATGTCTGAGGATTTTAAACGTTTTTCTCCGGTAATTTCGTCAACACAGCTTGCACAAGGGCAACCATCACGAAGCATGAAGAACGGATAATTGCTTTCATGACCGTCTTTCCAGAGAATATACAAATCGTTACGTACCAGAATTGTTTCAGGTTTTCGACGCTTTAATTTTTTTGCCATAGTGTTATTGCTTTACAGGCATGGTGAGAAGATTGCTTGGTGCAACATTAATAATTCACGGATTCAAACTATACAAAGCGGCTGATGAGCAAATGTAGTCATTGAATGCTGAATCGTTATTTTGTGATCTTAAATCGATAGGTTTGGTTCAAAAAAATAATATTAACAGAGTTCATGCACAATTGTCAGGTAATTTTGACAAATTTGTGTTCTCGAGGTATAGCATATTGATCAGAACTTTTGAAAACACTAATTATTGTTTTCAAGACAACGGATTCTATTCGCCAGAATCAAGATGACGTTAGCAACAAAAGAGCAGCTCTTCCACCATTGGAAGCAGTCACAAATGATTACCAATGAGAGAGTCCTCTCGGCTTTTTTACAAATTTCACGAGAGAAATTCGTGAACTCTGATGCGGTCACACTCGCCTATCAGGATCATCCGCTTCCGATTGGGTACAATCAAACAATTTCACAGCCGACCACGGTCATGCTGATGATTCAGCTGCTGGAAATCGAAGAATCCCACATCGTTTTGGAAATCGGCGCTGGCAGTGGATACAACGCGGCCATTATGTCAAAATTAGCACGAAAGGTCTACACCCTTGAAACAATTCCGGAATTGGCCGTTTTCGCAAAAAACAACCTCCTCTGCAGTCAAATCAGCAATGTCGAAGTGATCCACACCGACGGAAAACAGGGTTACCAGGAAGCAGCTCCCTTTCATCGAATTATGGTAACTGCCGCAGCATCCGAAGTGCCCCAAAATTTACTGGCACAATTGGAGGATCAGGGGATTATTGTCATTCCGGTCGGAAATCCTTATGGCTGTGAGATGCTTAAAATTCACAAAATTGGAAAAGAATTCAAAACTTCCAAACACGGATTGTATTCCTTTGTTCCGCTCGTTTGAAATGAAATTCATACCCCGGAAAAGACGACACCATCACCTTCAGCCTGTAAAATCACTATGAAAGGAATTATTTTAGCGGCAGGATACGCAACCCGGTTTTTGCCGGCATCCAAAACCATTCCCAAGGAAATGTTCCCCCTCATCGATACCCCCGTCATTGACTTTATTGTTCAGGAAATGGTCGATTCCGGCATTAAAGATATTCTGCTGGTTTCTTCGCGACGAAAGAAATCTCTGGAGGATTATTTTGACCGGGAGGTCGAATTGGCAACCAGTTTTGCACAATCCAATGAATTCAGGAAACTGGAACGCATCAAACCGATTGAAGCCAATATTTTCACGCTTCGTCAACAATATATGATGGGAACCGGAAATGCACTGATGCTGGTTGAACCCTTTGTGGCAGGAGAGCCCTTTGTCGTCGCCTATCCTGACGATGTGGTTTTTGATGATCCGCCACTTTCAAAACAGCTGATCGACGCCTATCAGAAAACTGGAGACACCATTCTGGCCGTTCAAGAAGTTCCTCGGGAAGATGTTTCCCGTTATGGCGTGATTGACCCGGAGGAGGGGGAGGAAGGATTGATCAAAGTGCGTCAAATGGTGGAGAAGCCCATGCCGGGAACCGAACCCAGCCGCTATGTCTCCTACGGACGTTATCTCTACACCAATGAAATTTTTGATGTGCTCCGAAAAACCGCCTACAGCCATTCACAAAAGGGGGAATTTACCCAGACAGAAGCCATCAACTATCTGGCTAGAAAAGGGAAGGTGTCTGCGGTTCGTTTTGCAGGGACCCGCTATGATGTGGGAGAGCCACTGGGTTATGTTCAAACCTCGGTTCAACTGGCCTTGCAGCGTCCTGAATATCGTGAACCCCTGCTTTTGTTTCTCCAGGAATTACTTAAAAAAGAAGCGAAATAAATTCAAAAGCACGAGTATCCGCATTTAAGCGGTCAGGGCCATTTCATCTGAAGCAAATGAACCCGGCAGGAGGGTTTGCATCCGGCAATCGGCTTCACATTCAGATTCCCAGGGATAGCGTTGGTTACAGTCAGGCCAAATCAGACGCAAACGGCCGTCAGTAGTCGGGACCCCTTCCGGTTGCTCTGGATTCGTCACCAGGATGAATTGATAATCTTCGACCAGTTCATTAATTTTCGTTCCAGCCTCCAGCCTTCTTCCGCCTTTAACCCATTTTGCAAGTTCGTTGAGGAAAAGGGTCGCGAGTTCTTCAGAAAGCCCGAGGGTTTCAATTTCCGGATGTTCAAAGCTGCTTTCAAGCCCAACCGTGTGCGCATAGATCATTCCCTGGAATTCTGAGGCAAGGATGCTCCATCCGTAGGATTGAATATCCGATTTGACTCTCTGATCAACTTCTTCGATTGATAATTCGGTGGCATCCATAATTCTTCAAAATTAAAGGTTCGTCTTGATGCTCACAGGAATGAAATTTCTATGCCATCAATTCGGAATGGCCTTGAGCTTTTCTCCTGATTCCCGTAATTTATGGACCTCCAGTCATACTGATCAAGTGAATTGGATGATCAGATACTCTGCAGCAGTTTCCCACGAACATTAACTTTCTCAATTGATTGACCATCGAGACTTTCAACTTAAAAACGGTGAACACCGAATTGATAGTTTGAACGGCACCTATAGCCAAAGCAGGGCGCATTTTGACAATGGGAAGTAAAACCGTAGCTAAGCACACAGAATTGTCATTTCAATACATGCAGGTCAACCAACGGCCTGAGACCCTGTTGGGTTTTCTTCTGCGTAAATTCCGGTATCACAATCGAGAAGAATGGCTGGACCACATTTATGATGGCAGGCTTTCGGTCAATAAAAAAGAAGGGGACCCGAATCAGCTTCTCAAAAATGGCCAAATCATCACCTACCTCAGACCCGATTACCTGGAACCGCCTGTTGACCCTTTTTTTGAGGTGATCTATGAAGACGATGATTTGATTGCGGTCAACAAGTCAGGCAATTTACCCACCAGTCCCTCTGGAAAATATTTTAAAAACACACTGGTTCATGTCATAAAAGACGCCTTTGGATGGGAAGACTTGTTTACCCTGCACCGACTGGATCGCGAAACCAGCGGCGTCTTGCTGTTTGCCAAAAAAAAGGAAAGCGCACAAAAAATGGCTGCACAATTCCGTGAGCACCAAGTCGAAAAACAATACCTCGCCATTCTGAGCCGGGCGCTCCCATTTAAGAAAATTTTTGTTTCCGCCCCAATCGGGCGTGATCCATTGAGTCTTGTCAGAATCAAACAAGGAGTCATTCCCACAGGAAAGCCGAGCCAAACCTGCTTTGAAGAATTGAATAAATTCGGGAACTATTCAAAAGTCGAAGTGAAACCTCTGACGGGACGCACCCATCAGATCCGGGTTCATGCCGCCTATTTAGGGTGTGCCATTGTTGGCGACAAACTTTATGGATTGGAAAATGACGGCTTCGTCGAATGGTTAGAAAAAGGAGATCACTATTTGCGAGAACAGGATTTTCCAACCCATCGCCAGCTGCTGCACGCTTCTCAATTGTGTTTTACCCATCCAAGCACTCAAAAAAAAATGCGGATTGAAGCCTCTGACAAAATTTTAATGAAGCATCTGGACAGCCATTTTTCATAATCCAGCAAAAAGGAAATACTATGGAAAGCAAAGAAATTATTCGATATTGGTCTGAAGCATCCGTTTTTGACGAAACAACCCGCAATGAAATCAAGCAACTTCTCAACCTTCAGGATGAAAAGGAGTTGGCAGATCGTTTCTCCCAGGCCCTCGAGTTCGGCACAGGCGGTATGAGAGGAATAATGGGGGCCGGCATCAATCGCATGAACCGTTATACCGTCAGGCAGGCTACGGAAGGACTTGCCCGATATATTGAAAAAAATCCGGATCCCGCTCATTCCGGAGTAGTGATTGGTTACGATTCCCGCCACAATTCTCCCCAGTTCGCTCAGGCGGCAAGCGAAGTATTGGCAGCCCATGGAATCCCGGTCTTTTTGTTCAAAAGCCTGGCTCCGACACCATTGATTTCCTATGAAGTGCTTCAGAAAAAAGCCATTGCCGGAATCATGATCACTGCCAGCCACAACCCGTCGGAATACAATGGCTATAAGGTTTATTGGAAAAATGGAGGTCAAGTCATTCCTCCTGAAGACAAAGGCATAATCCAGGAAGTCCGTGACGTAAAAACAATGGAAGAAATTCCAGATTGCAACTTTGAAGAAGCGATTCGGCAGGGAACGATCCAGTGGCTTACAGAAGAGTCCGACCATTCTTACCTGGAAACCGTTGGCAAAATGGCTCTGGGGAACTCTTCCCAAAATGAAAAACTTCATGTGATCTACACACCGCTTCATGGGACCGGTGTTCGCCTGGTACCTGCTCTTCTCGAGCAGCGCGGGTTTTTGCATCTGAAGCAAATTGGCGAACAATCCAAGCCGGATAGTGATTTTTCAACCGTACGCTCTCCCAATCCGGAGGATTCTCGGGCTTTCGAAATGGCAATAGCCGCCGCCGCACCGGAAGATGAATTGATCCTCGCCAACGACCCGGATGCTGATCGACTGGGTGTCATGGTACGGCACCAGGAAGAATGGCAATACCTGAATGGAAATCAGGCGGGAGCCCTCCTGCTGGATTATTATTTGAAAAACTTGAAGGACTTGAATCGCTTACCACACAATGGAACCTATATTCTTAGTATCGTTTCTTCTCCTTTGGGAGCAAAAATTGCGCGTTCCCACGGACTCCAGGTGATTGAAACCTTAACTGGATTCAAATGGATTCGTGCAGAAGCTCTTCGGATTGAACAAGAAGGAAGCGGCGCTTTCGTCTTTGGGATGGAGGAAAGTCTGGGCTATCTGGCGGGGCACCATACCGGAGATAAAGATGGGGTTTGGGCGGCTATGGCCTTTGCCGAAATGACAGCGGACTTAAAAGCAAAAGGAGAGACCCCAATAGATCGGCTTCAACAGATCTACCAAAATCATGGATTTCATCTCGATGATTTGGAAAATCGAATTCTGCCTGGAATTGATGGAAACCGGCAGATTGAAGAAATCATGAATAATTTCCGTCAAAATCCTCCTCTTACTATCGGGGGCAAACAACTTCTTCAAGTGACGGACCTGCTCAATGACACCATCACCCGAATCGATTCTTCAGCAGTGATGCCAGGCCCGGGGCTTCCTCCCTCCAATGTCCTCATTTTTGAACTGGAAAAAAATACCCGCATCATTGTTAGGCCGTCTGGAACAGAGCCAAAAATCAAGTACTACTTTAACCTCAGTGGTCCCGATCAGTCCCAGTTGAAGCAGATTTTATCTCGAATAAAAAAAGACCTTTTGACATAACATTTTTAGAAAAGTGAGCAGCAATGCAGATTCACACCATCGTATTTGATCTGGGTGGCGTCTTGATCGACTGGAACCCCCGCTATCTCTTTCGCAAGGTTTTTCAGAACGATTCAGCAAGGATGGAGTATTTTTTATCGGAGATTTGTACTGCTTCGTGGAATGTTCAGCAAGATGCCGGACGGACTTTCGATGAAGGGTGCGCAGTGCTCAAAAAAGAGTATCCCGACTATGCTGACGCAATCGACGCGTATCATTTTCGTTGGGAAGAAATGTTGGGGGATGCCAATCTGGAGGTTGTTTCCATGTTGAAATTTTTCAAAGAATCAAAATTTCCAGTCTATGCACTCACCAACTGGTCCAAAGAAAAATTTCCAATTGCCCGAAACCGTTTTGATTTTCTTCAGAAATTTGACGGGATTTTGGTGTCTGGAGAGGTTGGATTAAAAAAGCCAGATCCAAAATTTTTTCAGTTGTTGTTCCAAACTTACTCATTTGAAGCCCTTGGATCTGTTTTTATAGACGATTCTCTGGAAAACATTGAAGCGGCTCAGCAACTGGGAATGCACGGCATTCATTTTAAGAACGCATCACAACTCCGCAAGGAATTTTCTGAATTAGGGATACGAGGTCTTTGAGCGCCGGACTTGAATGTATATTTGTTTCAATAAAATCAAATCCCCAATGAAGCAATTGAAACATTCGGTCAAGAGTGATATCTTGTTGGAAATCAAAACCAATTCAATCACGTCCTTCTGACTATGGAAATTTATGAGTGAAGAAAACGAAGAAAAAGAAAGTATGGAATTAAAGGGTTTGAGATCCCGTACCCTTGTCATCTCCGATCAAGTCAACAGCAAATTGGCTTCCACCATTCTCAAGCAATTGACCTTGTTGGAGCAGGAAGCTCCTGAAGAAGAGATTCTGATATTCATCAACTGTCCTGGAGGAGAAGTTTTTTCCGGATTTGCGATTTTTGACATGCTCCAATTTATTGAATGTCCTGTGACCACAATTGTTACAGGATTTGCTGCCAGCATGGGTTCCATTTTGAGCCTGGCAGCCGATAAAAATAGACGTTTCGCTTTACCCAGTGCCAAAATTATGATTCATCAGCCTTTGTTGACCGGCTATCAGGGACGGGCGACCGATATGGAAATTCAGGCCAAGGAAATTCTCAAAACACGAGACTTCATCATCGACATTTACTGCAAAGCAACGGGAAAAACCTACGAAGAAATAAAAAATGCGATTGACCGGGACAATTGGTTCTCTGCCGAAGAAGCACTGGAGTTTGGATTGATTGACCGGATTATTTCCTCTCGAAAAGAATTGAAACAATAGGGTAAAAACCAGTGGATGTAATTTATTGAAACAACTTAGAATCACAGGTCCTTATTCTTTTCAAGTGACTGGGTGGGAGGAATGCTGAAACTGCATGGGAAGGGTTACGCTGAACGTGGAACCTTCTCCTTCTCTGCTGACAACTGAAACATCTCCCCCCAGCAGTCGGCTCATACTCTGCACTAAGGCCAACCCCAATCCAGAGCCTTCATAATGGCGAGTCTCTGAACCATCAACCTGGCGAAATGTTTCAAAAATTCGGTCCAATTGCGATTCAGGAATGCCGCAGCCTGTGTCGCTCACATCAATTCTTAATTGATCGCCCAGCACTGACGTATGCACTAAAATCTTACCTTCCTCCGTAAACTTTACTGCATTTCCCAACAAATTGATCATGATCTGGCGGATTTTTTCCTGATCCGAGACGCAGTTTTCAATTTCGTCCTCGATTTCCAAACTCAATTCAATGGGTTTATTGACGACCAGGGCTTCCATCAATCCAATCACTTCAATCAGCAATTCCTTCAGGTTGAAAGACAGCACATGCACCTGCATCTTGCGCGCTTCAATTTTGGAAAGATCCAAAATGGAATTGATCAATTCCAGCAAATGTTTTCCGCTTTTGTGAACACGATTTAAACGATCCTCCTGATAGGGGTTGAGCACGTTTTCTTCATCAACATCCAGAAGTGCTTCGGCAAACCCGATGATCGCATTGAGCGGAGTTCGCAGTTCATGAGACATACTGGCCAGGAATTCGCTTTTCATTTGAGTCGCTGCTTCCAGTTCGAGATTGGCAACCTGGAGAATTTTACGCTGAGTCTGCACCGTTTGGAAGGTTGTTGCATTTTGAATTGACACCGCTAGCTGCGGAACAGAATTTTCAATAAAACGCAAAATTGCTTCACCGAAAGGTGCCACACTGGCCAGCAGCAGCACACCGAGACAACGCTCTTGAAAGACAAGGGGGTAGCCCACAATCATTGTTGGATAACTGGCAACGCTGCCCAGGTGAAAACTTTTGCCGTGCTTCGCCGGATTTCGAATTACCGAAGATTTCTGAGTCTGAAAAATATGGGAAGGCAATCCATGGACTTGATAGACTTCGTCACTCATTACGCTCTCATCAACCGTGTAGTAATGTTTTAATTTAAGATGATGTTTTCCTGATTCATTTTCCATGTCATCCAAATATAGAATTCCGAGCTGAGAATTGGTCGTTTTGACCAGGGTTTCCAAACCGGCTTCTAAAATGGCGGTCACATCCAAAGAGTTAATGACTTTGGCAATGGTGGTTTGTGCCTGATCGAGTTCGACCTGAGCGAGAAGTTTTTTGTTTTGCTCCTCAAGCTGCCCCATGATTTTTTGCTGTGCCTGCCCTTCCGCTTCCAATCGAATCACAAGCTCCTGGCGGGCCTGCTGATTGAGGCGTTCCTGAGTTGCATTTTTCCAGTGCAGCACCGGCCCCAGGTACTGATGATCCGAGTCAAAAAGAGGACTGAATGTGACTTCGATGATTTGTTCACCGATGTAAATATCCGTGGATGGTGGTAAATTGTATGGAGTCGATAGCTGTCTCGGCTCAATTTCCGTGGATTCCAGTAGAAAATCGATGCCCTTTCCCAACATCTGCTCCGGGTTGGCGGGCAAAAAATCAGTCAGTCGTTTGAGCTCTCTCAGGGCTGCCGGGTTGAGATATACCAATTCTCGATCCGGCGTCGCCAGCATGACCGGAAATGGGGAGTTTTCCAAAATCTGCCGGCCTCGATTCGCATCCTTGGTCCGTTCTCTGATGGCGATCAGCATTTCCTCGAATTCTTGGGCCAGTTCCCCCACTTCATCCTGAGTTGTCACCTCAATGTGTCCGTAAAAATCTTCATTTTTGACGTACCGAACCGCATCGCGCAGCTCACGGAGGGGAGCCATCACCCGTCTTCCTAGCAGCATCGACAAAACAAATCCCATCACAAAAATACCTGAAGCCACCAGAAGCAGTAAAATTCGCCATTGTTCAAATTGTTTCTGCAGTGCTTGATTGTTGCTTTTTGCAAAGTCAGATTGAAACTGTACGATGCGGAGAATCGACTCTTCAATTCTTCTCACCAATGGAATGGTCCTGGTTTCCATAATGTAACGTGCCTTGTTCCAGGCGTCCTGACTGCGCAGCCGAAACAACTCCTCGGAATAAGAGTCAATAATTTCACGATTCCGTAGAAACTGACGAAAATGTGATTGCTGAGAATCTGAAAAGTTTAGATCCATGCTTTGGATATCCAGTAACAGACGTTCATTGGTCGCCCAGTTTTCGCGAAATGTATCCCAGATATTATGCTGTCCCTCCAAAACAAAACTGCCTAAGCTGGCCAGGGAAGACCAGGAGCTGCCTCTCAATTCGTTCAATATCTGATTGATTTTCTGACGATCTGGAGTATTTTTGCTTTCCTCAGCAATAATCATCCCCAGGTTTTCGTTGATGACATCAAAAGCCGGCTTCATTCTTTCCTTAAATAACTGCTGGGCAGGAATGTTTTCCGGCGTCTGCGCGATTTTTTCGATCTCATTCTGAAATCCTTCCAGCTCCTTCAATGCCAGACGAATGTCAAAAACCAGCCTGACCTCCACCGGACGCTGCGACTCATAATGTTTGTAAAGATCTTTCAACTGTTCCAGGTTCGGATCAATTTCATTCTTCCATGCATCCAGCCTTTCCTGTTTAAAGGATTCCGTTCCAAATAGAACCCATCCCCTCTGCGCGGCGAGAGAATGATTGATTCCGCTCATCAGCTGAACCCAACCCAGCGCAATTGGCTGCTGCTTTTCGATCAGCTGATCTGTCAACTGACTTTGGTCCCGAAACTGAAAATAAAGAACGAGGTATCCAATCAATGGAATTGCAGAAATAATATAGAAGACAACAAGAATTTTAGTGCGGATCCGACTGGGCATCATTGCTGAGTCCTCCTTCTTTTGTTTCGCATGATTTCCTGCAATCTTATCTATTCCTCATAAAGGGGACAGTCCCCTTTACTGTAGGAGTAATCATATTCTTGTTGACATGCATAGAAAAGGCCGCAAAATTGGAGCAAGATCATAAACAGTCTCTGGATAAAAGAGGTCTGTCCCCTTTTATCAAATTCGAGGGAGGCTGTCTGTAGGATTTTTCCGGAGGATTTCCTGGTCGTGATAGTAACGGATGGTGGTGTTGGCGGACGAATGCCGGGCATAGGCTTGAACTTTTTGCAGTGATTCTCCCATTTCCAGGGCTAAAGTGATCGCCGTATGACGGAGATAATGTGCGGAGATATCCATGCCGATTGCTTTTCCCAGGCGGACAATGACATCATTGACCCCTTTGCCCGTCATCTTTTGGCCCCGTGTTCGAAAACCCAGGGAGATAAAAACCCATGCTTCTTCAAGACCGTGATTCCTCAGGATCTCTTTCCATTCTTGCAGTTCTTCATACAATTCCTGTCTGATTTTAAGGCGCTGCGGTATTCCGCTTTTAGTATTCCGAATGACGGCAACATGAAACGCACCATCCTGCAGCAGGTCCTGCCAGCACAAATCAGCGACCTCGCCTCGCCGGGCGGCCGTGAAATAGAGAAATCGCAGCAGAAGCCCATTTCGCTTTCGCATCAGGTCCCCAACTCTCCGATCATAAGGTTCTCTTGCATTGGCTTCCATCATCGCATTGAGTTGTGCAACCCGGAGGGATCCCTTGTTGCTGACATCAGAAACTTTTTCATTACGGATGATCGTGGATTTGAAAGGATTTGAAGGGAGGTACTCAAATTCTGTCAGAACCTTGAAGACTTTGCGTAAAGCACTCATGGTCTGATTGATGCTGGCAGGTTTTTTTCCCTGATTTTTGAGGAAAGCTTTATATTCGAGGATGGTCAAGCTGTTCAGCTTTTTGAGATCCTCCAAATTTTGAATAGAAGCCCATTTCTGGAAATCAACAAAAACCCTTGAATACGCCCGCCTGGTATTCGGTTTGAAGTCCTCAAAGAGCATTTTGAGAGCCTGCGCCGGTGTGAGGTCACGCGCTTTTTCCCATTGAACAGGTAAATCCATGATGATTCTCACTCCTTGAGAAACAGCAATGCCATTATTGCCTGGAAGCTTCCACGCTTTCCGCCCGGAGCCACCCTGGACTGCGAAAACTGAAAAGTTACTGTCTGCTCATCCCTGAGTCAAAAATGCACCAAACAGCTTCAGCTGCCTAAGGTAAAGTCCCCAATCTCCCCTGGTGAGCAGTTGCCAGATATAACGGGGTCGAATATAAAATTTCACATAGGCCTTCTTGACGAACTGAGACGTCTGTTCCTCCTGTTCCGGCGTAAAATAAGTCACATCCTGTCGGATCGGATCTTCCCAATAGGGGCCTTTTCCATATTTTTCAGTAAACAGAGGAGAACCTGGAAATGAAAGAAAAGGATGGAAGGACGCAAAAGAAGGAGAAAGATCCAAAGCGAAATCGAGAGTTTCCTGATAGTTTTCCATAGATTCTCCCGGATGTCCGAAAATAAAGAAAGCCGCCGTTTGGATTCCCGCATCCTGGGTTGCCCGAATCCCCTCCTGAATCCGTTCCTTGACGATTTTTTTTTGGGTATTTTTAATGATTTCCGGATTGCCCGCCTCCACACCGAAATGAATCAAACTGCACCCGCTTCGTTTCATTTCCTTCAAGAGGTCTTCCTTGACGGAATCAGCCCGTGTCTGACAAGCCCAACGGAATCCATAGCGCCCTGCATAGTCTTTTTCAATCAGATGCTTGCAGACCGCTTTGACCATTTTACGATTGATGGTAAATTCGAGGTCAAAAATATATAGAGAACGGCAGCCATGTTTTTCAACCAGCTCATCCAATTCGTTCAAAAATTTTTCCGGGGACCGTTTCCGGTACCCGTCCTGAAACATGGTCAGATTACAAAAATTACAGGAATAAGGACAGCCTCTCGACGTTTCCAGGATGGCAAAGTTTCCTCCCAGCAATTCATAATGATAGTTTTTCAAATCCACCAAATCATAGGCAGGCGCCGGCAATTCATCCATATGCTGAAGAAGGCGTTGCGGATTGTGATGATTTTGGTCATTGACCCGGTAAGAAATTCCCTGGATTTTGGAAAAGTCTCCCTTGCTTCTAAACGCTTGGGCGATTTCGGCAATCGCCCACTCCGGCTCTTCCCGAACCACAATCGAAGCATGAGTCTCCCGGAGCACAGTTCCCGGAAAATGAGTGCCATGATTTCCAGTGAGCACCAGGCGTTCCGACGGCAGATGTCGGGCGAATTCAAAAATCGACTGTACTGCAAACGTGGGACATTGCCAATCCGCATAAGGATTGGTTGTCAATACCACCAATTCGCATTGCTCAGCAGTTTTCTGAACCTGATCTGATGTGAGGGAGCGGTCGGCATTGAGGTCATTCAGTTCCACTTCCCAACCCTCCTGTCTCAGCAAAGATGCCGTCAACAGGAGTGAGAGGGGTGGAAAACATCGATGAAACTTGCGCGAACGCTTTCCCACCAATCCTTCCTGAGGAGGAGCAATCAGGAGTGCTTTTGCCATAGTTTTCTATAAATTTGCGGACCAACTGCTCCCGTCGCTGCAATCAGGATTAAAATGATCAGTGCTGTTGCCATCAACGGACGTTCAAACAACCAGGCATTTTGAGTTGATTCGTGAAGCATTTGGGTTTTGAGAAGTGTGCGCTGGGCATAATGCTGCCCTTCGTGGGAAAACTCAGCAATCAAATAACTGAAATAGGTATTGGGCCAGAGGGTACCATGTTTGATTTTTAAATGCCACGTCCGGGTCTCTTTTCCTTTCAATTCAAAATCGTCAGGCAGCTCCAGGGCGAGGTCCATGGCCATGGCGGTATTAAAGTGAATTATTTTGGTCCAGGAATCGGTATTCGTCAAGCTGACTTCAACAGTATCGTCCCTGGGCAAAATAGCCATCGATGTTTTCAATATCAATCCCGCCGGTTTTTCCTCACCGCTCACCATCCGCACTAAAAATGGCAGTTTGAACCGGGATCCGGTTTGATCCCGATATTCCACATGCATGGGTAAATAGTAGAAACCTTCTTCGTGGAACGGGTGCTGTTTTGTTCGATACTCGGTCAACAAGGTTTGTCCGGCATGCAATTGTTCGGCTCCTCTAATTGAAATGGAACGCCCCTTCACCATGACAGAGGGTTTGATGTCTTCAGCCGCTTCATTTCCTTTGTTCTGGATATCAATCTTGGCCCACAAAAGTTCCGAATTCATTTCGACTGAAGCCTTCATTTGCAACCGGATCGTTCCAGCCCATCCGGAAGTTGCGAAAACTCCAACAAAAATTCCAAGACAGAATAGGCTATTCAGAAAGTTTTTCATGGTTTAATCTTTTACGGATGGCAAGCAACTCCTTCAATGCCTGGGGAACCCGTTTCAATATGTGGTGATCTGAGGTGCGCATTTCAATCACTTCCACAGGAATTTCAAGAACCTCACATTGGTCATACATGGCTCGGATGATCACCTCCGTATCAAAGGTATGATGAGCAGGAAAAGCTTGTCGGAAATAGCTCTGCATTTTCTCTGAATTTCTCCAGGCTTTGATACCGTGCGTATCGGAGACCCTCAGGCCGAACATGAAAAATAAAATCATGCGAAATCCGTACGAGGCAACTTTTCTTAAAATTCCCCGTCGATCCTTGGAAAGCAACAGGTTTTTGGAGGCAATAATAATGTCGTATTTGACTTTCATCACATGAGAAACAATGTCGACAAACTCAACATCCCAATAGTCGATATCAAAATTGACAATCACTGAACCAGAGGCTTTCAGAAATCCTGTCTGCAGAGCAATGCCATAATTGGCATTCAATAAAGAAATTGTCTGAATGGAAGGGTCTTCTGACAATTGCTCGGCGATTTGCAGAGTTTGATCGGTACTGCCATTTTCAATGAGGATTATTTCCCAATCCAATCCCCTAATTTCCTTCAATTGGCGGCGGATTTCAGTAACGTTCCGCGCCAATAGAGCTTCTTCATTACAAATAGGAATCACAATGCTGATCTGAGGAGGATTTTGAGCGGCATCACTCATTGGGAACCTCTCTCAAACGGTCCCTGGCATGGTTCGCCCAAATGGGATCGTTCAGCACCTCGATCACGTATCGATAATATTCTCTGGCTTTTTCCATGTTTGACTGCATCCTCGCACAGATCCCCAAATGGTAATAGGCTTCGGCCAGGTACTCGCTATCCCGGTAGTTCAAGACCTGTTCAAATGAATGAGAAGCCTGTTCACATTGATTGTTGAGATAATACGCCAGTCCTAAAAAATAGTAAACACGATCAATGGTCGGTTCATCTTTCCACCGCTCAATGATCTCCAGGAAGCCTTCTTGTGCCGATTGATAATCTTTATAAGTGTAGGATCGCTCTGCCTGTTTGAAGGCGGCATGGTATCCCGGGGAAAAAACATCTTTGCCGACGATTTCCAATGAAACAACAAAAACTAAAATAAAAAGAACATACCCTGTTCTATTCAGGAAGGGAATTCGCAACCAGCGTCCAACCCTGTCAAAGAAGGGATTCTTCTGAAATCGGGGAATGATTGTCAATCCAAAAATGAGAAGGAAAAAAAGAATTCCGAACCCTGTCATGGTCAGACCGAGAATCCTGGGTCCCACATTGTCATACTCCAGAAACACCTGATTTTGTGTGGGATAGACCAGCATGAAGGCCGGCGAAATCAGGTAAGGTCCAACAGCCCCTTTTGCTTTCCATCCGGGGTTATAGGCGATTTTGACCAGGTGGGGTTTTCCCGGACAGTTGGTTTCAAAACTGACGGACTCATTCTGAATTGTCTCAGTCACTCTACAATCCATTGTTCCATTTCGCGATGAATCTGAAGAAGGTGCAGGCGGGATCTGATCGATTCCATGAATCCAGCGGTAGGCCTGAGGCAGGGTATAGAGGAAACGCGAATTTGGCTGATAGTTACGATACCAGTGATAGAATTTATGACGAAAGTTTTCAGGAGGAATCGATTCGGGTTCTTCAGAGAGGACTTTTACGTAGCCTGTTTCATGATTCAATTTCCATATTTCATATTTTGAAAAATCGATTCGCTGGTCCAACCGATACCGTTCCGGAAGCATACGGACAGCCTGTTTCGCTTCGTTGCTGACCAGAATAATTTGACTGCTGTTCATCAACTGTAAAAAGTCCGCGGCTCTTTGGAGATCAAAACTGCTGCAGGGATAGTCCGGAAAAGGACAGGAAATTTCCTTTGAATAGAGAGACTGGGCATAGAAAACAAAAGGGCTGAGCAGTGACGATTGAAAATACAGGCCTTCCAGTGTGGAACGACCTGAGTAATAAGGCAGGCTTTCAAAAGCTCTGACGGTTCCCATGCTGTTGGTCGTCTTATTGTGTTCATAAGCCACGCGGGGATCCCTCACCGTACCTGATAAAAATTGATTGATTTGCTTATAAAAAACCCAGTTGGGGGCTTTTTCAAATCCACTGAAATTCCAACGGGTCCAATGATGGGCATCCGTGGAAAAATAACTCAGCCACAAAATGATCCCGCAAAACCCGATAAACGGCAACAGTTTCGAGACAAAGCGATGGCTCAAGGGAATCGCCAAAAAGGCAACTCCCCACACCGTGACGAGAAAGTGAACAAAGGGAATGAAGCGGATGTCAGGAAGTTTCAACGTTTCTGAACCGAAATAACAAAGGACGCACAGGACGATCACAAACCAAAGGAAAATCACCACTTGACGTTCTTGTCGGCTGAGCCATTGCCATTTATAACGCCCGGGGATACAGGCATAGCAGGAATAAATCAAAAATAAAATCAAAGGAGGAATAATAATTTTTGGAATGACTTCCCACACCGAAGAGAAGGTCCAGATGATGTTGAAGGCGGTCGTGTAGGGAATGTTGACAAACAACTGAACGAACCAACCTGCGAACAGCAGTCCGCTCACACCAAAAACGACAAGGAGAAGCAGGCTTTTTTTTAAGAATTGTCGAGGAGAAAATAAGAAAAACAATGCGCTCAAACTGCAGATGATCAGCGTGAATCCATGGGTCAACCCGATCATGGTCAGTAGGGCAATGGCCCAGCAGAGCATCGGCCAGCTGAAAGTCTGCTTCTCCTTTATTTGATCCACGAGGCGGTAAAGCACACCAAAAAAAACGAAAGTCAGTGAAAAACTGACCGCATAACTGAATTCTCCCGCTAAAGTGCTGTAGAGATTTCCTCCCCACATCGAGTTGGAGGTGTTGACTAAAAACAGCAGACTGCCGGCCGCGGCCAGTCCCGGTCCCGGAAAGCGAAAACGGCACAGCTTCACCATGTAATAGGTACAAACCGGCAAGAGCAGAGGACCGAGAATAGTGACGATCTTGAAACTGACCGTCAATGCGATCCCTGCATGGGACATCCCTACTGCCAGTAAATACAGCAAAGGGAAATACATAATGAAGAGCGGATACCCCCCATAATTTCCGGGATACCATCCGATTATTTTTCCCTGGGGAAGCAATATTTCTTTGAGGTAGGCAGCAGTCTTGTAGTGGGATCCGGTATCACCGCCAGTGATGACCGTGTCCATCAAAAGGTATTTTAAAGGGAAGTATTGAAATAGGTAGAGGTAAATCAGCAGGAAGAGAATGA
>JADGAV010000022.1:0-62500 GCA_015231825.1 SAR324 cluster bacterium
CGTTTCGATTTTGATTGGGAAATCGTCATTAAGTTTTTACGGAAAAATTATTTCCCCCTGGAGATTCCAGTCAATTACACCTCCCGATCCTATGGAGAAGGAAAAAAAGTGAGTTTGGTCAAAGATCCGATATTATGGATGAAAGCTTTGGTCAAATTCCGGTTTGGAAAACTGAAAATCGCAAATAGACAGGAGTGAAGGAATGCTACTATCCGGAAAAAAAGTGATTTTGACAGGAGGCAGTTTAGGACTCGGAAAAGCAATTGCTGAAGAACTGCTCAAACAGGGAGCAGACTTGATGATTTGTTCCCGAAATCAAAAAGAACTAGTTGAAGCCCAACAAGATTTGACATCACGATGCATCAGCACTGATCAAAAGGTGCGATCCTTTCCCTGTGATGTTTCAAAGAGAGACGAGGTTGCCGCGCTTTTTTCAAATACTTTGGAAGCATTCGAAGGATTGGATGTGCTGGTGAACAATGCAGGAATTTATGGCCCCAAAGGGCCTTCGGAGTCGGTTGATATTGCGGCCTGGATTCAGACGCTGGAAATTAATCTTTTGGGAACACTGTATACCTGTCAGCATGCGCTCCCAATTTTTAAAAAACAGAAAAGCGGAAAAATCATCAATTTGAGTGGAGGCGGGGCCACGGCACCTCTGCCCAACTTGAGTGCCTATGCGGCCTCTAAAGCAGCCGTCGTGCGTTTGACAGAAACGCTGGCAGAAGAAGTCCGTTCCTTTGGAATTGACATCAATGCATTTGCTCCGGGAGCATTGAATACCCGGCTTTTGGACGAAGTTTTGGCAGCCGGTCCGGAAAAAGTAGGAGAGGAATTTTATCAAAAGATGCTCAAACAACAGGAAAACGGAGGGGCTCCCTTGGAAAAAGGAGCCTTGTTGTGCGCCTATCTGGCATCTTCCCGGAGCGATGGTGTCACCGGGAAACTGATCAGTGCGCTTTGGGACGGATGGCAGGATTTTGACCAACACCTGGCAGAAATCGGGCGCTCCGATATTTTTACCCTTCGCAGGATCATTCCCAAAGATCGGGGAATGGACTGGGAATAAGCTTCCGAACGTCTGTTAATTCAATCAAATTGCTATGTGTGGAATTTGCGGTTTTGTTACCCGAAATGCTCCTCAATTGGATCTGGAGCATCTTCGTCGAATGAATGAGATGATGATCCATCGTGGCCCGGACGAGGGGGGGGACTTTAGCGATGGCAAGGTCTTCATGGCCATGCGGCGTTTGAGCATCATTGACTTGGCGCAGGGCCATCAACCGATGTTCAGCCCTGACAAAACGCTTTGTGTGGTTTTCAATGGAGAAATATACAATTACCGCGAACTCCAGCAAGAACTGCAGCAGCAAGGATACGATTTTACAACGGAAAGCGATACAGAGACCTTGCTGCATGGCTATCACGCCTGGGGGATGGAGGGATTGCTCGCCCGTTTGAACGGCATGTTTGGATTCTGCCTCTATGATACCGCCCGGAAGCAATTGTTTCTGGCACGTGACCGTGCCGGCGAAAAACCGGTCTATTACTATAAAAATTCAGAGTACTTTGTTTTTGCCTCAGAACTGAAAGCATTGACTCAGTCCGGGTCCATTCCCTGCTCCATTGATCAAGATGCATTGGCTGCCTACCTGCTGCACCAGTTCACTCCCGGCTCCCAAACCCTGCTGGCGGGTGTTTCCAAGTTACCGCCGGGAAGCTTTCTCCGCCTTTCTCCAGAAACTCTGGACTATCAAGTAGTTTCTTACTGGGAACTTTCCCAGACGAATACCGAGTCTCAACTTTCTCTGCAAGAACATCAACACAAACTTTTTGAATTGTTAAAAGACTCCATTAAAATTCGTTTGCGGGCGGATGTTCCCGTGGGAGCATTTTTGAGCGGAGGCTTGGATTCCAGCATCAACGTCGCACTGATTGCGAGTTTAGGAATCACTGATTTGAATACGTTTTCGATTGGGTTCGAACATCAGGACTTTGATGAATCCCCCTACAGCCGGCAGGTAGCTGATCATTTCGGGACAAAACATCATCATTTTCTTTTAAATCCGCGAGAACTGACGACTTTGCTGCCCCAGGTATTGGCCATGGTAGACGAACCCGTTGCTGATGCCGCCTCCATTCCGACCTACTGGCTCTGTCAGGAATCCAGAAAAATTGTCAAAGTCGCCTTGACCGGGGAAGGGGCCGATGAACTGTTTGCCGGATATGACTATTATCGGGAACAACCTGTCCTTCCACTGAGAGCTTCTCAAAAAACGTGGAAACAAAAAATAAAACAGTTTTTTAGAAAAAAACCATTCCCATTGGACTTGCAGGGCATCCCGGATCCCGTGTCCGGATTTCCACTGATGGCTCCTCCTGAAACCATTGCTCAACTCTTGGCGAGCGACAATGATCCTGGTCTCTTGTTGCAAAAGCTGCATCAGCGTGTCACCGAAAACTTTCAAATATTTCCCAATCACGCCTTGGCGAGGGCTCAGTATTACGACATCAAAACCTGGCTCCCGGATGATTTGTTGATGAAAGTGGACAAAATGTCCATGGCCAATTCATTGGAAGTGCGGGCTCCTTTTCTGGACCACCGCCTGATTGAATACAGTTTCACCCTGCCGGATACCCTCAAAATTCAGGGAAACGACGTAAAATTTATCCTGCGAAAAAGCTTTGCGGATCTTTTGCCGCCTGCGATTCTCAAGCGCGAAAAACATGGATTTAACCTGCCGATGCATCTTTGGTTGCGGGCAGAATTGAAGGACCTCGTGATGGACACACTCAATCCTGAAACATTAGGGAGGGAAGGGGTCTTGAATGCCCGGGAGGTGAATGCCGTCTTGGAACAATTCATGAACCACGATGCGCCCTGTGAACGACTGATCTATTCACTGTATGTTTTTCAGCAATGGTGGCACACTTTGAAATCCTCGAATTAAAGTCCAAAAAACCACGTTTGATGAAAAAGAAAGCCGACTCGCGCTCTGATTTTGATGGTTTGGATCTGATTCAGAAGAAGAGGAGGAGATTCCAAAACCATATTTTTTTCTTCAAAAAAATCCGTCTGTCTCAAAATCGGCCGCTGGAACACTGCTCTTAAAAACTTGCCCTGAAGCCTGTTCGGTTTGGGATCCATCCTCTCTTCCACAGCTTGATTGAATTGGTCTTTATCCCAGTAAATGATGTTCAATACTGGTTCTAATTGCCGCCGAATTTCCCTCGAGAAATGCATTTCTGATTCAGGATCCAGATTCACTTGTTCCAATTCATCCAAACCTCGCTCATGAATTTGATACTGTTCCACGTACTTGGTGTTGATAAATCCCCATCTCTTTTTCTGTGAAGTTCGAAAATCAAATTCACGCAAAACCGAACTTTGATTACCCAACAAAACAATTTTGTCCAATTCTAGGGTATGTCCAGGCCGCAGATAAAAATCCAGCGAAATTTTTTCCGCTTTCGCCTTTTCCCTGAGGGGAATTACTAGCTCCTGAAATTGTTCATTGGCCTTCAGACTGAAGGTACCGGCCTGGGAAAAATTACTTTTCAAGGAATGGACTCCAACAGTACCAGGGACATAATAGGGGCGATAAAGAAAATCTACTTTCTGCCAAAAAGCTCCGACAAGAACAAAGACCACTAGCACCAATAAAAAAAGCGTTTTTTGCTTCATTCGGAAAACAAGAAAGAAACAAACACCATAGAACTTGATTAAAAAGTCCGGATGAATGCTGCCCAATTGTCTCCACGTTTGATATTCAGAAAAATAGTCGATCTCATCGACAACTATTCGATTCAGGCGTTTTTTAAGTTCGCAGAGAAAATCAAAATAGGCATAAAGTTGAGTCAATCGGTCAGTAGGGAGAGAGTTCCCTGTAAACTCGATTCTTTCGTTTTGAAATGTTTCAAGGAGGCGGTGCCCTTTGAGCAAGAGAGCCTGGATTTTTCGTTGTGACTTTTTCTCAAAGAGCCTTTTCTCCAAACACGTTAATCCTTCTCGAAGAGAGTCCTGCGAACTTATAAAATACTCTTGTACCTTTTCCGCAGAATTATTGTTCTTTTGCGAAAGACTCCAAAACAAAGAAAAGTTCTCACTAGCCTTTGCGCTTTTGTTCAAAGCTTCTTTTAAAATTTCGGCTTTTTCCTCAATTCGGCTCATAGCAGAATTATTCTTTAAAAATCAAAAAAGAAGGAGCATTTTCTGAAAATGGAACTCAAATGCATTGGACTTTAATGTCAAAGGTTTTTTCATGTTTTCGCCAATTCTCAGGATCAACCCCTAAACTTCCGGGGACGGTTGCAAAGCCAGAAATACGCTTGAATTCGCCTCCGAAGAGCTCTCTTGAATTATCGTATTCAAAACAATGGGCTGATTGCAAAGGTTTTAAGACTGCTGGGCAGGTATATCGGGTTCGATGCGAATTTTCAAAAACACTGTCATTTTCATTGTGGACCATTTCGATTTCTTCTGAATCAGCATCTTGAAGGTAGCCTTGGTAAATGCACCGGGGAAATTTAGCATACTCCAAAACTTTGCGTAATTCTCCAAACGAGGCACTGTCTCCTCCCGTGTAATGATAGTCAGCAAACCTTATTTTTTTCCAAATTTTATGATTGATGAAGATGAGGGGAGGATCTTGCTCTTTTGCCTGCACTGCAATATCCAGGACAGACTGTTCGATTTGTTTGGGTATCAGCCACTGAAACCACTCTGCCTTCATTTTAATTGACAAATTGCTGCCCATCAGACAGAGCCCCAGCATTAAAAAAATTGTTTTTCGAAAAATTTGAAGCGGATGGATCAAGTGCTGAAGCAGAAGAAGAATCCCGGTTGTTTGCACAAATATCAAGGGAATCATATAACGGGTCGGATGAGGAGAGGCAGTCACCAGGATTACTCCGGCAGCCCCCGCACCATATAAAAATATTTCCCGCGCTTTGGAAAAGTCTCGAACTAAAATTATTCCCCAGGCCGGCAAGACCCAAAGCAAATGCAGAAGAGAAGCTAAATCCAGGGGACTCTGGCTCAAAAACCCTTGAAAAATATACCGCTGCAGGACAATCACAGGATTCGAATACTCCAGGATTTCGACCATAGACTGTAAATAATGAACAGGAAAACTTTGCGCTGCAATCGCATAGTGAGACTCCGTTGGGCTGAGAAATGCCCACCCGTCCTGATAATTGAGCAAATTACGGAGATAAATATAGAAAAGTCCTATTAAAAATAATACACCCCAAAAAAATAAAAGATGCCGATTTTTATGAAATCGAACAGCAAAATAAAAAAGCAGTAAAAAATATGAGGGATAGGTCACAGGAGAACTTGAAAGCATTATAAGAAGCGTGGTTCCTGGTGCAATCCAATAGCGCCACAGGTTTTGCCTGTCCTTTTCAGGCAGCAGGTTGAGCGTTGCAAGAAACCAAATCACGCTGTGGAAAGAGTGAGCGCCAAAAATCCAAAACGTTCCTTCAGTAAGAAAAGGAAAGCTTGTCAACAAACCGATTCCCAGCCAAGTTATCCAGGATGGCAATTGTAAGATCTTATGGAAAAATCGGAAGCATAAAGCTATAAAAATCAGGTACAGGATCATCATCTGCAGATGAGACCATGGTCCCCACAAGGGCAAAAATTCGTAGCTCAGTGCAAAAAGCAAATTTGTCAAAGGCGCATAATGAATCGGATCGACTGTGAACCAGAAATTATTTAAGTCAAATTTTCCCCAAAGCCAAATATCTTCATTGAACAACATGGTTTGACTTAAACCAAACAGATGAAAAAGTATTGCAACGAGACAAACCCCAATCACAACCCATTCCAGCATTTTAAAGAATAGATGGTTGTAGTAAAATTGTTTCATGAGGAATTTTTCAACCCGATGGATTTTCAAGGCTCGACGAGACTGAAATAAGCTTTCATGCGTTGAATTTTTTGTTCAAGGGCATCTAGATCGAGGTCATATTTGTTATCAGCATTCAACTTTTCAATGGTACGCTCTATTTGCCCTGCATCCAGCACAGTTTTCTGGAAACATCCTAAAAACAGTTCTTCCAAAAAAAGCTCTCCTTTGAAGGAAAACAAAGTTTCCAGCACGATCCCCTCATAACGGCCGACCTGCCAAATGATGAAGAATGAGAGGAAAAATTTTCTCAGTAAATATGCGGCCCGCTTGATCAAATTAAGGAAAAAATTGTTGCTGTCTGCTTTGAAAGGCAGGGCCGGAGAAATCCGTTTGATGGTCACTGATTCGTAGTTTTGCCAATTCCATTTGGATTGAATCTGGGCCCAGATAGCGGAATTCAGGCTTGCATCAGGTCGTGAACACACAAGCAGTATTTTTTTTGAAATTTGGGCAGACGGAATTTTCCTTTTCGTCCAAAAAGCCAGGTACTGGACTCTCCAAAAAAACAAAATGCACAATCCTCGGTAAAAGAGCCTGTTCAATGAATTTTTTAAAAACATGGGGACCTATCGGAAGAAATAGCGTGTCTTAAATATCGGGGGACAATGCTTTTTATCAGGTTTTCGGGAATGGATCATAACTTGAATGCCCGTTGATATTTGGGCTTCAGGGAATTGCTCGCTTCATACTCTCACAAGAACAAACATGTCCCATAATTTTTCAATTTTTCGTTCTCCTGCAGCAGTTGCCAGCGTCTTTATTTTGCTGGGAATAGCCTATCTTGGCAGCGGATGGGTTCCCAAAGAATGGCGACGGACACTCGCCACGCACCAAAATATCATAGAATCACTCAAACAAGGAACCTCTTATCTGGAAAACGGCAGTTTTTCCTTTGATGAGTCTTCCATCCAATTCACAAACAATACCAATCTACCAGGACAACGCGCACTGACAAATTTTGAGCTTCAGAATAGTTTTTCCCCTTTTGATCAATTTTACCTGCAGGGGAAACTTGAAGGTTCCGGTGATCTGATCCTTTATTTCGACGAAGCCCACCAGTATTCGGCAAAGGCTCAAAGGGATTCCTCCACCGGTGCTTTTCTTCTGCAGGGAGAAGTGATCCAGGATACTTCGCCGCGCCTGATTATTCTGGGACCTGATCCTGAAGATTCATCCGCGAACTTTTTCAAACTGACGAAGGTCAAATTGCAGGGAATCGGTTTTCAATCCTATAGCTATCGGGTGCTACGACTGCTGCTGATTGTCTTTGTCTGGGTGCTCCTGATTCTATCGCCTGCAGATAAAAATTGGATCCGAGCAATATTGGGGATGATTCTTCTTGCTTATATCGTCATTCGACTTTCCTACGTCCTGAACATCGAAGAAACACCGTTCGCAGATATGGGAGATTATGAATACATCGCCTTGATGTTGTTGGAAGGAAAAGAGCAGGGACACAATCCTTTTTTTCAGTCATTCTACGCCCACGGACTTCCGTATTACGTGGCCGGGATCTATTTTCTTTTCGGCATCAAAAACATGTTGGCGTTGAAGATTGCCAATGTTCTTTTGGGCTTGATCACTACCCTGGCGATTTATGGATGCGGACTGCGAGTATCAGGATTCAGAGCCGGATTGATCGGAGCATTTCTATTTGCATTTTCGTTGGAAATGACATTCTGGAGCGCAAAACTCTCAACAGAGCATTTGTTTGCCTGCGTCAGCATTTTGGCCTTGTTCTTCGTCCTGCAGGCATGGAAACGAAACAAAGGTTTTTGGTTCTTTTCTGCCGGCGGAATGCTCGGCTACCTCTTTATCATCCGTCCTGTTTTGCATTTTTTTCTGCTTTTTCTTTTTTTGGGTTTTATGCTGCTTCATCCCTCATCGTTGCGCAAACGCCTGTCTCATGGAGCACTTTTTTTGATCGGATTCTTGTTGGTTTTGAGTCCCTGGATCCATCGTGGTTATGAACGCTATGGTACTTTGATGCTGACAGGAACAGGCGGCTGGTTCTCTTTTGTTCATCAAAACAATGATGTCGTCCGTCCTGGAGAGTTCGGAGGAAGAGAAATTCAGGATCGTTATCAGACAGAAGCGTCTACTCGTTTTCAAAATGATCTGGAGGCTGCAGATTGGGCAGGGAAGGAAGCCATAGCCTGGGTGAAGGCTCACCCGATCCGATATCTTAAGCTTTCCATCGGCCGATTCCGCCTGCTCTTCATGAAAGAGGGAATTTCCCTGACTCATGTCAGCGCCACGGAATTGAATTTTATCTCCAGAGCACATTATTATCTGTTTCATTGGAGCGTGAAAAAATATGTCCCTGTCAATTGGCTGGCATTGACAGCCTTTTTGCTTTTACTGCTTCGGCTCCCAATGCAATGGAAATCGGAGAAGGCAAAAAATTGGTTTTATCAACACTTGCCTTTGCTTTTTCTGTTTGGAATGAGCCTTTTGTATCTTCTTACCCTGAGTTTTCCGCGTTACCGTGATCCCCTACTTCCTTTAATTTATATTATGATCGGAATGGCCGCCGACAAGGCCATACGGTGGACACGATTAAAATGGCGTTAAAGCGAACAATAATTTTCTTCTGCTTGCTCAAAATACCGAAGCAGATTTTGCCAGAGAGGAGTAGTTCTTGACATCTGATAAAAAAAAGAGAGGCTATGTTGAACACTGGAATTCCCGACGTGTGACCACTTTCTACCCTCAATACGGTGAAGGAAGAGATGTGGTGGAAGCAATTCGTCCCGTTCAGATCACCAAATTTCAGCAGGTGATCCCCCGCTACAACCTTTCCGCCACCGACACACGCGACGACGGGGTAGGACCCATGTTTGAAGAAGTCCCTTATGACCGTCAGATATTTCCCAGAAAGAAAAAGCAGGCCGGACCATTGGGCCTGAAACCTGCCAAACGAAGAAAAAGAAAAAGGATTCGATACGATTTTTCGGTGTAAGCCCCATTCTTTTCCTCAATTTTTCCCCTATGGATTCGCGGGGATAAAAAATCAATAAAATTCATTTACTGTTTGTTTTGAAAAAGATAGGCTAAATTTTCCACACAATGCCAGTGATTTTATTCTAAATTTAAAATGAGGACAGTTTATGAGCGAGACTTCAATTCTCCTGGTTGCAGAGATTTTTAAGAAATCCATCCAGGAAGTAATTGCCCGTTCCTGCAATCTGGACGTGCCGGCGGCAAAAACCGCCCAAATCATTCCCAATGTAGGAATTTCTAAAGAAATCGGTTCCTTTGTCAGTTTTGATGGGGATTACAGCGGCCTGATGGTACTCAATTTTGAAGGAGAAGCAGCATTGGAAATCGTGACGACCTCTCTGAAAGTGATGGGTATGCCTGCAGAAGATATTCCTTCTCATTATCTCTCTGATGATGTCGTCAATACCATCGGTGAATTGACCAACCATATTATTGGAAAAGCCCGCACCACTATGCAGAGCACTTACGACCTGACCGCTCATTCCAATATACCTGCTGTGGTTCCGGTCACTGCTCCCATCGGGCTGGTCTTCAAAGCAGCTACCTTAGACGGCAACAGCTGCGTGCGTATCGTTTTTCGTACCCCTCAAAATCATCATTTTCATATGGAAATGACCACCGAACCTTCCTTGTTTGTCCCTCTCCTGAGCTGAGGTTTACATTTTTCCGGAAAAGAGACACTTGTGACTCTAATGACGGCGCCTCAGGGTTCATAATTCCTTAAAATTTACGGATCTTGTCAAGCGGTTTTTGCCGGATTTCGGTAATCCGGCAGCACCTTGTCGGAGTCATGTATTGGCATGTCCTTTGCTTTTCTCTGAGAGACAATCTGATTATGATAATCCTCTTGGAGAAACAGGCAAAATGCAAAACTTCACGACTTTGAAGCTGCTAATTCTGATCGCCCTGGGAAGTTCCTTTCCCTGGACCGGTTATTCTGCCGATGTGGAATCTGTATACGGCAAAGATGACCGTCCAATGGTTTTGATTGAGGGAAATTCGTTCATCATGGGGAATAGTGGAATCGAAGACGAAACGCCGCCCCATCGGGTTTTGCTCAGTGATTACTACATGGATCAGTATGAAGTCTCTATTTTGGATTATCAGCTTTATATTAAAGAAACCAAGAAGGAGATTCCCAAACATGGTGCGGGAATCATTCCGATCCTGAATAAAGTTCCTTTGTTTTACAAAGAACCTGATTTGTTTCAGCTGCGCAAGGGTGAGCTGCTTTTTAGTGCAGGAGGATTTCGAACCTTAACCGAAAGCATGAACTATAAACCCTACAAATGGGCCAGTGGCAATGCAGATGATGAACCCGCCTATGTCTCCGCCAAAGATGTGGAATTTGTGCTGACGCTTCACCCAGACTACCTCGCAGAACCTGCAAAGGATGTTTGGTTGTTCAATGTCAATCCCGAATATCCGATTGTTGCCGTAACCTGGCAGCAATCCATGGATTATTGTCGACACTATGGCAAGCGTCTTCCCACGGAAGCAGAATGGGAATATGCAGCACGCGGAGGAAACAAAAAGGGAAAATACCCCTGGGGCGACGAATCCCCAGTCGGCAAAGCGACTTTTAAAACATCGGATGTGACTCGTACCCGCCCGGAAGCGATAGGTTCATTTCCCCCCAATGGATTTGGACTTTATGATATGGCAGGAAATGTGTGGGAATGGGTCGCGGACTGGTATTCAGAAACCTATTATATTGAAACCTATCGGGAAAACCAGCAGGTCCTCAATCCCTACAACAATGTCGTCAGTGGCGACAAAGTGCTGCGCGGAGGAGGTTGGACATCAGTTGCAGAAGATCTCCGGGTGAGCAACCGAAATCATCGATCTCCTGACAAACCTAAATTGAATATCGGATTTCGCTGTGCCCTCACGGCGAAGTAATCGGAATTGTTTCGATTCCATTTCAACCCCAATCAAGAGAAATAGCTATGAAATACGCCGCAATTTTTATCACTGGAATACTAGTCCTGGTCGGATGCACCAGTACCGAACGTAAAGAAATTCGAAGAAGAACCCCAAATTTTGTAGCTGTCGAGAGCGATGCCCCTCAAACTGCCAAAAAAACGAAACGTCTCTCCCGTGTCAATCATCAGCTCCGTGTTGTTGCCCCGGCTAAAACGAAGAAAGATGAACAATGGATTTCTTATGCTGTCACTCAGGGAACAATGTTGATCCTGGATGGAGGCAAGCAGACTTTCGTTCCTTTTCAGGCAGGTCCTTTAAACAAGGAACTGGTGAGACAAATCATGGAAATAGATGACCGCCACTTTGAATTGTTTGGTGGCTTTGAAGGATACCTCAACGGCAATGAAGTGACGATCACCTCGAAAGATGTTTATGATCAAAAACCGATTTACAAATGGATCACTTCTGAAAATACGCGATATGCCGTCGAGATACCGGAAGTTGCACAGAATCGCTTCAACAATGGAAAATTCAAATATGTTGCCTTAGAAATTGCAAACATTAAAAATCCTGAAAAGAAATATTATTTTCATGTAGATCCCCGCAATATTGCGCGTCCTCTGGTTGTATTCCGTGATGATGCCAAAGTTCAGCGAGTGGTGATGGGCAACAGCGATGAGCTCAATCAGACCATCAATCAAAATTTATGGATCAACGAACCACCGAAGCAGACAGGACCGCAAATTGCGATTCCGGGTGACACATCTCCTCGGTCCATTCAGGTGCTTCATCTGGTACGACTCTATTTTTCCCCCCAGGAATCCGAGTTTTTTGACCCCAAATATGAGGTTCAAGAAGTAAAAAAATCAGAAACTGACAAGAAAAATCTGATTCTGGCAGGGCGTTTCACCGGAGAAGGAGTGATTACCGGAAAATTTGAAAAAGGTTCCCGTTCTGAAATTTTTGATGCCAACAGCACCGTCCAGTACCATTTCAAGCAAAATGCTTTGACTGCAGGACGTGGCGGAATTCAAGACAAACCCACTCGTATGGAAATCGAATTTTTCACATTGAAGCTGGGACAGGATGAAGATCAATTGCGGCTGGCCATGCAGCAGGCACAATACAAAAGCCAGCAGCAGCTCAACGTCTATTTCACCAATAACGGAAAACGCCTCAGCGAAATTGCTGACTTCAATTTCTCATTAAAACGTGTTGATGATGCGGCAAAATTAGCACAGATCAAGCAGCAAAAATTGCGTCCGAATCAACCGGACGGCAGTTTCACAACTCCGCACCATCTCGCATCTGCTGTTCTGGAACTGGATTTGAAAGCCGCCAAAAAAATCATCCGATAGCCTGTTGCGGGAACTCTTTTCAAACGCCCGATACTTCGGAGATCTTATCCGAACACCCTACCCGAATTCTACAAGATCAGGGCATACTCTCTGCATTACCTGATCTTGTAGAAAAAACCGATTCAAGAAGATCAGGATCGGTTCTTTTTAAAGTTTTTCAATTTTCAAATAAATTTCGAAATTTTTCCAGAACCGCATTCGTTCTGAAACGCAACTCTTCCCATTTAAACAGTCTTACATAGAGGTCACCATGGTTGATGGATTCAAAAACACTCCGATGTCAATTCGTGCAGGAGTACTTGTTTACCTGGCAATTATTCTGGCAGGAGGAGTCTACTTGGCGCTGGAAGAAATGATGTATGCCATACCGGTTATTGCCACCGGACTGATCGGGGCCTTTTTTGCGATTTATCAACAGGGACGCATGACGGTCATTTCAGCACTGCTGGGACTGACTTTTAATCTTGTCCTGCTTTTCGGCGTAGCCGCCGAAGAAATCTTTATGGCGATTCAAAATGGTCAGATTCCAAACCTGCACTATGGCCTGCCTCTGGTAGTAGGGTTGTTCGGATATATGCTTGGTCAGGTCAATCAGCTTTTTTACGAGGGTCAGACAGATCCCAATGGACTGCCTGAAAATGTCCGCATCATGCGTCCTGGTCTGCCTTCCAAAAAGGATCTCGCGGAACTGGAAAGTCAAATCTCATCAACGGTTTCCCGTGCAATAGCAGATGGAATCGCAGAAGGATTGAGTGAAGGCCTTCAAAATGCCCTTCAACCCAACCGTACTTCTGTAGAACGTAAATCAGCCTAAAAACCATCCACCCTTTCAAAATGAGGTTTGCTATGAGACAGCAGGGATCTTTAATCACAACACTACTGGTTATTCTGGAATCAATTGCAGTGGTGGGATTTTTATTCCTCATTTTTGCAGTCAGCTCCAGCAGCAACATTGGAAAATATGAATACCGATTACAAATCAAAAGCAGCGGAGGCGAATTGCAGCCCCTGGCCAGCGCGGTGATTTGGGCAGTGGACAAGGAAAAGCAGCTCTCTTTTCACACGGATGAGCAAGGCATTTCTCACTTTCGGACGCGGCATTCGCTGGATTCAGTCACCGTTTCCGCCTCCAACCATTTCACCCAGTCTTTTTTTGTAGACGAAGCAAAGGAGGGTGCGGTTTACGAAAGCACTTTTGTTCTGAAGACGGTTGAAAAAGAAACCGCAGATACCCTGACCCAGACAATCAAGACCATTGCGGTGATTGACGAACAGAAACAGCCCATTACCAATGCCCTGGTGACGCTCATTTCCGAATCTCCTGCACAGTCTTTTCAATACGATCTCACTCATGAATCCTATCCCCTGTTGATCACTGACTTGAAGCAGGACGTTCGCTACAGTGTCTCTGCACCGGGTTATGTGGCCCGGTTTGATGTCGCATACAATGAGTTCTCACCAGTCGTGATGTTGAAAAGACAGCCCAATCTGAATTTCCCTTATGAGTTCAGAGTTTCTGTTTATGATCAGGGAGAAAACGCTTCCTTCTCTGCTTTGGATGACCTCATGATGCAGACCGATGCGGTTTCGGAGAAAACTAAAAAAGCACTGGATACAGCAACTTTATTTGTAGACCAGGGAGCGGTGATTAAAAATGCTCTCGGCAGTTTCCAGATTTTTTCCAGAAAAGCGGAAAATGTGGTAGAAGTTCATGCCCCTCAGTATCTCTCGCAAAATTTGAACTTGATCCATGAACGCCAGGGAGACAATCACTACCGTGTTTTTTTGAAAAAAGATCAGAAACTGTTTTCTCACCAGATTGTGGTCAAGACCCATGACAACAACAGTCCGATTTCCGCACATCTGCAGACTGAAGCAAAAGCGGCAATTCAAAAAACAGACGTCGGTGTTTACCAGATTCACACCAGTGAATCGAGTTTCCAATTGAAGCTTGAAGCAGCAGGATACAAATCTCAGGAAATAGATATCTCTCCTGAAAAACAAAAATCCTATCAGGTGGCGATGCAGCCAATCGTCGAACGCACTTATTCTGTTCGGGTGACAGGTCGCGAAGAGCAGCCCATTGCTGATGCAGTCGTCACCATTCTCGGAAATCAGCCCCGAACAAAAAGAACGGACGAAAAAGGGATCGCGGTTTTGAAAGCATCAGATCAGGTTTCAAAAGCTCTGCTGGCGGCTCCGGGGTATATTACCCAAACCGTCGACCTGCCAACTCATCAAATGCAGGAAAGTCTTGTTTCTGCTTCCTATCAATTGAAAGTCAATCCGATGTCAGACATTACCCATACAATCCGGGTGACTGTCGTGAACGAAGAAGGAAAATTGTTGACCGCCAATGTTTCAGGAAACGCAGGTTTTGTTTCTCAGGAAAAATCAGGAATTTACAAAATTTTGAGTCCGACACTCAATTTGAAAATGAATGTGTCCGCCCCCGGTTATCAAGAACGAACAATTTGGTTTTCTGAAAAAAATCCAAGGGATTCATTGACGATCATGATGAAAAAGCTTGATGAACAGGTCGACCAGATGTCCGAAGCTGCTCATACCATTCAAGTTTATGTCCAGGACGAAGCTGGCAATCCGCTCGCGGCCAATGTGGCCAGTACAACTGGATTCGTTGCCCGTGAAGATCAAGGGGCATTTAAAATTTACAGTTCAAGCTATGACATGCAGATCAACGTTTCTGCTCCAGGTTTTGAACATCATATTGAAACGCTTTCACAGGATACTCCCAAAGACTCCTTAAACATCACGCTGAAAAAAGAGGATGAGCAAATTGGCATGATGGCATCAGCCAAACATACTTTTTTTGTCAATGTGACAGACGAGCAGAATAATTTGCTGAATGCAAATGTGACGAGTACCGAGGGTTTTGTCAGCAGGAAAAAAGATGGCAGCTATCGAATCTTCAGCCCGGTCCGAAATTTGAAAATGGATGTTTCTGCTGCAGGATATGAACCGCAAAGCATGGAGATCTCTGAAGTAAACCCTAAGAATTCGCTGACCATCGCCCTCAAAAAAGTGGGAGAGCAAGTGGACAAAATGGCATCAGCGAAACAAACGTTCCGCGTCCAGGTGGTCAACAAGCAGGGGAAACTATTGGCTGCCAATGTAGCCAGCTCTGCAGGTTTTGTCTCTCAAAATGCAGACGGGACGTATCAGATTTTCAGCCCTACCCGGGATTTGAAACTGAACGTCTCAGCAGCCGGTTATCGAAATCGGTCCCTGGATTTAGCTCAGAAAGATCAATCTGCTTTGATTTCGGTTTTACTGGAAAAAGTAGATGAAAACGTCGAGCAGATGGCTCATGCCACAAAAACCATCCATGTGAAGATTCTCAATGAAAAGGGAGAACTCCTCAATGGAAACGTTGCGAGCACCGCAGGCTTCGTTGCTCAAAAAGCGATAGGAATTTATCAGATTTTCAGTCCGACTCGAGATTTGAACGTGAAAGTTTCCGCGCCAGGCTACGAACACCAAACTGTAGAACTCTCGAAATCCCGTCCCCAAAATTCCCTGACCATTGCGCTCAAAAAGGTGGACGAACGAATCAATAGAATCGCTTCTGCCAAACATACCGTTGAGGTAAAAGTGACGAATAGCAAGGGAAAACTACTTGCAGCCAATTTAACCAGTAATGCCGGTTTTATTACACGGAAGACGGAAGGAACTTTTGAAATTTTCAGCCCGACTCGTGAACTGAAGGTGGCTGTTTCGGCAGACGGATTTCAGCCTCAAACCGTCGCTTTACCAAAGTCTAAAAATTCAATGATCATCAAATTGAAGGAGCTCGATGAACGAATTCATCAAATGTCTGATGCGACGCATTTGATTCGCGTCAAAGTGCTCGACGATCAAGGAAAACCGTTGGAAGCTGCCGTGGCCAGCACAGCCGGTTTTGTTTCTCAAGGACGCAGCGGCACTTTTAAGATTTTCAGCCCGACTTATGATATGCGGGTCAAAGTCTCGGCTCCCGGTTTTGAGCACAAAACTATTTCATTGACGCAAAAAAAGCCGCAACAGGACCTGACCGTAAAGCTTAAGAAAACTGAAAAAGGAGTGGTCTTGAATACGGAAGTGGGTGACCGCCTGATTCTCTCCAAAGGAGTGGTTTATCGAGTAGTTCAGCCGATCGACCAAAAAACCGTCAAGGTTTTTCGGCGAACCTCTCCTGACAAAGAAGAGTTCAATGACTATCCAGAAGGGCAGGTAATGAGTTTAGCGAAGTTCAATCGGGAAATTGAACTGGAAAAAAACCGTAAGAACTTCTTTGATGAAAACGTTTGGGTCACCGTCTATGCTTTGGATCGCAATGAGTATTTTCTCTTCAAAGACGTTTATCGCAAACAATGGTCCGAATACAAACTGGTTTATGCCAATCACCGTTAAAATGACTTGCTGCTTCTAAAGGTTTTGCCCGAGTTTTTGCAGTATGCTTGGTTGCTGCTGCAAGACTATTAAAAAACTAACTTTTCGGCATCGCTTTGAGATAAATAAGAGGGATCGCGTCAAGGGATTTGGAGGAATTCCTGATCGTGTAGTCTCGAAGGGATGCCGGAAGAAAAACACCCGATTTAGAAGCAAAAGTAAAGGGTGTGTTTCCCGAAGAATGGATAGTCCCTTCCCCTGTTACTCCAATCAGCAAGTGATAATCATCCCCTGTCTGCTCAGTATACTCGCATTGCGGCTGAACCGTGATCCGATCGGCGACAAAATCTGGAAAATCAACAATGCGTTCCTTTTTCCAAGCTTCTGTTTCTCCCAATTTCTCAAAAGTTGGACTCTGGTAAATTTCAGGTTTCATGACGGCAAATGCATCGTCAGTGTCCCAATTGCTTTGTGTGAGAACTTTCTGACCAAACATGACAATCAAACGTTCAAAATGAGGGGTTTGAAATTCAATCACTTCAACGCCATGCTGCAGGGAGTGCATTTGGCGGGGAGGAAAAGTCACCACATCACCGACACGAACCTTTTGCTTTCCCACAAAATCATACACTTGCTCCCGCAATTGCTTTTCATTTTTGCGTTGCAGTTCCGGAATTTGATTTAAAAATACTTGAGTCAAGGCCGGGGTGAGCGGTTCTAAAAGGTCAATCCCTTCTTTTTTCCGCAGTTCATCAAAATGCAGATCAATTTCTCTGCGGGTTTTTTCATAAACAGCAATCTGCTCCCTGAAATCCTCCAAATAGGGTCTGGCCCATTCATCGCCAAACCGTTCTTGATAGTCCAGAACCCGCTCCGTGTTCAACCCTGCTTTTACAACCCCTTCCCCTGAAGGCCAGGCTTCCAGATCGATTGAGGTGACAACATAAACTTCCCATTTTTGCTCATGCATCTCCAAATACAAGTCGCCGATCACTTCCTCGGCAACCGGATTCAAGGTCTTCATAAGAATCAGGGAATCGGAATGATCCTTCAGGTATTCCTGTCGAAAAAGCGACATTGCGTAAGGCAGTTCTGTCGAATACCTTCCCTCTACAACTGAAACCACACCGCGTTTTTCCACTCCGGTGTACCATTCTTCATGCCCCCAGGGCTTCGGGATTTGAACCGTTTCCAAAAGAAGCGGCTGTCTGGAAGACAAAACGGGGACCTTTTGCTGTTCGGCAATTTTTTTCAGCGGATCATCCAATTCTTTTCTGAGAAACGATGCCATTTCTGCAGAAGAATACCCGAAATTTTTCCAGACACACCCTTTGAGCTCATTCGAAGAGATGTCGACACAGATCAATTCCTGGTATTTTTGAATCCGAGCCGGTTCCTGCCAGAATTCTTCCCTCTGCCGATTGAACAGCAGGAAAAAATCAATTCTCCTGTTCTCTTTCATCCAGCTTTGAATGGCTTCAAAAAACCGGGAAATCTCGTTGACATCAAATTCCGAATGCTCTCTCAACTTTATTGCAAGAAAAGCACGGTGCTTTGACAGCAACTGAATCCCGTGCTGATATTTTTTCCATAGAACTGATTTCATTGGAAATTTTTCAAGTTTCAGTAATTTCAGAAAAGTGATGAATTCAAAGGGTGGGTTTGGGCCAGGTATCAGTGAGCCGGTAGCCGCTCGGCCATGGATCTTCGGGATCGCACATCAGCTGGTGAGTACCGGTGATCCATCCTCGTCCCCGAATCGTCGGAACAATGGCCTCGATCTCCCCAAGGTGTGTTTTCTCTTTTAAGGAGCAATCGAATCTGGAATCAATTATAGAATGCCCCACAAAGCGATCCCCCACCTGCATTTCCCCTTTTGCGTGCAAGACCGCGATTCTTGCAGAACACCCGGTCCCGCAGGGAGAACGGTCTAGTTTTCCAGGATCAATAGCAACCGTGTTGCGGCCGCTGAGCACACCATTTTGGCGAGTAATGGGCATGGTAAATTGGCAAAACGAAATTTTATCCCAGTCAGGCTGGCTGGGATGTTGGAATTTAATTTGATCGTTGGCAGCTGCCGTGATCTTTGCACCGACTTCTGCCAATTCTCGTGCTTCATCAGGGACAATCTCAAACCCGAGACCAGGAGCGTCAACCAGTACAAAACTATCTCCTCCATAAGCTGTGTCAACCATTAACGTTCCAATTCCCGACACCTCAAGAGGAACTCCCAACTGATCTGCAAAGGAAGGGACGTTTTGAATTTCAATACTCTGGGCTTTCCCGTTACTGCAACTTGCCTTTACCTGTACAAGACCTGCAGGAGCTTCCAGAGAGAAGGAGGTCTCCGGTTCCTGCATCGGGACCATGCCGCTATCAAGCAGGACCGTTGCAACACAAATAGAATTGGATCCGGACATGGGTGGAGTATGTTCCGGTTCCATGATGATGAATCCAAAGGCAGCGGATTTGTTTTTGGAGGGAACCAGTAAGTTGATATGTTTAAACACACCTCCCCGGGGTTCGTTCAAAACAAACCTGCGCAATGTCTGATCCTGCGCAATCCACCGAGACTGCTCCCACACACTGTCACCCGGTGGAGGAGCCACTCCGCCGACAATGACGTTTCCCACTTCCCCTTCGGCATGACAGGAGACGACATGAATAATTTTTGTTGATCTCATGGTTACAATTGAATTCACTCGTTATCAGGAAAGATTTCGCGAAGAAAGTGCCGTTTGGCAGGTTTTCTCACAGGACGCTATTCTCTATGCCGCATAATCTTTCATTTCGAGAACAATAAGAGCTATATGGACTCTAAATCCAAAATATTTCAGGCCGTTTCTTGATGACCGGCATTCTTTTTATATCCTTTGGATTCAGCGACGTTCTACTATAGCACAGCGAAAAAAAGCAACAAGATTCCACTCCCGGGAGCAATCAGTTCCTGAGGAAATCTGCCTTATTCGTTTTGTCGTTCCTTTTCCAGATCAATGAGTTGCCCCTGCTTGACACGGAGGTCAAAAAACTTCAAATCAAAGCTGCGATTGTTGGCATCCATCTGTATTTTAAAAGATTGGGGCTGCTGGCCTATGTAGATCAAATACTCTCCTACCTGATGAGGAGGGCCAAAATATTTTAATTTGCTGGATGCCTGAAACAATTTCAACTGGAAATCTTCCTGATGGAGAATAAAAGCAATTCGTTCAGCGTCAAACACCCGCTGATCATAAGCAGGGTACCGGACAGAACGGGGAACCAGTCCATAGGAGCTGCCAATCAACTCTTCCTGACTTTCAAACAGTATTCGCCACTGCAGGAAGTATGTACTGCGAAAAGTTTTGATTTTCTCCTTTTTCAAATATGCAATGATCGCCGGAACCGTCTCACCTGAGGTCAACACCGTCTCCACGCGTTTTCCGTCCTTCCAGACATCATCGCTGACCATACTGGCATGAATTGAGTGGAAATGATTGGACCAGCCGAGACCGGCAATCAGAAGCAGCGGAGCTGCAGCAAAAAATTTCAATGGCCCTTGAAATTTCTTGATCAGGATTGCGTTCGTATGCCCGGCAAGCACCGCCAGCATTGGAAAAAGAGAGACAAAATATCTCAGGCTTCTCCCGGTGTCTTTTGTAACCAGGTTGATCAGAAGGTGAATCAAGAGGTAGAGTAAAAAAAGAACGATCAGGGGAGGAGGAGATTCAGGATGCTTAGCCTTCAAGAACCCTTTGAACAGTTCAATCAAAGAAGAGAAATGGAATACAAAAACCCAAATGATCAAAAATGCGAAGGCCAGATATTCCAGATAGGCCGTCAGACCAACTGTCCCAACAAATTCGGAATTCTGACTGCTGAAAAAGCCGGGCAGGTATTCTGTAAAAAGCGGAATGAAGTTTTCAATGGCACGCGTGAAAAGCCTGCCTTCCGTTTGTTGGAACAGCGATTTAAAATTTGCAAACTGGTGACTGAGATTGAAGTGCAGCAGCGGAAAAACCCCAACCAATACCCCTGCCAGCATCGGGACCAGAGCCTGCTTTTTCCAGAAAATTTTTTTCCAGTAGAAAGATGCCGTAAAAATCGTAATCAGAAGCGGAATGATCAATTCCATGTTGTAGTATGCAAATCCACTGCAGAAACCGAGCAGAAAAAAATAAACTTTTTTGCATTTTTTTTCATAGGCAATCTCTACAAAAATCCACAGGATCAGAAGAGAAAGAAAGGGAAGGAGGATGTATCCCCCCCTCACCTTGAAGTGCCATTCAATCAAGGCAGTGGTCGCTGCCAGAATTGTCGAAGAAAAAAGCGCTGTTGTCAGGTCAAAGTGCTTCAAACAAAAGCAGTAGGTGAGCAGGAGAGTCAGAATTGCGAAAACCAGCGCCACCAGTTTCAATGAAATCGAAGAAATTCCAAAAAGCAAAAAAGGGATCACTGCCAGATAAGCTTCAATTGCTCCTCCTCCGCCATAGGCTTGCCCGTAGAAAAAAACGGGATTGGCATCCTGATCGATAATGTGCTTTGCCATGATTCCGACCACCCCTTCGTCTCCATCAACATGAGATTGGGACGTCCAAAGTATCGCAAAATACAGTCCAGTCGTCAGGATCAGGAGGAAAAGGAACGGCAGGTGTTTTAAGCTTTGAGGAGAAACAGTCATGGTTTTCTGCAAGCGGTCATTCTGAACACACTTCTCCTGAATCGAAGTCAAACAGGTCAGGTTTCAGAGTATAGTTTTTGAGAGCCGCCACAGTAGGAGGTGAATGAGATAAAAAGTGGGACAAGGTTTCTATTTCACGAAGTGGAAGCGAGTATCGCGAGACAAATTCCACAGAGAGGTAAGGGTGATCTGAGCTTTGACCCTTTTCTTTAGAAACTTTTCGAAAGATAGTTTGAGCCGCTTCTTCATTGGGGTTGAGTATCGTCATTCGGGGAAAGCCAAGATCAGCAAACACCTGCTCAAACATTGCTTGCCGGTATGCATAATGGGTGCATCCCAAAAAAGCAAAGTCGGGAGCAAAGGGGGATTCCGCTGCCATGACTGCTTCCGTATAAAATCTAATTTTCTCGAAAACAGCTGCCCCCGGAAGATCATTGGAGATTTGAGTGGCGAGTCCGGGAAGCGACTGGGAAACAATCCGGTGGGCTGCGATCCCGTTTTTTTTCAGCTCTTTGGCATAAATATCCTCTTTAATGGTGGTTTCGGCAGCAAACAGCAAAACTCCGGACGATGGAGAGGAAGCTAAATGGTGAAGCAGCAGGGAGCTGCCGATTTCTATCATTCCTGCAATCGGGAGCAACTCCTGCCGGTAAAAGAGCGTTTCTTCAATCAGAACCGAGAGTGAGTTACAGGCGACAAAAATAAAATCTGGATGGTACCAGCGATGGATTCCATACAAAGCACGATTGAATGTCTGAATCTTCAGATCCCGGGTCTTCATCTGGTTGTAACCCAGATCATCTTCAGGAACAGCGTTGATGTATTTGATTTCGGTGCGAAGGGGAAGGGAAGAATGTTCCAAATGGTGAGCCAGTGATGCGCAGACAGATAATCCGCCTAATCCGGAATCGATGATGGCAATTTTCATACAAACAGGGTTTTTCTATGCTTCTTGAGACATCATGAACATATAGCAGGAATCTTCCTCGGAAATACTCTCATTTAATTTTTCCAATTTTTCTTCGAGATGGATTCCCATGTACCAAAGATCATCCTTCTGCAAAACCCAACAGACACTTCCTTCTCGACTCAAATTCGTGGATCTTCCTGACAACCCATGGTCTTTTTGAATATGAAAGCGCACCTGATAACTTTTTCCTGCTTCAATGGGGATACAGCTCACAACTTTCAAACCGTGAGGAGACCAATTCAGCACTTCTCCCCTGCCGAACTGCCGATTTACTGTAATCGCCAGTTTGTGATGGTGGGTAATCGACAGGCGATGATGATAGTCAAATCGTTCTTCTTTCCTCATCGGCATCTTTATTTGTTTGGTTTCAGTGGTTCTGGGGCCAGGAGCAGGCTTATTTCTCGGACTTCGCCAATTTTTGGGCTTCCCGCGCGTATTCGTCTGCTCGATCTTTTTCTCCAAGTTCTTCATAGACATCTGCCAGAATCTCATAATCACTGACTCGAGGATAGATGGAGATGATCTCTTCCAGAAGGGATGCGGCATCTGTCAGAAAATTGTCATCAATCAGATCCTGTGCCTCTTCTTCCAGAGTGTTGACATACTGATCCAGTTCCTCGTGCGCCGCTTCAAAGCCAGGATCAATTTCCAGTGTTTTTCTCCAAAACTCGAGAGCAAGCTTCGTTTGACGTTTGAATTTGTAGATCATTCCCAATCGGAAAGTCCACTCCGGATTTTTCC
Source organism: SAR324 cluster bacterium (assembly GCA_015231825.1). Classification (GTDB taxonomy): domain Bacteria; phylum SAR324; class SAR324; order SAR324; family NAC60-12; genus JADGAV01. The sequence continues at coordinate 22,960 of JADGAV010000022.1, forward strand.
TCTCTTCAAGCAGCGCTTGATACAAACTGATTGCTTTGTCCCGCTCATTTTTCTGATAGCATTGATCCGCCGCCTTGATCATCTCATCCAGGTGAAACAGTCCATGGGATTTGGTGAGCAGTTCTCCAACATAGACATAATACTTCAGCATGGTGAAGGGTTTTTTCATTCTCCGGTGAAGAATTGCCAGGTTGAGCAGGGTTGTACGGTCACATACTTCTTTTTTGAGGATATTGAAAAAGATATATTTTGCTTTCTCGAAATCTTCTTTGTATTCCGCATAAGCAATAGCCAGATTGGTTTCAATCATGTTGCTGTTCGGGTGAAGCGTTTCTGCTTTGTGATAATATTGCAATGCCAATTCTCCAAATCGGGCTACATCATATAAAACCGCTAAATCAAACTGATGTTTCCAGGAATCCGGATGTTTTTTGGACTGTTCTTCAAAGTGGGCAATCCACATTTCTGCTGCTTCAACATCAGTTTCTACCACTTCAATTTCGGTGCCCAGCTTGAAGCGGCTTGGCATTTCTTGATTTTTAAAACCTGGAATCGAATCCTCGTATTTCAGTTGATAACCTGTTCGTCGAAAAACCACAAATTGTTCAACAATCCGTGTTTGACGAACCAGGTTTTCATCCATTGTGGGAACTTTAAAATAGCAGGCGGCCATGTTGTAACGAGCAAAATCGAACTTCGGATTGACTTTCAATGCTCCTTGATACATCTGAAATGCTTTTTTATACTCCTCCCGCTGACGGTAAGCATTCCCGATTTCATTCATCAAACGGAAATTTTTAGTGTCGAATTCAATCACTGCCAGGCCGACGGCAATCGCCTTTTCCGGTTGGCCGGAACGGAGATAATTGCTGAGCTGGGCACGTGCTTCCTCCAGGTAAGAAGGATCCTGGTGAATCGCTTCACGAATATTGAGCATTGCCCGGTTATACAGTTTCTTGGAAAAATTGAGCAGAGCCTTGCTCCATTCTGCCTGCGCCGTTGAAACATGCTCTCTGGCTGCATCTGATTTTGCCATGCCATATACTCCAAGGTTAGTTGCTGGCCTTTTTTCTGCCTCTTCTCTTGTCTAATTTTTCAGACGGGATGTATTTTGCTGCGCAGCTTTTCCAATTTGCTGCACGCTTCTTCAAATTCTGGAATAAAATCAACCAGCCATTACGGCGGCTTCATTGAATTGAACCGAAACCGTTTTTGAAATGCCTGGTTCCTCCATGGTCACTCCGTAGAGGCGACTACCGATTTCCATCGTCTTTTTATTATGAGTGATAACAATAAACTGGGTATTTTCTACCATCTGCCGAATCAAGCCATTGAATCGACCGACATTGACATCATCCAACGGAGCATCCACTTCATCAAGTAGGCAAAATGGACTGGGTTTGATCAGAAAGATTGCAAAAATCAGGGAAATCGCTGTCAACGCCTTTTCCCCTCCAGAAAGCAAATTCAAATTCTGCAGTTTTTTTCCTGGAGGCTGCGCGATGATATCCACTCCTGCTTCGAGTACATCCTCTGTATCGGTTAAAATCATGCTGGCCTCTCCTCCTTCAAACAAGGAGTTGAAAAGTTCCTTGAAATGTTTATTGATCAGGTCAAAAGCTTCCTGAAAACGACGTCGGGACTCCTGATTGATTTCACGGATGGATTGGCGCAAATCATTGACCGCTTTCTGGAGGTCTGCCGATTGCCGGGAAAGGAATTCAATCCTTTCCTGCAGAGCAGCATATTCTTCAGGAGCAGCCAGGTTGACATTGGGCATTTCGCTCATTTGTGCTTTCAGTTTTTTAAAACGCGAGCTCAGCTGGTTTTCCCTTAAACCGGTCAAATCCAAATCCTCCAACATTTCCTCCGGTGAACGTCCGTACGTATTTATCATCTGCTGTTCAATCTGCTCACGCTGCATTCTCTGCTCGCTGGTCCGCAAACTTTCAGCATGAATGTTGGTCATCAACTGATCCAGCTCCTTTGCCATTTCCTGAAGGCCGATACTGGCTCTCGATCTTTTTTCTGTTATCTCCTGAACGGAGCGGGTTTGCGCCTCCAACTGCTCCTTCAGACGCTCACGCTGCATCAGCATGCTGTCAAAATTTTGATCAATGTCATCGATCAGCTGTCTGCTTTTTTCAATTTTCCCTGCAATTTCTTCTTGCGAATTTTCCAGAACCCTCAGCCGTTTGCGCCCCTCAGCCATCTCATGCTCCAGACGCTGATCTCGTTCCTGCCCGGTTTTCAGCTGCTCAAAAACTTCAGTTAAAGATACCCTTGTGCTCAAAAGTGTTTCTGAGATATCTTCCAAATTGCGTTGCTGAACCCGAATAGATTCCTGGTGCTGTTCCATCTGCGTTTCCAGATGCTGCCGTTCAGCGCCAAGCTCTAAAAATCTTGCTTCAATTTCGTCCAAATTGTGCCGGCATCTTTCCAAATCTTTGCGCAGCTGATCCCTGTCTGTCCCAAGCTGAACACCCACTTGTCCGGCTCTTCGGTGTTCCAATTGGTCGTGTTCCAACTCTTTGTGAAAACGTGACAATTCCAATTCCCCTTCATGCTGCAGACCCTTTTCTGCTTCGATTTTAAGAACCTGCTGCTGCTGCTGAATTTTAAGAACCGATTGTTCTTCCTGGAGGGAATCAACGTCTTTTTTCAAGCGGATTGAACTGGCTTGCAGTTCTTCAATCTGTGTTTTTCGTTCCAAAAATCCAAAAGAATTTTTGCGCGGTCGGCCGATTTTTGCAGTTCCCTGACGGGTATAATAAGTACCCTGAGGGGAAATCCATTCAACAAACTTTTCATTCTTCGTCAACGTACGCCAGTTTTGTTCATTTTCGACTATATAAATCTGACTCAAAAACCCCTGCGAAAACGTCTCTGCCGGCTCGGAAAATTGAACAAAATCCGTCAAGGGGACTGCTTCGGGAGGAAGGGAGCCCCGGAAATTCTGCAAGGGGCCGTCCAGGGCGCAGAAGCCCAGGCGACCCACATCGTTCTCCCGGCAGAATTGCTCGATTGCTGCAAGATTTTCTGTTTTTTCAACCAGCAGCAAATCCAAATATTCCGTCAATGCAGGTCCGATTTTGGCAATCAGCGGAGGATCCATTGTCAAAAATTCGGCCAACACGCCCAAAATCCCCAAGCGCTTTTTGTCTTCAGGAGAACGGTTCAACAAGTCCAAAAAGGACTTAACGCTTTCATCAAAATCTTCATATTGATTTTGAATGATTGTCAGAGACTCCAAATGCGACTGAGTCGTCTGGTATTCGGACAGTTTTTTCTGATGCCTGTTTTCATTGAGTAGCAGCTGTTCTTCCTGCAGGGAAAGTTCAGCTTCAAACTGTTCCAGCCGTTGATGTATCCCCTTCTGGATTGCTTCAACCCTGCTGATTTTTTCCTGGGTCTGGCCCACTTTGCTTTCCGCCTGCTGGAGCTGTAGCTGGTTGGCCTGGATCTGTTCCTGAAGTCTCAACTGACGTTCATTCAAATTGCTGAGACGATCCTCCAGAAACCCCTTTTGGTTCGTGTGATTCGTCAATTGAGTATGAATGGCAAGAAGCCGTTTTTGAAATTCCTGCACCTCGTCATTCAATGTAAACAATATATCGCTTTCTTCCACGCGAGAGGCTTCAATACGATTGACTTCCGCCTGGAGGTCTCCATGTTGATTTTCCTGGGAACTCGTTTCCTGCCGGGTGGTCTCCAGCTGCACCTGCAAATCGGATACTTTGCCACGCAATTCTTCCAGTTCCCTTGTGTGCTGACGAACCCATTCTTCCGAATTCCTCAGGTTTTGCTGTTCCAGTGTCCGCTTACTTTCATTTTCCTGAATTTCCTTTTCCTTTTGAAACCCTTCTTCACGGAATCGATCCAACTGCGCCGTCTGAAGGCCGAGATCAGCAGTCATAGTTTCCAGTTGAGCTTCCTCATTTCCGCGCTTTTCCAGCAGCATTGACTGCCTTTCTTTATGCTGGTCGGTGGCACTTTCTGCCGTCTTTTCCTGACGCATGGCATTTTGCCACTTCAAGCTTGACAGCTGCTGATCAATCAGTTGACTTTGTTCTTTGAGTTCCAGGAAGAAATTAGCCTTTTCAACCTGATCACTGAGGTTTTCTTCCTGCCGATGCAATTCCTGCAGAAGGTCTTCCACCCGCAGCAAATTCTGTTGGGTAGACTGCAGTCGGCGTTCAGCCGTTAACCGTTTGTTTTTAAATTTGACGATTCCGGCCGCATCTTCAATCAAAAAGCGGCGATCCAGGGGTCGGGCACCGACGATCTCTCCAACTTTCCCCTGCTCAATTATGGCGTAGGACTTACTGCCGATTCCCGTATCCATGAAGAGTTCCCGCACGTCCATTAAGCGCACTGGTACTTTGTTGATCATATAAACACTTTCCCCGGAACGATACAGCTTTCTTGAAACGGCAATTTCAGAAAACTCCCGATACTGGCGCATTCCTCCTCCCTCAGCATTGGTGAAAGTCAGAGTGACTTCCGCCACCCCCACCGGTTTCTGGAAGGCGCTGCCCGCAAATATCACATCTTCCATTCCTCCGCCCCGCAGATGTTTGGCACTTTGTTCTCCCAAAACCCAGACAATGGCATCCACGACATTGCTCTTTCCGCAGCCGTTGGGACCCACAATCACCGTGACCCCCTGCTTAAGAAATTCGATTTTAACCGGATGACAAAATGATTTGAATCCGGAGATGTGCAAGCTTTTGAGACGCATAGAATGATTTTTTCGAATGTGGAAGGATTTTGCCCTGTTGCCAGATCCGCAGAACCTCGATGCTTTCGTATTGACAACTGAGGCGCTCACCCGCGTGAACAGCAGCAATATTGCCCGAATTTGACGCGATTTGAGTCTCAATTTTCCATTGCGCTATTTCCTGCGTTTTGCTGGTGATAATCCCAATGTTCCTTGCCATAGATCGAACACAAAGAAAAGTTTTCTCGTCAGAAGTCAAATGAGGATCGATTTTTGCTCCGCTCCTGACTGGAAAAACCTGTTGATTTCAAACAAGTGACTGTGCTAGTCTTAGCCGGTTAAAGAGAAAAAGCAGATTGATTGCAGCAGAGGATTGTCACATCAATTCATTTCCTCAGGAATTTCTAATAATATGGCAAAGCAAACATTTGAGACAGCATTGGAACAACTGGAAGAATCAGTCAATCAGCTGGAAACCGGCTCATTGACTCTAGAGGAAGCATTGACTTCATTTGAGAATGGAATACGTTGGAGCCGAGAATGTCACCGATTTTTAGAAAAAGCTGAAAAACGCGTTGAAGTGATTTTGAAAAACGAAAAAGGGGAACACACCCAAACCGTATTTGATCTCGAGGATCAAGTTTGATTTGAATGGGTAAAGAAATGTCCGAGATCACTCATTTTCCTGCCTTCCTGTTTTAATGACAGCCTCTAAGATCCGCAAGCAAACATCCGCATCCCTTGTTCAGTTTTTCCCGGGATAGATGCGTTTTATGACGAAAAATCGGGCCTACTGCCGAACTCTTCATAAAAAATTGATTCGTCACTCTAGACCCCAACACGATGAACAATCTGAAAAATTGACCAAAATACCTTTCATAACTAGTCAAGGAAATAAATGACAAAGAATATTAAAAAAATGCTCATCAATGTCAACGACGATGAGACCCGAATTGCCCAGGTGACCGGCAATACCCTGGACAATTTACATATTGAACAAACATCACAGGAACGAACTGTTGGAAACATTTACTACGGAAAAGTGGTAAAAATTCAAACTTCCTTTCAAGCGGCGTTTATTGACTATGGGGCTGAACGTCACGGGTTTCTTCCTTTTTCTGACGTGAATTCCCAGTTGTTTAGAGCGGCAAAAAATACCAAAGGAAGACCTTCCATCGATAAAGTACTGAGGCATGGCCAGGTCCTGCTGGTTCAGGTGACCCGCAACGAAATTGGCCACAAAGGAGCAAGCCTGACCACAAACATCAGCCTGCCCGGCCGATTCCTTGTTTTTATGCCCGACAGCGACAAGGGAGGAGTTTCTAAAAAAATTGAGGACGCAGAGACCCGTTCCCGCCTGAAGCATCTGCTGGAAGGTTTATGCGGAGAAAAGGATTCCGCCATTATTCGCACAGCGGGAGTCCATCGGAGTCTTTCAGAGCTGAAACGAGATTTTATGATGCTCCGGCGCAAATGGAATCAAATTCTTGAAAAGTTTGAAAATACGTCCAGTCCTCAGCTGATTTTCGAAGAGGAAGATGTCGTGGTCCGTATCCTGCGGGATTTCTTTATCGATGATATTGCCGAAATTTGGATTGACCATGCTGAAGCCTTTCAACGGGCACGCGAATTTTTCAAAGCCAGTATCCCCAATAAACAAAAACGTCTGCAGTTCTATCTCGGAGATCGCTCTCTTTTCTCGGTCCATGGAGTTGAAACCCAAATTGAACAACTGAGCAGCAACCAGGTTCCACTTCCTTCTGGTGGCAGCCTGGTGATTGACCCCACTGAAGCATTGGTTGCAATTGATGTCAATTCAGGCCGCTACAGCCAGTCCAATAACATTGAGGAAACCGCACTGCTCACCAATACCGAAGCGGCGGAAGAAGTTGCACGCCAACTCCGTCTACGGAATTTAGGGGGCCTGATTGTGATTGATTTTATCGACATGTTTTCCGAAAAAAACCGTGCCGCCGTGGTCAGCACCTTAGAATCGTACATGCAGGATGATAAAGCCAAATGGACGCTGGGGACGATCTCCCAATTTGGTCTATTGGAGATGAGTCGGCAGCGTATTGCCAATGCCTTGTCTCAGGAGACTAAAACAATATGCCCAACCTGCGGCGGAATGGGAGAAGTGCTCTCGGTCTCCTCCCTGGCCAATGCTGTTTTGCGTAAAATTCGTGAATTGGCAGCAACGGAGAATATTTCTGAAATCCAGAGTTGGATTCCCATCGAATTGTCTAATTTTTTATTCAACAAAAAGCGTCAGCAGCTCGAGGAACTCGAGTTGGAATTCGGAATCCATATTGTCCTCACCGGCGACGCTTCTATCAAACTGGGAATCTTGCCCGCGTTTGAAGTCATTTCGAAAAAGGGAGTCAAGACTCGGGTTGAAGAAGACGATTACAAATATCTGGATGATTTGAAGGGAAGACCTAAAAAATCCCGATCTCCACGGAGAAGGGGCAAATCATCGGTACAGCAGGTGGAATCCACAGAAGAAGAAAAAAGACCTGACGAAGAGAGTTCTGAAGAGAGTTCTGAAGAGAATTCAATAAATTCGGCAGAATCTCGGGAAGAGAGTGAATCCTTGGAACAATCCGCAGAGACCGCAGGTTCCGATGACGGGAAAACTGTTGAAAAAAATAGGGAGGAAACGCTAGAACCGGAAGACATGCCAAAGGCCGAAGACAAGGTTTTAGAATCTTCAGGTCCCGAGGAGGAAGCCGCACCTGTTGAAGTTCAAGCAGAAGCTAAGGAAGAAGAAAAAAATTCAAACACTGCCGAAAATATCGAGACAAAAAGCAGTTCCGCTGACTCGGAAAAATCGAAAATAAAAGGAAGTGCGCTGATTCCTCTCTACAGCAGTGTGCACAAAAAATTGACACCTGAACAGCAGATTCTTTCCGTCAGCAAACCCGTGGACGAAGCGCGAGAGAAATTGAAAGAAATTCCTCCGGGCACAGTGATCTATAGTAGTCCTCATCGCGGTTTGGAGAATATAAACCGGAGCTTCTCTCAAACGGAACCGGCAAAGGAAGTTCCTGCTGCAAAGGAAGAAATAAATGCGCCAGAGGCTGCCTCTGAAGCAATCCCGGAGCTTGCTCCCGAAGCAGGTCCGAAGGCTGCCCCGCAAAAAAGTGCCGCCAGGAAAAGTAACAGGCGACCTTCCAGCCGCGGTTCTCAAAACCGGAAAACGGCAGGCGCGAAGGAAACCGATCCGGCCAGCACGAAAGAAGCCAAAGAGCCCCTGACGGAGACAAAAAGCAAAACCGCTGCAAAAAAGACGACGGCAAAAAAGAAAACCGCCCCAAGCAGCAAAGCAAAAACAGGAAAAGCGGCTGATGAGGTAAAAACTCCAAAACCAGCCGCTAGAAAATCTCCGGCGAAAAAGACTCCGCCAAAAAAGGAAGAAAGCGATGCAAAATCCGCTGCAAAGGACACGGTAAAAAGTGAAAAAGCAGAACCTGCCAAAAAAGCGAATGCGCCCAGAAAAACGACGGCAAAGGCAAAAACGGGCAGAACAGCCAAAACCAAAACTGGAAGCTCTCCCGCAAAGAAAGCGGAGGCAACCAAAACGGCACCCGAGTGATTGGTGCAAACGCATTGGTGAATTAATGGAACTATGTCAGCAGCCCACTCTTCACTTTACAGCCTTTTGCCCTCAGTCACTGAGGTGGATCAATATTTGAAGGAACGAAGACAGCGCTTTGGAAAACCCGTCCGGGCGCATGTTCTCCAAACTCTGCAGCAATTGCGCGAGCAAATCGCACGTTCTGCAGAAAGTGAAGAAGAATTCACCTTTTTTTCCGGAAAAGAAGAAATTCTCAAGCATCTGGCGGAGCAGCTTGCCCAACAGGGACAAACGTCCATTCGTCGCGTCGTCAATGCAACGGGAGTGGTCATTCATACGAATTTGGGACGATCTCCCGTCTCTCATCAGCTGATCGAATCCATTCTGCCGTTGCTCTCCTCCTACTCCAGCATTGAATATGATTTAAAAACCGGCAAACGAGGCAGCCGGGGAGAAGGAATAAAACAGCATTTACGCATGCTTTCAGGAGCAGAAGACGCCGTGGTGGTCAACAACAATGCCGCAGCAGTTTACCTGATGCTGATGGCGCTGGCCTCCGGAAAAGAAGTGATCGTATCTCGCGGAGAGCTGATCGAAATTGGGGGGTCTTTTCGGGTCCCTGACATTATGAATGCCGCCGGTGTCAAACTGATCGAGGTCGGCACCACCAATCGGACCCGTATTTCGGACTATGAGAACGCAATCAGCGACAAGACGGCTGCATTGCTGAAAGTCCATCCGTCCAACTATAAAATAGCCGGATTTGTTGAAGAAACCTCTATTTCTCAAATTGCCAATCTGGCGAAGCAGCACCAACTGCTTTCGTTCTACGATTTAGGAAGCGGGAATTTTTTCCGGTTCAGCCAGCCTGCACTGCAAAGCATACCGAGCGTCCAGCAGGAACTGCGTTCCGGGGTCGATTTGCTCACTTTCAGCGGAGACAAGCTGCTGGGCAGCACCCAGGCAGGAATTGTCGTTGGCAAAGAAGAACTGACCCGAAAGCTGGCACGCCATCCTCTTTACCGGGCATTACGCCTGGACAAAGTCACTATGGCTCTGTTGGAAGTTCATTTGGCCGCCTATTTTCAAATCGAAACCCTGCCGGAGACAATTCCTGCAATTGGGATGCTGGAGCAATCCCAAAGCAAAATTCAGAAAAAGGCTGAAAAAGTCTTCAAATCCCTCAAAATTCCGGCAAATTCCGGTTGGACCTGCAATCTGCAAGCAACGACCTCTCTGACTGGCGGAGGCGCACTGCCGGAACTGTATCTGGATTCCTATTCCCTGATTTTACATCATGAAAGCAAGAGCGCGGCGCAAATTCAGGAATTCCTTCGTCTACGGGAAATACCGATCATTGCAAGGATTCAAAGGAATCAGGTCTGCCTGGATTTTCGAGCCATTTTTCCCAAAGATTTTCCTCAGATTACCGAGTCACTCCACCAACTTTTTGACGCCTCATGAAACTGCTGATAACCGGGTCGAACGGCATGCTGGCCCAGGATTTAATTCAGGAACTCGAGAAAGTGGACTGGGCCTTTCATGCATTTACGAAAAAGGAGCTGGACATTACACAACCTGCAAAAATTGCAGAGATCCTTCAACAAATAAAGCCTGACGCATTGATCAACTGTGCAGCATACACCCAGGTGGATCAAGCTGAAGAGGAAGCATTGACCGCGAAAAAAATCAACCACGAAGGGGCAGCGAATTTAGCCCGCTATTGTGCAATGCAGCAGGTCAAACTGATTCATCTCTCCACGGATTTCGTTTTTGACGGAATGCAGACTGAACCCTATTCCGAATCAGATGCTCCAAATCCCTCAGGGGTCTACGGGCAGACAAAACGGGCAGGAGAGATCTCGATTCTTGAGCAGATGAGGGACGCTCTGATTATAAGAACCTCCTGGCTTTTCGGGGCCTCCGGTAAAAATTTTGTCAAAACAATGTTGAGACTGGCCCGAAGCGGTTCTGAAATCAAAGTCGTTGACGATCAAATCGGCTCGCCCACCTGGACGGTCGATTTGGCGAAGGCATTGATTCATCTGCTGCAATTGAAGGTTTCCGGCATTGTTCATTTTTCAAATCGGGGAGAATGCAGTTGGCATGAACTGGCTGCAAAAACGATTGAGATTGCTCATCAAAAGGGCATGCTGTCCAACGTGATAAAAGTGCGACCGATTCCAGGTTCTGAATATCCGACTCCTGCAAAACGCCCTGCTTATTCTTCTTTGAACTGCGCAAAGTACCAGAACTTGACCGGAAAAACGCCCCCATGCTGGCAGGCGAGTTTGACTCAAATGCTGGAGCAGCTTTCGCAAAATTCGTGATCTGATGGAAGTATTCAAGAAATTACCACGAAAAATAATTCACCATCGCTACATGATCCGGGTGATGGCGATCCGTGAAATCAAAAGTCGTTATGTCGGTTCGATCATTGGGCTCTTTTGGTCCGTAATTCACCCGATTATGATGGTTTTTATATACTGGTTTGTTTTTTCGCTGGGATTCAAGGTCCAACCCAATGAAAATATTCCCTTCGTGCTTTGGTTTTTTTGTGCTTTTGTCCCCTGGAGCACCTTCAGCGAGATGCTGGGGGCCACCACCAATTCGGTTGTCATTCACGGCACCCTGATCAAAAGGACCCTTTTCCCCAGTGAAATACTTCCCTTTATCTATCTTGTTTCCAGCGGCATCAGCCATCTGATCATGCTGGCCATCCTGCTGGTGATGCTGATGTTCAACGGGATCCCGTTTTCCTGGCACAATTTACAGTTTCTTTACTACTGGTTTGCATTGACCGTTTTGATGCTGGGCCTGGGATGGCTCTTTTCCGGGATCAACGTCTTTCTGAGAGATACCCATCAGTTGGTCGGAGTGCTGCTGCAAATGTGGTTTTGGGGAACTCCGATTTTCTGGACCCTGGAAATGCTGCCCCGGAAGCTGCATTTGATTTTGAAACTAAACCCCATGTTTTATATTGTGCAGGGCTATCGAGATTCCTTTTTGTATCAGCGTCCGATCTGGGACAATCCAAAAATGGGACTGTACTTTTGGGGATTATGTCTGCCATTGCTCTTGATCGGAGGACTCGTTTTTCGAAAATTGAAACCTGACTTTGCGGATGTATTGTGATGAAGAACGACCCGGTCATCAATGTTGATCAGATTTCCAAAAAATACAAAATTTACCCATCCAATCGTGCCCGATTTTTAGAATTTCTGAACCCCTTCAACACGGTTTACCACCGTGAGTTTTGGGCTCTGCGGGACATTTCATTTCAGGTCCCCAAGGGACAAACCTACGGATTGATTGGCAGAAATGGTTCGGGAAAGTCGACTTTGCTGCAACTGATTGCCGGTGTGCTGCACCCCAGCAGTGGAGAAATTTCTACGGAAGGACGAATTTCGGCACTGTTGGAATTGGGGGCCGGCTTCAACCCGAGCTTCACAGGAAGAGACAATGTCATCCTCAATGGCGTGATTTCAGGACTTTCCAAGCAGGAAATAGAAGAGAGACTTCCTGAAATCATTGAATATTCGGAGCTCGGAGATTTTGTAGATCAGCCCGTGCGCACCTATTCTTCCGGAATGTTCGTGCGCCTGGCATTTTCTGCAGCCATTCACGTGGATCCGGAAATCCTGATTGTGGATGAAGCCCTGGCTGTAGGAGACGCCCGTTTTCAAAGAAAGTGTTTTCGCAAATTCGAGCAATTTCGAAAAGAAGGGAAAACAATATTTCTCGTCACCCATGATGCCAATGCCATTGTCCGGCATTGTGATACTACCATTTTGATGGATGGCGGGCATATGATCAATATGGGAACTCCCAAAGATGTGGTCAATCAGTATACCGAAATCATGAATGCCCCGGAAAACTCGACAAAAGTTTCGCTCAAAAAGTCGGATGCGCCGGTCTCTGAATTTGCCCACATTGGATACCAAGTGCCTCAGACTGAAGAAAACGACGCACCGCTCTCCCGATTTTTTATAGAAAAACACGGTGACGACCGTTGCCATCAAAGGAAATCCTTCAACCCGCGAGAACATCGTTACGGTACCAAAAAGGCGGAAATAATTGATTATTGTTTGGTGTGCAATTCGGAGTTTGACCCGGCCATCATTCAGGCGCATGAGGTCCTGGAGATCCACGTGAAAGTCTTGTTTCATCAAGCAGTGGAGTTTCCGATCTATGGTCTGACCATCAAAAGGCTGGATGGCGTTGAGGTCTACGGCAGCAATTCATGGTTCGAGGAAATTGCGGTCAAACCTGCTCAAGCAGGAGATATTTCGGTTTTTAAAATTTCAGTGAAAATGAGTCTCATCCATGGAGACTATTTCATGTCGCTCGGGATTGTTGAACGACAGGAAAACCTGGAAATCGTTGCAATGGACCGTCGCTACGATCTCATCCATCTCAAGATACTGCAGTCGAGTCGTGTTTTCGGGATTGTTGATCTGGAAGCGGATTTTTTTGAGCATGGCTTCATTTCCTGAATCAGTCTTCGCAGTCAGTTTTGATCAACGCTTGAAGAAATATTCCAAACCTGCGAAACTAGGCGACCCTATAGTCTCTCAAAATTCAAGCAAAGCATTCCCAATGACCCGGAACGGATTAGTTGAACAAGCTCAGGTTGCGCGTCAGGCCTCCATCACCCTCGCAAATCTGAGCACGGAGCAGAAAAACCAGATGCTCCTTGCAGCAGCGGCTGGCCTGCGCCGGGGGGTTGAAAAAATCCTCTCGGCCAATCAACTGGATTTGGGACCTGCCCAGGCAATGGTGGATCGCGGAGAACTTTCCTCCTCCGCCTATCAGCGACTCATTCTGAACAGGAACAAAATCGAACAAATGGCGCTCAATATGGAAAGTGTCGCTCAGTTGCCTGATCCGGTCGGGACTGTTCTCAGGGGAACCCGATTGGCAGAAGATCTGGATCTCTACCGGGTATCCTGTCCGATTGGTGTGCTGCTGGTGATCTATGAATCCCGACCCGAAGTGACAGTGCAGATTTCCGCCCTGGCGATCAAATCCGGAAATGCGGTCATACTTAAAGGCGGAAGCGAAGTAACACACTCCAACCAGATTTTGGCAGAAATCATTTTAGAATCTCTATCTGTTTTCGATTTCATGCCAGTGGGAGCCGTTCAAATGCTCAATACCCGAGAGGAGGTTTCTCAATTGCTGGAAAGCAGTGACTGCATCGACCTGATCATTCCCCGGGGGAGCAACGCGCTGGTCCGGCATATTCAAGCTCACTCAAAAGCTCCGGTATTGGCTCATGCAGATGGGATTTGTCATGTTTATCTGGATGAATCGGCCGATCCGGAAAAAAGTGAAGAAGTTGTGATTGACGCAAAGATTCAGTATCCCGCAGTTTGCAACGCTATGGAAACCCTGCTGGTTCATGAAAAAGTTCCCGAGAGCCTTTTGATTCGTATTCTGGAAAAATTGCAAAAAGAACAGGTGGAATTAAGGGTTTGTGAAAAAACCGCCCGGAATCTGGCCGGGACAAATTCTTTGCAGATGTCACCTGCCACTGAAGAAGACTGGCGTACCGAATACACTGATTTGATTTTGTCCGTCAAAACAGTAGCCTCCCTCGAAGAGGCCGTATCGCACATCAATACATACGGTTCCAAACACACGGACAGCATTGTGACAGAAAATAAAAAGCGGGCAGAATGGTTCATGAACCAAGTAGACGCAGCCGGTGTTTTTTGGAATGCATCAACCCGGTTTGCAGATGGGTTCCGCTATGGATTTGGCGCCGAAGTCGGCGTCAGCACAAGCAAAACGCATGCGCGAGGACCCGTGGGCTTGGAAGGATTGGTGATCTACAAATATAAACTATATGGGCATGGTCAGGGAGTTGCACGCTATGAAGGGTCAGAAAATACGTACCTGCACGAAGCCATTGATCTCCAATGATTGTTTCCACACCTCAATGTTGAAAAAAATCACGGGATCACCAAGAATTTCAATTTTTTGAGGGTTGACAGTCTCTACGCGATCATTTTTTCTGAAGAAAGGAAGACAAATGCGTTTGATTTTTTTAGGAGCACCGGGTTCCGGCAAAGGGACACAGGCTCAGAAACTGGTAAAAGATTTCAAGATCGTCCAGCTTTCCACAGGAGACATGCTCAGAGCAGCGGTTGCTGCAAAAACTGAAATCGGATTAAAAGCCAAAGCCGTAATGGAATCCGGGATGCTGGTCGCCGATGAAATCATGATCGGAATAATTCGGGATCGAATCAAAGAACCGGACTGCGTCAACGGGTATCTGCTGGATGGTTTTCCCCGCACCGATGTTCAGGCAGAAAAACTGGACGAACTGCTGAATGAAAGAGGAGAAAAAATTGATGCAGTGATCCATCTCGTCGTCGATGAAAAGATGCTCACTCAAAGAATAACAGGCCGACGTGTGCACCTTCCCAGCGGCCGTGCCTACCATCTCGAATTCAATCCGCCGAAAGTTTCCGGAAAAGACGATATCACGGGAGAAGAACTCACCCACCGTAAAGATGATACTGCAGAAACTGTGCAGGAGCGTTTGGAGGCCTATCGCAATCAAACAAAACCACTCGTTGACTACTATACAAAAAAAGGGATCCTCAAAGAGGTTGACGCGATTGGAGAAATTGACGAAATATATACCCGGGTCAAAGCTGCGGTATCTCAATAATCTGCAATCGAACCCCGCTTTTCTGATACTTCGTGAGAAAAGTTGTTTTCAGCAACTATTTTACAGATCATCAATGAATGCAATCAAAGATTTAGAAGAACGTCTCCACCGCGATATCATGCTCACTCAACATATGGGGCTTCTGGTAAAGAGCTACGATGAAAAAGGGCTGGTTCTGAGTGCTCCTCTGGAAAGGAATCTCAACCACAAACAAACTGCATTCGGAGGGAGCCTGAATTGCCTGGCGACTTTGGCAGGATGGGGAACTGTATATCTCATCCTAAAAGAAATGCAGCAGCAGGCGCACATCATCATTCAGGACAGCGAGATTTCATATCTCAAACCCGTGACCCAGGATTTTGAAGCGATTTGTCCTCAACCGGAAGAGATGATCTTGCGCAAATTTAAAAAGATGATCCAAAAAAAGCGAATCGGCAGAATTTCCCTGAATTGCCTAATCTATCAGGGTGGGGAGATCGCAGTTTCATTTCGAGGAAGTTATGTGGCAACCGCCTACACTCAGGAATCCTCCTATTGACCAGCCATCAATTGACATTTTTAGGGTGGGAGTTCATGGAAATGCTGTGGGTGGTCTCTTTTCGATGAAGCGGAGCGGAATAATCCATCCGCTCGGGAGGCACTTCATGGTAGAGCCGATGAATGTTTTTTATCAACGCCTCAATGACCTGATCCATCAGCCTTCCCTTGGCGTCTGAATCCAAATCCAGTTCATCCGCACGAAAATTCAGGATGATCTCCAATATCCCCTGCTCATAGACCAATTGCCGGTATCCATGCTCGTCTACGGAAAGCGACGCTTTGTATTCTGCAAGAAAATGAGAACCGACTTTGATTGAATAGAATTCGATTTTCATTTGGCTCGCCCAAAAAGAAAAACTTTTTATCAAATCGTCCAGGGAAGTGTCTTTTTCAAAAAAGATATCAATATGTTCCGAAAGCGCGTGCACAAAGGACCGCTGCTTTTTCAAAGACGCTGTTTCCCGGATGCTCTGCAGCGGAGATTTGATTTCCTTGTACTCCAAAAAAAACAGGATCAAATAGGCGAGCATCATGGCTGCCAGACAGACAGACAGATATGAAATCGGTTCCCAATAGACAATCAGAGTCAATCCTGTGAATCCCGCAGAAAACAAATAGAGGATCATTACTGATTGCCCCGGAGTATAGCCTTTGGCCAGCAGGCGATGATGCATGTGGTCTTTGTCTGCAGAATAAAAAGGAATTCCTTTGAGGTGCCGACGGAAAAATGAAAACAGGGTATCCAGAATCGGCACTGCCAGAAGGACGATGGGCAGTAGATTGATCGCACCCGTATCCGGACTCATCACCCCCCAGATGCAAAGTGTCGAGAGGCAATATCCTAAAAATAAACTTCCCGAATCTCCCATAAAAATGGAAGCTGGCGTTTTGTTGAACAACCAGAATCCCAATGTACCGCCAATCAATGCGAGGCAAAAGACAACAATCGTCAGGTTGCCTTGAATAAAGGAAATTGCCAGCAACCCGCCCAGGGCAATCATGGCAATACCACTGGCCAGTCCATCGAGGCCATCAATCAAATTGATGGCGTTCATCACTCCCACCATCCAGAAAACTGTCAGTGGAAATGCAAAAGCTCCCAGGGCCTGAATCCCGTAAACAGGCAGCTCAATATAGCGAACATCCAGTCCAAACCAACTCACCAGCACGGCAACGAGGAACTGCCCCAACAGTTTGTATCGGATTCTGATGTTCCAAAGATCATCAGACAGTCCCACCAGAAAAATACCGAAGCCCCCAATCAAAAAAATAAATAAGGGGTCTTTGATACCAATCGAAAGCGGATTATCCGGGGCGTTGGGAACTCCGCCCACCAAGCCGTAGGCCAAAACAATCGTCGCCAAAAAACCAATCGTGATTCCGATACCGCCGGAACGGGGAATTTCCTTGATATGCGCATCTCTCAGGGATGGATCTTCTCTTGTAAAAAAACGCCCGAATCCCGAATAGATCAGAAGTACGGTGAAGGCTGTACTCAACAAAAGTGAGATGACAAACGAAAAGAGGAACGTATTCATAAGGAGTTGCAGAAAGTTTCTTCGGAATTGTACACCGATTAAAAATCATAATCCCTTCATTATTAAATGAACTGGATGAAACACTCAAGAAGAACCTGTCTCTCCAGGCAATGTGTCATCCCAGGCGCAAGCCGATCAAAAACCCTCCATTTCCCTCCTCAATGCCCCAGCCTCTTTGTAGCTCGGTGCATTTGCCCCTCCCATTTCCCTTTTTCCACATTTTTTCTCCTCAGGAGGGTTTGTATCTACATTTTTGACAGGCTATGATATTTGTAGTCCTGATAATTGTGGCAGAAGCCTCCAGGAGGAGCGCTTTCTTCCTCAAAAGGAAATTAAAATTAAAAAAACTCACAAGGAGACCATTTGGATCAGAAAAATATTCGCAATTTTTCAATCATTGCACACATTGACCATGGAAAATCAACATTGGCCGATTGTTTAATGGGAGTCACCGGGGCGGTCAGTGAACGCGAATCCCAAAATCAGCTGCTCGACAGCATGGATCTCGAACGCGAACGGGGAATCACCATCAAATCTCAGTCAGCCCGCTTAAAATACAAGGCGAAAGATGGTCAGACTTATCTGTTGAACTTGATTGACACCCCAGGGCATGTCGACTTTACCTACGAAGTTTCCCGTTCATTGGCAGCATGCGAAGGAGCACTCCTGGTCGTTGATGCCGCACAGGGAGTGGAGGCCCAAACCCTTGCCAATGTTTACCTGGCGTTAGACAACGACCTCGAAATTTTGCCGATCCTCAACAAAATCGATCTTCCGACTGCAGAACCGGAGCGAGTGGCTCAGGAGATTGAAGATGTGATCGGATTGGACACCAGTTTGGCCATTCATGCCAGTGCAAAACAGAAAATCGGTATCATCGAAATTCTGGAACAGATTGTCGAACTGGTGCCCGCCCCATCGGGAGATCCTTCGGCACCATTGCGTGCATTGATCTTCGATTCGTGGTTTGATGCCTATGTGGGCATCGTGGTGATGGTGCGTGTCGTCGATGGCGCAGTCAGAGTTGGAGATCGAATTCGCTTTATGGCTACCGGCCAGGAATATGAGGTCACACAATTGGGAATTTTTAATCCGTTTCTGGAGCAGCAGAAAAGACTGGAGGCGGGAGAAGTCGGATTTATCTGCGCTTCCATTAAAACAATGGGACACACCAAAGTGGGGGACACTGTCACCCTGGCTGCCAATCCCGCCCGGGAACCTCTGCCCGGATATGCAGAAGCAAAACCAATGGTGTTCAGCGGGGTTTATCCTGTCGATAACGAACAATATGAAGAATTGAAGGATGCCTTGTACAAACTCACCCTCAATGACGCATCCATCAGTTACGAGCCGGAAACCTCAGCAGCGCTGGGTTTTGGATTTCGATGCGGCTTCCTCGGCCTGCTTCACATGGAGATTGCGCAGGAACGTCTCGAACGCGAGTTCAAGCTTGAACTGATTACCACGGCACCAACCGTTGTCTATCATGTTCACTTGAAAAACGGCGGGATCCTTAACATTGACAACCCGTCTCAACTGCCTTCTCCCATGGAAATCGAAATGATTGAAGAACCTTTTGTTCGGGGACGAATCCTCACTCCTCCTGAATATATTGGAAATCTTTTGTCATTGTGCCAGGAAAAGCGGGGGATTCAAGTAGACATTGAATACCCGGCCCCCAATCGGAGTCTGCTCATCTATGATTTTCCCCTCAACGAAATCATGATCCATTTCTATGATCGATTGAAGTCCATTTCCCGCGGATATGCATCCTTCGACTATGAATTGATCGATTATCGTGTCGGCAGTCTGGTCAAGTTGGACCTGATGCTCAACGGCAATCCGATTGATGCACTTTCCCTGATTGTCTCCAAAGAAAATGCCCAGTACCAGGGACGAGAACTGGTGAACAAAATGCGAACCCTGATTCCCAGACAGATGTATGAAGTCGCAATTCAGGCTGCAATCGGCAACAAAATTATTGCCAGGGAAACAAGAAGCGCATTGCGGAAAAATGTCACCGCCAAATGTTACGGCGGCGATATTACCCGCAAACGGAAGTTGCTGGAAAAGCAAAAAAAAGGGAAAAAAAGAATGAAGCGCCTGGGGACAGTCGAAGTACCGCAGGAGGCATTCATGGCAGTATTGAAACTTGAAAAATAGGAAGCCCGCCAAATGAACCCGGCCGATAGCAACTCGATGCCTTGAAGGCCAATGCAGCAACTGTCCGCAGTGAAGCTTCCGACTCAAATACAGGTTTTTCAGATGGGGGATCAGATGCATCGCAAAACAGGCGGACCCTGCTTAATTCACCTCAATAAATCCTTCCCCGGGAGAACTCTTGACAGAGTTTGTTCTTTTTGCGTATTTGTTTAGAAGCACCAACAACAAATCCACCCGGATAGTAATGCCACCCCTCTGACAGGCTTTTGCTTATGGATTCTATTCTGCTGATCAGTCAGGACCGCCAAACCCACAAGTGGATCAAAGAATTTTCAGAAAGAAAATTCGAGCCTCAGTTTAGTTTTAACGCAAAAGAAACTGTTGAGAAGCTTTCTGCCCCAGTCGATTTATTATTGTTCGATGCCGATCAGAAACAGATGGAAATCACTGAATTCATGGATGAACTAGAGAACCATTTTTGGTACCTTCCTGTTCTGATCCTGACAAGTCATCCCGAAAAGAGTGATGAATTGGCAATGATTTCTCCGGAAATCGTTGGTCATTTGCCCAAACCCTTCAGCCAGGTTGCGTTTCAAGACACCGTCGAGACCGTCATTGAAAAATACCGCAAAAGCCGCAGAAAGGAGCTGTCCCTCGGAAAAAATATGCAGCATTTTGAAGAATCCCAATTTCTGCTTGGCTACCGAAGTCCTGCCACCATTTATAAAGTCAGCCAGCACGGGATGGTTTTTTTTCTCCCCACCGCTGTGGCCAACGGTACCCGCATTCTTTTCAAGGGGAAACCGCTTTACAATAAATTGGGCCTTGAGACCGAAGAAGCTTCTTCAAGGGTTGAAATCCGTTCCAGCAAATGTCTGATCACGAGCGACCATCGTTTTAAAGTCACCGCTCATTTCACTAAAAACACAGATCCTGTTTCAAAAGAAAAGCTGGACCGTTATGTAGAAAAACATGCAGGAAAATACTCAAAACTCTCCAAGAAACAAACGCTGGTGGTGGGGGGGGACAACGACAGCGTATGGCAGACCTATAAATTTTATCTGAAAGATTCAGGATTCCGACTTTTTTTTGCACACAACGGCGAAGAGGTTCTTGAAAGATTGAAACAAGCCCCGGTTGACATCCTGGTTTTGGATTCCAGCAATTTAAAGGCTCATGTCAACGATATCCTGGACCAAATGGAAGCGTTGAAAATCCGTATTCCTGTGATTGTTGTGACAGAAGTGCAGGAACCCAAGATCATTCAGAAAATTGCACCCAAAGTAAAAGAACTGTTGATCAAACCCTACAATGCCAAAATGCTGCTTGAACGCATTCATAAAGCCTTGGATCGATGGGAAAACGAACTCAGAACTCAAGAGGAGATTGGGGAAAATATCGGGCTATATTTCAACACTCGGGTCCTGCTTGCCTTTCAGGAATCTATAATCGTCGACCGAGTCCGCAAAGACGGACTGCTCTTTTATACTCACGAACCGATTGTTCCCACTTCTTCGATATATTTTAATGCCAGATCCTTATTTCAAACCATTGCAGGGGTCAACAGCAATGTGGGACCTTTGGAACTGGAAGTGATTTATTGTGAGCGGGTAGATGACATCCGGCCTTATCGGGTTTTTGCAGAATTTCGAAACCTCCTCTCCTTTCAATTGGTGATTGACGCATTTGTTGATGGAAAGCCCATTCCTGAAATTGATGATCAATCCTTCAATGAAACCGATGCAGAAGATATACTGGATGATTTTATTGACGACTTTGATTCTGACTTTTCAATTGAAGAATCTGTTTAGAAAATAATGGTCATTTGGCCGGATTGGAAGAATACCAGGGACAGGAAAACAAAAAATAACTTGAATTTATCAGTGAAGTAGATTTGTATCTAGGTTGTCCTTTATTTTGTTTTTTTGCAGATTAGAGAAACTTCATGTTGATTCGGCTAAGCATTTTGATTGTTGTCGCTTCGTTGATTACGAGTGCCCTTTGGCCTCTGGAACGCCTGTTTGTTTTCGCGGTTGTGCTGGCGGTGGCGCTGCCACTTTTCTGGGTACACGGGGAAGAACGTGAGCCTCTCCTCTCCAGCGCGCGTCCCAGCAAGGACAACGTTGTGGAACTCGATGATTATCGGCGGAGAAAAAATTCTGAAAAGAAAAAAGGGCTCGGGCAGAAAAACTCGGAACGAAGTTAGCAGAAACGCAGCTTCCGAATTCATTGAGACGGGTTGACCCGAGTATAAAAGATTTTTCCCCGGCAGAAACGGCAGATCAGATTTTTTCTTCGACGATGCACTTCTCTCTGCCAACATTGGTTGACGCATTGCTGAATATACTTCGACTCGGCGAATTTCAGAGAGTGGCAGCGTTTTCCGTTGCAGCCGATGGAGAGAGCCACCTGCTGCCATACTCGGTCATGTCCTCTTTTCGGGGTCAGGGCATGCGCAATCTCATGTAGAATCGTATCAATAATTTCCGCTGCAGGCGCCTTTTCAGCAAAATACTTTGAAACCGAAATGGTCTTGGTGTCATAGCGGCACTGACCTGCTCTTCTTTTGGCGTGATCAAATTGAAAGCGCCATCCCTGCTCAGTCAGACCGTGCTTCTGCATCAAATACTGTGCTTCCTGCCGCACAACTTTCTGCTTGTTCTCGCTAGATTGTTCAGTAAACGGCAAGCGTTCCTCAAAAACAGTTCCTGACTTTCCCAGTTTCTGATCAAACCCCATGCAACGGCCCTTCCCGGCTGGATGACAACTGCCCCTACTTTTCGAAAATTTTACAGCGAAAACGCCAGCTGCTTTATAACAGAAAAAAATTCAACCTTTTCAGTGAATTTACCAAGAACACAACCGCATCCACAAAACTCCTGCTCCTACTCTCAATCTTAATCCTGCTCCTGATCTTAATCACCCCTCTTATCCTGCTCCTAATCCTCCCCTCTCAAAACGAAGCCAAGCCTATGAACAACCGAACTCGTTCTGGAAAGTGATTTTGAAAGCCCATGCGATTGGCGGTCTCTAGCAAAATTCCTCTTAATTTTGCAGATATTACCGGGAAAGGCCATCAATTTCAGCGGATTTTTTTACCATCAGGATCATAGAGCGGGCCCTGAACAACTTCGACGGGAATCCGTTTGCCAAAGCTTTCAATCTCAAGACGAGTGCCAGGACGGGACAGTGTCGCAGGGAGGTAAGCGAAAGCCACATTTTTGTTTAGAGTGTAAGCAATGCCCCCGGATCGAATCCGGGAAATGGCCTTTCCTTCTGAAAAAACGGCTTCTCCGCCATAGAGGATGCAGGAATCCGGATCCATGATCAAGGTACAAAGTTTTTCCTGGATTCCTTCTTCCTTGATTTTTGCCACCGCCTCTTTTCCGATAAAATTTCCTTTTTTGAGTTTGACGGCAAACCCCAATCCTGCTGAAATCGGATCATCATTTGCCGTCAGATCGGAACCCCAATACAGATACCCCTTTTCCAGGCGCAGCGAATCGATGGCTTTGTATCCGCAGGGCCGAATATCAAATTCCTGTCCCGCTTCCATCAACGCATCCCAAACCATCACGGCCTGTTCACGCTCCGGGTACAATTCCCAGCCAAGCTCTCCAGAAAAACTGACTCGGTTGGCCCGGACTGAAATCTTCCTGAATTCAATTTCCTGGCTCGTCATGTATGGAAAAGCACGATTGGAAAAATCACTTGAAGAAACTTTCTGCAGCACTTCCCGGGATCTTGGTCCCCAGATGCTGATGCAGGCATACTGATCCGTCACATCATCAATGCGCACATTTTCTTCCAGCGATTTATGCTGGAGAAGCCATCCCAGGTCAATAGAAAGGCTGGCGGTACCGCTGACAATCCGAAACGAATCCTCCGCAAAACGCGTGATTGTCAAATCGCTTTCGATCCCTCCCTGTTCATTCAAAAATTGACTGTATATCAGGGTTCCCACCGCCTGGTCGATATCATTGGCAGCCACTTTCTGAAGGAGTTTCAAGGCATCGGGTCCCTGCAGGTTGATTTTCCCAAAAGAAGACATGTCCAGCAATCCCACCCGTTCCCGAATAGCCTGATGCTCTTCTCCAACGATCTCAAAGTAGTGGGGACGTTTCCATTGCCATTGCTCTCCCTGGTCTGCGCCCGCCATTCTCCAGGCCTTCCCGGGTTCAAAAAAATTAGGCCGCTCAATGCCGCTTTTTTCTCCAAAAACAGCCCCATGCTGCTTCAAACGTTCATAGAGCGGACTGGTGCGGTAAGGGCGTCCCCACTGCCATTCATCAAAAGGAAACTTGGGAAAGTAGTAATATTTATAGGTTTCTTTTCCTCGTTCAGTGATGAAATTGAGGTTTTTGTAGTGCTTGCCGAATCGGCGAATATCAAAGGGAGTCATGTCAATGTCGGTGCTGCCTTCCAGCAACCATTGAGCAATTGTGTGTCCCAAACCGCCGCCCATTCCGAACCCGTTCAAAGACAATCCGGCTGCCCCCCAAAAACCGCGCACTTCCGGAGACGGACCCACGCAGGGATAGCCATCGGGGGTCATGGCGTCCGGGTGATTCTCCATTTCTCCGACATCTGCTTCCTCGAGAACGGGGATTCGCATGATGGCTCCTTCCATGATTGAATCAAACTGACCCCAATCGGGATTGAGACTTTGCTGATCGTGTTCCCAGGGGACACCTGCCGCGTTCCAGGCAACGGGGTTGGTTTCAAATCCGCCGATCAACAGACCACGGACCTCTTCCCGGACATAAATCAAGTTTTTGCGATCCCGAAGCACCGGCGTATTTTCCGGAAAGAGACAACTTTCCATGGGAATCGTGGTCAGATGCTGATGATTGACGGGAATCATCGGCATGACGATACCTACCATTTCCGCAAGTCTCGGTGCCCACATTCCTGCAGCATTGATGACCGTTTCACAGCGGATCACGCCCTGTTCGGTCTCAACCCCGGTCACTTCGTTGTGAGGAGATAGCCGAATCCCGGTCACGCGGATCCGGGTTTGAATCTCGACGCCCATTTCCACCGCTTTTCGCGCCAGCAGCTGCGTCATGCTGTGAGGATCGAGCCAGCCATCTTCCTGCAGAAAAATGGCCCCTTCCACGTCGTCCAACGAAATTTGCGGCCAGTAGCGTTTGGACTCTGCAGGAGAAATGAGATCAACCTCCATCCCGATGCCTTTGGCCTGACTGACGGCTTTTTTCAATCCCTGCAGTTCCGTCATTCCCGAGGCGATCCGGATACTGCCGGTGTTGTGCCAACCCGATTCGGCACCCGTTTCCTGGTATAGCCGGGCATACAAGTTGGTCGCATAAATGCGCATCTTCATGATGGAAGGGGACGTGTGAAAGCGGGTGACCAGGCCGGCGGCATGACAGGTCGATCCGCTCGTCAATTCTCCTTTTTCCAGCAGAAGCACGTCTTTCGCACCAAAAAGTGCGAGGTGATACGCAATGCTGCACCCGGTGATCCCTCCACCGACGACAACAATTTGAGCCTGATCTTTCATGAAGGTTCCTTTACTTTTCGTCGTTAGGGACGTTCTCCGCGAGCAAGTCGGGCATTGATCTCATCGATCACTGCCGGGAGCTCAACAAGGCTGTCTATCACATAATGCGCCCCGCTTTTGACCAAAATTTCCCTGGTTTTTTCTAGCCGTCGCTGAATCTCTTCTTCCGGCATCTTTTCCGCCTGTTCGAGGGTATCGATGTTCATATAGTTGCTGTAACGTGCCACTCCCACTCCCCAGCACCCTGCTTCCAGCGCTTCTCCAACCCCGGAAACGGTATCATCGACTTTGACCACCGCCTGGATCGGGTGGACATTCAGTTTGTCCAGATTTTTGTAAACCATGAAAGGCTTCGGCCGCGCTCCGTTTTCCACTTCATCTCCAGCCACTGAAGCATCAGGCACATAGCCCTGTTTCGCTGCATCCTCTTCTAAAATATCGACCATCGATCGTAAAAATCCGGTGGTGCTGCCGATTTTAATACCATATTCCTGCTTCAGTCGCTGGATGCTGTCAGCAATTCCGGGAAGAAGCGTCGTGTATTTTCTCAGGCATTCCAGCTGCAGAGGAACAAAATCTTCAAACATGCGATCGACATCGCTCTGATCCGGGTATGTTCCTTTCACGGCTTTCCATCGCTCCCGAATTTCAGGAACTTTTGTCAATTCTTTGATATGCAGATCTTTTCTCAAGCCCATCGGCCCCCGGGCTTCTTCCATACTGATGGTGACGCCCTGACGCTCAAAGCACTCAACAAAAACCACAGCGGGGGCAATGACGTAGGCGTCTGCAGTGGTTCCGCTCCAATCCAGAATGACTCCTTTGATTTTTCCTCGATATGATCTTGTATAAACGTATTCTCCCATAGTTTTCTCCTTTTTAATCAAAATGTTGTCAATTTTTTAATTTAAATGAATATCTTAACATGCTGTGCCGCTATTTTTATGAATTCTCCTTATCTAGATTTTAAAATTTCGGTGATGATGGGAACAGCTTCAAACAAATCAGCGACAATCCCATAATCACATTTTTTAAAAAAAGGCGCATTGGGATCAAGGTTGATGGCCACCACCACCCTCGCGGTTTTCATGCCAGCGAAGTGCTGGACCGCTCCCGAAATTCCGCAGGCAAGATAGAGGTCCGGACTGACTGTTTTACCGGTTTGCCCGATCTGCATCTCGTGAGAGGCAAAACCTTCCTCGACAGCTGCCCTCGAGGCCCCGACGGTCGCTCCCATCTGCTTTGCGCAATCGTGGAGTATTTTAAAATTTTCTGCACTTCCCATCGAGCGCCCGCCGGAAATGACGACCCGGGCTTCGGCCAGCTCAAGACCGGCCTGGCCGTCTTTATCGTTCTTGATTTCCGTTTCAAAAAGCAGGCGCCCATCGTCCTCGTAGGAGACCTTCAATGGGAGCAGGTCACAGGTTACCGGAGATTGAGCCGGAGCTGTCCGATCGGGTTTCAGTCCATAAATGCGGTGCTTCCCTTTCAATTGCACTGTCGCCGTCGCGCTTCCCCCATAGAGCGCTTTTTTGGCGCTTTGTGATTCTAAATTAATTTCCAGGCAATCCATCACCAAAGGAGCATCCAGGGCCGCGGCAACCCGGGGCAGCACGTCTTTGCCGAATGCACGTGTGATTCCCAGCAGATCTGCAATGGCAAATCGTTCGAGCACGGCGATCAGAGCTTTGGCTTGAAATACCGGATTGCGGAAACAGGCATCCGAAGACTCAGTGGAAACCGCAACCACCTTGTGAGCCCCGTATTCCTGAAGCTGCCCGCGGTAAGCTTCGGCATTTCCGTCCAGGACAATGGCATACACTTCACGGGCACTGGACTGAACCGCTGTCAACATTTCGAAGGTGCTTGAGTGGATCGAATTCTCATTGCTTTCCACCACTACGCCAATTTTGTCCATGAAAACACCCTAAACTTGCTCATCCCTGAAAGTGTCCAAACCCTGTTCACAGAACCTGTGCCTCCTCCTGAAGGAGCCGAATCAGTTCAAGAGTGATCACTTTGACCTCTCCCTCCAAAATTACCGGCGCTGCCTTTTCAGAAGGAAGCTCCAATTTTAGTAATTTTACCTCGGAGTGCAAATCTTCTGTCTTTTTGAAAGCTGAAAGTGCTTCCTCTGAAAAACCGATTTCTTTCAACCCCAGAGTCTGGATTTCCTTTTTCCGTGCCTTCATCATATCTCTGATTTTGGGTATCCTCGGATCATCGAGTGCGTGTTTGATCCCAAGGACACAAGGCCTGCGAATGCTCAATACTTCACAATCCCCCTCATCCAGTTCCCGATGTACCTTCGCTCGATCATTCTGAAATTCACAATGGATGATATTGCTGCTTACCGGAAAATCAAAATAGGCAGCCAGCCGATAAGGTGTCTGCATCCCTTCGCTGTCGCTCGCTCGCGACCCTGTCAAGATCAGGTCAGGCTGCCCGTCAAATTCAATTGCCCTGGCAAGAATATTTGTACTTTTTCGGCTGTCAGAAAATTGATTTTCATCTTTGATATGAATTGCGCGGTCTGCCCCCATTGCAAGTCCGTGACGCAACATGGATTCTGCGCCCGCCGGACCGTAGCTGAGCAAAATCACTTCACATTCATCGGACGGTTTTGCAGTTTCAGAACTTTCACGGAGCTTCAGCGCCTCCTCGACGGCAAACTCGTCAGAAGGATTCATTTCAAAAGGGATATCTTCGTTGATTCGAGTTTGATCCGCCAATCGGATCGTGGCCGTGGCGTCTGGAACATTTTTCACACAGACATAAATTTTCAACGTTTTGACCTTTCGCAGTCGAATGTCTTTAGAAAGGAGAGCGCCTCTATGAAAGTCACGGACCGAGGGCAGGGGTTTTCATGAAATAACTGAATCCAAAACAGACAGCAAAATAACAATATTGACTTTTGACGCATTAATGTGAATATTCAGGCAAAACCAACTCCGAACAGACAGGGAATCAGTGCTGGCATATTATTAAATTTTCTATTTATTTTCAATAACTTGTAGTTAAGTTAAGGCAAAATTTTCTTGTCAATGCGCTGAAATAATAACACAGGAAACCACAAGAAACCACAAGAAACCACAAATTCTCCGTATTGAAATTATGCTCCCGGAACAACGTCACCGCCAAATTCTTGATTTTGTTGAAACCCACAAGCAGGTGAAGGTGAATGATCTGGCACAGAGCCTAAAAGTCTCCAAAGAGACCATTCGCCGTGATTTAACTTCTCTGGAAGATCGCGGGCTTCTGCGGAAAGTTCATGGGGCCGCTGTCTATATCCAAACTGCGGTTGAGACCGTCTTCAGCAAAAGACAGACTGCCCAACGTGAAGAAAAGCAAAAAATTGCAAATTGTACAGCAGAGATTTTTCATGAAGGAGACAGCATCATGATTGAATCCGGCACCACCTCCGATGTCTTTGCTGCAGAACTGGCGAAAAAAAGCGGTTTGACCATCATCACTAATTCACTGGCAGTGGCCAATCGGGTCTATCACGGGGTTGGCGTCAACGAAATTTTCTTTTTAGGTGGCAAATATCACGGAGAGACGACCTACACCTACGGTCCTCTGGTCATTCAGCAGATCAGTTCTTTTATGGTCGACTATGCAGTTTTGACGGTCGGGGCAATCAATGTCAAACAAGGCATCATGTACCACTATCATGAGGACGCCTCCATTGCCACAGCCATGATGCAGCAGGCACGCATGACCGTTGTATTAGCAGACCATACCAAGTTCGGGCGAAATGCCCTGGTCCCGATCAGCCGGCTCAATGAAGTCGATATTCTCGTCACAGACCTGATACCGGAATCAGAAATGAACGATGCCCTGCAGCGCAGCCAAGTCAAACTGATCACCCCCGAATCCTGAATCATGCAGGCGAGGGGATTTATTCCTTCAAGTTCAGTTCCATTTCCCGGCAGACGTGATCGATAGCCCAAAGCAGGGCCCGGATGTCCTGTTCAAACAACCGGCCAATATTTCCGATGCGGAAACAGTCCGCATTGCTGACTTTGCCCGGGTAGATCACAAAATCCAGATCGTTGAGTTTCTGGTAAAAGGTCTCAAAATGAAACCGTGGACTTTGAGGGAACAGGAAGGAGGTGATGATCCACCCCTGCATTTCGGCAGGAAGATATTCTTGAAAACCCAACCGGCGCATTCCTTCACGCAGAATTCTAAAATTATGCTGATAGCGACGCATGCGACCCTCAATCCCTCCTTCTTCTTCCAGCTCATCCAGTGCCTGACGAAAAGCCAGCAGGGTATGGGTCGGAGGAGTGAAGCGAAACTGACCATTGGATTCCAGTCCCCGCCACTGCGCATAAAGGTCAAAACTCAAGCTGCGGGCCCGACCCCTGGTTTTTTCAAGGGACGATTGATTGGCGAGTATAAATGAAAAACCGGGAACGCCTTCAATACATTTGTTGGCAGACGAAACCAAAAAATCAATCTGCCACCCTGCCACATCAATAGGAACGGCGCCAAAGCTGCTCATGGCATCGACAATAAAATTTTTGTCATACTTTTTTGCCAGTTTTCCGATTTGCTCGACCGGATTGTAAAGGCCCGTCGTGGTTTCACAATGCACCACCATCAGATCCGTAATTTCAGGATCTTGTCTCAAGCAGCGTTCAATCTGCTCCAGCGAAGGCAGTTCATTTTCCGGAAATTCAAGGGCCGTGTTTTTGATCTTCAGAATTTGGGCGATTTGCTGGATCCTCTTCCCGTATGCACCATTGATGATCACCAGCAAATGACCTTCTTCTGCAATGGTCGAAGAAATAACCGATTCTATGCCGAAAGTGCCGCTGCCCTGCATCAAAACAGCGGTATAACCCGCTTGGGCGACCTGACCGATTTTGAGGAGATCCTCTCGAATCGACTGAATTACTTCGATAAAGCCGAAATCACGGGAACCGAGCTCCGTCAGCATGGCCTGTTTGACCGATTGACTCGTTGTCAGGGGCCCCGGGGTGAACAAGGCCTTGTTTTTCCAGGGGGGCGCAGGGTGGGTCATTTTGATTCCTTTGATTGCCTCTCCTTGCCAAAGGAGATGAGATGAAGTAAAAATGATTTTTAACTGGAAAGGATTCTTAACCTTGTATGACTGAATGGTCAAATTAATTCATAATTGTGACTATTCGGTCATACAAGCCTGGTCAAATGGGAAAACCAAGTCTATTATTTCCCTTAGAAGGAGATCAACACTTGGAAAACTTTATCACAGGAAAAAAAAACACAAAAGGCCTTCTCGATCGCCTGATTGAATGCAATACCTTTGATCCATTCCTCTTGGTCGATTTTCGGATAGGGGACATTGTGGTGGGAAAAATCCATAAAAACCGGCTGGATATCATCGAAAAGGAAGCTACGGTTTTTCAGATCGGGCCCGAGGGCGTCACGCTCCATGCCAGTCAGGACACAGCCGAGAAACGCACCGCCGCACTTGATGAGGTTTTGCGGAAATGGAACAGGGAGGACATCATCACCGGATGGCGCGACGAAAACTACCGGGTCTCTCCTTCTTTCGATTCCCCGCCGCTGATGGAGATAGAGCGAAGTGCTGCAGCTTTCTTCGGGATCATGGGTTATGGAGTGCATCTCAACGGAATCACCACATTAGAAGGTCAGCCTCAAATGTGGATGGCCCGGCGCTCTGCTCAGAAAGCAAAATTTCCTGGTTATCTCGATCATCTGGTCGCCGGCGGGGTGCCTGCGGGCATGAACGCCCGGGATACATTGATCAAAGAGTGTGCTGAAGAAGCAGGCATCCCGGAGGCACTGGCGAGGCAAGCCCGTCCTGCAGGAGCGGTCTACTATTGCAAGCAGGAAATATGGGGGCTGGAACGGGAAATTCTCTTTATTTATGATCTCCATATTCCCGAAACCTTTTCCCCCAATAATACGGATGGAGAAGTCGCCGAGTTTTTTCTCTGGCCGATCGAGCAGGTGATGTCAGTGCTTGCCGACAGCCATGAAGTTCAACCGTGCTGCCAGCCGGTGATGATTGATTTTCTGGTCCGTCATGGTTATCTTTCCCCGGAGGATTGCCACTATTTGGAAATCATCCGCGGCCTCTGGGGATTTGAGGAACAATGGTCTACGGAGATTTGAGATTTTCTCCTTGAACTCTCATCCACCGGGAAAAAAACGCACAACGAAACAAGAAGAAAGAATCCGCAGAAATACAATAAGTCCTGGAGAAACTCGACGAACAGGCTATTCCATCCAACAATTTCCCGGAGGATTTGCCTGAAAAAATACCATAGAGCAAGGAAAAAATTCTTTGGAGCAGAGGCATGAAGAAAAAAATAGTGATTTGCGCCGATGGCACCTGGAACCGTCCGGAAAATAATTTAAAAAAGGACTTCCCCAGCAATGTTCTCAAGCTGGCACGAGCCATCCGTCCTTTGGGCAAAAACAATACCTCGCAGCAGGTATTCTACGATTGGGGCATCGGTTCCTATTATGATCCGCTGCTCGGCGGAGCCACCGGAAAAGGACTGCATAAAAATATCATGGACTGCTATCGCTATCTCGTCCAAAATTATTCCGCGGGAGATGATCTTTATTTGTTCGGTTTCAGCAGGGGGGCCTACACGATCAGGTGCCTCTGCGGTCTGATCAACAACTGCGGGATTCTCAAGAGATCCGAGGCCCGGCTGATTCAACAAGCATTTGAGCACTACAAACGGAGCGGGAAAGCATATGCGCCGGAAGGAAGCGAATCCAAAAAATTTAGAGCGCAGCATTCCCACCAATCTCGCGAAGTTCTGTTCGTCGGAGTTTGGGACACTGTCGGCGCCATGGGAATTCCCCTTTCCTTCCTGGGCCTTTTCGACGACAAAGACGAATTTTATGATGCAAAAATTGGAAAAAATGTTCGCATCGCCAGGCATGCTTTGGCTATTGATGAACACCGCAGCGATTTTGTGCCCACCCTCTGGATCCCTCAGCAGAATCTGGATATTCAGCAGGTCTGGTTTGCCGGTTCCCATAGTGATATTGGAGGAGCCTATCGTGCCGATAACGATGGATCGCTGTTGTCTGATATTCCTCTTCTATGGATGCAGCAGGAAGCAGCCGGCGCAGGTCTCGCCATTGAAAAGCACCTTGAACAGCATGCCAAAGCAAGCCCCATGGCTACCATCCACGAATCGAGAAGAAGCTTTTATCGCATCAAAAAACGGTACTACCGAGCTCTCAATCATCAAAAAGGAACCGTCCTCATTCATCATTCAGTCAAAGATCGGTGGGATCAAATTCCCCAGTATTCTCCTCCCAACCTGAAAGAATACCTCGACCGTTACGATTGGCCCAATCCCCTGATATAACAGCTTGCATATACCGGGGACATAATACTTATAGTGTCATTATCAATATTGTGTCCCCGTATTAAAATTACCCCCCCCCCGGGCTGGATTTATGGCACGATGTTTGATTATATGAGCAAGGGTATCGAAGAAATTGCCGTATTAAAGAGCAACATTTTCCCCGGTCGTTATAAAGATCGTGTCTTAACCGTAATAATAAGTATTGTGTCCCCATTTAAAAAGGCCAATTTCGACGGCGAAACTTTTGGTTTACTTTTTTTGAAATCTGGGGAATACTGAAGAAAGCGAAGAAACGGTTAAAGAAGAGGGTCGTTTACGGCTTTACAATTTTAGTTTTTTTTGTAGTATGGTTGATTGGCCAATTTTTGCTCGTAACCGGAATATATTTCAGACGGCAAAAACGACGCATTTGAATTCGTGCACCACTGAATATTCAGAACAGAGAAAGATAGGGTCCTGATGGAAAAAATACTGATCGTTGATGATGACCAGCAGGTGCGAAAAATGCTTTTCAAGCATCTCTCTAGAAGCTACAAGGTGTTCAGCGCGGACAATGGCGAGGAAGGATTGAAAGTCTTTCAATCAGAAAAACCTCAACTCACCATTTTAGATTTGAAGATGCCCATAATGGACGGCATTGAATTTTTAAAGCATGCCGGGCTCAGTTCATTTGAGGACCGTTCGGTCATCGTTTCAACAGGATTCGGTGATGATCGCGATATTGAAACGTGTTTTCAACTGGGGGTACAGTCATTTCTCCGAAAACCGGTCAATCTGATTGAACTGGATGGTTTGATCCGACATGCTTTTGATCGGATTCAAAGTTTGTCTGAAATCAGAAAATTGAACACCCGGATGAGTTCTTTGCTGAAGCATGTTCCCGACATTATCTGGGAATGCGATCCGGATCTGAAGATCACTTATGTCAGTGAGAATGTGAATCAAATGCTCGGCTATTCGCCGGAGGATCTTTTGGGAAAACCGATCTCTTCGCTTCTGACCGAAGATGATGTCGGTGAATTCTATTTTAAAATAAGGAAGGGAGTTGACGAATTCCACCCTGAAGTACGAGGCTTGTCTCTCGAATTTAAGGATTCCCATGATGAGATGATTCCATTGCAGATTTCCGCCAAAGAAATCTACGACAAAGAAGGAAATTCAGTGGGCATTGTTGGAAGCGCACGAGATATGAGGCCATTTTCCCAGTTTTCCAAAGGCATCGAAAAGATTACCGGGAAGATGACGATCCAGGTGGATGAAAAGATGCGTCTGATCTCCGCCGATGAATCTGCCCAAAGTTATTTTAAAGAGGCGTTGGAAGATGGCGATGAGTTTCCTGACTTTTCCTCCTTCTTGTGTGATCCCTCTGTTTCAGCACTTTTTCAATTTTCCTTTGACCAAAAGGAAGATCTTCCTTTCCCGGTCGAAATCAAGCTTTCCGATGCTTCAGGAACGGATCGCCATTTTAATATTCAGTTTCACTATCAGCACGAAGGTGAATGTCTGGAAGGGCACCTGGATCCTGTCGGGATGGAAGAGCAGCTCAACTTGATCAGTGAGAAGGTAGAAAAGCAGGATGAATCTCTGCAGGCTGCTATTCTCTTTGATCCGGAAATGCAGAAAAGCATCTTGAAGGACAGTCACAATTTGACCGAGGAACTCTTGGATTTAATCAAGGCATTAACCATATTCGCATTCGAAAGCGGACATCATTTCAACCTGGAGGAGTACCGCAAGTTCATTCAGGGAAAGCCCGTCTACAGTTACATTGAGACACTGCGTTTACTGGGCAATAAAATACATGGTCTGAAAGGAACTTCCGGTTTCCTGATTTCCCAGTCAAAGGCTTTGTGCCACCGGATGGAAGACATCACCCGACCCTTGGCAGAAAACAAACTGGTCCTCACAGAATCATTATCGTCTCTCCTGAAGCAATTTATTTTCAAAGTCCAGGAGATGCTGGAAAAATTCGAGAAAAACACAAACGAAGCATTTAATATCGATGACTGGCTGGAAAAAATAGACCAGGCCCTGGAGCAGGCAACAGAATATGTGGGTGATCAGTCCGAGGCTTTTTCGCAGCTGATTTCCGAACGCGGGACAGACAAAGGTGAAGTTCGCAACCGCAGGGTTGAGGAACATCTTTCCGTGTCTCAAATCGGCTATGAACGCCTGTCCGAGCTTGTACAAAATTTATATCAAAAACTTTCGGCACCGCTTTCCCAGGAAGAATTGATTGAATCCGGAACAATGTACAATGAATTTTTAAACACCCATCAGCAGATCAAAAAAATTCCGGTGAACCTGTCACGATACGAGCGCCTGGTGCCCAGCATTGCAGAGCAGTATGAAAAAGATGCCATCTTCATTTATAAGGATCACCTTGTGCTGGCTGACCAGGAATTCTGGAATTCCATGCATGAAATTTTCAATCATACCCTGAAGAATGCAGTCATCCACGGCTTAGAGAAAGCCGAAGAACGAGAGGCTGCAGGAAAAGACAGAACTGGTCGGATCACTGTTGAAATCCTAGAAGATGCCCTGCACATCTATGTCTCTGTCATCGACGATGGCAGAGGGATTGATTTAGAAAAAATCAAACAAAAAGCCATAGAAAATGATGTTGTTTCTGCAGAAGAACTGCAAAACCTCAGTCAATCTGAAATCTTCAATCTGGTGTTCATCCAGGGAGTTTCAACCGCGGAAAGCCTGGACGACAATGCCGGGCGGGGAGTGGGCATGAATGCGGTTCATGAAGCCATGCGCCGGTTCAATGGAAGCTGCCTGATCAGTTCCGAGCGGGGAGAAGGGTCAAAATGGACATTCTCGTTTCCGAAACGCAGCGTTTCTCTTCCTTGCCTGATTGTCAAGATCGGTGCTTTCCGAATTGCTGTTCCTGAGGGTCAGGTTGAAGGATTTTTTGAATACGATACAAAACTGATCAGGCAGTTGGATCAACGCCCATTCTATGTCTATCAGGAAAGTGCAGTGGCCTTGTTGAATTCACAGAAGATTTTTGATGAGGAAGTT
Source organism: SAR324 cluster bacterium (assembly GCA_015231825.1). GTDB lineage: Bacteria > SAR324 > SAR324 > SAR324 > NAC60-12 > JADGAV01. Next base: position 58,083 of record JADGAV010000022.1, read on the forward strand.
ATCGTTGATGAAAACAGAAGCAAAAATGTTTTGCTCCTCAATCCGCAGGACAAGAGCAAAATGGGTCTGGTGATCAATGAGATCCTTTATCACGCCACACTGCCCATTCTGGAATTGCCGGTACAATACCGCGGACTGCCGCTATATGTGGGTGCAGTTCTGTATGGCAGCGAGCTGGTTTTGGTGCTCAATGTTAATAAAATGGTCTAGTCCGTCGAATCAAGTACGCCTCCTTTCCGGATCAAGTCAAGAAATATGCAATGGGAAAAATATTGATCATAGACGACGATCCTTTTGTGAGAAATGTCCTCTCTAAATGCTTATCGAAAGAAGACCATCAGGTATATACCGCAAAGGAGGGTAGAGAAGGTCTGGCATTGCTGCAGAAAAATCATCCGCAAGTGATCATACTCGATCTAAAAATGCCGGGGATGGGGGGAATCGAATTTCTGCAGCAGCTGAAGCCGAAGATCGGAAATCCTTATTCAGTGATCGTCTTGACCGGTTATGATACCGATCAGGATATTGAACACTGCTACCAGTTGGGGATTCAGTTTTTTCTAAGAAAACCGGTCAACCTACTGGAATTGAAGGGTTTGGTGCAGCGTACTTTTGAGCTCACAAGTTATGCTTTAGAACTGAAACGGGAAATCGAAGCGAAGGAGCATGCCTATCAAATCTTAAAAAGCACCTTTGACGGGATGGCGGAAGGCGTGCTCACACTGGATTCGAATTTTCGAATTCAGATGATTTCTGAAAAAGCGTGCCGTATCATTGGTATTTCTCAGGAAGAGGCGCTGCAAAAACCGGCTGCCGCCATTCTGGGGACCGCGGTTGCGGGAGCATCAGGCGTATTGAATCAACAGAAAAACCCGAGTGCAAGGGTCTCAGAAATTCAAACCCGCCTGCTTTGTCCTTCCGGCGCAGTGATTCCGGTCAGCCTTTCAATTGTTCCTCTGCAGCAGGCTTCACCCAGTGTTCGCTGGCTGCTTTTTTTTCGTGATGAAAGGGAAGAAGAACGAACGATGCGTGAAAAGATCCACGGCGGCTTTTTCGGGCAGATCATCAGTACTGATCCAAAAATGAAAGAAATATTTCAACTGGTGGATAATGTGGCCGCGACCAACGCGACGGTCCTGATTCAGGGGGAAAGCGGTACCGGAAAAGAACTGCTTGCACGCGAAATCCATGAAAGAAGCCGCAGAGCCCAAAAACCCTTTCACGCCGTCAATTGTGCCGCGATTCCTGACAATTTGCTGGAAAGCGAGTTTTTTGGCCATGAGCGAGGCTCCTTTACCGGAGCAGGGCAGACCAAACCCGGACGTTTCGAACTGGCAAACGGCGGGACTCTCTTTCTTGATGAAATTGGGGAAATTCCCTTTGAACTGCAGGGGAAACTGTTGCGTGCTCTTCAAGAACAGAGCTTTGAACATGTTGGAGGGATCAAAACCATTCAGGTGGATGTCCGCATCATTGCAGCCAGCAGCAGAGATTTGCAGAAAATGGTGGATGAGCACCTTTATCGGGTTGAGCTCTACTATCGTCTGGATGTTGTTTCCTTCAACCTGCCGCCTCTTCGCGAACGGCCCCATGACATCCCGCTCCTGGTTTCCTACTTTATCAAAACCCTCAACAAGGAGCAAAATCGAGAAGTATATGGAATCTCCCCCGAAGCTCTCAAACAACTGCTCCACTATCCATGGCCCGGAAACATCAGGGAACTCTATCACGGCATTGAACACGCATTTGCCATCGGTCATGATAACCTGATCCGAAAAAAACACCTGCCAGAGAAAATACAAAACAATTTTTCACAAACGGTACAAGAAAGCACAAAGCCCAAAAGTGAAAAAGAGTCGATTCTCTTTGCCCTGGAACAGGCCAATTTCCACAAGGGAAAAACGGCCTCCTTTCTGGGAATTTCTCCTGCAACCCTTTATCGGAAACGTAAAAAATACCAGATTTGAAGCGCCTACATGTTTGAATCTGAAAATACCCTCTACTGCAGAATTCCTCATCCCACTCTTATTCTTAATCTTCATCCTATTCTTAATCTTAATCTTCCCCTATTCCTGATTATGATCACGATTATGAATATGATTGAGAGGTTCTATTCCACAAAGACGAAACCGATTTCTGATCGCCCGGGATTCAATCCTGTGCGTAATCGTTTGCAATCCGTCGACTCCTTGCGATGCTTTTCATAGAATTTCGTTCATTCATTTTCGTTCGCAATTCAAGCACTGCCAAATAAATCGTTCATTTTCGTTCAAATTTATGCGAGACGTTTTAAAATCGTTCATTTTCGTTCAAATAACCTGTCTATATTGTTTTTTATCCAAATGGCAAGGTCTAGATTACTGTTATATTTAACTATTTTTGATGGCACAGAATAAGCAGAAGGAGCAGGAAGGTAATTTATGAAGACATGATCGTTTCATTTCAATGAGATTGCCATGAAAAATGGTTCTCGAAATGAAAAAGGCAGGTCCCCATATTTTCACTCATCATACCAAATCCGTTAAAAAGCCAGGAAAAAGACATGTCCAATCAATCAACCCGCTTTCTATCCGAAGAAAATTTCACCATCGATGAAGCGGGAAAGCGGGGAGTTTTGAAATTGGAAGGCGAACTGACGATGGAACAGGCAGTTGATATCAAGGAAACACTGCTTTCTGCGCTGGTCCAGGTTGAACATTTGTCTTTAAACCTGGAAGAGGGAACGGTCTTTGATCTTTCCTTCGTTCAATTGCTCTACTCTGCCTATCAAACGGCCTTGTCCATGAACAAAAGTCTAACCTTAAGAGGCGCCTGTCCAGCGGATTTAAAGCAAATCGTCAAAGAGTCGGGGTATAACCAGCATCAATGGCTGCCGATTTAAAAATAGTCTGTTGTCTATTTTTAATGGTGTTCTTCAGATGACGAAAATAACCCAAAGAGCACAAATCTAATATTAACCATTCAAGGGAGAAAATTATGATTCGTTTAAAAAACATCAAAATGAAACCCAAACTGATTGGCGTGCTCCTTCTGATCGGTCTTCTTCCTCTAATTTTGGTGGGATGGTTGAGCGCGGATTTAGCCCATGAAGCCCTTGTGAAGGGAAGCATCAATCAACTTGAATCGGTACGGCAGATCAAGAAGGTGCAAATCGAAAATTTCCTGGCAGAACGCCAAGGCGACATGGGCGTTTTGGTTGAGACGGTCAAAACGCTGCGTCTGGACGCAATGCACAAACTGGAAGGGATCCGGGACGCCAAAAAACAGGCGCTGCAAAGTTACTTTGATAACCGCTTTAAATTCATGGAAGATGTCCAGAAGAATTTGCGCTTTACCTCGGCCATCGAGCCTTTTTCCAGCGCTTTTGAGTCGGGTCTTGAAAGTTTTCAATACAAAGACTTGTACGAAAAACGGATCGCAGGGTTCCAATCCATTGTCGACACCTTCGGATACTACGATGTGTTTCTCATTGATTTGAGGGGCAACGTGGTTTTCACAGTCACCAAAGAATCTGATCTGGGTGAAAACCTTGAAACCGGAGTGCTCAAGGAAAGCGGACTGGCAGAAGCTTATCGTGCAGGAAAAAAAGGGATCGGATTCGCTGATTTTACATGGTACGGACCATCCAATGAACCGGCCGCCTTTATGAGCACTCCCCTCTACAACGAGGCGGGAACAATCATCGGTGTGGCTGCTTTTCAAGTCTCTCTGAAAGAAATCAACGAAATCACCCAAGAGCGATCCGGCCTTGGCAAAACAGGAGAAACTTATCTCGTGGGACCCGATTTCCTGATGCGCTCCAATTCATTTCTTGATCCGCAGAATCACAGTGTCGAAGCCTCATTTAAAAATCCGGAAAAAGGGCGCGCTGAAACGGAAGCAGTTCGTTCGGCCCTTTCCGGAAAAACCCTTAGTGATGTGATCATCGACTACAACGGGAACCCGGTGCTCTCGTCCTGGACTACGATCAATATCGGCAACACAAAGTGGGCCCTGCTGGCCGAAGAGGACGTAGCTGAAGCCTTCAGTCCGGTGGATGAACAGGGAATCGCCTTTTTTGCAAAATACAAGGAGATTTACGGGTACTATGATTTATTTTTAATCAATCCCGATGGTTATGTCTTTTATACCGTCACAAAAGAAGCTGACTTTCAAAGTAATATGATCGATGGAAAATATGCCGATTCCAATTTGGGAAAACTAATCCGGCAAGTAAAAAGTTCCAGACAGTTTGCCCTCGCCGACTTTGCGCCTTACGCGCCCAGCCAGGGAGAACCGGCCTCTTTTATTGCCCAGCCTGTAACGCATGGTGAAGAAGTCGAACTGATCATTGCCTTACAGCTTTCGCTGGATGCGATCAACAACATCATGCAGCAGCGTGAAGGGATGGGTAAATCAGGAGAAACTTACCTGGTCGG
>JADGAV010000022.1:62600-81116 GCA_015231825.1 SAR324 cluster bacterium
ACATCATGCAGCAGCGTGAAGGGATGGGTAAATCAGGAGAAACTTACCTGGTCGGTCCTGACAAACTGATGCGATCGGATTCTTTCCTGGATCCTGAAGGGCATTCCGTCAAAGCTTCGTTTGCTGGCAATGTCAAGAACAACGGAGTCGATACAGAGGCCGCCAATCAAGTATTCAATGGAAAAACAGAAGCAAAAATCATCACGGACTATAACGGCAATCCAGTCCTCTCGGCCTACGCACCCGTCACATTTGGTTCTCTAACCTGGGCTATTATTGCAGAAATTGATGAAGCGGAAGTCCTCGAACCGGTGATGGCCTTGTTCCGATCCATCGCCATTGCCGGAGTGATCATTGCTGCAGTCATTGCAGTGATTGCCTTTTTCCTGGCAATGGGTATTGCGATTCCTCTTACAAAAGGAGTGACTTTGGCGGAATCGGTTTCTCAGGGGGATCTGACCGCGCAAATCGATGTCAATCAAAAAGATGAAATCGGGATTCTGGCAGGATCATTAAAGGAAATGATGAGCAACCTGTCTAAAATTGTCGGAGATGTCAAAACAGCGGCAGACAACGTCGCGGCAGGGAGCCAGCAGCTCAGCTCCGCGGCTCAGGAAATGTCCCAGGGGGCCACCGAACAGGCGGCTTCTGTCGAAGAAACCTCGGCCTCGATGGAGCAGATGACCGCCAACATTCAGCAAAATACAGACAATTCGCAGCAAACCGAAAAAATTTCGCTGAAGGCTGCTGCAGATGCCAAAGAAACAGGCTCGGCTGTTTTGCAGACAGTGCAGGCGATGAAGGAAATTTCCGGAAAAATCACCATTATTGAAGAAATCGCCCGTCAGACCAACCTCCTGGCATTGAATGCGGCGATTGAAGCAGCCCGTGCCGGCGAACATGGTAAAGGCTTCGCGGTGGTCGCCTCCGAGGTTCGTAAACTTGCCGAACGCAGCCAAAATGCTGCAGGAGAAATTACCGGTCTGGCAGGTTCCAGCGTCGAAGTGGCTGAAAAAGCAGGCAGCATGCTTGAAATGCTGGTTCCTGACATTCAAAAAACAGCGGAACTGGTTCAGGAAATCAGTGCCTCCAGCAACGAACAAAACACCGGGGCAGATCAAATCAACAAAGCCATTCAGCAGCTGGATCAGGTGATTCAACAGAATGCAGGAGCCGCTGAAGAAATGTCCTCGACGGCTGAAGAACTCTACGCCCAGGCTGAACAACTGCAGGAGACCATCAGTTTCTTTCATATCGAAGAAGCCGGATCCGGCAGAAGCGTGAAAGTGATCGCACGTAAGCAAAAAGCACCCAAACACGCACCCATTGCCCATATCGCGCATGATAGCCCGAAAGCTCCAGCTGCGAAATCGAAAAAGGCTGATTCCGGTTCCGGAGTGTCATTGGATATGGACGATGGAGACACAATGAATGAAAGTGATTTTGAACAATATTAATGAGCACAGGGTGGAAAGGGTACAGAACAACATTGAATGGGCTGCTCCCGACACGTCAGTAAACCGGCAATTCAGAAGTATTTTTAAGGCAGGGCAGTTTTTAGGTCGGGAATGATTCTCGAATTAGGATTAAAGAACTGCGATTTATAAATTATTTTCAGGAGGTCAGGATGAAATCACTTTCATTAGCACAAAAATTAAGCCTCGGTTTTGGGCTTGTACTGCTGCTTCTGGTGGGTATCGCTATCGTTTCATTTACGACGATTGAGAAAGCTTCAGAGGAATTTGTAAACTACCGGGGTCTGGCCCGAAACGCAAACCTGTCAGGTATCGTCCAGGCCGACATGCTGATGGTACGGATGAATGTGAAGGATTTTATCATCACCGGCAGTGAAAAAGACCTGAATCAGTACAATGAGTATGTAGAAAAAACGGATGAATCCATTGGTGAAGCGCACAAGGCAATCAAAAGCCCGGAAAGACAGAAAATGATAGACCGGATCGATGACTCGCTTTCCGAATATGAAGATCAATTCAAACTGGTTGTAACGGCCAGAGGGGTACGTGATCAACTGGTGAATGAGGTGCTCAATATCAAGGGTCGGGACATGGAAAATACCCTTTCTGAAATACTGGAAACTGCAGAGAAGGACAAGGATATGACCGCGGCCTATCACACATCCCTTGCCCTGAAGCACCTTCTTCTGGCTCGGCTTTATCTGACCAAGTTTCTGAACACCAATGCTCAGGTGGACATGGATCGTGTCGCCGAAGAATTTGTAAAAATGGAAGACAACTTGCTGATTCTCGACAAAGAACTGCAGAATCCGCAACGCCGCAAATGGCTTTCAGAAGTTCGTGAAATGAAACAGGTGTACATTGAAGCCAAAGACAAAGTGGCCAAAATAATTTTCGACCGCAACGATGTCATTACCAATCACCTGGATAAACTGGGACCGGAAATCGCGGCATTGGTTGATGAAGTCAAGCTTTCAATCAAAGGCGAACAGGATATACTGGGGCCCATGGTGCAAGCGGCAAATGACCAGGCCATCCTGCTCATCATCGTGCTTTCGCTGATTACGATACTGATTGGAATCATTATCGCCTTCGTGATTATTCGAGGAATCCTGAAACAAATGGGGGGCGATCCATCAATTGTCGTGGCAGCGGCTCAAAAAATAGCGGACGGTGATCTGAACGTGCAGTTTGATATTGGCAAAAACACCACCAGCCTGCTTGCCGTTATGAAAAATATGGTCGACCAGCTTCGTCAGGTGATTGTTGACGGAAGAGGCGCCTCAGAAAATGTCTCTTCCGGGAGCAAAGAACTCAGCTCGGCCTCCATGCAGCTTTCAGAAGGAGCGACAGAACAGGCCGCTTCCGTTGAGGAAGTCTCTTCTTCAATGGAGCAGATGACGGCGAATATCCAGCAGAATACGGACAATGCCAATCAGACGAATATGATCGCCTCCAAAGCGTCTCAGGACGCTCAGGAGAGCGGCGATGCAGTCTCGCAGGCCATGGAAGCCATGAAAGAAATCGCCAGCAAGATCTCCATCATCGAAGAAATTGCCCGACAAACCAACCTCCTGGCCTTGAATGCCGCCATTGAAGCGGCCCGTGCCGGAGAGCACGGCAAGGGATTCGCAGTGGTGGCTTCCGAAGTCCGCAAACTGGCAGAACGCAGCCAGACTGCGGCCGGAGAGATCACGGGATTGTCCAATTCCAGTGTCCAGGTGGCCGAAAAAGCAGGCACGATGCTGCAGAAACTGGTTCCGGATATCCAGAAAACTGCGGAGCTGATCCAGGAAATCAGTGCCGCCAGCAATGAGCAGAACATCGGAGCCGAGCAAATCAACAAAGCCATCCAGCAGCTGGACTCGGTGGTCCAGCAAAACGCAGGCGCGGCTGAAGAAATGTCTTCCACAGCAGAAGAATTGTCTTCCCAGGCCCAGAGCCTCGAAGATACCATGGCTTATTTTCAAGTCGGTGATGGCAGTCGCAAAAACCACTCTCCTGGTGCCGTTCGAGTCGTGCACCGGGATACAGAGGCCCTGCCCGCTCCTCAAAAAAAATTGAACGGCTCGTCAAGCGGCCTGGATCTCGACATGGGAGAAGGCGAGGCCCGGGATGATCAGGATTTTGAACAATATTAACGAGGAGGTAATAATGTTTAAATCATTGAAATTTAAAACCCAGTTGGTGCTGGGAAACGCATTTGTTTTGACGCTAATGGTTATTATTGGTGCTGTTGTTTATGTCAGCGTCAACAATCTCATTCAAATCTCCAAATGGGTGGCCCATACCCATAATGTCCTGGGACATGCCAATGAACTGGTGGGAGAAATGGTGAACATGGAGACCGGAATGCGGGGATTCCTGATTGGCGGCAAGGAAGAGTTCCTGGAGCCTTATCGGGGAGGCCAGAAAAATTTTGGAACCGTGATGGACGATGCGAAAGCGCTGGTCAGCGACAATCCAGCCCAGGTAAGGCGCCTGGAAAAAATCGGGGAACTGGCAAAACAGTGGGATGAGAAAGCGGCTAAAGTGCAAATTGATTTAAGAAGAAAAGCCAATGAGGGGGCCGCTGTTGCCGCTGATTTCAAAAAGATCCGCGAACGGGTTGTCGGGAAGCAGATATTTGACAAACTCCGGTCTGTGCTCAATGGAATGGACCAAAAGTTTATCAAAAGCCAATCTTTGGAAGGACAGCACCTGGTTCAAACCATTCTGCTCGATATGGTGAACATGGAAACAGGGCAACGCGGCTTTCTGCTTTCCGGTCAGGAAGCGTCTCTTGAGCCATATATCGAAGGCAACAAAGCTCTGGGACTGCATCTGGATGAGATGAGAACTTTCATCCTGAGCTATCCAGTTGCCGGCGTGACAGAGAATGAAGTTTCCCAAGTCGAAACCCTGGCCAAGGAATGGATGGAAAAGGCGGCCAATCCCGAGATTGAGGCTCGCCGGAAAATGAATCAGGTTGAAGTCACCATAGAAGATGTTGCTGCATTTGTTGAAAAAGGAGTAGGAAAAACCTATATGGATGGACTTCGGGCCACCGTCGCCGAGTTCTCCGGCATCGAAGCAGGTCTCCTGAAGGTGAGAGATGAGGAGGCTGCCAGTGTTGCCAGCAACACCATCAATGTCACCATCATTGGCACTGTCATCGCGATATTATTAGGGATTGTGGTCATCGTGCTGCTGCTGCGAGTTGTTGCAAAACAATTGGGGGGAGAACCGGCAGAAGCGGCAGAAATCTCTCAGGAAATTGCTCAGGGTAACCTGGTGATGAGAAACAGAAAAACAGGCAAAGCCATTGGCCTGATCGGCACCATGCAGGAGATGAGCGAAAAACTCCGCTCTGTGGTCACTGAAGTGAGAAGTGCAGGGGACAACATCGCTTCCGGGAGCAAACAACTCAGCTCGGCCTCCATGCAGCTTTCAGAAGGAGCCACTGAACAGGCAGCTTCCGTAGAAGAAGTCTCTTCTTCAATGGAGCAGATGACGGCGAATATTCAGCAGAACACGGACAATGCCAATCAGACGAATATGATTGCCTCCAAAGCGTCTCAGGACGCTCAGGAGAGCGGCGATGCCGTCTCTGAGGCCATGAACGCCATGAAAGAAATCGCCAGCAAAATTTCAATCATTGAAGAGATTGCTCGTCAAACCAACCTCCTGGCTTTGAATGCCGCCATTGAAGCGGCCCGTGCCGGAGAGCATGGCAAAGGATTTGCGGTCGTCGCCTCTGAAGTCCGCAAACTGGCGGAACGCAGCCAGACCGCAGCCGGAGAGATCACGGGACTGTCCAATTCCAGTGTCCAGGTGGCCGAAAAAGCGGGCACGATGCTGCAGAAACTGGTGCCGGACATCCAGAAAACTGCCGAGTTGATCCAGGAAATCAGTGCCGCCAGCAACGAGCAGAACATCGGCGCCGAACAAATCAACAAAGCGATTCAACAGTTGGACAAGGTGATCCAGCAGAATGCAGGATCGGCAGAAGAAATGTCCTCCACCGCAGAAGAACTGTCTGCCCAGGCCGAAACACTTCAACTCACCATGGGCTTTTTTAAAGTCGGTGATTCAGCGCACAGAAGCCCCAGTTCCGGTGTCGTTCGCCTCACTCAACGAGAAAAAGGAGCTTTACCTGCCCCTGCTCAGAAAAAAGGGAATGCTTCAGAGAGCGGCCTGCATCTGGACATGGGAGAAGGTGAGGCACAGGATGATCAGGATTTTGAACAATATTGAAAAGGAGAAATCATGGACAAGAAAAAGATCACAGAATCGACACAGTTTCTGACATTCAAATTGGGCGATGAAATTTTTGCATTGGAAATTTCAACGGTCCGGGAAGTTTTGGAGTTTACCACCGTCACCCGTGTTCCTCAGACCCCCAAAGACATGCAGGGGGTGATCAATCTGAGGGGGCATGTGGTTCCCGTGATTGACATGCGTTTGAAATTTGGAATGAGTGAAGCAGAAAAAACCGTCAATACCTGCGTCATTATCACCGAGGTGACGATTGACGAGGAAATTACATTACTCGGTGCGATGGTTGATTCGGTGCAGGAAGTGATGGAACTCGAACCAGACCAAATCGAACCGCCTCCCCGAATCGGTACCCTGTTGAATACCGAATTCATCCAGGGTATGGGAAAACGTGATGATCAATTCATCATCATTCTCAATGTGAACCGAATATTTTCGACGGAGGAGCTTGCAATTGCCAAAGACTCACAGGACCTGGCAGAAGCCGTCGACAGCGCAGTTTAATCCAATCTGCGTTGCTCTTTTTGAGCGGGTGCCTGATTTAAAGCAGTTGAGGGTTTCATTTTTCTGAAAATTCGATTTCCGGCAGCCTACAGAAAAATGCTTTCAATCAACTTGAATAACAATTCCTTTGAATCAGGTTTATGTCGTTTAAAAGCATGAAGATTGGGTTAGGTTTATCTCAGGTTTTGGACTGTTTTCTGTTCTCGCGACAGCGGGAGGAGCGAGCGGAACAATTCAAATGAAAGCGTTGTCAACCCTGACCCAAAAAGTTTAGCGGTCACCTTGGGCAGTCAAGCCGGAAGGTCACCGGTCGATCTGGCAAAGATCTCTCCGCCTATTCGTATGATAAATTCGCATTTATTGAAACTAGAACCATCAATGTTTGAAAAGTCCAACCTGTCCGACAAAGAATTTCATCGTTTGAGCGAATTCATCCATGCTGAATACGGCATCAAAATGCCGCTGGCAAAAAAGACGCTGCTGGAATCCCGACTGCAGCAGCGGCTTCGGCAGCTGGAGATTGAATCTTTTGCCAAATATTGTGATTACCTTTTCAGCAACGAGGGGAGAGCCAATGAAATGGTCCATTTTGTCAACAAAATCACGACCAACAAAACGGACTTTTTCCGAGAACCGGGGCATTTCCAGCATCTGACCCAAACCATATTGCCTCAGTTGATAGAACAATCGGCACCCCGTAGAACTTTGAAATTTTGGAGTGCCGGCTGTTCGACAGGGGAGGAACCCTATACGTTGGCAATGGTTTTAAATGAATACAAGGGACAGCATCCGGGTTCACGCTGGGATTTTTCGATCCTGGCGACGGACCTGTCTCCGGAAGTGCTGAACATTGCCAGAACCGGGATCTATGATGAAGAAAGAATTACCCCAATCCGGATGGATTTGAGAAAAAAATACCTTTTAAAACACAAAGACAAAAGTAAAAATCTCGTCCGAATCACTTCGGCAGTCAGAAATCAGATCCAGTTCAGACGGCTCAATTTCATGGATAGGAACTTCAATATTAAAGAACGGATGGACCTGATTTTTTGCCGGAATGTTATCATATATTTTGACAAGGCAACCCAGGAAAAACTGATCAACCAGTTTTGCAGCACGCTCAACCCGAATGGATATATTTTTCTGGGGCATTCTGAGAGCATTCAGGGATTGAATGTCCCCTTAACGCAAATTTTTCCAACGATTTACAAGAAGAAAAAATGAAAAAGATTCGTGTGCTGGTCGTTGACGATTCCGCAATAGTCCGGCAAACCTTAGAGGAGCTTCTCTCGTCCGACCCGGAAATTGAAATCATGGCCACGGCTTCAGACCCGCTGGTGGCGGCAAAAAAGATTCAGATGGAAATTCCTGATGTGATTACTCTGGACGTGGAAATGCCCCGGATGGATGGAATCACCTTCCTCCGAAAAATCATGAGCCAGCATCCAATTCCGGTTGTGATGTGTTCCAGCCTGACCGACAAAGGTTCCGAAACAGCATTGAAGGCCCTGGAATACGGGGCGGTCGATATCATTCATAAACCCCGTCTCGGCACAAAAAAATATTTGGAAGAAGCCCGCATTCAGGTATGCGACGCAGTGAAGGCTGCCGCTTTAGCCGGAAGCAAGCGGATTATGCCGGTGAGAAAACACGTAAAAGTTGCTCCGAAGCTTTCAGCCGACGCCATGATCTCCAAAGCCACCCCGAGTGCCATGGTGCAGACGACAGAAAAAATTGTGGTTGTGGGGGCTTCCACCGGGGGAACGGAGGCACTCCGCGTATTTTTAGAGGCCCTGCCTTCAGATACACCGGGAATCGTAATCGTGCAGCACATGCCCGAAAATTTTACAGCCGCTTTTTCCAGTCGCCTGAATGATATCTGCCGCGTCACAGTCAAAGAGGCTGCAGACAATGATTCGGTAGTCCGGGGACGCGCCCTGATTGCGCCGGGAAATCGCCATACCCTGCTCAAGCGCAGCGGAGCCCGCTATTATGTTGAGGTTAAAGACGGGCCGCTGGTCAGCCGGCACCGACCTTCTGTTGATGTGCTCTTTCGGTCTACCTCACGGTATGCCGGAAAAAACGCCGTCGGTGTGATCATGACCGGGATGGGAGACGACGGTGCCAAGGGAATGCTTGAAATGAAAAACAGCGGGGCTCTGACTTTTGCGCAAGACGAAGCGACATGCGTGGTTTTCGGGATGCCGAAAGAGGCCATCAAACTGGGCGGTGTGGATCGTATATTTCCTTTGGAGGCTCTTGCGGGAGAAGTGATGCGAAATTCAAGATGATTTGAGACGACTAACATGCTGTCTGGCGAATCGCGACCCGCCAGACGTAGTGCACAAAGTGGATTCTGACAGCGTTTAAACCCGAGTATCGACTTGCGGTCCTAAGAAAGGCAATGGAATGAAGGAAGAAATGGAGAGGGGTCTGCAAAATTTCAAAGAGGAAGCCCGTGAACACTTGGCTGCACTCGAAAACACCTTGCTTGAATTGGAAGAATCTCCGGACGATTCAGAGCTGATTGACTCCGCATTTCGTTCGATGCATACGCTCAAAGGCCTGAGTTCAATGTTCGGATTTGATGTCATCGCTTCATTTACCCATCAAATCGAAACCGTCTACGAACGGGTGCGTCTTAAAGAAATTGAGGTGACAAAAGAATTGATTGCTTCGACTCTTTCAGCTCATGATCAAATTCGAACGATGCTGGAATCGCAGGATGAAGGCGAGGGTGCGGACAAGGATGTAACGGATAAAATCCTGGAAGCTTTCAAACACATGATCCCTGAACATCAATCTTCTTCCAGCGAAACAGAATTTCCTCCTTCTTCAGGCGAACCAGAGTTTTCCCTGGCGACCGAGCCGGAATCCCCCCGTGGAGAAAAGAATACCTACCGCATCCGCATTTTTCCTAACGCGGAAATTTTTGTCAATGGCATTGATCCCATTCCCCTGCTCAATGAACTTCGTGAATTTGGAAAATGCCAGGTGATCGCGCAGACAAAGTTCCTTCCAGGACTGGAAGAGATCGATCCCGAAAAATGTTACACCTACTGGGATGTCATCTTGACCACGGAACAGGACAGCAACGCAATCCGGGATGTTTTTATCTTTGTTGAGAATGACTGCGAGTTGAACATTGAGACGATTGAACTGGATGAGGACCATCTCAATGAAGGCTCCACCCAGAAAAGGTTGGGCAAAATTTTAATCGAACGCGGTGACATCAAAGCTGAAGATTTGGATCAGATTCTTGCCAGTCAGCAGCCCCTCGGGAAAATTCTTGAAAACGCGGGACTGGTCAATCCCGGACAGATTCAAGCGGCACTGGCAGAGCAGGAACACGCGAAAGAAGTTCAGGAACAGCGACAATCCGCAGAACCTGTCTCCAGTATTCGCGTGACCTCGGAAAAACTTGATACACTCATTGATTTAGTCGGTGAACTGGTGACGATCCAGGCCCGGCTCAGCCAGTTTTCCACCAACAAGAATGATCCGGATCTAATCTCCATCGCAGAAGAAGTAGAGAGTCTGACCAGCGAACTCCGGGACAACACCATCAGCGTCAGGATGCTGGCCCTGGGAACGACATTCAACAAATTTCGACGTCTGGTGCGTGATCTTTCCAAGGAATTGGGAAAAGAGGTGGTGATGACAACCGAAGGAGCAGAAACCGATTTGGATAAATCGGTGATTGAACAGCTCAACGATCCACTCGTTCACATCGTCCGAAACTGCATTGATCACGGCATTGAACAACCGGAAGACAGAATCGCAGCAGGAAAACCGCGAAAAGGGACGATACATCTTTCCGCGACTCATCTGGGAGCCAGTGTTTTAATCCGCATCAGGGATGATGGCGGGGGATTGAATTCAGAATCAATCCGTACCAAGGCTCTGGAACGGGGGATAATTGCACAGGATGAGAAATTGTCTGAGAAAGAAATTTTTCAACTCGTTTTTTCCTCTGGATTTTCTACTGCAAAAAACGTGACCAATGTTTCCGGCAGAGGAGTCGGGCTCGATGTCGTCAAAAGAGCCATCGATGCGTTGCGAGGAAGCGTCGATATTACCAGCAAGCCCGGAGAAGGGACTGAAATTACGCTCAAACTTCCCTTGACACTGGCAATCATCGAAGGACTTTTAGTAAAAATAAGCAGTGAAAAATATATCATCCCGCTTTCAATTGTGAGGGAATGTGTGGAACTGACTCGGGAAGATGTCGCTCAGACCCACGGCAGGCACGTCGCCAACGTCCGGGGGACCATTGTGCCCTATGTTTTGTTGCGCGAACAATTTGAAATAAAGGGAGAACCACCGGACATTGAGCAGGTGGTCGTTGTGGAAATCAATCACCAGAACACCGGAATTGTCGTTGATGGTGTCATTGGAGAACACCAGACCGTCATCAAGCCGCTCGGACGCCTGTACAAGAATGTCGACGGCATCTCCGGGGCAACGATTCTGGGAGACGGGTCGGTCGCCCTGATATTGGATGTGAACCAACTCCTCAGCACGGTCGAAATCGAGGAACTGAGGATGGTGAGTTAAAACACAGAGGAGCCCAAAAAATGCTGTTCAAAGAAAGCAAAAAACCTCTGATCATGCTCGCAGAACCCTTCCAGAAAGGCCGAAAAGGTCTTGCCGATCAAATTGATTCTGCTGAATTTGATCTCTGCTTCATTCCAGATATTTTAGACATTTTTTCTTTCATAGAAACTACTGTTCCCGATTTGATTCTTCTTGACTCCAGAAACGCCAAAGTGAGCGGTGTCGATATTTTGAATTTTCTGCAGAGTCATCCCGTGTACCGGCGCATTCCGGTCATCATGCTGCTGAATTTGGCAGGGAAAAAAGATCTGCCAGAATTTCTCGAGAAAGGTGCCACAGATTATCTGATCAAACCCTTTGATGCCATTGAACTGAGGACCCGAATAAAAATTGCCCTTCGGCTTGGAAGACAGGTCTCTGCCCAGACAAAGGACAATCAAGAACTGGAAAAAAACCTGACCGAAAAAAATCAGAAGGAAGAGCAGCTGCGGCTTTCACAGAAACTCAAAGCGATCGGAACGCTGGCGGGCGGAATTGCCCACGATATGAATAAAAGCCTTTCAGCGATCCAGGGGTGCCTGTCCAGCGCCAGAGAAAAGCTTTCTCCAGGCAACTCCATCTGCGACGATTTAACAAAAGCCAGTGAGGGGGTTAAGAAGGCTGAAAATCTGATTGAGCGAATCCTGATATTCAGCCGGCAGCGGCATGGCAAACGGGTTCCTCTCTCTGTTGTTCCGATGCTGAAGGAGTCACTCAGCGTGATCCGTTTGTCATTGCCGGCGAATGTTGAACTTCGGCTGGAAATCAATGGATCCGGGCAATGGATCCTGGCAGATCCCTCTCAACTGCATGAAGTGCTGGCGAATCTTTGTGCAAACGCGATAGAGGCCATGCGGCAAGAAGGCGGCATTCTTCAAGTTACACTGGAAGAAATCCATTGCGACCAGCCCCTTGCGCTGCTTTATGAAGTAAAAGAAGGGAACTACCTGAAATTGACCGTCAGAGATACGGGTTGTGGAATGGACTCTGCGCTCAAAGAACGCATTTTCGATCCCTTCTTCACAACAAAATCAGTGGATCAGGGGACCGGTATCGGCCTCTCTGCAGTCTATGGAATCGTCAAAAGCCACGAAGGCGCTATCGCAGTTTCCAGTGAAACGGGATCCGGAACCCGCGTCAGCCTTATTTTGCCAACAATCAAACATTGGAAAAGCTCGTCCGATTTGCGCAGCGAGGATGGTCCCGTTGAAAAAATCAACTGGAGTTCAGAATTCACTTGAATTGTTGCTCTTTTTCATTGTTAGTATAAAGGCAACTATACGTCCAAAAGCTTCAATTGAAGAGAAAATTTATTTCGACATTCGAGTTTTGCTTTCAATTCAACCAACAAGATTTGAACACAAACGATACCTATAGAGGTAGAGATGGGCTGGAAAAATCTGAAATTGGGCACTAAAATTCTGATCGGTATTGGTTTCGTCCTCCTGATGATGGTCGTGATCGGCATCCAGGCGTTTCGCGGAATCGACAGTATTGTCAATGACGGATTGGAGGTCGCCAGCGGAAACCGCCTTAAGGGTGAACTGCTGCAGCGAGAGGTTGATCATCTGAATTGGGCGGGAAAAGTCAGCGCCTTTTTGAATGATAAAAACGTGCACGAATTGCAAGTGGAGCTGGATCCAACAAAATGCGGTTTTGGAAAATGGTACTATGGAGAAGGAAGAAAAACCGCAGAAGCGCTCTTGCCTCTGATGGCAGAACTGTTAAAAACTATCGAAGAACCTCACAAGCTGCTGCACCAGTCTGCAGGCAAAATCAAAGAAGTGTTTTACCAGGCAGACCAGACACTGCCCGTCTTTTTTGCCAAAAAAGAGTCCGACCACTTGATCTGGGTGGAAAAGGTTCAGGGGGCGATTCTCACCCACCAAAGTGATCTGGGAGTGCAGCTGGATCACACCAAATGTTCTTTGGGAAAGTTTCTCTATGGTGAAGCCGGTAAAAATATAGCGAGTGCCAATCCTGATTTTTCAGCCATGCTGACCAATATTAAGCCGCCTCATCAGGATCTCCACGGTATTGGGCAGGAAATCAAAACGGCACTCCACGAAAATGATCAGCGACAGGCAATTCAGCTATATCAGGAGAAAATGCTTCCTGTGCTGTCAACCGTGAGAGGGCATCTCAGCAAAATGCAGATGCAGGCCGAGGAAGATCTCAAGCGCATGGAAAACGCTCAAACAATTTATGCTACGGAAACTCAGGTTTATCTTGCAGATGTGCAAGAACACCTGAGAGCAATGGCCCATCTTGCCGATGAAAACATTTTGTCTGAAAATGAGATGGTCGAAAGTGCCCTCGTCACACGAACGGTCATTTTATCGATAAGTGCCGTTGCGTTGCTTGTTGGACTCCTGCTCGCATTTATTATTGCACGATCCATCACCAAACCCACCGAAAAAGGGATCGACTTTGCCCAAAGTGTTGCTGAGGGAGACCTCAGTGCCTTAGTTGACATCAATCAAAAAGATGAAATTGGAAAACTTGCTGATTCTCTGAACAGCATGGTGACCAATTTAAAAACGATCGTCGATGATGTGAGGATGGCGGCAGACACTGTTGCTTCGGGCAGTGAAGAATTGAACGCAGTTTCACAGGGGATGGCTGAAGGGGCAACTGAGCAGGCAGCTTCCATCGAAGAAACCTCTGCTTCAATGGAAGAAATGACGGCGACCATCCAGCAAAATACAGACAATGCCATGGAAACAGGAAAAATTGCCGGCAAAGCGGCCCAGGATGCCCAGGAAAGCGGCAAAGCCGTTCGAGAAGCAATGTCTGCATTGAAACAAATTGCCGATAAAATCATGATTGTCGAAGAGATTGCTCGTCAGACCAATTTGCTGGCCTTGAATGCTGCCATTGAAGCGGCCCGTGCCGGAGAACACGGCAAAGGTTTTGCTGTCGTTGCTTCTGAAGTGCGAAAACTTGCAGAACGCAGCCAAACGGCTGCGGCAGAAATCACTTTGCTGTCTTCTTCCAGTGTCAATGTTTCTGAAAAAGCAGCGTCTATGCTGGAAAAACTGATCCCTGATATTCAAAAAACCGCAGAATTGGTGCAGGAAATCAGTGCATCCAGCAGCGAGCAAAATACAGGGGCAGAACAAATCAACCTGGCAATTCAGCAGCTCGATCAGGTGATTCAACAAAATGCGGCAGCCACCGAACAAATGGCTTCGACTTCAGAAGAATTGTCGGCACAGGCAGAACAGATGCGGGAAAGCATCTCCTTTTTTAAGACCGAAAAAGAAGCTGCATTTGAAAAACATCAACAAGACCAGTCCCCATCCAGCGAGAATAATTTACCACAGATTCCCCATTTTTCCGGAAAAAAATGACGGAATTCCCACCTCCCGAAAACAGGATCATTATTCGGGGACACAATACTTATTAATTACCATTTTTTAAGTATTGTGTCCCCGATTTATAAATGTGTATTTCATTTTCTGGCAATACGAGGTATTCTATGGGGTTCCTGTAATCGATTTGAATTCGTGTTCAAACTGATTTTTTTGATCACGGTCCGGAGATTTTTTAATACCCGGCACCATGAATTTTGTCATTTATTTTGTAAAAGGTTTTAATGAAAAAGGCGATTAAATATAGTTTCCAAATCCTTCTGGTTGCGATCCTTTTTTTCGTTTCAGTTCCCGGCCCGGTGTCGGCTAACCGTCCCAATCAATTGAAAGTGGCGTTGCTCACTCCGGGGCCAATCAATGACAAGGGATGGAGTCAGTCCGGATATGAAGGGCTAAAACTGATTGAGAAAGAACTCAACGCAGAGATTGCCTATTCGGAAGATATTAAAGAGCACGATGATATTGTTGAAACACTGAGGAAGCATTCCAAACAGGGCTCTTCTTTTATCATCGGATTAGGGGGAAGATATGTAAAAGGCGGAGAAATAGTGGCAAAGGAATTTCCTCGAATCAAGTTTGCCGTTGTTACTGCCTATGCAGGAAACAATCGAAATCTGGGTGCTTTAAGTTTCAGCACCAACGAAGGCACCTACTTGGTGGGTTCCATTGCAGCGATCAAAACAAAAAGTAAAAGAGTCTCTATTATTTATGGCAAGGATCATCCTCAGCAAAAAAAGGCAGCCGAGTCTTTTGTGCTGGGGGTCAAAACCATTGATCCGACTGTGCAGACCAGCATTCGCTGGGTGGGAAGCTGGTATGATGTTGAAAAATCTAAGGCGATTGCGATTGAAGAAATTGAAGCGGGCAGCGATGTGATGCATGTCAGTACCGATCAGGGAGATAAGCATGTTTTTGAGATTGTTGAAAAAGCAAATATTTTTGCAACAGGCAGCACCATCGACAGCAACCGATTTGCACCGGGGAATATCTTGACCAGCATTATTCAAGATGTGCCAACCCTGATGCTGGAAGCAGCCAAGATCGTCAGATTAGGACGCTGGGAAGGGAAACAGTACAAGTTCGGACTGGAGAAAAATGTTGTCCGCCTGGCACCTTTTTACGGACTTTTAACTGAAACAGAGGAGCAAACGGTTCAAGACATAATAAAAAGGATCAAACTGGGCCAAATTGAAGTTTCTCCTTAAAACATCCTGTAGAGTCACTGATGCAGTTTAGTTTTTTCAGCAACATTTCTTTAGCAAAACAGCTTCGATACGGGCTTGTTCTGCCTGTGGTTGTCTCCCTGATTGCGGCCGGCAGCAGTTTGACCTATTTGAGCTTCTCCGAACACTTCCACCAGCATCTTGAAGTCCAGAAAAACCAAAGCAAAGGGATCGCATTGGAAGTGGAGGCCTACTATGCAGATCTGCATCGAAAACTGGGGTTTTTAGCAAGAGTACCAGGATTGACAGAACTGCCAGCCGACACGCAGCAGAATCTTCTGGAAGGGCTGATCCGGCAAAACAGTGCTTACGAAATCGTCGCCCTGCTTGATTCCCAGGGAAATGTAACGGCATCTCTTTCTCCTTACAATTTGCCACTGCCTGCCAATATCACTCAGAACCCGTTATTTTTGAAACCAATCAAGCATCAGGAGGAATATACTGGTCTGGTGGAAGGAGTGCCCTCCTCTGACATATTGATCATGGGCATTTCAGTTCCGGTCCGCAACAACAAAGACAAAGTCGAAGGTGCCCTCGTCGCCTACATCAACTTGGAATTTCTTTCGTTTGTTATGTCGGAAACCGATATTGGAGAGTCGGGTTACAGTTATTTGATCGACAATAGAGGGTTTTTAATCGCGAAACATCCAAATTTGTCAGCAAGCGTGCTCTTTGAAGATTTATCAAAAACACTGGAAGCCCGTGATTTGAACCGCACTTCAGGCTTTGCATGGAGAGGATATGTCGGTGCAAATAAGGTTCGTGTGATCGGAACTTCCACCACGATCGAATCAGTCAACTGGAAGGTCATGGTTGAACTCCCTTTTTCAGAAGCGTTCAACACGACTCAAGACATGATTTTTCTTACAATCGGGATCCTGTTTGTGGTCATTGTCTTCACCATTTTGCTGAGTTTCTTTTTTACCTCGAAAATTGTGATTCCTCTGCAATTCAACATCAAACAAAGAGAGGAAGCAGAAACTGCCTTGAAACAAAGTGAACAACGGTTGGCGCTTGCCCTGAAAATCTCAAAGCTTGGCACGTGGGAACGGGACATTCGGAGCAACCGGGAAATTTGGTCTGAAGAAATCTTCGAAATTCTCGGACTTCTCTATCGACCGGATCGAGTGATCAATGAACCTGATTCGTTTTTGAAGTTTGTGCATCCTGATGATTTCGAAATGGTTTCAAATGAAGTGGAGCAGACCCTGAAAAAACCGAATTACAGCTACGAGATCCAGTTTAGAATCATTAAGCCTGATCAAAACATCGCCTATATTCACTCGCAGGGAAGAACCATCTGGGATCAAAACGGTAATCCCATGAAATTGGTGGGAACCGCACAAGATCAAACGGAGAAGGTCAAAATTGAGGAAGAGCTGGAGCAGTATCGAAATCACCTGGAAGAACGGGTGGAGGAAAGGACCTCGGAAGTTCGCGCTTTGAATCAGAAACTGGAAAATACCATTGCAGAAATTCAGCTGGCCAAGGAGCAGGCTGAATCAGCAAATCAGGCAAAAAGTGAATTTTTGGCCAACATGAGTCATGAGATCCGCACTCCGATGAATTCCGTGCTCGGCTTTAGTGATTTGCTTTATTCCCTGCTCAGTGACAAGAAACACAAGTATTATGTTGAATCGATTATCACGGCAGGCAGGAGTCTGTTGAAATTGATCAACGACATTCTGGACCTTTCCAAAGTCGAAGCCGGCATGTTGGAGATAGAATATGAAGCGATGTCTCCACATTTGCTGATCCAGGAAGTGGAGCAGATTTTCAGAGGAAAAATCATGGAGAAAAATCTGGAGATGCCAATCGAAATTTCTCCGGATTTACCAAAAATTTTAATTCTTGATGAAGTGCGGCTCCGTCAGGCTTTGATCAATCTCGTCGGCAATGCCATTAAATTTACAGAGAAAGGAAGCGTAAAAGTATCGGCAAAAAAAGAAAATTCCAAAAAGGATCAAAGCAAAATTGATTTAATTTTTGAGGTCGAGGACACCGGGATTGGTATTCCAAAAGAACAAAGCGAGCTGATCTTTGAATCGTTTCGCCAGCAGGACGGCCAAAGTACGCGCAAATATGGAGGGACCGGATTGGGGTTGAGTCTGACTCGAAAACTGGTGGAACTGATGAACGGCAAAATTTCGTTGAGCAGCATCCCCGACAAAGGCAGCATCTTCAGAATTCATCTCAAAGAAGTTGAAGTTGCTTCCCTTGATCTAAGCAGTCCAAAAAGCAAAGAAGCATTCAATCCGCAACACTTTTCGTTCAAAAAAGGATCTATTTTGGTAGTGGATGATATTGAATCCAACCGCAGCCTCATCAAGGAATCCCTCTCCTCGACCGAGTTGGAAGTGATGGAAGCGGTTGATGGAAAACACGCCCTGCTTTTTGCAGAGGAATTCCAACCGGATCTGATCTTGATGGACATTCGCATGCCTGTTATGGATGGCTACGAAGCGACCCAACTTCTGCGTGCCAACCCGGAAACCAAACATATTCCAATTGTTGCCTTGACTGCTTCGGTGAGTGGAGACCGCGATTCTGTGCTCAGTGAACACAATTTTGACGGCTATCTTTCAAAACCGGTCGCCCTGGCGGATCTCTTTGAGGAACTGTTGAAATATTTTAAAGGAGGGGAAAAATCCGACGTCCTTGAGGATCAGGAAGTAAATTCTGACAGTACGCAGGAAAGTGAAACATTTACAGAAGTTCCTCCCGACGTGATGGAGCAACTGGAAAATGAAATCAGCAACACATGGAAAAATGTAAAAGATAGCGGGCTTTTTGAAAAAATGACCGATTTTGCAGAGACCTTGATCAAATTGGCCGATCAACACGGCATCCCCCCCCTTCTCCAATACGGGGAAAAACTGCGATCCCAAACTGAACTCTTCGACATTGAAGGGATCAATACCACACTAGAAGCCTTCCCTGCCCTGCTGCAGTCCCTCAAGTCCAGACCCGCCTGATCCCCAACCCAAACTTCCTCACCCCTTTCCCTTTTCGGGGACACAATACTAATTAGGACTTCCTGAAAAAGTATTTAAATGGAAGGACTTCGCAAATTTCCACTTTAAAAAT
>JADGAV010000023.1 GCA_015231825.1 SAR324 cluster bacterium
CATTGATCTATATCAGTCTTCCCAACTTTTCCCAGTAAGGATCACGCAGTTTTCGTTTAAAGATTTTTCCGGAGTCCTCGCGAGGAAGGTTATTCTGGAACTTGATCAGGTGAGGAACCTTGTATCCCGCAACTTTTCCGCGCAGGAATTGCTTGACGCCTTCTTCGGTGAGTTCGCTGCCGATTTCCGGTTCCAGATAGGCTATCAGGGATTCGCCAAATTCTTCATCAGGAATCCCAAAAATGGCACAATCCTTTACTCCCGGCATCAAAATCAGTTCTTTTTCGATTTCTGCAGGATAAATATTCACTCCTCCTGAAATCACCATGTCGTTCTTTCGGTCACAGAGGAAAAGATACCCATCGGCGGTCAAATATCCCTTGTCCCCAATAGTCACCAGTCCTTTTTGTTCGATCTCGAAGCGTTTTGCTTCATTTTTGTGGTATGTGAAATCGGCCTGGTAATCGACGACCGTGTAGATGTCTCCAATCTCTCCGGCAGGCAAAATTTCACCCGCTTCCCCCAAGATGAGAAGTTTCGCCCACGGGCAGACTTTTCCGACCGTCCCGGGGTGTTTGAACCAATCATCCGGAGTGCTCAATACCGAGATTCCTGTTTCAGTGGAACCATAATACTCATGAATGATGGGGCCAAACCAATTCATCATTTCCCTTTTCACGTCTGGAGAACATGGGGCTGCCCCGTGAATGACGAATTTCAATGAAGAAATATCGTAACGGCCTTTGGTCTGCTCAGGCAGTTTGAGGAGTCTGACAAACATTGTCGGGACTATATGCAGGTGAGTGACTTTGTGTTTTGCAATCAGGTGCAGCATTTCTTCTGCATCGAAGCGAGCCTGCATCACGATGTCAGTTTCTGCCTTTACATGGGTCAATCCGAATGCATTGGGGGCAGAGTGGTACAAAGGACCGGTGATGAGCACAATCGCTCCTCTTTGAGAACCCCACATCTGCTTGCGGATCTGCAGCGTTTTTTGAGACATTTCAGGAGACGGAACATGCCGACGCACTCCCTTGGGGTATCCGGTGGTGCCCGAGGTATAAATCATGCTGGCGGGAGCCGGTTTGGGGGGATTCTGCCAGGGAGAATGAGCATTAAACCATGCCTGCCACTCCCGACTTTCCGGAGGGACCGAACAAATTGCTTCGTCCAGGCCATAGGCTTTTTGAATTTCCCCTGGAGTTTTTACGACGATGATTTGAATGTTTTCCGGAATGGAATTTTTAAGTCGATGGAGCAGATCGGCATGAATCACAAGAATTTTTGCATCGGAATCATTGAGAATATAAAGTGTTTCTTCTGCATTGTAGTGCCAATTGATAGGAACCGGATAGGCTCCCAGGACACCGGCCGCCAAACTGGCTTCAAAAAATGCATGATCGTTGCGCAGCATCAAGGCCATGGTATCGCCAACACCAATCCCGAGCCCGTCAAAACCGGAGGCGATCTTCAGGACGTTGCCCTGCAGGTCTTTGTAGGAAAGGGCACGGTTGCCGCTAATAATCTGATGGGACATGTTTTTTTTTGAATCAATTGAAAGTCAGGCAAGGGATTATGGCAAATGCTGAAACTGCGGGTGAAAAAATTTTCCGGGTACCTGAACCGAATTCTCAATAACTTTCTTTCATGCTGATTTGACTTTTTCCATGTACACGGAAAATATATCGGGAGCCTGGTGTTTCAATTCCTGGCGAACGGTAACCATTTGCTCAAAATCACCTTTTTTTTTCATTTCATTAACTTCCAGGAGCAGATAATAAATTTCCAAAGCCCCGATATGCTCCAAATTCTCCCCCTGAATCTTTGGCATTTCAAGCAGAGGCATGCCGTTGTGCAACCATTCAAAAATGGGAGCCATGTAGGGTCCCTCGCTGTTGACCAATTCGCTGATTTCCTGATCATGGATGGGGAGTGCGGAGATTTCGGATGGGGCGATCAGGAGTGCCTTGATGTAGTTGATCTTCGCCTGTATCGTTTCTTCCGCCTGCCAGAGGGTGTTGCCATAGTGGACAAGCAGATGGGGCTCATGGGGATATCGTTCCAAAAGGGGAGCGAACGCTTCGATGGCTTTGGAGTATTCCTCCAATTCCCTGAAAATCTGCCCCAGGCAAAGTCCTGAATCACTGAATAAATCGGGATCAATGCCTTTCACATCTTCACTGAGTTTTTTGAGAATCGCTTTTTTGAGAACCATGGACAGGGGCGTGGTCTCAAAATTAAAGGAGGTGATGGCATTCCAAAGGAATTCACAGGCATTGATGGGGGGCAGATGTTTTCTCTTTTGAAAAATCACCTGCCAATGTTCGCAGAGACTCAATCCCGACAGGGCTTCCTGATGGTCTTCGATGATTTCAACAACATCTTGAAATGCCTTTCCGGCAAGCTTAAATTCCAGGCGTTCCAGAGCCTCATATCCCTGATCCATTCGATCAAAATCCCAGGTGAAAAAATTAAGTTGGACCGATGGTGTTCCTGGATTCATAGGGCAGAGGAAAGAGGACGAAAGAATTGTTTGCGGAACCAGGGAATCACTTTATCAAAACACACAAAAAAAGCAAAACTCTGTCTTCATAAAATGAACTTTTATCGTTTTAAGGCGGTTTGGCGCATTCTTGCAAAGCGGTACATTATAGAATATGATGTGTCCTTTCAAAGGGTTCCTGGCTGAGCGTTATGTTTGCCAAAAGAATCCCATCAATTCAAAACATTCAGGAGATGTACAATGGAGTTGAAAGTTTATTTGTCCGGAGAAATTCACACGGACTGGCGAGGTGAAATAATTGACGGAATCCATGCCTTGAATTTGCCGATTGAAGTGCTGACCCCCGTGACCACGCATGCCGCCAGCGACGATGTGGGGGATGAAATTCTGGGCAGGGAGGAAAGTTCTTTTTGGAAGGATCACAAATCTGCGAAAATAAACAGTATCCGTATCAGGAATGCGATTGAAAAATCAGATATTGTTGTGGTCAAATTCGGGGAAAAATACAAACAGTGGAATGCCGCCTTTGATGCTGGATTTGCCGTGGCAAAAGGAAAATCATTGATCACGATTCATTCTGCAGAGCATACCCATCCCCTCAAGGAAATCGATGCTGCCGCGCTTGCTGTGACCGAAAATCCGGGTCAAGTGGTGAAGATCCTGCAATACATTTTAACGCAGAAGTAGAAGAAAAACTTCTATTCCGAATGCGTTGCAATCCCATTTTCTTCAAAGCAGATCATGCCGGGTGTGCATTTTTGTCAGCAGGGTTTTTGAGATGCTGAAACGTTGGAAAAAACTAGGTACCAAAGTCCTCTTTAAAAACCCCTGGTGGACTTACCGAATGGATACTTTTTCAATTCCGGATGGAATAACCGGCCAGTACCACTATGTGATGACCGATGGTTCCAGCATGATTGTCCCCTTCACCAATGAGGGCAAAATAATCCTGGTCAATCAATACCGCTATCTCTGTGAACGGGAAAGTTTGGAATTTCCCTGTGGCAGCATCAAACAAGGAAGCTCCTATCTCCAAACGGCTCAGCTGGAACTGGCAGAGGAAACAGGTTATCGGGCAGAGACGCTTGAGGCGGTTGCAGAATTCAACCCGTACAACGGAGTGAGCAGTGAAATTTGTCAGGTTTTTTTCGCACGCAACTTGCATTTAACCGATGTCAAAGCGGATGAGACAGAAGAATTTGAACTCCACTTCTGCAGTCCTGCGGAAATCGATTCGATGATTTGCACCAATCAGATCCGGGATGGAATGAGTTTGGCAGCCTGGAGTTTGACCCGGCATTTGATTTGCAAGAAAATGTAAGAAGAGACATTTTTCAATCAATTCTTGCACGATTCTGACAAGCGGAATATTGGCTTTCATGGGAAAACAGCGG
Source organism: SAR324 cluster bacterium (assembly GCA_015231825.1). Lineage (GTDB taxonomy): Bacteria > SAR324 > SAR324 > SAR324 > NAC60-12 > JADGAV01. The sequence continues at coordinate 3,898 of JADGAV010000023.1, forward strand.
CACCAGCCCCATTGTGCAAACAAAAAAGAAAGGCGGAAATGAAAAAAATTTTCAACAATACAGGCATGTTCGGATTAATGCTATGGGGAATTGTTTTGCTGATCGGATGTGCGGATTCAAACAAGGAAAAGGCCGTGGCGGCCCTGGGGGAGCGTCGGGATGACGGCAGCATTGCCGTGCGTCTCTCAGCACTGGACATCGATATCAGGGATGCCAGTCAAAATGAGGAGCAGTCTGAACTGACATTCGTTTTAAAAATCAGTGTTGACAATGACCTCTGCGATTTGGTGGATGTGGTGGTTTCCTATCAGATACTATACGATCTCAATCATACCGATGCCAATTTTGCAGGAAAATCATTTACTTTTACTGCCGACATAGGGCGCATCAAAAAAGGTCATACGGTTGAAGAGAATATTACCCGGGGGACCAATGGTCCGGTGGCCCTCGACTCGATCAGTGTTTCCCAGGTCATTGTCAGAGATCTTCAAAACTGTTCCACGGACCCGTTTCGCCCCGGTTGATCGGGTGATGCAATGAAATTGTCAATTACTTGAGATCCAACTTGTGCAATTTATTGTGTTTGATGATAATTGCACAGGTTCTGCTCATTTGACTTGTTCAAAAAATTTCTTTGAAAATTCTATGCAAGAAAAATCCATTACAGCCAATAAACAGGGAAAAGCCTGGATTGTGACGGTTGATATCAATTTGACAGGCACTTATTATTCCGTCATCAGAATGGATCTCAAGTCCGCGTATGGTCTTATTGACAAAGACAAGGACTGGGAGGAAATGATTCTGGACATGTCGAAGTGCTTCAGTGTTGATTCTTCTGGAATCGGTATCGTGGTCAGTTTGTACAAGAGATGCCACAAATCGAAAAAGAAATTCAGCATAATCCGCTGCAATGAATTGTTGTATGAAACATTCAAAGCCAGCGGTCTGGTTGATATTTTCAAGGTTCAGAAATCACAGGAATCAAACAGAGACAGTTCTGCTGAAAGTAAAATATTCACCTATGAAAAAAAAGGGACCGCGCTGATTTTTACTCCAAATCTAAATTTAACGATCACGAATATTGCTCAGCAGAGAAGAGAGCTGGTGGAAGCCTTTGGCAAGGAGCTAAAAAGTGACCGGGAGTGGGAAAGCATCATTTTCGATTTAAAAAAGATCCAGGATATCGATTCCGCTTCCATTGGTATTTTACTTGGAATTTTCAGAAGAACCCAGAAGGCGGGCAAAGAATTTGAGGTGCTTGGCTGCAATGAAGAAATTTTTCAGTTGCTGGAATTGACGGGCCTTTATCAACTTTTTTCCATCAAACCTGCAAACGACGAGGCATGAACCATGTTGGACCTTTCTTTGATGCAGGAATTGTCAGGTGAGGAAAAAAAGTGGCTGGCTGCGGCTGTTGTCGGCGCCGCCGTCGCGGATCACGAGCTGGTCAACACGGAAGTTCGCTATGTTCAGGAAATTCTTGATCATCTTGATGTCGACAATAAAAAAGCACACATGCTGGAATTGATGGAGCAAAAAAAACTGCCCCTGCTTCCAAAAATAGACATTAAACGTCCGCTGGCAGCAAAAGTGTTTATTTATCTGGCACAGTTGACAGTCGTTGACAATCAATTGAGTCCGAGCGAAGTCAAATTTTTAAAGAATATTGGTCAAAATCTGGGATTTGCTGCGGATCAAATTCGTGAAGTGGTCAGTTGGGTTCACCAAATTGTGTCGGTTACCAAAAAAGAAGCGGACCTGCTCGTTTCCTTGAGCAAAGAAAATGATTCCGGAATGACTCGTTTTTCAATGAAAGACAACACAGAAACCCCGCTTTAGTCTTCTCCAGCCCCTCTGCTCTCTGCCTCCTGGCTCTTCAAAAATTCATTTTTCAAACGCTGCATTTCTGCTTCAGCTTCTTTTTGATAGTTGGCATCGGCCCAAATCCGGTCGCTTCCCTGGGCATAAGCGAGGGCATTTTTTTGATAAATCCAGGCATTGTAGCGATTAGAAACCCAGTTGTTTTGAGTGCGAATCACTTTCCCGGGGGTTCCAACAACAATGGAATTTTCTGGAATAATGGTCCCTTCTTTGAGAAAACTCCCCCCGGCGACGATAGAGTTCCTTCCGACGACACAAGCATCGGTGACCCTGGCTCCAATGCCGATCAGGCAGTTGTCTTCAATAGTTGCCCCGTGAATCACACAGTGGTGAGTGATGCTGCAGTAGGCGCCGATATGAACCCCGGTCTTTTCTCCGACATGAATCATTACAAAATCCTGAATATTGCTGTGACGACCAATCATGATCTCGTCGCTTTCCGCACGCATAACAGCCTGAGGCCAGATCGACACTCCGTCCTCCAAGAGGATTTTTCCGTACAGATGGACTGATGAGTGGATAAAAGAAGCTTTTTCATAATGAACCTCCGGGCCAATTTTTTCCATATTTCTTCTCCATTATAAAATTGAATCTGCGTTTGTAATTCAGAAAACCTGACTGAGGCCTGGGCGGTGAATTCTTCAGGGTCAGTCTGCGCCCTGCAATGCTGTGAGGATTTAATTCTATCCTCCCCGCGCATTTCTATGGAACTTTCTCAGCAGGGATGCCAGAATAAAAGAAAACTAAATTGCTCTGCCACTAGCTTTTAACTGGAGGAAAAATGGACCATCATCCATTGAATGAGGAAGCACTTCGCCAGTCTATCGAAAATCTTCGATCTGAAATCGACAAGCTTACCGAAAGCGATGAACAGGCGATGAGACGGTTGAGCCGTTTGCTGACAGACCTTGAACACAAACTCGAAAATCCCGATGATGCAGAACATCATGAATCGTTGATGGACATGCTTGGACAATCCATTGAACAGTTTGAGGTGCAGCATCCTGCCGCAACTGGGGTTTTGAATCACATCATGACGATGCTCGGCAATATGGGTATTTGACCGTCTCTGTGAGCCGGATTCCCGGAGCAGAAAACTGCGATGGGAAGCTCGTCAGTTCATTCAGCAGTGTTCCGCAAAACTCATCGATATTCCAGCAGACAGGCGCCGCATGATTTGCACTGGACATCTATCAATGCGAATAGAGTATCAGCCTTCTTCTTCAGGAAAATAAAATTCAGAATCAAGATCTTCCATTTTTCTCAAGATGAAGCTGCGGGCATCTTGAATCGCCTGATTGTATGCCACCGGTCCGAGTTTCTGAACAAAAAATTCGAGAATGGTTTCAGCTCGATAAGGACTCAATTCTTCATCAAATTCTTTTTGGTAAAGTTCAACGAAAGCCGTGATGATGGATTGATGTCGGTCTTCTGACAATCTGATTTTCATGCTTGCCTTTCTGCACGAGTACAAAATTCACTTTTGGGTGACCTTGTCCTTCTGCTTTGCTTTCCCTGCTATTGTACTCCCAAAAAACCGATGCTCATAATGAACAACCCGAATCCTATCCATAAAATATTGAACTGACTGAATTCTGTGTTGGGTGTATATTTTTTTTCCGATTCCAATATCTGGTTGATCGTTTTTTGAGCGAGTACCGTGGGGAGGACTCCCAGTAAAGAAATTGCCCCAAAGGGCAGTGGAGCAAAGCTGAACAGTCCCAGAATCAAATAAAGTGTAAAAAGCAGCAGAGCAGACCAATCGACTTCCAGCCTTTTACTGATTGCGTCGCTTTTGATTTGACTGAAAAGGGAATAGGCAAATATAAGCGAAAAAACAGCTCTCCAAACGGGTTTGATATTCCTTCTATCGCGGAATCTGAGGTGGCTCCAATTTCGATAGTGCCAGTACAATTCATAAATCCCGGCAGTCAGGATGCCCATCACGACGAGTTTTGTCAGTGAGACGTGAAAATACGTCAAGTCCTCCATCTCTTCTTGAGGGGATTTTGAATTTGTCTCAGGAGGTGATTCGACAGGATCTTTTTCCATAGTGTTCCAAGTTTGGTTGAGGGCCAGGAGGCAAACGGGTTTAATGAAAAAACGGTGAATTGGGAGAGAGCAAATGCACCAGAACCGCTCGCTCCAGACGGTCCAGGAAAAATTGATCAAGATGAGCTTGATACCCGTATTCCTCTTCCCAAAGTTGATGGTTCTGAGCAAAACTTTCCATTTTTTCTTTCAGTTCCGGAATTTGTTTTTTCATCTTTTCAGATGTCAATTCCAGCTGATATCGGAGGGTTGCCAAATTCAGCATTTTCTTGAGTTGCGAAATACTGGAAGGCGGACCCATATAGTCCGACAAAAAACCACCAACCTGATGCCAGCTGCTTAAAGTTTCCCTAAAACTATCCATTGCGCTTTGATGCTCACGAAAGGTTTGAATCAAACCCCGGGTATAGAAAATTATTTCTGTCGGATTGGTGGAGGGTCTCTGAAATTTTTTTAAGCGCAAAATGGTTTTTTTAAGATTGCCCAAAATTCTTTTTCTTTGTTTGATCAATGTCTGATATTTTTCTTCAGAAAGTTCTCTTGTCAGCTCCGCCTTTTCCAGTTCTGCTGTGCTTTGCTGGAGTTGACTGCGGAGTTCTTCCTGTTTCTTTTCAAGCGGAGCAATCTGTTCTTCAAGGGCTTGCGGGTCCTTTTCCTCCAGGCGCTTTTCTTCTTTTGAAATGATTGTTTTCTTTTTTATCCTCAATTGTACCGGCAGTTTTCCCTTTTTAAAATTCCACTGGTTGATATAAATGATTTCAAAAGGAGCCAATTCCCGAGAATCCTCAAGGAATTTTTTCAGACTGATCGGAACTGAAGGGTTGAGATTTTTTTGTTCGATCAAAAATTCATCATATTTGCTTTTGAGATCATGAATCGACATTGTGGACAGGTTTTTTCTGAAATACCCCAAGGGGATCAAACCGTCGACAGTTTTTTTCTCCAGACCATCGATCAGCAAAATTTTCATCAGACCCTTCATTATATTTTGTTCTTGAAGAAACGAGATCCCCGAGATTTTTTCGACTGCCTCCAGAAAAATATAGTTGAGATCCTGATAGTAGGGTTCATCGATTGCTGAAATTTGCTGATCAATTTGTTGAATTTCCAATTGCAATTTGGATAATTTCTGGAGCTGGTACTGGAGAACATGATGATGATGGATTAATTTAACAATGACCGAACTGTTTTCTTGATCCATCGCATTTTTTTTCAGGGCGATCAGTCGTTCTTCCACGGGAGCAAGCGGAAGCGCTTTCGCTTCTATCGAAGAATTCGACTCGGACTCGGGTATGCCTTCAATTCGAAAAAGCGGATCTTTGGAGTCCGCCGAGAGGGGTTCTTCGGTGCCGGAATCCCAAACATAGGAAAAGGAAATGACCCGGTCAAAGTGGTCGGTTTTTGTCACATCAGGTTTTGCCAAAGTCACATCACATTCGAGTGCGGAAAACCTTTCCCGCAGGCGGTCCTGATAGGTCTTGAACAGGTCTTCCGGCAGAACAAGCAGAATTCGTGGGGATGCTCCGGCTTTTTCTTTGCCCGGATCAGGCGGACTCGAATCATCCGAAAACTTTGTATCATTTTCATTTTGACCCATAAGGCCCACTCCTATTTAATTCAGTCAGCAAGTTCCATTCAAACAAAAAAAATTGGTTCTTTATCAGCAGGGAAGTGTGAATTTCAAAGTAGCTCCTTGTCCGGGGCCATCTGAAAAAAGCTCAATTTCTCCTTTTTGGGATTGGATGAAATTGGCGCAGTCATGCAATCCAAATCCGGCGCCTCGTTCTTTGGTGGTAAACCCAAAATTAAAGACTTTGTCCAAGATTTCAACAGGCGCACCTCGGCCATTGTCTGAAATCGTAAAATGGTAGTAGTTTCTGCCGCTCACTACTTCAAATTTGATCTGAGCCGGCATTTCGGGGGTGTTCTGCAGCTGTTCATCAATACTTTCAATCGCGTTTTTGAACAAATTGAGAATGATCTGAACCAGTTTGTTTTTATCTGTTGTGATTTCAGGTAAATCTTTTTCAACGTGAATGGATAAGGCGATCTTTCTCTTTTCCAACGAAGGTTCAATCAACCTCACCACATCAGCGATCAGGTCTGAAACTGAAAGTGTCTGCGTCATCCCCTGGAAGTTGGCATATTTTTGCTGGATGGAAATTATTTCTGCAATGTGCTCCAGTCGATTGAGAAGCGATTCAAAGATTACCATCTCTTTGTCATGATGCTGCTCGAGTTCCTGGATCAACTGCTCCAGAAAAGGGAGCATGTGCTTCCCTTTGTGGTTTTCCTGAAGAAACAAGTTGAGATTTCCCTCTTCCAGATGAGTTTTCAATGATCCCAGAAATTTGTGCAGATATTTGGGAATCGCAAATTTTTTCTCTTCTTCAATCAATTTGTGTATGTTGACGAATGCAGGGGTAACAGCATTGCCAATGTTGTGCAAAACGCTGATCGCATTTTCTGCGATACCCGAGGTATAAGCATGTTCGAGCTGCTTGGCTTTTTCAACTTCCAGTTCTTCAAACAATTGCTCCATTTTTTTATTATTTTGCTGGAGTTCCTGATTGACCTGAAGCGTCTCTGAAGTTTTTTTTTCGAGTAGCTTTTCTGCTTTTTTACGTAGTTTTTTTTCTTTTTCTAAACTTTTTTTGACCCGCAGCAGTTCTTCGGACAAATTTCTTCCTCCATTCAGGGAATCACTGGTTTTTCGTCTGGCTGTTCCTGGACTGACGATCAAGATCCCATTTCTGAGTCAGGGTGAGTGCCAGCTGCTCGATTTGTTTGGGAGTGAAAGGTTTATGAAAGAAGAGCAAACGTTCCGGATTGCCGACCTCTGCGACAATTTCTTCGAAGGTATAGTCAGAATATGCCGTCATGATCACAATTTCGATGAAAGGATCGATCTGTCTGATTAAACGCGCGGTTTTTTTCCCATCAATTCCAGGAGGCATGCGGATGTCGAGAAAAACCAGACTGAAGGGTTTTTCCTCTTTCAATGAAGTGCTGACAGCTTCAACTGCTTCGCTTCCTTGAGATGCCTGGATGAGTTCATACTGGGAGGGTTCCAGATCTTCATCGAGCAGAATTTCGGATTCTTCTTCGAACAGATCGTCCAGCTCCGTGATAAAATTTTCTCCCAGGTCTTCGAAAAGAAAAGAGGCGTTCTGGTCAAAGTTGGATGTTTTTACAGGTTCCAGAATGGACCGGTAACTTTTTCTGACTTCTTCTTCGTCATCAACAATTAAAATTCGAAATTTATTCATTCCTTTCCCTTTCTGCATAGTTCTTTAAATGGGATTCCTCGACCAGTTTATTGTACCAGACGGTGATTTTTTCGATCAAATCCTCGCGTTGAATCAGTTCGCAGAGGTCTATCATTTTAATTAAAATTGTTCGATCCGGTTCGATGCGCTGTGCTTTTTGATAATGCTGGATCGCTGATTTATATTCTCCGATTTGTTTGAAATGCTCGGCTTTCTGCAGCAATTTACTCTTGACATGCTTTCTTTCCTGGTGATCCATGATTTTCAATTGCTGTTTCAATTCACGCACACGCTTTAAATCAGGAATCTGAGTATAGACTTCAATTGCTCTGCTTAGGATTTCGGGGGAGATGGAGATTTTGATACTTTGCTCCAGAAAAACTGCCGCTTCGGTCCATTGGCTGGCTTGCATGCACTGATCGGCCTGTTTTACAAAGTGAGAGTTCAGTGTTTCAAGCGCTTTGCGGGTTTCGGTATTTTCTGGCTCCTGTCTCAGGCAGCGTTGGTATGCTTCAAAGGCGACATTAAAATCTTCCTGCTCCAGGGCCAAGGTTCCAATTCGATTTAAAAGGGAAATGGAGTGAATTTCATCCAAAGCACTTGTGTAGATGTCCAGTGCTTCCTGGTGGCGCCCTTCCTTATCGTGCTGGTCACCGAGTGCCAAAAAGTCCTGCAGATCATAGTATCCCCGTGATGCTTGAATCAATCGATAGGTGATGAAGTAATATTTGCGCGCCAGTAGAGGCTTATTTAGCTGCTGATACAGGAAGCCCAGATTCACATTGGCATAGCGAAGGCCGGGTGATTTTAACAGCAGTTTTTTCAATTTTTCCACTCCAAGTTCTTTGTCACCTGCCAATGCGGTGGCCAGCGCAAGAAAGCAGTTGAGGTCAAGATTTTCAGGATTTTGAAAGGAAAGACGGGTCAAGGCGGTTTTTGCTACTTCAGGAAATCCGTGGGTCAGAGAATATAAAACCAGGGTATAAAACAACTGTCGGTCTGCTGCTGATTTTGAGTCCTTTTCCCGGTGAAGATAATAAAGGATGGCACTTGGATCGATTTTCGGGGAACTGCTTTCCTCTGCATCCGATTCTACCGGACTGGAATGTTCATTCAAGGCATCGGATTCAGAATCTTCAGGCGGGCTTTCCTTGTTCTCATCAGGAGACTCAGCGCAGGAGTCCGCCGGCTGGCTTTCCTCGTCCAGGTGTTTTTGAATTTCCTCAAGTTTCCCAATCTCTCCCTCGTAGTCGGGCAGTTTGAATGATTCCATATTTTCAAATTGGGAAATGGCGTCCATGGCGGAATTGTCGTACAAATCAACGTTGGCCGAGAGTGCTGCCAGATTGTATGGAGCAAATTTCGAGTTCGGGTCCATTTCCAGGCAACGTTTGTACAACTTCATCGCCTGATGCCGATGCCCCAATTTGCGGTAAACATTGGCCAGCAGATTCGTCAATTCGATACTTTCGGGGGCCAGCAGCAGCAGATTTGTAACAACGGCGACCAGTTTTTCGCTGTCATTGCTCCCTTGAACAGATTTGTAGAGGTCTTCCATTTCCCGGGTTGCCTGTTCCCGATCCAGGTGGATGGCTCGGCTGAATTCAACCATGGCACTGTCATAGAACTGAGATGCCAGCAATTGTTTTCCATGCGACAAATGCTCTTGCAGTTTTTCTTCGGTGCTGTTGCCAAATAGTTTCATTGAGCTGTTTTATTGGAATGCGATCGGGATGATTTCTTGAGCAAATGTCCTCTCACAAAAAACTCGATCCGATGAAGCAGATGAAGCTGCCAATGCTTCTCAAAATCAAGTGTATTTTCCCCATCAGATCGGATTTGATTTTTTAAAGCTTCAATCTCTTTGTCCAGCAACTGATTGCTTTTAATGATATTGATCTCCTGAATCTTTCTTTTCCAAAATCGTGTTAGCGGCTCTTTGCTCACTTTGATTTGAATTGCAATCCCCTTTTGTTTTTGAAATGTGGAAAATGCGTATTTTAAAAACGGGATGTTTTCATCAAATATATGAAAAAAATTTATTTCATAAAGTTTCAATGAAGATTTGGATTCGTTTTTTTCGTTGATTCGGATGTAAACCGGTAATTGTGTTTCACTACTGACTGCCCAGTTCACCAAAAACACGACATCATAGTGCTCAAGGGAGGAGTCCTTTAAAAATTCTCCGACTGTCTGTTTTGCCGGTGCAACGCATTTTTTGAATTCCGTGATCTTTTCTTCCAATTGACGTTGATTCCAGGATTCGAGAAAATGGGGTTCAAACCCGATCGAAGAAAGGAACTCCAGGGATTGGTTTCCAAAATCGTCAACAACCAGACAGCGCCGGTTCTTAATCAGCATTTCCTGATACCCGGATTCCTCAATGGCCTCCCTGATCAACCATGAGATCAGCAACTGATACTGAGGCAGGAATGTTTTCATTTCCGTGTGAAGTTCTGATAATCTTTTGAAGTTTTTCTCCTTCTCATCTTCCATATGGAAAACTCGCCAGGTTTGATGATACCTGTCTGTTGTCAAATGGTTTTCCTCACGGGTTTCAATTTTTTTCCTGAGCAGGGCAAAACGCTGTTTTTGAATATCAGGCGATTGTTCTTCAAAATCTGCCGGAGAAGGAAAGTGATCCAGAGGGAGCTCTGAATCGACGATTTCTGCCTTCAATTGACTCAGTTCAATGCTTAAACCCTGCTGGTCGATGGAGGGAAGCTGGCAGCAGACCGTGAGGATCAGACTGCATCGTAGCAGATCAATTTTGCGAATGTTGGCCGGAGTTGTGATTCGCACAGGCCGCTCGAGTTCATGAAAAATTTCCAGTATTGCTCGTTGGCAGGACTGCATCAGTGCGGCATCCATCAATATAACAACTTTCGCATTGCTTTCGTGATTTTGTAGCTCCTCCCGATAGAAAGGCTGCCAGTCCCTTGCGCCGAATTGATCTTCTCTCGAGCTGCCTGCAGGCTCCGGGGATTTTTCGGGAGCACTTGAATTCATATCAGATAATTGCTGGAGGACATTTGTGAATTCGATCTCTGCTGAAAGCAGCAGCGGAGGAGTGGTTGAATCTAAAAATCTTTGAAAGTTCCGATTAATTTTTTTAAAAATTGGCGATTTTTCGCTGAGAGGTTCGACCTTACACCGCAGTTCGGGTTCAATTTTTTCCCGGATCTCATCCATGGTTTCATCAAATTCCTTCATCGGCAGTTCTGCCATTAAATTCGATTCTGTTTGAGGATCTTCGCTGATCCATTCTGCAAAGCTTTTTCCCTGGTGAAAGAGATTTTGGTAGATCGCCATCTTTTCAGGATGATTTCCCAGTTTTTGAACCCAATGCTGCAAATATTCCTGTCTTATTTGAGCGTACTGGAGCATGCTGAAGCGAATATTCGATTCCTTGCCTTTGATTCGGGTTTTGATATTCTCACGAAATAAAATATGCAGAAATATTCTGCGATAGGGGTTCCCCTGAAAAGTTTCGGCCCGGGCAAAAATGGTTTGCTCGGCTTTTCGTTGCTGTATGGCCTGCAGCGAAAGAAATTCGGAACTGATATTCGTCAGAAATTCACGTTGATGTTCAGGTTTTATGGATTGTTTGAAGGTCACCAGGAGTGCTGTTTGAAAAGATTTGAGAATCTTTATTTGTTCCTCCGGATGGAATTGTGAAGGGAAGCCCTTTGGGTCCTGTTCAATCTCCTGAATCAGAACATCAATGGAGTCCATCGTCTTTTTTGTTTTAAAAAGATCATAGATCACAAAAACATCCTGCTCCCAATCTTCGCGAATCTGAAAGGAGCATCGATCCTCTGCTTCAAACTGGATGGCAAAAAAATGTCCCAAAAAGCGGGTGAAATTTTCTTCGGAAAATACGGGCTTTAAAAATCTGACAAACTGCACCTGATATTCTTTTGAGTTTTTCAAAGCCTGCTCTATTGCAGGCAAAAGGTAAAAATGAAAAGTTTGACGAATGTGGTTGATGCGGATTACCGCCGGATCCGTCAAGATCATCTTTCTTTCATAGATTTGATCCCCTTTATTCTTCCAATACCCATTTTGCTGTTTCACCCGATCGCACCATGCAGAGAGTATTGTGGAAGCTTCCTGTCCCGGCTTTGTGAATCCCTGGTCCTTTTTCATGATGCCGATCCTTTTTCCTGGTCGCGAAGGTTTTTCTCCAGATACCAACGCTGTGTGATTGACGCTGCAAGTTGAGTAATCTGCTCAGGATGAAACGGTTTATTGAAATAAAGCAGTCGCTGCGGATTGCCGATTTCTTCAGCGATTTCTTCAAAATTGTAGTCCGCATAGGCGGTCATGATCACGATCTCGACAAAAGGATCATATTCCCGAATTTTCTTTGCTGCCTCCAAACCATTGATTCCTGGAGGCATTCGCATATCTAAAAAAACAAGAGAAAAAGGATTGTTCTCCAAAACAGAATGTTTGACCGCTTCAACGGCCTCGGCACCTCGAGATGCCTCAACAATCTCATATTCTCCCACGTTCAGTTCCCTTTCGACGATAATGGCTTCTTCCATGGCTTCCTGGAACTCTTCTTCATCGTTGAGCAGATCCGGTTCGTCATCAAATAAAAAAGAAGCCATTTCGTCCAAGCCTGCTTGAGTGTCAGGTTTGAGTATAGACAAATAACTCTGGCGAATAGAGGCTTCATCATCTACGATTAATATTCGCGGATTGTTCATGCGATACCATTTGAGGAACGAATTCGTGAAATCAACGTTTTATACAATTCGTTTTTTTTTCAGTCTTTATGCCTGATAGTCGATCACCCTTCAACGGAAGTTTTGACCCCGCCTTTTATACGGGCATTCCCGTAAAGGCTGCATTCGTCTCCAAAAAAGCTGATGTTCCCAAATTCAGCAGATCGGACGGTTCTGGTCGAATCCTGGAAAGGCACCCTCTGCTCCCTGGAAGCAGAAGTGACGATACCCCGGAAAATCCAGAATCCCGGCAGTTCATCAACTTTAATCGAAAATTGCTGATTTTAAAAGTAAATGTTATCTTTACCAATGAAAAGTCAGATTTAGTCCTTCCCGGAGGGAATCGCAGAAAATTTCCTGTCATTGTTTGATTGCAAATTGTAATTTTACGGCAGATTTCAGTATTCGAAGACGCCGGGTCCGCTAAGAAAAATCGATGCTTTCTGCTTGTAAAAACAAAACGGAACGGAACAAGAAAACATAGACAAAATTGATCCTGGCAGTTATCTTGTCTGCAGTGATTTGAAAGTCAGTATTGTTTGATCTTGCCCTTATTTCTTTTATTTCAGTTTATGTTAACCGCACAAAATTCAGTTGAAAATCCGGGTCTTTTGCCGACTGATCAGAGTTTGATTGAACGAATTTTAAAAGGTGATATTGATCAGTTTGATGTGCTGGTGACGCGTTATCGAAATCAAGTCTACCGCTTCGTATTAAAATTTATCAATGATCCCAGTCATGCAGAAGATCTTGCACAAGATACTTTTATTGCAGCATTTCAGAATTTGAGCGCCTTTCAGGGAAACGCAAAGTTTTCGACATGGTTGTTGGGAATAGCAAGAAATAAGGCATTGAATGATATCAACCGTGCAGGCAAAAGGCGCTCCCAGATGGTTTCGGATGAAATTCTTCAGGAACACCAGTCAACGGAGGCAAGCCCTTTGGAAGCAATAGAACAGAAACAGGATTCTTCTCTGCTCAAGGAAGCGCTGGATCAGCTAGACCCGGATCTGAAAGATGTCCTGATTTCGATTTCCATGGAGGGATTTTCCTATGAAGAATTTGCTGAACTTCGGCAGATTCCGATTGGGACAGTCAAAAGCAAATTGTACCGGGCGCGGATGATGCTCAAGAAGAAAATGCAGAAGAAAAAGTATGAACATTTTTAAAATTAGTGGTACTTATTAGAGAAAGCGCCCTAAGGTTCCAAAAACGGAGGGGATTGACGGCTATTGAACAATTTCACTGGAAGAGTTGATCAGGATGGACAATCTAAAAAAGCTGGATTGCGAAGAAGCATTGTTAATGATGAGCAGACATCTCGACGGAGATCTCAACAAGAGTGAAATTGGTCAATTTCATCAGCATGCCGTCCATTGCTGCGAATGTCAGGGACAAATGGAAGAAATGTCTGCCGTCGAACTTGAACTGGCTGCCCACAATGAGTCTTTTGATCGCTACTCCCTGGATGAGCAATTTAATGCAAAAATCAAAGCCTCAATTGCAATGCAGGCTCCTCCTGTTCAACACTTGTCTCTCTGGCAGCGATTGCTTGAAAAAAAAATTGATATTTTTAAACCTTTGACTGGATCCCGCTTTTTCCCAATGGGAGTCGGAGTGCTGGCAAGCTTTATGATTTTTGCAATCATCTGGCCGCAATTGCAGACAGAACAATCCTCCGAACAATCTCCAATCACACTGGTCGATGTTCCATTCGAACAGACACAACCGGCTAAGTGGAACCATGAAAAAACGATTCCTCCCGGACAGTCTGTGCAAATTGTGGTGCAGCAGGGAGACGGAAAGTCCTATCTTTTGCGCATGAGTTCTTCAGGTCCTGTCAAAATGAATGTCCGACATGACAATCAGAATATCCAGCAGGTGTATGCCCAGCAGATGGTTTTGAACGGTTTGCTTTATGCCACCGTCAAAGCGACCAAAAACAACAAGGGAGTAATCTTCCAAAATAACGGTAAAGTCCCGATCCAGCTCAGCGCCCATTCCTACGAGCCTCAAGCAATCCAAATGAATTTAAAAAACAGCAATCTTCGATAAAATTGATTGATTGAGGAACTTTTTCTTTTTTCTGGTGACTCAATTCTTACAACAGCAAATCATGCAATTTGTCTGTTGCCAACGATATTTTAAGAGTCCACCAACAAAAAGAAGGAGTACAAAATGACGAAAGCAACTCCCCCGGTTTCCGGGGCTTTCCAGTCAGATTTGGCACTGCCGGATTTTGCGGAAAATGCACATCTTGCCTCTCTCCCCCCTCTGGGAGATCAGGATCTCCTGCACCTGCCCTGGTTCAATACCATCATGGAAATGATGAAGGAGGCGGTGATCACGGTGAATTGCGAAGGAGAAATCACCTATATGAATGCAGCAGCAGAACTGCTCACGCTGCAGAAAAAAAAGGACGCCCTCTGCCGGAATTCAACAGCGGTGTTCACCCTGCTTGATGCTGAAAAAAGGACTCTCGTAAGAAGTCCCGCGATGAAATCAATCTTGAAAAAGTCGCTGGTGCAGCTAGGCGGGTCCACCATTCTGGTGCGATCAGACGGCTCCCATGTATTTGTTGAGGGCAGTGCATTTCCGATTCGAATCGGCACGGGGGAAACGGTCGGAGCCACTCTGATGTTCAGAGATATCACCGAGCATAAAAATGCCCGTGCCATGATTCAACGTCTTCTGACCCTTGTTTTTCGTCACTCTCAAATGTATTTCGGCTTGATAAAACGGATCATTGATGGCTTCTGAAAAACTGAAATGGCTTGTAGAATCGTTCATTTTCAAGTACCTTTTGAAAAATTGAAAAATTATTCTTCCTTTTCTATTGAGAATTATCTATGGCGGACATCGGATATGTAACAATGGTCATGGCCCTGGCAGTGGCTTTATACGGAACAATTATTCCTCATTTGGGGGTACAGAAAAACAACTGGAACCTCATTCGTTCTGCGCAGTATGCCACAATCTTCAATTTTTTTCTGGTAGCTTTGGCCAGCGGAATTTTGATTCATGCGTTTCTCACCGATAATTTCAGAATCTTTTATGTCGCAACAAATTCCAGCAGCGACATGCCCATCTTTTACAAAATTACTGCTTTTTGGGGAGGACTCGATGGGTCTTTGCTGCTTTGGGTTTTGGTTCAGAGTGCTTTTGCGATGGTGGTCGCATTTCGCTATGAGAATAGCAATCGTTATATCATTCCTTACGTCATCGTTGTCCTCAATATCATAATTGCATTTTTATTGACGCTGCTGATCATTTGGTCCAACCCCTTTGCCCTTCAAGCCATTACTCCTTCAGAAGGGCGAGGTTTGAACCCCTTGCTGCAAAATATCGCCATGACGGCTCATCCGCCGTCGCTCTACCTCGGGTACATCGGTTTTAGCGTTCCGTTTGCCTTTGCAATTGCAGGTCTGATTCGAGGAAAATTGGATAACGAATGGATTCTGACCACGCGCCGCTGGACCTTGTTCTCGTTCTATTTTCTGGCTTTGGGTCTGATATTAGGCGGACAATGGGCTTATGAAGAATTAGGATGGGGCGGATACTGGGCATGGGATCCTGTTGAAAACGCGGCCTTCATGCCATTTTTGACAGGAACAGCATTTCTGCACTCCGTGATGGTTCAGGAAAAACGGAATATGCTCAAAATCTGGAACATTGTTTTGATCATTGTCACCTTCGGCTTGAGTATTCTGGGCACCTTTCTCACCCGGTCCGGAGTGGTGAATTCTGTTCATTCCTTCACACAGTCCGAAATTGGACCTTTTTTTCTTGTATTTCTGGGTTTTACCCTGGTCATTGCGTTTGGTCTTCTTTTCATGCGAATCCGGATGCTGGAATCAGACCATCGGCTGGAATCCGTACTTTGTCGTGAAAATACTTTTTTGGCACAAAACATTCTTTTTGTCGGTATCGCGTTTACGGTTCTGCTGGGGACCACATTCCCTCTCATTGCTGAAGCGGTTCGGGGTACCAAGCTTTCAATTCAAGCTCCCTTTTTTAATACAGTCACCGCTCCAATGGGGTATGCCTTATTCTTCCTCACCGGAGTGGGGACCCTGATCGCCTGGAGAAGGAGCAGTTTGAGCAGTTTGCAGAAAAATTTTCAAAATCCCCTGATTGCCGCAACGCTCGGGACCATAGTGATAGCAATCTTTTTTGCCAGAGACTGGCAGCCGCTTTTGATTTTCTGGATTTCAATATTTGTGACAATGACGATCGTCATCGAGGTTTTCAAATCGACAAGAATCAAAGCACACCAGTTGTCCACAAATTTCGGCATGGCTTTCATCTATGTTGTGATGCGCAATACCCGCCGCTATGGGGGACTCGCAATTCACCTTGGTGTGGTGATGATGTTTATTGGATTTGCAGGCCGATTTTACGATGTTGAAAAAGATTTGTCGATGGAGCCGAACCGGCCGATTGCTCTGGGAAAATATCAGCTGATATTCAAAGAGATGCAGGAATTTAAGGTGCGAAATGCAACGCACCGAGCAGCAATCATTGAAGTGTATGAAGATGGCGACCTGAAAGAAGTCTTGAAACCGGCAAAAAGCTTTTATCCCACTCAGCCGGACCCTTTGACTGAAGTGGCGATTCGGCGGACCCTATGGGAAGATTTGTACCTGGTTTTAAACAATGAAGACAGCGCTCGCAATCTGGTGGTGATTAAAGCACGCATCAACCCCTTGGTCGGTTGGGCCTGGATGTCGCTTCCTTTCTTTACCATTGGCGTTGGCATTTCGATGATGTACCGTCCGAAATCCCTGCAGATCCGCAGCGAAGTGACCGGTCGACGGTATGTGCCTGAATCACGACATTCGGCGTAGGGGAACTTTATGTCATGGAGATCCTTAAAATTTTGGGGTGTGATGCTGGTCATTCTTGGCTTTATCGGCCTCCTTGCTTTTGGTCTGACTTCTGATCCAAAAAAAGTTCCTTCTCCTCTTTTGGGAAAAATGGCACCCGATTTTTCAGTCACTTCTCTGGACGGAAAGTCTTCACTGAAACTGAGTGAATTGAAAGGAATTCCCGTGGTACTGAATTTTTGGGGATCCTGGTGTCCGGAATGCACCCGGGAGGCTCCGGTGCTCGAAGCATTTTATCAGCGATATGACAAGGGTCAAAATAAAGTGCGTGTCCTTGGAATCGCATTTCAGGATACTCCCAGCCGAGCCAAAGCCTTTGCAAAACGATTTGGGAAAAATTATTTTCTGGCTTTGGATGATGATGAAGGAAGCATTGCTCTGAACTATGGTCTTTACGGAGCACCCGAAACTTTTTTTATCGATCCCAAAGGCATCATCCGCTTCAAGCAGGTGGGCGGTGTGACCCCTGACTTGCTGCTGGAGCAACTTGAATCCATGCTGTAAACCGGTTTTCTTATGACTCGAACTGTAACTTTGCTGGCGGTGTTTTTGCTTTGTATGACTTCATTCGGATGGGCGAATACGAATGAAGAAATTGAAACCCGGCTGATTGATTTGTTCAATCAATTCCGTTGTCCAACCTGCCAGGGATTGTCCGTGAAAGACTCTGAAGCAGGATTCTCGGTTCAAATTCGCAATAAAATTGAGGAAATGCTGCGGGCTGGTGCGTCTGATGATGAAATCAGAGCCTATTTTGTTGAGCGTTACGGAGAGTGGATTTTGCGCAGTCCTCCCAAAGAAGGGTTCAATCTTCTCTTATGGATTTTACCGGGAATCGGAATCTTTGCAGGACTTTTTGTGCTTTTGAGAATCAGCCAGAAATGGGTGCAGAAACAGCGAGCAGAAGCCAGAGAAGAGACCCCTTTAAGTCCTGAAGAAGCAAAGATCCTGGAAGCCGATCTGACGCGATTTCAAAATCACTGAATTCTATGATTTTGTCCGGAAAGCCTGGAAGTTGTTGAAATCAACTTTTTGCTCCACCCAGTTTTCTACCCCGAACTTTTTCAAATAGCCCTGATAGAGCCGCCCATCGTTCTCTTCATACTTACGGATAAAATCGGGGTCAAAATTTTCTTCTTCACTGATTCCAAAAAGCCGGGCAGTGGCCACTTTGGGAGACAATTCCAACAAGATGCTCCAGTCAGTAATTTCCTGAATTTGAGGCAGAAAAGTGGTGTTGCCCCAGACCACAAGAATCATTTCAGGTGCAAGAAAAAAAGGGTAAGCGTTTGTTTCATGCGAGCGCATGAATTCAGGAGGAGACTCGATGCAGATGCGCTTCCCTTCGGCAAAGGGAAGCAGAAGCTCATTCATAGTCCAGTCCTGGATTTCCCTGGAGCGCCAATAGTCACCCATGTGAAATTCGGTACTGAGCAGATCCGTCAGGTCAATGCCTTCTATCAAATAATCGCTGTTCTCCAGTTCTTCGATCAAAGCTTCAACAAAATAAGCGTGCCCGCACTCCTCAGGTCCTCCGATCCCGACAAGGAGAGGCAGTTTGGGAGCTTGATTTTTCAACTGCAGAATAGTGTCGCTCAACAAAATCGCGGTTTGTTTGCTGGGATGAAGCAGTTCGACTAAATCCTGGAAGTGTTCGTAGTGCAGGCCGGACAAATCTTCACCGGGAAGGGTCCCATAAGCGAAGAGACATTGCTGATTGGTCAAATGCTGTTGTATTTCTGAATTTTCTGTAACCCAAAATATCTCTGCAGAAAACAAAACCGAGTTTCGAAACAACAGCGATGGTTCATTTTTGGGAATATTGATAACAGCAATCTCTGCCCGGTTTCGCCATTCTGAAGGGTAAGCTTCATTCTCCAAGAGGAGTGTGATGTTGAAATCGCGAGCGATCAGGACCCTCAAAATCTGCTTGAAGGAGTCCAGTTCTTCATCGGAGATAATGTTGGGTAAACTGTTGAGATCAAAGACGACCGTTCTGATCTGCCTCAGGGAGGCAAACAAATCGACGGTCCCGTCAGCTGCGAATACAAGAGGCATTGAAGTTTTTTCGTGAGTGATTTTAGTTGCCTGGATTTGTGTGAGATGAGAGCTAAAAAATAAGTCATTTCAGGAGTTCTGTCAATCTTTCCTCGTGATTCTTCTACACTTGAATAAATAACACCGTTTTGCTAAAAAGCATCTATCTTCAATCACTTCAATTTTACAGATGCTTCATAAATTCATGCAGCTGTTACAAATACCGGTCGTCTCTCTTTTCTTGCCTGTTTCCCTTGCTTCCTGTGGTGCTTCCTCAAACTCGGGAACAGAATCCATCAAAGCCTCTTCTTCCCCCCTCCGATTTTTAACTATCAATCTTCACAAGGATGGGAGCGAGTCCGGTCTCCCGCAGCAACTGGCTTTCGCATCAGCAGGAAAAGTAGTTTTTTTCTCTTGTACTGTGGTATCAATGATAACTTCTTTTTCCTGTGCGGAATCTTTGTGAATTAAAATCGAAACCTGAAATATTCTTTCTATTCCCTTTTTTACCAATCCGTTTTCTGAAATAGGGTAAAGCTGTCGGATCAACAGGAAGCTTCCATTGAAATGTTTCTTCTCCACTAAAGTATTGGAAATACGGATCTCGTAGCCATGATTTGATGACTGTTTCATCTCCTAAATCATACAGATGTTTCAGTTTCAATAATGACACCATTAAACGAATCGGTTTCGCGGGGCGTCCTTTATCACAAATCGCAGAGGGTCTATTGCGAAATCTTAATTGCTAATCAGATGGGGCCTTGCTATAGAAAGTTTGTTAAAATAAAGTGAATCCCTTTTATGAAAAATGGAGAATATATGAAGCAAATTTTTTTAATTATGGGAATTTTACTGCTTGCCTTCCACACGACTCCGGCACAGGATACTGCGTTTCGTTACAATGCCAGTGGTTTAGAGGTTACAAAACCGGGTCAAATTAAAGTTTTGATTGAAAAACTGGGGGAAGAGAGCAAGCAGTGGGGACTGACTGAAAACAAAATTCGCAATGCGGTGGAAGAAAAACTGCAGAATTTCAAAATCACGTCACTTCCTGAAAGTGACTTCAGCCTTCCCTATCGTTTGTATCTGGAACTGCAGGTCCTGGATAGCGTCTTTCAAATTAGAATTTCTTTTGAAAGAGTTGTTTCGTATCGCGTCGGGAAAGAAGAATATCACACCTTCGCCTCCGTTTTTCAAAGAAATTCAATTGGCATCAACAGTAAAAAAGAAGGAGATCATCCTCTCAAAATTCTCAATCGATTTCTTGATGATTTTCTGGATGCCTATCGAAAAGCCAACCAACGGTGAAAGTCTCTGCTTTCAAAAATCTTTAAAATTCTTCTTCAAATAGAAGGTAATCGGTTTTAGACATTCCAAGAGAGGCGTAAGTCTTTTGAGCAGGATGATTTTGATGCTCCACGTACAAGCGGATACCGCAGACATTTGATTCCTGCTGAGCCAGTTTTTTGACAAAATGATGAAGCTGGCTGTAAATTCCGCGGCGTCGATAATCGGACCGAATATAAACGCTTTGGATCCACCAGAAAAAGCCATTGCGCCAGTCGCTCCATTCTGTTGTAACCATCAAACTTCCAAGCACCTGTTGATCTGCCTCTGCGACTAAATAGAAACCATATTGCGGGTTTTCAAAAACGGCGTTCACACCACGAGCAATTACCGAGGCATCGAGTTCCTTGTTTTCGGTCTCCTTAGCCATGGCGGTGTTGAACTGTGCGATAAATTCTGCATCCTTGAGATGTGCGTGTCTTATCTGGATCGGTTTTTCCATATTTCGCTCTAAATCGGTTTTGCGACCACCAAATAGATCATTGCGGCAGCAACCAGAAAAATTCCAATATGGACCATCATTGCTAATATTTTTGGAAGCTCTTTGTTGTTGATTTGTTTTCCGTTGAGAAAGCCGAAACCGACCAAAATCAGGAGCAGCACGATTTTCCAATGCAGCCATTTTCCCTGGGAAAATGCTCCTGTGTCAATGGCTAAATAGTACCCTGATGCAACAGCAACAACTAATATTGGATAGTAAATAAATTTGTAAATGCGAGCCTGTACCCATTGGGCTCCGGTAATCTGTTGCGGACCTTTGAGTCGCAAACGGAAAACCACCGCCAATGATTGAACAAACAATGTGCCGACAACCAGGCAGATAGAAAGAATATGGAGTGTTAAAATGAACGTGGACATATTACTGAAAATCTTGGAGAAAATCGGGAGTTCCGGGAAGAACTCCCTGAGGAATTCAGAGAAATGTCAGTAACGCCGCAGTGACATCCCTCCCCATTGGAGAATTAACTTTCTTCTTTGTTTGTTTCTTCGTCTTCGGCCTCTTCGGAGCTTTCAGCATTTACGGCAGTCTCAGTCGTTTCTGAATCCTGCGCCGCGGATTCTTCAGCAGGATTTTCCGCTGATGATTCTGCTTCGACTGATTCAGTGTCTGACTGGGCTTCGGCTGCTTCCACGGCTCCTTCATCGGCAGCTGCTCCCTCCTCAGCCTCTTCCAGCATTTCGGGGGGAGGAACAACGGTATCGGATTCCATGATACTTAAACCCAGACGTCGTTCCTCCGGGTCGATTTTTATCACACGAGTCCGCACTTCGGTGCCAATCGGGTAAAAATCCGTCAGTTTTGCTTTTGGGATTGCAGAGTCAATTTCTGAAATATGGACGAGTCCTTCGACACCTTCGAGGACCTCAACAAAAATTCCAAAATCGGTGATATTGACAATTTTTCCAGTAATATCACTTCCAATCTGAAATTTTTCATCAAGGTTCTTCCAGGGATCTTCGCTGAGTTGCTTGATTCCCAGGGACAAGCGTTCCTGTTCAACATCAATATTTAATATCTTGATTTCGATTTCATCGCCCTTTTTTACGAAATCAGCAGGACGTCTCTGGCGCTGGCTCCATGAAATGTCGGAGACATGCACCAGGCCGTCGATCCCCTCTTCTAAACCGACAAAAATTCCGAAATCGGTCACGTTGCGTACTTTTCCCATCACCACACTGCCGATCGGGTAGGAATCCAAGGCCTGTTTCCATGGGTTTTGGGTGGCTTCCTTCATAGAAAGTGAAATGCGTTTGTGCTCGACATCGAGATCTTTCACAATCGCTTCCACTTCCTGCCCCAAATTGACGAAGCGGGAAGGGTTACGGATTTTCTTGGTCCATGACATTTCAGAGACATGGATCAATCCCTCAACACCAGGTTCCAGTTCAATAAAGGCTCCATAGTCGGTCAAGCTCACAATTTTTCCAGAAATTCGAGTCCCCACCGGGTATTTGTCAGAAACCATTTCCCATGGATTTTGGGATTTTTGTTTGAGACCGAGAGAAACTTTTTGCTCATTTTCATCATATTTCAACACCAGTACTTCAACTTCATCGCCAATGTCAAACATCTCGGAAGGATGAACGATTCGTCCCCAGGTCATGTCTGTGATATGAAGCAAGCCGTCCACACCGCCAAGGTCAACAAAGACTCCGTAATCCGTGATGTTTTTGATATAGCCCTTCATTGTCGCATTTTCTTCAAGCACTTCTAATGTTTCCTTGCGACGTCGTTCCCGGTCAATTTCCAACAATGCACGTCGTGACAAAACGATATTGCCGCGCTTTTGGTTGAATTTTAGAATCGAAAACTCGAACGTCTCACCAATCAATTTGTCCAGGTTGCGAACCGGGCGTAAATCCACTTGAGATCCAGGTAAAAATGCCTTGATGCCGATATCGACGGACAAACCCCCTTTGATTCGTGCAGCAATGACTCCTTTGATTGTACCGCTGTCTTCATAAACCTGACCCACCTTTTCCCAGATGCGTAATTTTTTGGCTTTTTCCTTGGAAAGCAGAGTCACTCCGTCTTCTTCTTCCAATGCTTCAACGTAGACTTCTACTTGATCGCCTACAGCTATTTCGAACTTTCCTTCCAAGTTCAAAAACTCTTCAATAGGAATCTGTCCTTCAGATTTATAGCCAATGTCAACCGCAACAAAATCTTTTGTTACTTTTGTTGCAACACCGTTTACAATTCCGTTTTCTTTGACATTTCCCAAGGTTTCTTCGCAGTAAGAATCAAAATCGAATTCATTTTCATCTTCTACAAAGGTGATCGAGGTCTCTCCGAGAACCGTCTCCATTTCTATATTTGATTCTACCGTGATTTCATCAGTGGACATAGGGCAATCGCACATTTGCGCAGGTTGGAGGTTGGCAATTTGGGCTTACTGGATCAGCAAGACCTGTGATTGAAAATACATAAATTTCTGCAATGAACTGCAACAAAGTAAAGGGACCATCATATCAGACTCAGATTAAGTGTCAAACAAATTGATAGTCGGTTGAACAGGGAAAAACGCAGGAGTTCAGGAAACCGGGGATCAACCGGAAACCCGGTTCTGGTGTAAAAACGAGAGAAATTTTTCAGAGGAAGACATGATTCCTGAATGCCGCATCAGAACCTGGTTTTCTGCATCCAGAACCACATAAAACGGAAGAGCGAGGGTGTTGAAACGATTGACCTGCATGGACTGGTTCTCCTGATGATTTTTTCCACCATCTGTATAGAGCTGCACCAGGATAAAACTTTCCTTGAATGCGGCTAATACCTTGGGGTCAGCAAATATGTTTTTCTCCATCCACCGGCAATTGACGCAGGTGTAACCGGTAAAATCAACAAAGACATGTTTGTCCTGTTGTTTTGCCAGCACCAGGGCTTCAGAGAGATCATCCATCCAGGGCAGTGTGTGAACCTGACTGACATCATAGTCACTTTTCCCGGCAGCCGCAGACTTGAGACTGGCAGGAATATTTTCTGAAATCGACAGTTCCGGAGGCAAATAGGCATCAATGAACGGATTGAGGGGCTTTCCCTGAAGTCCCTGAGTCATATACGCTCCCAAAAATAAGAACGAGAAAGCGACTGAAAATCCGATTGCACCAGTTTTCTGTACTCGAACATCATGGATTGTAATGGTTCCCAGTAAAAATAATGAGCTGAGAAAGGCGAGAATTATCCAGGCATACAAGACAAAATCGCGGTCAATCACTCCCCATTGCCAAACCAGGTCCGCATTGCTGAAGAATTTGAATGCAGCCGCCAATTCTACGAGACCAAGCACAATTTTTGAGTAGGAAAGCCAGGAGCCGGATTTCGACTGCATGGTCTGGATCAATTGCGGAATCAGTCCGAGCAAAAAGAAAGGGAGGGCGAAAACCGTTGCAAAGACCAGCATTCCGATGATCGGCCAAAGCCAATGTCCTTGAGATGCAGCGATCAAAAGGGTCCCGACGAATTGGACCGTGCAGGTGAAGGAAGTCAGCGTAAAGACCAGCCCCATCAGGATGACTCCCAATGCACCCCCGGTTCTGCGGGAAATCTGGTCCAGTTTGTTGCCGAGTCCTCCTAATGAGAGCTGAAAAAAGCCCATCAAACTGAATGCAAAAACTAAAAAAAGCAATCCGATAGCAAAGTTGATGGTCCCGTTGGTTGCCAGTTGGACCGCCCCTGTTGCCCCCAGTAAAACGGAAAGTCCCATCCCGGTGACGGTGTAAGTGCCGATAATTCCAATTCCAAACAATGAGGACAGCCGTACGACCTGAGCATAGGAAGAATGTTCCTGTTTCGTAAAAAAAGCAATGGTGACGGGAATCATTGGAAAGACGCAGGGAGTCAATAATGCAAGAAAACCGGACAAAACTGCGAGACCGATAAATCCCCAAAACCCCTCTCTGAGGGCGTCTTCCAATTCGTTGGATGAAGTGATTGCACTGGGTAAGGGATTGATATCGTAGCGTGGATTCTCATACTGATCCCGGACTGGACCGGAACCTGAAGTAAAGGATGTGTTTAAGATTGCTTTTTGAGGAGGAAGACAAATTTTGTCGCTGCAGGTCTGATACTTGACGGTAATTTTCTGCGAAACCGCTTGATTCGGCGGCATCTGGTCTGAAATTTTTAGATTTTGATAAAAGAAGAAGGTCTTTTCGTGGTAACTGAGTTCCATATTGATCACCGGATCAAAATCGGTAATCGGGTTGGTTTCATAAAAAGGGCCGAGTATTTCTAGATGAGGAGCAGGTTCGATCGTCAATTGAGTGGGAGGAGGAGCGAACTCGTCTTTGGAGGGTACCACGGAGTAGACATGCCATCCTGAAATGACCTCCCCTTTGACGATAATTCGTGTGTGCTCTCCCGGACGAGGTGCCTCCGGCGACTCATGAAGAGAAAAAGTGGCGATAATTTCTGGAATCTTCTCTTGAGGCTGGTTGAATTGTGCAAAGATCCCGGTTGGTATGAATAGCGAAAGTATCAAAAATGTCAAAATAGTGCGCATTGTGCTAATTTTCCGGTAATTGGTCAAATTTGTTCTATCAAAACAATCTGCCGCAGGTAATGTTCAGCAACTTTCAATATACCTGATGTTTCAATAAAAAAACAGGAAGATGTTTTGGGGTCGGGAGCAAAGAGTGCGCTTTTAAAGTGTAAAAACCCGCTTGAGCCGTTCTTGAATCTGTCAGAATTTTTGAGGTTTTCTTACGATCCTTCTCAACTTCGTTTTTGATGGTCTCAGGGTTCAGGAGGTCAACAGGCAGGATCTCAGTTTTTTGCCTCCCTGGATTTGATTTTCAATTGTGCTTTTCCAATTTTGCCATGGCTTTTTCATTCCCGGATCGCTTCCGTTATTGCCCCAATCAGGGGTCCGGCAAAATATTGTCCGGATTGGGAGGAGACTTTTGAGTTAAAGCCAAATGAACTGTCCACTCAACAGGGGAATGCAGACCGCCGCTTTTCACAAAATTAATCAGAAATTCTCAAGCTCGAAGGAATCGTTGGGGAAATATTTTTCCAGACGAATATCACCGCTGCGGGCATGTCCCTCCATCCCTTCCGCACGGGAAATGCGGGCACTGACGGCAGCCACATCGCGGTTGGCATCGCGGGTCATCCGTTGCCAGGTGACGGTTTTAATGAATTTTGCGACACTCAGTCCTCCCGTATAGCGTCCGGCACCTTTAGTGGGCAAAATGTGATTCGGACCGGAGCATTTGTCGCCGTAGGTGACCGTAGTCTCCTCTCCCAAAAAGAGAGAGCCGTAGTTGCTCAAGTGTTTGAGCCACCAGTCGAGATCAGCCGCTTGGACTTCAAGATGCTCAGGAGCATAAAAGTCACTTTGAAGGACCGCTTCTTCGCGATTTTCAACGAGTACCACTTCGCCGTATTCCTGCCAGGCGGATTTTGCTGCTGTCCGGTTTGGTTCTCCAAGATGACTGATGTGATGAGGTACACGGGCAATCACCTTTTCAGCCAATTGACGGGATGTGGAAATCAGCCACGCCGGGGAATCGGGACCGTGTTCGGCCTGTCCTGCGAGATCTGATGCAACAATTTCGGGATCAGCCGTTTCATCGGCAATGATGGCAATCTCAGTAGGGCCAGCGAAGAGATCGATACCTACACGTCCATAGAGGATGCGTTTGGCTTCGGAAACAAATCGGTTTCC
Source organism: SAR324 cluster bacterium (assembly GCA_015231825.1). Taxonomy (GTDB): domain Bacteria; phylum SAR324; class SAR324; order SAR324; family NAC60-12; genus JADGAV01. The sequence goes on from JADGAV010000023.1 coordinate 30,276, forward strand.
AGGTCCGACGAGAATATCTGCCGGGTGTCCTGTGAACAAGCCGAAAGCCAATGCAGCAATTCCATGAACTCCTCCGAGAGCCAGTATCGTGTCAACTCCTGCTAAATTGGCTGTGTATAGGATTGAAGGATGCACACCTTCGTCACCTCTGGTGGGGGAGCAGGCAATCACATTTTTTACCCCGGCCACTTTAGCGGTGCTCACGCTCATCACTGCGGAGGCGATGTGCGCATAGCGACCGCCGGGGATATAACATCCCGCGGTATTGACGGGGATCAGGCGCTGGCCAGTGAACAAGCCCGGTGAAAGTTCTATCTCAAATTCTGAAAGGCTACCGAGTTGAGCTTCGGCAAAACGACGGATTCGGTCATAGGCGAACTGAATGTCATCTTTGGCTGACTGGGAAAGGCGCTTCCCGGCATCCTCAATCTCTTCTTTGGTGACAACGATGCTGCCTGTCCAATGGTCCAAAGTTTTTGCATAGTGACGCACACGCTCCTCACCTTCAGCTTCGATTTCACTGAGCATACGTTTGACTACTTCCTGAGTATCGTCTTCACCGGTGACAGGAGATTTAATCGCTTTCTTGAGGTATTCCATAAGAAATTTCGTTCAAACTGAATTGGGTTCCATTAATGCTAATTCCATGGGTTGCCATCCTTTTTTTGTATTGGACATCGCGGCTTTCTGTTGGATCCGGATTGGGACAGCTAGTTCATCCTGACTTCTGAAATACAATCCATGATGATCCCGCCGATGAGACGACAATCATCCAGACTGAAAGTCAGAGGGATCCGCATGTCCAGCATTTTCGAAAGAATCCGATCGGTGTTTGGCAGTGTCTGAGATTCAATATAACGCCAACTGTCGTGACGACTCGTGTATCCCGCTGGTTCTGGAGCACCAAACCATTTCAATTCCACTCCACGATCCAGGCACTTCCTGATAACGGATTTGATCTGTTTCTCAGTCATATCCATGAGTAAAAACTGGATGGAACTGCCGACATATTCTTCGACATGGGGCCTGACCGGCAAGGTGACACCCACGGCATTTGAGAGAATTTCTTCAATCAAACGGTAACGTTCATTCCAGCGCCTGCCGTTTTCGTTCAGTATGCGCAACTGTGGCCTCAGGATGGCCGCACGCAGGTTATCCATCCGACCGCTGCAGTTGGGAGTATCCAGCCGGATATTTGTAAAATACGATGCTTCGGGTGAGGCATCATGACGATCATACAGCATATAGGACCCGGAACGAATGATTGCCCGGGCGATCAATTCAGGATCGTCTGTTGTTATAAAACCTCCTTCACCGGAATTGATATGTTTATAGGTCTGAGTGCTGAAACAGGCTGCAAGACCAAAGCTTCCGCTCTTCTTGCCTCCCCAAGCGGCCCCCATCGTGTGTGCACAATCCTCAATCAATTGTACCCCCTTCTTTTCCAGCAGTTGGCACATTCGATCCATATCAGCAATATGGCCGCGCATGTGTGAAAGAAGTAAAACCCTTGATCCGCTGCTCTCTATTTTTTGCTCCAGATCAGAGAGATCGATAACAAGCTGATCGGTTGTTTCAACAAGTACCGGTTTTCCTCCGGCATTGCAGATCGCACCGGGGACTGGAGACAGTGTGAATGCATTGGTCAATACTGGCTCACCATGTTTCAGGCCGAAACTCGTCAGGGCCACCTGCATCGCGTAACCACCGGAAGCGCAGGCCAGGCAGAACTTTGCCCCCTGGTATCGGGCGAATTCGGATTCAAGCAGATTGACTTCCGAAACTTCATCTTCAATCACATTATAACGATGAAGTCGGCCGGAACGGAGTACTTCGAGCGCTCGTTGAATTCCTTCTTCAGGGATAGATTCCTGCTGTGTGAAACGACCTTTAAATGTTTTCATGCCAGACTTTGCCGGTAAATCAATTCGCAACGGGTTTTGAATCTAAAAAAGCAGTTTTTAACCGTTGAGGTGGGCTTTTGTCAGACCACCTTTTCGGAATGTTTAAGATTTTTTGTGTGATTCCTCATATCAGGAGAGAGGTCCACGCAGCACCGACCCGCTGTTGTTTTCCAATCGCTGACCTTGACGAATGGTTTCCTTTCCATTGACGAAAACATGTGCAAAACCTTTTGGATAACTGCGTGGTTTCTGCACGGTCCATGTACTTTTGACATTGTTTGGGTCAAATACAACAATATCAGCTTGTAATCCCACCTGAAGTAAACCACGGTTACGGAGACCCAGTCGCTTAGCAGGGAGACTGGTCATCCGACGAATCCCTTCGGCCAAGGATAAAACATTCCGCTCTTTGACATAGTAGCTGAGAAATTCTGATGTCCAGCCATAGCCACTGAGTGAACCCAAGCGATCAGCGAGGGCTCCATAAGGAGCTAATGCCCGGGTGTCGGAAATGATTGCGCATTCGGATTGCCCAAGACAAAGTTCTAGGTCTGATTTGAGGAAGCTTTGAGATGTCCACATGAGTTGATGCATTCCTGGGCCTTCTTCGAGCAAAAGATCGAATACCAAGTCATAGGGATCAACTCCTCTATATTTCCCAATGTCTGCAAACGTTTCACCAATCAAATCAGAATTCTCTTTTGAATAGAGTAAGACAATTTTCGACCAAACTCGATCTGCAACCAGCAACCACATTGGATTTTTGTTTTCTTTGATTCGTTCTCTTTGCCTTGGGTCTTTCAAACGTTCTGTTATTTTTTCATCTCCTCCTTCGAGGACCCATTTCGGCAATATCATCATCACCGGGATATGACTCCAATCATGAGGGATGATGTCGAATGCGACATCCAGTCCATATTTTTTACTGGATTCGATCATTTCAAGGGAATGTTCCATGGCATGGGGAGGGGCGCCATACTTTGGTTGGATGTGAGAAATTTGCAATCGGCATCCCGCTATGCGGGCGGTTGCCATCGCTTCACCGAATCCCAGGTCATAGTAGCGATCGCGGTTCCGGACGTGGGTGGCATAAAGGCGATCATGGTCGGCAGCTACCTTGCAAAGAGGAGCAATATGTTCTGCTGATGCCTGACTACCAGGCCAAGACTCCAGTCCTGTAGAAAACCCTGCTGCCCCTTGTTCCATCGCCTCATGAACCAAATTTGCCATTTGCCCGACTTCTTCCGGATCGGGCACTCGAAGAGAATTGCCCATCACAGTTTGGTGCACGGTCCCGTGTCCCACAAAGGCAGCGACATTGACACCTAGGTCCATTTGTTCCAGATGGTCCAGGTATTCTCCAAAACTTTGCCAATTCAGACCCTCGCTTCCTGAAACATATCCGATTGCTTCCCTGGCAATCTCATCTTTATGCCGCAGGGGAGCAACACTATGACCGCATTGTCCAACAGCCTCAGTCGTCACTCCTTGATGGACTTGGCTTTCCGCATTCCCATTGACAACAATAGTGAAATCAGAGTGTGTGTGCAGGTCAATGAACCCCGGTGCCACCGCCATCCCTTCTGTATTGATGCGCTGCTCACACTCGGCGTGTTGAAGCGGACCGATGCTTTCAATTTTGTCTTCAGAGATTCCCAGGTCCGCTTTATAGGGCTCAGCACCAGAACCGTCGTAAATCATCGCATTTTCCAAAATCGTGTGTATTTTACCCATCAGCATTCTTCCAGTTAAAGATTTGTGGTTTCAAAATGACAGGCTTCCCAATGTCCTGGCTGCTTTTCAACCAGTTGGGGTTCTTCGAATTTGCATTGTTCCTGGGAATACATACAACGGGTATGGAATCGGCATCCGGAGGGTCTATTGACAGGGTTTGGGATGTCACCCTCAAGACGAATCCGATTTGATTTTTTAGATGATCTTCGAGTGGGAACCGCAGATAAAAGAGCTCGTGTATAAGGATGCCGCGGATTATTGAATAATTTTTTTCGATTAGTTTTTTCGACAATTGCTCCCAAATACATGACTGCTATTTCATCACAAATATGCTGAACGACGGCAAGATCATGGGAAATGAACAAGAATGTCAAATTCAGATCTTCCTGAAGCTTACAAAGCAGGTTGAGGATTTGAGCTTGAATGGCAACGTCCAGCGCCGAAACTGGTTCATCACAAACAATGAAATCGGGATTCAAGGCAAGAGCTCGCGCAATGCAGATCCTTTGTCTTTGCCCTCCTGAAAATTGGTGAGGAAAGAGTTCTTTTTGATTTGCTTGCAATCCCACCAAGGTAAATAACTCAGAAACACGTTCTTCTCGCTCTTTAGGATTCCCCACTTTTTGAATCAGCAATGGGTCTTTTACTATATCACCAGCAGTTTGCCTGGGATTGAGAGAAGAATAAGGATCCTGAAAGATTATCTGCATGCGCTTGCGCATATCCAGGAGCGCGTCTGCCCCTAAAGAGCGCAAGTCCACTCCGTCAAAAACTATTTTTCCACCAGTCGGTTCCACGAGACGGAGAACGGAAAGACCCGAAGTGGTTTTACCACACCCACTCTCCCCCACAAGCCCGAGAGTTTGGCCTCGAACAATCTCAAAACTGACGCCGTCTACTGCATACAGCGTGGGTTGCGAGGCAAAAAGATGGGGGCGTTTTAATTTGAAATGAACTTCCAAGCCTTCAACACTGAGCAGATTCTTATTCGTCATGCTTGCTCCTTTGTCCGGGAATCTTCTTGGGCAAGCCAGCATTTGACAGAACGGTTGTCTCCCAGGTCCATGTAATGAGGGAGATCTTGACATTGAGCCATCACAAAGGAACATCGCGGCGCAAAAGGGCAACCTTCCGGGAGGTGAAGCAGGTCAGGAACAACCCCTGGAATTTCTGCTAAGGATTCCCGGATATCACCAGGATCGACTTTTATTTCAGGCATGGAGCGCAATAAACCTTGAGTGTAAGGATGGCGAGCACTGTCAATTATCTCGTCCAAAGTTCCTTCTTCGATTTTGTGGCCTGCGTACATAACCAGGACCCGGTCGGCCATTTCAGCAACGGCGCCAAAATCGTGAGTGATCAGAATAATACAAGTGCCACGGTCTTTTTGAATCTCATTCAACAGATCAAAAATTTGGGCTTGAACCGTCACATCAAGAGCAGTGGTTGGTTCATCAGCGATCAGGACAGTTGGTTCGCATGCCAGTGCAATCGCAATCATGACTCGTTGCCGCATACCTCCTGACAATTGGTGGGGATATTCGTGAACACGGCGATTGGGGGCAGGGATGTGTACAATATCCAGAAGATCAGTCGCTTCTTTCCAGGCTTCCGATTTCCCGATATCTTTATGACGGCGAATTGCTTCGACGATTTGATTACCAATCGTAAAAACGGGATTGAGGGAAGTCATTGGCTCTTGAAAGATCATTGAAATTTCACCGCCGCGAATGTCACGTATCCTTTTCTCTGACGCCTGGGCGAGATCTTCTCCTTTCAAAACCACACGTCCTGCGCTGATCCTTCCTGGAGGCGAAGGAATCATGCGCATCAAAGCTAAAGCGGTCATACTTTTACCACAACCACTTTCACCGATAATGCCCAATGTTTTTCCCCGCTCAAGAGAAAAACTGATGTCGGAAAGTATTTGAACCTGTTTTCCCTTGATTTCAAAATCAACACAAAGGTTTTCAACACTCAGTACTGTATTTTCAGATTTTAGGGTTGGATTTTTCATCAACTTGGCCTCAACGCCTTCTCAATTTAGGATTGAAGGCATCGTTCAATCCGTCACCAATCAAAGCGATAAAAAGCGCTGTAAAGAGAATCGCCAATCCTGGAAATGTAACCGTCCACCATGCCTCAAAAAAGTAATCTCGCGAAAGTCCAATCATCCTGCCCCATGTCATGATACTAGGATCTGTCAATCCCAGGAAACTCAAGGCTGCTTCGAATATGATTGTTGTTCCCACCCGAAGAGTTATTGCAATGATAAGTGGCGGCAAAGCATTTGGTAGAATAACCCGCAAAATGAGACGAATATTCTGTGCTCCGAGAGCGCGGGCCGCGAGAACGAATTCACGTTCTTTGATCTTAAGAAACTCCGCGCGGGCCAGGCGGGCGAGGGGAGTCCAAGTCGTGGTTCCAATTGCTAATACTACGATAAGGAAACTGGGCTCGAACACAGCAACGATAACCATGGCAAATACCAAACTGGGAAGAACCTGAAAGAATTCTGTGAACCGCATCAGGAAATTGTCGATTTTTCCTCCATAAAATCCGGCTATCGCTCCGATTGAAATACCGATAACTGTTGCACATACTGTTGCCGTGATCGCGATAATCATTGTCGGACGTGCTCCGTAAATGACACCACTCAGAATATCCCGCCCCAAATAATCAGTTCCCAAAGGATTGGCATCCTGGGGCTCCATTAAGGGCTTTCCTGCAATATCAAAAGGATCTGCTCCAAAAATGATCGGGCCGAACAGCCCCAAAAGAATAACGATCAGAAACCCGATCAGTCCAAAAACTGCCGCTTTGTTGGTGTAAAACATCCTTGCGGTTGCTTGCCATGGCTTTTCCGGTTTTTCCGGTTTTTCTCCAAACTGTGCGGCTAAATCTTGCTGGTCAATCATTTCAGACATTATGAGATACCTCTGATTCTTGGATCCAACAAACGATAAACCAAATCGGTGAGGATATTGGCAACGACGACGGTGACTGCAGTACCAAAAAGCACACCCATCATCACGGGATAATCATGGTTTGTGATTGAATCGTACAATAGGGGACCAATGCCGGGCAAACTGAATAACGTTTCGACTATGACAGCACCAGAAAAAATTTGACCCAATTGTAGCCCTGCAATGGTTACAACCGGGAGAGATGCATTTTTTAGGGCATGCTTGAAAATAACCACAAATTCTGAAAGACCTTTTGATCTTGCTGTACGAATATAATCGGCACCAAGCACATCAAGCATTGAAGCACGAGATAGCCTGCTGTAACCCGCTAGAAATAATATTGAGAGGGTGAATGTTGGTAGAACCAGGTGGTGAAGTATATCCAAGATTCTTGGCAGCATGGTTTCAGGGGCAGGGATGGAGCGAAAACCGAAGGAAGGAAATATAGGAATGTATAAAGAAAACACCAGCATAAGCATCATCCCCATCCAAAAAACAGGTGTTGCATAGCCAAGCAAAGAAAATATTGTAACCATGTGATTTGTAACGCCTTGTGGGCGTGTTGCTGCATAAATACCGAGCATTGTGCCGATAAAGATGGCGAATAAAAGTGCCGAAAGAGTCAAAATCAATGTTGAAGGCAAATGGCTAAGCAACAGTTCGAGAACCGATTCATCCCGATAGTACGAATATCCCAAATCTCCGGTGAGCATGTTGCCCAAATACTTTGCCAGCTGGACATAGACGGGTTGGTCAAGCCCATATGATGCCCGAATTTGCGCGGCGATCTCCGGGTCCCCTCCTCCGGCCTCGGTAACAAGAACATCGACTACGTCACCGGGAGCCGCCTGTATCAAGAGAAAATTGAGGACAATCACGGCAAGAATGAGAACCATGCCGTAAATGATGCGTTGAAAAAGTGCTGTTGCCATGAGTATGTATACCTCATCGAATAGCTAAGTTTCTGAGATCTCACGATCCAGTGAAATATTTGATACTCATTACCGTGATCTTCCCTTTGGAACCTATTCTTAGGAAAAATCCCTGGAAATGTGAACTGCGTTAATTCTGTGTGATGGAGGGCAGCCAAAGCTTACCTCATCCCCTTGACTGACCCTTCAGAAAGAAAATTAGTTTTGCGCAGTTTTCCAGTACATCTCATCAAAGAATTCTGTGTGCCCATATTTTGGGATCCACAGTTCCTTGTGATGGAACCTCCAATAGACCGAATCTTTCAGCCAGATCATTGGGATTTCGTCTAAAAGTAGCTTTTGGACTTCGCTATAAATCGCCATACGCTTTCCTTGATCCGGTTCTAAGGCTGCCTTTATAAACAATTCGTCAACTTTTTCATTGCAATACCCAGAAGTGTTTGTGTAAGGCTGATGCTTGATGTTATCACAACGATATAAGCGACCAACACCGACGGCCGGATCTACTTTATCGCCAACTCTTGGAAGTGCTGAATCGTAATCCCAATTTTTCATTTTGGCAGACCAGGAAGAACGAGGAAGCGGTTGTTGGATCACCTTAATGCCAACTTTTTTCAGTGAAGTCCCTATGTGTTCTCCAATAATGAGCTGGTCATCTGGTGCAAATGGAGGAGCAATATAGGCGACTTTAAATTCGAAACGAATACCGTTTTCTTTTTTCGGGTATCCTGCCTCGTCCAGTAGCTGGTTTGCTTTTTCAATGTCGAGAGGGTATCCCTTCAATTTGTTGTCGAAAAATAAATTGCTAAAAGGTATTGGGCCAACGGATGCTTTTGACCGTCCATCATGAAGGACATCCGCGAGATAATCCCGGTCGATTGCATAAGCGAGAGCTTGTCGAACTTTCTTGTTTTTGAAAAACTCTTTCCGGTTGTTGAGTTCCAGATAGGTCCCGCCCCCGTTTGGGGTTTTCAGTTCAGTGACCTTCAAATGGGAAATTTTTTCAAAATCAGTAATATCCCGATAACGAATTTGTCCTCCGGCATCAGCCATTTGGAACTGGTTTTTTTCGAGGCCGACACGTACAGAAGTTTTGTCCAACACAACCCGGCCTATCACCCGATCCAGATAAGGTCGTTCTCCGTCGAAATGATTTTTATTTCGATCCATGATGATGTACTCGTCTAGCTTTTTATCTGTTATAGTGAAGGGTCCTGAGCCAACCGGGTTTTTGTGAGCCGGATTTTTGTTAAAATCACCGACGCCATAAACATGTTTAGGCATGATTGGAAGATGCCTGGGTGAGGTTGCAGCCACCAGTAGCGGGCCATGAGGTTTAGACAAATGAAGAATTAAGGTATGGGGATCAGATGTGTCCATTTCCTCAATCGGACCGAACATTTGCTTACCGAAGCGATGATTTTTCAGGACGATCCCGATCGAAAATGCCACGTCCTCTGATGTGATCGGTTTCCCATCGTGGAATGTTGCATTTTCTGCTAATTTAAACGTTATCGTCTTTCCACCGTCCGAAAAGGACCAGCTTTTCGCTAAATAAGGAACAACCTCATCTTTTTCGTTCAACCTTGTTAGACCAGCAAAAATTTGGGTTGCAACTGTACCCGCAATGAATGAACCGTGCATCGGATTGAGGCTGGGGATTTTAGGGGTCACGTAAACCATTGTTCCACCGCGTTTAGGTCCGTCGGCGAATGTCCCTGTAACGGACAGGAAAACCAATGCGGTCACTAATATCATGATTTTGAAAAACGTTTTTTTCAGTGCCATTTTTATCTCCTTTAAATATAAATCAAACGTTTGTATGTTTTGCGAAAAAGTGCGAAATTTTTGAAAGCTCGAAACATCAAGTCGTTGCTGGCTCATCGACAATCAAAATCCTCGGGCTGCCGTCAAAGCGCTACAGAAATCATACCTCCTTATCACTTTCCTCCTTTCCGTTATTTGATTGAATTTTTTTCCCTTTTTTTGGCTTGATCCTGCCGAATGAGAGACCTACCTCATCATATTTGTTCTGTCAAGAATTTTATAAAATATTACATAAAATTCTTGACAGAACATATGGGTTTCTGTAGGTCTCACGTTGGAATGGGTACGATATGAAAAACATATTTGTACCTGTCTTAGATGGCTTGGGAAGTTCTTCCTTAGCAAGCGTGGAATTTCGACGGATAAGGGTTTATATATGAAGACGAAAAAAATTGCCATTTTAGGGATGTTTCTCGAGAGCAATCGACATTCGCCCATTGTCACCAGGGAAAAATTTCGTGTTTTTGAAGGCGAAGCAATTACTTTGGATGTGCGATCCGATTCTCCAGATCTGGTGAAAGAGGTGATTGGATTCTTCCATGGTATGGATTTCAACGGCAATTGGGAGCCTATTCCTTTGTTGATTGCACATCGAGGAGCCGGAGGACCGGCCGATGCGGTTTTTATTCGTGAAACAATTGAAAAAATCTGCCATGGATTGACAAATGTTCTGCCCCTTGACGGGGTCTATATTTTAAATCATGGGGCAATGATCACCACAGAGGATGAAGACCCGGATGGTGAATTATATGAGGCTGTCAGAAATATAGTTGGATCAAAAACACCAGTTGTGACAACGATTGACTTACATGCGAACATTTCTCAACGAATGGTTGACAACGCTGACGTAATCGTTTCCTATCGAACAGACCCTCATGTTGATCAGTACGATTGTGGTCGAGAAGCCGCTGCCATTCTCGGTGAGATGCTGGAGGGCATACGTCCTGTTGTCAGGAACATTCGTTTGCCGATCGTCCCTCCGAACGTCAGCCTGTTGACTGATTCAGGACCCTATGGCGATCTCATCAAGTATGGACAAAGCCAGTTGGGCTCTGAAATACTCAACGTTTCTGTTGTCGCTGGTTTTGCATATAGCGACACATCAAAAAATGGCTTGCATGTAATTGTTGCAGCTCGTGAGAATTCTGAAGCTGCGGAACGGCTTTGTTTCGATATAGCCCAGAAAGCATGGGCAGACCGGGAACGTTTCATGTGGAATTTGACTTCCATTGAGAAGGCCGTTGAGATGGCTCTTGTGGCTGGTGAAGATTTATCCGGAAAGCCGTTGCTGCTGGCCGACCTGGGAGATAACATTGGAGCAGGCGGCACGGGAAACACGCTCTGGATGCTTGAAGCACTTTACCGATCCGGTGCAAAGGGAGTGCTGATAGGAAGTTTTTGTGACCCTAATCTGGCTACCAGGGCTCACGAAGCGGGCATTGGAGCATCATTCAAAGCTCTTTTTCAAGGCGATGACTGGGATAGGCCAGACCCCCATTTTGCAGTGGACAGAGTGCGGGTCAAATCCCTTCACCCAGGAAAGTTTCGCATCAGTCGGGGGCCTTTGACCGGTATCCCCGTTGATGCCGGTCCGATATGTTTGCTGCAGTTGGGTGACATGATGGTACTGGTTACCACCAGTCGCCCCATCGTGTGGCCTGATCCGATTTTGTTGGAGACGATGGGATTGGAAATCAGGGAAATAAGGACTTTGGTTTTAAAATGTCGGTCCAATTACAGAGCCGTCTTTGATAAATACTTTGATCAAGAAATGATGATTGAGGTCGACACTCCTGGACGAACCTCCCCTGTATTAACAAGGCACTCCTGGAAGTTCCTGCCCAGACCGGTATTTCCGATCGATCGGGATTTTGAATGGAGCGTGCCCAAATTTTAGGACGACTCATGCGACAACCCAATATCCTTTTCATAATGGCAGATCAGATGGCAGGGCCAGCTTTACCTATGTACGGTCATCCGGTGGTCAAGGTACCCCATCTTGAACGATTGGCCCATGAAGGAGTAACCTTTAGAAATGCCTACTGCAACAATCCAGTCTGTGCTCCTTCACGGGCTTCGATGATGACCGGGCAGCTTGCCTCCCGTATCGGTGCCTACGACAATGCTGCTGATTTTCCGTCATCAATCCCGACACTGGCGCACTATTTACGTGGCCTCGGCTACAAGACCTGCCTTAGCGGGAAAATGCATTTCGTGGGACCAGATCAGCTTCACGGCTTTGAGGAAAGGGTTACCACTGACATTTACCCCTCCGATTTCGGGTGGACTCCGGATTGGAGTCAAACAAATCCTCCGTTTGCTCCGTCGGTGATGAGCATGCGCGGGATCGTCGAAGCCGGTCTCTGTAAACGATCGCTTCAAATTGATTATGACGACGACGTTGCGTTTCAGGCAAGCAGAAAACTCTATGACTTTGCACGTGAACGTGACGACAAGCCATTTTTTCTGACAGCATCTTTTACCCACCCGCACAACCCTTATACCATCACCCAGGAATACTGGGACCGATATCGTCATCAGGACATTGACATGCCCTCCGTCCCTTTCATTCCTTTTGAGAATCGTGACCCCTGGAGCCAGCGTTTCTTCCAGCTCATTCGCCAGGATGAGCATGACATCACCGAAGAGATGATCCGAACAGCACGCCACGCCTACTATAGCATGATCAACTATGTCGATGACCAGGTTGGAAAGCTGCTGAAAACATTGGAAGAGACCGGATTTTCTGAAAACACCATTGTCATCTTTACGGCTGATCATGGCGATATGATGGGGGAACGGGGGATGTGGTTTAAATTCAATCCCTTTGAATGGTCAACGCGAATACCGTTCATTGTCAAAACTCCAGACTGTGCAAAAGGACGGGTCGAAAATAAAGGAGTTTCCCTGGTTGATCTTTTGCCTTCACTCCTCGATCTTGCCACCGACGGTCATCCTCCCGAGCTTTCAGATCGAGTTGATGGCAACAGCACTGCAAACCTGCTGCATGGAGAAGATCTCTCCTGGGAGGACGATGTGATGATTGAATTCACTGGTGAAGGCATTCATTCTCCTTGCCTGATTTTGAGAAAAGACAACCTTAAATATGTATACTGTGAGGATGATCCCGGGATGCTATTCAATCTTGAAGCAGACCCTGGAGAGCTTGAAAATTTATGTGGAAACCCGGATTATTCGGAAGCCGAGCAAAAAATGATCGATATCATTTGCGAGCGATGGGACCCAAAGAGCATGAAGGACAAAATAATCGAAAGTCAAAATCGGAGGCATTTTGTTCAAAAGGTACTTCTGCAAGGAACTCCCAGTGCATGGGACTATCAGCCTTTTCAGGACGCTTCGAAGGCTTATGTACGCAGTTCCCGAGAGACGAACACGACGGCGACCAAGGGACTTGCCCGCTTTCCTTATGTTGAGCCTGTTCCTCCTGATCATCCTCGGAAATAGTAGTTGTTGGAAAAAAACGATTGAAAGCAATTATAGTAAAAAACGAAATGGAGGAAGCATGTTTGACACTCTGATAAGAAACGGAACTGTTGTAGATGGAACCGGTCGCGACTCTTATGTTTCGGATCTGGGAATTAAAGGCGGGAAAATTACAGCCATTGGAGATTTGTCAAGCTCATTTGCGGAAAACACAATCAATGCGGAGAGGATGATTGTTGCTCCAGGATTTATTGATATCCATACCCATTCCGATATGCCCCTTCTCGCGGATCCCAGAGCAGAAAGTCAAATCAGGCAGGGAGTCACAACGGAAGTGATTGGCAATTGCGGGTTAAGTTTAGCACCTTGTACCGATGAAAGCCGGGAATCCATGCTTGACTCGAAAGGCTATCCCGAATTGGATACCTGGAACAGCTATGGGGAGTTGCTGGAGGTCATGGACAAGGCCAATATTGCTACCAATGTCGTCGGATTAGTAGGACATGGCGCCTTGCGGAGTGTGGTCATGGGGCTGCAAGCACCTCGAACAGCAACAGGGGAAGAAGTCACTGAGATGGTGTCCCTTCTGGAACAGTCGCTGGAAGAAGGTGCATTTGGCATGTCTACCGGACTGGAATATCATCCTGGAAAAATGGCAGGATTTGATGAATTGGCGGCTCTATGTCGAGCGGTTGCTAAAGTGAATGGATTTTACGCCACCCATTCCCGCAACAGGGACAAACGATATTTTGTCGGCTTTGGCGAAGCCATGGATTTGGCTCGAGTATCCGGGGTTCGGCTTCAGATCTCCCACGTCAATCCCAAGTACGGTCGGCCAGAACACGCAATGCGGAACACCTTGCAGATGATCGAATGGGCACGGGAAGAAGGGGTTGATGTAGCGATGGATATGATGCCGACCAATTGGAATTTTACCAGTGCAATGGCTCAACTCCCGGCATGGGCCTATGCCTTACCAAAAAATGAATTTATTGACCTGCTCAAATCAGCTGAAGGGCGGGAACGGCTGAAAGTCAACCCTCTCCCCATGTGGCAACTGGTGGTGGAGGAAAGATGGGAAAAAATCAAACTCATGTCCAGTTTTGCAAACAAGCAGTACATCAGCTGGACCATTGAAGAAATTGCAAAGGAAAAAGGGAGCACGGGTTGGGATGTTATTTTTGATCTTTTACTGGAAGAAGGCGACCAGCATCAGGGAATGGTACTCACCAGCGAAGCATTTGCAGAAGAAGACAACCAATTGGCGTTGTCCAGTGCATTGTGTGCGATTGGATCAGACACGATGGCCCTGGCTAATGATGGGGTATTGAAAGGAAGACAGCTAGGTTATTCGGGATACAACTGGACGGCTAAATATATGACTCAATATCTTAGGGATGGAAAAGTGATTGGATTGGAAGAAGGAATTCGCAGGTTAACGAGCCTGCCGGCCTCCCGGATCGGTTTGACTGACCGGGGCCGCCTTATTCCCGGCGCTGCGGCAGATATTGTTGTCTTTGACTTGAGCAGAATAAAAGATAATTCGTCATTTACAGATCCTAATGTATACGCGGGTGGGTACGAGCACGTTATGGTCAACGGTGTTTTCGCGTTAAACTCAGGCAAAAGAACCCCCGATCATGCTGGACTCGTCCTGCGAAGAAACTGAATAATTTTTGTCTCTGCCTCGCGATTAATCATTCAAGTGGATTTTACTGATGGGTGCGGCTAATTGAGTCATACGAATTTAATTTGGTATCCGCATCATTTTTTGGAAGGACTTTTCGATAATTTCCAGACCACCCTTGATGTTCTTTGCTAAAACAGTTTTCAGTTCTTCGGCGTTTTTGGCCTTGACCGCTTCCAGAATCCGGCCATGTTCTTCGTTAAATTTTAAGCAGACATTTTTTTCCTGCGGGTACAATATAAGAAAAGTTTCAACCGACTGGATTAGTTTCTTGACGACCATGCAAAGGTGAGAAAGACCGGATGCATCATAAATTGTGTTGTGAAACTTGCGATCAAGGGAGTAATAATTGGGCCCCGGATTTTTCATTTGTGTGTAGAGGCTTTCGAGTTCGTTGATTTGTTCTTCATTTATATGTGACAACGCCTCGATGGCTAGTTTAACTTCCAGATCAATCCTGATATCAAAAATATAAGAAATTTCCTTTCGGGTTGGAGGATTGGCAACAATGGCCCCTTTGTAAGGAATATTTTTTATGAGACCGGTTCGGTCGAGTTTGATCAAAGCCTCACGTATCGGACCTCGACCGAGTTTCATTTCTTTTTCGAGGTCGAATAAGACCAGCCGAGTTCCCGCAAGTTTGTCACCCATCAAAATCATATCACGGATTTTCTCATAGGCTTCCTGTGATTTCGTTGACGGATTGCTCTGATTCGAAATTGGCTTCTTCGAAGTGTTTTCTAATTTTTTCAAACTTGATAGACAGTAATTTGTGAGAAGGTTGATTTTGGGTGTATTGAGAAATATGATGTTGGAAACTGGATGTCAAGAGCAAATTGCCAGCACTTCAATCCCCCCTTCTTAAAAGTGCTTCCAATTCATTTGAATAGGGATAGATTCCAACCGTCCATTTCCATAAAACTGGGATGAATCGCTTTCAACCTTGAAGATCGTCTGAAAAAATGAGAAAATTTCATCTTTCCCGTCATATCTTTTCTCTTACAGGAATTAATTTTTTGAGACGGTCCCTTTATAACCATTAAGAAAACATGGAGTATGGCCAAAAAAGCAAAAAAGCAAAAAGCAGGGATGCTGAAACGGAAACAGCAGAAACAAAATAAAAAGGCATTGCAACGCCGGCAGGGGGCCAGTCGTGCACCGCAGCAACCCAGTTCGGAAAAAGAAGTTCAGAAGATTTTAGAAAAAATCCCCATTCTTGCCTATGAGGAAGAACTGAATGAAGTACGATTTGATCCAGAAACAATGCGGGCCTATCAGGATTCTGAGGAGTCGGAACCTGATGTTTTGGAAAAACTGATCACTCCGGAAATTATCGCAGATTGCCGGGAACGACTGGAAAAAATGGACGAGCGGACCAAAGGCGATATGCAGAAAAATTTGATGGCAAAAGGGGCTGCCTATACGTTGGGGGAACAAACGATGCCTGTTGAGATCAATCCCTTGATCGTGGCCATTTATCTTCGTTCAAAAGCGGACCTGACAGGAGAGCCGCTCGCGTTGTCTCAAATCATCAGTGCGGTGGGGAAGTATGAAGCGGACAACACAGAATACATTGAAAAACAACTCGAAACCATTACGGGGAACCTGCAAAATCCGGAAGAATTGCCCGATGAAGATCTTGAGGATGAAGACTATTCCTCCGACGTGATTGCGGGAACTGTCGAGAAAGCTACTATTGATCAGGAGTTGATGGACCGTTACTATCAAACCCTGGGGGAATTGGAAGAAGAAGATGCGGAGCGGATGAAAGACGATCTGGAAGAGTTTACAGACAATTATGTGACTCGACCGATGGAGGAGTGGGATGCAGAAATGGTCGACGATTTCCTGGGGAACTGGTTCATCAAAAATCTCAATCCGCTGCTTGAAGATTTAATCAGCATGCAAAATACTTTGGAACATTTTTTCCAATTCCTTGGGCAAGAGTCGAAGATTGCCTCTGAAGAACTCAACAAAATCACACCTTTGCTGCAGGACAAAGAAAAATATAAAGGACGAATGACCTGATCGTCTCTTCGTCTTGTTGAACCATCCAAATCTGCTGCTACTCCAAGATAGGGAAGACCGGCTCGGGGCGCTGTGTTGCCGATCGGTCATCCAGAATTAAAAAATGCGGCTCTTCCCTTTCGTTTTAAAGAGCGCATAAGTCATTTTCTGATCTCATTTAAGGAGGAAAGATGTTCGCTTTTGTTAAGAAATGGTCCATTGTATCAGCAGGATTGTTGTTGTTCAGTCTCTGGGTGGCAGGATGCTCTTCCCAACCCAAGCCTCGGGCGAAGGTATCTGAATTGGATGATCCCTCACATCATGTCTTACGGGGACAGGATATGATCAAAAAGGATCGCTGGAATGATGCCCGTCGAGAATTTCGTCTGGCTTTGGAAATGAAGCCGGATTATTCTCCCGCTCTGGCAGGTCAGGCCCTGGTGACTGCACATGAAACAACATTGGCCGGAAAATCAAAGGAGGAAATTGAAAAGGCGGCAGACAAGGCGATGGAATTGCTGAATGATTCATTTGACAAAAAACAGAGTGACCGGGAAGAAGCAAATGCTCATGTGATGGCAATCCGGATTTTAACCATTCTTAAAGAAAAAGAAGATGAAGACTGGTTGGATGAGGCGGAAGATCACTATGAAGATGCAGTGGAGCTCTATGAAGATGAAGACAATTCCAAGTTAAGCAATCTGCGTGCAGGGCCTCATTTTTATATGGCAAAAGCTTACCAGGAAGCCTCGGAATTTCGAAAAGCAATCACACGATTCAGCACGGTGCTGGAATTGAATTTGGGATTCACCCGTGAAGCCGATGAAGCAATTGAACAGCTGCAGAAGAGTTTGCGTGTGGAGACCGGAACGCGTCTTGGCAAACGGATTTCCAAAAGTCTTTCCATTACCCGGGGTGATATGGCAGCATTGCTGGTTGAGGAACTGCTTTTACCTCGACTCTACAGCCGTGATGGCAATAAAGCCAGTTATGATACAAATTTTAAACCGCCGACTAAAGAATTCATTTCCCAGCAGAAACGTGAAATTCCTGTTGCCACAGATATTGATGAACATCCTCTCCGCAGTGATATCGAACAAGTTTTGCAGCTGGGAGTGCGTGGGTTGGAAGCGAGTCCCCAGCATCTGTTTTATCCAAACAAAACAATTCTGCGTTCCGAATACGCCATCATGCTCGAGGATGTTTTGATTCAAGTGACAAAAGATCGCGCTTTGTCCACTCGATTCATTGGAGATTCTTCACCCTGGCCTGATGTCAATCCTGCCGTTTATTATTACAATGCCGCCCGCACGCTGGTATCTCGAAATATCATGACCGTTGTGGACAAAACCCGCGGAGAATTTGGACCGCTGCTCCCGATTCAGGGAACCGATGCTCTTCTTGGAATCCGCCTTCTCAAAAATGAACTGGAAAGTTATATCAGAAAACCGGAAAGTTAAGATTTTAATGAATGATTCAATTCAAATTCTTGTCGTCGACGATGAGCAAAGTATCCGCTGGGTTTTGGACCAGACACTTTCACGTTTGGGATATTCTTTACACTTGGCGGAAACAGCCGATGAGGCAGAAAAAATACTGCAGCAAGTCTCCATTGATATCGCATTCATCGATATCAATCTCCCCGATCAATCCGGTCTTTCTTTTATGGAAAATGCATTGATGCAGTTTCCTTCTCTCTTAGCCATTGTGATTACCGGCCAAAGCACGATGTACAATACTGTCAGTGCGATGAAAATAGGAGCCTATGATTATCTGGCAAAGCCATTTGATATCGAAGATGCTGAATCCCTGGTCCTTAAAGCTTCCGAGGTGGTTTTCAGCAATCGCAGTATGAAAAAGACCAATGGGATCGCCAAGTCGGAAAAGTCGGAATTGCTGGTGGGTAAAAGTAAAGCAATGCACAGTTTGTATAAAGCGATTGGAAGGGTTGCTGCAAGCGATTTAACCGTTTTAATCCTGGGGGAAAGCGGTACTGGTAAAGAGCTGATCGCCCGTTCCATCCATCAGCACTCAGTGCGTGCTCATCAGCCGTTCATTGCACTCAACTGTGCGGCCATTCCTTCAGAACTTCTCGAATCCGAATTGTTTGGTCATGAAAAAGGCGCTTTTACGGGTGCGGCAGAGAGAAAAAAGGGAAAGTTGGAACTGGCTGATTCGGGGACTTTGTTTCTTGACGAAATTGGTGATATGCCTCTCAAGCTGCAAAGCAAACTCCTCCGGGTTTTACAGGAGAAAAGTTTTGAAAGAGTGGGAGGACATGAAATCATTATGACGGATATGCGAGTCATCGCTGCCACACACCGAAACTTGGAGAAGTTGATTGAAGAAGGGCTTTTCCGGGCAGATTTGTATTACCGTCTCAATGTGTTTTCGACGTATATCCCTCCTTTGAGAGAAAGACGTGAAGATATTCCGGTCCTTGCCGAACATTTTCTGCGCAAAGGTGAAAACGAACTTGCTGTCTGCAGCAAACGCCTTGCACCTGACTCTTTGAAAGAACTGCAGCGTTACCATTGGCCCGGCAATGTGCGAGAATTAGAAAATGTGATAAAAAGTCTGATGATCACCAATGTTACAGAAATCATCACCCCCGATACCATTCCGCGCAATATCACCGAGCGAGTTCCTTTCATTGAAGAGGAAGAACTCCATCTGGAAGATCTGGTCTATAACAAAATAAAACCGCTTGTAAGCACATACATTCAACAGGAAGGGACCGAATTGATGGATGTGATCATGCCGCAGCTGGAACGTCCTCTGTTGAGACTCACGCTTGAAGAAACCCGATGGAACCAGAATCGCAGTTCTAAAATCCTTGGCATCAATCGCAATACACTACGTAAAAAAATTGAATCTTTAGGACTCCAAAAATCAGAGACGCTGGAAACATGAATCAGAAACTCCATGAAAAAGAAAAGACTCTGTTTGTCAATTGTCCAAAATGCAGGAAGTTGGTGGAGTGGGCAACAAGCTCATTTCGCCCCTTTTGCTCGAAACGATGTCAAACTCTGGACCAGGCAGGCTGGGCTTCTGAAGAATATCAAATTTCTTCCCTTCCCGACGAATCTCCTCCGTCAGAAGATATAAATTGATTATGAACGCTTCTGTTCCAAGTTCTCCAATCAAAATCCTCTCCGAACAATTGATCAATAAAATTGCTGCGGGTGAAGTGGTGGAACGACCCGCCTCCATCGTCAAGGAACTGGTTGAAAATTCAATTGATGCCGGGGCGGATCAGATCTTTGTCACCATCAAGAATGGGGGCAAGGACTTGATATCCATCATGGACAATGGTTGCGGCATGGATGAAAAGAATGCGCGTTTAGCCATCGAACGGCATGCTACCAGCAAAATTTCCGAGGAAGAAGATTTGGAACAGATTCAAACCTTAGGATTTCGAGGAGAAGCCCTTGCTTCCATTGCTTCAGTTTCTCATTTTGAACTCATGACCTGTGATGACGAAAACCAGGGGGCGATTCGTTTGCTGATCAGAGGGGGGTATCTCGAAGAAAGTGCAAAAATCGGATTTCCCAAAGGAACCAAAATAACTATTCAGCAGCTTTTCTACAATACACCCGCGCGTCTAAAATTTCTTAAAACGGTTCCTACAGAATTTCGACACATTCAGGAAACGGTGCTGCATCAGGCGCTGGCACAGCCCCACATTCAGTTTCGTCTCACTCACAATCAACAAGTCGTTTTCAGCCTGCCCAAGGGACAATCCCTGGAACAGCGAATTTATCAGTTGTTTGGTGAGGAATTTAGAGAAGCTTTGATTCCTCTCGAACACCGGGAAACGTATTTGCGCTATTCCGGTTTTGTTTCCATGCCCACGCGTGCCAGGACAAGCAAACGTTGGCAGTATCTGTTTGTTAACGAGCGATTCGTCAAATGTCCTTCCGTGAACCGTGCAATTTATGACGCGCATCGAACGCTCCTGATGAAAAATCAGCATCCGGTTTTTTTCCTGAAAATCAATTTGGAGCCGTCTGAAATCGATGTCAATGTCCATCCTGCAAAAACTGAGATTCGTTTCCGCAACAATCAGTTGATTCACGCGATCTTACTTGATCATTTGGGAAAAGAATTGATGGATGCGTCGCATCGAAGGCATTTTGGCAGCCAATTGCTCCCGCAGGCTTTTCGCCGGAACCCTTTACCAAAGGAATCGACCGATTCATCGGCTCAAGGTTCGGGTGCGCCGCCTTTTTTTCCCAATGCAAAAAGGAAAATTGCGCTTCAGGAACAACTGGAAATGATGATTGAAACAGGGGAATCTGCAGGAAGTTCAGCTCAAAAATCTTCCCGGAACTCAATAAAAAAATCTGAGTCCCTGCAAAGAGATCAAAATAAAGGCAAAAAATCCGTACCGGAAATCCATCAGGAGAAAACCGGCGGAAAAGAAGAAAAAACGGATGATGAATTTCAGCAAATAGACAAACCAGCAACCGTTACGGAGGAGAAGGGAAAAAACCCGGATTTACGGGTGCTGGGGCAGATTAAACAGACTTATATCATTGTAGAAAAAAAAGGCCGTCTCATGCTGTTTGATCAGCATGCAGCATCAGAACGACTGCTTTTTGAACAGTATAAAAGTGAATTCAATGCGGGCCGGATTCAAAGCGAGACCTTCCCGGTTCCGATCTTACAGGATCTTAGTCCGCAAAACGCAATTTTACTGGAACAATACCTTCCTCAATTCAAGCACCTCGGATTTGAAATCGAACCCTTCGGCAAAAGCACCTTCTCTATTGCCAGTATTCCTTCAATTTTATCGAAAAATGCCTTTGCAGAAACACTCCTGGAAATTTTAAATGAATTGATGCTTTTTGGAAAAAGCAAACGGATTGAAGACATAATCCAGCATATTCTGGAAAAAGTTGCTTGCCATTCCGCGGTGAAAGTTGGCAAGATGCTGGAATTGAAAGAAATGAAGCAGTTGATTGCCTCTTTGGAAGAAATTGAAACCCACCTCTACCATCCCCATGGAAAGCCTGTTTCGATAGAACTTTCCAATGAAGAATTGGAAAAGCGATTCAAACGCATGAATTGAACCGATACGGAATGTCAAAAAACTACCAAATCATTATTCCTCAGAAATTGGAGCCTGCGAAAAAGGCGTATCATGACTTTGCATTAGATGTGTTGATCGGCCTCTCGGAAAGTCCCAAAAAGTTGCCAAGCAAGTATCTTTATGACACCATTGGCAGTGAGGTTTTTCAGGAAATTACAGAATTACCCGAATATTATTTGACGCGCTGCGAACATGAAATTCTTGAGGAACACAAAGAGGAGATTGCAGAAATTGCGGGAAACGAGCAATTCAATTTAGTTGAACTGGGTCCTGGAGATGGAAGAAAGACAAAAGTCATTCTGGAATATTTTCAGGCGATGCAGCTGGATTTTCAATATGCCCCCATTGATATTTCCGAGGATGCTTTGAAAGGCTTGATTGCGACAATGAATGGATTTTTTCCTCAGTTGGAAATAGAAGGCTTGGTTTCGGATTACTTCGAAGGCATCAAGTGCTTGTCTGCAATGCGCCGGTGTCGAAATTTTGTATTATTTTTAGGCTCCAATATTGGAAATTTCAACCCTTCAGAAACCCGTGTTTTTCTGCATCGGCTGTGGAACGCTCTGAATCATGGGGATCATGTTCTCATTGGTTTTGATTTGAAGAAAGATGTGGATATGCTGCTGAATGCCTATAACGATTCAAATGGAGTCACCGCTTCGTTCAACCTGAACCTGTTGAATCGGATCAACCAGGAAATGGGGGGGAATTTCCGATTGGATCACTTCCAGCATTACGAAACCTATGATGTGTTTTCCGGAGCAATGGAAAGTTACCTGGTCAGTAAGGAGGCCCAATCGGTTTATATTGAAAAGCTTCAACAGTCTTTTTGCTTTCAAGCATGGGAACCGATACATACCGAATCTTCATACAAATATTTAGAATCAGATATCATTCTATTGGCAAAGGAAACCGGATTTGCCATTGAAGCTCATTTTTTTGATGCTCAGCATTACTTTGCCGATTCCCTGTGGAGAGTAGAAAAAGTTTTGCAGAAATAATGGGCTGGAAACTTTCCAAATGAATTTAAGTTTATCTGTTTTCTTATCAAGATTTTCTTCAAGCGATTTGGATGATGCAGTGACGGAAAATTTTCGAATCGATTTATTTTTCTAGTGATTTTTCATGAAAACTTCGATATTTGTTTTGCTTATAACTCTATTGAGCGGTTGTGGCTCTTCCGCCTCAAGAATCACCACTCCGGCAGGAGGGAGTGGTTATTTTGTGAGATGTTCTGAGACGAAGGAAGGCTGCTTCAGGAAAGCGATCAGCATCTGTCCTGCAGGCTATCAAGTCCTGGACAGCGAAAATATTTCGCCGACAAAAGATCGCTCTGCCTATTTTGAAATGTTGATTCAATGCGATTCTTCCTGGAAAAATGTCAATCGAATTCTACAAAATGAGAATTAGCCGAGGCATGTTATGGACTTTGATGAACAAAAGGAACAAGAATTGATGGAACTGATCCAGACGGCGATGAAGGACAAAGGAAGCAAGTCGGTCGCTGAAGAAGTGGGAAAAGCCTATTCCACATTGAGGAGTGAATTGAATGCTCAGAACAAAGATCACAAACTGGGAATTTCAACTTTTCTGAAACTGATCGATCTGATTGACAACAAAGACATCCTGCAATGGTTCGGAAAACAGTACGGATATTTGTTGATTCCAATGCCAACCACAAAACCTTCACCCTCAGAAAGTATTGAACGATTAATGATTCAGGCCGGAAAAGACTTTGGAGAAATTTCAAAGACTTTTTTGGAGGTGACCGATATCAATAGCGAAGAGGGACAAAGTATTTCAGCCAATGAGTGGAAATTGCTGGACCGGGCTTTGCTGCAGGCAATACAGAGCTATTATCGAATCCGCCAGGTTTCCGAGACATTGACACAACATCCCCCCTCCTAATTTTCTATGATTGCCACGGCGCGCGTCCAGCCAGCTGATGCGCCACGAATTTTTGTTGGAAAGCAGGAAACTGTAAAACCGTCAGGAGGTAAAGACTCTAAATTGTGGAGCTTCTCCAGGTGGCAATAGGCATGGACCATCCCTGCTCGATGTCCTTCCCAAATCAAACCGGCATCTCCACTCTCTTCAAACTTGCTTTGAGTGTGAACAAATGGTGCGTCCCAGCTCCAGGCATCTGTTCCGGTAACTTTCACACCTTGTTCTAACAGATATAAAGTGGCCTCCCGTCCCATACCGCAGCCTGTTGAAACATAGTGATCCGTTCCGTAGGCCTCTCCTGCCGCGGTGTTGACGAGAACGATTTCCATAGGCTGAAGACGATGCTTTATGCGGCTCAGTTCTTTTTCAACATCTTCAGCAGTGACGACATAGCCATCAGGTTTATTTCTGAAATCGAGTTTTACTCCGGGATTGAAACACCACTCCAAGGGAACCTCGTCAATTGTGATAGCACGGCTTCCCTGATCCATGGTTGAATGAAAATGATAAGGGGCATCCAGATGGGTTCCGTTGTGCGTCATCAATTTAATCCACTCTATGGCCCACCCCTCTCCTGCAGGTAAATCTTCTTTTTTCAACCCCGGAAAGAACTGGATAATACTTTCTGCGGTATCCTGATGGTTCAAGTATTCGATTTGCGGCCCATATCCCGGTGGATCAGAAACCACTTCATTCTCAAGGTGCATGGATATGTCGATAAATTGGCGTTCCATTGTTGTTCCTCCATAATTGTTTTCAGGTGCCATCTCAAAAAATTGATTCTGTTTGGTGCAAAGCATACATTAATTTTTTGAGATAAAAAGTCCAATTTTCAGCTTTGGAAAATGCCCTTCTGGAAGACTTTTAACTGGAAGATGAGAAGCAGTTACACTCAACTGTAAAATCAGGCTTTTTTCTTTCTTATAGAGCCTCCTCTCCTTGACTTTGTTTGCTCCGTTATGTTAGCCTGAATCTATAAAAAATCGATTCCATGGCAAGCTGATTCCGGCTTTCGTGTGAGCAACATCAAATTCTAATATATTCGGAGGCTTTATGTACGCAGCAGTTGATTTCTCTCAGCTATCTCTCATGGATGCCCTGGATCTTGCTGTGATGATAGAAATCGAAGCATTGGAACGGTACAAGCTTTTTGCTGAGCAGCTCGGACACCGTTATCCTAACGATGCCGGCTCAGTTTTCAGCACCATGTGCCAAAATGAGGAAAAACATGCAGATCAGCTTTTTCAGAGAAGGGAAGCCTTATTTGGTGATAAGCCGGTCGCTGTAAAACGAGATGATATCTTTGATGTTGAAGCCCCGGATGTCGGCTCAATTCGATGGAACATTTCTCCTTTCGAAGCATTCCAGATTGCATTGTCCTCTGAAGAAAAAGCCCTGGCATTTTATGAAGAAGCACTCCCCTATGTAACGGATCCCGAAGTACAAACCCTTTTCACTGAACTGCGAGACGAAGAAAAAGAGCATGTTGACATGGTCAATAAAGCCATTGCCGGCTTGCCCCCTGAAGCACGAGTCGGCATAGAAGATCAGGATCAGGACTGAATGGTCATCGGCAGAAAACTTCTGGTTTTAATGCTTCCCAAGTTAAGAATTTTTCAGTTTTGCGGCTCACAGACGGGGCACAAAGCAGCCTTTAAAAAATTTTAACTGCCAGCTGCAGTCTCGTTTGTTTCAAAAAGTGTCAGATTAGCATTTTCCCATTCCTCATCTCCTTATATATAATTTTTCGATCAGGGTTCCTGGACCCGTTCTTCGTTTCTGAAGTGGTCTCGCTGTTCTTCTGTGCAGCTTTGCTTAAAAGTTTAGGATTTCATGAACTCAATTGAGCAAAATGTGAACTGGAACTTTGATCTGATTGAATTGAAAGAGATTGAGAAAAAAAATAAATTACCCAATTTACTGAAGAAAAATAGTCCGAAAAATGATATGGACACAAAAAAGGATCAAAGCGTTGAAAAAATTTTTGTGAAAGGCACACCATGTTGAAAGTCACTCGATTTAATCATACGGGACTCAATGCGTTTCAGAAAGTGGAGGAATGTAAAAAGTTTTACACAGAATTTCTCGGTTTAAAAGAAACACCGCGAACCATCCCCCCTGAAGCAGCAAAAGACATTCCAGGGTTCTGGCTGCGGCTTGATGAGGTCGAGCTGCATGTGATGGGAGTGGAACTGGACGGCAGTCTTCGAAATCCTTTCGGCCATCACTTTTCCCTCTTTGTGGAAAGCATGGAAGAAGCACGGAAAACGCTGGAAGCTGATAATATGGAATACCGGGATTTTGAAGCCGGTAAAGGGCGGGAAGAGAGAATCTGGTTTTTAGATCCGGCCGGAAACACCATTGAAATTCAGCAAGATCCTCTTCTGGCAAAAGACAATGTTTGAAGTCTTTCGAATTTTATGATTTCCTGTTTTCCTCAAATGCAAATTCGCTGCTCCAACCCTTTCGAATCGAGAGGCCTTACTTCCGATTAACCGATTTCATCGAATCGTACTGAATTCTGAAATAAATAGAGTGGACAAGTTGATCGCTAAATGATAAATAATTATCATTACTGCAGTTCAATCGATAAAATTATTGCAAATGAAGCTCCGGGGAAAATTTTTAATTCTGAGGAGAGACAAAAATTTTTTTTATAATCAATTTCTGAAATGGCTGAAAACACGAAAACCCGTTTGGATAAAATTTCTACCTTGCTGAAGGATCGAAATGCCATTCATTTAAAGGAACTTGCTGAATATTTAAACGTTTCAGAAATTACAGTCCGCCGAAATGTTCAGGAAAGCACGGTTGGGTTGAGAATAGTCGGTGGCCATGTGATCAAAGATGACTCCAGCTCTCATTTTGACCTGGAAAGGAACCTGGGTGTCAGGCAATATACTCTCATTTCTGAATCTCAAAAATATGTTACGGAAAAGCGTCGCATCGGCCAGATTGCTTCGGGTCTGATTGAAGAAGGGGATATTGTCTTCATTGATGGCGGTACGACAACACCCTTTATAGTTGAATTTATCCCGAAAGATCTCTCATGCACAATAATCTGTTATTCTTTCAACGCATTTATGATTTCAAAACAAAATCCTAACCGAAGAGTGGTCTTGCTGGGAGGAGAATATGGAAGAACGAATCAAAATTTTTTTGGCATGGACCCGGAGATTCTCCTGTCTGACCGGCGAATATCAAAGTCGTTTATTTCGTGCCGAGGAATCTCGTCCAGTTTTGGGGTAATGGATTCCGATTCAGATTCCATCGCAATAAAAAAGAAAGTCATCAGCATTTCACAGCAATGTTTCCTGACGGCAGACTCCAGCAAAATCGATAAATTTGGAGCAACATTTTTTGCCGAACTCAATCAATTCAATGCACTGATCACCAGTGGTTCGCCTGAAGATTGCCACAAAATGAAGGCCCTGGAGCAGGTGGGCATCAAGATCCTCTCCTGAACCTGTTTTCATTTAGAATTTTCTCCATAGATTTCCTCTTTACGATTTCGTTTTTCGATTCTATTGATTGTATCGACGCAGTATTTTAAGCTGCAATGCTAAATATTTCCTTTCAAATCGACCTTTTTATACGGACAAAAGCCAGCTTTTTTCGGAACCGTATCTCTGATGTTCGATCGCCTATTCTCAGATCAAAAGATTTTTAAAATACCTTGACAATCAATATTATCATGATAAATATCTATCATTCATACTGATAAAAATGACTTAAAAGATAAATTAAGATCAAAATAATTAGTGTGGGAAATGAAAATATCAGTTATTTGAGAGATATTTTCACAATTTAAATTCATTCTAAAAGGAGCAAATATGCAGTTTGCATTAAAAAGTCAGATCTTGAAACATGTGAGAAGTTTTTGCCTGGTGTTTATTAGTTTTTTATTGGTTCCTTTCGCTTTCGGAAAGGAATATAAAATTGGATTGGTTATGCTTGGCATGAATGCTCCCTATTACCGAGGGATGGTTGTTGGTTTTGAAGACGAAGTCAAAAAACGCGGAAGTGTTGCCTATTCCAGTGACGCTCAGTGGAAATTGGACAAGCAGATTGCTGATTTTGAAGATATGCTGACTAAAGGAGTTGATGGGATAATTATCAATGCAATCGACCCTAAGGCCATGGTACCTTCAATTGCCGGTGCTGTTGAGTCTGGAATTCCAGTGATTGCGATCGATTCAGGGATGAGCCCAGAAGCTCCTCTGGTTACCCATATCCAGTCTGACAGTCCGAACAACGGACAAATGCTGGGTGCCTGGCTCGTTGATGAAATGGGCGACAAGCAAATCAAACTTGTGATCATGAGCGGCAGCAAAGGAAGTGAAGAAGGCAAGCGGCGCCGGCTCAATTTGATCAGTGGAATCGCGGAATCCTTGATGAAATCCAATAACAAGGGAAAAATTGAAATCGTCACACAGGCGTGGGGAGGCTGGAACCAGAATGATGGACTGAAGGCCATGGAAGACGTCCTGGTCGCTCATGCAGGAGGATTCAATGTGGTATTTTCCGAAAATGATTCCATGGGTATGGGCGCCCGGCAGGCAGTCATTGAAGCAGGGACCAAAAGCGATGTTGTTTATATCAGTGTTGACGGACAAAAAGAATGTTATGAATTGATAAAGGATGGTAAATATAATGCTACAACCGTCAACAACCCCGACAAAATTGCACGGACCGCAGTTGACTACATGTTCAAATATCTTGCAGGAGAAAGAAACATTCCTCAAAAAATCTATACTCCACCAATGGTTATTACCAAAGGAAATGTTGGTGATGTATATGATCCCAAGTCGGTTTTCTAAACATTGATGTTCGTCCTGTCGAATTTTTAGAAAACCACGTTCAATGAATTTGTTTCCGGCCTTGAATTGGGTCGGAAACTGTCTAATATCAAGTAGCAAATTGATAGATTGGAACTGAGAGGCTGACTCTCACCCTGGTTTTTGGGGAGATTTTGCTGAGCTCATTGTCAGGAAGGGAATTGTGGACTCGAATCGATTAGAACTTTTGGATGTCTCAAAAAGTTTTTCGGGAGTGCCCGTCTTAAAAAATGTTTCGGTGGTGGTGAAACGGGGTGAAGTCCATGCTCTTCTTGGCGAAAATGGCGCAGGTAAATCGACTCTCATAAAAATACTCTCAGGGGCATACCGGAAAGATTCCGGTAAATCAATCATTGATGGCAGAGAAGTCAATATCAGGGATCCTTTTGAGGGAAAGCGAAATGGAATTGGAGTTGTTTATCAGGAATTTACGCTAGCCAATGATCTCACCGTGGCGGAAAATATATTCCTGGATCAGTTGTCGGAGAAAGGTTTCATTCATTGGCGATCAATTAACAGAAAGGCTGTCGGCATCATTAAAGACCTGGGATTTGAAATCAATCCGAAGAGCCTGGTTGGTGAGCTTTCAGTTGCAAACAAGCAAATCGTTGAGATTGCAAAGGCATTGACGGTACAGGCAAAGATTTTGGTTTTGGATGAACCGACTACAGTGCTGGCACCCGGGGAGGTGAAGGACCTATTTAAGGTGATCAAAAAAATCAAGGAAAGAGGAACTTCAATCATCTATATTTCTCACCGCTTACCGGAAATATTTGAAATCGCCGACAATATAACAGTCCTTAAAGATGGAGAAATTGTCGGAACTCGATCGGTCCAGGAAGTCGATATGGACCAGTTGATCAATATGATGATTGGAAGAAGTATTTCAAATCTTTTTCCTGAAAAGGAATATCATAATGGGGAACTTGTTTGCGAGGTAAAGGAATATACACGTAAAGGAATTATTGAAGATATCAGTTTTTCTGTCAGGAAAGGTGAGATTCTTGGATTTGCCGGACTTGTGGGAAGCGGGCGCAGCGAAGTGATGCGTGCTCTCTTTGGTGCAGATATGATCGACAAAGGGACGTTATTTCTTGAAGGCCGGAAAACGACGATCGATAATACTTCGAAGGCCCTGAAAAACAAAATTGCATTCGTACCTGAAGATCGTAAGGAAGAAGGAGCGATTCTGGAGAACTCTGTTGCTATCAATATGACCTTGGCGATATTGAAGCGAATCAAGAACAAACTGGGATTTTTGTCTTCTTCTTCAGAAAATAAATACTGTGATGAGATGATAAAGAAATTTAACATCAAAACACATTCACTGCAGACGCTGATGGAGAACCTGAGCGGTGGAAATCAACAAAAGGTGATTTTGGCAAAATGGTTCCTGACCAATGCGAAACTCCTCATTTTGGATGAGCCCACCCGTGGTGTTGATGTGGGGGCAAAATCTGAAATTTATGAGCTCATTAAGGAAATGGCAAAGGAAACAGGAATCATCATTGTTTCTTCAGAAATGATGGAGGTTATTGGTCTGTCGCACCGTGTTGCCGTGATGAGAGAAGGACGTATCAGCAAAATCCTTGAAAAAGATGAAATTTCTGAAGTCAACATAATGAAAAATGCAGTTCCGATGGAGAGTGTTGAGATATGACCGGCAGAAAAAAAATATTGATCCATTTTTTCGTTCAGAATAGCACCATCATTGTGTTTATCGTGATATTCTGTTTAGCAAGTTTCAGCTCCGACGTGTTTTTGAGCAACAGAAATATAACAAATCTCCTCAGGCAAGTGGCTGCTCTTTCGGTGGTCAGCTTTGGCATGCTTCTGGTCGTTCTTACAGGAGGCATCGATCTGTCAGTGGGATCGGTTATGGCGGTAGCCAGT
Organism: SAR324 cluster bacterium; assembly: GCA_015231825.1. Taxonomy (GTDB): domain Bacteria; phylum SAR324; class SAR324; order SAR324; family NAC60-12; genus JADGAV01. The sequence goes on from JADGAV010000023.1 coordinate 60,550, forward strand.
GTCACTTTTGCTTTGGCCAATGCCACGCTGGGATTTTTTCCTTCACTTTTTCTGACATTACTGGTCTGTCTGGTGATGGGAATGTTTTCCGGCTTTATGGTGGCCAAAATGAATATGGCTCCCTTTATCGCAACCCTGGCAATGATGATAATTGGTCGGGGAGTAGCGCTCAATGCTGCCAATGGCAGTCCTATCCAGATTAAAGATCCCATTCTCACCCTGCTGGGAAGAGGCTACATCGGCGCGATTCCGGTGCCTGTTTTTGCAGCATTCGTGACTTTTGTACTGTTGTATATCATGCTGCATTACACGGCTCCTGGACGAATTGTGATTGCAGTCGGCAGCAATGAAAAAGCCGTCAATTTGACGGGCATCAAAGTGGATCGTTACAAGATGCTTGTCTATTCCCTATCGGGCGTATTGGCGGGAATGGGTGGAGTTTTGACAACCTCAAGAACATCTGTTGGGTCTCCAATTCTGGCGGAAGCCTTTGAGCTGGATGCGATTGCGGCCGTGGTGATCGGGGGAGCAAGCCTGGCTGGTGGGAAAGGTCGCATTCTGAACACATTGTTCGGTGTGGTGATTCTTGGAACGATATCGAATATCATGAATCTGAAAGATATTCCTGGCTACAATCAGTTGGTCGTCAAAGGTTTGATTATTGTGATAGCAGTGTATCTGCAGGGAATTCAATTGAGTGATTTGGCCTGGATTAAAAAAATTACCCGAATCCTTAAAAGTAACTGATTTAAGAAAATCAGAAAAATCCTTGCTGACACAGAATGAAAAAAAGGAGAGGACTTGTTTTTAGGGATAGATTTAGGAACTTCCGGACTAAAGACTCTGGCAATCGATTCATCCGGAAGAGCGCTGGCTTCTTCGGCCAGAAGTTATGATATCGCTGCGCACGGGCCTATGGTTGGGGAGCAAAACCCGGATGACTGGCAGAAGGCGGCCGTTTTTACTATTGAATCAATAATTGAAAAGGTCGGGAATGAGTTTAAGGGAATATCTTTCTCGGGCCAAACCCACGGGATCGTATGCCTGGATCATCAAAAAAACCTGTTAAGACCAGCGATTATTTGGACGGACGGTCGTGGTCAAGAAATCATTCCTGAAATTGAGAACACGTTGGGAGAGGGAGTTTTTTCTTCAATAACAAAAAACAGACCCTTCCCCGGCTACGGAGTTGTTTCGTTGTTATGGATGAAAAAATATGAACCTGAAACAGTAAAAAAAACGGCTCATGTACTGGCCCCTAAAGACTATTTGCGTTTCCTGATGACCGGAGAAATCGGCATGGATTATTCCGATGCTTCCGGTATTTGCTGCCTCGATATGGAGAAGCAGAGCATCGCTTCAGAAATGTTGGAAAAACTGGAATTAAATCCGGAAATTTTTCCCGATACCCTGGGATATTCTGCCGATTTGGCAGGAGAAATCTGTGCTCGATTTGCAGAAATGACCGGCTTAAAAAAGGGAACACCTGTTTTTTTTGGCGGAGTTGACTGTTGCATGCAGAGCATTGCCAATGGAATTACCCAACCGGGAGAAGCAATGGTCAATATCGGTACTTCAGGTCAAATTTCGACGATCATGAACCAGCCGAGCAATGATCCGCATTTGAGAACCACCATGTTCTGTCATGTCATTCCGGAAAAATGGCAGCTGGTAGGTGCCACATTGTCGGCAGGACTGTCGTTGAAGTGGCTCAGGAATAATATTCTTCTGCAACATTCATACGATGACATGAACGAGATGGTAAAAACAGTTCGTCCGGGTTCAGAAGGCTGCCGTTTTCTTCCCTTTCTCAATGGTGAAAGAACTCCTCATATGGATCCCCATGCGAAAGCTGTTTTTTGGGGAATGAGCACACGTCATGATAAGTCTCATTTAATTCGCTCCGTAATGGAAGGTGTCTGTTTCTCTCTGAGAGAGTGTCTTGAAATCCTGGAATCTTTGGGTGTTTCTCCGACTCGAATCGTGACAGCAGGAGGAGGGGCTAAAAGCTCGATCTGGATGCAGATATTAGCCGATGTTCTGGGCATTGATGTCTATGTGAATCAAAATCATGAAGAAGCATGTCTGGGTGCCTGTATTTCAGCTGCAGTCGGAACCGGACTTTTCAAAAATTATCAGGATGCATCCGAACAGGTCGTTTCCAGTCAAAATGTTCATTATTCTCCAGTAGCGGAGAATCATCGCCTTTATCACGATATATTTGAACAGTACAAGCAGATTTATCGGTCAAATGCCGAACTTTTTAAAGTCGGCAGCAAAATGAATTGAAAAAGGAACTTATGAAAGCCTCACTATTTCTGGGAAAACACAATATACAAGTGGAAGATTTTGATCTTGGTCAGGTTGAACCGGAGGAGGTTCTGATTGATATCAAATATTGCGGAGTTTGCGGGACCGATGTTCATATTTTCAATGGCCATGAGGGATCTGCCGATGTCACTCCCCCGATTATCCTTGGGCATGAATGCTCAGGTGTGGTGGCTCGGGTCGGTCGGGATGTGAGGAATGTGAAAGTGGGTGATCGGGTTACGGTCAATCCTAATGACATGTGTGGTCAATGCTACTTTTGCCGTTCCGGGAGAAGCGCTTTTTGTGAAAACCATCTGGCTATTGGAACAATTGCCAATGGCGGCTTCGCAGAACAGATGAAAGTGAGAGCAAAACAAGTCCTGAAATTGAACAACATCAGTTTTGAAAGTGCTGCATTAGTGGAACCGCTTTCATGCTGTTTTAACGTTTTTAAAATGATCAATTATAAGCTGGGAGATGTCTACATGATCGTCGGGGCCGGACCAATTGGCCTGATGATGATACAGCTTGCAAGAATCGCAGGTGCTTCCAAAATAATCGTTGTCGAAATTGTTGCAGAAAAAAGAGAACAGGCCCTGCGTTTTGGAGCCGATTATGCGTTTGATCCTGAAAAAATGGGAGTTCAGGAAGCAATCCGCAAAAACAGCATTAAAAATATTGACAAGATCATTGAATGCGTTGGTTTAAAACAGACGCAACAGTATTGCATAGACAATATTGGAAAAGGCACAGAGGTCATGTTTTTTGGCTTGGGAGATCCCGACCAAACGATTGAAATAAAGCCTTTTGAACTTTTTCGAAAACAGGCATCTCTGCAAAGTTCTTTTATCAATCCGGATACATTTGAAAAAACCCTGGAACTCGTTGAGAGCGGGGTTGTTGACCTTGAAGCAATCATTTCCGATGTTGTTGAACAAAGTGAACTCCCCTTTGTTTTGAAAGACAGTAAACGAAGAGAAAAAGGGAAAGTTCTTGTACAATTCTCTTGAGAAAGAAATACTTTGAAATTCGATTTAGCAGTCAATGGTCTGAGGTTTTTGTCTATCGACATGGTCGAAAAGGCAGGCTCCGGACATCCAGGTGCCGCCATGGGAATGGCGGACTTTTTCACAGTGCTCTTTTCAGATTTTCTTAGATTTGATCCTGAAAACCCGAACTGGGAAAACCGTGACCGATTGATTCTCTCAAACGGGCATGCCTCCACGATTTTGTACAGCGCACTATTTCTGGCAGGTTTTCAGGACATCTCGCTTGCCGATTTAAAACGGTATAGGGAGTTTGGTGCCAACACCACAGGGCATCCGGAGTATCTGCATTACTCAGGTATCGAAGCGACCACCGGCCCTCTCGGGCAAGGCTTCGCCATGGCGGTCGGGATGGCCATGGCTGAACGTTTATTGCACCGGGACTGTCCGCTCTTTGATCACCATACTTATGTTGTGCTGGGGGACGGTTGCCTGATGGAGGGAATTTCATACGAAGCAGCGGCATTTGCCGGACGCCAGAATCTTTCCAAACTCATTCTCCTTTTTGATGACAACAGTATTACGATAGAAGGAAGCACCAATTTAGTCACGGTCGAAGATCGGGTCAAGATTTTCGAGAACATGGGGTGGAGCTGCTTTTGTGCCGATGGTCACAATCGCCAGGAAATTTCGGAGGCAATTCAGGGAGCGAAAGAAAGCAGAAAACCTTCATTTGTGGCCCTCAAAACAAAAATCGGTTATGGGGCTCCATCCAAGGAAGGGAATGCAAATGTCCATGGTGCGCCTCTGGGAAGTGAAGAGATGGAAGCCACCCGGAAAAATCTCGGATGGCCTTATCCTCCCTTCGAAATTCCGCAAGAAGGGCTTGACCTCTGGCGCTCTTTTTCTGAAAGAAATAAAGGACTTGTCGAAAACTGGAAAAACGCCTACCGCGAATTGAGTGAAGTTCAAAAAGGAGAATTGGCTCGTCGGAGGAATAGAGACCTCCCGACAGAGGCCATCAATGCTTTGAATCAATTGAAGGAAGAACTCTCGAAGAATCCAAAAAGAATGCCCACAAGAAAAGCGACCCCTCTGATTGTCGACCGACTGGCGTCTGCTCTTCCTGAATTGATCGGCGGGTCTGGAGATCTGGGAGAGTCGAACGGAAGCCTTGGCGCAACAATGGAAAGTATTTTTCCTGAAAACAATTATCAGGGAAACTATATCCACTACGGGATCAGAGAACATTTTCTTGCAGCTGCGATCAACGGTTTTGCAATTTATGGATGCTTCAAATCCTATGGGTCCACCTATTTTGTATTTTCTGATTACATGCGGCCGGCCATACGACTTGCTGCCATCATGGAAGTTCCTTCAATTTTTCTCTATTCCCATGATTCAATCGGAGTGGGGCCGGATGGCCCGACTCATCAGGCCGTGGAACAACTTGCTTCATTGAGAAACATTCCGCGCTTAAAAGTCTACCGTCCGGCAGATTCCGTAGAATCTGTTGAATGCTGGAAACTTGTCCTTGAAGAAAAGCACAATCCTTCTGCAATCGTCATGTCGAGACAAGACTCTTCACCGGTCCGGACCAGGCATTGTCCAAAAAACTTGTCCGAAAAAGGGGGATATCAGATTCTAAAAGTGGAGGAAGATGAGGTTGTTTTGATTTCTTCAGGGACCGATGTCTCTTTTTGTCTGGAAGCGTCCAAAATTTTAAAAGATAGCGGGATCAGAACCAGTGTGGTATCGGTCCCCTGTTTGGAGCGTTTGCTGGAACAGAGTGAAGACTATAAAAATGAGCTTTTTGGAAAAAACCGAAATGTTCTCAGAATTGCGGTTGAATCTGCGATTGATTCCGGTTGGTCAAAATGGCTGGGGGATGGGAGTTTCTTTTTTGGCATGGAAGATTTCGGTCTTACTGGAGCATCCAATGATTTGTTCAGGCATTATGGACTTGACGGCGAGGGAATTGCGAAAAAAGTAAAGGATCTGATGATTTGACCTGATTTTCAATCGATGATCCGGTGGAAGAGAGATGGCGTTTGCCGGAGGAGGTGCAAACTGCAGAATCAACGCCTTTTCGAGCTGATGGAATTGCAGTGGATTTGGTTGTCATCGGGGTACTTAAAAAAATTTCTCAAGGCATAGTCGATCGCGCTAAAAGCAATGTTGTCCCAATCGATTTCCTCCTCGCTGCACAGTTGCACTTCAGCGCTTTCTGGACCTGGGAAAAAATTTAGGTTTTTCAGATTGGCAAGATAGATCATGTAAACCTGATTGATGTGAGGAATACTGGAAACAGAAAAGAGTCGAACAATTTCCACCTCTGCATTTGCTTCTTCCATCGTTTCGCGCAGGGCTCCTTCTTCCACACTCTCTCCATTCTCCATAAATCCGGCAGGCGTGGTCCAGTAGCCCATGCGGGGGACAATGGATCGCCTGCACATTAAAATTTTGTTTTCCCATCGCGGCAAACAGCCTGTGATAATATTGGGGTTCTGATAATGGATCGTATCACAGGCATCACAAATGTAACGTTCCTTGTTGTCATCCGGCGGAATTCCCAAACGCACCAATGTTCCGCAGTTGCTGCAATATTTCATTCGCGGCCTCCTTCGATTAACTGTTATGCAGGCGATTGCTCAAATGTTGGAATAGTGAGAAATCATTATCTAGCATTATCTCACTCAAGTTCCAGTGAAAAATTTCTACCTATTGCCTTATCCAGTATAAATTGATAGTGCAAGAAGAGATTATGAATGGTAGAAGAAGAGAAAAAAAGCGTAAAGCGAAGTATTGAATCTTGAATGAATCGAGCATTTTCATGCAATTTGGTAGGTAATCATGACACAAAATGAATTCAGTCCTGAAAAGTGGTCTTTGGAATACAGGCACGGCAATCCGGGAATTTTTATGGTGAAAGCAGGGGAGCGAACAATCGTGGAACTTTCCATCGGGGAAAACAAAGAAGAATCTGTCGCCAATGCACATTTAATAGCCGCTGCACCGATGCTGTATGAAGCATTGAAAGAATTGTTGATTTCCACAGATGAAGGGCTGATTGCCAACAATACCGGCTGCGAATGCGAACGCTGTGAACAGGCAAAGCAGGCCTCCTATCAGGCCATCGGCTTTGCGGAAGGAAGAACTCTGCTCAAAGAAGGAGATTCCCGAACATATTAAAATTTTTTTGTAATAAATTTGTCAAAACTCACTTTTAAGAATGGCCCTATGACCGTGACAAAAAAAACACAATCGGAAAATCTGATTCCTTTTCCAGAATCACATGAAAGAAATCCCGGGATCCCCCTGGAACTGGAAAAGATTCATGCCATCCGGATCAACCGCAGTGCGGTTGAAAGAAGAGCCGGCACTTTGGGAACCCGACGTACTGTCAAAAAACAGTGGCAGGCTGCCTGGTTGCTGAAAGCAGTATCCTGTATCGATCTCACTACCTTGGCAGGAGATGACACCCCGGGCAATGTAATTCGCTTGTGTGCCAAAGGAAAACGCCCGGTACGGAAAGATCTTTTGGAAAATTTGGGGCTTGCGGAACTGGATTTAAAGGTGGGAGCAATCTGCGTCTACCACAACCTGGTTGAAACAGCGGTTTCTCACCTGAAAGGCAGTTCTATTCCTGTAGCAGCAGTATCTACCGGTTTTCCTGCAGGACAAATTTCTTTTCAGCAAAAACTGAAAGAAATCGAGGCTTCAGTTATGGCAGGTGCATCCGAAATTGATATTGTCATCAGCAGGAATCTTGTCCTCACTGGAAAGTGGAACCAACTCTATGAAGAAGTCGCTGCATTCAGGAAAGCCTGTGGACACGCGCACATGAAGACGATCCTGGCGACCGGAGAATTGGCAACTCTGACCAATGTCGCCAGAGCCAGTCAGGTCTGCATGATGGCCGGTGCTGATTTTATTAAAACCAGCACGGGAAAAGAAAGTGTCAATGCTACCTTGCCGGTCAGTCTGGTAATGGTGAGAGCAATTCGGCAGTACTATGAGAAAACCGGCTATCGGGTCGGATTTAAACCTGCAGGAGGAATTCGAAAAGCCAAGCAATCGCTGGAATGGCTATTTTTGATCAAAGAAGAACTCGGAGAAGCATGGCTGGACCCGTCACTTTTCCGTTTCGGCGCATCCGGACTTTTGGGAGACATTGAGCGGCAATTGGAACATTTTTTGACAGGCAGGTATTCGGCATCCTACCGACATCCGATGGGATAAGGGATTTAATGATTTCATCCTCTTCCCTGCTCCTTTTGAAAGCGGAGGAAGAAACGATATTAAAGAGGGAACTTTATGAACATTCAAAACATCTATGAATCTATGGAATATGGTCCGGCGCTTGAGAGTAGGGAGGAGGCTGACCAGTGGCTCAGTTCAAAAAAGCGGAAACTCAGTCTTTATATTGGGGGGAAATGGCAATCTTCCAAAAGCGGCCGCTATTTTGATAGCACCAATCCTGCCAATAAAGAGTTTTTAGCAAAAATTTCGGAAGCAGATCAAAAGGATGTGGACAAGGCGGTTTCTGCTGCTCGAAAAGCATTTCCCTCCTGGTTGAAATTAGGGCCTCACGGACGTGCGCGGTATCTCTATGCCATTGCCCGGCAGATTCAAAAACATGCTCGCCTCTTAGCTGTTCTCGAGACATTGGACAACGGCAAACCGATCCGTGAATCCCGTGATATTGACATCCCTTTGGCAGCCCGTCATTTTTACCATCATGCAGGCTGGGCTCAGGTGATGGAATCCGAAATGAAAGACTATCAGGCGATTGGGGTGATGGGGCAAATCATTCCCTGGAATTTTCCTCTTCTGATGCTCGCCTGGAAAATTGCGCCCGCCCTGGCAATGGGAAACACCGTGGTTTTGAAACCGGCGGAATTCACTTCACTGACCGCCCTGGCATTTGCGGAGATCTGTGACAATATTGGTCTTCCTCCGGGCGTGGTCAATATTGTCACAGGGGCAGGAAAGACTGGTGAAATGATCGTCAATCATCCGGAAATTGATAAAATTGCTTTTACCGGGTCAACGGAGGTCGGCCGGATTCTCCGAAAAGCGACTGCAGGAAGCGGAAAAAAACTGTCTCTGGAACTGGGAGGAAAATCTCCGGTTGTCGTGTTTGAAGATGCTGATCTGGACAGTGTCGTTGAAGGAATTGTCGATGCTATTTGGTTCAATCAGGGACAAGTCTGCTGTGCAGGATCGAGATTGCTGATTCAAGAAAATATCTCAGAATTGCTGCATACGAAACTTCGCGCCAGGATGGAAAAATTAAGAATGGGAAATCCGTTGGATAAATGCATCGATATGGGTGCCATTGTTGCCCCGGTGCAGTTGAAAACTATCCGGCAGCTTGTGAAACAGGGCAAAGAGGAAGGGGGAGTTTTATGGCAGCCTTCCTGGGCATGCCCCAAGGATGGTTATTTTTATCCGCCAACCTTGATTAGCAATGTCTCGACTTCTTCTTCCATCGCACAAGTTGAAATTTTTGGACCGGTTCTGGTCAGTATGACTTTCCGGACTCCGGCTGAAGCGGTTTCATTGGCAAACAATACCCGGTATGGCTTGGCCGCAAGCCTCTGGACAGAAAATATCAATCTGGCTCTTGATATTGCTCCGAAAATCAAAGCAGGCACGATCTGGATCAATTGCAGCAACGTTTTTGATGCAGCTTCAGGGTTTGGAGGTTATCGGGAATCCGGGTTTGGACGTGAAGGAGGAAAAGAAGGATTGTATGAGTATGTGAAGCCGCATTGGGAAAGTGAATACAAAGATACGCCACAGGTCTTCAAAAAAGCTGACAGCCGCAAACTAAAATCTCCGTCGGTTTCACTCCCGGCCATTGACCGAACGGCAAAACTATACATTGGCGGCAAGCAGGCGCGACCGGATGGGGGGTACAGCCATCCATTATATACTCCGCAAGGACAGCTTATTGGAGAAGTGGGTGCAGGAAATCGCAAGGACATTCGAAATGCGGTTGAAGCGGCTCATGGAGCGGCGTCATGGTCCAAAGCGACGGCCCACAATCGCGCTCAGGTGCTTTACTATGTTGCAGAAAATTTAGCTGCGAGAGGAGAAGAATTTACCCGGAGAATTGCGCAAATGACGGGGCGCACTCGCTCAAGCTCTGAGCAGGAAGTGGAGCTTTCCATCAGCCGCATCTATACTTATGCTGCGCTGGCAGACAAGTATGACGGGAGAGTCCATCATACTCCTTTAAGAAATGTGACTCTGGCCATGCCGGAACCGCTCGGGGTTATGGGAATTGTTTGTCCCGATGAATTTCCATTGCTGGGATTTCTTTCGACCGTCATTCCAGCGATTTCAATGGGAAATTGCGTCATTGCTGTTCCCTCGGAAACGTTTCCGCTGGCGGCAACCGATTTTTATCAGATTCTCGACACTTCGGATGTCCCGGGAGGGGTCGTCAACATTGTCACAGGAGACCGTGATTCACTGGCTGAAGTTTTGGCGAAACATGACGATGTTGACGGAATCTGGTATTTTGGGTCCAGCAGCGGCAGTCAAAAAATTGAGTATGCTTCTGCCGAAAACATGAAACGTACCTGGGTGAATTATGGAAAACACCCTGATTGGTCCAACCCAAAACATGGAGAAGGAGAAGACTATTTACGACACGCAACACAAATAAAAAATATCTGGGTCCCCTATGGAGAATGAAAGTGGGAGTCGGGAACTATAAAACCCCGCTCATTTGATTGAACTCTTCGATCATCTCATCCCATTTTTCTGGCTGATTGAAGAGTTTGGGCCATAAATCCCGGTCATACCAGAGCGCATTCAGATCTTCGATATCTTTTTCCTGTTGTTCCACCCAGGTGTAATACTTCAGATTGTGAATGGCTTTCCGCTCCGGATAAGTCAATTCTTTCAGATAATCCACAGAAACTCCACCGAGGCAGTTTTCAAAATCAATGGCAGCCTGCAGCTCACTGTAGGCACCATGTTCTTCTCTCAACTCGTGCACACGGGACTCATACATGTCTGCCCCATCGGTGGCCAGGGTGACGATCAGGTCATCGGAAGTCATTTCGTAGTATTTTGCAGTTTTAATCGCAGAGAGTATATTGGCGATGGCAGAGATTCCCAGGACCTGTAAATTTTCAATCACCGAATGCTCGATCTTGTCAGCAAGCAGGGCTTTTCCTTCCTCTTCATTAAAAAGCCTCAACAAACGCATGCAGTCTTCATCATCGATTGCCGTGACGACATCGGTGTTTTTGACATTGTGGACCCAGGGCACGTGTTTGTCCCCGATTCCTTCAATGCGGTGTTCCCCGAATCCATTGTTGAGCAGCGTGGGACATTGGAGTGCTTCGGAAGCAACGACTTTCAGTGATGGAAAGACGCTTTTGAGATAGTCGCCGGCTCCGATGGTACCTGCAGAACCAGTGGAACTGACATAAGCAGCGAATTGGCTTTTGTCGCTTTTGAGCTGCTGAAAGACTTCTTCAATCGCAGATGCCGTAATGTGGTAGTGCCAGGCAGGATTTCCAAATTCATCAAATTGATTGAAGATGACACAATCTGCCCGGTTTCTTGAGATTTCCCAGCATTTGTCATAAATTTCCTTCACATTGGATTCGCTCCCCGGTGTGGCAATCACTTCCGCTCCGATTTCCTTCAACCAGGTAAAACGTTCCTTACTCATTCCTTCGGGAAGGATTGCCACGGCAGTGCATCCCATGATATCGGAATCAAAGGCTCCTCCCCGACAATAATTACCGGTAGATGGCCAAACCGCTTTGTGATAGGTCGGGTCAAATTGTCCGCTGATGATCTTCGGAACCAGGCATCCATAGGCGGCTCCTACTTTATGAGCACCAGTGGGAAAATACTTTCCGATCACCACAACAATCCTTGCCTTGACACCGGTCAATTCAGATGGAATTTCCAGGAAATTGACACCCCCGAACAAGCCTCCTTTTTCGGTCGGTTCATTTTTCCAGGTAATTCGAAAAAGATTCAATGGGTGCCGTTCCCAGAGACCAATCCCCTTCAATTGATCTTTGATTTTATCCGGGATCAATTCTGGGTTCCTCATCTGCTTGAAAGTGGGCAGGATGATTCCCTTTTCGCCAAAATGTCGGGCACTCTTTTCCAATACTTTTCTGTCTACGACCTTGTCAATTATGGGTATCATTATTTTTTCCTTGGTGAGAATTTTTGCCGATTAGTCGTTTCTAACAATTTTTTGATAGTTTTCCGGGTCGGTGTCACCTTCAGTGCTGACCAGAAGCACTCTTGAATGCTCTCCAATACCAATTTTTTTCCTGGCATCTGCCAAAGCCGGGTCCTTCATCAAAGCAAGCAATGCTGCCAATCCGGAGGCACCAGCCTCTCCGGATATCACTCCGGAAGCCGCGAATTGACGCATGGCATCTTCTGCATAGTCATCAGAGATGGCCAAAAACAATTCGATGGAATCCTTCAGAATCGGCCAGGCCGCGAGGGAGGGAATCCCGCAATTCAACCCGGCCATGATGGTTTCCATTTTTCCTTTTGCCGCGATTGGACTTCCTTCTCCGAAATCAATGGAATCGAGAAATCCGGCCGCCTCAAGAGGTTCCGCACAAATCAATTTCGGGCGGTGCTTTCCGTAGCGTTGGGTGTAATACGAGGCACCGGCAGCGGCGAATGCCCCGACTCCTGCCTGCAGAAAAACAAAATCAATTTGAGGACCTTCGTTCAGGTTGATTTCGTTTTCCATCTCTCGAAAGAGAGTGGAATAGCCATTCAGAACCCAGGACGGGATGGTCATGTATCCTTCATAAGCCGTGTCTGCAATTTCAAACCAGCCTTTTTCTTTAGCCTGTTGACCGGCAGTCCGAACACAATCGTCAAAAGTTCCATCGATAATGAGCACCTCGGCCCCTTCGGATCGAATGCTGTCAATGCGCGCCTGCACTGTATCTGATGGCATGAAAATCACTGCGGACTGTTTTAGCTTTTTTGCAGTCCACGCAACGGCTCTGCCATGATTCCCGTCGGTTGCGGCACAAAAAGTAAAGGATCCGAGCTTTTCTAATACCGCAGGATCGCTAAAACTGCGTTCGTTGAATGGCGCGGCAAACTGTCCTTCCCACCGATCCTTTAAAAAACGATAAATCGCGTAACTGGCCCCCAGGGCTTTAAAGGCGTTGATTCCAAAACGGAAGCTTTCGTCTTTGACCAGCACGGCTTTGATCCCGAGCGTGTCTGCAATTTTGGGGAGAGACACGAGGGGGGTGGCTTCATATCCTTCAAGCGATTTGTGGAACTCAAACATATCGCTATTACGCAGGAAGTCGAAGCTTTTTCCAGTCCAGTCAGGATTTTGTTTAAGAAAGGGATTGAAGGTATACCTGCACATAAGTTTCTGATTCACACTAATTTATATTGTCCATTTGGTAAACGAGGTTTGCGTAAAAGGCTGCACAGATTTCCAAATCTTCGGTTCTGTTGAATTCATTTGGGGCATGGGCCTGGGCTTCATCTCCAGGACCAAATCCGATGGCTGGAATTTTGTGTCGTCCGCATACGGAAACACCATTTGTAGAGAAAGTCCATTTGTCAACATTTGGAGCCTTCTGGTAAAGCGCCCGATAAGCATCAATCCCTCCCTGCACCAGGGGATGGTTTTCTTCAATTTTCCAGGTCGGGAAGTAAAGTTCCTGACCGTAGTCGAAATTTTTATACCCTTTTTTGACATATTTCGGCATTTCAACCACTTCAACATCTTCTCCCATCACGTCTTTAACCTGCTGAATCGCAGATTCGGCAGTTTCACCCCAGGTCAATCTACGGTCAATATACAACATCCCATAGTCAGGAACCGCACATTGTGAAGGCCCGTTGACGACAATTTGAGAAACAACTGCGGTTCCCTTACCCAGGAAATTGTCCTCATCCGGTTGCAGACTTTCATTTAATTTTTCAATCGCGAGAGCCGCCCTGGCCACTTTATAAGCCGCGCTCACCCCTCTTTCAGGTGCAGATCCGTGCGAGGAAATTCCTCTGAAGGTACACTGAATTTCCATTCTTCCCCGGTGACCTCGGTACAGTTGACAGGATGTCGGTTCAGTAGAAACCCAGAAATCAGGTTCAATTTTTTCTTCTTCAATCAAGTATTTCCAGCACATTCCATCGCAATCTTCCTCCATGACTGTGAATGTGAAGAGTACAGTGTATTGACCCGCATATGCTAATTCCTTCAGGATACGACCTGCAGCAATCATGGAAGCAGCCCCTCCTTTTTGATCGGCACTTCCCCTGCCGTGTATTTTTCCATCTTTTATCAATCCTGAAAATGGATCCAATTGCCAGTTTTTCCTTTCACCCACTTCCACTGTGTCGATGTGACCATCAAAGACAATCATCTTGGGACCCTTTCCGATGCTGGCGATGACGCTCCCTAAAGCATCTGTTCGTACTGTATCGAATCCGGCTTCCCGGCACATTTCTGTGATTCGGGCACAGACATCTTGCTCTTGAGAACTGTAGGATTTGATTTGGACCAGTTCTGAAAGAAGCTGGGCTGTATAGTTTTTGTACTCTGCTGCTTTTGCTCTAATTTCTGCTGCCATATTGCTCATATTTGAATCTCCCTGTCTGCAATTTTTGTTTAAGTGTCAAATTTGTTTCAAAGTAAATTTCATAGAGATTGCTTTTGGACCATGGTTTTGCATGCCGGCAAAATTGCAGGTCTTAAAGTATGCGTATGTGCTGCCGGTTGTAAAGTTCTTCAAGTTTGTCAGCAGGATTGCTGAATTTGGCGATAAAAATCATGGCGGCAATCACGTAGGGTTTGTAACTCGCTTCAGTATAAAGAGAATTTCTGTGTTGATCAAAAACGGCGGCTTCCACTTCACCCTGCTCACAGCTCACTCCGGTGATATCGGCAGGGAGGCAGTGCATGTAGAGTGCTTTTTTGTTTCGAGTCAGATCCATTAATTCACGAGTGCATTCCCATTCTTTGTAACGGGCATTTTGAGCAAGCAATTCCTTTTCAAGGGATTTGATTCCCTGCATATCATTGTTGCCATAGAGTTCTGTCCGTTTCTCCATGGCGTTGAAAGGAGCCCAGCTTTTGGGGTAGACTATGTCGGCGTCTTTGAATGCCTCAGCCATGGACTCTGATGTCCTGAAAGAGCCTCCGGATTCTTCCGAGTTTTTGCGCGCAATCTGCTCGACTTCCGGCATGATGTTGTATCCTTTTGGGTGTGCAAGAACGACGTCCATCCCGAAGCGGGTCATCAATCCTGCAATTCCCTGAGGAACCGAAAGAGGTTTTCCATAAGAAGGGGAGTAGGCCCAGGACATGGCAATTTTCTTACCTTTCAGCTGATTTATCCCCCCGAAATGCTGAATCAGATGCAGGGCATCAGCCATCGATTGAGTGGGATGATCAATGTCACACTGGAGGTTGACCAAAGTCGGTCGTTGTTCCAGGATCCCCTCGTGGTACCCCTCATTGACGGATTCGGCCACTTCCCGCATATAGGCATTGCCTTTGCCGATGTACATATCATCTCTAATCCCGATGACGTCTGCCATAAATGAAACCATGTTGGCGGTTTCTCGAACGGTTTCTCCATGGGCAATCTGAGATTTTCCTTCATCCAAATCCTGGACAGCGAGACCCAAAAGATTGCTCGCACTGGCAAAGCTGAATCGAGTTCGAGTCGAATTGTCACGGAAGATAGAAACTGCCAGTCCACTATCAAAAGTCCGGGTTGAAATATTCCTTTGACGCAACTGCCTGAGGATTTCGGCAACTTTGAAAACGGCGTTGATTTCATCCTGGCTCCGGTCCCATGTCAGTAAAAAGTCGTTGAGAAACATTTTTTCCGTATTCAATTGGGAAAGCTGCCCGATCTGCTCCTGTATGTCCTGTGTGTTCATTGGTTTCTCCGTGGTGTGAAACGAGATTTCTTTCGATTCAGCAAAGGGTCTCCGAAAAAATTTATAGATTGAGAAAAATTATCAGGTTCCTGCCTGTGTAAAAAAAGAGTGCCCCCGGATCGAGTCCGAAGATTGTCTGTTCTTCCGAATTGGATTTGGGACTCAACTCTTCACATTAGCAGGGTACAATATGAGTCCCCTGATTCTCCTGAACAGCAGCCAGCAGGTTTTCCGGGGAACTGATAATGACGCGGCTTCCGCCTCTGGCTAAAAAATTCACCGCCGCCTTTATTTTCGGCAGCATACTTCCTTCGGCAAATTGGCCCTGCTCAATCAGTTGAGATGCCTCATAAACTGTGATTTGCTTCAATGCCTTTCTGCCGGGTTTGTTGAAATCAACAAAAACATTTTTCACAGAAGTCAAAATAATCAGAAGCCTTGCAGACATTTCTGAAGCGAGCAGTGCTGTTGACAAATCTTTGTCGATCACCGCATTAATTCCCGACAGTTTTCCCTGTTCATCGGAAACAACGGGAATACCGCCACCTCCGGCAGCCACGACGCAGAACCCGTTGTTGACCATGGTTTTCACCGCTTCGAGTTCAATAATTCTTAAAGGCAGCGGAGAAGGTACCACCCGGCGATACCCCTTTCCCTGCACATGGACCATCTTCCAGTCCGGATGTTTCGATAACATCGCATCCAGTTTCATTTTATCATAATATTCGCCGATAGCTTTGGTGGGGTGCGCAAAAGAAGGGTCCTCGGGGTCGACTTCCACCATGGTCACCAATGTCGTCACGGTTTTTTGGATTCCCCGTTCCTTAAAGGCATTGTGCAGAGATTCCTGGATTTGATAGCCAATCGCACCCTGAGTGTCGGCCACACAGTTTTTCAAGGGAACAAAGTGGAGCTCTCCCGCCTCAAATGCAAGTTCCGACCGTCTCAAGATAAAACCGACTTGAGGACCGTTTCCATGGGAAATAACGACGTTGTTTCCCAGTTTAACAAAATCTGCAATATGGTTGGCAGTTTCTTTGACTGCGAGAAGTTGATCTTCGACATTTTGGTGCTGCTCATCTTTGATCAGGGAATTGCCGCCGATGGCGATCACGGTGTTTTCTGTCATGCAACGTTGATGTCAATTTGCTTCTGCAAAAATGGTTAGGGTTGGCTGTCATCCTTTTTACTTCAGAATATACTCAAAACAGCATCGCTACCCCATGACTAATGATACGGAATCATAGGAAGACGAGAGAAAAGTCGCAATCTGAAAAGGCGGAAAAAGTTGAATTGGAAGGGAAAGTTAAAAACAAACATTTTTCAATTTTCTTAAAATACTGCTATATTCCCATTGTTGATAGTCAACTCCTTTTTGCCGAGAATCCTTATGAAATGGCAAGGTCGTACACTGGACAATATAGAAAAAGTGATCCTGACATATTGCATCGGCTTGTTTTTGGCAATTGTTGTCGGCATTCCCCTGATGCTTTACTTGCAAAGTACGATTGGAATGGCATACGATCAAAGCAGGTCCGGGAAGACCTTCAGCTATGGGATCAGCTGCACCCTACCCGGTTATGCCATTGATCCCGATAAATTTCTTAGTAAAAACCCTCCAAATAAATAAATTCCTGCAAGGGAAAAAAATTCTTTTATATACTCGTTTCATTTTAAGAGTAACATTCAGGATGCCTAAAGCGGATGTCTTCCTTTTTGCCGGGATCCCAGGCAGCTGAATGTCTGCCTTGCTTCATGATATGAGCAATGCTGGCAATTTGGAAAGCGGGGAAGTTCTGCTTCAGCTTTGAACGTAGATCAGGTTCAGCGAGAGAATTGATATGAGCAAATCATTGAAAATTGACAGACAACGTTTGATATCAAAAATTGAAGAACTGGGAAAAATTGGTGCCCTGGAAGGTGGAGGCGTCTGTCGTTTGGCTTTGACAGATGAAGATAAAGCCGGGAGAGACTGGGTAATTGCCCGGATGAAATCACTGGGTTTGACGGTCAGGATCGATCAGATCGGCAATGTGACGGGGACAAGAGCAGGAAAATCAGACGAAGCACCCGTCATGATGGGTTCACATATTGATACGGTACGCACGGGAGGATATTATGATGGAAATCTGGGAGTGCTGGCCGGTTTGGAAGTCATAGCCTGCCTGAATGATGCCGGTATTGTCACGCAACGGCCCGTGGCGGTTGCTTTTTTCACCAATGAAGAGGGGTCCCGTTTTGCTCCGGACATGATGGGGAGTATGGTGCACCAGGGACATCTCGATCTGGAAACAACATTGAATGTGGTTGGGATTGACGGAAGCCTTGTCAGGGAAGAATTGGAGCGCATTGCCTACAGGGGGGAAGATCCTTGCGGCGGGATGCGCGCTCATGCTTTTCTGGAACTGCATGTGGAGCAGGGGCCAATCCTTGAAAAAGAAGGAATTGAAATTGGTGCAGTTGAAGGGGTGCAGGGTATTTCGTGGACAGAAGTTCGTATCTCCGGTGTTTCCAATCATGCAGGGACAACACCAATGTCGATGCGTCATGATGCGGGTTATTGTGCGGCGAAAATTGCTGTTTTTGCAAGAGAACTGGCTCTCCGGATGGGAGGGAATCAAGTTGCGACAGTGGGTGCCATTGATCTCAAACCCAATTTAATCAATGTGATCCCCAATCATGCTGTGATGACGGTTGATTTACGAAATACTGATGAAGCCCTGCTTCAGGAGGCAGAAGCGGAATTGCATCATTTTTTACAAAAACTGACTGCAGATGAACAGGTCAGTATTGAGAGCACAACCCTCGCTCGGTTTGAACCGGTTGTTTTTGATCCGGAAATGGTCGCCCTGGTCGAAGCAGAAGCAAAAGCTCAGGGATTGACTGTGAAACGACTGCCGAGCGGTGCCGGACATGATGCCCAGGCATTTGCTCCCAATTGTCCGACAGGGATGATCTTTGTGCAGAGTGCAGGTGGCATCAGTCACAATGTGAAGGAATACACAAAACCTGAAGATATAGAGGCAGGGGCCAATGTGCTTTTGCAGGTCCTTTTGAAAAAAGCAGACAGTGAGGATTGAGTTTCATTTGGACGGGTATGAAGGATAGAAAATATTTTAAAACAGTTTTGAGTTTTTGTTAGTATTGTAGTCCTGCCAAAATGGCTGAATTGGTTGGAAAAATAAAATTTGGAGAAAAGTATGAGCAGAATTGTAACCGTCGGGGCTGCACAGTTGGGCCCCATCGCACGTTCGGAAACCCGTTCCCTTGTGATCCGACGGCTTTTGGACATGATGCACCGGGCAAAGGACCATGGCTGCGATCTGGTGGTTTTCCCGGAGCTGGCATTGACCACTTTTTTTCCTCGATGGTACATGGAAGATCAGGAAGAAATTGATGCGTTTTTTGAAGTGGAAATGCCGGGAAAAGAAACTCAAATCCTGTTTGATGAAGCTGTGCGGCATGGCATTGGATTCTACTTGGGATATGCGGAATTGAGCATTGAAGCAGGGCGGAAACGGCGGTTTAATACTTCCATACTTGTCGACAACACAGGCAAGATCGTCAGTAAATATCGTAAAATTCACCTGCCGGGACATAAGGACCATGAGGAATGGCGTCCTTTTCAGCATTTAGAAAAAAGATACTTTGAAGTGGGAGAACAAGGGTTTTCTGTTTCAGAAGTTTTTGGCGG
Organism: SAR324 cluster bacterium; assembly: GCA_015231825.1. Taxonomy (GTDB): domain Bacteria; phylum SAR324; class SAR324; order SAR324; family NAC60-12; genus JADGAV01. The sequence goes on from JADGAV010000023.1 coordinate 79,471, forward strand.
TCAGATCGGAATGTGCATTTGCAATGATCGGCGATGGCCTGAAACATACCGGGTGCTGGGCTTGCAGGGAGCAGAGATGATCCTTTTGGGATATAATACTCCTACGCATTACCCTCCGGTACCGGAACATGACCATTTGCAGTCTTTTCACAATCACCTGCCCATGCAGGCTGGCGCATATCAAAACGGAACATGGATCGTCGCGGTGGCGAAGGCAGGAAAAGAAGAAGGATGCAATTTGCTCGGACAAAGCTGCATCATTTCTCCCACAGGAGAAATGGTGGCGATGTGCACCACTCAAGGAGACGAACTGATTGTGGCAGACTGCGATCTGGACCGGTGCCTGGAAATCAAGGAACACATCTTCAACTTTTCTCTGCACCGTCAACCTCAGCACTATGAACTGATTCGCAAAGAAATAGAAATTGTTCTGCCTGAGAATGTCAAACGAGAAATTCCCCCTGGTTCTTCTGAATAA
>JADGAV010000074.1 GCA_015231825.1 SAR324 cluster bacterium
ATAATCATGGTTTTCCTGTTTTGGTTCCATGTAATGATATAAAACTGATAAAAAAAACAATGCCTCCCATCAAAATCGCGTCTTTGACAAAAGTGTAAGTCACTTCTCTTATCGTTCCGATAACAGAATACGTTTGGATATTTAAGCAATGGTAGGCAAAAGAGGTCATCAAAACCGCACGAAACAGAGGCCAATTAAGGGACCAAATGAATCTTCCAAGCAACGTGAGCCAAAAAGAGAGTAAAAAAGAACAAGAAAATGTGGCGAAATAACCCCCACGTTCGAATGCATCTGCCATAAAAGTAATTGGAATTGAATGAAAATCAGTCACTAACAGACCATAATCATCCCGCAATCGCTCTGGCCCATCATCAGCCGATGCTTTGTCGCCGATTACAAATTTTGGAACAAAAATTGTTGCTAAACGCTCAAAATTACGAAACCCGATATATTCCTGCCGCTCGACCACCGAATCAATAACCAGCTGTCCTGCAAGATCATTGGCAATACGCCTTAAAAAATAATAAGTGCGATTTTTCCATTGTTCTGGAACAGTAACAGTCATAGTATGCCATACTTTTTCCAGACGCTGCTCAAAAGGGTCCGTTGTAAAATTTTCGCTTCGTGCCGCTCCGATCACAACAAGAAATGCCAGCACAAATGGAACCAATACCAATGTCAAATGAGTAACTTTTTTAGGGCTGATATTTGAATAGAAGCTTCCGCCAAGAAAAAATAGCAGCATCTGAATACTGGTGCCACGCCCACCTGTCAATCCAGAAAGAGACATGCACAAAAACAAAATCAGGAGTAACATTACGTTTCTAAGACTAAAAAACGGAATGCATAAATATGCCCCAGCAAAAAAGAAAAAAAGAAAGGAAACTCCTCCTAATCCTGTAACCCAATATAAAAGAGATCCAACAGGCAATCGACTTCCAATCAGAGTCCGGGCAGATAAACTGCCTCCTATGTATGATGAGACCAGGTAGACTAAAAAAATGATTGCAGTCAGCACAATTCCATTTCTGACTAAAATAATAGGCATGGTTGAAACTCTTATTGTATCCGATTGTTTCTTTTGAAAAATCAGAGCCAATTGACTTCCAAACAAGCCACCCCACATGGTCAGATTGACCAAGATCATCGTTACTAAAGTATATTTGACAGGGAGACCGTTGACATTATTGAATAAATATACAAGAGGATAGCCAAGGAGAGGAAGAATATAAAGGCATCCTAAAAACCCAATCAGCCAACAGAGACTCTGCCCGCCGAGATAGCCTATAGATAAAAATCGAATTTCAAAAGTTCCGTCAAGGATTGACCTGAAAATTAAGTAAAGGAAAGGAAAGAATGCAAAAACACCAAGTGCCAATTCATACCATTGAAAAAAAACCAGAAAAAGGAGTACCATACTCCATCCGATCAGAAATTTTTCAATGACTGAAAACTTTAAGAATTTATGCGATAACGTCATAGCACTCTGTAAAGTTGCACTGATTCATCTTTAAAAACCAACTGAAAATCTAGAGGATATTTCCCGATCCAACGAAACAGTTTTTTGGAATAATCGTGTCTGCTGTTAACAAAATCTCCAGCCCAATGTCCAGAAAGAATTCCTATCCGGCTGGATGGAACAGAATCCCCTGAATACAAAAGCACATAACAAATATTATGTTCTCGGAGAACATCAGGAAAGACAGGACTTTTGTCAGACCCTTCTGGTTTCCTTTTAATATCCTTCAACCATCGAAGGATAAATTGGTTGGGAAAATCACGCTGCTCTGGTTCATTAGGATAGATAATTCGCCAACGATCCGTCATGGTATAAAAATAACCGGTCGCTAGCAAATACTGATTGATGTATGGATCGCTGAGGATAAAACGACGAACGGGCAGGTTTTTGCTTCCGAGATAAGGGTCAATGCAATGAAAAGGGGCGTCCTGACGAAGATATCGAATCACCGAATTTAGGTCTCGTCCATCATGCATTGACTCAGTTTTTGTCAATAAATGAAGAATTTTTCCCCGGACCGGAGCATGAGGAATCAAAGTAATTCCCAAGAATACCCCTAAAACAGCAAGCAATTGTAAATGTCTAAAGCGATAAAAATTGCTTCCTTGAAAGAAAGAAAACCTGGTTAGTAATCGGCTTAATTGTTGACGCCGGTCAAAAATAAATTCTAAAAAAACTACTATGAAAACCCAGTATAAGGATCCGAAAATGAGTCGATATAGGACCGATGACGATGGAATTGCACGTTGCAGTAAACTGATCGCAAGAGGATTCCATAAAACGACGATAGGCCAAATACAAAGTCCGGCAAGGATGACAATTTTTTTGGAACTTTTTGATGAAAACAACACGACAATTGCTGCTACCATTGCGATCCAGGCCCCAACCCCCATCGCACTGTTCAAACGAGAAAATTCAATCACGTACAATGGATTTTCCAATAACCCATCCATTATTCTTTGCAGGAAAAATTCCTCCTGCAGAGATACAAGAGGTGTATTTGTAGAAGAAAAGATTAGAATAACTCCGAAAATACCAACACCAACAAGGCAGAACAATTGCGTTCTAAAGTTCGGGGAAAGTTTATGGTAGCGAAAAATGAATAAACCCAACCCTATCCCCGCAACTGCATTGGCCAGCAACAAAACCTCCTGAGCATGATTCTGCCAACAAAATGCCATCAAAAGTGGAAGCAAGACTAAATAACGGAAGCGTTCACTTATAAAAAAGCCAGAAACCAAAAACAAAGCCTCCATAAAAACTAAATAGGCAATAAAAGAATCTGCCAGGACATAATACCGATAGTAACTGAAAATACTCGTTCCGAAAAATCCCAATGAAGCTATTGCGCCGCTCCACCCAATGTAATTTTTTTTAGAAAATAATTTTGTAAAACGAATAAAACTCAAGAAAAGTATTCCATTCAATAGAGCAGTCAAAAGTGTAACACCTGCTCTCTCCCCCCAGCTAATGTTAGATGGTTGCAACAACCAGTGATTGACAAAATAGACAAAATGGGAATGACGATCTTCAACCACATCCAACGACCGAGCGGTTTCCCAGGACTGAGTTGCTGAGAGGTGATAGAGTGGATCTGAAGGAAATTCTAAAAATGGCCCGATATACACCATTATTCCGACAAACAATCCTGTCAAAAGCATTGATTCATTTATTGGTGCTGAACGAAAATGCCGTTTCCCAAAACCTGACGGAGACCAACAAACCCAATGCCACATCCCCTTTAAACCCGGGATACCCAACGCAATTCCCGAAAAAATCAAATGAACCGTTTCAACTGAAACAGAACCGAGACGACCTAAAATATATATCAGAAAATAGAGGCACCATCCCCAAGCAAAACGGGGTAAGTATTTGAGGTCAAAATAGGAGCTACAAATTAAAATTTTGTTTAACCAAGAACTTATGATGATCAACGAGCTGAAAAAACCTAATAGTTGTATTAAAAACCAGGGGGTCATGGGGAGGGCGCGTTAATGATTAACAATCAATTTTCAAAATTTCATTTGTTGGGATATAAAAATTTCTCAACTTTCTTCTGATTTGGTTCAATTTGGAAATCATCAACCTGCAAAGTCGAGTGATGTTCCACTAAAAATGAGGTTTTGACATTTTTAGTTTTCAATTTTCGAATGCTGACATGTGAGGGTCCAAATTCTGGTTTTTTCTGAAAAATTGCAACGCCGAATTCCGCACTCCGAATTGCGATATTCTCTCCTTCAACCTCAGATAAATCTTTACTGGTAAGAGCTATAAATGCGTCATCAATACGAAGTTCCTTAATCTGTGCCGAACTATTTTCACCAATACTCAACGCTTTATCCTTGCATTGCTGGACCAGGACATCCTCAATTCTCACCCGACTTCCGGAAAGATCAATACCATCATTTCCACAACCACTGACTGAAGAATGCATGATTTTCCCATTTCCGAAATCAATATCAATGGCATCTGAAGGGATTGCATCAAAACTGACATATTTGATTGAGAATTTTGAACGTATAATGTTTAAGGCGTCTTCAGAGCGCGTATTTGTAAATTTGACGTTGTCTAATTTCACAGACGATTCATAAAACGTAATCGCGCCAGTCAATTGCCATCCAAGATGGGAAGGATTTGACAAATCCCTAAAAATGACATGTTTTACTTCAGACTGTGCTTTAGCCTGAATAACTGCAACACCTTGTCCAGTCGCATCAGGAGTGTCGATTATAATGGGCCATTCAGGTTCACCTATCAACTCGATTGGACCATAAGAAATGATCTTTGCTGAATTCAATAAGTGGAGATGAGTTCCTTTTCCAATCAAGAACTTATAATTTTCGGGTAAAATTAAATTGTCACTCATTTCCCAATTTCCAGTAAGCAATGATACTGTTTTCTGTTTGTGGTTGACTTGTAAAAAATTAAACTTTTCAACATTTGAAGGTTTACGAATGAGATCATTCTTTTTGAATTCCCATAACACCTTTGAAAGCTGAGAATTATCTATTTTTCTTGGGGCGAATGCTATATTGGAAAGAGCCAGTTTGATTGTCTTTTGATTGGAATAGAAAACATCTGTAGTGAATACAAAATAAGGATAACTGCTATAAATAAGTTCTAAAGTTTTGTTTAATTCTGCTCCAATTTCTGAAAATAAGTTATCCAAATAGGGTCGTTTAGAAAAACGTCTCAATTCTCTGGTATATATTTCAACA